>CAYLUZ010000002.1:0-413540 GCA_964387025.1 uncultured Leptolinea sp. | reverse complement strand
AATCTGGCAATGAGTGCTGATATATTTCAAATAAGTATACCTTATTTCTGATTCTCTTCAGAGATAAGATGTTCTGCGGAGAGGTTTTTATACAGTTTTCCGCTCGTTTCAATACCTTTTCGATCACAAACAGCATGGATAAAACTTACAAACAAGGGATGCGGGCGATTTGGGCGTGATAAAAACTCCGGATGGAATTGGGTGCCTACCATAAATGGATGATCAGTCAGCTCAGCAATTTCTACCAGCTTCCCATCAGGGCTTAGTCCTGAATACCGCATTCCTTTTTCTTGAAGTACCTGCCGATAGGCATTATTGAACTCAAACCTGTGACGGTGGCGCTCACTGATCAAGTCAGTTTTATAAGCTTCAGCCGAAATTGTATTAGGCTGCAAAACACAAGGGTATAGACCAAGGCGCATTGTCCCACCCATATCTGTAATATCCCGCTGTTCACTCATCAAATCAATGACCGGATGCAGTGTTGAATGATCAAATTCAGTTGAATTGACACCTTCATCCTGAAATGCATATCGGGCAAATTCGATAACCATCAACTGCATGCCAAGGCATAACCCAAGGTAGGGAATTTTATTTTCCCGGGCATAACGAATGGATTGGATCTTTCCTTCGATACCGCGGCTTCCAAATCCACCAGGCACAATAATTCCATCCGAGTTATGGATAACATCCCAACCTTTCCCTTTCTCAAGGTCAGCAGAATGCACCCATTGAATATCGACTTCGACCCCCAGGTGGATTCCTGCGTGTTTTAAAGCTTCAGCAACAGTCATGTAGGCATCGTGAAGTTCAACATACTTCCCGATGAGAGCCACTTTGACAACCGGTTTGGGTTCCCTGACACGGTCAACGAGATTCCGCCACTCGTTCCAATCCGGTATTTTTGGGGATTTCAACTTGAAACGTTCGATGAGAAAATCAGCGACTCCCGCTTTTTCGAGGATGAGTGGAACTTCGTATAGTATCGCTGCTGTCTCCATCGGGATTACAGCTCTTTTTTCGACGTCACAGAATAACGCAATCTTGTCAATGAGATCCTCTTCTATGGGAAAATCAGATCTGGCAACTATCATGTCTGGTGAGATACCAATCGATCTGAGCTCACGGACTGAATGTTGAGTGGGTTTGGTTTTTAACTCCCCATTTGCACCAATATATGGCAGCCAGGTTACATGAACAAATAGTGTATTTTCACGACCCAGATCACTCCTGAGTTGACGGATGGCTTCAAGGAAGGGCTGGCTTTCAATGTCTCCCACTGTTCCACCGACTTCAACAAGAACAATTTCAGCACTTGTACTTTTGGCGACGGCGACGATGCGTTTTTTGATCTCATTGGTAATATGGGGAATTACCTGTATCGTGCCCCCCAGGTAATCACCGCGGCGCTCTTTGGCAATTACTTCTGCATACACTTGACCGGTGGTCACATTGCATGCACGATTCAATCGGATATCGATAAATCGTTCATAGTGGCCAAGATCCAGGTCGCACTCCGCGCCATCATCAAGGACATACACCTCTCCATGCTGATAAGGGCTCATTGTTCCGGGATCGACATTAATATACGGGTCGAGTTTTTGGATGGCGACGCTGAAGCCGCGTTCTTTTAGTATTCTTCCCGTTGAGGCTGCAGTGACACCTTTTCCCACTGAACTCACCACGCCACCTGTGAAGAAGATATATTTTGTACCAGCCATTCTCACCTCCAAAATACACCAAAGAAAAAAGGGGAGGTTAGTCAATCAGGTCCTTCCCTTTTTATATCATTCAATTGGGGTAGATGATCAGAAATCGCATTTAACTACCACCTGGTTTATTAAAATCGAAAATCTCGATATTTTTAGTTTACCATATTCGAAAAAGTATGCAAAAGAAAACAGCGCCTTTAGAAAGACGCTGTCAGTATGAAATACAAATTATATTTACTTTACTTTATGTTCCAGGGTTCTTGCAAGAATATCATCCTGTTCCCTGGAGGTAGCTTTGCCTTTACGTGCCTTATCGCTACGGGGTTTTGCAGGTTCTGCTTTTTCCATGGCTGCACGAAGGACAATTTCCATATAGGTAGGATTTGGCTCAGTATTCTCTGCTTCAAATGCAGCCAGATCAGCTTCATAAGAATCTTCTCTGCGGGATTTCCCAGGTCGAGAAGGTTTTTTTGCAGGCCGACGAGTATCTTTTTTCTTTTCGGAGAATTCCTCGAGCTGTACTGGAGCTTCTTCTTTTACGGGAGGTTCGGTCAGAGCTTTTAGGCTGAGCTTGATCTGTTTCTTCTTTTTATTTACATCCAGGATCATGGCTTCCACTTCATCGCCTTCTTTTACTACATCGGCAGTGGTTTTTACGTAGCCATGAGCAAGTTCACTGATGTGGATCAAACCGGGGCGTTCTGCACCAATTTCAACGAAAACGCCAAATTTTTCAAGGCGAACGACTTTGCCTTTTACAACCATATCAGCTTTAAGATCTTTCCAATCCAGGTCAAGAGGCTTCTGCATTGTTAATTCCACACGGCCATCGCGAACTTTCTTAACCCAGACTTCTACTTCATGTCCAACCTTTAGAATATCTCCAACCATTTTAATTGGTTGATCCGGCTGTTCTGCAACGACTTGTGACACATGAAGGTATGCCGGAGTCCCTGTGCCGATATCTACCAATGCACCAGCCAGAGAGGTTTTAACCACTTTCCCGGAAAAGTGGGTCTTAATTTTTATTTCACTTGATTGATTAACGCTGGTTTCCATAGCGTTTCACTCCCATTATTAACAGTATTTAAGCGAAGGTGGATTATACTCGAAGGCTTCAATACTGTCAAATGCTGATTTTTTTAGGTAATAATTTGAACTTGGGAATCACAATTATGGAATTAACTGATCGTTTTTTACTGTCACCCTGGTCCGGGGTAATATACGGAAAGCTGCTAACCCAAAGAATAATGGAATCCAGAAAGTGATACCACGGTATGCCAGTACGATCACAGCCGCATCCTCAAAACGCACCCGTAGCGAGGTTAGGGTCAAGGTTAAAACCCCTTCGACTATGCCAATTCCTGATGGTGTTGGTGAAACGATTAGAAAAAGATAACCTATACTGAAACCAGCAATGATGGTTCCAGCCGAAAAAGGAACTTTAAATGCCAGAAAAACCATCATTAATATCGTTACAAGCAACGCTTTATTACTCAAAGCAAGTAATAATGGCCGAATCCAATTTCGAGGACTTGATCGTAAGGCATGAATTCCTTCAGCTGCTTCTTGTGCAAATGAAAGGGCTCTCTCTTCGGATAGATATTTTCGATGAATAAAGGGATTCATAATTCTATTGATTTTCCTTGCAAGCCAGGCAAGGAACTTACCCAACAGTGTAGCAGATTTTGCCCCCATATAAAGAATTCCCGTTAAGAATAGAGCGATCAAAACAATGATCACGGATGCTGATATTTCTGGCCAATCCAATTTATTCCTTCTGACTAGCACAGCCAATCCCAAGATTAATACAAAGAGGAAACCAATATAATCGAATAATACATATAATGCACCCGCAACCGTAACTTTAGCAGAGGAATGTTTTCGATAAGGAGCATCGCCAACGAAAACAGCTATTCCGCTCATTCCTACTGATGGTGCAACCACGTTGACAAAATATGCTCCCAGAGAAAGCAACATCAATCGGCTTATCTTTTCTTCCATCCCCAGGCTCTGGTATATAAAACGATACGATGCTGCCACATTGATATACCAAATAGCTTCAATTAATATGCCTGCGAGGATGAACCAGATGACTCCCCGCTGGAGAGTCTCGGCCACCTTTTGAATTTCCGTAAATCGGGAGAAAAGGAAAATTATGCCGAATAATAACGCAATGGCCAGGATGAATTTTCGCATATAGGTAAATTATAATGGATAATAATTTCCGGAACAAAAACAATCTCCTAAAAGGGAGATTGTTTTTGTTCGCATTAAAGACTATTGTGACAGGATATCTATGGCTTTCTGAAGTTGAGGATCTTTCCCGTTCTTTATATCTTCCTCGGTTAGTTCCACGATATAGTCAGGGGTTAACCCAACTTCGTTGATCTGTCGTTTTAATGGCGTGAGCCACGCTGCAACAGTAACCCGAATAGCACCCTGATCATCCACTAGGGTGATCCAGTTTTGTTCCGAGCCTTTTCCGTAGGATTGAACTCCCACAATTTTTGCTCTCCCATAATCCTGGATGGCTCCTGCAACTATTTCTGAGGCGGAAGCAGTTCCTTCATTCACCAGCACTACTAACGGAATATCCCTTGCAAATCCACTTTTATTTGCATACTTGGTTTTTAAGGTTCCATCGCCATATTGTTCAAACATCACAACATCTTCTTTAATAAATTGTGATGCAACATCGACAGCACTATCTACCAGTCCGCCTCCATTGTATCTCAAATCGAGGATTAAGCCTTTAGGATTATTGGCCAGCAACTCCTTTATAGATTTTTCCAACTCTTGTTTCGTGTTTTCCCCAAAGGTGGATATCTGGATATATGCAATATTATTATCAACCATTTTCCCAACAACACTTGGGACTATAATTTTTTCTCGAGTTATTGAGACATCAAAAGGTTTAGTGGTATCCTTTCTAAGGATGGTTAATAAAACTTTAGAGCCTGCAGGTCCCAAAACCTTTTTCAATACAACATTTCCATCAATACCGGTCATATCTTCACCATCTATCGCTATGACCTGATCTTCCGGTTTTAATCCCGCTTTTTCTGCGGGAGAATCCGGCATAGGACTGATAATGGTGAGATATTCCGTGGTGACATCCACCCAGGCGCCAATCCCGTCGTATTCTCCGGTTAGTTGAATATTCGCCTGACGCAGCATATCGGGATCGATATAGGATGTATGCTTATCACCCAGAGAATCAAGCATGCCTTGGATCGCACCGCGCATCAATAAGGTATCATCCACTGGCTGCTTAACAAACTCGTTATGAACAACATCCCAAGTTTCCCAGAACGGTTTAAATAATACTTTTAGATCGGTCGGTGTACCGGAATTAGTTGCTTGAGGTACTGGAGTCGAAGAAACAATACTCTCCAGTAATGGATTATTTGTCCCTTCATTCAAAGCTTTCTGGTAAACATTACCAGCCAGAAATCCGCCCGAAAAAGATCCAGCAATTACAATTAATAATGTTGTCGTAATTAAAACTACTCTTAATGCTTTGTTTGTCATAACCACTCCTGGTTTTCTAAGTAACAACTATGAATTTACTTTTTTTCTGGTTCATTGTTTTGGTCTGGTGAGATATCTTCAACCATTTTTGATAATTCTATAAGTGCATCGTCCTCTGGCTTCCATGGGGATTTTGCTCGATCAAAGATAGATTTAGAAATATCCATCGGCTTATTTATAGATTTATTCTTCAACGCCGAGATTAAACTGATATTAATCGCAATGATAAATACTACAACAATTCCTATGATCAACAATCCAATTCCATTTTGTTGAATATTCATAGGACATCATTCCGCAAAAAACGTGGGTAATACTTTGCGAATATCGTGTATGCAGGATATATGCATTATATGTTCAAAATTGGATTGTGATGGAGACACATGAACGGCAGACATACCGATATCCATTGCAGCTTGAACATTCTTTATGGAATCGTCTAATAAAATGTAATTTGCAGGAATGGGATCATTTACAAGTTTCATCGCAGCTTCAAATGCCTGGGGATACGGTTTGCAATAAGGGTCCATATCCACAACATCAACAATTTGAGAAAAGAATTGTTCAACACCCAGGGCATGGAGAACGCGTTTCGAATGAGCTTTATTCGCATTTGTAAATATTATTTTATCCCCCGACAAAGAAGCAAGGATATCCGTAAGTTGAGGATCGAGCTGGATAAAGTCTGAAATTTGTACATCATGGACAAAATCAAGATATTCGTTTGCGTCAACAGCATAATCTGCCTGCAATCCCCGTAAGCTTGTACCATAAGTATGAAAATATCGTTCTCGAAGCTCTTCCACCTCATCCATGGGTATTCCAAGGCGGGTGTGAATAAAAGTATTCATCCTTGACCCAAGGACAGGCCATAAGCCTGTATCGGGAGGATATAGTGTTTCATCAAGATCAAATAAAAAATGTTTTCGTTCCATCCAGTAATTTTACCTCGATTAGATATCGTGTTGGAGAATTGTATCATTCCTATTGGTTTAATTTTGTTTAATTGCGGTTAAGTGGAGGGTGAATGGTTCGTGTATAATTTATTTTATGCCTATTAAACTCCTAACTGATGATGTTGCCTCTCAAATTGCTGCCGGTGAAGTGATCGAACGTCCTGCATCAGTGCTGAAAGAATTAGTAGAGAATGCCATTGATGCTGGTGCTACTTCAATTTCCATACAAATTCATGGATCTGGTCAACAGATGATCGAAGTAACAGACGATGGTATAGGAATTCCCGCTTCAGAAATGGAACTTGCTGTTACCCGCCATGCAACCAGCAAACTAAGCCTTGCGGAAGATCTCTTTCATATACAAACCCTGGGTTTTAGGGGAGAAGCATTAGCTTCGATTGGATCCATTTCGCATTTATCAATATCTTCCCGTTCAGTTCAATCTTCTGTCGGAGCACGTGTAATTGTAGAAGCCGGCCGGATTATTAGTTCTGTTCCGGTAGCTCAAACTTTTGGAACAACCATTCGAGTTGAAAACCTATTTTTTAATGTACCAGCGAGATTGAAATTCTTAAAAAAGGATTTTACTGAGAAACAGGTTAACTTTGGACTCCTTTCCAGGTATGCTCTGGCATATCCTGAAATACATATTAAATTATCTCTGGATGATAAACCTGTGATTCAAACCAGCGGTTCAGGCGATCGACGGGAAGTAATTGGTAACTTATTCGAACCTGAATTAGCAAGGCAAATGATAGTTGCAGAAGGATTGGATCATGGCATCAAACTGGAAGGATTTATAAGTCCGATCAGTATTACCCGATCCAATAGGAGAGAAATAACATTTTTTGTAAATGGCCGATGGATTCAAGATACAACTCTTTCAGCAGCAGTTTTACAGGCTTATCACACCTACCTGATGGTTGGCAGATATCCAATGGCGGTATTATTTCTCACACTCCCTCCAGAAGATATCGATGTGAATGTACATCCAGCGAAGTCTGAAGTAAAGTTTCGATCTCCGGAGCAAGTATTCTCCATCATCCAACGCAGTATTAGGAAAGCATTACTCTCCAGTTCGCCAGTACCGGAAATGCAATCAACGAATAGTTATTGGCAATCAAATCCGTCAACCCAAAAATTACCGGACCCTGCCTGGGAAATGGCTGGAGAAATTAATCAAAAGGGACAAAATCCGGATGAGAATCAAAGTACTCAAAATTCACCACAAGTAAATTCGAATCCCCAGGGATTTGGTGGAATTCCACTGCTGCGTCTGGTTGGTCAGGTAGGGGCAGCATACCTTGTTGCAGAAGCACCTGACGGGTTATATCTGATTGATCAACACGCTGCCCATGAACGGGTACTTTATGAACAATATATCCGGCAGAAAGACAAACGGTTGGTTTCTCAGCAGCTAATGGAACCTGTTACTGTTCAATTAACGGTATCCCAGGCGGAACTGTTAATAAAACAGATACCCATATTAGGTCACCTGGGTTTTGATGTGGAGGAGTTTGGTACTAACTCATTTCTAATCAGGGCAATCCCCGCTATTTTTTCCGGTTTACAGCCGGCAACAGCTCTTCAGGTTCTTGTTGAAGATTTTGAGGAGGATGAAACCCCCCTACAACAGGAAGTCGAAGCAAAAATCATCGCTCGTGTATGTAAACGGGCTGCAATAAAAGCAGGACAGATTTTATCTGGTGAGGAGCAAAAGCAGTTACTGGCGGATCTTGAATCTTGCTTTTCCCCGCGAACATGCCCGCATGGAAGACCAACTATGATTCACCTTTCGGTGGACTTACTTGAAAGGCAATTTGGAAGAAAAGGGGCTCGTTAATGAGCTTTGTATGGCAGCCAGATCTCAAACTCTGTACCGAAGTCAGGTTCACTTTTAACCGAAACTCGGCCGTTGTGGTTTTCGATTATCTTTTTACATATCGATAGACCCAGACCTGTCCCCTGGATCTGGTCTTCAGTGCGGTGAGATCTATAAAACCGTTCAAATAAATGTTTGACAATTTCAGGTGACATCCCCATACCATCGTCTTTAACAGTGATTAGGTGTTCATTCTCAATAATCTTCGCAGATATGATAATATGACCACCTTTTTGGTTGTATTTAATCGCATTGCTGACCAGATTAATAAATACCTGTTTAAGTTTATCCCGATCTGCATAAATTTCTGGATATTCAGCTGGAACTGTTGAAGTCAGATTTATTCTACTGTCTTCTGTCTGGGTAAAAAAGATTTCAAGTATTTCATCAACTAAAACTTTCAGACTGATCCAGGAAGGTTTAAACGAAGTCCGTCCTGATTCCAACCTTGCCAGATCAAGGAAGGTAGTGGCCATATCACTTAATCTTTGGGCTTCTGAATAAATTGTTTTTGAATACGATAACCTCTGCTCTTGACTCACCTCAGACTGTTGTAATAGGAATGCTGCTGTACTTATCGAGGATAGCGGAGTGCGAATCTCATGCACTAATTCCGATATCTGATCCGATTGCTGGAAAAGCCGTGTATTCTCAATTGCCAACGCAGCCTGAGTACCCAAAATTGTCAAAATTTCAATTTCGTATTCGCTAAACCCACCGTTTCGGTGATTAATCACTTCTAAAATTCCAATAACCTTCTCCTGGACAATAAGCGGGATGCCTACGAGTGAACGAGTAATGATTTGTGTTTTCTTTTCAATCCCCTCAAAAAACCTCGGATCATTATGAACATCATTGATCAATACAGTTTTTCCTTGCTTGACCACCCATCCAGCAATACTTCCATCAAGGGGTACAACCAGACCATGCATAACAGGTTCATCCAGACCGGTTGCCGATTGAAAGTAAAGCTCTTTTACGCGTTCATTATATAGAAGAATTGAAGAAGCTTCAGAATTACTTAATTCACAAGCTGTAGTTGTAATTTTATTTAACATTGTAGATAGATCATGGTTGGAGACCAGGTCTTTGGATATATCCAGTAATTGTTGGTAGTGTTCCAATCTGCTTTTATTAGGAAGTTTTTTCATTAAAGATACCCATTAAGCTTTGGAACAGAATGAACAATATCGTCACGAATAACGATTTGTGCAAATATATCCATGTGGGTTTGAGTCTGGTTGAAAATGACCAGCTTTGCTCCATTTTGAATTGCCCGTAACGGGTAGGAAGCAGCCGGCATAACTTCAAGAGATGATCCCACAACAATTATTAAATCACATTTCTCTATTAATATATCTGCAAGTTCGCAAGATTCTTGAGGCAGCATTTCTTCGAAAAGAACAATATCTGGTCTTATTATATTTTGACAAAATTTACATATCGGAATAGTCCCGGTTGAGATGAATTCGGGAAGGTAATCATCTCCACCGAATATATGATTACATCCTGTGCATGTACCAGTTCGAATTGAGCCATGTAATTCAATGGCGTTTTCTGAACCTGCTTTTGAGTGTAAGTTATCAATATTTTGGGTTATTACCTGGTGAACCTTGCCTTGCTTCTCCAAATTATGTATAGCATAGTGAGCTGCATTCGGTTTTGCATTATAAGAAGTTGCGACAAAAGGGCGAAACCAGGTATAGAAACGGGCTGGCTGACTCTGAAAAGTAGACTGCGATACCACGTCCATTGGATTTTCCTGTTTCCAAAATCCGGTATTCCCCCTAAAATCGGGAATTCCGGAAGGAGTGGAAATTCCAGCACCTGTAAAGAAAATTGCCAATTTGAATTGATCGATTAATTTAGCCGATTCGGATATGGCTGTGTCGGTATCCGCTCTGCGGATCATTTTTGGGGACCGCGTTGGGCGATGGTCGACGCTATCTTCACATATTGTTGTGCAACGATCCCATCCGGTTGCGCCAGAATCATCGGTGTGCTGCGTGTACAGGCTTGATATGCCAATTCTGGAGCCGGTGTGATAATTGAAGTAATCGGTATTCCCAGCGCTTCCTGGACCTGTGTCCATGAGAGTTGGATATCTGAACGAATCCGGTTTATCAACACAAGAGTCAGAACCTTTGATTTGGTGAAACCTTTTTCAGCCAACCATTCAAGCAATAGCCTTGTTCGAGTTACGGTATTGGGCATTGGTTCGACAGCCAGGATGATTTCATTGCAAAGACTTAGGATGGAGTCAACACCCGGAAGAATATTCGAACCGATATCGAGGATAATATAATGTCCCAGTTGAGATAGATATCTGACAACTGCAGCAATTCGGTCGGTAGCGTTTACATATTCGACGGATTGTGGATCACATGAAGCCATTAATAGTTTGACACCACTTGAATGTATTACTAGTTCGTTTTCCACCATATTGGAAGTAAGTTCATTGGCAGGATGTTTTAATAACCTGCTCAGTTCATTGACATTGGTGTAACCAAGGTCGATACCCAGGGTCCCCTGAGATGGCCGTAACTCTGCGACGATCACATCCCCTTTTGTTTTCTGTCGTAATGCCACCCCTACATTCATTGCAAGTGTAGTCGAGCCGATACCACCTTTTGCGGACATAACTGCGATGACCAATCCTTTGGGTTGTAAAGAACCGGTGGGTCGTTTGATGTTTCGGGCGAGGAGGGCTTTTACATGAGCAGTTAATTCTGCCGGATGGGTTGGTTTTGTCAGGTAATCATCCACCCCTGCATCGAATCCTTCTACTTTATCATCCACCATCCCTTTGGCTGTGAACATAATGATCGGGATTTTTTGTATGGCTATATCGCTTCTGATCTGCTTGGTGACTTCATATCCATCCATATCGGGCATCATGATATCCAGCAGTATCAAATCTGGTTGTTCCATCTTTGCACTGGCGATTGCCTGGGCACCGTTATTTGCCGCCACAATTTTATAACCCTGGCGCTGTAACATTAAGCCTACTAATCGCAGTGTCTCTACATCATCATCAACAATCAGGATTTTCTCTGGCATGGGACCCTCTCAAATGGATTATCCGATGGGAACATCAATATTATTATAATAGCTAAATGTAATAATGCTATAATCCAAATTAATGGAATTACCACTATTTTCACAGATCATGCAAGATAAATGCCAAATTGACCACGATCAATTGTTGATTGTCGGGGTCTCTGGCGGCATGGATAGCATGTGTCTTCTGCATTTATTGTATAAGAGTGGATATTCCATTGTGGCTGCCCATTTTGACCATTCCCTCAGGGATACCTCTTCTGATGATGCTCGTTTTGTTCAAAATGCCTGTGATCTGTGGAGCATTCCGCTTGAATTAAAGAGTATGGATGTAAATAAGTACTGCAAGGAACATGGCCAGAATATTGAAGAAGGCGCACGAAACCTGAGATATGAATTTTTATTCGATACAGCCAAAAACAAAGGTGCCAGTGCAGTTTTGGTTGCGCACCACGCCGATGACCAGGTGGAAACTGTACTCATGCATTTTATTCGCGGTGCAGGATTATCCGGCTTGAAAGGTATGAAATATACTTCATTGCTGCGACAATTTTCGAAAACCATCCCAATTATTAGACCTTTGTTGGATGTCACTAGAAAATCGATCGAAATATACTGTGAGGAAAACGAGATTCCTTATGTAACTGATAAAACCAACACGGATGTCACCTTTTTCCGTAATAGGTTGCGTTATGAACTTATTCCGCAGATGGAAACTTATAATCCCCGTTTTCGAGAGACTTTGATTCGCACCACCCACTCCCTCCAGGCTGATTATGATCTGATTAACGATTTGGTTTCAAAAGAATGGGATAAAGTGATCATAGAAATCCAAACAAAGTTCATTAAACTGAACCTCGCAAAGTTACGCTCTCAATCAAAAGGATTGAGGTGGAATATGATCATAAAGGCAATAAAAATTCTCCGTCCCGAAATCAGGGATCTAGATCAATCAGTACTTATTCGTCTGGACGAATTAATCTCTGGATCTGTCGATGGGAAAAGAGTTGACCTGATCAACCATCTGGAATCAAGTATAGTCAAAGATGGTTTATTGATCTGTGAATCCGGTTACAAGGATCCAGTTCTGTTGTTTCCACAATATTATCAGACACTTCAATCTCTTGGATTTCCATTGGTTATGGATTTTTCTAATGGCTGGCAATTGAGTGGATGTTTTATTAATAATGATATGGACGGAGGGTACATTTCCAAACACCCTTCCAATTATGAAGCCTGGTTGGATAATGATTCGATTCTTGGAGAGATCATTCTCCGCAATGTTTTACCCGGTGATCGGATCCAATCGTTCGGTAATGAGGGTCATCACACAAAGATATCTGACATTTTTATTAACAATCGGATTCCAAAAGATGCCAGAAAGGCTTATCCGATCTTTTGTGATTCGAAGGAGATCATCTGGCTGCCCGGGATCATGATTTCAGAAAAATGTAAAGTGACTCCTGCAACAATTAAAATACTACACCTGAGATTTACTAAAGTGTAGTATTCAAACATCCTGTAGATACAATTAATTCTTGGTAGACAATTCTTTTAATTTCATTGATATTTCACGCCATTGGATCTTGGATATGCCCAGTTTCTGACGGATAAAGTCTGTTTCGGTTTCTGACTTCCAGTCATGTAAAACACTGGTCCAGCGGCACATATCGAATGACAAATGTTTTCTTAGACCGGCTGAATTTCCAAGCTCTTCCAGAATATATTCCAGCCGCCGTTGGGACCAATTGAAAAGCTTATCAGTTGGAGAGTACTGTGCCATAAACTCATTGCAGGCTTCAACCCACTCTGCCGATAATTTGATCTTTCGCTCTTTAAGTCTATACTGAGGATTTGAATAACGAATAAAGACTGAGGCATTCAACGGATCCTGCAGTTCAAGATGATGAATACTAATACCAAGGCATTCACCTTTCTTAATTCCAGTCTCGATCAATAAACCAAAAAGACAAAATGGTCGTGAATCGGGTCTTTTCCCTTTGCGTAGTTTTTCTGCAGAATGGTAAAGATCCTGGGTTTCCTGAGGAGATAATACTTCTGGAAGGGGGCTAATGACGGATTGTTGTAATACTTTCTCAGCTGGATTAACGGTAAGAACTCCATATTTACTTAACCAATTAAAAAATGATTTTAATGACGTGATCCGCCTGGCTAGAGTTTTTGGGCTGCAAGGTATGGACCGTCCTTTTTGGAGCCACTCCAGGAAATTGTTCAAATCAGATGTTGTGATGGATCCCAGGGTACCATCCACAGGCAGAAAATCGCATAATAAGCGGATATCTGCTGCGAATGCCTTGATAGTATGTAGAGAACGATTTTGATCAGCCAGGTAAAGCTTCCACGAATTTAAGGCTGGTATGATATTTGTTGCGGGAGTGATATGTAATACGGTTGTGATTTGGTCATTCATAAAAGCTCCTTAATGGATTGCGCATAGTTATTGTACGATTTTATAAATAAAATGTCAATTTGATAAAGCTTCGATCAATAAACTGTGGATCGCATCTGGGTTAGGTAACAATAAATATGCACCGGATGGAGGGATCCAAACAGTCGCCTGATCTGGTCCAAAAGTGTATTGGTGGAACATACCAGGTTGGTTAAGGTTTCTGGCAATTGGCAATATATTTAGGATACCATCCAGAGTAAGATTTGTTTCCACACTACTTTGGAATTCCAGAAAAATAGCAGGTCCATTATCTACAGCATTGCGACTCATCAAAGCATTGAATAGGCTGACCATGATTTCCTGACATCTTCGTACCCGGTCATCGTCGCTGGTTGAATACCGTGATCTGGCATACCACAAGGCCATTTCACTGTCAAAATGGTTGAAGCCTGCTTCAACACCACAGCTTTTACTTGCCATGCCTGGAATATCGCAGCGATCATAAAGCGGTGCTGCTGAATTGACATCGATGCCACCTAGAATATCTATAATATTTTTAAACCCTGCAAAATTCGCCAACATGTAATAATCAGGATGGATACCGAAATTGTATTCAAAAGTCTTCTGGGTTAATTCAAAACCCCCAAATTCCTGGCTGGTATTAATTCGTTCATAACCGTAATCCGGTAAGAGCAGATACAGATCCCTCGGAAAGGAAACGATACTGGCTTTGCCTGTGTCAGGGTTAATATTTAACAGGATAATAACGTCTGTCCGAAAACCACCGCCTGGTCTTTCATCAGAACCCAGGAGTAATATATTCATCTGGCCAGATTGTTGAGGAATGCGAATCACTCCGCCCGGGTAATATGCTTCAGGAGTGGGTTCTACAGTAGGAGTAGGTATCGGAGTAAGAGTCGGTTCGGGCAAGGATGTAGATGTCGGTAATATTGGAATTGTTGGTATCGATTTTTGAGAATTTTTAGTTAATAAAGCAATTGTTTCTATTTGGATCAAAGAGACCGATCCAAGCCCAGCCTTCTTTTCTTCCATGTAATGAATTGGAGATCTGCAAGCAAGCCCGATAAATAGTAATAGAAATATTAATAATAGAAATTTCCTATGCATGATTATTCATCGGCATTGTTCATAAAAAGCAAATGTACCGTTTTTAGCTCGTGAATGGCTTGGTTAATCCAAACCTGCCCGTTGATGCTGGAAAGGGAAGAAGATAATTCGTTTTCCAATCCCTTATCCATCTCTCCGGGGAAAATTGCCGGCTTCAGGTTCGATCCATGAAGGTAGGATGTAATTGAGCAGAGAATTGATCTTCGACCCTTAGATTGGTGTTCACTTTTCAATAGGATAATAACCTTTCCATTGACTGGAGTTTCCTGTAAGACTGTATTAATCACCTTTCGCAGAATATTTTCAATATCCATGTAACTGGATTGAATTACCGGTAATTTTCCTGGATTTACCAGTTCAATTTTTATCCCTTTTTGGGTGATCAATGTGCCAAACTCGAACAACACTTTCTTGAGAACCTGATCAAAAATAATCTGAACAAATTTTGCCTTATAGAATGTAGATTCTTTGATCCGATCATCATTGGTGGTCGCCGTATTAATCTTTGTTGCTGAGACTTTAATCCTGGATAAAAATCTTTTCTGGAGAGGAGTCAATATTCCAGCGGACTCACTCATCAGTAGATCTGAATATCCAAGGATCGCAGCTACCGCTGACCTGACAACATCGATATCTTCTGGTTCAGCCATCTGTAACCCCTATTACCGGTGTTACATTTCCAGAAAATTGAGTGGGTTTATCTTTAACGAGCGCAAGGTCAGATGATAAATATGACACTTCATCCAAAAGCATGGCTGCTTCAATATTATAAAAAGGTTGGTTCTTGGATTGCTGGAAAATTCTACCCATTTTTGTCTTCGGGATAAATACATCTTTTTCGGTTGGAAGGGTGACATCAATATTTACTTTTGCGACTGGTGTTTCTCGAGTTGTTAAGAGTATTTTTTCAGCAGTCGATTGAGATAATTTCTCTTCCAGGGTTGCAATGTAATCGACTCGTTGAAGAATATGCGCTATTGTATCAACCAAGGCAGTTAGTTGGATGAGATCCTGGCTATCCCAAACGCGATGGGAAAACGGTGATAAAAGCATAATACCGCCAATGGGTTCACGTTGGGTAGTAATAACAGGGCACATTAATACTGTGGATTTTACCTTGTCTGAACTATTAGTAAAAAATATGGTTACGTCCTCAGGATCATTATTCCAGTAAGGCTGGGAGATCTTTAGTTTTTCAGCGATCAACTGTTTTTTACTCGATTGGATGATCTTTCCGGGAATCATCTCCTCTACGGCCAGGTTGAATCCTTCAAAAAGTGTAATATTCCCATCATCATCAGGAATTGAGATTAAAAAACAGATTTCAGCATGGGTAATATTTGATACAGCCCTGGATATCGCGGCCGGGATTTTCTCTGGACGATTTTCTGCGGCAAGAGCAAGTAATGAGTGCAAGGTTTGAGGATGTATTGGCCTCAATGGTTTGGTAGGCGGGTTAATATTTAATGGTTTCATGTTCACCTTAACAATTAGTTTTTTTGCATGTTTCGTGCCATTGCAAGTTGCAAATGGATGAAATCTGCCTTGGTTGCCAAAATTTTATCTTGAACCTGTTTTCCTAACACTGACACTATGGCAGAATCTATTTGGAAGCAATGATCTATGAGTATGGTTGAAAAAGATCTAGTTATGAAAGAATACAAAATCATAGGAAAAAGAAATATAAAAAGGATTTGAATTGTAGCCTCAACCTTCCTGCTTTGACAATTGGATGAAATCTGGTAAAATACACCCACTTAGCCGAAGTGGCGGAATTGGCAGACGCGCTACGTTCAGGGCGTAGTGGGATTATCCTCGTGAGGGTTCAAATCCCTCCTTCGGCACAAGACCTCGAATTACGAGGTCTTTTTCATTGGTAAATATCTTGCACCACAGGTTCTACTGAGGTATATTAATTAAGATGATCGAGCGATTCGCCCGGCTTTTATCGAGATCTAAAAAGATTTTTGCAGCAGCAGGATTGATATTCCTGGCATTTTTGATTCTCGATTTTAATAACCGGGTGGAGGAACTTTTCCGTCTTTCTGCAGAGCGGGACATGATGGCCACACAGGTTTCAGAACTTCGAGCCACAGAAGGAGTTCTGCAGACCCAAATCGCATACGCTAATTCAGATGCGGCTGCTGAGAAATGGGCACGTGAGGAAGCTTTTATGGCCAGACCTGGAGATGAACCGATCATCATGCTTCCTGATCCAAATTTTACTCCTCAACCGACACCTGAAGTCGTAATTACCCCTGAGGTTGTCAGTAACTGGCAAGTATGGGGGCTCCTTTTCTTTAGCCAATAAGTTTTTATACCAATTCTATTTTCTTAAAAACCCTGTAGAAAACCCGCCGGGATTTTTTCCTTAATTACCGCAATATTCTGTTAATTGTGAATATTGACGTATGAATTTGAAGGTGTTACCATGTGAGCATCGTGAGTTAGAAAAATTCAAGGGCGGGAGGGTAATATGGCATTTATCAGCGAAATGCTCGGCAAGAAAGTTGCAGATTTCGAAGGAGAATCCATCGGTTCTCTTGAAGATCTGCTGGCTACCAATCAAACAAAATATTCCCACCCCATGATCATTGGAATTGTTGTAAAAACATCAAGTGGAAAGAAGATTATTTCAATTGAAGATGTAGCAGTATTAATAGCGCCAGCAATCCCATTACATAAACATCAAAAGGATTTACGTTCCATAGAACCGGCAAGTTCTGATCTATTTCTAGTTAAGGACATTCTGGATAAGCAGATTATTGACACGAATGGTGTACGGGTAGTTCGGGTAAATGATCTTGAGATCCGCAAGGTAGGGGACCAGTATTTTGTTGTCAACGTTGATATAGGCGGGATGGGATTAATGCGTCGGTTAGGATTTGGAAAACAAGTCCAAAAGATCAGCTCAAAATTAAATAAGGAAAATAAGACTTCCATAATTTCCTGGGATGTGATCGAATTAATTTCGAAAAATGAGTCGATGCGATTAAAAGTTCCCAGCGACAGATTGAAAGACCTGCACCCGGCTGATATCGCTGAGATAGTCAGTGATATGAACAGGATGCAAAGTGGCGAATTCCTTGACCAGTTGGACGTAAAAGTACTGGCAGACACCCTCGAAGAGGTCGAAACTGAATTTCAGGCCAGCCTGGTGGAAGGTATGGCTGATGAACGGGTAGCAGATGTCCTGGAAGAAATGGCTCCAGACGAAGCTGCTGACTTACTGGCAGAGCTTCCCAAAGGCCGTAGTGAAGATATTCTTGAATTGATGGAAGCCGAAGATGCCCAGGATGTACGAAAGCTTCTTACCTATGCTGAGGATACAGCGGGTGGAATTATGACCACAGAATTTGTTGCTGTGCGTGAAAATTTGACCGCTGATGAAACCATCAAACTGCTTCGCGAAACAGCAGGTGAGGCAGAACAGATCTTTTACGTGTATGTGACTGATGAAAAAAATCACTTGATGGGCGTCTTTTCGTTGAGTGACCTGGTGCTGGCAAAACCGAAGTCACACTTGAAAGAGATCATGCACAGGCGTGTAGCAAGCGTCCATCTGGAAGATTCACAGAATGATGTTGCCCAGATGATCTCAAAATACAACTTGCTCGCCATCCCGGTGGTGGATGATGACCGCTGCCTGCATGGTATCGTTACTGCTGATGATGCACTGGATAAGATCATTCCGACCGCATGGAAAAATAAACTACCACGTATGTATCGATAAGTCTATTAAGGGGATAATGAATGAATTTATCGATTAGGCTGCGCCCGTTTAAAGCACGAATTCTTCTTCTCCTGGCAGTTGTTGGACCGGGAATAATCACTGCAAATGTCGATAATGATGCAGGAGGGATTGCCACGTATTCTGTGGCAGGAGCTCATTACGGACTTTCCCTCCTGTGGATGATGCCAGTCGTTCTAATAGCATTGATCATTGTCCAGGAGATGAGCGCCAGATTGGGAGTCGTCAGTGGAAAAGGGTTATCCAGCCTTATTCGTGAATCTCTTGGGGTAAGGGTAACAGTCCTTATACTGGGCATATTATTGATTGCCAATTTAGCCAATACGGTATCAGAATTTGCCGGTGTTGCTGCCAGTCTTGAAATCTTCGGGGTCAGTAAATTTATCTCTGTACCAATTGCAGCGATTGTTGTCTGGTTTCTTATAGTAAAAGGTAACTACAAAACCGTTGAACGTGTTTTTCTGATTGCATCAGGTATTTACCTGGCATATGTCATTTCAGGAATACTTGCCAAACCGGATTGGAATATAGTCCTAACATCGACGATTAAACCGACTTTTCATTTAGATGCAGGTTACCTCACTATTGCAGTGACAATCATTGGTACGACCATAGCACCCTGGATGCAGTTCTATCAGCAATCTTCAATAGCTGACAAAGGTCTAAAAATATCAGACTATTCGTATGAGCGGATAGATGTAGTCATCGGGTCAATCTTTGCAGTGATGGTTGCTGCTTTCATTACCATAGCCTGCGCGGCAACTTTGTATCGAGCCGGGATAACCATTACAGATGCAAAAGATGCTGCCCTTGCTCTTGGTCCATTGGCTGGGAAATATGCACAAGTTCTATTCGCTCTGGGTTTGTTGAATGCATCCATATTTTCAGCAGCCATTCTCCCACTTTCCACAGCCTATGTCATTTGCGAGGCCTTTGGATGGGAAGCTGCGGTCAATCGGGATTGGCATGAAGCACCCATCTTTTTTAGTATTTACACCGGGTTGATCGTTTTAGGAGCGGCAATTATCCTTTTACCGGTTAAATCTCTAGTGCAAGCAATGATGTCCAGTCAGACTTTAAACGGAGTGCTTCTACCGGTAATATTGATCGTTATGCTGAAACTGATCAACGATAAGAAGATCATGGGAAAATTCGCCAATAATCTGGTTCTCAATATTGTCAATTGGGTGGTTGTAGTGGTTCTTATCATTTTGACTGTCCTATTGATCCTGGCTACACTTTTTCCGGGAATATTTGTAGCATTGCAATAATTTGAAAGGAAAATATATGGAACCAACTATTTATACCCAAGAAAATGAAATAACTTCTATTGTCAATTTGTGCGATCAAAATGGCAGCCTTAATCCAAAAGCGAAAGGGTATTCAAAATCCCCCCTGCATATATGCAACCTAAAAGGTCATTCACTGCGTAAGAAAAAATGGAATTACTGGTGTTTTACCAATCAAGATATGCTATTTTCAATTACCATTTCGAATATTGATTACTTGGGGATGGTTTTTGCTTATTTTCTGGATCTAAAATCAAATGATTTTATTGAACTAACTACTTCGACTCTATTGGGTTCAGGTTGCGATATGAATGAAACCGTTTTTGGTAAATTGGTTTTTCACAATCCAAAGATGAACGTGGAATTTGAGGATGACGGAAAGAAAATATCGATCCATGTGAGTTCCCCCAAGTTTGGGAAAGAAACGCTGGATGCACAATTTCAAGTTGAACGACCTGAAAATCATGAAACGCTCAATGTTGTCATCCCTTGGAGTGAGGATCGCTTCCAATTCACCAGTAAACAAACCTGCCTTCCCGCCTCAGGAAAATTACTTATAGGAAATCGGGAATTTCATTTTGATCAACAAGAAAGTTATGCCTGCCTGGATTTTGGCCGGGGAATTTGGAAATACGAATCCAAATGGAATTGGGCCAGTTTTGCTGGAAAAAGTGAAGGACATTCTATTGGTGTGAACCTTGGTGGCCAGTGGACCGATGGAACCGGGTTTACTGAGAATGGGATAATAATCGATGGAAAGTTGATCAAGATTGGAAGTGATATCACCTTTATCTATGATAAACAGGATTACATGAAACCTTGGGTGTTGAAAACCACCAATATCCCAGCTGTGAACCTTACATTTATGCCCGTTTATGAACGTATTGCCAGAACAGATCTGGCAATCTTGAGGTCCGAGGTCCATCAGATGATCGGGCACTTTAATGGCGAACTGGTCGATGAAAAAGGACAGGTTTTTGTTGTAAGCAACTTGGTGGGCTGGGCGGAAGATCATTCTGCCAGATGGTGAAGTTAATCAAGACGCTTTCTAAAACGAATAGCGGCTGCTGACATGATGACAACAGCAAAAATGGAGAGAGCGATCACTTCAGGGTAGATTGCTTCTACTCCTACGCCTTTTAATACGATTCCACGAGCAATGATCAGGAAATAACGCAGGGGAACCCCGTAGCTGATAATTTGCAAAACTTGCGGCATGGCTGCCAGTGGGAAAAAAAAGCCTGAAAGGAAAATGGAAGGCATGATAGTAAACATGGTTGTCAGCATGGCTTCCTGCTGGGTATTTGCCACTGTGGAGATGAACAATCCAATTCCCAGGGTCGTAACCAGGAAGAGAGCACTTAATAGAAGAAGTAAGGATATACTGCCATTTATTGGTACATGAAAGATCAACGCTCCAGCAATAAGCACTTCAATGGTATCTGCGAAAGCGATAATAATATACGGGGTAATTTTTCCGACTACCAACTCCCAAGGTTTGAGCGGTGTCACGATCAACTGTTCGATCGTACCTCGTTCCCGTTCCCTGACAATGGATGTGGCAGTAAGAATGGTAGTGAGGAACTGTAATATCATTCCAATCAGACCGGGAATCATATAATACGCAGAAACCATTTCCGGGTTATACCAGACCTGAGTACGGATATCGATCACATTGCTCAAACCGCTTTTACCTGTCATCAGCATCCTCTGCTGAACAAGTTCCACTCCTTTGGACTGGCCGATCAATGTAGCTGCTGACAGGGCTGTACTGGCTAGCGTTGGATCAGAACCATCAATAATAAAACCGATTTGCGCAGGTATATTACCGTTGATTTGCTCAGAATAATCCGGGGGGATGATGATGGCAGCCCGGGCGGCACCCGAATCGATCAGTTTTTCGATCTCTTCAGACGAAGCTACTTCAAAGGCGAAATTAAAATAGTCAGCTGCACGGTATGCATCCAATAACATGCGGGAAGCGTCAGATTTATCCTGATCATAAACGGCGAGAGGAATATTCCGGACATCATTCGTTGCAGCATATCCAAGTAATAGAAGCATCATTATAGGGAAGACAAAGGTGAGTACTAATGTGCGGGGATCACGGGCGATTTGAATGAATTCTTTTCGGATCAAAGATAATAAACGGGATGGCATCAGTCAGCCTCTTTTGAAAGATATAATAATTCTATCATTTATCAATAAATTCTATAGCAGGTGGATATGGAAATAGAGCATAATAGTTCGAAGTTTGGGGTTTATCTAAAGCAGGAAAAGAATATATAGGTAGTTATCAATGAAAGTGACCAGACATTTTCTGGTCACTTTCATTAATTTTCACTTACTAACTTACTCAAATTGCTGCAATTAATATCAGCTTTTCCGATTACAGCGCCCAACCCCGTAATATATGAAACCGAGTTGCCGCATTGTTTCCGGATCCCACAGGTTGCGACCATCGACAACAACCGGTTGTTTCATGGAAGTTTTAATTCTGGCAAAATCAAGCTGTTTGAATTCATTCCACATGGTTGCCAGGATGAGGGCATCTGCACCATCAGCTACCTGGTAGGGGTTTTCACAAAGCTGAATTTGTTTTTCAAATTTACCAACCAGTTCCATCGATTGTGGGTCGTAAGCTTTAACCTTGGCCCCTTCGTTTTGTAGCAGGTGAATGACCTCAAGAGGTGGGGATTCACGGATATCATCGGTATTCGGCTTAAACGACAGGCCAAGTACTCCAATTACCTTGTCATTAAGCGATCCCAATTCTTTACGTAAATGTAGAACGACACGCCGGCGTTGATTGCGATTGATGTCCATGACAGCCTGGAGTAATTGCGGGTGAGTTCCATGCAGAACCGCCATATGCGCCAGGGCTTTAACATCCTTGGGGAAGCAGCTGCCGCCCCATCCAAGACCCGCATCAAGGAATTCCGGTCCGATGCGTTTGTCCAACCCCATTCCGCGGGCTACCTGGGTGACGTCCGCTCCCAGTTCCTCGCAGATATTTGACATTTCATTAATGAATGATATTTTCGTAGCCAAGAAGGCATTGGAGGCGTATTTGATCATTTCAGCGGTACGCAGATCAGTGATGAGGATCGGACAGCGTAGGGTGGCGTAAAGCTGAGAGACTTTTTCAGCAGCAGATCGTTCGAGAGATCCCAAAACAACCCGATCCGGTGACATAAAATCATTAATGGCAGATCCCTCACGCAAAAATTCAGGATTGGAAACCACATGATAATCCAATGGTTTTCCAGCCCGGCGTTTATTGATCACATCTGCCACCCAATCACCGGTTCCAACGGGTACTGTAGATTTATTTACAATGATGATGGGTGTATCCACAATATCTGCAATTGCTTCGGCAACCGTACGTACATATTGAAGATCTGCTTCACCGTCCACACCGGAAGGAGTACCTACGGCAATAAAGGCGATTTGTACATCTTTTAAGGCAGCAATGTAATCTGTTGTAAAGGAAAGTCTGCCAGCTTTAACATTTTGCGAAACGAGTTGTTCAAGTCCCGGTTCATAGATTGGCATGATATTCTGTTTTAGTTTATCTATACGTTCAGGGTCGATATCCAGGCAGCGGACATTATTGCCCAGATCAGCAAAACAGGTACCTGTGACCAGGCCTACGTATCCTGTTCCGATAACGCAAATATTGCTCATACTATTCTCCCTATGGTGAATTTGTGTTTGATTTGCATAGATCCCAGACGATTAATAATAACATAAATCAAAATAATTGAAAAAAAAGTTCGCTTCAGCTATGATTATTATACTTGCACGTTTATGGATTTCTAATTGGAGGTAAGGAATGACTGCACAAATAATTGACGGGGTAAAAATTGCTGAGAAAGTACGAAATCGGGTAAAGGAAGAAGTGGCAAAATGGGTGGCAGATGGACATTCTGCGCCTGGTTTGGCGACAGTACTGGTTGGTGAAAACCCGGCTTCACAGGTATATGTTCGTTCCAAACAAAAAGCCTGTGGTGAAGCAGGAATCCAATCCTTCGGATTCAACCTGCCTGCTTCTTCCACTCAGGAGGAAGTGGAAGCGTTGGTGAGACAGTTGAATGCCGACCCGAAGGTGAATGGCATTCTCGTCCAACTTCCTCTCCCGGCAGGATTGGATGAAGAGCAGGTCCTTCGGGAGATCAAGATCGAAAAGGATGTGGATGGATTCCATCCATTGAATATTGGGCGATTAGCACAAAAAGGACGCGATCCATTGTTTATTCCTTGTACACCATTTGGCTGCATGGTGCTTCTCGAAGAAGCAGGTGTGAAATTATCCGGTGCAAAGGCTGTAGTTCTTGGCAGGTCGAATATTGTCGGTATGCCTGTAGCTTTACTGCTGGTCCGTGCGGATGCGACCGTGACCATCTGCCACTCCAGAACGAAAGACCTTCCGGCTGTAGTCCGTGAAGCGGATGTACTCGTGGCTGCTATCGGTAAACCAGAGATGGTACGCGGTGACTGGGTCAAACCGGGCGCTGTGGTGATCGATGTGGGTATCAACCGGGTGGAGGATGCAACCAGACCCAAAGGCTACCGCCTTGTAGGTGACGTGGCATTTGATGAGGTGAAAGAAGTCGCATCCTGGATCACACCTGTTCCGGGAGGTGTGGGTCCGATGACCATTGCCATGCTGCTGCAGAATACACTCAAAGGTGCGAAGATGGCTGCAGGATAGGGTTGGATAAATATATAATTATTTTCCTTCAAGCGCCCTGGTATCCGGAGGGAATTTTTGCAAGACTGATTAAAATATTATTACCTCTTGAAGGTGTAATAAGTCAATAATACTAATTTTAATCATCCTATTGTCATAAATGTTTGTCAGACAATTGACACAAAACCGGTTTCTTGTTATATTTGTCATACAACTTATATTTCAAGAAATGGCCGGTAGAATGACCACTTTACTGATTAAGAATGCCCAATTATTAGTAACCATGGATGACCACCGCCGGGAAATTCCGGGTGGTGGTCTTTTTATTCGTAATGGCTTTATTGAACAGGTAGGCGTTTCATCAGAATTACCGGATGTCGCAGATGAAGTGGTAGATCTAACTGGTCAGATCGTCTTACCCGGCCTGATCAACACCCACCACCACTTTTACCAAACACTTACACGGGCAGTACCTGCAGCTCAGAATGCAAATTTATTCAATTGGCTCAAAACGCTTTATCCAATTTGGGCCAAAATGACACCCGATGATATTTATATCTCCACAAAAACAGCCCTCGCAGAATTAGCGCTCTCCGGCTGCACAACAGCCTCAGATCATCTCTACCTTTTTCCGAATGGAGCCAGACTGGACGACGAGATCTTCGCTGCACAGGAATTTGGCCTACGGCTGCACGCTTCACGCGGTTCAATGAGTCTTGGTACAAGCAAAGGCGGACTTCCACCGGATAGCGTGGTGGAAAGTGAAGAAGAAATCCTAAAAGATAGTGAACGATTGATACACAAATATCACCAGCGTGGTCCAGGAGCCATGACCAGTATTGTCCTTGCTCCTTGCTCACCATTCAGTGTGACCGGGGAATTGATGCGGGAGAGTGCACACTTAGCTCGCAAATATGGAGTCCATCTGCATACCCATCTTGCGGAAACACAGGATGAACAAGACTTTTGCCTGAAAATGTTTGGACATCGCCCGGTTGCATATATGGAATCCCTTGAATGGGTTGGAGAAGATGTCTGGTTCGCTCATTCGGTGCATGTCAGCCAGGAGGAAATCCAGGTATACGCGAAAACAGGCTGCGGGGTGGCCCATTGTCCTTCCTCGAATATGCGGTTGGCATCCGGAATAGCTCCGCTATGGGAATATGTGCAAGCTGGAGTAAAAGTCGGGCTGGGTGTGGATGGTTCAGCCTCCAATGACAGCTCCCATATGCTGGCTGAAACCCGGCAAGCCATGTTATTAGCCCGGTTACGTGTTGGGGTACCCACATCATCTTTACCGTCAATTTCCGACAAACCTCTGTTGACTGCCAGGGATGTCCTGGAGCTGGCAACCAGGGGTGGTGCATCAGTATTAGGACGGCCAGATCTTGGATCTCTCGAAGCAGGTAAATGCGCCGATTTTGTTTCATATAAATTGAATCGGTTGGATTTCGCAGGTGCTCTCCATGACCCTGTTGCAGCGCTGGCTTTTTGTACTCCACAAAAAGTGGATAACAACATTGTTGCCGGGAAATTTATTGTTCAAGATGGTCAATTGACAACACTGGATCTACCTTCTCATGTTACTATGCATAATCAGGCAGCTTCCCGCCTGTTAAGTGGTTGATGAAACAAGCCGAAGGAAGAATGGAATGACTTTGACTGAAAAATACCCGATGAGCACTAAAGAACTGGTGGATTGTGCGATGGGCAGATTACCAGCTGATCTGGTGATTCGAGATGGTAAATGGGTATGTGTTCAGACAGGCGAGATCATCGAACACACGGATATTGCCGTTATCGGCGAGCGGATTGCTTTTGTTGGTTCAGATGCCAGCCATACAATAGGGGCGAAAACGAAAGTCATCCATGCAGACGGGAAATTCATGGTTCCAGGTTTGTTGGATGCGCACATGCATGTTGAATCCACCATGCTTACTGTTACAGAATTTGTGAGGGCCGTCATTCCTCACGGAACGACAGCAATATTTATTGACCCGCATGAGATCGCCAATGTCTTTGGATTGCCTGGTGTCAAATTAATGGTGGATGAAGCAGCCAATCAACCCATCCATGTTTGGGTCCAAGTTCCATCCTGCATACCTTCCAATCCCGGTTTTGAGACTCCAGGTGCAGTTTTAGGACCTGCAGAGGTCCAAGAAGCTCTGACATGGGACAGGATCATCGGTCTCGGTGAGGTAATGAATTTTCCCGGTGTTGCTGCCGGTGATGAAAAAATGCTATCTGAAATAGGTTTGACGATAGCGGCAAACAAAGTGATCGGCGGACATTATGCTTCACCTGACCTTGGGTTATCATTTCACGGCTATGTAGCAGGTGGAGCTCAGGATGATCACGAAGGCACAAGGGTGGAGGATGCCATCCAGCGTGCAAGGCAAGGCATGAAAGTAATGATGCGTTATGGCTCTGCCTGGCAGGATGTTGCTGAACTCTCCCGGGCAGTGACAGAGTTTGGTTGCGATCCAAGGAATTTCTTGTTATGCACCGACGATTCTCATTCACATACTTTATTCAATGATGGTCATATGGACCGGGTAGTCAGGCATGCTATAGCCAATCGATTGACACCAATGCAAGCCATCCAGATGGCGACCACCAATACTGCTGAATATTTTGGTGTCAGTAAAGAGATTGGTATGATCGCC
Source organism: uncultured Leptolinea sp. (assembly GCA_964387025.1). Taxonomy (GTDB): domain Bacteria; phylum Chloroflexota; class Anaerolineae; order Anaerolineales; family Anaerolineaceae; genus PNON01. The sequence continues at coordinate 386,459 of CAYLUZ010000002.1, read as the reverse complement.
CCCGGTAGAAGCGCTGATATTCTACTTGTATCAGACCTGACGGAATTTTCCGTGGAGATGGTCGTCATTCGGGGAAAAACGATCTCACAAGCCGGCCACATTTTGATAGAAATCCCGGAATATTGCTACCCCGATTGGGCTGTTCAAAGCATCAAAATAAAAAGGTCAATTAAAGCTGATGACTTTAAGGTCACCACAAATCATTCGGGAAAATTAAAAATTCACACGATTGGAATTATTGAAAACCAGGCACCCACTCGTCACTTGCTGTTTGAAATGCCAGTTGAAAAAGGTGAAATAAAATCAAATATTAATCGGGACCTGGCGAAGGTTGTCCTTATCGAACGACATCAGGGTAAGGGAGTGGTTCAAAAAGGATTTGTATCGGGTTTCGGTTTTCAGATTCCATGCGCGGTAGCCACCACTGTTGCCCATGACTGCCATCAGATGATCGTTGTTGGAACAGATGATGAATGTATGGCATTAGCTGCAAATACCCTGGTAAAGTGCGGTGGAGGCCAGGTAGCCATAGCAAATAATGAGATTTGCGGCCTGGTTGAATTGCCTATAGGTGGATTAATGTCGAATGAATCCGGTCAGACAGTTGCCCGGAAAGCAGCAAATGTGCTCGCTGGATTTAAAGAATGCGGGTGTAATTTGAATAACCCGAATATGCAATTAAGCCTGCTGGCTTTGGTAGTTATTCCAGAAATCAGGATTTCGGATCTTGGCCTGGTTGACGTAACGCAAATGAGAATGATCGATCTGATAGAGTGATAATGATAAAAAAACCGCAACCATATGAGAAACTGAAAATAAGTTTAGCTGATTTGATCTCTAAAACTCCACCTGGCGAGAGACTACCTACCGAGCCGATTCTTGCCCAACACCTTGGAGTTTCCCGGGCAACTTTAAGAGAATCTATGAGGTCATTTGAAAGCCAAGGTTTGATCCGGAGACGTCAAGGAATTGGGACTTTTGTCGTGGGTCGGCCTCAGGTATTCGTAAGTGGATTGGAAGTCCTGGAATCTATTGAAACCCTGGCCGAAAGGATCGAACTTGATGTATCCATGGATGACCTGAATATCAAATACATTCAAGCAGATGTGGATACTGCTGAAATTTTAGGTGTTCCAGAAGGCGAACAATTAATTCAAGTAGCCCGTGTGATTAGAACTGATAACCGACCGGTTGCGTATCTTATTGATATATTAACCCAGGAAATAATTTCGGCTGATGAACTGGTTTCTCATTTCAGTGGATCTGTTTTGGATCTCATTCTTAAGCGCGGATATCCTCCCCTATCATATTCAGACACAGAGATCAGAGTGGTTGACGCGACTTCAGAAATCGCTCGTGAATTGGAGATACAACGCGGTGATGGATTATTACTCTTTGTTGCCCGATTGTTTGATGAGCATGGCAAAGCAATCGATCACTCATACTCATACTTCCTGCCGGGATACTTCAAATTTAATATCGTTCGCAGTGTAGTCAATAACCAGACCACAATGCTCAGTGGTTCGGATCACAATAGGAGGTAACACGAGATTCATAACCAAAATTGAATGTCGTTTATTATCGGGAAGTAAAAATCAATAAACTCAACTAATTTTAGGAGGTTTTACAATGCGTAGCTTTAATGGAAGAGATATTTTATCCCTCAAAGAATTTGAAAGACAGGAATTCTTTCATGTATTTGAAGTAGCTCAACAGATGGAGCCAATCGTTCGCGCCCGTCAGAACACAGATATGTGCGCTGATAAAACGCTGGTGACTGCATTCTATCAGCCAAGCACCCGCACACGTCTGGCACATGAAGCAGCCATGCATCGTCTTGGCGGTCATGTAACTGGTTTTTCTGATGCAAAAATGACCCGGGCTGGCGATTTTTACCAGGAAAGCATTAAAGATACAGTAAAAATGTTGGAATTCTATGGTGATGTCATTGTGATGCGCCATTTCCAACAGGGAGCACCCATGGAAGCTGCCAAATGGGCATCTGTACCCATAATAAATGGTGGTGACGGATGGGGAGAACACCCAACTCAGATATTAACAGACCTTTATACCGTACTTCGCGAAAAAGGGCGCATCGACGGGTTGAAATGGCTGGCAGTTGGCGATATGCGCATGCGCACCATGCATTCCCTGGGCTATGCACTTTCCCAATTTGACTGCCCAATCACCTTTGTGGCACCACCAGAAATGACCTTGCTTCCAGAATACAAAAAAGAATTGAAACAACTCAATGTGAACTTTAAGGAAGCAGAACATGTGGAGCAGGCAATAGCTGAAGCCGATGTCATCCTGGTTGAACCAGTTGTCCAACCCGATTACACCAAATCCCGCCAGGAAGCTGGCGAACATGGCTTAACTCCGGATAATTACAAGATCACCCGTGAATTGTTATCCAAAAAAGCCAAATCAGATGCTATTTTGCTGCACTCGCTTCCCCGCATGGATGAGATTCCTCCAGATGTTGATATTACCCGCTGGTCCCGCTACTGGCAGGAAGCTGCGAATGGTGTCATTATGCGTATGGCTTTAATTGCCCTCGTCCTGGGTAAAATGGAATAAAAGGAGAAAATATGCAAACATTTTTACATGGCCGTGATTTAATAGGTGATCTGGACTTCTCAAAAGAGGAAGTCGAGACCGTTTTGGAAGTAGCATTTGACCTGAAAAGGAAACGCGCCCTCGGGGAACTCACCCCGTACCTGCGCGATAAGGTTCTGGCGATGCTGTTCTTCTTCAGCAGCACCCGTACGCGTGGATCATTCGAAGCTGGAATGGCCCATCTTGGTGGACATGCAGCATTTATCGAAAGCCGCACGACTCAGATCTCTCATGGCGACACACCTAAAGAGATTGGTGAGATCTTTGGACGTTACTTTGATGGTCTGGCAATTCGTCACGTTGATTGGGGTATTGGTAATAAGTATTTGAATGAAGTTGCCAAAGCATCCCGGGTTCCAGTCCTCAATATGCAGGATGATATCTATCATCCTTTCCAATGTCTGGCTGATCTTATGACGATCATGGAGAAAAAAGGCCGGGATCTTCGCAAAAAGAAGATGGTCGTTTCCTGGGCATATGCAGCTTCTTACCAGAAACCCATGTCTGTACCACAGAGTCTGATCCTGCAAATGCCGCGGTTCGGTATGGACGTTGTCCTGGCTCATCCCCCGGAGTTCAAGCTTATGCCGGAGATCATGGAACAGGCACAGGAACAGGCCAGGAAATTTGGTGTAGGTTTTGAAGTCATGGATGATATGGATAAAGCCTTCAAGGGCGCTGATATTGTCTATGCCAAGAGCTGGGGTGCCATGGTTCATACCCCGGATGCTGAAGAAGGTGCCAAGATCATCAAGAAGTATGAAAGTTGGATCACCGATGAGCGTAGGATGAAACTCGCCAAAGCAGATGCGATTTACATGCATCCGCTTCCGGCAGATCGAAACATCGAAGTAACCGACGGAGTAATGGATGGACCTCAATCTGTGGTTTATGATGAGGCTGAAAATCGTATGCATGCACAGGAAGCCGTGATGGCTTTGACCATGTAATTGAAGAGTATTGAAAGGAAAATGAATAAATATGGAAAAGAAAAAAGTAGCAGTTGTAGCGATTGGTGGTAACTCGCTGATCCTGGATCCAAAGAATGTAACTGTTGAAGATCAGTATATTGCCGCCGCACAAACTTCCAAACATATCGCAGATATGATCGAAGCTGGTTGGGATGTTGCTATCGGCCATGGTAATGGGCCGCAGGTTGGATTTATCCTCCGCCGATCTGAGATCGCAGCCAAAGAAGGTATGCATGAAGTTCCGTTGGATGTTTGCGGTGCCGATAGCCAGGGTGCAATTGGTTATGCCATTCAACAAACACTACAAAATGAACTGATTCAACGTGGAATCAAGAAATCAGTGGCCACAATCGTCACCCAGGTGAAAGTGGATATTAAGGATAAAGCATTCCAAAATCCTACCAAACCCATTGGCGGTTTCATGGAAGAAGCTGAAGCCAAGAAACGCGAAAAGGATTTGGGTTGGAATGTGGTTGAAGATTCCGGTCGTGGATGGCGCCGTGTTGTCGCTTCTCCAATCCCAATGGAAGTAGTCGAGATCGATGCAGTCAAAGAGCTGATTGCTGCAGGTACAGTGGTCATCACCGTTGGTGGTGGCGGTATTCCTGTGATCGATGATGGCAAAGGTGGCTGCATTGGTACTGCAGCAGTAATAGACAAGGACTTTGCATCTTCTCTCTTGGCCCGCCTGATCGGTGCCGACCTCTTGCTCATTTCCACAGCGGTGGAAAAAGTTGCCATTAATTATGGCAAGCCAGAACAGAAATGGCTTGATAAAATGACCCTCGCCGAAGCAAAAGCTTATCTGGCAGAAGGCACCCACTTTGCCAAAGGATCGATGGCACCAAAAATTCAAGCCATCATCTGGTTCCTGGAAAATGGTGGAAAATCAGCATTGATCACTGACCCGGCCCATATTGGTGCAGCTCTCCGTGGTGAGACCGGTACCTGGATCGTCCCATAATTCATATAACAATCCCCCGCCATTATTTTCGGCGGGGGATTGTTGAATAATAATTAATTTAAGAATATTGGTCCGGTTTTTTAAGTTACTCTTCTGCTAGTTTCGTGTAAAATTGAACTATTAGTATTCAGGTTTTCGGATAAATCTTCACAGAGGTCAAGTTATTACTTGTACAAAATGTGGGAGGAGGTGGTTACCTGAGAAGTACAGAATAAATTGTCTGGTAGTAGTTTTATATCAACCTATAGCTAATTGGAGGAGTTAGATGAAAAAGACATATTTATGGCGGATTTTATCCGTATTGCTGGTTGCTTCTATGGCATTAGTTGCCTGCACACCCGCAGCTCCTGCTGCGACCGCTGCACCAGCTGCACCAGCTGAACCTGCAGCTCCCGCAGCTCCTGCTGCACCCGCTGCTCCTGCTGAACTCCAGATCCCTGACGTTGAAGCTGGTAAGTTTAATGCAGCTTTCGTTATGCTGAGCGTTCATGATGATGGTGGATGGTCCCAAGCTCAATATGACGGATTGAACTATGTTATGGCTCAATTGCCGGATGTTCACGCTGCCTATATTGAAAATGTAGCGGAAGGTGCCGATTCAGAACAGGTATTCCGTGCATTAGCCCGCAAGGGATTCAATGTGATCTTTGGTGGTTCCTTTGGTTATATGGATGGTATGGAAGCAGTAGCTGCTGAATTCCCTGATATCACTTTCATTCATATTTCCGGATACAAATCCAACATGACCAACTTCGGGAACTTGTTTGGAGCCATGGAAGATATGAAATATTTGGCTGGTATGCTCGCTGGTTCACGTGCGAAAAAAGATGGCAACATGAAAACTGGTTATATTGCCACCTTCCCGATTCCGGAAGAACTACGCTTAGGGAATGCATTTGCACTCGGAATGCGCAAGACCTGCCCGGAATGCACCATGGATGTTCGCTGGATCAACACCTGGCATGACCCGATCGTGGAACGACAGGCTGCTGATTCTCTCTTCGATGGTGGCGCTCAGGTTGTTTACACCGGAGCTGATACTCCATCTACTGCCTTGGCTGCAGAAGCACGCACGGGCGTTTGGGGTATAACCTACGACTGGAGTGGTTCCTGCACATCCAAAGTCTGCCTTACAGCTCCATACTGGAACTGGGGTCCTGAATTTGTCCGTGTTATCAAAGGCGTCCAGGATAAAACATACAAAGTCGGTTGGGATTACTTTGATGCTGATTCTGGTGGTTTAGGAATTTATGGCTTCATGGAAGGTCAGACACCTCAGCCGGGTGTCGCAGATCTGCCTGCTGAAGACGTTCAACTTGTAAAAGACACTCTTGCCAAAATGCTGGCTGGTGAATTTACCCGTTTTGATGTATTCTCCGGTGAAATTAAAGACAACAAAGGTGTTGTAGTTGTTCCTGCCGGTGAGAAGATGAGTCAACCAGATCTTGATCAATTCCCTCCAGGTGCTCCTGGTTTGGAATGCAAGTATTGTATGCGCTGGTGGGCTGAAGGTGTTACCGCTGAACTTCCAGAATAACATTGTTGTAGTAAAGGGGCCGGATTATCCGGCCCCGCTTTTTAATATTTTTTATTTAGAATCATTATATTTTCCAGGTTTAACAAAGAGGAGGCGTGGATGACGTTAGATACTGTAGAAGAACCAAAAGTAATCGTCCACATGCATGGCATCATAAAACGATTTCCTGGCGTTTTGGCAAACGATCAAGTGGAATTTTCATTACATCAGGGCGAAGTACATGCACTTTTGGGTGAAAATGGAGCCGGAAAAAGTACATTAATGAACATCCTGGCAGGTTTATATAAACCTGATGCAGGCACAATAAGTATTAATGGAAAACCCGTAAATTTTACATCTCCACAGGATGCAATTAAATCTGGAATAGGTATGATCCACCAGCATTTTATGCTGGTTCCCTCGCAGACTGTAACAGAAAATGTGTTACTGGGTCTTAATGATCCCCCATTTATTATTAATCTTAAAGATTATGACGAGAAAATCAGACAATTAGGTGAACGCCTGGGATTGAAAGTAGATCCACGGGCAAAAATATGGCAATTAACCGTAGGCGAACAGCAACGGGTTGAAATATTAAAGATGTTATATCGGGGCACAAATGTGCTCATTATGGACGAACCAACTGCAGTTCTTGCCCCAAGTGAGATTGATGACCTATTTTTTACCTTACGAAAAATGACAGCCGAGGGGAAGTCCATTATCTTCATCAGTCATAAGCTGAATGAGATAACAGAAATATCAAATAGAGTCACAGTACTCAGAAGAGGAAAAGTAACTGCCAGTGGTATAAAAACTAGCGAAACAACGAAGGCAAAGCTGGCGGAAATGATGGTGGGCAGAGAAGTCCTATTTAGGATCGATAAAAAACCGGTCAATGCTGGTGAAGTAGTCTTATCAGTTGAAAATATCCAGGCCGATAATGATAAAAACCTTCAAGCATTGCGTGGATTAAACTTAAACGTTAGAGCAGGGGAGATAGTTGGCCTGGCGGGAGTAGCGGGAAACGGGCAAAGTGAGTTGGCGGAAGTCATTACCGGTATGAGGAAATGTACAGCGGGGCGGATTGTTGTCCAGGACCAGGATATTACCAATCTTTCGGTTTTATCCAGTATCAAGAAAGGCGTTTCTCATATCCCTGAAGACAGAACTCATGTAGGTTCAGCACCAAACTTAAGTGTTACTGATAATGTCATTATGAAAAACTACAACCAGCAGCCAATAGGTATGGGCTGGTTGATCAACTCACTGGCAGCAAATCGTTTTGCGACAAAATTAAAAGACGAATACGAAATCTCTGCACCATTGATCAACACTCCTGTACGATTGCTATCTGGAGGTAACCTTCAGCGTGTGATATTGGCCAGGGAAATATCCAGTAAGCCAAAATTGATGGTGGCCGTTCAACCCACCCGGGGTTTGGATGTTGGGGCGATCGAGGGTGTTCAACGCCTGCTTATGCAACAGCGGGAAGCTGGCGCAGCAGTGTTGCTGATATCGGAAGAGCTTGAAGAGTTATTATCATTGAGCGACCGCATATATATCATATATGAAGGTAAGATCATGGGTGAAGTAAATGACGGCGATATTAGCAAAATCGGTCAGATGATGACCGGTACTCCTTTGGAAAAAATTGGAAAGGAGATCACTGAAGAAAATGGAAAATAATATTCCAGAAACCAAGAAACGTGGATTTCGCTTCCCATATAAAATTCGGATCGAACCTCGTTTAATCGAGGCATCCGCCTGGGTATCCATCTTACTAACAGTTGGATCGATCATACTAGCATTACTGGTTGGAATGATATTAATTGCCTTGGGCGGGGGAGACCCTGTAAAAGCATACATCCATATCGGGAAAGCTTCTTTCGGCAGCCTGGGAGTATTTTCTGATACACTCGTAAAAGCAATTCCATTAATGCTGGTGGGCTTGGCTTGCTCAATTGCATTCAGAATGAAGTTATGGAATATTGGTGCCGAAGGACAATTCTTTATTGGAGCATTCGCTGCTTCAGTCGTTGTTTTGTTACCTGTATTACCGGATAATGCCCCAAAATGGTTATTTATTGTTGTTATGGTGATTTTTGGAATGATCGGCGGAGCCATATGGGGGATAATACCCGGTATTCTTAAAGTTAGGTTCAATGTCAATGAGATCATCTCAACATTGATGATGAATTACATTGCTGTATTCTGGAACAACTATTTTATTTATGCTGTGTGGTCTGAAGGTGGATTTCAGATGTCCAAGACATTCCCCAAGAATGCCTGGCTGCCCCGCCTATCCGATTTAGCTTCAGAGGCCAAAATCTTCCAGGGGTTAACCACTCACTTGGGATTAGTTTTTGCCATTATTGCTGCGGTGGTGATCTGGTTTATTTTGTACCGCAGCAAGTGGGGCTACGAAATTCGATTGATCGGCGATAATGCCAAAGCCGCAAAATACTCTGGGATTGCCATTGGTAAAAACATCATCCTTGTTATGGCTCTTTCCGGTGCATTAGCTGGCCTGGCGGGTATGTCCGAAATATCAGGTGTGGTTCACCGATTGCAGGGATCAATTTCTCCCGGGTATGGCTTTACAGGAATTATTATTGCCTGGCTGGCTAAATTAAACCCGCTGGCGGTAATTGTTGTCTCTGTTCTTTTCGGAGCATTGATCCTGGCCGGACGTGAACTGCAGCCTAAAGGTATACCTACAATGATCCAGGGTGTAATATTCGTATTTCTTATCGCAGGTGATTTCTTCGTACACAACCGCATCACGATTACCAGGAACATAGAGGAATAGTATGGATATGCAAATCATTCTCCAAGCAGGAGTAGCAACAGGGACTGCGCTCCTTTTTGCCACTTTAGGCGAACTTCTGGCAGAACGATCCGGAGTCATGAACCTCGGGGTGGAAGGTATGATGCTTTTAGGGGCAATGGCAGGCTATTGGGTATCTGCACATTACGGTGTCCCGTGGTTGGGGGTCATCATTGGCATGTTGGCTGCCGGTTTAATCAGCCAGGTGCATGCTTTCATCACAATCAATTTACGGGCAGATCAGGTGGTAAGCGGCCTGTCTTTGAATTTTTTGGCTGCAGGTGTAAGTGTTGTACTAGGCGAAGGATTAAATAGCATCAAGAACGTGCCTATTCTTCCTACTTTGACCATTCCGTTGTTATCCCAAATACCATGGATCGGGAAAATATTTTTTACCAACCAGGGAATATTGGTATATATCGGTTATTTCGCATTTCCGCTGGTCTGGTACTTCATCAATCGGACAAGACAAGGACTACATTTACGGGCTGTAGGAGAATTTCCTGCTGCGGCTGATTCATTGGGGATAAATGTTTATCGAATGCGATATCTGTATATATTCATCGGTGGATTGTTCGCTGGCCTGGCTGGTGCCGCGATTAGTTTATCTATTTCCCCGGGTTGGTTCAGCGAAAAAACAACTTCGGGAGAAGGTTGGATAGCAATAGGTTTGGTGATCTTCGCCCAGTGGAATCCGATACGGGCAGCTTTTGGTGCATATATCTTTGGTGCTCTTCGACGATTAGTCCTCGATATTCAAGGCCCATTGGTTATATTGGGCTTTGCGAATCCTTTCTACTACAATCCATATTATGGTTTCTTTTTGCAAATGCTCCCCTATGCTTTTACTATTATTGTTTTAGTCTTAGGGTCGAGAGAGGCGATCAAAAAACGAATAGGAACCCCGGCTGCTTTGGGAATTCCGTATATTCGCGGTGAAAGAGGAATGTAAATCTCAATTTTCTTTTGGTTCAATATTTAATTTATCAATCATGAGGTAACTTAATGAAAATAGCCAGGCGAAAAGAATTGATCCAGGCTGGCTTGGGTAATTTGCGTCTGGATTTATTGATCGAGAATATCAAGATCGTAAATGTGTATAGTGGTAAAGTGGAGCCGGGAGCGATAGGCATATTAGGTGACAACGTAGTATCCCCTTACGCATTCGGTTATTCTGCAAAACGAGTCATGGATGGTGAAGGAATGTATGCACTACCCGGATTCATTGATACCCATGTACATATCGATTCGACTTTATTAACTCCTGAGCATCTTTCTGAATTAATTGTTCCGCATGGCACGACGTCAATGTTTGCGGACCCGATGGAAATTTCCAATGTTGCAGGAATTGATGGGTTGAAAGCGCTTGTTGCTTCTCATGAGAAGCTTCCATATAACTTTTTTATTGAAGTTCCTTCTCGGGTTCCAACAGCCCCCGGGTTGGAAACTACGGGTGGAGAACTGGGTCTTGAAGAAGTAAATCAGGTTTTAAAATGGAACAATACCATCAGCCTGGGTGAACTGGATCCTTCCAAAGTACTTGGACTCAAAGAAGAATACCTGGCTAAAGTAGAAGCGTCACAAAAACTGGGGAAAATTAGCAACGGTCATACTGCTGGCCTGAATGAGATCGAATTGACGGGGTATTGTTGTGGGGGATTATCGGATGATCATGAATGTGTGGATTATTCCGATGCGATTCGGCGGTTGAATTTGGGACTCTCAGTACTCATCCGGGAAGGCAGCTCTGAGCGAAACCTTGAGTTGATTTTACGCGGAGTTCTGGATGAGGGAATTGACACAAGTAATTTGATGTTTTGTACTGACGATAAACATCCGGATGACATCCAACGGGAGGGCCATATTGATTATATGGTTAACAAGGCGATATCAATGGGATTGTCACCAGTCATAGCAATACAAATGGCTACAATCAATGCGGCCAGGCACTTTCGGGTCGATCATTTGATCGGGAGCCTGACTCCCGGAAGATATGCAGATATCATCCTGAGCAAATCTCTTGAAGTGATCGATCCCGTTTGTGTTTATTTTCACGGAAAACAGGTAGCCAAAAACTGTAAACTGATAAATACACTCCCATCCCTGAAGTATCCTGATTATCTTTATAAGACAATTAATGTGTCCAAGGGGAAAGATCCTCTCGACTTTATGGTTCATACTAATGGTCAAAAAGTAAAAGTCTGGGTGATTGAACTGGTGCCTGACCAAATCATCAATAAGCGCAACCAGACCGAATTGGATGTGAAAGATGATTTTGTGAGTAATGACATCCAGGGTGATATTCTTAAGCTTGCTGTTGTTGAGCGTTATGGAAAAACTGGTGGGATTGGCATCACGTACGTGAAAGGGTTTGGAATAAAACGAGGCGCTATTGCTTCGTCTGTATCTCATGACCACCATAATATCGTTGTCGCCGGCACAAATGATGTTGATATGGCAGTATGTGTGAAAGCGATTGATGAAATGCAGGGTGGTTTGGCTATTGCCTCAGGCGGAAAATTGCTTGACGGTTTGCCGCTTCCAATAGGTGGATTGATGAGTGATAAATCCTCTCAGGAAGTGATCGAATCACTTAAAAGAATGAATCAACATTATCAAGACCTTGGTGGGGCTCTTTTAGCGCCATTCATGAGCCTTTCGTTTATTTCACTTCCGACAGTGCCCGAGCTTGGACTGACAGATAAAGGCCTGATTGATGTGCATAAACATGAATTGATTTCATCATTTGTTACGAATGAATAAAATGAAGCCTATTGCGATGATGTACGCGGCATGACCCTTAGATCTACATTTTCTGGAGAACTTTTATGCCTGATAGGGAGTTGATATATGCCTAATAACTACCAGACTATAGGAAAGCGTGAGAGAAGGAAAGATTCTATTGGCAAAGCCAGTGGAACTGCGCTTTATACGGCTGATATTAAGCTTGAGAACACACTTTGGGCATCCGTTTTCAGATCTTCACATCATGCTGCCAGGATCATAAATATAGATACATCTGCAGTGGTGGGTATACCCGGAGTAGTTAAGGTGATTACTGCTGACGACATTCCCGGGGAAAAAGCTTTTGGCGCGCTAATTTCTGATCAACCTCCATTGGCAATAAATGAGGTAAGGCACCTTGGCGAACCGATTGTCCTAGTGATTGCGCATAGCCAGAAAACAGCTGAAAAGGCAATAAAGAAAATACAAATTGAATATGAATCACATTCTCCAATTTTTGATCCACAACAGGCATTAGATGAGGGAGCCAGGGAAATCCACCCGGGCGGCAATTTGGTCACCAGTTATGATGTCCAAAATGGGGATTTGTCTGAAGGGTTCGCTCAAGCAGATGTCATAATTGAAGAAACATTTACGGTTCCCCGAATTTCCCCTGGTTATATGGAACCTGAGAATTCCCTTGCGCGGTGGAATGAGGATGGCAGTGTTACGGTTTGGGTTAGTTCACAGCAACCATTTCATGATCAGGAAAAAATTGCCTCAGTCCTCAATCTTCCACTAGAAAAAATTCAGGTGATCTCAGGAGTAATTGGTGGTGCGTTTGGTGGAAAAGAAGACCCATCGATAAGCATCCTGGCGGCATTAGCGGCTTATTCTTGTAAAGGTACAGTTCGCATATGCAATGCTAGGACTGAGTCATTCCTCGCTCATCCAAAAAGACATCCGGCGAAATTAACGATAAAAATTGGGGCAAAAAAAGATGGCAAACTGGTTGCCTTGGATGCTCTTGTTTATTTAGATACAGGGGCTTATGCTTCACTCGGACCAGCTGTAGGTAGTTTATTGACTGAGACAGTTGCTGGCTCCTATCGCATCCCGAATATGCGGGTTCAAACAAAGGTAGTGTATACCAATTCGCCGCTATCTGGTGCCATGCGTGGATTCGGCGCACCGCAATCTCATTTTGCAATCGAAAGCATGATGGATATTCTTGCTAAGAGACTTCAGATGGATCCCATTTTGCTTCGTGAAAAAAATATACTCCATCCCGGGGATCGTGTTTTCACCCAGGTAATTGTTAGTGAATCTGCAAATAGTCTACCGTTGATTCTGGATAAATTCAAAGAATATCGCGACAAGTATTTAAGTATTCCTCCCCAACCGGGTAAGCTAATTGGCATTGGTTACGCCTGTGCAGCCCAAACAATGGGTTTGGGTGCAAAGGTACCTGATCCGTCATCTCACCGGTTGACATGGCAGCAGGATGGTACAGTTCTCCTCCAGATGGGCGCACCTGATCTGGGTCAGGGGTTAACAACCATTGCAGAACAGGTCATTGCAGAAAAACTGGGTATTCCCTTTTCAAATATAATTACGGCTGAATTGGATACTAAAACCACCCCAGACGGAAATGTTACCTGCGCCTCACGAATGACATATCTGGTGGGTAATGCAGTATCTACAGCATCAGATGATTTGATCGAGCAGTTGCTCGATCAAGCGGCTGTAATAACCAAATTGCCTAGAGAATCATTAAGTTATGCCAATGGCTATATTAAAGATACGAAGGGATTATTCATCTCTGCCCAGGAGATCCTTTCTCATATTGCAGAAAGTGATGAATCACTCCGATCCATTGGTACTGCCTCTTTTCCATATCCTCCTGAAACGACACCACAACATTTACCCGTTGGCATGCCACACGTCATGTTCGTATTTGGGGGACAGATCGCCCGGGTGGAAGTCGACCCCGAATTAGGCACAATTGATGTGACCCACATGGCTGCCATACACGATGTCGGACAGATCATCAACCGTGACGGGGTGGAAGGTCAAATAGAGGGCGGTGTAGCCATGGGTTTGGGTTATGCTTTATACGAAAACATGGTGCTTAAATCGAACGGAAAGTGGGTAAATAATTTCACAGAATACCTTCTTCCCACCGCATTGGATATGCCTGACTGTCTCGAGGTGGACATTTTGGAAGTACCTGAAAAAACCGGACCTTTTGGCGCAAAAGGTCTTGCAGAGATTTGCCTGGTTCCAACCGGCCCTGCAATTGCGAATGCAGTCTTTAATGCGACTGGAAAGCGCATTAATCATTTACCCATTAAACCCGAAGATTTGTTGTAAATTGCAGAAAATAAGTTACAATTAGAATTGTCTGACAATTGAATTATTGGAAAGGTAGATGAATGGCACAGAAATTTATCGGTTATCAATGTTCTCTATGTGGAAAGACATATTCACCAGGTGAAGTAACGTACACTTGCCCGGTGGATGGCGGCAACCTGGATGTAATGTTGGATTATGATCGGATCAACCAGGAAGATAAGTTCAAAGAAATTACTACATCCCAGGATACTTCCTTGTGGCGGTATTTACCTTTATTGCCAGTTGGCGATCCTGGTTTTATAGGGACCTCGCTACGAATAGCCGGTGGCACACCAATATTGACCCCTATTAAACTTGGTGAGGAATTAGGTATTAAAAAGCTTTGGATAAAAGATGAGGGACGTAACCCAAGTGCCTCCTTCAAAGATCGAGCCAGCGCCATAGTCGTAGCCCGAACACGCGAACTGAAATCAGAAATTGTGGTGACAGCTTCGACTGGTAATGCGGGTGCTGCATTAGCCTGCATGGCTGCTGCAGTAGGTCAACCGGCGATTATTTTTGCACCTAAAACCGCACCCCAGGCTAAAGTTGCACAGTTATTGATCTTTGGCGCTAAAGTGATCCTAGTGGATGGCAATTATGATTCAGCATTCGACCTAACAATTGAAGCTTCTAATGAATTTGGCTGGTATTGCCGGAACACAGGCTATAACCCTTTCACACTGGAAGGGAAAAAGACAGCTGCTTTTGAAATTTGGGAAACTCTCCTGAAGAACCGAAAGTCCAATAAACCATTAACGATTTTTGTTTCAGTTGGAGATGGAAATATCATCTCCGGTTTACACAAAGGGTTCAAGGATCTGCAAAAACTGGGCTGGTTGGAACAAATGCCGCGAATTATCGGGGTTCAAGCTGAAGGATCAGCAGCCATTTACAATGCTTTCCATTCAGGAACAGAAGAAATCATACCTGTAAATGCAGTCACTATAGCCGATAGCATCTCCAGTGACCTTCCCCGGGATGGTGTCCGCGCGGTTCGAGCTGCAAAACAAACCGGTGGTACATACATAAAAGTCACTGACGATGAAATTGTGAAAGCTATAGCCAAGTTGGGTAAAGTTGGTTTATTTGCTGAACCTGCAGGATCAACGGCTTACGCGGGTCTTGAGAAAGCTGTACGAGAAAATATTGTAATCCATGATGATGACATCCTGGTCATGAATACAGGCAGCGGATTGAAAGACATACGAACTGCCATGCAGGCAGTGACAGCTGCTCCTATTATTGAACCTACCCTAAAAGAATTAAAGAAATTTTTGAAACAATAAATATGAAGCCAAAATTTTCGATAATTGCTCCTGTTTATAACGAATCTGAAAGTCTGCCAGAACTTTATAAACGCATCACTGAAGTGATGGGACAAACGAACGAAGAGTGGGAACTCATCCTGATCGATGACGGATCCAATGATGGTTCAACAGGTACAATTCGCGAATTGGCAAAAGCAGATCCACATATTCGCCCGGTGATCTTCGCACGAAACTTTGGTCATCAAATCGCAGTGACTGCCGGGTTGGATTATAGTCGCGGAGATGCAGTAGTGATCATTGATGCAGATTTGCAGGATCCCCCAGAAATGATCCTGGAAATGATCAAAAAATGGCAGGAAGGGTATGAAGTTGTTTATGCGGTGCGTGCCGATCGGGAAGGTGAGACCTGGTTTAAACGGACAACAGCCTCACTCTTTTACCGGGTCATTTTCAAGATCACAGACGTGAAGATCCCGCTTGATACTGGCGACTTTCGATTGCTCGACTATAAGGTAGTGAACGTTATGAACCGCATGCGGGAACGCCACCGTTTTCTCCGCGGCATGGCTGCCTGGGTAGGATTCAAACAAATCGGCTTGCCTTACAAACGCGCTGCCAGGTATGCCGGGGTGACCAAATATCCTTTCCGCAAAATGCTGCAACTGGCACTCAATGCCATCACCAGTTTTTCCTATTTTCCACTTCAAGTCGCCACTTATATTGGCTTTATATCAGCAGGGATCAGTATTATAGCCATCCCATTTGTAATTATTGAACGATTAACCGGTTCTCAGGCTTTTGTCGGCCAGGCAACCACTTTGATCGCTGTACTTTTTCTAGGAGGTGTTCAACTCATATCATTGGGCATATTAGGTGAATATGTAGGGCGAATTTATGATGAATCCAAAGGTCGCCCTCTATATATAGTTCGCGAAGAACCAGCAGATTTTGAAAAATAACCCATTTAGGAGATAAATCACAAATGTCAAACAAAATTGATTTAACAGTAAAGAAAGACCGTTTGGAAAGAGCAGTAAAACGTGCGAAAGAACAGAATATTATTATCCCTACTTTTGCCCAGATGAAAAATCCTGCCTTGATTCCTGCCAAGGTTAAAGAAGAGTTAAAGGGTGTTGGATTGTGGGATTTTGCACCTCGGAATCTATTCAGGATTAACTGGCACAACGAACCGGTTGCTAAAGGTGGTGGATTTGGTGGAGTCAATTACCTGGAATTACCTTCCAGCCTCACTGGTACAAAAGCCAGAGTAATTGTTGTTGTTGGCAAGTGGTTCCCAACCGGTGCCCATAAAGTAGGCGCTGCATTTGGCTGCCTGGTTCCGCGGTTGGTAACAGGTCAATTCGACCCTACTTCTCAAAAAGCAGTCTGGCCTTCCACCGGCAATTTCTGCCGTGGTGGAGCTTACGATTCAAAACTATTAGCGTGTGATTCCATCGCAATTTTACCCGAAGGAATGAGCAAGGAAAGGTTCGAATGGCTGGCAAAGGTTTCTGGCGAGGTCATTGCCACTCCCGGATCTGAATCCAATGTTAAGGAGATCTTCGATAAATGCTGGGAACTCCGTAAATCAGGCCAGGATCTGATGATCTTCAATCAGTTCGAAGAATTTGGTAATTATCTCTGGCATTATGAAGTTACCGGGCATGCCTTGGAAGAAGTAATAAAGAAGGTCATGGGTCCTAAAGATGAATATCGCGGGTTTGCTTCAGCGACTGGCTCAGCTGGAACTATTGCAGCTGGTGATTACTTAAAACAGGCATTTCCCACTTCAAAAATAGTTGCCAGTGAAGCCTTACAATGCCCGACCCTTCTGGAAAATGGTTTTGGGTCACATCGTATTGAAGGAATTGGAGACAAGCATGTTCCGTGGATCCACAATTCAAAAAACACAGATATGGTTGTTGCCATTGATGATGAAGCTGTCGTCAACATTTGCCGCTTGTTCAATGAACCTGAAGGCAAGAAGTATCTCGCCAAGAAAGGTGTACCCCAGGCGATTATTTCACAGTTGGATCTCATGGGATTCTCTGGTATCTCGAATGTCCTTTCAGCGATCAAATTTGCCAAGTATTATGAACTTGGTGAAAATGATATTGTATTGACAGTATTAACCGATTCCATGGAACTATATGGGAGCCGGTTAGTGGAAATGCACCAGGAATTTGGTGAATATACAGCTTCTGATGCTGCAGAACATTGTGCCCGTTACTTATTAGGTCAGTCCACGGATAATTTGCTTGAATTGTCTTATACTGACCAGCGTCGTGTACACAACTTGAAATACTTTACCTGGGTTGAACAGCAGGGTAAGGAATACCAAGAGATCATGGACATGTGGTATGAACGGGATTACTGGAAGGGTGTCCAGGGACAAGTCGGCGAAATTGATTCATTAATTAATGAATTCAATGACCGGGTCGGATTGATCAAAAACTACTAAATCTTTACCATAAAATTAACATCCCGCAGACTGCATAAGACTGCGGGATGTTGTTTTATAATTATAGAATGAATTCAACTACTGGTATTCCTGATACATCCCTCGTGTTGGTTTCAGTAATGAACTCCCCTCGCGATCTAGAAATTGCACGATTGCTTGGTTGGTACCGGATCCCCCTGAGGAAAGCACCTAAAGTAGTAGATGTGGATTACCTTGCCTTTTACCAGACCGCAGGATTTGATATTGGGGATCGTGGAAAGATCCAGTATATTGCTAAAGTACGCGGGCACGAGTTAACAACCCGGGGGGAGTTGATCAAAGATGAGAAAGACCATCCTAGAGTGCATGAGGAGTACTATAAGATCCAGATCGGTCCATTAATCAGACTTGCTAACCCGATCAAGGCAACAAACTGGAAGCGGATCACATTCCTCTACACAACCGGTAAATCTTTGATGGAAGCCAACCTGATCAATGACCTGGTCATACGATCAGAAGAACGGACCTTGTTATGGCGATCAATACGAGAACGGATTGAAACAGATAATTCGTCCACCTCTTCCCCTGAAGAAAATTTTGATATACCTAAAGGCCATTTGTTAGAATTACTTGGTTATTTGGGATTCAATGAGCTAAATAAAAGTAAGCATTAATATATTGAGAGGGTCTGATGAAAATAATAAAAAATGGGACTCTAATCACAGCCAGTGAAACATTTTCCGCTGACATTTTAATAACGGATGAAAAGATTACTGAAATTGGGAGCAATATTATTGTTCCGGGTGCAGAGATCATCGATGCCAGTGGATTGTTAGTCATGCCAGGAGGTGTTGACCCGCATGTTCATCTTGAATTACCCATGTTTGGTACGGTTTCTTCCGATGATCATTACACAGGTCATAAAGCTGCAGCTTTTGGAGGGACGACAACTTGTATAGATTTTATCTCACAGGACCACAATTCATTAGCAGAAGATATTGAAGCCTGGCATGATAAGGCAGATAACAAAGCTGCCATTGATTTTGGGTTTCATATGAATATTACCCGGCTGGACGATCAGATTGCTAGTGAAATCCCATCATTGGTCAATCATGGCATATCCAGCATTAAAGTATTTACTGCTTACAACAACCGGCTGAGGTTGGAAGATGGTGGTATTTTTCGCGTGATGCGCATAGCAAGGGATGCGGGAATTCTTACCATGCTCCATGCTGAAAATGGCGATGTAATCGACATTCTTATCCAAGAAGCCCTGGCTTCCGGGAAGACAAAGCCAATCGACCATGCCCTTACCAGGCCTGCATGGGGAGCTGTAGAAGCTGTACTACGGGCCTGTTCATTGGCTCAACAGGCCGAAGCACCTTTATATATTGTCCACATGAATGTTGCTGGAGAAGTGGATCAATTGGAATATGCAAGAGCTCACGGGATCCATGCAATGGGAGAGACTTGTCCGCAATATCTGTTTTTTACAACCGATCAGTTAAGAAGACCCGATGGTGCAAAATGGGTATGCTCTCCCCCAATTCGGGAGAAGGTGGATAACGATAGACTTTGGGAGGGATTACGTTCAGGAGTGATTCAGACGATAGGAACAGACCACTGCCCGTTTTTCTATGACGGATCCCAGCCTATTAATTATGAAGGTGAGAAGGTGGCGATCCCCGGGAAAGAGCTAGGGGAAAGTGATTTCACTAAAATACCCAACGGATTACCAGGTATAGAAGACAGATTACCAATTATGTGGACTTACGGTGTCGGTGCGGGTAAGCTGTCTCCTAATCAATTTGTTGCGATGAACTGTACCAATCCTGCAAAGATTTTTGGTTTATATCCACGAAAGGGAACCCTTCTACCCGGGGCAGATGCGGATATTGTATTGTGGGACCCTGAAAAGCATGTTCATTATGGGGTAAATGAAGCTCATATGCGGACGGATTATAATTTGTATGAAGGTTGGGAATTAGTTGGAATGCCAGTAGAAGTTTTATTACGCGGAGAACCCATAGTTAAAGATGGTCAATGGTTGGGGAGACGAGGGACTGGGAAATTCATCCACAGAAACGCCTCAAATCCGGTTCTATAAATATATATGTTTATTCTTGCCCCTTCATTCTTTTTACTTGGCACTGCGGCGATAATTCAAATTCTGCATATCTTTCGTCCTCGATTTAATGCTACTTGGTTAATCGCAGTTACGGGTGCCTTTATTAGTTGGATGTCATTATTGTTTCTCAGGTTTAGGTTACCGACAAATTTAGTCTACCTCCACTGGGATATCGGGAAACTCTATATTGATTCGCCGGCATTGGTCATTGATTACTCTACATGGCCGTACGCATTTGCCATAAGTACATTAATTCTTGCCATTGTTTTATCATCACCAGCCAATCTCCAATCAAGGATGGAAATAAGCAGTCTGGCCGGAAATTTAGCAATTACCGGATTAAGTTATTTCGCTTTTTTGGCATCCAACCTGATATCACTACTTATCGGTTGGGCAGCTATTGACCTGATTGAAATATCCGCCTTATTACGCAACAACCCTGAAAGTAAGAACAACCAACGGATCATTATCGGATTCACATCCAGGTTTCTGGGTTTGATCCTGATTTTCTGGGCGATCGTCTTGGGTAGTCGCGAAAGTGGTTTTAGAACCGATTTCACAAATTTATCACCATTGGTGGGATTGCCTGTCCTAATTGGAATTGGTTTGAGACTGGGATTATTTCCGGTTCACCTGACTTATTCTGAGGAAACCAGTATTCGGCGCAGCCAGGGTAACCTTTTCAGGTTTATTCCACCAGCAGCAAGTTTGGTCTTACTTTCACGCATTCCACCAGATACATTGTCACCAGAGATGAATATTATCATCAGGTTATTAACAATGATTGCAGCAATTTATGGACTAATACGTTGGTTGTCTGAAAAACGTGAATTGGATACGCGACCGTATTGGGTGATGATACTATCCAGTCTGGCAATATTATCCACCTTGAATGGTTTTTCGATGGCTTCCGTTTCGTGGGGAGTTTCGATGATCCTTTTAGGTGGAGCATTATACTTGCATGATTTTAAGACTCGTTTCATCCAGGTATTACTATTTATTGGATTAGTCTTGTTTACCGGAATACCTTATACTCCGAATGCCAGCGGCCTGGCTGGTTTAATGGGATCTCCTAATTTATTTATTGAAATAATTAGCCTGTTGATATTTCTGCCAGTACTGGGCGGATTATTTAGAAAAATTAAAGGTAAAGCATTCATACCAAACGGATTAGAGCGAATTGTCTATCTAACCTATCCATTAAGTATTTTATTATTGATCAGTTCTTTCGTAATTATTGGTCTCTTTGGCTGGCGAGGTTCAAGGATAGTAGGGGCATGGCCAGCCATAATTACTGGCTTAGTGATCATTTTATTAACACTGATCGTGAATAGATTTTTACCTCGTCAGGTCGCTTACGTTAAGATTTCGTTTAAGGAATTAAAAAATAAATATTCATTCCTTCGACAATATATCAGGACAATTTTTTCATTTACCTGGGTTTACACGTTATTTCGGTGGATATTTGGAATGATTGGAAGAATTATTGATTGGTTCACATTTTTATTGGAAGGCGAAAGTGGATTACTTTGGGGAATGGTTTTTCTTATATTACTGATTATGGTTATCGGGACAAGAGGATAACTTTATGCCTTTTTCCTTACAGGTAGTGGGCATGATTGTCATCGTTGCAGCATGTATGCTTCCATTTGTTGTGCCCAATAGGCGGATATTGATCACAACACTCGCTGCCATTTACCTGATTCAATTCATATATATTTTCTATCTTTCAACGCCACTCCTTGCTGCAATAAACCTGACCATTGGATGGATGGCATGCGCAGTAATCGGAATTTCAAGTATACGGCAACGAATTAATGAAAACACCGAACCCTTCCAAAAAGGTATAGCATTCCGTCTGATCAGCGAATTCTTTTTTATTTTGACAGCGTTTGCGATATCAATCAACGCTAATGCATGGTTACCAAAAATCCCTTATATCGTTTTTTCTGGAGGATTAACTTTAATATTTACCGGATTGCTTCAATTAAATTATTACCCCCAAACATTACGTATAGTGGTCAGTTTATTGGTATTGTTATCTGGTTTCGAATTAATCTACTATTCTATTGAATTTTCATTACTCGTTATCATACTAATCGGTATTATTAAGCTGGGTCTGGCTTTTATGGGTACTTATCTCATCGGTCTACAATATCAAGAGGGATTGAAATGAGTTCCCCGATTATCTGGATTCTCATCCCAGCATTAATCTCAATTGTATTGTTTCTATTACTTCGTCATCGGAGATTAGTTTACTTAATCGGTTTTCTCATATCGCTCGGGTTGACAGGAGCAGCTTATTGGCTGCCAATCGAGACTCTGGTTGCGACGGGTACAACAGGATTTAAGATCTCAGGAGTCCTGACTATTCTCGGACGACAATTGGTATTAAACCAAGACAGACAGGCGATTCTCATGCTGATCTATGCAATTACCGCCTTTTGGCTTTTTGGTGGTATGTTTACCAATGTTCCCCCATTACTTGTGCCTATCAGTTTGTTGGTTGTTTCATTCATGGTTGGTTCAATCGCTGTGGACCCATTTTTATATGCTGCTATATTTATTGAGATTGCTGTTCTTATAACACTACCTTTATTGGTCAACGATACAAAACGCCTAAATGCAGGGGCGATGCGTTTTCTCACATATCAAACCATAGGAATGATTTTCTTACTTTTTACTGGCTGGTTGCTTGGTGGGGTGGAAACATCCCCAGCCGATCGAGCCGCAGCACTGCGGACATTGGTTTTTCTTGGATTGGGTTTTGCCTTCATCCTAGCGATTTTTCCGTTTTATTCGTGGATTCCCATGTTAACTGAATTTGAAAATCCATATATAGTTGGTTTCATATTAATATTGTTTCCAACAGTTATTCTACTTTTTGGGGTCACATTTATTGAAAAGTATTCATGGCTGCGGAGTTCGACTGAATTAAAACAAGCCCTTCAAATCGTCGGCACATTCATGGTAGTAATTGGTGGAATTTGGTCAGCATTTCAAAAGCATTTAGGAAGAATGTTTGGATATGCAGTCATTGTTGAAAATGGTCTTTCTTTAATTGCTATAGGAACATTAACCCCGAATGGGTTTCAAGTTTTTGCGAATATGTTCCTACCACGAATTTTATCTTTTGGACTTTGGGCTCTTTGTTTATCGATCATCCGAAATAAATTTAATACTCTTGAATTGGCAAAATTGGGGGGTATAGGAAAATCTGAAACCATAATTACATTAGGTATTCTCATTGCCCAGTTTTCAATCGGAGGATTGCCTCTCTTTGGCAGCTTTCCATTAAGGGTTGCATTACTTGAAGAAATCTCTCTTCAATCGGTAGTTATTGCATGGTCAATAATTATTGGAATTGGAGGTATTTGGGCGGCTGGATTGATATCCCTATCGACTGCATTAAAATCTGAATCAAGTTGGAAAAGTTATTTTAGCGAAAATATAGTTGTCAATGTCCTGGTCTGTATTGGGATCGTTGGTTTATTAATTATGGGTTTACTTCCACAATCGTACACATCCGGAATGTTGAATATTTTACTCCCTTACTCACACCTTTATTAATAATACTGATAAAAACCTGGATGGTATAATCTTCATGTCAAAATTACAATCACCCAAGAGGATGGTATGGAAATAGAACAATTAGAAAAACGTCTTGAATGGCTTGATGATGAACGACGTAAAGACAAAAGTACAATTGCCTCCTTAGAAAATAAGATTGAGAAACTTGAAGACAAATTAAACGCGTCCAAGAAAGAAGTCTCCACTCTTACTGGAAGCCTATCTCAGTTCAATCTGGTATTTGGCAAAATCGAACAGTTAGAAAAAAACCTAGCTGAAACGAAAATTGATCTTGGCAAGATAGGGGAAGGACTGGAACGTTCCAGAAAAGAAAGTGAACATGAACAAGAATTAAAGAGAATTGCTGATATTGATGGGATTACTTCGACAATTCAAGAGATTCGAAAAATTACATTACTGATACCTGATCTAAAAAAAGGTCAAAAAATCTTAGATACTGATATCAGTGTACTAAAGCAGCAAGTACAAAATCTGGATAATAAGTTCGTTAGTAATCAGGAAGTCTTTGATGAATATCAACTAGCTCAAAAAATGTTTGACGATTCTCGAAAAACAGAAAATAAAAGAATAACCGATTTACAAGGTGAAATATCTGCATATAGAAAAAGAGGTGATGAACTTAGGTCCAAGATCGATCTGGCATTAGAAAATATCCGCAATATGGAAGCTCGAATAATTGAAATCACTGCTTCTGAAGCTGACCGTAGGCAATCTCAAGTATCATTCATGGAAAAGCAGAATCAACAACAGGTTATTCGAGAAAGAACCCTGAAGGATGGGATGCAAAAAATTGAGCAAGTTACACAGAATAGTGCATTGTACGAAGCTCAGTTCAAGAATCTGGAAGATACTCTTCGAACTATCCGTAAGACCAAAGATCAGTTGGAAGATGCCACTCAAAAAATTGACCGGAGAGTCAATGAAATCACTGAAATGCACAGACTAAATGAGGATCACTTCAGACAGGAATGGATCACTTTCAAAGCAGATGACCAGAAACGCTGGGCGAATTACAATCTGATCATGGATGAACAACAGAAAGATAACCAAAGACAGGAAGAGAAATTAGACAAGCGTGTGATACATTTGGAAGACCTAACTTTGGATATGTCTGACACAATCGCAAATATTCACAATGAAACAGAAAAAAGACTGCAGAATCTATTATCGTTAGCTCACGATTGGTTGTCTTCTTATGAACGTTTACTAGGTAAAGACAGAGAATTGGACTGATGTCAACCCATGTTCTTGGTACAGCCGGTCATGTAGATCATGGCAAATCATCTCTTGTCACAGCACTGACAGGAATGAACCCTGACCGGTTAAAAGAAGAACAAGCCCGTGAGATGACCATTGAGCTAGGATTTGCCTGGTTTAAGCTTCCTAGTGGTGAGGATGTTGGGATTGTCGATGTTCCAGGACATCGTGATTTTATTGAGAATATGCTTGCCGGTGTTGGTGGCATTGATGCTGTTTTATTTGTCATAGCAGCAGATGAAGGAGTAATGCCTCAAACAAGGGAGCATCTAGCAATTCTTGATCTCCTTCAAATTAGCAATGGAATAATCGTTCTTACGAAGTGTGATTTGATTTCTGACAAGGAATGGATAACTCTTGTCGAGGATGACATTAGGAAGACGGTACGAGATACTGTACTTGCTGAGTCACCAATTATTCGAGTCTCATCCAAGACCAGGGAAGGAATTCCTCTTCTATTTGAAGAAATTTCCAAAATCCTTGAAAAATGCCCACCTAGAATAGATTTTCATCAGCCAAGATTACCGATTGACAGGGTCTTTTCCATGCCTGGTTTTGGAACCATAGTTACTGGTACTCTCACTGACGGTTCATTTAAAATCGCTGATGAAATTACCATATTACCCGCTGGTATTAAATCCAGGATCAGGGGACTGCAGAATCATAAAACCAAAGTTGATTTGGTGATTCCCGGGCAACGAACAGCTATTAATATTGCTGGAGTAGCAGTTGAAGATATAAAAAGGGGTGATGTGGTCACCTTCCCTGGTTTGTATCCTCCGACCAAACGTATGGATGTACAATTCTCACTTTTAAAAGATGTTAGTGGATCTTTGAAACATCGCAGCGAAGTAAAGTTTTTCATTGGAACTACTGAGGTTCTTGGCAGTATTCGTCTACTGGGGATGGAAGAATTGCCACCGGGCAATAATGCATTTCTACAAATTGAATTGTTTGAACCAATTGTGGCGAAAAAAGGAGACCGATTTATCCTTCGCCGTCCATCTCCCGGAGAAACCTTGGGAGGCGGAACAATTATTGAAGTGAATTCAGCAAAACGCTACAAACGATTTTCGGTAGATACTTTAGCGCTTTTAGAAAAAAAACTCTCCGGTTCTCCATCAGAGAAAGTGTTATCCATAATTCATACAGAATCTCCTGTTTTGGTCTCTGATGTACTTAAGAAATCCATGTTCAGCGCTACGGAAACGATGGATATCATAAGGTCTCTTCAAGCGGAAAGCCAAATCAAAGTGGTCAAATTATCAGAAAATATTAACCAAAGTCATTTAGTCTCGTGGAATTATTTACAAAACACTTTACAATTGGCTCGCCAGATCCTGGAAAAATTCCATTCAAATAATCCATTAAAATCTGGTATTTCCCGTGAAGAACTGCGCAGTAAACTGCAACTCAATACAAAAATCTTTACTTTGTTGGTCGAGGAATGGATTCGAGATGGAGAACTAAAAGATAACCAGATATATTTATCACTTCCAGGGTTTTCTATAAAAATCTTACCAGAACAACAAAAATTGATACAATCTGTGCGAGTAAAATTTTCTAAAAACCCGGTTTCACCTCCTTCTGTAAAAGAGTGTAAAGAAGAGTTGGGAGAAGACCTGTTCAGGATGCTGATCGAAAGAGGCGATCTCACTCAGCTATCAGAGGATGTCGTCTATTCTTCCGATCAATATGAAAAGTTAAAAAATGAAGTTATCGTGTATTTACAAAAGAATTCCACCATAACAGTTGCTTATTTTCGAGATAAATACCAGACAAGCCGAAAATATGCACTAGCGTTTTTGGAATACCTGGACCAGATCAATATAACTCACCGCGATGGCGATTTCCGCAGGTTGACCAAACATTAATGCTAACAAGAGATTGCTGCTTCCTTCATCAACTGGTCAATATCTAAAGGAATTCCCTTTAATGGATTTAATGTTAGTGACAAACCTTGCAGGTCACATTTACTGATACAAATTCCACAACCCATGCATAATTCAGCGTTCACAGTATTGATTCCATCAACCAGTGAAAGTGCATGGAATTGGCAGTAACTATTACATACCCCGCAATCAATACAGATATCTCGATCGACGACAGCCAAAAAGCCTGATGCGGCTAACATCGGTGTTCCATGTTCATGTGCCTGGATCGCTCCACAGCAGCATGAGCAGCAATTACAGATTGCATAAAATCTCCCCAGCATCGCATCTTTAAAAAAGGCATGGTGGACATGGCCTCGATCATCTTCATCTTCAAGTATTTGTAGAGCTTCCTTCTGAGATATGCCGCGAGATTTTTGTGGGTGATGCTCAAGAACAAAACTCGCAAAGGGCTCTCCCACCACCATACAGACATCCAATGGCAGACATGGATTTTTGCGGCTTGATCGGCAGGGACAATCCATAACTACGAGGTGATCCGGGTGATTAAGGATGATGTCTTTTGCCAGCAAATATGGAATGATAGTTTCCAGGTTATCCAACCTGATGTTTTCATGAACTGAAACTAATTGTTTAACTGAAGTTAAAGGGAGAACCTTACCATGATAGGTATCTGCAAATGTGATTTGCTTGTTTGTGGATTTGACATGGAAAAGTTTTTGGAACACAGTTGGTATATAACTGCAAAACGTGATTATTGGATTAATTAATCGGTTTAGTTTGTGCTGCCCCGTTCCGATACTAATATAAATATAAAGAAACCGTGCATAGAAATATCCATGCACTTTATCGAATGTTGAAAAGTTTTTTGTTTTTCCAGCTTCATTAAAGAAGGCCATCGTGGAAGGTTGGATTAAGCCTAATATCTTTTTTTTCGGGAGATCGCTATCAATCATAATCTTCTAGTTTCAATTTAAGAGCTGATAATAACATTGGATGATTCGAATTCTGCAAATTTATTCCTGGAGTATTGTGCCAGTTCGCGAAATTATGAATGGTTCCCGATAACCCATCAAGTAGGTCATCAGTTACCTTAACACCGTCTTCCAGAAAGATTGATTTAATTTCAAGAACTTTGTTTATTCGATCAGCCTTAACATCCATTTTCCCAACGATTGAATCATTATGAAGGATTGGGAGAAGCCAATATCCAAATTTTCTTTTTGAGGCAGGCAAATAACATTCCAACCGAAAATCAAACCCGAATAAAGTTTTTAATCTTGCCCTGTCCCACAATATAGGGTCAAAAGGTGACAAGATTACTGTCCGGTTTGGATTGGCTGATCCGGAAACAATGGATTCGTAAAGTTTCAGATTATCCTTGTGAATGAATCCGGCAGATTCAAATCCTTCTATATTTACAGGCAGGATCTCACCTGACTCTACCAATGAACCCAGTACAGATTCTTGTTTTGATTTAGGTAATCGATAATAATCCGGGATCCATTGAGGTAGCGCAATCCCCATGGATTTAATCGTCCTTGCGGTTAATATTTTTTTTGCATCAGCTTCACTATGTGCTTCCGCTAACCAGTTTGGGTGAACCCTTTCCGTGAGATCGTATACCCGTTGAAATTGATCTCTTTTCGCAACCATCAATTCGCCAACGAGAAGTAGATGTTCAAGAGCTATCTTTTCATCCTTCCAATTCCACCAGCTTCCTTTTATTCCATCCTTGCGCTTGAAGTTGGATGATTTTACCGGACCATTCTTACGAATTCCCTCCAATATCTCTTTTGAGAAATTGGTATTTTGGCCTAACCAAGTATCTGAGCCTTCTGCCTTTTTTCGATTAGAAGTAACTTTCCATCGATAAAGCGGATAATCCTTCATTGGAATATAGCAGGCTGCATGTGCCCAATATTCAAATAAGTGTTTTTCGGCTAACAATTCATCCAACCAATTTAGGGGATAACTGCCCAATCGGCTCCAAAGGACAATATACTGGCTGCGTGCTACGATATTGATCGTGTCGATTTGCAGGACACCCATTCTAATAATTTCTTCCAGTAAATTGACTTTCGTTACTGTTTCAGCCAACGGGGCACCGAGTCCAAGACTATGAATTTGTAGCCTTCGAGCTTGTTGTTGACTTAAATCCAAAAGCGATGGATTATTCATGAATTAATTAAATGTTCGATGGTCTTAGAGGTGACTTGATAAGCCTGCGAAAATATCTCAAAATTCAAATTCTCTGGAGTATCTTTAGAAGTATGGTATTCAGGAGGAGTATCTCCATTCCAAACAGCTTCCAGGCTGGTTACCTGGAAGCCACTTCGATAAAAAGGAAGATAATCACCGCAGCGATGAAAATGAGAAATCTTTACAAGTGTGCGATCGATATCTTTGATAATGTGATTCAATGATTTGGAGGTGTAATCTGGCACTAATCTACCATAACGGATAACTAAACCCAACTTGTTCCCACCGGCAACCGAATCCAAATTTAGAACCGCGGGTTTATCTGTCCAATCAGTATGTTTTTTTACAAAAGCTTCTGCACCACATAATCCTTGTTCTTCAGCACTGGTGAATAGAAATGCGATCGGGAAATTATTGATCTTCTTTTGTTTTGATAATGTCTCCGCGATGAGCAACCCAACCGCCACTCCAGATGCGTTATCATTTGCACCAGGTGAATACTCCTGGTGCCAAAAGTATGTGATCCATAGTTGATACAAGGTCGTTATCGATGCGATTGTAATGGAAAATATATTCAAGCCTGCAAGAATCGCCGGAGTCATTATTATTTTTGCTATAACTGCAAGACTTTGCAATGCAATAATAAATGTAATGATGAACAATGTTCGCTGACAATAACTTATTATTTTTCCCTTGATTCCCGATAAAAATGGAATAGTTTGAGCAGTATCCATATGTGCTACTACCAGCATCTTTGCATCACTTAGTGGGATATTTCTTGGCGTTGCAATTATATTCTCAGTCGTAAACTTTCGTGGAAAAAGTTTAATACACTCGAGCATAAATACGGGAAGGATCGAGAAGATTACTGGCAAAAGGAAACCCAAAAGGGGGGTTGATCGAATTAAAATAAACGCAACGATGATCAAGACAGATTCTATTAATTGTGCATTATACAACCGAGGAATTATTGGGAAACTGAATGACTCTTTTTGAATTTCATAACCAGAGTTTGATAAACTAATGGATATATATTCCTTTATTTTCCCTTCTAATTCACTTCCTGCAGGTCGGGATTTCGCCAGTGAGAGAATATCCCGAAGGATTATTACTAATCGATTGGAAATATCAGACAGATTTCCTTTCATTTTATAATACCCAGGATATAGCGGTCATAATCATATTTATACAGCAATGGGTCGATATGCAGCTTTACTATTGGCGATAGACCTAGTTTTTCGCAGATCATTAATTGGGCATCATGTTCTTCTTTTCCCTGATTGACGATCATCAAAACTCCTCCGGGTTTTAAACTATCCCATGCATTTTGCAATAACTGTTCAGGATGGTGTAACCGGGAAGGTAATCCCCAATCCAATGTATCTTTTTCGAATACAAATGGAAAGAATAATGTGATTACATCGAAATGTGATGAGATAGGATTGAAATCTTTTGGAATGAGTTGAATATTTGGTGTCCTGTTAATGTGGGTAAGGGCGTGATCAAACCGGGAGTGAAAATCAGAATAGATCCTGAAAGCATCCACTTCATAGCCTTCTAAAGATATATTACGTGGCTTGTTATTTTGGTACCAGGTATAAAATGACCACAAAGCTTGGACATAGAACCAATGTGATGTTCCAATATCGGCACAAATGATGCGGTCAGGCCAATCCTTTTTTAATAATGCGAATGTTTCTTCCAGCATGTGGATATAAAAAATATTTTCGTAATAATTCCCGGCAGCACCTTCTTGTTTTAATTTTTCCAGGTGATAATCAATCAGATACCGTTGTTCATACTGCCGGGCTCGCGTCCGTTCAGGTTCTTCCAGAAATGCATAATTATCGAAGTCATGACTTCTTTCCACACGGATTGGACCTCTTCTCCAACGAAATAGTTGGCGAAGAGGGTAATCCATCCGGTTCCTGAATTCAAGAAAAAAACTGATCAACTTCATTTTTAATTGTTAAAATTCTTTAGGGTGATTGATAATTTCTATAATTTAGGTAATACTATGGATTGCTGGCTTTGGTACTTCCCTTTTTTATCTGCATATGAGATCTCACAGACCTCATCACCTTCCAGGAATAATACTTGTGCAATCCCTTCATTGGAGTAGATCTTAGCCGGAAGGGGTGTTGTATTTGAGATTTCCAGCGTTACATATCCTTCCCATTCTGGTTCAAAGGGAGTCACATTTACAATGATTCCACAGCGGGCATAGGTGCTTTTACCCAGGCAAATAGTAAGTACTCCCCTTGGAATCTTGAAATATTCCACCGTCCGCGCGAGCGCAAATGAATTGGGGGGAATGATACAAACGTCCCCCTTAAAATCAACCATTGATCGGACATCGAAATCTTTTGGATCAACAGTAGCGGAATAGACATTGGTGAAGATCTTATATTCATCTGTTACCCGTATATCATAACCATAAGAAGATACACCATAAGAGATCACTCCAGGTCTGCGTTCACCCTCAGCGAATGGAACGATCATTTGTTGTTCCAACGACATCTTCCGAATCCAGTGGTCTGGTTTTAATCCCATCTTCTCTCCTTTAGTATTTAGTGCGATAAGTGATTCTAGTGATTTTGCCGGGAAATATCTCGAATTGTACGGATTGCTGCTTTCCGTTTGGTGAGAATATCAGCTCATAGTTACCGGGAGGTAGATTTCCAACCATAAAGACTTCCTGGTAATCATTATCAGGATTTAGAGAGGCATCTGCGTATGGAACCGGGTGTTTATTGGGCGATCCGGGATTAACCAGAGAGACCAACAGTAGGTCCGGATACCGCCGCACTTCATTTTCTTCATTAAAAATCTGGCCAACCATGGCGCCATTTCCACGATTAATATTTAGCCATAATTCAGGGTTGCGGGTGTGGGCGTAATCATTGATCTCTTCACGTACTTCGAAATGCAGATGTGCACCCAGGGCTTTACCGCTAAGTCCAACTTCTCCAATAATTTCGCCCATGGTGACATTATCTCCAGTACTCACCAATACTTTGGATAAATGACCATATAAAGTATATATGGGGACATCGTATCCTTGAACAACATGTTTGATGACAACCAGATTGCCATAAAAATTCACGCCCCAGCCAAATTGCTGATTTGAATCATTTCCGGCGAAAGCAACTATTCCATCCCCGGCTGCGAGAACAGGTGTGCCTGCTGCATTGATAAATTCCACGCCATGATGCGGTTCTCTTTTTCCATTCTGGGTACTCCCATAAGCGTACGATGGTTCGACCTGTTGGTTAAAACCTATCCCAATGGGTATCTCGAATATAAAGTGACCGGGTAGGATACAAATTTCATTACCACAGGGGTAGGGAGTATTTTGAATGGTCGGAATTATCGTCGGTAGAAAAACAGTTGGATTTGTAGCCTGAATGGTTTCAGTACTCTCCGGAGTCGTCAAATTGCCTTGTATCCCACTAGCTGCTACCAAGGTGTTGTTTTGTGGGAGCAGTGCTGAAGTGACCCTGTGTGAGCAGGCAGAAAATGAGATTGCGAATAAGAACAACCAGGTTATGTTTGTTCTGGATCTTTGATAGAAAGACAGCATTAGATGATGATTCCTCCCCGTTGTTCCATCACCTGTTTGATCTGATCTTCCAACCCTGAAAGAGTAGCTTTCAAACCAACCAACTTATTCAGAAGTGGTTGTTTTTGATCGGTTTGTTCGACAGTTTTTAGGTTGATCTGAACATTCATACTGGCACCATTGAACGCTGCCCGAGCAAGTGAAAATGCTGATCCTGCATCTGAGAGTGCGTTTATGTTCCCGTTACTGGCAGCATCAATTGCCAATCGCATCACATCAAGTGATTTTTCACAAACGCTCAATGGGATCCTTGCCGCATTCAACGTGGCTTTTAATACCTCCGCATCCCGTTTTTGAATGTTTTCCTCCGAATCTTTCGGCAGTCGCATTGCAACTAGCAGTTCATCAAATGATCTGGCGTCATCTTTAACTGCACTTTTTAAATCCTCTAGAAGGACATTTGCCTGATTGACGATTTCCCACATTTTGGATTCGATATCTGCATATTTCTTTTTCCCGATCGTCAGGCGCGCAACCATACAAACCAGGGCAGCCGCCATGGCTCCACTATAAGCGGATGCTGACCCGCCGCCAGGTGTTGGTGTCGCTGATGCTAATTCATCTACAAAGTCCGTTTTGATTTCTTCCAAACTCTGTTCTTGCATGGCTGTGTATAACCTGGTCTCAAGGATCTGTTCCCCTTTGAATCCATCCAATTGCAGATACCAGACAGCCGAATCGATGAGTGATTCCTGTGGAGTCAGCCCAACCAACTCGCTATGGTGAATAGTGACTCCATACCTCTGTGCTTCACGCCGAACACTTTCAACAACCCTGAAGATAGGTGTTTGGTGGAAATTGGTCATGTTCATCGAAACCTGAGCCCTGCCATCCACCAACAATCCAAGCGCCTTGATATATCGGAAGCCTCCTGATGAATTTCGCATGCTCCTGGCAATTTTCTGGGCGATACTAATGTCATCGGTGGTTAAATAGACGTTATAAGCGATCAAGGGTGACCGCGCACCGATCACTGTGGCACCCGCTGAACCCAGTTTGGAAGGACCAAAATCAGGCTTTCTACCTGGATCTGTGATTATTTCAGTTTTCAATCCTTCATACTGACCGTGGCGAATGTTTTCAAGGTTATGACGGTCCGGTAGTGCAGCTGCTTCTTCGTATAGATAAACGGGTATTCCCAGCTGATCTGCTACTCGCTGACCGAGGCGTTTTGCAATTTCCACACATTCCACCATGGTGATATCTTTTATTGGAACGAAAGGAACCACATCTGTTGCACCAATACGGGGATGCTCGCCGGTATGTTGATCAAGATCGATCAGTTTTGCTGCTTTAGCTATGGATTGAAATGCAGCTTCTTCTGCAGCTTGAGGAGTGCCAACAAATGTAACCACAGTACGGTTGTGATCCAGGTCTGAGTGGTGATCCAGAACATGTACTCCAGGCACATTTTCAATGGAATTTATGATCTCCTGTACGATTTCAGGTCGGCGAGCTTCAGAAAAATTGGGAATGCATTCCACCAGGGGATTGGCCATTGTCACCTCAAGATCGGATAAGATAAGGTAATTATCATTTGGAGGGGGGGAAGTGTCAAGTAAACAGATTTATGCAGCTTCCCCTTTGGACTTGGATTGATAATGTCTTGATGCTAAAATATGAATGGAGAAAATATGTGCGGACGATTCATTCTAATTCTTGAACCGGGTGATTTTGAAGATGAATTTGACCTTGGAGGAATCCCGGAAAGCTACCTGCCTCGTTACAATATTGCCCCGACCCAGCCTTTGGCGATCGTTCGGAATCCAAAAGAACATAAAGTGGAAATGTTCCGGTGGGGCTTAATCCCATCCTGGGCAAAGGATAGTTCCATCGGGTCGCGAATGATCAATGCCCGTGCTGAATCATTGGCTGAAAAACCATCATTTAGGAATGCCCTCAAATTACGTCGAAATTTAATCCTGGCCAGCGGATTTTTTGAATGGAAACCGGTGAGTACGCTGGCAAACCCGAAAGGGAAGAGTAAAATACCGGTTTTTATTCACATGAAAGACCATAAACCTTTTGTTTTTGCCGGATTATGGGAGGAATGGCGATCACCAGACGGTGAATTGGTTCGAACCACAACAATAATTACAACATCATCCAATGCTTTGATCGAACCATTTCACGACCGAATGCCGGTCATTTTGGATGGTGATAAGAGATGGCAATGGTTGGACGCATCAACCAGTCAGACGGAGGCATTGAAATTGCTTCAACCTTTTCCGGCGGAAGCCATGACATATTATCCGGTCTCCACCATTGTGAACAATCCAGCGTATGATAACCCGGTTTGCATTGAGGAAGTGGTTGAATGATGATGGAATTTCATAGTTTCAAATACTTGACCGGTCTACCTGCCTGTGATAAAATCCTGTCCGTTGCCCCCATGGTCTAGCGGTTAGGACACAGCCCTTTCAAGGCTATAACAGGAGTTCGAGTCTCCTTGGGGGCACTCTTCCTCAGACATAAAAACGAGCACGGGATTCACGAATCCTATACTAATTTGGATTTCTTTTCCATCCCGAGCGACATTTAACCGACGAATAAAGCCGCGCAATAATCCCTGGATCTCCTGGGAATTGGCGCGGTTTATTGTTTTAATCAACCGCTGACTCAAGGCTTTGACCTCTTCACCTGATGGTTTTCTGAATTCAACCTTACTTTCTTGTTCAAGTTTATCCAGGGCTTGCTGATACTCGGATTTCTTTTCTTCCAGGATTCGGAGCTCATTTGTCAGGGTAGGGGAATATCCTCCGAGTTTGATGGCCTTGGTTATATTTTGGATCTCTTTTGAACTTATGGTCTGTAATGCACGGTACTTCTTCCGATCAGCCAGGTAATTCTTCCGGAGACTGGCTATTTCGCGATCATACTCGGCCGTCAGGACCTGGAGTGATCTTTCGTTTACGATCCGCGACTTGATTATCTGTAAGACCTGATTTTCCAGAACTTCCTTCGGGATATCTTTCATGTGGCCATTCTTTGAGTTATTCGCTCCAGAACAGCGATAATATTCTTTCCGGTATCCATTGGAAAAGGCGATCAAATGAGCATTAAGCGGGGACCCACAATCTGCACAGAAGGCGACCCCACTCAGAAAGTAATCTGAATTTACCCTGGCTGAATGACCCGGGTTTGTATTGGAAGAGTCCCGGATCTGTTTATTTTGCTTATTTTGATACTGGACCAAATCCCAGGTATGTTGATCGATCATTGCCGGCACATAATTCTGGATCACCTTTTCGCCAAATTTCAATTCGCCCAAGTAGATTCGGTTGGAATAGAAGGTGGTATAACATCCGGCGTTTTTATAGAGGTGAGTGGTTTCGTGGATCTCCCGGTAGGAGCTGCCAGACGCCCGCATTAGCCAGGCTTTTTTGGCCGAGTCCCAAGCTTCGGAATCGGGAACCCAGCGGGATACTTTATGCGGTTTTCCATCACGGCGTTTACCAATCTCGATGATCTCACGTTTGAAACCACGGGGAGGAGTGCCACCCAAGGCGCCGTAATTCTCGACCAGATGATGCAATCCACGTTTCACATCAATAGAGAGATCCTCCAGGAATCGGGCATTCATCCAGTCTATGAGATTTTCAAAAAGCCGGCCATTTATGCCATCGGGGATGGAATCGTTGAGGGAGAAGATATCGAAACCGAGCCGGCGAAGATCTGCTTTGTAGAATGCGGCATCATCCATATCGCGGGCGAATCGAGAAAACTTCCAAATGAGAATACCCACTTCTTCAGGTTGGGGTGTTTTCTGATGAAAGTAGCGAACCATCTCCATGAATTTATCGCGTCCAACAGTTGAGGAGGCGGATTGAGCGATATCTTTGAATACCCGGGTAAGCTGCAGATGGTTATCCTGGCAGTATTTGGTTACAACCGCTTCCTGCTGCTCGACGGAGAGATCCTGATCATCCCCGCCGGAATCACGTAAATATGCAGCTACTTTTTTACCGAGTGGGAATGGGGAGGCACTGAGAGACATGGGGTTTTAATTATAAGTTGTTGGTTGGATAATACAACCTGTCATTAATTACAGGTGGAAGAATCTAGTGACCAAATAAAGTGAGAAGGTAGAACGAGTATATCAGCATTCCAGTTCCTATACCAAAGATAAAAATACCAAAGGATAACCAATTTATATTTTTTCGGGAACGGGCAAAGAAATATAAAATAGCACCAATAATAATTAATATAAAGCTTATTATTTCCATAATTTTTCCCATTACCTGTCATTAATGACAGCTTGACTCATAGAACGCATGTGCTATTATTATATCATGAGATATAAATTAACTTTCCCTGACGGTCAATCAGTTCTTTCTAATTTGATTCCATGCCTGGAGAATATCTCTATGGCCAGCTTCTCAAATGCTGCTGAATTGATATCAATGCCAGTGTCTTTTACAGAGCGGCTGAGGTCCCTGGAAGCCTCCAATAACAGCCTGGCATTGACGGGAGATAAATCGGGCCGGGGCAAGCCTAAAACACCATAAACTTCTTCACCGTAAACATTTACCAGGGCAGTTATATATTTGACACTAGTTGGGACTTTACCACTTTTCTTCATCCACTCTGAAACGAGTTGATGTGAGGCAGAGAACAATTTTGCAAACTCTGCTATCGATGCGGATTGACCGAAGCGGTCCCCGCGCCATTCTAAAAATTTCTTGGTGATCCAGTCTGAAAATTCCATCATGTTGATTATAGACAAATTATAGAAATTCACATTAATACCTATTGACATCCGCAACCGCAGTTGCTAAACTGTTATTCTGAAAGACAACCATAGTTGATAAATACAACAGGAGATACCAGATGATCGGAAAAGTTGTTTACCTGAATCATTATGAAGTAAACCTTGAGACAGCGATCGCTGCATTCCGTGGCAAAGAGCACTGGTGTGTGGTGGGCGAAGATTGGTGGACGATGGCTGAATATTCGTTCTCGGATATGTTGGAAGTGAAATGTCCGGTGCATGAGCTCCCTCAGGTAGATCTGATGGCGATCTTAAATACAGTTCGGAAAACGCCAGGTGAAATATTAGATGCATTCAAAATAGCACTTGTGGAGGCAGCATGACCAATTTACCAGGAAATTTAACCGAAATTGAGCCGAAATCTGTTCGAAATTCTTGTGAAACCCCGAGCCGACCTTGTCCATTCATTTCGGAAGAAGAGACAGAAGAGATCAGGCAAAAGCGTGGCAGTTATAAAGCCGGCCAAAAAATAGACCAGGCAGTTATGGATCTGGCAAATGCACGGCGGGACCTGGTGGAAATTGTGAATAATCCCACCATGAACTCAGGAGATATCTTGCGGAATATAGCCCGGACACTGATGCACTTATGCGACAGCATGGATGCGATCAAAGACGCAAAAATTTTCATGAAAGAATAAAGGAAAAAATCTCATCAAAGAACCCTGAAAAAGACAGATTGTGATGGATACCCCCTAAATTCTTATAAGCGGGGTGCGCAGAACCTGCGCAGTGGCAAAGTGGGGCAAGTGACATAGAGTTGGGATACTTAAATTTGACCATGAGGAATAATGAACAAAAACAACCGGAAACGCACATTGTTGAACATTAAGTCCCCAGACTATTTCCAAATTGATCCATTGAAAAAGGTAATTGACCCTCACTTACGAGAAATTGGGAAAAGCGGAGGGGAGGAATGAGCATCAAGATGATGTCGAAGGTGTGGGACAGCCGGCTGGCTGGCAATCATAAGCTGCTCTGCCTTTTCCTGGCGGATTGTGGAAATGACAACGGGGACAACATCTTCCCGGGGGTAGAAACAACTGCTTATCGGACAACGGTAAGCTCGAGGACAGCACAAAGGATCATACATGACCTGGTGGATAACGGGATCATCAAACCGGTTGGGAAAACTGCCAGGGGAACAATTAGTTATCACCTGAGTTCTGAAGCACTGGCTGCTTACAGGGGTGACAAATTGTCACCCATTGAAAAAGAGGTAGAAATCCCTGATATGTCACCGGAAGGTGACACCTATGACACCCCAGGGGTGACACAGCTTTGTCGTCGGGGTGGTGACACAGCTATGTCACCCGAACCTTTAATTAACCAAGAACTTAACCATCAATTAACAATAGATTCAAATTTTTCAAAAAATTTAGAATTCTTTCAAACCATCCCCGATATCCAATCAGGAACATGGACAGCTAAAAATTTATGGTCCGCGGCATATGGTCAATTAAAACTGGATATGTCGAGATCTTCTTTTGATACCTGGGTGAAAAATAGCAGGACTGCCGGATACACGAAAATTGATGATGAAATTATTTTGACGATCATTGTTCCAAATGAATTTGCCAGGAGTTGGATCGACACGCGCCTAAAAACGACAATCAACCGGATCATTGCAGGATGTACAGGAGGGAAGGTTTCAGAGATCCTTTTGCTACAAGGAGAAGCAGCAGAGGTGGAGGCAATATGAAAACAGCAGCTGAACAACTGGCACTTATTGGTCAACGGATCCGTGATCTGCATAAGGAGCTATCTTTCCGGAAGATTGTTAAACTGCCAGAATTTAATAAATTGACTGATAGAACACTCATCCGGCTTTCCCAAAATACCGCGGCTGAAATAGTTTACGAACCGAAGGATCCACTGATCCGGGAGATCCTTGGCTTGCAAGTATTTGAACTGGCACCAGTCTGTAAAAAATGCGGGACGGTGCATGTGACCAAACGGTGTACGAACCACACTCCCAAAACACGACCGGTGCCGCTGGAGAAAAAAATTAGGGTTACCAAAGGAACACTTAAGGTTGCCAAAGAGGCGGTGAATATGACTTATGCAGCGAACATCGCCTATTTACAGTCGGTGGGACGGGAGCTGGAATACACCCAGGCTATCGATGAGCTGGATGTAGTAATTGACCAGCAGGACCAGGTGGATAAACAAAAACTTGAGAAATTACTCGAACTTGGAGAACCGGTATGAGAGCTGAATTTATCAGTGGACAGGAAGTTAATACTCCGAATGGCTTTGGGGTAGTGCAGGGTTATTACGAAGGTGGGATGGTGTTGGTCAGACATATGTGTAATAAAATGACCGGAATCAGTGGCGGGGAGTGTATCACTCCAAAAGGGATACTTTCCACGTTGTACATATACCAGCCGGCAGACTTGAAAAGTGTGAGGTCAAAATGAGCATATCTTCCCCCACCCCAACCCTCCCCCCAGCGGTAGATGGAGTTAAGCAGAGAAAGAACAAACCACGAAAGTACACCTTTCTCATCACCGGGTATGAGGTGGAGAGCGATCCTTCCCAAGATATGAGAACACGGGAAGCTTATAGAACTCTGGCTCGAATGCTGGTGAAATTAGAAGCAGAAGAACAGGGCGAAAAAGCTAAGGCAGATAACAATGGATGAGCTGAGGAGAGGTAGTAAACTGACCTGTACAAATTGCAAGGGCGAGATAGGGGATCTGATCTCAATCGAGAATATAGAGTTGGTCCTGATCAGGGGGGTGATCTTGCGTTATGCCCACGGGTTCTGCATTGAATGTGGGGAGGAAGTCCACTGGTCGATAAATGATAAAATGCTGCAAAAGATGATTCGGAGAGCAGGAAAGAAAAGTTAAAAAACCTTTTTTCCTCTGTAGAATTGAATTAAGAGAGGTAACCAACAAGAAAGTTGGATAGATAAAAGAAAAATACAAAGAAAGTGACTACTTGACATATAGTATATAATCTATTTGACAACTGAATACACATAAGTCGGGATTGTGGCCGGCACGTAACCCAAGGTTTGGGCGACGTGTCGGTTTTTTTGTTTAATTTCGGTTTGAAGCGATTAATCATAAGGAGGAAGAATGAAAAGTTTATTCGGGAAGTTCATGAAGCATTTCTTTTCTGTAATTATTTTAGTAGGAATACTTTTATTTATATCTGCAATACCGGCCGCTGCATCAGGAGGTCAGGCGCCAGAGATCCCACCCAACCTATGGTCTTGGATCGTGAACCTGGTCCTGGTGCAGTGGCCGTCTCTGGTAGGAGTAGCTGCTTTGATCGCCATGCTAATCGATATCGGGAAATCAGCCGGTTGGCTACAGGATGGGGTTGCACCGAAATGGTCCGCTGGATTGAATCTTCTCGGGATGGTGGCACTGATCGCATTCAAGATATTCAAACCAATGTTGGCGATAGAGATAATCGATGCTCAGGCTGGAATAATTGCGAGTGTGCTGTTGGTTGTAAGTGGATATGTGCTGATGATCATCACCAGCAGGCAAACTCATCAAAGCCTGGCCGGTGTGCCATTCATTGGCAAGAGCTTCAGCCTGACCACGAAGGGGTAATCCAATGGAAGATCTTCCCGGCCGTGTTGATGTACTTCAAGGAAGGGTGGCTGAGCACCACCAGGTATTGTTTGGTCCAGAAGATTGCCCGGAAGTTGGATTGGTCAAACAGTTCGATGTGATCAAGACTTTGGTCACCAAGCAAGTTGTTTACAACAAGATCATGACATTCATTGCAGGAGCAATCACACTGGCTGTGATCACGTATGTCATGAGCTTGATCTTTGGCAGGTAAGGATGCCGTATCGATCCGCGCGTCCATGTTCATACCCAGGCTGCCCTGAGTTAGTAAGCAAGGGCAGCCGATGCGCGCTCCACGCTGTTGCCAAACCAGTCAATGTGCAGAAGCTGTACAACTCCAAGCGCTGGAAGGAAGGAAGACGGCAGCAGTTGGATGATCAACCCTGGTGCGCGGACTGTTTGAAGGCAGGCAGATACACGAAAGCAACGGACGTACATCACAAGGATCCACACATGGGAGATGAGGTCAAGTTTTGGGCAGGTCCATTCGAGAGCCTATGCCATCGACACCACTCCAAGTACACGGCGTATGAAATCAACGGGAGGGGTGGCAAAAAAGTTATAGAGAATTCGAAACTAAACCGCGTGTTTCCTTGATGCGTGAAAATGTCCCCGATCGAAACTGGAATTAATATGTATGCCAACCAAAACGCAGTCAGCAAATTTGATGGAAGTCGGCCGGAAGGGTGGTGGGAAACACTACACCGCAACCGAGGTGGAATCGCGAAAAAAAGCACAGGAGATGACCAATCGGAAAACGCGAGTCAGATTAGTAGCTCCGGTGTGGCTTTCGGAAGAGGCGCTGATTGTTTGGAAAAAGATCAAGAAGCAGGCAATGGGACTGGAGCTGCTGGACAACCTGGATGCGGAGATGCTGGCGGTGTACTGCGATGCAGTAACACAGTACCAAGCAGAGAGCAACAAACTCAAGCGCGGCTTCGTAGGAGACAAGGAATCGCTGTTCGATCGAAACGACCAGATCAAGGCGGTGCAGTCTTGGGCAAGGTTGATAGCGTCGTATGCTGAAAAGCTTGGTTTTACTCCTTCTGGTCGTTCTCGGTTGGTCAAGAAACGAGCCGACGAAATCGCTAAGGACGAATTTGGAGATCAGTTTGATTAATGCAATCGTTCACCCATGCACTCAATATGCTCTCGACGTTGTGGCAGGACGCCGGGTTACTGGCCATATGGAGATGCTGGCCTGTCAGAGGCACCTCGACGATCTGGCCAGACGGGACGATGCTGCTTTTCCATGGATCTTCGATGAGGAGAAGGCCAACCGAATCTATGACTGGTTCAAGTATTGTCGACACACCGAGGGGCAGTTAGCCGGGGAATCTATTGAGCTGCTACCTTTCCAGCAATTTGACCTAGGTTGCATCTTCGGGTGGGTGGGAAAGGAAACGGGAATTCGGAGGTTTGAAAAGGCCTACATCCAGGTTGCCAGGAAGAATGGCAAGAGTACTGAGATGAGCGGAATCGGACTTTTCTTAATGTGCGGAGACGGGGAGGAATCACCCAAAGTTTACTGCGCAGCCGTGGACCGGGAACAGGCCAGGATCGTATTTGATGGCGCTAAACGGATGGCCTACAAGAGCCAGGATATCAAGAAGCGGCTGAAGATCCGACAAGCAGAGATCAACCATATCAGCAGGGGCGGAAGGATGATGCCGCTCTCGAAAGAAACGCAAAATAAAGACGGTCTAAATCCATCCGGGGCGATCATCGATGAATACCATGCTCATAAGACCAGTGAAATATTTGACCTGATCTGGACCGCCTGGGGTCACCGTTCACAGGCCCTGATGATGATCATTTCCACGGCTGGCATGGATGCGAATAATTCTCCATGCTTTCGCGAGTATCAGCTCTGCAAACAGATCATTGATCCGGCGAGCGACATTAAAAACGAACGATATTTCGTCATGATACGCGAGCTGGACCCAGGAGATGATGAGCACGATCCCGCGAACTGGATCAAGGCGAACCCACTGAGAGCTGCCAGTCCGGAAGGGTTGGCAAAACTCAAAGATCAGCACGATGAGGCATTCACTAGCAAGGATCCGTCAAAGATACGGACATTCAGAATCAAGATCCTCAATCGGTGGATCTATGACAGCGATGCCAGTTATATGGGTGAAATTATGTCTGAGTGGGACAAGTTAGCCGTTACTCCGAAGGAATTTGCAGAGCTAACCAAAGGGGCATTATGCCTAGTAGGTCTCGACCTATCGAAGAAGATCGATCTCACTGGCGACGGATTTATTTTTGCGCTCCAGGATGGCCGGGTGGCAGTGACAGCGAGGGGATTTATTCCAGAAGGGGCAGTGGTACGACACGAACAGACGGACCTGATTCCATACCGAGACTGGGCAGCAGATGGCTGGGTGAAAATCACCGATGGAGATGTGACAGATTACGACGAAATCAAAACCCATGTCCATGACGTCGAATTGGATTATTTGTGGAAGGTGCTGGAGATCTGTTACGACCCTTATAACGCTACACATTTGGCAAATGAAATGACCAAGGATGGATATGTCTGCGTGGAAATCCGGCAAGGCGTCAGGACCCTGAGCGAACCGACCAAGTTATTCCGGGAGTTAGTCGCCCAGGGAAAGATCGTGCATGATGGATCCCCGCTGCTTAAATGGTGCGTTTACAACGCCAAAGAGGTGACAGACAACAACGAAAATATCAAAATTACCAAGAAAAATGTAAGTGATACCAACAGGGTAGATCTGTTAACTGCTATTTTGACCGGGATGGTGAGACTGCCTGCATTGCGGGATGCAGGACCGGTAGATATCAGCGACGAGATATTGAACGATGAATGGGGCATGTAGATGATGCAATCGGTGAAGAAATACCTGGATGATGTGTTGGTTTTACTCGGATCCGGATTAATTGTATTTGCCACCTGGCGATGGAGTGTGACGGCTGCAATCTATGTCTGTGGTTTCATTCTGATCAGCCTTGGAGTTGTTGTTTATTTTAAACAAAAAGGCGGTGCTACATGATTCTTGATACCATCTTGAATCTTTTCAAAAATGAAAGCCTGCCGAAGGTTCCAATGGCACCAGTTTATTTACAGACTGAATATGTATCTGGTTATGGGACGACGACCCTTTCCGGGAAAGTGGTTTCTCCGGAAACGGCAAAGAAAGTGGCAACCGCTTTCAGGTGTGGGAACATCATCAGCGATGATATCGCTGCGATGCCTTTCCAACAATTCAGACGAAACGGGCGGAATACTGTCCAGGTCCCACCTGATAGTCTGATCCGGAATAAGGCATACCTGCTTGAAGTGTCTCCGAACCGGTGGATGACCCCATTCATTTTCAAAAAGACGGCCATCATGTGGCTGCTGTATTGGGGTGATGCTTATATTTGGGAGCCACCAACCACTTACCACGAACTATTTGTATTGCCATCCAACCAGACAAAACCGTTTTTTGATAATGAAGGCACGCTCTGGTATCAGGCCACATTCCCCAACGGAAAAACTGAATTCCTCCCGGAGGTTGAAGTCACTCATTTGATGATCAACTCCACGGATGGACTGGCAGGCAGGTCAGTGCTTACTTATGCGCGAGAGACCATCGGCGGCCAGATCGGAGCGCATGAAACTAGGGACAAAATCTCAGGTCAAGGATTGAATCCTTCAGCTCTTCTGTGGGTGAACGGTGA
The DNA here is from genome assembly GCA_964387025.1 of uncultured Leptolinea sp. Classification (GTDB taxonomy): domain Bacteria; phylum Chloroflexota; class Anaerolineae; order Anaerolineales; family Anaerolineaceae; genus PNON01. The sequence goes on along the minus strand of CAYLUZ010000002.1, from coordinate 341,988 downwards.
AGTCGATCTGGCAGCTAGAGCAAAGATCAAAAGCAGTTATATCGATGCAATCAGCGGGAATGGGATAGCTGTTTTTGATAACAAAATTACGAAATTTGAAGGGGTGACGATGAAAGCGACGGATGCTCAATTCCTGGAGAACATCGCTGCTACAGACGTCGATATCGCCAATTTCTTCGGAATGCCTTTATACAAGCTGAATCAGGGAAAACAGTCGTATGAATCTAATGCTCAGCAAGATATTGAGTATTTGAAGTCGACATTGAACCCATTCCTGATCCAATGGGAGCAAGGCGCCCGGCTTAAATGGCTGACCCGGGCTGAACAAAACACTGATTATTACCGGTTTATCCGTGAAGCTTTGCTGCAAACAGATGCAAAGACAAGATCGGAGTACCTGGAAAAACTGATCAACAGCGGGCAAATGACACCGAATGAGGCGAGGCAGATCAATGATATGTCTGCTTACGATGGCGGAGACAGTCATTACATTCCCGCAAATATGGCGATGGTTGGGGCGGATGGATCCCTTTCCAGTTCTACCGGAATCAGTAATCCTGGTGTGCAAAAGTAAGGAGGAATCATGAGAGATCCTGTTCGAGTAATTGAAGGAAACACCAGCCCGTTTGAACCGTTTTGGAAATTCAGGAACGCGGTTGATAGTGATAGCGGTGAAGTTGAATTGGAATTTTTCGGACCAATATCGGAGTATTCGTGGTGGGGGGACGAGGTTACCCCGGCAAAGTTCAAAAAGGATCTGTACGCAAATGGGCAGGGAAAACCTGTCACAGTGCTGGTGAATTCTCCAGGTGGTGAGGTGATCGCAGCCAGTGTGATTCGTTCATTGCTCCAAGAATACCCTGGCCAAGTGACAGCGGATATTGTTGGCCTGGCAGCCAGCGCGGCAACAATCATGATCACCGGTGCTGATCATATCAGAATCAGGGAGAGCGGTCTCATGATGATCCACGATCCTTCCATGTTGACCTGGGGAACGATCGACGAGATCAAGAAAGCCCTCGACATTTTGAAAACCGTGAAAGATTCGATCATCGATACCTACATTACGAAAACCGGGATGGAATCAGATAGGTTGGCGAAAATGATGACCGACGAAACCTGGATGACAGCAAAAGAAGCGAAGGCTTTCGGTTTTGTTGATGAGGTGGTGACAACCAGTGTGAAGAAATCACAGACAAACGCCATCCCCACCGGATTTGTGAACTGCCTGAAGAGTTATATGAATGTTCCACGGGAATTGATCTTAGGGACTTTTCCCGTGAGTTCAGAAGATCCCGTAGGTGAGCCATCCAGCGAGCCACCGGAAGGGAATAACCCGGCTGCGGACAGCCAAATTGGCACCTACGACGGGAATCAAAATCAGCGCGAGGCAGAGTCTCTGCGCGAGTATCTTAAAATTTTCCTGAAGGAGGAAAAATGATCGACTTGAAACCATATTTTGATGCCGCGCGGACGGCGGACGATGAAGTGCAGCGGGTAATGAACGAAATGCACACTGCCTTCAATGAGGGAACGGAGGATGGCAAGCAGAAAGCTTTAGATCTGCGTCCATCGTTGGATGAAGTGCAGCAAAAAGCTGACGAAGCCAACAAACTCTACATTTCCATGCGGAATGCAGCGAATGTAAGTTCGGATGCTGCCAAGAATTTCGTTCCTGTTCCTGAAACCAACCAGGAAGAAATCGAAAAAATTGCCTTGAAACGAGCAGATTTCCTGGCATTGGATGCTGCAGCCCGTATGAAGTTTATCCAGGGCGGCGGAAAAGTAACCGAATAATCGGTAATCGAGAAAAAACGTCAGATCATAGGAGGATCTAAGAATGGCAAACACACTAACTGGTTTATACCCCATCATATTTGGGGCGTTGGATACAGTCAGCCGCGAGCTGGTTGGTTTTATTCCAGCGGTTTTGAAAGATGCTGTTGATGAGCGGGCTGCAGTGGGACAGGTAATTACCTTTCCTGTTGTCCCTCCTGGAACAGTCGGTGACATCACTCCGGCTGCAACTGGACCGACCGGATCAGATACCGCTGTTGGTGCTCCACAGATCACCATCAGTAAAAGCAAAAGCACCGTTTTCTACCTAACCGGTGAAGAGCAAAAAGGACTTGCACAATCGAGTGCAGCTGAGACGATCGTCAAAAATGCATTCGCCCAGGGTTTCCGCTCTCTATGCAACCTGATCGAGATTGACCTGGCGCTCACGGCCAAGCAGAATTCTTCCCGAGCCTATGGAATTGCTGGGACCACACCGTTCGCAACCGCTGCAGATCTGAGCGATGTAGCCCAGGTACGCAAGATTTTGGAAGACAACGGCGCTCCTACAACAGACCTTCAATTGGTTCTAAACAACGCTGCTGCTGCCAACCTGCGTGGAAAACAATCCCAGTTATTCCGGGCAAATGAAGCTGGAACAGATCAATTGCTGCGTAATGGTGCTCTCGGACAGGTAGAGGGATTCAACCTTCGCCAGTCTGGTCAAATCGCACTGCATACCAAAGGCACTGGAACCGGGTATGTTACCAGTGGATCCACTGCCCCCGGGGTAACCTCGGTAGCACTGGTAACCGGTGCAAACACCATCGTAGCTGGTGATGTGGTTACCTATGCTGCAGATGCAGTGAACAAATACATTGTTCAGACCGGTATTGCTGCTCCTGGAACGATCATCATGTCTGAACCAGGCGCGTTGGTGACCATTGCAACAGCGAATGCTTTGACCGTTGGCAACAACTATACCCCCAACATGGCGTTTGATCGCAATGCGCTCATGCTGGCAACCCGTGCTCCGGCAGTACCTGAAGGTGGCGACTCTGCAGATGATGCCATGATCATCCAGGATCCCGTTTCCGGGCTTTCGTTCGAGATCCGTGTCTACAGACAGTACCGCCGTGTGGCTTATGAAATCGGTATTGCCTGGGGTTATGCAGCTCTGAAGAGAGCTCATATTGCTACCCTGTTAGGATAATCTGACCCCTCCCTAACCCTCCCCATTTATCCTTCGGAATAAATGGAGAGGGTGGGTATTGAAGGAATGATAAAAGGAGAATTCCAAATGGGAAAACTTGTTGAAATGGAAAAAGATGGTGAGCATTTGCAGGTGCATCCGACCTGTGTTGAAGCTCATAAAGCTGTTGGTTGGAAGGAATCCCCTGTGTCTGCCAAAGCTGTGAAGGCAGAGGAATCAGAGAAATCTGAGGAAGAGAAGGTCGAAGAGACCGACGAATCCAAAAAGGGGAAGGGAAAGTAACCTTCGCAAGCCCCAGCCCCCCTCAGTCCCCCCAAATATCCACCACTCTGTACCCCTCGACGAACTCGGGGCACAAACAGTTGGAGTATTTGGGGGGAAGATAAATGGGAGAGGGTAAAAAAGGAATTTGAACGATGGATGCACAGACTTATTGTTCAGTGAAAGAATTGGTGCAAGAGCTGATTGGGACCGGAATATCCGGTGACCAGGTGAAACTGCTGGATAAATTGGAGACTGCCAGCCAATTCATTTCCAGGAATATTGGAATCTTTCTGCCAGTCAGTGAAACGCGGACCGTGAAAGCTTCTTACAAAAATAACCTGATGATCGGTGCCTGTTTGAGTATCACTTCTGTCATAGAAAACGGTTCAACGAAAACAGACTATACGACAGAACCAACAGAGAAATGCTGGCGAAATGGTCCGTTTACCGACCTGGTTAGAGACAATGATGTCTGTTGGAATATGAAGCTAACCATTGCCGGATTGTGGGGCCTTTACCTGGAGGTCAGGTCTCTTGGAATCAGTATCGACCAACTCATAGGTGACACCACAATCGTTGCAACAAAAGGATCCATCATTTCTCCTGGAATGGTGGCTCTAGCTGGCAGCGAGCAAGAATATGTTCGAGCCGGCAATGGTGGTCCGGGAAGCCCTGCTCCTACAGGAGCCACTTCACAGACCAATGGCGCCATCGTCGATACGGATGAGCTGATCACAGTGGATAACGGTGCAGAATTCTACCCTGAAGAAGTTATCAGAATCGGGGCAGAGGATATTTTCATCCAGAAGATTGCCGGCAATATATTGATCACCATCCGGGGATGGAATGGAACTACAAAAGCAGATCATGCTGATAACAGCCCGATCTCGATCTACCGGACTTACATTGTAGAACGCGGTGTGAATGGGACAACGGCGGCTGCACACTCTACAACGGCATTGAGTCGGTATGTTCCACCAGCAGATATCAAGTGGTTATGTGTTCAGATGGCAGCTCTAATGCTTCAAAAAGGTGAAACCGGATTTGGCGGCAGAGCTGGAAATGCTGAGACCGGGGAGACATTCTTTGTGAATGAATTCCCTCAGCAGCAGATTGCGAAGATCAAGGGCAATTATTTTATACCGTGGTTGTAACCCCTAGGGTGGACACAAAGGTCCACCCCTACAAGAGGTAATTAATGAGATTTTTTACGAAAGTACCGGATATGAGTGCACTCACTCAGCTGGATAAGAATTACCAGGTTGTCAGATCCAAGTATTTCAGACTTGCGATGGAGAAATCTGTGATCGCTGTCAAGGATGCGGTGGTGGGTGGAATCCCCAATGTGAGCGGGAGTGTCCGGGGATCGATCGTAAGTATGGTGCTGGGTACGAGCGGATCAATCGTGGGGAAGGTGACTTCCACGGCCAGGGAACCATACCTGGGTGTATATGTTTTAAACTTTGGCCGCAAGGCCGGAGATAAGCCGCCATCCAGTGTTTCACTGATGAGCTGGATCAGACGAAGGGGAATCGGTGATAGCGGGCAGAGTCTGCAGGAAACTGCATTCCTGATCGCAAGGTCAATCGGTAAAAAAGGGACTGCGGGTCTGCATTTCATGCTGAAAGCATTGAATGCCAAGTCATCCGAGATCAACCGGAATTTCGGGGAGGCGATGGAATCAATTGTCGAGGAGTTAGCGAATGGCCATTGAGGATTGGATCGATAAGCTGGTGGATGTGGCGGGGAGCGTGGATACCGGAAACGGGAAGACCGTCAGAGCGTTTTATGTCTTCAAGAAGACGGAATTTCCTGAAAAGATGACCATCTTTCCATGCGCTCTAACGTTCACGGAAAATGCTTCCATGGATTATCCGGATGGCGGACCGAATCGGGACATATGGGCCGGGGTGATCGAGTTTCATATCACCAGTAATACGAAGAAAAGCAATTATCCAACTGTAATGCGATATTTTTCGAGGATCCGGGCAGCTTTCAAGGCGAATAGGATCCTGGCTGACAATGTGATCTTGAAATTGCGCAGCGAAAACGGACCCAGTATTGAAGGACCGGTAACTCTGCAGTATGGCGATGAGCAGCCGCATTTAGGGCTGTTGGTGCATTGGATCGTAAGGGAGAGGTATTCGTAAAAGTATCAATAACCCTCACCCCAACCCTCTCCCGAGGGAGAGGGGGACATGTAGGATCCCGTACTAAAGCCGGGATATAAAAGGAGAAGATGATGGATGGTGTAAAGGATTTTCAAAAGTTCCAAATTGGACCAGAGGTAAAAAATACTGGAGCACCTGGTACTGCAGTAGCTGCCACCTGGTTATGTAGAGGAACCTGGATCGGTTCACATGACAGCTCCAGGGTGCATCCGGATGAAAACCTGGGCAGGATCATGCCTGGTACCAGGACCATCCAACCGTCCATCAAAGATGGTGTGGGACAGGGGCCGGATCCGCTAACATTCGAGGAGCTGCCTTATTTGCTGAATGCTGCCATTCGTTCCCTCAAGAGTGGAATCAAAGATGGCGCTGGCACCGGTTATATCCGTAGATATGATTGGCCAATTGCACCCAGCAGCATTGAGATCAAAGCGATCACCATTTCATTTACAACTGGCACAAAGATAATCGCTGATTCAGGAAACGGTTTGGCATTCGTGAAGACCGGGGACCTCATTAAAGTAAGCGGATCGGCCAGTAATAACGGGTATTTCAATGTGGCAACAGGTGGTACGTCTGCTCAAATTGTTACGACTGAAGCCCTGACAACCGAAGCCGCCGGAGCTTTAGTTACCGTAGAAGTTGTGACGCAAGTCTATACCGGCGAGGGCGGAAACAATGCGAGAGTGGAGAAATCAGCATTCCTTTTCCCACTGAGTTTTGAATTAAACGGTAAAGGCGGTGAGGATCAGGATTATTACACCCTTTCCAGCGAGTGGGCGGCTCAACAATGGGCAGTAATGGTTGGTGGTTTCACGGCGGGACTTACTCCGTTCGCAGTTCATGAAGCATTGTTCGGTAATACAAAAATTTATATTGATGCGGTAGGAGGGACTATCGGAACAACAGAGAAGACCGAAATCCTGGCAGGCGTCGGAATCAAGGTAAACACAGGTTTTGCACGGAGGTATTCAGGTGGTGGGAAGTTGTACTATGCCGAGAGATCCAGGAAGATGCCTGAGATCAGTGTCAGCTTACCTTTGTGGATGAATGCAGCTGGTCTGGCTGAGTATGATGCCTGGATCAATAATACTCCACGGTTGATCAGGATCAGGATCGATGGACCGACATTGGCGACGGGTGGAACGGTCTATACGAAAATGGCGCTGATCTTTGATTTGCCAGGTACCTGGGAGTCCTTCCCAAAATGGGATGCGATTGGTGGAAGCAATATTCTGCCGGGGACGTTCAGAGTCGGATACGACGATATTGCAGCGCTTGGACCAAGCATCACTGTGGTGAATGAAGTGAGTGTGATGGTATAGCCCCATCCCTGGCCCCACCCCAACCCCTCCCCAAATACTAAAGATATTTGGAGAGGGAAAACTTGGAGGAAAGATGAAGGAAGAGTTGGAAAATAGGACGCTGAAGGTGAAGGTGGTGGTGAAGGAAGTGATCACCCAGGCAGATCTGGAGGCGTTTCAAAGTGTGTTTTGGAAAATGCCCACGGATACACCGGCGCTCGGGCGTTCTGCGAATGTGCTATCGGCAGTTCAAGCCGGTTGGATCGAGGTGTATATCAACGATAAGCGCATAGATGAATTGAAAGCCGAAGAGGTTGGGCAGATGGATCCACGGGTGGTGATGTTCATCTCTGAAAAGGTGGATGCTTTATATAAAGAATTTACGACCATACCAAAAAACTGATCCTGGCGGCCGCTGCTTGCGGAGAAGGGAAGAAGGATGCTGAGCCGCCGGTGGAATTACGAAAGATGTGGCAATCAAAAGCTATGGGAGGACTCCCACCACGCGGGGGCGGATTGGAGGACCAACCGGCCGGGTTGATTGGGAGGATGACGGTTTTGTATAACTACTGGTTTGCGCATAAGGCTTACAGGCAACGGGATGTTGAGCATCACAAAGATTGGGTGAATAGTCATCCGGACCTGATGGCGATGGTAAATGAAGTTAAGAGGATGAAAGATCTGGGAGCATAAACCCCCTCAGTCCCCCCAAATCCCCTTCGGGTTATTTAGGGGGAAGAAGGGATGGAGAGGGAAAATGAAGAGGAAATATGGCGAGTAGTGCCTTCGAAATCAAAATTAATACAACGGATGATCCTGCAGGGGTGCGAGATGCGACCCTGGAGGCGATCAAGTATACCGAAGCCCTTGGAAAGGTGGCAGCCCAGGAAGAGCGGATGGCAGCCAATAAAGCCGCCAAGGATCAACTTAAAAATCTGACAGATGAGGAAAAAAAAGCTGCCAGTGCAGCTTATTTATTAGCCCAGGAACAAACAAAAGCCAACCAGAAACTAAATGAGGCAGGACCGGCAGCAGCTCAAAGCTCACTGAGCATGACCGAGCTATGGAATTCGGTCCAGCAGGCCAGGCAATATTTCCAGATCCTGGAAGGGGCGGTTGATAAGACGGTGGGGAAATTTGTTATCTATGCCGGCCAGGTCAGAGATCTATCGGCACTTTCCGGAGCGAATGCAGAACAAACCAGTCGAATGATCCAAATGGCGGGTGCAGCCCATATTACATTCGATGAATTAAGCAAAAGCCTTGAATTTGCAGCGAAAAAAGGGTTAGAGCCCAATATTGCAATGCTGGCCAGGTCGTCTGAAGAATACCTCAAACTGGCTCCAGGATTGGAGCGATCCACCTTCCTGATGGAAAACTTCGGTGAGAAAAATACCGAGATGTACAAGATCCTGGAATTGGGTCCTGAAATCATCAAGGCGAATGCAGCGGCCATCAGCCAAAAGTTGATCCTGGATGAAGATGCCATTCAAAAGGCGAAGGACTATACAACTGCCCAGAACAATTTGAATGAGGCCATCGATGGAATGAGCATGGCGGTTGGAGAAAAAACGATCCCCATATTGACTCAAGCTGCGCAGGCAATGGAATTATTGCTGACGATGGGGGATAGGGTCACCACGGCTTGGAAGGAACATGCTCAAGAAGTATTAACGACATCGACCTCTTACCGCCAGTACAAAAACGAGCTCCAGGATACCATCGAACGGACAGAGAAACTGGCATTGAAACAGACCAATACTGCAGCGTTTTTATCTATTTATAAAGCAAAAAATGACATACTCACCGAAAGCCAATGGGCTGTTGCAAAATCCACAGGAGCTGCGACCCAAAGTGTAGAAGGTGAGAAAACAGCCATTGCCGGCATGAAGGATAAAAAAGTCACAGTAACCACAGATTTCAAGATCACCGGTGATTATCATACCGATTATTTGGCGGCATTTCTAGCAAGCCACCCGGGTTATGCACCTGGCGCTTACAGCACCGGGGGGACTCCTTCAGGCCGCGCGAAAGGCGGGGATGTTTCTGCAGAAACACCATATTGGGTGGGGGAAGAAGGTATTCCGGAATTATTTGTTCCACAATCTAATGGCAGAATCGTTCCTCTAAGCCAGGTGGGGGGGAATCTGGTGTTCAACTATTCTCCATTGGTCTCGCTGGCCACTCTGGCAGAGGCAGAAAATGTATTGCTGCCCATGATCCGAAAGGCGATGAGGTCCACTTAATGGCATACTGGGGTGAGTTCAGACTGGGAGATGGGACGATCTATGGGGCGGCTGCTGGAATCTATCCGAATATCCGGTATGGCGTGCTGATTGACTGGGATGGAGACGGAGGATTGGATGGGAGCAATGAAGCCGGTCGCATGCTTTCGTGGTCATCCGATCGCGGGCGGGGGAATGTTCTCAATAACAATGGCAATGGTTTGGAACCGGTGCAGATTGGCGGGCTGAATATCAGCCTGGATAATTCGGATGGAAGGTATGACGCGTACAACAACAAGAGCCCGCTATACCCCAATGTATTACCCGGCCGGAAGATCCAATTCATTGTCCAGAATTGTTCCACATTGACAAGTTACCCTGTTTTTACCGGGGAAATTGAAGATATTCGTCCATTTGCTGCTGAGGAGACTGTACAGATCTCGGCTGTTGACGGGATGAGAAAGTTGAAAGAGCAGGAAACCACTATTGCTTTAAACGCCAATATCAAAGTGTCGGATGCGATCACGACCATTTTGAATTCGGTGGGATATACGGCTTACAGTATCGACAGCCTGCTGGATGTGATCGGGTACTGGTGGGTGAATCAGGAGAAGGCGACGGAGGCAATTCAAAAATTATGTGATGCGAGTTTTGGCACTTTCTTTATTGCAGCAGACGGGAAGGCAAAATATTACTCCAGGTCAAAGGTGGTCTCGGCTGTTCTCAACCTTACCCAGGATGTGCTGCTTAAGGATATGTCCATCAATCAGCCGTGGGATGTGATCCGGAATAACATTGATGTGATCGTCAACCCGCTGGTAAGACAGGCAACTGCTGATCTTTGGACATTGTGGGATAAACCGTCTGTGGGAGCCGGCGAGACGATCGAGATCTGGGGAAGTTTCAAATATAACGGTGAATCATGCGCAGCTACAGGTGTTATCAACCCGGTAGCGACGACGGATTACAGCATGAATACGGCTTCAGATGGTTCAGGAACAAACCTGACCGCTTCTTTCACAGTCACTGCCACCATATTTGGTGAAAGCGTGAAATTCACCATCACAAACAGGAGTGCATTCAGCGGATTTATCTACCTGCTGAAGATACGAGGGGATGCTTTGAGTGTTCCTGCCGCTGTGAGAATCAATAAAGTGGATAGTGCCAGTGTTGGAACCTACGGGAATCGGACGTTCAGTTTGAACAGTAAATGGCTGCAAAATACCAACCTGGGAATCACATTGGCAGAGACCATTATGGATCTTCTTGCCGGTGTAAGGAAATACCCGGTGATACGAATCAACTCACGGCCGGACATTCAATACACAGCAGATCTATTCGACCGGATCAGTTTGCTCCTGGAGGAGCAGGAAGTGGATGGAGCTTATCGCATTGGGAGCATCAAACAGGCAAGCCGGGGTGATGAGACATGCCAGGAAGTGGTTACAACGATCACGCTGGAGCCGGTGGAGGACGTAGCAGATGTTTATTGGATTTTCCCGACATTGATCGGGCTGACTTCTTATTTTTCATGAGGTGAATATGGACAAGGTGATCACAGCAAAAGACCTGGCAGACAGGGAAGGGTATGGATCGGTAGCAGAGCGCATTGAAAAGCTGGCCATACGATATAAGCATAGTTTCGCCAATGACAGACTGGCAGGAAAGCCGGTGATCGCCAGGATCGATTTTGGACGCTGGCTGGCTGACTGCGAATGCGGCGGAGCTGAATATGTGGACCCGGATGAACCGATCTTCTTCTGCATTTCGTGTGGAAATGCTGCAGTGAGCGGGAGGGCAAGGCAGGTGATCTTCCCGGAGGACCGGAAGGCAATCGAGGATGAGGTGATGGCGCGACCAGTGAACAAAGTGGGCGGGATGGATAAGATCGATCAACAATTCAAGGCGGTGCCGATCGGCGAACCGCGCAACTGGAAACGAGGTGAAGAATGAGCTATTCCATCGTTCCAACCGTGGCAACCGGAGATTCGTGGTCTGCTGCGAACAACAATACTTATATGCGAGACAACTTGAGCGACCATGAAACACGGATACTGACCCTGGCGGCATCGGCTTTGGCAGTTGCAAAAAGACAAGGCGGGAGCTCAACGGTTTGGCAAACACAAGGAACGACCAACTATACACCAGCATCACCACCGACGATACAAATGGGTGTTATTCGAATGACATTTACAAACGAGTCTATTAAAACCGTTGTAGCCACTTTCCCGGTTGCATTTACGGGTAAACCAATAGTACTTGTGGGGGCTCCGGACCCGGTTTCCGGGTCATTCGCTCCGTTCAGGATACATACTGCAATTTTGGCAAACCAGGTATCCATTGAAATCGGTGCTGGATCCAATATAACCGTAACGGCAGATATTCCATGGATGGCAATCGGGGTATAACCCCCCAAGGCCCCACCCCAAGCCCTCCCCATTTATCCTTTGGAATAAATGGGGAGGGAGAAAGCGAGGAAGAAAATGGCAGCAAGTTTTCCTGGAGCGGTAAAAACATGGACAGCATTAGTTGATGGAATTGACCAGGCGCAAGCAGCTCAGGTAAATTCTATATATGACGAAGTCTCAGCAGTGGAAACGCAGTTATTGGTAAATGGAGTTACGAAGGTAAAAGAGTCGGGTGGTCCCACGACTTTGACATTCGGTGCAATAGCCGATGGTCAGGCTCTGATTCGATCTGGAAGTACGGTTGTTGGAACATCTTTGCCTTCAGGAATGGATGGTTGGCAGTCACCTGGAACATCCTGGAGCTACGCCAGTGTCACCACCATCACAGTACCATCCGGGGCAGCGAGTATCTATTCGGTGGGTGACAAGATCAAACTGACACAGGCTCGCAGCCAGGCATACACTAATGATCCGGCAGCTGGAAGTAGTATTGTTCTGAATATGGCAGCCACAGCAGGTTTCAATGTGGGCAACAAAGTGCTGGTCAGCTCATCTGCCGGATCAGAAGTTGCCATCATCACTGCTGTTGTGGCAAATACCAGCATCACTGTGGATGTTTTGGCGCTTAACCACACCACCACCAATCCGATGGTTTATATTGGCACGACCACAACAGGGATCAAATATTTTTATATCGTGGCGGTTGCGGATACTCTGCTAACGATCCTCGGAGGGTCAGATTACACACTAGAAAATGCTGCCATATCCCTGAATTATTACAGCCATGCGACCAGCCCGACCGGGTTCCCCGGATTTTTCAACTGGCTGCCAACTTTGGTTGGATGGAGCGGAACTCCGGTCACTAGAGCAAGATTTAGCCTTGTCGGTCGAATGATGAGACTACAAGTCAACCAAACCTCTGCCACTAGTAACAGCGTCAATATGACCTTTAGTATCCCGGTTGCTCCAGCATTTGCCACCGAGGGAATGTCAAGATGGCTATTGGACAACAGTGTGGCATTGGCCTATCCGGGCCGCGTTGTAACTACGGCCGGATCGACTACCCTTACCTGTTACAAAGATATGACCAGCACGACATGGACCGCATCCGGAAACAAGGGCATCGATTTTGAAATATTCTATGAAATATAGAGCCTGCTTTGGCCCCTCCCTAGCCCTCCCCAAATACCCTGCGGGATATTTGGAGAGGGTAAAAGAAAGAGAAGGAAAATAATGGAATATCAGATCATTTTGGATGCATGGGAAGGGTCCGGGGATATCGACGAACCCACATTGGTGGACAACAACTGCGCTGGAATCATCTCCAGGATAAACAGTATGGCGGGAGGCCATCATTTGGACGCAAATTTCAAGATCCAATGGGAGCAGAATGAGGCTTTCCAACTGCAGAGCATTTATTTTGTCTATAATCCCTGGGTGAACGGATTGGTGAACTGGCAATGGTTGAAATCACAAATTCCGGCCGGCTGCCCAGCGCGAATCTTTCCGGATATCGAGGTCAAATATTTGGGATCCGGTTACAACGCCGGAAATTACGCCAAGGATGTTTATTATTTCCTGCAATGCTGCCTGGATGCGGGGTATAAGCCGGCAATCTATACCGGTGCTGGATTCCTTAGTCTGCTCAATCCATGGAGGATGGATGTGGATTACTGGTGGGCGAGATACCCCAATTCTATACAGCCATCAAAGACCCCGCAAACCTGGGGCGACCTGAAAACGAAACTGGCAACGGTGAAGTTTGCGGATGCAGACCTAATCGGTTCGAGCCACGTTTCTCCCGGACTGGTTAAGTTATGGCAGATCTCAGGGGACAAGTGGACGCTGCCTGGTTGTGCCGGCCATGCGATGGATATTTCCATCTGGAATGGATCGTTGAATGAGCTAAAGAATTGGTGGGGCGTGAAAGCAAGCACACCCGTTGAAGAGCAACCTATTGCGGTGGACCGGCTGCCGGCGTTTTTGGAGAGACTGCATGAGCTGGAAGATGCCTGGAGCAAGGTGTAATACGATCAGACATTCCAACGATACTGGGTTTAGTATTATGTGATGCCTAAAGTACCCTCATTGAGGATAATCATATCATTCTGACTCTGCGGATGATTGCGGTATACTTACCCCAAGAAGTCATCATCTCTGCCTTCTACCCAGGAGGAGAAGATGCCCAAGGGATCGAAAGTCACAAGGTGATTTGAATAAACCAACACGAATGGAGGGAAATGATTAAAAAACAAATCAAAAACTTGTTAATAATTTTCCTAATATTCACAATTATTATTTTGATAGTTAGTTGTTCTATTAGTCGGCAAACAATAAAAACCGAATATGAGACAACATATTTTCACTTCCAACCGCAAATTATCCTTGAGGATATTACCAACAATCATCCCCCTATCTTCGATGAAGTATCTTCTGAATATAGTACACCAGATAATCTCATAATCCCTGTGAAGTGGAATCAAAATGAATATTGGGTTGTAATTAAAGCATTTCTCGAAACTAAGAATATTAAATCAGTAGAAAATTTAAAAATTGATGAACTATCATCGAATGTTAGTTGCGAGGATTTTGAACATGGCTTCCAAATTTTCTATGTTGAATTATTCCAAGAGACTAAGAGGGAAAATTCAACAGTACCAGGAAATAATAGTATCGATAGAAATTTTTATCGAATGACCATTGAACCACGAGCTGGCATTTTAAAACTCACCGAATATTCAATCTTGAACGGAAATGATAAAATCGCGGGTGTTGACTTAAAGGAATTGAATTATTCTATCGATACAATACTTAAGCTTGTCGATGACGGAGGAGGAAATTCTATTAGAAAAATAAATAATAATATGTGTAATATTTATTCAACGCTTGATATTGGCCAAAGGGGAAATACATGGGGTATATTTTATGATAAATCTTATAATATTAAATCTTTATCTTCTTATAAGGTAGAAGTTGATGATAAATCAGGGGTAACTAAAGTTATTAAATAGATTATTCCATCACATATATTAATAAAAGTTAGATCGCGCCGGAGCTAAGTGATATACCGGTGTTTTCTCCTGGACAGGGTATGACAGCCGGTCTCCGCGGATGATTGGGCTATAATTAACCCATATTGCAAATATAACAAAAGTTTCGAAAATATTTATTGCATTTTAGGGGAATCAAAAATGATCCTTGAATTCAGCCGTGTTAGAGTAATAAAATTACTTCATCCAGTTAATGAATATGATGTATGGACTTTTAGTAAGCGCCCCCCTCAAATTGGTGACATTGGAACTGTTGTTGATATTCAACAGGCTACCGATTTGCCAACTAAATATGTAGTTGAATGTACTAATAGTACCGAAGGAGCTGTTTGGCTCTGTGGTTTGGATATTGAGGAAATTGAAGCCATATAAGGAATATCCGTTCGAGTCTATGTCCGCTCTCCGCGGCAGAGTGAAATGTAGATCCCGGTTATTATATGGGGTAGGGGTTGACCGCAGGTCTCCGTGGAGGATGCGGGGAAATATTCGCACGGGTGGGACGGTGGGCTGACCCTAAAGGGCAGTATGTTGAGCCCACCCTACCTGAAAACTTCGGAGATGCACCGCAAACGCCGGCACGAATAATTTATATTGGTGATCATTCGAACAGGAAACGAGCCATACGGAGTTTGAATAACCCGTATAATTAATTATTAGGAATTTTATCAAACTACAACTAAGTTCTCGAGACATATAATGGACAAAACATTCATTCAAAATTCAATAATCCTCACTATCATGATGGGTTTGTTTTGCAGTTGCACGAAACCTGAAAGTAACATCCCTACTTCAATGCCCTTGCCAACCTATACTCCATATCCAACAACAACGCCTTTGCCAACTTACACCGCCCTGCCGACATATACTCCTTATCCAACACCTAAGCCTGTGGCAACTTACACTCCACTACCAACCTATACTCCATATCCAATATCTACTCCTAAAATCATAATTCGGGAAATCCCTCATAAAGGGGAGAAAGATTACTGGAATTCCGAACCATTAAGTCGTGATTTTTATCACGATTATCATGTACAAACAGATCCTTCATGGTTCCAACAGGTGTATTTAGAAGCATTGGTAAATGAGGATGAATGGATAAAAGACCCTTTAGTTGTTGCATTGAGGTATGCTGGTTATCCAAACCCTGACAATATAGATCCCACTAAAATATTTGTTTTCTCAATTAAAGGCACTAAGGTTGTTATTGTTAAACAAGATAAATGTATGGATGATAGTATTCTAGATTATGAAATTCGTGTTGATCTGATAAAGAATGATGATGTATGGAAAATTGAATGGGCGGGGTGGAGACATAGATGCCAACGTTCGTCTTTTCATGGTTGGACAACAGAACTGTGTCCATAAAAAGAATAGTTATTTGGGGAATGCTCCACAAACACCGAAGCGAAACGCCAGCTGGCTAGGAAAAAACTCCCAGGTCATCAGGAATCACCTTCCATTTGATTATCATGATTTTGATAATGAGAATACAATACACCCATAATCACTTTTCACATGGGGAGAAGCCATGCCCGCACCTGAGATCATTCACCAACTGGTTACTCGCTTTTCTGAGAATCATGAAGCTTATCGCTCTGGCAAGTACAACGAAGCCCAATTAAGGCAGGAGTTCCTCAACCCGTTCTTCGCAGCCCTGGGCTGGGATATCTATAACAGAAACGATTATTCTCCGGAGTACCGGGATGTGGTCGTCGAGGACTCGCTGGAGATCGAGGGGGCGGCGAAAGCTCCGGACTACGCCTTCAAGATCGGCAAAGAACGCAAGTTCTACGTGGAAGCCAAGAAGCCATCGGTTAATATCCAATACGACATTCACCCGGCGTACCAGCTGCGGCGCTACGCATGGAACGCTCACCTGGCTTTGAGCGTGCTAACGGATTTTGAAGAGTTCGCGATATACAACTGCAAAGACAAACCCAGCCCCAGCGACAGTGCAGCCACCGGGCGGGATAAGTTCTACAAGTACACCGAATACATTGAAAAGTGGGACGAGATCGCGGCGCTCTTCTCTCGCGAAGCTGCCTGGAAAGGCTCCATTGACCGCTTCGCCCAGACCACCAAAGGGAAGAAAGGCACCACCGAAGTGGATGATGCTTTTTTGAAAGATATCGAGGAGTGGCGTACGTTGCTGGCGCGCAACATTGCCCTGCGCAATCCTGCAAACACCCAGGGCTTTCCGCAGGTGACCGACGAACGCCAACTGAATTATGCCGTGCAGATGACCATCGACCGGATCATCTTTTTGCGGATATGCGAGGATCGCGGCATCGAAGCGGATGAACAGCTGAAAGCGATGGCCAAAAGTAGCGGAATTTATGCTCAACTGGTGGAGCTCTTCCGGCGGGCGGATGTGAAGTACAACTCTGGATTGTTCCATTTCAGCAGCGAAAAGGGCGAGAGCACAGCGGCGGATACATTCACAACGGGTCTGAAGATCGATGACAAGGTGCTGAAAGAGATCATCGCTGATATTTATTACCCGTGCCCGTACATCTTCAAAGAGATCCCGGTGGAGATCCTGGGGCAGGTGTATGAGCAGTTCCTGGGAAAGGTCATTCGGCTGACACCGGGGCACATGGTGAAGGTGGAAGAAAAACCGGAGGTACGCAAAGCCGGCGGGGTATATTACACCCCCAAATACATCGTCGATTACATTGTGCAAAATACTGTCGGCAAACTGCTGGAAGACAAGACCCCGGCGGAAGCGACAGAGTTGAAGATCGTTGACCCGGCCTGCGGGAGTGGATCATTCCTGCTGGGGGCATTCCAACATCTACTGGACTGGCATATAAAATGGTATTCTGAAAACGAACCGGAGAAGTGGGCCAAGGGTAAGAAGCCGGCGGTGATGCAGGCATCGGGCGGGGGATGGAAGCTGACCACCGCGAAGAAGAAAGAGATCCTGGTCAACAACATCCACGGGGTGGATATTGACACGCAGGCGGTGGAAGTGACCAAGCTGAGCCTGCTGTTGAAGGTGCTGGAAGAGGAAAGCGGGCAGTTGAGTTTGGGGATAGAACGTGTGCTGCCGGACCTGGGGAAGAATATTCAATGCGGCAATTCGCTGATCGGCGAGGATTATTTTGAAGGTCAGCTGGTGGTGGATGAGGAGGAACGCCGGCGGGTGAACCCGTTCGACTGGCAGCGGGCCTTCCCGCAGGTGTTTGCCAGGGGTGGCTTCGATGCTGTGATCGGTAACCCACCATGGGGATTTGAATTTGCGAAAACTGATGAAATATATATGAAGAATCATTTTGATGTTGCAAAAACATCTTCCCTTGATTCGTATGCAGTTTTTATTGAATGTGGTTATCGAATTATTAATAAACATGGCTTACTAGGATTTATAACTCCTGATACATTTTTACGAAAAAATGAATTACTCCCAATTCGCTCGTTCATATTAAATAAATCCTCAATTATTGAACTAATTGAAACCGGACCTGTTTTTTCTCAAGTTCGAGATACATGGTGCCTAGTATTAATAATTTGTAAAACATTTAATCAAGATAACAAAATTAATCATCGGCAAATAAGTAGATTTATTACATCTGCAGAGGATCGCCTAAGTATTTTTGGCCGAAAGGAATGGACATTAGAAGGGGTTGTAAATCAATTCGTGTGGCAAAATAATCCTAATATGATAATTGGTTACTTACCCACAGAAATTGATCAGGTAATAATAAAGAAACTAGAAATGCAGCCTTCGTTTGGAGCGCTCTCTGGCTTATTTAAGATTTCTCGTGGAGAAGAGGGTAGTAAATATGCAATAAAAAAAGATGATTTAGGTGACTACTTTATGGTCATCCCTCAGGACATAGAACGTTACCAAGTAAATAAAGGAGTCCGTGTTAATAAAAAAATATTAACTCCGACAAAGACCATTTCATTATACAGTCATCCTAAGTTGTGGATCATAAGAATACAGAAAATGCGATGGAAACAAAGAATTGTATGCTCTTTTGATGACCGAATAAATTCTGCAGCGATGAAGACTCTACAGGTAATAATTTCGATAAATGATGACCTCAGTCAACTTAAATATTTATCATCAATACTAGGATCGAAATTAATAAATTATTGGTGTATCAACTATTTAGCAGATGATATGAATCAATCTTATTTATCACGAATACCTATCCGCGCCATTGACTTTTCAAAACCCGCAGACGTAAAACGCTACGACCGGATGGTGGCGCTGGTGGAACGGATGCTGGAACTGCACAAGCGCGTCGCGGTCACCCCGCAGGAGCAGGAACGACTGGCGCGGGAGATCCAATCTACTGATCGGGAGATCGATCGGCTGATTTATGAGCTTTATGGATTGACGGAAGAGGAGATTCGGATCGTGGAGGGGGAGTAATATAACAATGAAACGTGAAGGGGAGAAGAAGCAAGAGGACACTTATTCGTTTTTTAGCCATCAATATTTCAAAATGATTCACCTCAGTCGCAGATAAATTTTGTGCTAGTTTGATAAATTTTTTAAGCAGAAATATTAATCAAAGATATGTATTAATACAAAAAATTATAGAGTAGAAGAATGTATAAGAATATTCGAGTAGATCCTAAAATATTTTGTGAATCTTTTCTTTCTGAGATCGCACAGCCAAAAATTAATGTAGAATTTGACCCAATCATTAGGATATTGCTTTTTTATATTTGGAGAGGATGTGAACTATCTCGTGAAGCAGGACTAACTGGAAAGGTAGAACCGAATATTGCCTTGTTGTCCCTTTCTTGTTATGAGGAATTCTTAGGTATTATTCAATTAACAAGGTTAGGATATCAGGCAGATGCAATTATTCTATTTAGGTCATTAATGGAAAGAATTGCAATAATTGGGTATCTCGGCGAAAAAATGGAATTGATACCCCGTTATTTTTCAGGAAATTTAAATCCATATTCCGAAGCCTTTTCATGGGCAAAGAAAAAACCCCTTTCAAATTGGAATATTCTATACAGCACATTTAGTAAAATAGTCCATTCGGGTATTGAAGGACCTGCAGGTCATATTAATAATAGAAATACGATTGGGAATGCATTCAGGGAAAATCCAAGTAAAGACCCTCTGAATGATGCTGAAATGGCTGAAGAATTAATTGCCTGTGCAATATATTCATTAATTGCACTTGACCCATTGGCGATGTTATTAATCCTGAATGAAGACGTCGAACCATTTTCTTCTCCTACCGATATTATTAATAATGTTGGTCAAGATGAATATAATAAAATGGTTGAGTTTTTACATAGTTTTATCGAAAAATACAAAAAACTAAATAGCCAAAAATCTACATAGATACACATCACAATCATACCCCAGGAGCAGGAACGGCTGGCGCGGGAGATCCAATCGACGGATCGGGAGATCGATCGGCTGATGTATGAGTTGTATGGATTGACGGAAGAGGAGATTCGGATCGTGGAGGGGGAGTGACTCTAAAGGGCAATGTGCCTGGTTGGAAGAAGGCTGGGATGAGGAGCTTGCGATCCACTGGTTAATTATAGTGCAATCATCCACGGAGGATGGGGGGCAAAGCGCGCGAGTGGGGGACAAAGATTGGGTTGGTAGGCTTAAAATAGCTTTGAACTTAACATAATAAACTTTCAATTATTACAAATAAACAATTGATCCATGCTAATCGGCTTCAAAGCATCCTTCAAGCTCATCAAATACAGTAATCCACCGTCATCTTTCATAAGGATTTTTATATCATCTGGAGTTTCAAATACATCAATACTTGAGATAGTAGTTAACTCCTTGAAGGGTGATTTGATACATCTATAGTTACTGGAAATGAATACTAATTGTCTTTTGCCTGTTCCTGATGGGTCTCCAATTCCAACCAGCCAATCTCGTGAGCGTAACCTTTTCAGACTATTTGCTCTTAAATCCTTCAAGGGAAGGGTCTTCAATTCTTTTTTGTTTATATCAAAAATCGCAACATCCTTACCCGTATCAAAAATGAATTGATCGGGGTTAATCCATTCAAAATTGGATATTGGATGATTCTCGATCCCAAATTCAAAAATTTCTTTAACTTCTTGTGTTTTTAAGTCAACCACTCCTAAACACTGAACGTTAGATTTACATTTGTAATAAATTACTAATGACTTTCCATCATATGACCACCCTAAAAAACTTAAATAATATTTTCCGAGAGATTGTTCGCCTACCATTGAGGGCGTCCCATTCATGGTTGAAACCCATAACTTTCCATCTATCACATTTTGAAATAGCCATCCCGTAAAACCAACTAAACTTTTATCTGGTGATAACTGAAAATTCATCGATCGGAAATCTGAGAATACTAAATCTAATTTTTGATTGTCCACATTATATCTATAGAAAGTTGCTCCAGGTCGCCAATCTATATCAAGAAAAAGAGCCGACTTTTCATTCTCTAATGCGATTTTATATGCATGGGGAAAATTAAAGTTTACCCCCAACCTTTCAACCCCCGGATATTTGGGTAAAGTGTATTTCTCAAAGATATTTGACCAATTTGAGTAAATATAGATGAATCCAAATACGACCGCAATCGTGCAGAGAAGTAATAGTATATATTTTTTCCTCATTTGTTTCCCTCCTAATGATTGTCGCGCGTCTGTTCCAGCCGGCCTTATTGACCTCACCCTCCGACCTTCAGGCACCTTCTCCCGCCGGGGACATCGTGCCGTCAGGTAGAAGGCTGGGATGAGGGGCGTGCGATCCACTGGTTAATTATAGTGCAATCATCCGTGGAGGAATGGGGGGGCAAATGCGCGCGCGATCAGAGCTTTATTCATATATTTAAACTATTGAATAATTTGTTTATTACACTAAATGCCTTCAAATTTTTATTTGGGTCTTCTGTTAGAGTATACCCGAATGAATTAAACCAAATAATATAACCATATTCTTCAATTTGGTTTATTTCACTTGAAAGATCCTTTACTATTTGTAATTCCTCTCCTTTTAAGAGCTTATATAGGTCATTAGCAAGATACACCCCCCAACTAGTAAGGTTTTTTTCTTGAATCGCTTCAAAAACATCAGCATCGAAATCAATGACTCCTAGTAAGGGCTGGTATTTTCGTATTGCAAAAGTTAGTATCTCTTTATACTTGCTGAATTTATTCCTATTCTTTTTTGGTGAAAATCCAATCTCACGTCCTGGTAAAAAGAAGTCCCAATCGAGATTTACGCTTACTTGACTTAGCTTACCTTTATATTGACTTTTATATTCCAATCGCAATTCATAAGTTTTTTGTGAATATTCAAAACCAAATTGGTGATACTTATAAGGGACCTCTTCGTTACCATTCATGAAGGAGGTAGTAGCAATAATTGAATCAAAATGTATATCTAATCCTGTAAGATCTGGAGAATTAGAATTATCTTTCAGTAATAATGAAGCTGCAACATAATTATTCATTTTATTACTCATAAAGCATTGGTAATCTGTTCACACAGACCTTATCCACTTTGCCCTAAACCTCCACCCATTCAGGCATCTTCTCCCTTGGGAGCAGGCTGAGAGGAGGGGCTTGCGATCGATGGGTTAATTATAGTGCAATCATCCGCGGAGGATGTGGGGGACTAATGCCTGCCTCGGCCATAACTCTGGTGAGCAGTAGAGTAAGACGACATTAACTATATAAGCACCAATAGTAATTTAGTCCCTGTAAGTAATTATTACCCAATCCAACACCAGGAAGAACTTCAACAATATCGGTTTTTGTTTTACCTTCTGGTAGAGGTACAAAATCCACTGCTCCACCTGTCATATAAACTTGTTTGGAACGATCACTGAAAATTATTGTGAAACAGAAATATCCCATTCCGGTTTCTCCAACTCGATACAATTCATTTGCTATCTTGGACGGTAACCTTGTTGGGCTTTCTTCCACTTTGGTAATTTCTTGAATATTTAAATAATACTTGCCTTTATCGTCTTCAGGACTTATACCCCAATGTTTATTATATTGCTGCTCCTGTACGAAATAAACACAATCAATGATTCTCCCATCAACGAGAGTGACCATAGATGGTCTGTATTCAATTCCATAACTGCCACTAGGTTGTATTGATTCTATTTGGTGGAGCAGTTCATCAGAAGGTTTAGGATATCGCGGGTAGACTGTTTTAGTAGTGCTTGCTGAAAAAAGGCGTTTTTCAAATTTGCGTTGAAGAATATAAGCAACAACAATAATAAAAACGATACCAAGTATGAGTATCGAAATAATATACAGCAAGTCAGCTAACAATTTTCCTCTTGCATAGCACACATTTTCATTTTGTATGTGGTGAACTAAAATCTACCAAACCAACCCTACTACCCTTCAGGCACCTTCTCCCGCCGGGGAGAAGACTGGGATAAGGGACGTACGATCCATGAGGTTAATTATAGTGCAATCATCCACGGAGGATGGGGGTATTAGTTATTTACAATTTTTGTGATGATTTCTTTTCTGGAAATGGACGTATTGGATTTTATGTTTGAGCAAGGAAACGCCTTGGGGGCACTCTTCCTCAGACATAAAAACGAGCACGGGATTCATACTGGTCCCGGCATGAACAATAAATGCAGACCTTCGGTCAAAGACACGCGCGCGGTGGGTCGGTGGGCTGACACTAATGGGCAATATATTGAACCTACACCGGCTAGTTATGAATTAAGGGTAGTCAACCTCTATATAAATTGATATGAATAAGCCATCTTTGTCATAATATACGTCCACAGGAATGCTATTAAGTGGATTTGAACACATCAATAATGTAACAGTTTCTTCCACAGTACCATCAGACAGTTCCCTTTTTGAGGACAAGTGGAATGGGCTAATTTTATTTAATTCTTGGAACACGTCCTTTCTAGTAGCCCTTATACTAATTCTCTCGGTAAGATATGGATCTAATTCAATAAATATACTATCCGGATCTTTGTTTATTAATCCTAACCGATATGCATGGTAGGAATAGCATACAAGCTCATCTATCCGTTTTAATAGAAATATCCAGGTGCAAAGGAGCAAAGATGATGCGATTAGAATTAAAAGAATACGCTCCCGATAAAGAGTTGGTTTGTTTTGGTTCACGATATCTCCCAATTCATGCTCATTTTTTCATCACCAAGGATTAATTGCGAGGAGCCCAATGTGCATAGAGTCTTGACTTCAAGCTCGCATAGAATATACCTTTTCCCCGCCATCTTTTCTAACCTCACCCTGTCCCTCCACCTCTCAGGCTCATTCTCCCGGCGGATGCCTTCTCCCGCCGGGGAAAAGGTTGGGACGGGGGGAGTGCGATCCACTGGTTAATTATAGTGCTAACATCCGCGGAGTATGGGGTACAATCCCTGCATGCTTTGGGGCAAGCAGATTATACGAAGGAATTATTCTTGAAATGGTGGGAAATGTTGCCACGTTTTGCCCCCATTGGTTGATTTCATCATCCAACAAGGAGTACCATCACATTCCAAAGCAAATAATAGCTGGTCAGTCACAGGTTTAATACTTTCTGCGTCGAGATAATTACTATAAAACGACCGTTTCCAATCCTTTCCACCATTGTTAGATACATAACCAGTTCTTGGTTCAAACATTTTATCTTTTGTAAAATAAAAACGATTAAACTTAGACACGAAATTTACCCATTCATCGCTATCTTTTTCCCTCGAAAAAGAATAAGTTTGTGAATAACTAGAATCGTTATAGCAAGTAACATAAACTCGTAAAATACCATCGAAATCTTGATAAAAACTACTTGGTTCACATGTGGCATTATATCTTTTTGAAAATTCCCCCGTAAATGCAAATGCATTATCAGTTTTCCACGACTTCCCGCCGTCATTTGTATTTGTAAAAATCACTTCTTCTCCGGGTAATGAACATATACCCGAAAAGTATCCAATATTTTCATCAACAAAGTAGAAATATTTCTTTTGCCAACGATGTGCGCACGTAGTATTTATTGAGGATTCATATATATGTTCCCAGTTTTTTCCACCATCTGAAGTATGAAAAAAATGAATATATTGTTTATTGTGAGAATTAGTAACGATGGTCAACAACCACCCGATTCTGCTGTTTAGGAAAAATAGTTGAAGAGGCTCAATATTCTTATAGATAATTGAAATTGGGAGGGGCTCACTGTTCTTGAACGTTAAACCCCCATCATTTGAGTATCTGACATTTGCTTCTTCTAAATTATCAGGCGAATCCATTCCCATCATGAGCCAGATATTCTTAGATCCAACAACATCCATTATCATTTTCGTAGATTTGTTTGTTTTTCCAAAATCAGGATCTGCCCGAAAAAGAATCGTCCAGTCTTTAGCTATGCCATTTGTTTTATATAAACTGGTTCCATAGCTAAAAGCATAACCGAGTACAAAACCATTTTCAGCATCAACCATATGAAAATCATTTATGTCGAAAGGGGCGGTGGAAGGTATGGGTGTATTTTCAGGTGTCAAAATTTGGGTGGAAGAAGGTGTAGGGGTTGATGTAGTTGAAGGTAGTGCGTTATTTATTATTGAATCATTTTGAAGAATATTATCTTGGAACCGAAATGACATGCTCGAAATAACAGTGAAGAAAACGATCATAATACAAAATGTGTGTTTCTTCTTCATTTTGACTCCATATTTGGACCATTCACGCCTGTTCCCACCTTATTTACCAGCCTCACCTGGGACCCCTCCTCCCTTCAGGCACCTTCTCCATTTGGAGAAGGCTGGGATGAGGGGAGTGTGATCCATGGGTTAATTATACTCATCCTTACGATAAGGGTATTGTTTACTATTTTTGTGATGATTTCTTTTCTGGAAATGGACATATTGGATTTTATGTTTGAGCAAGGATACGCCTTGGGGGCACTCTTCCTCAGACATAAAAACGAGCACGGTGAAAATACTGGTCCGCGCATGTACAATAAATTCAGACCTTCGGTCAAAGACGCGCGCACGGTGGGGACACCGGCGCGAACGAAGGTAGGTGGATTTGTTATTTATGACGCTCTTCACCAGGTTCCCATATATCAATTAATGGATCCTGTTTTGAATAGGATGCAAATAAAGTACTAATTTCAATCACCTATTTCGGTTTTATACAATTTCCCATCAGCAATCAACCATAAGTTACCAGCAGCATCTTCGACAATATCTGATTGAAATGTGGTAAACCAACACCAATCACCGACTTTGGGATCTAAGGAGACTAAACCATTGGATGATTTATACCAAAACCAACCATTCGAACTTTGAAATAAAATTTTCGGATGCTCCCAAATTATTGGGGTTGCTTCCAACCTGGTGGTGATAAAAACCGGTGACCTAATGATTTCATTCCATTTTCCCGCTTTATCCATCCACCCTTGATCAGATATCCATAAATTTTCGGAATGATCAATATATATATCAAAAAATGGAGGACCATTCTCGAGTTTGATTGGTACGTATCCACCTTTATTCGAAGCAGGATTGAAATAATATAGGTTTCTTATCTGGGGAACATAGTAATTATATGAAGTCTCATCAAGGAAATAGAAACTGCCATCTTCCAAAAAAGCTAATGAATCGTCCTGTGTTAGGTAATTTACTGGGGTAGAATAGTAACCTTCATCCCAAAATGCGAATCTCGGATCTACATATTTACTAATCTCCAAGCTTCGAAAGTCAATGGAATATATAGCCCCTCCATCTGCAAAAAGCCAGAACTTATCCTGGTTATAGCTTCCATTTCCTAATGGGATATCGCTAGAAAAGTTCAACTGCTCAAACCGATTCTCAGTTTCGTTGAATTTACCAAAGACATATGGTGTTTTGGTAAGGCCTGATGAAATATAATCATATGCGTTCCCAATTTCAGTAGATGCTTTCGCCCAGATTGTTCCATCGTGACCAAGATATAGCT
Source organism: uncultured Leptolinea sp. (assembly GCA_964387025.1). Lineage (GTDB taxonomy): Bacteria > Chloroflexota > Anaerolineae > Anaerolineales > Anaerolineaceae > PNON01. The sequence continues at coordinate 315,658 of CAYLUZ010000002.1, read as the reverse complement.
GAATTATCTCCGCTTTAACCTCTTCAATAATTGCTGGGATTTCTAGCCATTTGCCCTCACTTGGTCGGAATACAAAAATTGAGTGGTTACTAATAGAGCTTTGTTTTTTACTCCATTGACTCATCACCCAAATCTCTACTTTACCATCCTTCGTGCGAGCTAATTGCGGAGATAATTCATTATAGGATAATTCATCAACTGACCATGGATCTGGTATTGATGTGACCTTCTGCCAGGGTTCTGAAGGGAGGATCTCATTGGAAATTGGAGCTGGATTGAATCCTTCCATTGGAAATGATAATGTGATTATCGGCGTGATGCACTTGGGTTTATCGTATTTATTTTCTCCAGATAAACCTGAACAACCATTTAATAGGCAAAAGATAAATACTAGAGGAATAATGGTCTTGTATTGAATACTCATAACAATTTCTCCAAATTATTACTCATGCGACTGAATCCAACCATTCTTTTACCCAGGAATATTGTTTTTGGAATATACAATCACTATACACACAGGATTGCAACTAAAAACAAACAATATGGTACTAAATACCAACTATAAATATCTCATAACTTCCCCATTCATACTGCTGTTATGTCTGATCGCGCCTGCCTTAGTGACCCCACCCCCACTCTCCACCACTCAGGCACCTACTCCTCCCGGGAAAAAGGCTGGGATGAGGAGCGTGCAATCCATGGGATAATTATAGTGCAATCATCCGGGGAGGATGTGGGGGTATTAGTTATTTACTATTTTTGTGGTGATTTCTTTTCTGGAAATGGACATATTGGATTTTATGTTTGAGTAAGGATACGCCTTGGGGGCACACTGACATACGCAAACATTGAGGCTTCATCAACTGGCAGTGCATACTCTATGTATCCGGCCAGTTTTTGATTCTTGATATCTAAAAGGATCCTTTTTGCAATAAGACGGAGCTGCCGGTTGATACCCGGAATATCATTCGCAGCAAGAGCAGCCTCGAACGCAGTGGATATCTCAGTTACTTTTTGCAGGATGGTTTCACGAATTATTGTCGGATTTACTGGAGTGATCAGTTTCGATTTGATCTCTCTTTTTTCTTCTTCCAGAGCATCCAACTTCTCCAGCAGGGCGGGGGTATGGCCGCGATCGGCAATTGCATCGACCATCCGGTTGATCTTTTTATCCACTGCAGACAATAACACTTCGGCTTCGGGGATATCTCCCACCTGGTCTTCGTAGATCTTGTCAAGCTCGAGGTTGGTTTGCTGGATGAGTTCATCCATATAAGCCGGATCGGCTAGGATATTTCGGATGGATCTTATGACCAGGTCGTTTATAAATTCCCTGGGGATCTTGGGAAGGTCGCATGAATGCGATCGCTGCCGGTTTCCACACTCATAATACTGATGGGAATCCCTTCCGGATTTGAATGTGACGGTTTTACCGATCAGGGTAGCACCACAGCGGGAACAGCGCAGCAAGGAGGATAGGGCATAGCTGGAATTCTTGGTGCGTGGGTGGGAGGGATCAATCCCGGAATGGATGCGGGAATCTGTCATTCTCATTTGCTGGACCTTCTCCCAGGTAGAATCATCCACCAATGCCTCACAATAGTTCTTGACTACTTTATCGCCAAAATGGAGCTCCCCTTTGTAGATCGGGTTGCTGAAAAATGTCGGGTAACTATTGGTGGACCGGTAAAGGTGGGTACGCTCAGATATTTCCCGGTAAGAGGATCCATTGGAGCGAAGTTTCCAAGCGAGCCGGCAGATCTCCCAAGTATCGGGATCCGGGACCCAGCGAGCAACGTTATGGACCTTACCTGTCCGTCGGTGGCTGATGGTGAAAACCTGGCGCTTAAATCCCCTGGGCGGAGTTCCACCCAATGCGCCATAAATTTCTACATTGTCGTTTACTCCCCGCTTCGCGTTGGCTGAGAGATCCACCAGAAATTTTTCGTTTGCCCATTCCACAACCGCTTCGATGAGCCGGCCGTTCAACCCCTCCAGATTGGCGTCATTTAGGGAGAATATCTCGTATCCAGAACGTCTCAGATCTGCTTTGTAAAACTGGGAGTCATCGATGTTTCTGGCGAAACGAGAGAAAGACCAGACGATAACGGCTTTTTCGGGAGGTTGCGGGTCTTTCTGATGGAAATAAGCGATCATCTCCTGGAAGCGTTTTCGACCTACAACACTGGATCCTGGGGATGCCTGATCAATGAAAAAGCGTGTTGGAATTAGATTGAATTGTTTACACCAGGTTTCGATGGCGCGTTGTTGCTGCTGAGTGGAAAGTTCCTGATCATCACCACCGGAATCACGGAGATAGGCTACAACCAGGGAACCGGGTGGAAAGGGAGGTGTGCTAAATGGCATGAGGTTTATATTATAGATCTTTTATTAGAAAATTCTACCTGTCATTATTTACAGGTCGACAAAATACACTTAGACCTAAAGTTTAGATTTCAAATAATTAATAAAAGAAGAACATGCTAATAGAAAATATTTTGCATCTTCTGGTCCAAGATCTGGTTCATCAAGCAGGGCATGCCTAATTCCGTCTGCATTGCTAGTATAGCCATATAAATTATTAAAGGATTCCCTTAATGCTGGGTGAATTCGTACATGTTTTTCAATCACTTTTAATGCATCACCAAGACTTGCGTGATCCTTTTGGGTAATAATGCATGCAAGGCATTCGACTGCTGAGATTGATTCTTTAATGGAATTTCGATAATTAGGATTATCGCGGTCTGACATAAGCTGAAGTGCTGTTTTCAGGTGAATCTTAACCCCAGGAAAATCGTCATCTTGTAGAGATTCTTTTAATGATTTTAATTCCTCTTCTGATGTAATATCTGTAAAATTACCATTAACAAATCTGTATGCAGATAATTCGGTGGCTAGAACTGAATTTATTTTTTCCTCAAAAATTGGGTTATTCGAGTAGTTAATAGTTTTCTCAAGGAAATCAAATACTTCAAACCACTCATAATCGAAAAATCTGGTCCTTATATTTAAAATGATAGTATGTTCATATTTAGGAATTGTATCTATTGGCTCCTTAAAATAATTGTGATAAATAACTTTTGCATAAATTAATATTCCAGGGACATAATTTCCTCCTATATACTCATCCTTTAATCCTCGTAAATATACATCAACAATATTCCAGAGGGTATTTCTCAGCTCTACCGAAATTTCATTCCTTTGTAGAATTGGTAAACTAGTTAAACCTCGTTTTTGACTGAATAGCATGAATGTCTCCTAATAGTATTAATGCATAATAATCAAAGCTGTTCTAAATATCCGGGTTCTACCTTGTGTATAATTCCTATAGATATTGAAAATTAACTCTCACAACCTATTCCATCATGATCCCGATCGAACCCGTGTGGATCTGGGGGAAGGACCCTGAATCGTTTGAAATTGATCTCTCCACAGTCCAGATCTGGCGGGTAAGGTGGAATACATACATCAGGATAAGATGGATCACAATTACCTGAGCTCACAATACCTGGGTTAGCAGCTGGTGGAATAATCGCTGGAATCGCGGCAATTGCCCAAAGACCCAAGTTATTGGTATTTGCCGAAGTCTGGGCTTTCATAAATTCACCTGAACAGGCAACATCAGGCGGGTAGGTATATGCGCTGGCATATCCATTTTTTACCAGTTCATAGTTTACAAACTTACCATCTGCAACGACATAGCGAAGGAGGCGGTCATAACGATCGGTGTTCGAAACGTCTGTGAACAGCAAAACATCCTTTCCTGAAACCAATTTTACATTGTAGCTTGTGGCTTCATTTGCAAAGTAATCCCCAGAGGTCTCTGGAGCATCCATACCAATATATCTTAAGGGAAATTCTTTTCCATTGATGATCACTCGGATCGTATCTCCATCGGTAATACTCTTCACTTTTCCAATCTCCATTTTGAGGCGAGGAATGCACTCAGCTCCAGGAACATTCGTAACAGGATCCACGGTAGGCATTGAGGTGGCAGTAGGAATTACCTCTACTGTGAAAGTCGGATATGGTGTGTATGTTGGGTAGGAGGTATACGTGGGTTGGATTATTTCTGTGGGAGTGGTGCTGGGGATTAGTGTCGGTTGGGTATTATTATTTGTTAATAAGGGAACTTTTATCGCTGCCGGCGAATTATTATAGTTTCTGAAAACCGTGGACGGAATGAACATACAGATACATACCATTAATAAAAGACCAATGGCCAGAAGATATTGACGGCGTTTAGATCGTTTGATTTTTCGAATAAATTCTTTCATATCAATCAAGGGAAGCTATTTTATCCAAAAAATTGTTGGATTGATTATTATGAAGATGAACCACATCTGTGGAAGAGATATAGTCGATTTCAACCTTTCTATTTAAGTGAATCAGTCGGTTTCTTTTTCTTAGCAAAAGACCAATAAAGAGTAGCCACACCTAACCCGATGCTAATAATTCCAAGTCCTGTATTATTGCCCAAATTAATCATCCCGATGGCTATCAAGAATATACCGATCATCATTACGACAGCTTTTAAAAATTGCATCCGTCCCTCCATAATTTGACACTTTATTTTGATTTTTCTTGAGGATTAGCAAAATGGAATAAATTATTGGTCCCAGCTACAAGCCGAGACCAATACCCAGAACCGGATCCCAACCAAGGTCTTCTGCTGCGTTCATGGAGGGGAATGCGAATATTAGTGAAAAGGTCAGGTAGACTAAAACCGGATATTGAAACAAATTATACATATTTCTCCCCTATACGCCTGTCATTAATTACAGGTTGACTCTTAGAACGCATGTGCTATTATTATGGCATGAGATATAAATTTACTTTTCCTGACGGTCAATCAGTTCTTTCTAATTTAATCCCATGCCTGGAGAATATCTCTATGGCAAGCTTCTCAAATGCTGCGGAGTTGATATCAATGCCAGCTTCTTTTATGGAAAGACTTAGATCTCTGGAGGCTTCCAATAACAGCCTGCTATTGACAGGGGATAAATCCGGCCGAGGTAAACCAAGTACGTCGTAAACTTCCGGAAATTTATCGGCTAAAGTAAATAGATTCTTATTGGATGGAATTGACCCGTAATTCAGCCAGCCGTTCATTACTTGTTGGCTTACTTTTAGTTCTCTAGCAAAATCTGAAACTGACTTCCGACTTTCCCCCCTCCAATCGAAAAATAATTTATTGATCCACGCTTTGAAATTTGGCTTTTTATCCACAAGTATCATTGTAAACATAATTGCCACATCTTTCAATAAACCCATTGACATTTATAAATAGCGTTATTATACTACAAGTATAATTGTAAAAAACAGTACACTGAAAGGACGCAAATGTCAGAAACCCCAAGAGAAATCATCAACTATTCAGTAGAAGCTGAAACCAAGGCAAGGATCGAAGAACTTTGTCGATTGACCAAACGTAACCAGGGAAACATGATCGACTGGCTGGTCTCTGAAGCCTGGGATCGAATTCAGAAGGTTACCCAGGAAACAAAGACCGTCGAAGAGGCGCTGACCCAGGAAGCAGCCTAGATGGATATCTCTGGGGAAAGCATCACCGAGATCTACCGTCAACTGGGGAATGAATTGGTTGAAAAAATTAATTCTATGATCACCAAGAAAAGCCTGGACCATTTCGATTATCGGACCCTGGAAAGGCAGCAGAAACGGGATGCATGATTGATCAAAGAACAATTGGTGCTGGCAACTACAGGATAATCGAATCTGATTAATAAAGTACTTTCCTCCCAGGAGAATGAGAGGAAAGCAAATTAAGGAGGTCAGATATTTGCTGACAATTACTAAAGCGCCTTTTTTATTATACGCTTTCGAATCACCAAATTCAATAGATGATGTAGAAGGAGATCCATGCCCCAAATCGTAGCGACTGATCATAATGTGAGCTTCGCTCAATCGGATACACCGGTTGATCTTACCACCGCGCATACTGTGATCAACGGCCGGGGGCACTGGCTGCTGATCGGTGAAAACTGGTGGCAGATGGGTGCTCACAACATGGCTAAGCCCAATGTGGATCATCCCCTGGATGTTATTGAGTTTCGTGGTTTTGATATTCCTACACTCCTACGTACTTCATCTATTCCACCAGACCTGTGGTGTGGAATCAGAATAACACGGTCTGAGGTCCAGCGATGAATATTTCAGCAAATTCAACTGAAATTGAGACCAAACCAATTCGTAATTCTGGTGAAAATGCAAAACCGACGTCTCCATTCATTCCTGAGGAGGAAAACGAAGAGACAAAGCAGAAACGGGGCAGCTATAAAGCCGGCCAAAAACTTGACCAGGCGGTGATGGATCTGGCAGACGCAAGGCGGGTGCTGGTGGAAGTTGTCAATAACCCGGTTATGAATTCCGGGGATATCTTGCGAAATGTAGCGCGGGCTCTTATGTCTCTTTGCGATAGCGTGGATGCGGTCAAGGATGCAAAAGTGTTGATGAAAGAGTGACTGCGCATAGATATTAGTCTCAATAAGCCCCACCTGAGAGGTGGAAATATAATTCCATCCCTAAGAGGAACGAATGACAGCGACGAATTTGATCCAAAAGCAGAAACGACCCCGCATCAAAATCACGGAATCTGAATTCCTGTTGATCGGGATCCCGGTATCCAGGGAAGAGTTCAGGGAAAACCTACGGCCATTGGCCAGATTCCTAGCTCAGACCATCTATGATAAGCAGCAAGCGGAAAGAAAAATTTTCGCAAATGAACCCGCTAATTATTGGGGTGCAGAAGGATTACACCCGAATACCGATGAACAGGGCGGGCAAAGTCTGCCCGATGGCATAGACGCGATACCAGCAATCGATTGAGATGGTCGAATTTGACCAGCCACACCTCCAGCCCTCCCCAATATCAAGATATTGGAGAGAGGAAAGTCGGAATGATGAGCAAGAATAATCCGAGACATACAATGTTGGAATTAGTGATCCTGGGAATTATCCGGGTTCATATCGGGTCGGAGAATGCGATCCGAATGGGTGACCTGCTGCAGATGCTCAAGCTGAGAGGGTACCAGGTAGATGATCGTAAGATGCGAATGATGATCGAGAATCTACGGACCAGTGTTCCAGGTGGAGCTTGGATCTGTACCACCAAGAACGGTAAAGGTTATTTTTACGCGGAGACCGAGAAGGAGCTGGTGGACTTCCTCCACTCCGAAAGCAACCGGGGCTGGTCTGTGATCACCAGGGTGAAATTACAAGCGAAGAGAGCCATCCCGACTTTAGCAGGGCAATTTGACATTCCAGTACAGGAGACTTTATGAGCAATATGATCCACTTTACTTTGAGACTTGGAGATAAGGTCCGGGTGAAAGTAGAAGGTCGCATAGGTGATGTTTTTGTTGGTTATCCCGACCGGGGACAAACATTTGAGAAAGCGAATACCTCGGAGAAACAAGGCCACGAAGAAAGTTTTCTGCCTTCCCGCGAGATCATTATCGATCCTGAACTGGTTGGTGAGCTGGAGAAAAGTTTATGAGCATCAAGGTGATGTCCAAGGTGTGGGAGAGTAATCTGGAAGCAAACCAAAAATTATTATGTCTTTGCCTGGCAGATTTTGGAAACGACGATGGCGAAAACATATTTCCCAGTGTGTCGGTCATTGCAAAACGAACCACTGTGAGCGAGAGGACCGCGCAAAGGATATTACACAACCTGGTGGATATTGGGATCATCAACCAAGTCGGGAAAACAACCTCAGGCACATACAAGTATCGAATCAACATTTCAGTACTGGAATCGTACAGGGGTGACAAATTGTCACCCCCCGAAAATAATACAAAAATACCTGAAATGTCACCCCAGGGGTGTCAAATTGTCACCGGGGGGGTGACAACCACGACACTTAGGGGTGACAGAGCTGTGTCACCCGATCCTTTAATTAACCAAGTACTTAACCATCAATTAACCAATGATTCTGATTTTTCAAAAAAATTCGATTTTGTTCAGACAATTCCGGAGATCCGATCTGAAACATTTACGCAGGTTGAAAACGTATGGCGGGCAATTTACGGCCAACTGAAAATGGACATGAGCAGAGGTGCATTCGATACCTGGGTAAAAGCTGCCGCTACTGCCGGATATACAAAGATCGGGGACGGCTATGCCTTATCTGTTTTGGTCCCAACGGAATTTGCGAAAGATTGGATCGATAAAAGGCTGAAGACCACCATCAGCCGGATCCTGGCTGGGATTACGAATGGGGTTGTTTCGGACGTTCTGATCATCCAAGGGGAACTTGCTGAGGCGGTGCCGGCATGAAATCCAATACTGAATTATTAGCCATCATAGGCAAACGGATCCGGGTTCTGCATGCAGAACTATCCTTCGAGAAGATCTCCAAGTTGCGGGAATATCGAGGATTATCTGCCAGAACTACCAACCGGCTTTCCCAGAATACCGCGACTGAAATAGTTTACGAACCGAAGGATCCACTGATCCGGGAGATCCTTGGCTTGCAAGTATTTGAACTGGCACCAGTCTGTAAAAAATGCGGGACGGTGCATGTGACCAAACGGTGTACGAACCACACTCCCAAAACACGACCGGTGCCGCTGGAGAAAAAAATTAGGGTTACCAAAGGAACACTTAAGGTTGCCAAAGAGGCGGTGAATATGACTTATGCAGCGAACATCGCCTATTTACAGTCGGTGGGACGGGAGCTGGAATACACCCAGGCTATCGATGAGCTGGATGTAGTAATTGACCAGCAGGACCAGGTGGATAAACAAAAACTTGAGAAATTACTCGAACTTGGAGAACCGGTATGAGTGCTGAATTTATCAGTGGACAGGAAGTGAACACTCCGAATGGCTTTGGGGTAGTGCAGGGTTATTACGAAGGCGGGATGGTGTTGGTCAGACATGTGTGTAATAAAATGACCGGAATCAGTGGCGGGGAGTGCATCACGCCAAAAGGGATACTTTCCACGTTGTACATATACCAGCCGGCAGATTTGAAAAGTGTGAGAACAAAATGAGCATATCCTCCCTCACACCAACACTCCCCCCAGAGGCGGAGGGAGTAAAGCAGAGAAAGAATAAACCACGAAAGTACACCTTTCTCATCACCGGGTATAAGGTGGAGAGCGATCCTTCCCAGGATCTGAGAACCCGGGAAGCATTCCGGACCCTCGTGCGGATGCTGGTGAAATTAGAAGCAGAAGAACACAGCGAAAAATCAAAGGCAGAAAACAATGGATGAGCTGATCACCGGTAGTAAACTGACCTGTACGAATTGCAAGGGATTTATAGGGGACCTTGTCTACATCGAGAATATTGAGTTGGTCCGGATCAGGGGGGTGATCTTGCGTTATGCCCACGGGTTCTGCATCGAATGCGGGGAGGAGTTCCACTGGTCGGTGAGTGATCGGATGCTGCAGAAGATGATTAAAAGGGCAGAGAACTAGGAAATATAAGTAGTCCGTGTAATTAACAAAATAATTGTATAGTATATCATTTGATATACTATTGACATATAATATATCAAATGATATATTATATGTGATTAATTCGATTTCCATTTTATTAGAAAGGAGGGTCAAGGAGATTGGACAATGTCACATTACGGAATTATATACTTGAATTTTTGAAGGATTTTAAGGAATTAATATATCAAGGTTCTTATTATGTAACAGGTCATTTAAAAAATATAGAAGCTCTTTCAACTCTTGGAATAACTATTAGGCAAAGAGATGATTACATTCTGTCATTATCCTTGGAAGATTATTGTGATGGACCTTGCATAGATAAACTAAAAGATGGACATTATTGGGAGTTTGGTAAGAATGTAGATAATGTTGAAGTATATATTAAATTAAAAATAATCAATTATAAAGATGGTAGTGATAAAGGAGTATGTTATTCTTTTCACCCTGCTGAAAAGCCACAAAAATATCCATTATTAATAAAAGTAAAATAAAAATATATTAAGAAGAGGGATGCTATGAAAAATTTTTGTCCGAACTGTGAAAAAGATACCGAACAGGAAACAATAAATAAGGTATCAGAGATAAATGTTCGGGGAGAATTAATTAAAATAGACCTAAATTATTATTTATGCAAAGAGTGTGGAGAAGATTATGAAATTCCACACCCAGATTACGATCCAGTTAATTTAGCATTTAGGGAATTTCGACGAAGAAAAGGTATGCTCCAACCGGAGGAGATAAAAGAGTTCCGAAATGAATTGGGACTCACTCAAAGAGAACTAAGTGAAATTCTCAGAATTGGTATTGCTTCAGTTAATAGATATGAAAATGGAGCATTGCAATCGGAAGGACATGATCGATCGATAAGATTAATCATGGATAATAATAACCTAATCCAATTAATTAATTCATCCCCAAAAATCCTTCCTGAAGAGGTACACCAGAGGTTATTAAAAAGAATCCAGGATAAAAGGATGGATGACGGGCATCTTTTTCGGGAATTTATTGAAAAATTTGAATCGTATAGTTCAAATCTATATAGTGGATATATGAAATTTAGTATCTATAAATATATGCGGGTTATACAATTTTTTTGTTCAAAAGAAAATGGAGTTTTTAAAACAAAATTAAATAAGCTACTATTTTATGCAGATTTCAAACATTTCAAAGATTTTGGAGTATCAATTACAGGTTCACGATATGCAAATGCTCCATTCGGACCGATACCTCATAAATATGCTACCTGGTTAGCAGTTCTATCTGAATGGAATAAAGAGATATCTCTAGAAGAGAGATTATGCGGTCAGGAATCAGAGGAAGTGTTTATAAGCGAAGAACCAAAAATATCAGATTTTACAGCATCTGAATTATCAGTATTATTGAACATTGAAGAAATATTTTCAAAATGGTCTTCAACAAAAATTCATGATTATTCAATAAATGAAAAGGGTTATTTGAGCACAAAAAATGGAGATTTAATATCGTACGAATATGCAAAAGATTTATCAATTTAATAACCTAAAATAATTAATATCATTATTACTGGCTTCATTTTTTAGGATTTCATGACTGAGATTAATAATAATTTTTAGGAGAGTAATCATGGATAACGAGTTTGAAAAACTCTTGGCCCAAGAGATATCTGAAGACGATGTAAATAGGATATTTGAAGTTACTGAAAATACGATAAGCGAAAAACAAGAATTAATATCTGGAATGCAAAAAGAGTTAGGTCGGGCAAAAACATTTATTCACGATATGAAACCGTATGTTGTCTTAGCCCTAAAAGAATCAGAACATCAACCAGAGGCTTACCCTGTAGTAATAAGTGGTTTACAACAAGTGTATGGCTATGGACAATATTTGGCGACTAAAATGGCGAATGATAGTTCTGATGTTCTAGATTTACAGGCCTCTGGGTCCACTTTAGGAACTATATCACCAACCGTTACTGTGGTACTAAAGGACACGCTGGATTATAAAAGCGACAATATTCCATCATATGCATATCCTAACGGAGAAGATTCTGATCAAGCAGAAATAATTGATTTATTAAAACGTATCTATCCTGAATTTGCTAACAAATATAAATCAGCCTTAGATTCCTTTATTGCAAATTCTGACATAGAATCCTTACGTAATACTATGTTTTTACTAAGAGAGTGCTATAGAGGATTAATCCATAAGTATTCTCCAGATGAAGAAGTAATAAAACAAGTTGATTGCGAATACGACAAGAGCAATAAACCAACACTTGTAAGTAGGCTAAACTATATAGCAAGGGAAAGGATTAAGCCAGAAATACAATCGTTGTTATCTGGCTCAATACGATCATTTAAATTAGCTTATTCAAAAATGAATAAAGCTCATGATGACGACACTTTGGAGTTAGTAGAAGTAAAAGATGATATAAAATTTACATTTAGTCATATTAGGATACTTGTCCAGGCATTGAATGCAAGCGGTTGTATTGAATAATCACACCTTGACAAGTGGTGTAAAATATAACTAGCAACTGAATATACATGAGTCGGAGTTGTAACCGGCACGTAACCCAATTTGGGCGTCGTGCCGGTTTTTTTGTTTAATTTTTGACTGAAGCGTCAAATCAAAGGAGGAAGAATGAAAGGTTTATTCGGGAAATTCATGAAGCGGTTTCTATCAGCGATCTTATTAATATCAGTAATCTTGTTGGTAGATGCAGTACCGGTCGCTGCATCAGGAGGTCAGGCGCCAGAGATCCCACTGGACCTATGGTCTTGGATCGTGAACCTGGTCCTGGTGCAGTGGACGTCTCTGGTAGGTGTGGCTGCCCTGATCGCCATGCTAATCGATATTGGAAAATCAGCCGGTTGGCTACAGGATGGGGTTGCACCGAAATGGTCCGCTGGGTTGAATCTACTAGGGATGGGCGCGCTGATCGCTTTCAAGATATTCAAGCCAATGTTGACCATAGAGATAATCGATGCCCAGGCTGGAATAATTGCGAGCGTGCTTATGGTTATAAGCGGATATGTGCTGATGATCATCACCAGTAGGCAAACTCATCAAAGCCTGGCTGGTGTGCCATTCATTGGCAAGAGCTTCAGCCTGGCCGCGAAGGAGTAATCCAATGGAAGATCTTCCCGATCGTGTCAATGTACTTCAAGGGAGAGTGGCTGAGCACCACCAGATATTGTTTGGACCAGAAGATTGCCCAGAAGTTGGCCTGGTCAAACAGTTTGATGAGATCAAGACACTGGTAACCAAGCAAGTTGTTTACAACAAGATCATGACATTCATTGCAGGAGCAATCACACTGGCTTTGATCACGTATGTCATGAGCTTGATCTTTGGCAGGTAAGGATGCCGTATCGGTCCGCGCATCCATGTTCATACCCAGGCTGCCCTGAGTTAGTAAGCAAGGGCAGCCGGTGCGCGCTGCATGCTATTGCTGTTGTTGAGCTTCGTGATCCTGTACGCCAAAGACTGTATGGGCGGGCATGGCAAAAGCGCAGCCACAACTACCTGCAGATGCACCCGTGGTGTGAGGACTGCCTGACCGATGAGGAATACACTGCAGCAACAGAAGCTCATCACGAGCAAAGGCACAGAGGTGACGCGGAGGTGTTCCGCAACAGTCCGCTGCGTGCTTTGTGCAAGCGGCATCATGGTATTCGGACCGCGGAGGAAATGAATCAACCCAGGGGGGGTGGAAATGTTTCCGCTAGAGGGTTGTCGAACGTAGGTGTCTCAAATGTAAGAAATACTCCCCGATCGAAAATGGAAAAGTAATGGATGCCTACCAAACACATAGCTGCAGATCTTATGACAACCGGTGGAAAGGACGGCGGGAAACACTGGACCCAGGCCGAGGTGGAATCGCGGAAAGCTGCTGCAGATATGGTCAAGAGGAAAGACCGGGTCTCACTGCGGGCACCCGAATGGTTGTCTGCGGAAGCGCTCAGGATCTGGAACAGGACCAAGAAGCATGCAGCGGGTTTGGAACTGCTGGACAACCTGGACTCGGAAATGTTAGCCATTTATTGCGATGCGGTAGCTCAGTATCGGGCGGAGAGCAGACAGCTTTCAATCCCCTGGGTAGAAGGAGCGATGGATCGGTCAGAGAAGATCAAAAGCATTCAGAGCTGGGCAAGGATCGTGAGCAGCTATGCTGAGAAACTGGGTTTTACTCCTTCTGGTCGTGCCAGGCTGGTTAAGAAACGAGCCGATGAAATGGCCGACGATAAATTCGGACATGAGTTTGATTGAGGAGATCATGGTCCATCCAGTTACCGGATATGCATTAGAAGCTGTCGGAGGTCAAAGGGTGGTCGGGCAGACAGAATACCTGGCCTGTCAAAGACACCTGGATGATCTCACCCGCCAAGGATCGGGAGATTTCCCATGGGTGTTCGATGAAGCCAGGGCGGATCGGATCTACACCTGGTTTTCCTACTGCAAACATGTGGAAGGTCCACTGGCTGGCACCCCGATCAAACTCCTTCCTTTTCAGAAGTTTGACCTGGGCAGCATCTTTGGTTGGGTGCATCGGGATACTGGAATGAGGCGATTTGAGAAGGCATATATCCAGGAAGCTAGAAAGAATGCCAAGTCCACTTTAATGGCAGGAGTGGCGTTATTCCTCATGTGTGCGGATAACGAGGAAAGCCCATCTGTATACTGCGCGGCTGTCGACAGGGAGCAGGCCAGAATCGTCTACCGGTCAGCCAAAGCGATGGCTTTGAAATCTCCGGATATCCGTAAACGTTTGAAGATACGGGATTATGAGATCGACCACATATCGAGAGGCGGGCAGTTAAGGCCGCTTTCGAAAGAAACCAAGAACAAAGACGGATTGAATCCATCTGGAGTGATCATCGATGAATACCATGCCCACCCGACCAGCGAGATCCATGACCTGTTATGGTCCGCGTGGGGACAAAGAGCACAAGGCTTGATGATGATCATTACTACTGCGGGAGTGGATGCTGAGAAAAGCCCGTGTTTCAAGGAATACCAGATCTGTAAACAGATCCTTCAGCGGTTGATCATTGACGAGAGGTATTTTGTCATGATCCGTGAGATGGATCCAGGCGATGATGAGCATGATCCGGGGAATTGGATCAAATCCAATCCATTGCGGGCAGCAACACCAGAAGGAATTGCGAGGATCCAACACCAGCATGATGCAGCGTTCGATAGCCGCGATCCTGCGAAGGTCAGGACATTCAGGATCAAGATCATGAATATCTGGGTATATGACAGTGAAAACAGTTATATCGGAGATTACCTGGGAGAGTGGGACAAGCTGGGAGTCAGTCGCGAGGAATTCGTAAAACTGACTACTGGACTGAGCTGCTCGGTTGGTCTCGACCTTTCAAAAAAGATCGACCTGACGGCTGATGCACACTTGTTTATCCTGGGCGATGATCGGATTGCGGTTTGTGCTCACGGGTTTATCCCGGAAGAAGCGATCAGGAAACACGAACAAACCGACCGGATCCCTTACCGGGATTGGGCGAAAGAAGGCTGGCTGACTGCGACGGAAGGAGATGTCACGGATTACAACCGCATCAGAGCCCATATTCAAGACCTGGAATTGGATCATCGCTGGAAAGTGAATGAGATCTGTTATGACCCATATAACGCCACGCACCTGGCGAATGAAATGGCAGAGGATGGATATACATGTGTTGAGATCCGACAAGGTGTTAGGACATTAAGCGAACCCACCAAATTATTCAGGGAGAAGATCGCCTTGGGAAAGATCGTTCATGATGGATCTCCACTGTTGAAATGGTGCCTGGCCAATGCCAAAGAAAAGCAGGATTCGAACGAGAACATCAAACTGAATAAAGAAAGCGCGATGGACACCCAGCGGATCGATCTATTATCGGCATTGATCAATGCGATGGTGCGGTTACCTGCTTTGAAAGAAACAGCGAACGTGGATGTAAGTGCGGATATTTTATCTGAAGATTGGGGTATGTGATGCAGAAATACCTGGATGATGTCTTGATCTTGCTCGGGTGCGGTTTGATCGTTTATGCCACATCCCTACTCAGTGTGATCGCGGCCATATATACAGCGGGTGTTCTGTTGATCGGGCTTGGGATCCTTATTGGAATCAGCATGAGGAGAGCGAAATGATCATCAGTAATCTCTTCAGAGGTTCGATCAAAAACGCAGTCACAAACGGTCCATACGCTTTACCCGAGATTTTGGATCTGATGAATGTCAGCTCCACTTCCGGGCAGAATGTCACTCCAGAGCGAAGCAAGAATATCAGCACCGCTTATCGGTGCATTAATGTGCTCGGGGATGATGTAGCCAAGATGCCATTACAGGCTTTTGTCAGCAGATCAGAGGGAATGATCGAGCGGGTGAAACCATCCAGCCGGATGCAAAATATCGCCTGGCTGCTGGAGATCAGCCCCAACCGTTGGATGACCCCGTTCGTGTTCAAGAAGACATTGATGCAGTGGTTGATCTGCTGGGGGAACGCTTACGCCTGGATGCCGGTACAACCTCCAGGGATCAGGCGTGAGATCTTCATCCTGCCGTCATCCCATACCATACCCATGTTCGATACCGACGGGAATCTATGGTACCAGACCACTTTCAGAAATGGGGAAAAGAGAAATATCCCCGATGTGGAGATGGTGCACCTGGTGATCAATTCTGTGGATGGGATCACCGGAAGATCTGTGATCGGATATGCCAGGGAATCATTGGGACGGCAGTTAGGTGCCTATGAAACCCAAGGAAAATTCTATTCCCACGGATTGAATCCGGGCGGGATCATGTGGGTGAATGGGGAAGTCAATAAAGAAGCCAGGGACAAGATCCGCGGGGCATATGAAGAGGCAATGGGCGGCAGCAGCAATGCCTACCGGTTAGCAGTCCTTGACAACAAGGTTAGTAAGTTCGAAGCGATCACCATGAAACCGGTGGATGCTCAATTCCTGGAATCGATCCTGGAGAATGATCTTGAGATCGCTAATTTCTTTGGGGTGCCGCTCTATAAGCTCAATCAGGGAAAACAAGCCTACAACAGCAATGAGCAACAGAACCTGGACTATCTTTCGACGACATTGGATCCTTACCTGGTGCAGTGCGAGCAGGCAGCAGCCCTGAAATGGTTGTCTGAAGATGAGCAAGGATACACCTACTTCCGTTTCAATCGGGATGTCCTATTACGAACGGATGCGAAAACCAGGGCGGAATACCTGGAAAAGAAGATCTTGAGCGGTCAATTATCACCGAACGAGGCGAGAGGAATAGAAGATCTACCGGCATATCCGGACGGAGACCGGTACTACATCCCCGCAAATATGAGTGAGATAGGAGGCGAAAGGAATGATTAAAGAACCGATACGATGTTTTGAAGGGAATGCCAAACCACATGAGGCTTTCTGGAAATTCAGGAACGCAGTGAGTTCGGAAGAAGAACCTGAAATGGAGCTGTATGGATATATCTCCGAGTATTCCTGGTTCGATGATGATGTTACTCCAAAGATGTTCAAGGAGGAGTTGTATAAATTCGGGAATAATGGACCGATCACCATCCGTATGAATTCAGGTGGAGGTGATCTGATCGCTGCATCTGTCATGCGGACCATCATCACTGATTATCCCGGGCACGTTACCGTAAAGATCGACGGATTGGCAGCAAGCGCTGCGACCATCGTTGCGTTGGCTGGGGACCAGATCAAGATGCAGGAAAGCGCCTACTTTATGATCCATGATCCGGCGGTCAGTTTCTTATTTGCCACGCTGAATGTTGAAGATGTGGCCAGATTGTATTTCGAGATGAAATCCATCAAAAGCGGGATCGTCGATGCTTACGAGACCCGTACCGGATTGCACCCTGACAAACTGGCCAGAATGATGACAAACGAGACCTGGATGAGTGCCAGAGAAGCCCAGAGCTACGGGTTTGTGGATGAAGTTCTTACCAGTGGAAAAAATGCACTCGTGCAAAACAGTTTCAATGATCAAGCTGCATTTGTGAATATGATCACCCCCGAACTGGTCAAAAGGTATTTGAATATACCGGCAGCACTGGTGCAGTTAGAAGCACCTGTGCTGTTGGATAACCATCAAGTAGCGGATGAAAAATTCCGCGCTGAAGTCAGACTTCTAATCTAAAGGAGAGAAGAAATGAATCTAAAAAAGTTCTACGATGCTGCCAGTGCGGCAGAAACTGATGTGCAGCGCATAGCTGAACAAATCAATGAGCACTTTGATAGAGGCGAAAACGACAAAGCCCTGGAGCTTCGCCCGTCATTGGATAAAGCCAAAGCGGATGCCAAGAATGCACACGAGCTATATATTTCGATGCAGGCGTCAACCGAAGGAGTCTTGGATCCGGCAGCCCGGTTTGTCCCCACGAATGGAGATACTGAATCCAAGGAAGTAAAAGAGCTGAGAGCATCGAATGAATATACCAAGATGTTCTTTGATGCTTTCAAAGCAGGAGTGTCCCCTAAAACCCTTCAAGCAGGCATGCATCGCAGTGATCAGTTCCCATTACTTGTGAATGCATTAACCGAAGCTGGCGGGTCACCGGCAGGGTCCGAAGGCGGATTCTTACTACCGATCGACTTTGACAATACGATCATCGAAAAAATGCGGGCATATATTGACCTGGCGCTTTCCGTCAACACCGAAGAAGTAACCGCCTATTCAGGCTGGAGGGCAATTGAAACTGCCGCTGCTGCGCTTCCTTTTGCAGCGATCGTTGTGGCAAATGGTTTGGCTGAGACAGAAAACCCGACATTTTCCAAGGTGGATTACACCCTGGTAGATTACGGCGGGTATTTGCCTGTATCGAATGGACTGCTACAGGACACACCTGTAAATATCATGCAGTACCTGAGCAGTTGGTTTGCCCGCAAAGCTGTCCTGACAAATAACAGTTTGATCCTGGCATTGGTCAATGCACTTTCACCGGTGACAGTCACCGACTACAAAACGATATTCAGCAAGATCAAGACAGTTTTGAATAAAACCCTTGATCCGTCGATCTCTGCTGCATCCTCGGTTTTTTGTAACCAAAGTGGTTTCGATCTATTGGATCAGTTGGAAGATGGCACTGGCAAACCATTGCTGCAACCTGACCCGAGCAATGAGATCGTGAAACGATTGAAAGGTCGTCCGGTGGTGGTAGTGCCTAGCAGCAATTGGGCGGATACAAACTCCAACACCAAGACCAGGATCGCGATAGGAGATGGCAGAGAATTCTGTACACTATTCCGTCGTTCTGCTTTTGAAATGGCTGCAACTTCCATTGGTGGCGATGCCTGGCGGAAGAATAATACCGAAATTCGAGGGATCATGCGGGCGGATGTTACCTCAGTTGATCCTGATGCGATGGTGCTGTTATCCGTGACTTTACCGGCGTAAATCAGATTATAAACTACCCTGAATGGGCATGGCTTGCCGTGCCCGTACTCGGGCTTTGAATTGAAAGGAGCAAGAAATGGGATATCCAATACCTGAAAACCGCATGGAAGACGGCGGTGACAAGTGGGTGATCGGAGCTGGAGGCACTCTGGAAGCTGAAGCCGGTGCCACACTTACCGGGATCACTGGGGCAACAACGTTTGCATCCGATGCTGAAGCGATCACAGGGACCAATACTACCAAGGTGATCAGCCCAAAGAGTTTGGCTGCGGCGACAGCAAGTCATGTCCCAGATGCAACCGACGCAGAGAAGGGCAAGGTTGAGCTGGCCACCGATGCGGAATCTGTGGCTGTTACTGATGCAGATCGAGCAGTGACTCCGCATGGACTGGGCGCTACCCTGGCAAAGCTAACACCGATCAGCTTCACCGGCCATAACCTGGCGGGGGAGTGTGCTGCTGTTGGTGTGGCAGTCGATGATGTCATCTTCGGGGTGGCCGGTTTGACCGATATGGGACAGATGGATGTGAAGTTTGAAGGCATTGTTACGGTCCCAGATCAGATCCAACAGGTGGCTGCGGAAGATCTTTCCACCAAGAAATTTGTGGCTTTGGTTTACCGGCCATCGTAATTTACCATCACCCTAACCCTCTCCCCAACAGGAGAGGGAATCAGAGGAACTGTGGCAAATATATTGACGGCTGCGGAAGCGGCAAGAGTAGTAAGAACTGAAGTTACAGACCAGATCATGCTGGATCTGCTGCCGTCTGTGGATGCATTTATCCAACAGGCAACCGGCAGGGATTGGACCAAGGATACCGCAGTCAGGGTTGAGGCGAAATCGGCAGCGAGAATGCTTCTGGTGATGTGGTACGAAAATCCTGGAATGGTTGACAACGGGGTCACTACCCTGGGATCCGGATTGACTGCAACTCTTCTACAGCTTGAAGCCCTGGCTATGCAGTACATGGAATTCCAGGGGAGAGATGGTGCCGGGGCGTGTGATCTGACAGGTGCTCGGGTGGGTGACACAGTGAGCTCCCTGGTGGGAATCAGTGGGGTGACCGGGGATCAGACGAACAAGTTTGAAACCATGATCACTGCTGAGGATGAGATCCAGCAGGTTTCTATTGATGATCTCACAGAAAAGTATTACCGTGCCTATTTGATACCGTTGGGTAGCCTATGATCATCAACGGAAGAATGACCAACCCGGGTGAGTTGCGGACCACTGTTGTTTTGCAGAAGCGGACAACAGTTTCCACGGATGCAGGCGGTTTTCAAAAACCCGGAACACAGACAGAATATACCGTACTTGCAAAGTGGGTGAACTTCCATGGATCCGAGGTGTTTGCAGCAAATGCTGCAGGAGTTGTTGAAGGCGCCACTGTGACCATCCGGTATAGATCAGATCTGGATGAGACCTGGAGAATTTCGAAAGGCGGCCAGGTGTATGAGGTCGTTTCGATGGATGATATCCAGGATCGGCATGAGTATATTGAACTCAAAGTGAAGAAGCTTAAGGCAGCATGAAGACTTTACTGAGCACGAAAGGATTTGATGATTACCTCGAGAAACTGGCGAAGGCCGGTGAAGATATTGACGCGATCACTGATGAGGCACTATCGGTCGGAGGCCTGATTCTGAAAGATGGCATGCAGAGGCGAGCACCAGTGGCATCTGGTCACCTTAAAGGAAGGATATCCATGACGGAAGCAGTCAATGATGGGAATTATCACTCAGTCAGGATCGGGATCTTCAATGTGGACCGTAAACGGGAGGTCTACTTCTTTTACCAGGAGTACGGCCATGCCAGGACAGCAGCACATCCTTATATGAGACCGGCATTCGATGAAGATATGCGAAAAGCCAGGGCTGCCATGCGGGAAAGATTTGAAGCGCGAGGCGCACTATGACGATCTGGGAACGAGTGAAGACCACTTTAACTTCCCTGAGTGTACCTATGGCAGCCAGTCACTATTTGGTGGCCAGCGGTGAGGCTCTGCCGGATGTGTTCCTGGTTTATTTCCTGGTGAGCAATCCGCCAGTACAGCATGCAGATAATGCCGAGGTGATGCAAATGTACCGGATGCAGGTGAGCTGTTTCTCCAGGACCGGTTTGACCTCTCTTCCGGATGTGAAAAGTGCAATGGTAGCAGCCGGTTTCATCCGTGCTGGTGCTGTGGAACTGCCATTTGACCAGGAGTCCGGCCACTACGGGTTGGCGCTGGATTTTGTTTATCAAGAATAAGGAAATAGAAAATGAGTCCAAATGCGAATGAATATAAATCAGTTGTGGGCGTAGATCAGGTATATATTGCCGGGGTGTCAGAGGATAGTGTTGCTGCGTATACAGCTGGGACACCTGAATATCTCGCACCTGCGGCCTCGATCAGCATGAAACCCAAGACCTCCATGGAAACCCAATATGCCGATAATAATGCGTTCGACGTTGCATCGGCTGAGGCTGAAACCGATCTGGAGGTGACCATCACCAACCTTCCGGCTGAGATGTACGCCAAATTGCTGGGCAGCCATTTTGATACAGCCACAGGGACCGTTGACGATATCGCTGGTAACCCGCCTTACTTTGCGCTCGGTTTCAGAGCTATGAAATCAAACGGAAAATACAGGTACTTCTGGTATCAAAAATGCCAGTTCTCAGCTCCGGAAGAGGGCGCGGAAACCAAGAAAGACAAGGCCACTCCGAAAGAAGCGAAATTGTCTTGCAAAGCGATTAAGACTACCTATGCATTCAATAACGGCGTGACCACTGAAGGCGTGAAGCGAAAATTCGGAGATGAAGATACCACGAACTTCTCGGCGACCGGGTGGTTCAGCCAGGTACAGGTTCCGGGATCCACAACTCCATCCGCCCTTGCGCTATCTTCGAGTGTTCCGGTGGATGATGCTACCGGAATCAGCAAGACCGCCAACCTGACCCTGACCTACAACAATGCGCTGGTTGCGGGGGTGATCAACAGTATTACCTTGCTGGATGACACTCAAGCACCAGTAGCTGGAGCAGTTACCCTGGACGCGACCAAGAAAATCATCACGATCGATCCAACAGCATCTCTGGATGGATCGACTACACATACTTTGGTGGCCAATGTCACAGATATCTACGGCCAGGTGCTGACCAGTATTATCACATTCACAACGACAGCATAGCATCACCCACGCTCTCCCCTAAAAGGGAGAGAAGAAAGGAAGATCTATGAAAACACCCATGACGCTGCATCTATATGACGAAAATAGCGAGATAAAGGCTACGTTTATACGCTCTTTTGTGCCCTGGAAATTGCTTAAAGAAGCGGTGAAGATTGCCAAGAATCTGGACCCGAAAAATATGACCGAAGATACCGTGGAAGAATTGACCGGGTTGGTTGTAGCAGTTTTCGGGGATAAATTCACGGTTGATCAACTGAACGAAGGCGCGGATGTATCTGAAATGGTAACCGTGCTGCAGCAGATCGTTTCTACTGCAAATGGAGTTACAGCGGACCCTACCACACCGGGGTAAACCCGGAGGATAACGAGCTCACCATCGAGACCATGATCGACCTGGAGATCGGATTGGTGAGGGCGTTCAATTGGAGTTTGAAGGATATCGACGAAACGGATATTGAAAGCTTGCTGCCATTTATCAACAGATTGAATTCAGATAGCCAGGATGGAAGAAAAGCATTTGTAGATGAGGTGGATTTCTTATGAGCGAGAATGATCTCAGTGGAAAAGTTAGTCTAGATACAACCGATTACAAGGCTGGTGTAACCGACTTAAATCGCCAGATCCGGGTGATCGAGTCAGGTTTTCGCGCATCCGCAGCTGCGATGGGTGACTGGGACAAAACCTCAGATGGTTTGACACTGCGGGTGAAAACACTCAATACTCAGATCGATCTACAGAAGCAAAAAGTTGGTGCCCTCACTGGTGAGTATGAAAAGGTTGTCAAGGAAAAAGGAGATGACAGCCGGGCGGCGCAGGAATTATTGATCAAGATTAATAAGCAAAATGAAGCCCTGGGGAAGATGCAAACCGAACTTCGAGAGGATCAGGACGCACTGGAGGGCATGGGGAAAGAAAGCGCCACTGCTGGCGGTAAGGTTGAAGATCTCGGAAAAAAGTCTGACGATTCTACCAAGAAATCTGAAAACTTCAAAAAAACCCTGCAAGGCGTTGGGGGTGTGTTAAAGGATCTTGGAAAGATTGCTCTAGGGGTTGTAGCTGCAGTGGCTGGAATCGGTGCGGCAATTGGAAAGACGGTCCTGGATACTGCAGCAGCCAGTGACGCCCTTTTGGAAATGTCTGATAAGACAGGGCTGTCTGTTGAAAAGCTGCAGGAATTGAGCTATGTAGGGAAGCAAGTGGGGGTGGATACCGAGACGGTGACTGGCAGTCTAGCAAGAATGATCAGAAACATGAGTTCAGCCAGGGATGGTACAGGAGCTGCCGCGGATGCTTTCAAGCAATTGGGGATATCGGTTACAGATTCAACCGGTCAATTACGACCCAGCCAGGAAGTATTTGCTGAGCTGATCGATAAGCTGGGCACCATGCCGAATGAGACCGAGCGAGATGCTGCAGCAATGTCCATTTTGGGGAAAAGTGCCCAGGAGCTGAATCCATTGATCAAGGCCGGGTCAGAACAATTGGCAAAGCTCACAGAAGAAGCACACGCCTCCGGAGCGGTGATGAAAACCGAGACGGTGCAGGGAATGGCTGATCTCAATGACACGATCGATAGTTTAAAAGATGGTCTGATGGGAACAGTAGGAACTTTGGCTTCTTCCTTCCTTCCTGCTTTTCAGGGATTGGCCGGGAAAGCCCAGGGGTATCTTGGCCAATTAGTAAGCATTGTTAAAAGATCCAATGGAGATATTGGAGCCGCAGCCGGTGGAATCGCTGGGCTGATCACTTCCGTTATTACCGATGCTTTATCCAATGCTCCGGATATGCTGCAGGGGGGGCTGGGAATCATCCAGGGATTGATCAGTGGAATCATGAGCAACAATCCAGTGCTTATTCCCGCGGTGATCAAGATGCTGATGATGCTGGTGAAGTTCATACTGACCAATATCCCCATTTTGTTGAATGCGGCAATTCAAATTGTGATCGCTCTGGCCAATGGAATTGCCACGACAACACCCGAGCTGATACCGGCGATCGTCCAGGCGGTGGTCACCATCGTTATGACATTGCTGCAGAATCTACCCATGCTGATCGAAGCAGCTCTCAAACTGATCTTTGCGCTGGCTCAGGGTATGGTAGAGGCTTTGCCGGTGCTGATCAATGCCCTTCCGGGAATCATATCCGCTTTGGTCCAGGGAATTATCACATTGTTGCCGATGATCCTGACCGCAGCGGTGCAATTGATCACCACTTTGGCCTTCGGGATCGTTCAAAATGTACCTTTATTGATCAAAGCGATCGCCCAAGCGATCAGTAATATCATCAACATTTTCAGGACTACCAACTGGGCAGCCATCGGTAAGAGCCTGGTGGATGGAATATCCAGCGGGTTTATGGCTCAGTGGAATGCCTTCAAAGCCAATGTTTTAGCCGGTTTCAACAGCATGGTTTCTTTCATCAAAAAACTATTGGGTATTGCATCACCTTCGACCGTATTTGCTGGAATCGGGTTGAATATGGCGGCTGGGCTTGGAATCGGGTTCACTAAGGAGCTGGCCAATGTACAACGGCAGATCAATGGTTTAGTAGGTGGCGGGTTTGATTTACAGCCGAGCTTTTCAGGAGTGGGATCCCTGGGGAACACCGATAACAGCCAGCGGTTTACATTCTACGGACCGGTGACCATAGCAGGTGGCCAGGGGCAGAGTATGGGGCAGGCGATCAAGGCGAAAAGATGGTAACCCCTTCCTACCTCCCCCAAATATCCTCCTGTCGGTTGGATTATTTTGGGGAGAAGATGACAGGTGAAATATGCTGATCAATATTAAGAGTTTCAACGGTTACAACCTGGCAAATAGCAGCTACAATGCTTTTGGAACTGCGATGAGGTCCCACTCTGAAGCGACACCGGTATTCATCGAGCAGGCCAATGCGGAGATCATAGATTCAGGCGCATTTACCCTGGGTGTGAGATCTATCCCTGTAAGAGTGAAGATCCTGGATCGGACGAATGAACCTGCACTTTCCGCTCAGCTGCGCGAGGCGTTGAAGCCGGGCACCAGTGGAATTCTATTGGCCACATTCAACGATGAAATGCGGGATTACCAGATAGAGTGCAGTGTGCAATCCATCGTTCCTGATGCAACTTATGGGAATCTATACACGGTCATTTTCCAAACCGGTTTGAACTGCTGGATCTCTGTAGATGAAGTCACAGATGCCTGGGCGATCACAGCCAGCGGAGACGAAAAAGCGATCACCGTGGGAGGATACTCAGAGACACGGCTTTCCCTTTCATTGACCGCCACCGGATTACCTGCCAACGGTTGGGCATTTCAGAAACTGTACCAGCTGGTGAACCCCCTTGTTTATGCTTACGGAAAACGTCCCTGGTGCATTTCAATGGATACTGCTGCCCTCGTTTCGGCTGGAAAATGCCAGGCGGACTGCGACGATCTGGCGGTGGTGGTAGATGGTGTGATCACCAGGCGCTGGCTGGCCGCTCCAAATACATCTGCGACCAAGATCTGGGTGAATCTGGATTTGATCGCCGGGCAATCATTGACTCTTCTTACACCGGTGGCATCCTCAGGAGCGATCACTGAACTGTATTTCGAGGTGACTGCCAACAACATGGCTGCCATGAGCAAATTGCCGCAGAAAGGGATCGTTTACCACGGGAGCGAGTGGTTCGAATATTCCGGGTGGGTCTATGGCACAACCGTAGTTAAATTCTCCGGAGTAAAAAGGGGAGCTTATAGCACGACTTTACAAGCTCATGCGAAAACTGATGCTTTCCGATATATCCAGCATGTGATCCATTTACTGTATGGGAATTCTGTGGCTGTGGCACCAGCCTTGAATGACGTAAATTTCGACAACGAGAAACCCATCTTCGACCTGGCAACTTCCACAAATGCGAGCTGGGTTTATACGGCTATAACCGGATTTTATGATGCTTCCAAACCGACCAGACCCGGGGCGTGGAAACCGATCATTACCAAAGTGGGAACGGAATCGGCGAATTACCCTATCAAAGGAAATGCTGAAAGCGGAGATCCAGCGATGGGAATGCGGATCGCGAGCTGGTTGAAGGCGGGCAAGATCACCGCGGATACTGTTACGGCATCCTGGCTTATGAGCTGCCCTGGCCTGATCAGCAGTGTTTCTGCCACAGGCAGGAAATACCGTTCCCATCCTCAATGGGCAGCGATCGAAGCTTTCCGATTGGACCGCAGCATCAACCAGATCACATGGGTGAAGGTTTGGAGTGAGCTCACTCCGACATCGGCAGCAACTTGGGAAACAGTGACCAAAACCAACCAGGCGATCACTCCGAACATGGCCAATGTTCGATTTGTTCTGGCGGGGACAATCCCGGCAGTGGCTGCTGTTCAGAACATGGCAGAGATCCTGACTGTTAGTGTTGATTTTGTTTCCGCTAATCTACCTACCGGAACGTTCCTCAGCGAAAAGAGCAATTACTTGCTGGATGTGACTGTCACCAATGAAACGACCGGGGACGCTTTGCAAATGGTGTACCCGATGCTGTTAAATGTGGCGATGGATGTGGATTCCGAAGATTTCACGGTCACATACGGGTTAGTGAACGCTCATGCGGCCATGTCTCTGAATGATGATAGCCGGGATATATGGCTGCGATTATGTCCAGGTACAAATACGATCAAGATCGCCGGGAACGATGTGGGGACATTGGATGTGGTGTTGAGGTGGCAGGAGCGCAGGCGATGAGCAGGATATTGGTATTTGATCAGAACGGTAACAGCCTCGGGGAAGTCCATGGGATCTGCAACCGCGGATGGTCGATCAACGGCGGTGGAGAAGCCACGATCAGCTTGAGCAATGCTGAGGCATTGCATCCCTGGCTGCAGTTCGGGAACATTGTGTATGTCGAGCATCCGGACCTGCCAACCTGGGCGGGGGTGTTAGATACTCCCTGGAAAGCAACATCACCGGTGCAGCTGACGGTTTACGATATTTCGTATCTACTTCATTTACGGTCTCCTGAAGCCCCGTTGATCCTTCGAGGAACGACCGGCGGAGTGGCTGCAAAGATCATCGAATTAGCCAATCAACTGGGTGATCTGCGGGTAAGAACCGGTCTCATCGATGCCAACGATTTTGAACGGGATGAGAAGTTTGAGGTCAAAACCTACTGGGAAATGCTGAAAGACCTGGTGACAAGAACTGGGTATGAAATGGTGTTTCGGGTGGAACGTGACACCGATCGGCGGGTGATCGCATACCTGGATATGAGTAAGGCAGTAGGATACGACGATCCGCTGGTGCTTTCGGACGGCCAGAATGGAAATATGCAGATGTCTGAAGTAAGCGTTGACGGTGAGATCTGGAATCGGGTCTTCGGGATGAGCGATGAAAGCACCTTTACCAGCCGGAAAAGAACGGCTCCGTTGGAAGATAGTGTATCGATCGGGAAGTACGGATTGCGAAATATTGTTAAAACCTTTACCGGGATCCTGAATCAAACAGCTCTGGATACTGCTGCATATATCTACCGGACTGATGCTGGAAACCCGAATATTAAGCTCACAGTAAATGTGTTGGATCGTCAAAATACATTCAGCGGATTGCGCATAGGTAACAGAGTGAACTTGAGAGCGACGAAAGCGATCCTACCAGGAGGAAAGCAAGGATGGAAAGGGATCGGAAGGATCACCAGCATGTTTTACACCGAATCCAGCAATACAGTAGCTGTGAGCTTTGAAGGTGAATTATGACCGACTACCTGGAAAATCTGGACCCAAATAACCTGGCAAACAAAATAAGAGACCTTGAATCCCGATTGAAACAGCTTGAGAATCGCGGGTTAGTTTTTGATTCTCTGGATGAAGTTACAGACGATATGGGTGTACAAACATCCGGGGAATTCAGAACGGGCGAGGGTGAGCCGGGGGATGGGTTTTCAGGTATGAGGATGTCTTATCCACCAATGCAATACAACAATGAGGAATGGAACTTAGTAGGTGTAAATAATGACGTTCTCCAATTCGGAGGCAATTCTGCGAATGGGAAGTTTTACGGCGGTGGAGGCGCTGTAGTTGTTGATGAAAATGGAATAACCATAGAAACTACTACGGATGATGATTTTACGGAAATAAATGCCTTGACATTTACTGATGGCGCAATGAATATACACGGTTTGTATTCCAGACAAAACGTATCTGGATTTGGCAATTTTCTGGAACTCAGATCGCAATGTAAAGCAACCTTCAATAGCAACCTAACCATAGTAGCGTCTCATTTTACAGGAGAAGGAACATTCTCCCAATTAACATTGGGGGCAGTTGAAATAGCAGTACCTTTTGAAGCGGGTCCCCATATTCTTTTATTCAAGGATGATACGCAAGGATTTATTGGAACAGATGGAGATCTACACTTTGAGCAACAAGCAGGAACAATTCTGGACGACAAAGGTTTATGTGGGTTTAGGGAAGAATTTGTTGCTTCCTGTGACCAGGAATATGGAGATATTTGTTTTATCAATGGTTCCGGGGAAGCGCAAATAGCTGATGCGGATAAATCAGCCGCAGAAGGCGTACTTGTCGCGAATGTTGAACCAGGTTCAACTCCTGCTGCTGGACAAGTATGGTATGCCCATCATGGAAGTTTGTTGAGGAATACAGCATGGAACTGGACAGTCGGAGCACCTATCTATTTATCTTCAGCAGGTTCTTCAACAAATACAATGACGGAAACGAAACCTACAGGTGTAGGGATTAAAGTGATCAGGATCGGTGTCGCCATTGACCCTAATACCATCTACTTCGAACCTGATGTTTTACAATCAGCAACATCCTCTATGGGGAATGTATTTCTTACATCATCGGGGATGTACCCAACCACCACAGACGGATGTTCGGCTAATACCAAAGCAGAATCAGCAGCTAACAAGCTCAATATTTATATGCTTGACTTTGATGACACGACGGAAGAAAACGCTCAAGCCGCATTTGCTATGCCTTCTGATTGGGATGCAGGGAATGTAACATTCAAATTCCATTGGACAGCCGACAGCACATCTACCAATAGCGTTGTTTGGGGAGTAAAAGGGAGAGCTATAGGGAATGACGAAACTATAGACCAGACGTTTGGAACCGAAAAAATGAAAGCTGATGCAAATACAGCTACTGCCTTACAGTTGCACATTTCAGAAGCAACAGACGCAATGACATTTGCAGGGTCTCCGGTGGCTGGTGATTTTGTAGTCATTAATATTGCCAGAAAAGTGGACGAAGGTGCGGATACTCTTGCAGGGGACGCAAGGCTTTTAGGTGTAACCATGTACTTTGGAAGAATATAATGGATGCTGATATTATTTGTCTGTGGCCTGGTAGTGTGGCTTCTATTCCTGCTGGATGGAGTAGAGAAACCACCCTGGACAAGAAGCACTTAAAAGGAATAGCGGATAATGCAACAGATCCAGGGGGTACTGGCGGAACAGCATCTCATACCCATACATCTCCAGCGCACAACCATGCGTCAGGTCATACACATCAAGTGAGTGGTGTGGCTTATAACCCTAATCTTGTTACAGCGTCATCTGGAACAGTTACCGGTTCGCATGGGCACAACGCAGGAACTTCATCAAACTTCAACAGTAATAATGATAATTCTACGGTAACCCTAAATACGGCAAGTAATGATCCTGCGTATCTCACAGCGATCGCCATAAAAGCAATTGGAGCGTCTGGTTTCCCGGATGGCTGTATGCTATTGTTCGATGATCTAGTTCCTCCTGCAGGATGGTCATTGTGTGATGGAAGTGGCGGCACTACTGACATGAGTGCTAGATATATAAAGATCGCAGATTCGGGTTTAGGTGGTGGAAATATAGGAGGGGCAAACACCCATACTCATACTAATACCACTCATAACCATACATTCCCAACTCATACCCATACTGGAAATGTAGCTTCAACATCTGGTTCTACCGGTGGTGGTGGTTCTCCTACGAGATCTCTTATGAAAACACACAACCATGCTTATACGACTGGTGGGAATACAGATAGCTCATCAAACGATAGTGTATTTATTGGAACGAGTTCTTTAGAGCCACCATACATCACGATCGCTTATATCGAGAATACTTCAGGCGTGGATTCTTTAGAATATGGATTGATAGCTATTTGGATCGGTCTTTTAGTTAACATTCCAGCTGATTGGGTATTGTGTGATGGAACAAATAGTACCCCTGACTTGACGGGTAAGTTTATAAAAGGAACGACAACTTCTATAGGGGATACCGGTGGAAACACTTCAGTTCATACACACTCACCGAGCACCCATACACATACGCACACCGGGCATAATCATATAGGTAGTACCACAGGACCAGCTGGTTCTTCCGGAGCTGTAGTGCAAGGTACAGGTCAGAGAGGAGCAAATTTATCTCATACCCATGTAATTAGTGTTGGTACAGTATCACCAACATGTACTGCCTATACTATTACGTTTGATGCCTTAAGTTCGACCGCAGATCAATTACCGGAGTATTCCGAAGTGGCTTATATCCAATTTCGAGGTGGAGGAACACCACCTACTTTCACACCAAGGTATTCGGCGATCATATTTCAAAACCCCGGCATTCTATAAGGAGAGAAGATGAACCATTATCACGTTATTGTATGGTGCTATTCGGAACGAAAAGGAGAAAACTATATGGAGGTTAGGAAGATGGACCTCTTAGTAAATAATTGTGAGCGAAAAGAAATTATTTCGATGGCCATATCAATGGCAAAGGAAATAATTGAAACAAATTTTTACGAAGTGATGAATATTATTGAACATGAACCTCATGAAAAAGAATAGTAAACATAGGAATATCTTACATATGGGTAGGAGGTAAAAGATGCTTGATGGAATTGACACAAGCCACTGGGAGAGCGACATTTACTGGGATAAGGTACTTTCCCAGGGCTATAGGTATGTGTGCTGCAAAGCTACGGAGTATTTACTCGACCCGGATTATAAAAAGGATATCCAAGCAGCAAAAGCAGCCGGGTTATTGGTTGGCAGTTATCACTTTTACAGGAGTGGACGGGACTCTTTACAGCAAGCAAAGGTATTCCTGAATGCGATCAAAGGTATGCCAATGGATCTTCCACCGACGGTGGATATTGAAGAGGATGTAATTGTATATGGCTGGAAAAATTATCAGAGTGCCATCAAGCTATTCCTGGACACGGTTGAAGGTGAGACGGGTCGCAAACCGATGATCTACACCTCAGCCTATTATTGGAGCTTCACGAATTATCCGGCCTGGTCGAGTAATTACCCGCTTTGGGTGGCAAATTATGGAGTGACAAAACCGGCAGTACCCAAATCATGGAAAACATGGACATTCTGGCAATACTCGGAAGCAGGAAAGATCACTGGTATTCCGTATGACGGGGTGGATCTGGATTATTATAATGGTACCTATGAAGATCTGTTGAAATTCTGTAATATCACCGCACTTCCACCAGTTGTTGAACCCCTCGAGGTGGTGGATAGGCTGCCAGAGTTTCTACAGAAACTACATGAATTGGAGGAGGCCTGGAAGTGACACCTTAAGAATATCTGAGGAGGACAAGATCACGTATCAATTATTGACATTGTTAATGGAAATGTGATCATCGTACTCTCTCGTAATCGATAAATAACGGATAACTTATCGTCACTACTCAAAATTTCGATTGTATCTGAACCTTATTAATAATTGAATGGCAAACAACGCCTAGCATAAATCTTTGAAAGTTATATCCAATACCAAACGGGTGTCATTTGTATGATAGACAAATACAAATCCAAATTGGTTTAACTGCTCAAGAAGATTCTAGAGATCTATGTATTTACTTAAATGTTTTCTTTTTGTATATCAAAAAATATTTATATAAGAATAACTACTTGTTGAACGTATAAATATAATACCCACCATCAATGGCTCCATAAGCACCCATAATGCTTTTTACATCTTTATATTTTATTGGACATGTAACTTTAATACTTACATCTGGTAATTTACCATCTAGTCGGAGTAATTCACCTTTATTTGGATATCCTTCAGCACATGATTGTCCAGTTCCATAGATTTCATATGAATACATCTGTACAAATGTTGCAGCAACTTCAGGGGAAATTGGATGGATTTCTCCTTTTATTATGCTGAACCAGGAAGTTTCAATCGAAATTACTTTACCATCCGAATCAATATTGAACTCTGGTGATAATATGAGATAGCGACTCGGTATGCTGAGGACTTCAAAATCGAATAATAAATTACTGATTTTTCCACTATATATTCCCGGAAATATAGTGGGATTTGATCCATCTCGTATGAAGTATGTAGCTTGGGGAGAATCAAAATTGTTTTCTGCTTTCCGATTCTTCAAACCAGATCCTTCCGGACCATTTATTAATAGACCTTGATTATCATAATCTTGAATTAAGTGGATCATAAATAAACGTTCTTTTAATTTCCTATTCTCTCCAATTATAGAGGATCCATTAGAAGGATTAAGTCTACCTCCATCAAAATACAGATTTATTTGAATCCAATTCACTATTTTCCGGTCAAATTCAGTTTTTATCGAATAATATTCTTTATGATTAATTACATCCCACTCTGCATCAGAATATGATGGAGTGATTATCTTTGTCGCCGTTTTTGTAATAATACTGGTTTTTGTATTCTCTATTGTGCTCGTTGATAGTCTTAATTTTGTTGGAATACTGGTTTTTGTGTAATCACTGACTAAGTATGGTTCGCTATCCATTTTTATTTGAACAATATTGTTCTTATAATAAGAAATAAGAAATATTATTACTATTATTAATAAAATTCCAACCACAAAAATAATTTTGCTTCTATTTTGTTGACTTTTATCATTTGTCTCGAGTTGTTTTAATGCTTCCGCAAAAGCTTTCATACTTGGATAACGATATTTCGGATCCTTTGCCATTGCCTTGAAAAGGATTTTTTCAATTTTCGTTGAAATATTAGGATTAATAGTGCTAGGTCTTGGTAAAGGATCATTCACCTGCATATATAAAACTGCTAATGGAGTGTCTGCCTGGTATGGTTTTTTACCAGTCAGTAATTCAAATAAAACAACACCAAGACTATAAATATCTGCGCGTTGATCTACTTCTTTTCCCAACCCCTGTTCAGGTGCCATATATTCTGGAGTGCCAACACCTACACCAGTTGATGTAAGCTCCTGTGTAGCGTCATTCTCTAATATCTTTGCTATCCCAAAATCAGACATCATTGGTTTGCCATCATTCGTAATAAGTATATTTGATGGCTTAATATCTCTATGGATTATTCCTTTGTCATGTGCGGCTTGAAGGGCTTCTGTTAATGGAAGAATAATCTGAAGAGCGTCATGTATTGTCATTGGTCCAATAAGTTTTTGTTTTAGATTTCCACCCTCCACAAACTCCATAACAAAATAAGGCACTCCTTCGTAAGTACCGAAATCAAGTATTTGAATTATGTTTGGATGTGAGAGACTAGCTAACGCTTTTCCTTCTCGATTGAACCTTTCGGATATTGTCTTTGAGGTGAGAAGTACTGATCTTAAAACCTTTATTGCTACATAACGTTCAAGCACAGGATCAAATGCTTTGTAGACAATTGCCATTCCTCCTTCACCGATCTGCTCAAGGATGTGGTAGCGGTCTATGTTTAAACCAATTATACTTTTCATAAAAAACCCTAAAACTAAATATGGGTTATTGCAATAACCACTGGATCATATTATCAATGAGCTTCATATTATCAATATAAAATCCGCCCCAAACATTCTCTGCAGGCATAATAATTATTCGTCCTTCACCAATTTCAGCTTTTATGATTAGTGGGAATGAACCAGTTGTTTCAGACGTATCTTTAATTTGGTTCTCGTTCTCATCAACCCAGGAATTATCGCTAGAATATAAAACAACCATTTGACTGTTTGGAACACTTAATGCCGATGCGGCATTTATCGTTACTGTTTCAATTCCGCTTAATAATTGATCTGAAGAATCTACCGTGGTATTAAAACCCCAAGGTCCCCAGCCCAAATGGTTATTTTCTCCTAATGGCTTACCTATAAACTCTGCTTGAATACCCAATTCTCTGATTAATGCAAGCAAACTACTCGAATAACCGGTTATCAAAATACCGTTTCCTTCATTAAGATAATCTACTAGAGTATTAAATTCTGAAGTTAGAAACAAGCCATTTGTATTTGGAAACAATAAAATTTGTGAATTCGATATTTTGTCTTTGGTATAAGTTGGGTCTGTGAATAATCCAACCGAATAATGGTCAGATAGTCCTTGGTACATGGGAACAATGTTTATAGCATCTGGATTGATTTTTTGTTCTTGTGCAGCTTTATCTGGATCTGCAGTAAAACTCTGATGAGATTGATCGATCAGTATTTGTACCTTTGGATGGACGTTATTTTGTTCCGACTTCATTTCCATTACTTTGATATCATCAATCTGGGCAAACAAACCCGGATCTGCAAAGAACATGACCCATCCATTCTCAGAATTGCTCTTTTCGTCAACCCAGAGTATGGCATCAATAAATAACTTGATTGAATTATCTACTACGATAATTTTCAAATTATGCCATGCATTTACGCTTAGTGATGGAAATTTCGTAACAACACGTGTCCATTCAGATATATCAGGAAAGGCAAGATACAATTCATTCGGTGACACAACAATTATGTCAGCATTTTTTTCATTGATTCGAACTTGAACGCCAAGTCCTGCGGAAGGATCAATAATCCGGAGCTTGTATTCGACAGAATAATTCCTCCAAGCATCCTCTCCTATAGCAAACCCAGCTGCGTTTATACCATTTCTGTTATCAACCTGGAAGACCTTATTCCCGGTTTCATCACTAGTGATTACCCACTTACCTGTATCCTGGTCGAATCCAACCATGTCGATTTTCGAATCATTAAAATCTTCGATCACTAAAGCTTCCTCGCTCGTTGTATTTGTACTACTACTACCAGTATTCAGAGCTGGTGTTTGGGTTGGGTTAGGAGGATTTGGAGAAGATTCTATGTTTCCAATTTTAACATCATCAAAGAAGGCAACCATATTTTCTGGTTTATCTGCACCGGCTAAACCGAAAGTAAATCGAAAAATTTTCTGATTAAGAATATCTGAATTTTTAGGTACAAACTCACCAATTTTCATCCCATCTCTATAAAAAACCCCTTTCATAGACGGAGGATAAACCTCTATACGAATTTCATGCCATTCAGCAAAATCCACTTCTTCCGGAAATGCATTAAGCTGCTGATTGTTTTCAATGTAGTAACAGGAATGAAAAGCTTTAGTGCTTCCATAGCCAAGTGCACACTCGTACCTAAAATCACTATTATCCTCTGATTGGATGAAAACAAAAGCATGCCCACTTTGTGGAACGATGACTTTATACTTTAGAGAAAAATACGTTGGTCGAGTGATTGTTTGTTTTGTAAAATCTATCGATTGTAATTGAATTGTTGTATTAGGAGATGCATTATGAGTAAAAATGAGCATTCCATTTTGTTGTTTAATTTCTCCTCCATTGTCAACAATAATCCATTTTCCATTATTGATAGATCCGTCATAATCCTTATCATTAAAATCGTCTTCAACGATTATGTTAGAAGCTATTTCTATTGACTGGACTGTTGTGGTTGAGATTGGTTGATCGGTATTAATATTACTTATGTTCGATGGCTTTGCCATTCTCACGTAAATAAATACTAAGACTAGAATACCAACAATAATGGCTGGATATAAAATCCAACTCGCTTTTTCTTTTTTAATACTAATCGGTTCAGCTACTATCCGTTCCATAGCGGAAACCAATTCTTTACAATTTGCGTATCTTGAGTCAGGTTCTTTTGATAAAGCTTTGATTATTACTGCCTCAACTGCATCACTTATATCGGGTACATTTGACTTAATGCTTGGTAGAGGGTCGTTGATCTTTTTCAATACAACTGCAAGAGGTGTATCTGCCTGATAGGGTTGTTTTCCGGAGATCAATTCGTAGAATACAACACCCAGAGAATAGATATCTGAACGTTTATCAATTTTCTGACCCAAACCCTGTTCAGGGGACATATATGCAGGAGTGCCTATCCCAATACCAACAGCAGTTACGTCCTGGGTGAGTTCGTTATCGAAAACTTTGGCCACCCCAAAATCGGTTATCATCGGCTCACCGGATTCAGTTATTAGTATGTTGGAAGGTTTAATATCCCGGTGTATCACACCTTGCTCATGCGCGTAGGAGAGCGCTTGTGCGATTGGATTCAATATTTTTACTGCTTCAGCAGGGAGAAATGGTTTTAATGCCATTTTTTCTTTTAGAGTGCCTCCGGGAATATATTCCATAACCAGATATGGATTCCCTTTGTAAATACCATAATCTGTAACTTTTACAATATTGGGGTGGGTCAATCTAGCCAGAATTTTCGCTTCATTCTTGAACCTGTTCAATGCTCTCTTTGCCACTTCTTCATTCAGGTTGTCTATCCGGATGATCTTAATTGCAACGTTACACTCAAGCCTGGAATCTAAAGCCTTGTACACAACAGCCATTCCCCCTTCACCGATCTGCTCGAGGATATGGTAGCGTTCAATATTTTGTCCGATCAATGATTGCATTTTCCACCTGTTAAAAATAATGTTGAGAAAAGAATGATAATAATTTTGATCGTCTGTATGTTTAATTGTATATTTTTTCGCTAGTAAGGGAAGTTATATAGACAACCGCCATTCCCTCCTGGCATAGCTGCTCAAGGATGTGGTAGCGGTAAATGGTTTGGCCAGTGAGATTTTGCAAAATATCTGCAATTAATTATATATTTAATAGATATTAACTTTATTTAATTGCTGCTATTCTCCCAATTATCTAATATTATCGACAAACCGGTGACCATGAATATTCTGCATCCCAACCTTGACCAGTAGTCAGTCGCTGATAATTACTTCCATCATTACGTATTATATGGATGCCTCCACCTCCTTTGTTAGCGATAAAAAGGATCTTAGTTCCATCAGGTGACCATGTAGGATTCTTGACCCACATTTCATCTTCGCTTAGTATTAATTGAATCTCTTCACCACTTGTGTTCATCGTGTAGATACCATTACCACCATCTCGGATTAATACAAATAAAATTTTACTACCATCGGGAGACCAATCAGGATCAATTGCTTGCATTCCATCATTAGTTAGTTTCTGAATATCGCTCCCATCAGTATTCATTACATTAATTTCAAAATTATTATTTTCTGATTTAGTGAATAGGATTCTTCTTCCATCAGGTGACCAGTCAGGGTTCCAATCAGTAAAATCATTTTTTGTTAATTGTTGTTGATCGCTCCCGTCGGCATTCATCATCAGAATTTCAGAATTGCCATCAATTTTAGATACAAATAGAATCTGGCTTCCGTCGGGTGACCATACAGGACCCCAAATACCCTCTTTATAGAACATTCCTAATCTTTGTGGATCACTTCCGTCGGCATTCATTACATAAATACCGCTAGCGCCATCTTGCTTGGAAATATATAAAATTTTGCTTCCGTCAGGGGACCAAACGGGTTCCCAATCATCAAAATCATTCTTTGTTAATTGCTGTGGATTGCTTCCATCAGCATTCATTACATAGATTTCGTTATCACCAGATTTATCAGAGACAAATAGGATCTTCCTACCGTCGGGTGACCAGTTAGGATCAATATTGCTCAAACCAACTTTGGTTAATTGTTGTTGATCACTCCCATCTGCATTCATTGTATATATTTGGGATTCACCGCCCCCACTGGACACAAAAACTATTTTACAGGTGGGATTAGGAATATCGCTACCCACTGTGGTGGATGTTACCATGGGGGAATCTATAGTCTGCTGAGCTGATACATCAACAGTCTCCATGAGCATTTCATCAGCTTTGGGGGTCACTTGAGTATGTGTAAGGTTTACACGCTCCAGAATGAGTCCGGAAATCATTTTGCCCATCAAGATACATACTCCGACCATGAGTAAAACCAAAGTTACCCCTCCAAGCATCCAGTACCACTTAACGGATGATGCCCATTTTTGCTTGAGGAATCCTTCCCGTTTCTGTGTTGTGATAAACTCTTCGTTGATTGTATTATCCGATGTTCCGACCTTACTCCTTTCCTGCGTACCCACTGATAATTGCGAGATATTTTCCCCGGACCGGATGAGGATCTTTTTCATTGCTTTCGTCATTTCATACATACTCTGGTAACGATTGGCAGGTTCCTTTGCCAGGGCTTTCACGATCAGTTCCTCAATGTCTGCTGGTAAGCCTGGTTGTATTCCCCGAGGATTGGGGAGTGGATCGGAAATATGCTTGATGATGACGGCCATCGGAGTATCAGCGCTATAGGGTTTTCTGCCTGTCACCAATTCGTACAGCACCACACCCAACGAATAGATATCCGCCCTGGCATCCACGTTTTTTCCGAGACCCTGTTCCGGTGCCATATACTCCGGTGTCCCAATACCGACGCCAGTCCCGGTCATGGTTAGAGCAGAATCTTCCTCCAGGATCTTGGCGATGCCGAAATCGGAAAGCATGGGTTCCCCATTTTCTGTGATCAGGATATTGGAAGGTTTGATATCCCGATGGAGGATACCCTGCTGGTGAGCATACCCAAGGGCATTGGCGATGGGCAGGATAAGTTGTATAGCTTCGTCGAAAGGAATAGGCTTACCCATCAGTTGTTTGAGAGTACCACCCGGCAGATAGGGCATGACCAGGAAGGGCATGCCTTCATAATCCCCGTAATCAATGACTTTGACCAGGTTGGGATGGGTAAGACGGGCGAGTGCTTTGGCTTCCCTTTCGAAACGTTTCAGAACTTTACCGAGGCTGGCTGGGGTGAACTCATCTTTCCGCAGGATCTTGATGGCAACTTCCGATTCCAGGCGGGTATCGTAGGCTTTGTACACGACCGCCATTCCTCCTTCGCCAATCTGCTCAAGGATGTGGTAGCGGTCTATGGTTTGGCCAGTGAGATTTTGCATAAAATATTCATTAAACTTTATTCTTGCTGATATTATTAATACGGTTTTGTTCCTTTTTTCTAATTACCATTGACACGTTCGTGACCAGGTAGGTGCTTCGTCCCAAGCAGTATTTGTTGTCAATCTTTGAGGATCACTTCCATCTGCATTCATTACATAAATTTCATAATTCCCGTCACGATTGGATGTAAATAAAATCTTGCTGCCCTCAGGTGACCAAGTAGGATCCTCTTCATCTGCGTCATTATTTGTTAATCGTTGAGGATCGCGCCCATCGGCATTCATCACATAGATTTCGTCATCACTTTTGTCGAAAGATTCAAAAGCAATCTTACTGCCATCAGCTGACCAGTCAGGGCTCCAATCCACAACATTATTTTTGGTTAATTGTTTGAGATTGCTCCCATCAGAATTCATTACATAGATTTCGTAATCGCCATCGAGATCGGATATAAACAGAATCTTACTTCCATCAGGCGACCAAGTTGGGAACAAATCTGAAGCTTGATTATTTGTCAATCTTTGAGGATAGCTTCCATCAGAATTCATAAAAAATATTTCATCATATCCCATGATATTTCTAGTAAATAGAATTTTACTCCCATCAGGTGACCAGTCAGGTGCACTAGATTGTGTGTCGTCTTTCGTTAATTGTACTAACTCGGTTCCATCTGCTGATATCACAAAAATATGTTGATTATAATTATTACCTTCATTTACGAAAGCAATCTTACTTCCATCAGGGGATAAAGCAGGAAATAACCCCCCCGTTATTGTTAGTTGTTTAATCCCGGTGCCATCCATATTCATAGAATATAGATCATATAAACTACCCATATTTGAATGAAAAATAATTTGGCAGGTGGGATTACTGATATCACTTCTTTCCTCTGTATGTACAAAGATTCGAGTCTCTACATCCTGTTCGATCTGCGCCTTTGGCGATGCGTCGAGTTCTTCAGTGACCATTCCATGACACAGAGGTGACCAATCTGGATAAGAATCCCAAGTATCATTCTTTGACAATTGTTGTAAGTTAGTGCCATCCACATCAATCACATAGATATCATCATCACCATCTAAATCTGATCGAAAAAGGATCTTGCTTCCATCGGGGGACCAATCAGGATCTAAATTATTATGATCATTGTTAGTTATCCGAACGATGTTACTCAAATCTGAATTCATCATATAGATTTGGTAATTGCCATCGAGATCGGATGTAAATATAATCTTCCTACCATCAGGTGACCAGTCAGGATCCCAATCAGCATTATTATTTTTGGTAAATTGTTGTTGATCGCTCCCATCGGCATTCATCATCAGAATTTCATTATTACCATCAGTTTTAGTTACAAATAGAATCTGGCTTCCGTCGGGGGACCATACAGGACCCCAAACACCCTCTTCATAGAACATTCCTAATCTTTGTGGATCACTTCCATCGGCATTCATTACATAAATACCGATAGAGCCATCTTGTTCGGAACCATATAAGATTTTGCTACCATCTGGTGACCAGTCAGGATCCCAATCATCAAAATCATTCTTTGTTAATTGTTGTAGATCGCTCCCATCAGCATTCATTACGTAGATTTCGGAGTTACCAGATCTATCAGAGACAAATAGGATCTTCCTACCGTCGGGTGACCAGACAGGAAAAGAATTAATCGAATCGGACTCGGTTAATTGTTGTTGATCGGTCCCATCTGCATTCATTATATATATTTGGGTATTGCTTCCTTGATATGAGGCAAATGCAATTTTACAGGTGGGATTAGGAATATCGCTACCCACTGTGGTGGATGTTACCATGGGGGAATCTATAGTCTGCTGAGCTGATACATCAACAGTCTCCATGAGCATTTCATCAGCTTTGGGGGTCACTTGAGTATGTGTAAGGTTTACACGCTCCAGAATGAGTCCGGAAATCATTTTGCCCATCAAGATACATACTCCGACCATGAGTAAAACCAAAGTTACCCCTCCAAGCATCCAGTACCACTTAACGGATGATGCCCATTTTTGCTTGAGGAATCCTTCCCGTTTCTGTGTTGTGATAAACTCTTCGTTGATTGTATTATCCGATGTTCCGACCTTACTCCTTTCCTGCGTACCCACTGATAATTGCGAGATATTTTCCCCGGACCGGATGAGGATCTTTTTCATTGCTTTCGTCATTTCATACATACTCTGGTAACGATTGGCAGGTTCCTTTGCCAGGGCTTTCACGATCAGTTCCTCAATGTCTGCTGGTAAGCCTGGTTGTATTCCCCGAGGATTGGGGAGTGGATCGGAAATATGCTTGATGATGACGGCCATCGGAGTATCAGCGCTATAGGGTTTTCTGCCTGTCACCAATTCGTACAGCACCACACCCAACGAATAGATATCCGCCCTGGCATCCACGTTTTTTCCGAGACCCTGTTCCGGTGCCATATACTCCGGTGTCCCAATACCGACGCCAGTCCCGGTCATGGTTAGAGCAGAATCTTCCTCCAGGATCTTGGCGATGCCGAAATCGGAAAGCATGGGTTCCCCATTTTCTGTGATCAGGATATTGGAAGGTTTGATATCCCGATGGAGGATACCCTGCTGGTGAGCATACCCAAGGGCATTGGCGATGGGCAGGATAAGTTGTATAGCTTCGTCGAAAGGAATAGGCTTACCCATCAGTTGTTTGAGAGTACCACCCGGCAGATAGGGCATGACCAGGAAGGGCATGCCTTCATAATCCCCGTAATCAATGACTTTGACCAGGTTGGGATGGGTAAGACGGGCGAGTGCTTTGGCTTCCCGCTCGAAACGTTTCAGAACCTTACCCAGGCTGGCCGGTGTGAACTCATCTTTTCTTAGGATCTTGATGGCTACATCTGTTTCCAGTCGAGTATCATAAGCCTTATAGACAACCGCCATACCTCCTTCGCCGATCTGCTCAAGGATATGGTAGCGGTCTATCGTTTGGCCTATGAGGTTCTGCATTTGATAATCTACTTAATGTTTCAGCTATTACTTTGATCTTAATTCTTCGACATAATCAACTAACATTTCGCCTGAATCAACACCTATCCTAAAATGCCAATTCGGCGATTCCCAATCTTTTCCAAGCATCTTTCTCATCTCCATAAATTTAGTCGGATCAACACTATCCCAAACTTTTAAATAGAAAGGAGTATCTTTTCCACCAATTGTAAGAAATAATAAATACCAATGGTCAGATTCGGGAATAAGAGTTCCTGTCACCCATGAATTATCAGCAATATAATCAATTCCATTTGTTACTGCTAAGAAAAAAGGATTTGCACCTTTTGCGTCATAAATTCCGAAACGTCTAAACATTGGACCATCCCATTCTTGATCATTATGGGCAATGATTGAAAAAACCGTATCTTTTGAGTATTTAAACTTTATAAGTATTGATTTTCCTTCAAACAAGATATTATGAAAATATGCTCCACTAATTCCTTTGAGTTTTAAGTTACCATTGACTATTGTTGAATCACCATCAAGGCTAACCCCATTAACAGCGGAATTAATAAAATCTTCTTTCGAATCAACCAATGCAGCAGAAACTACTTCCGAGGTTGGAATAATAATATTTGTGTTTATTACGATCGTTGCTATCGAATTTTTATTTTTATCTTTATCTGAATCAGGATTTTGAATTGAATTATTCGTGACAATTGCTTGACTTTGTAATTTTACATTTATTAAGGAGTATCCGAGAAATAACAGGCCAAATAACATTAGGAATGTTATACCCAATCCCCATGCTTTCAAGGAAATCCTTTTCGATTTTCTATGTCCCACGGATACATCAATTAATTTAGGAGTCGCGAATTCGTCATTCGTGTTTTCAGAGAAGGCTGCCCTTTTTGTTTGAAAGATCTCAATCTCATCATTTCCCCGCAAATTAATATTGGAGGTGGATACTTTCTCCATCGCTATCGACAACTCTGCCATGTTTTGGTAACGGTTTGTTGGATCTTTCGCCATTGTTTTCATGAGTAATATCTCTATATCCTCCGATAAACCGGGTAGAATTTTTCCGGGTCTGGGTAGAGGATCGGTCATATGCTTAAAGATAACTGCCATCGGAGTATCAGCAGTATAGGGTTTTTGTCCCGTCACCAATTCGTAAAGTACTACCCCAAGCGAGTAGATATCCGCTCGGGCATCCACTTCCTTTCCAAGTCCCTGCTCTGGTGCCATATATTCCGGGGTGCCTACTCCAAGCCCGGTTCCTGTGAGGGTCTGCCCGTCGCTCAGATCAAGAATCTTGGCGATGCCAAAGTCAGTCAACATTGGATCACCTGAGTGGGTAATAAGAATATTTGAAGGTTTTACATCTCTGTGGAGAATACCCTGCTGGTGGGCATATCCGAGAGCGTTAGCGATAGGAATGAGGAATTTGGAAATCGCATCCCATGAAAGTGGTTTTCCTAACATTGATTTCAGAGTACCGGCAGGTTGGAATTCCATCACCAGGTAAGGGGACCCTTCATATTCGCCATAATCGTGCACTTTGACGATATTCGGGTGGGATAATTTGGCAAGTGCTTTTGCTTCTCGCTCAAAACGTTTGAAAATTCGGTCAATTGATTCTGGCGGGAAAGCTTCCTTACGGATGAGCTTGATCGCCACTTCGCGCTCAAGTCGTGTGTCGTATGCTTTGTAAACAAACGCCATTCCCCCTTCGCCGATCTGCTCGAGGATGTGATAACGATCAATGGTTTGGCCGGATAAATCATTCATTGTTTACCTCTATAAAGCTCATCTTTTTATTATGTTTTATTGAATGGTGTAAAGTCCCTAGCACATAACTCCTAAGGGAGAAAAAGGAGCTGCACCGCTTCAAAATATCAGAACGCATTGCGGGTGTGAAATCAGTAATTCATGACTAAGGAAGCGGTAAGGCACACCGGAACCCAAAACCGTAGTATGTATTTGTTGGGAGGTTCTCAAGCCGAATGGTGGAGCGGATTACCCTAGCATCATTGTACCAAGATCCACCGCGCAACACGCGGTATTCTCCATAAAATGGTCCCGTTGGATTGTTTATTGGACTATTTCCGTAATAAT
This sequence comes from uncultured Leptolinea sp., assembly GCA_964387025.1. Taxonomy (GTDB): domain Bacteria; phylum Chloroflexota; class Anaerolineae; order Anaerolineales; family Anaerolineaceae; genus PNON01. Next base: position 271,490 of record CAYLUZ010000002.1, on the reverse strand, counting down.
TTTCTCCGTACCAGTCTGCCACCCATTCCCAGACATTGCCAGCCATATCCAATACACCATACGGTGATGCTCCATCAGGGTAACTGCCAACATTCACAGTTTTACGAATATTAAATATATAATTCGCCCTATTAATGTCCACTCCTTGTCCCCACGGGTAGGTTCTTCCATCGTCACCCCGGGCAGCTTTTTCCCACTGCGCTTCTGTGGGTAACTCCCTGCCTGCCCAATTGCAATAATTCATAGCCTGATTCCAATCTACCCCCACGACCGGTTGTAAATCTCCGTCGAAATCACTGCCAAAGCTATCTCCCCCGGTGCAACTACCAGCCGCTACACACTGATGGTACATCGTGTTGGTCACTTCCATCTGATCGATCCAATAGGCATCCAAGTACACGGTATGCACTGGTCTTTCATCGCTATTACCGTATTCAGCGCCCATGATAAATTCACCTTCTGGGACATACACCATTACCATGCCATCCCTGGGTGAGATTTGGGTTGAACCAATCTCCAAGATTGGAGTAGCTTCCGGAATCTTGGTGGTGGCATCCTCCCCTACTGCAAAAATCGGTAGGAGTGTTCCTTTTATTAGATTAGTAGGGCTAATGACTGGGCGGAAAAGTAGGAACAGGATGACCAGGATTGACCCTCCAAAGGCAATCTGCCACCACTTGAACCTTTGTCCAGGTTTGGCTTTATCTCCATATGAGGCTCCTGGTGGGATATCCGGCTTTTGGTTAGGTGTTTGTTCCCTTTCAGTTGATCTTGTGTCTGGAGTATTTGCAATAACCGGTTTGATCTCATCGATCGTTTTATCAGGTTTTACCTGTCCAGCTGCTGCCGTTGAAATGTTCTCCTTGGTATTTCGCCATCCATCCAGATCTGATACCTTTTCCATAGCTACAACCAACTCCGCCATAGATTGATAACGGTTGACTGGATCCTTTGCCAGAACTTTTATCAGAAGGTTTTCCTCTACAGATTGTAAATTGGGAAAAACCGCCGAAGGTAGTGGAAGGGGATCGGAGATATGCTTGATGATGACCGCCATCGGGGTGTCAGCTGTGTAAGGCTTTCGTCCTGTCACCAGTTCGTATAACACAACTCCCAGCGAGTAGATATCGGCCCTGGCATCAACTTCTTTCCCTAACCCCTGTTCGGGAGCCATATATTCAGGGGTGCCAACCCCCAACCCGGTGCCGGTGAGTGTCTGCCCGTCGCTCAAATCAAGGATTTTTGCAATACCAAAGTCGGTCAGCATTGGTTCATTATTTTCCGTGATTAAGATATTGGATGGTTTTACATCCCGGTGCAAAATTCCTTTTTGATGAGCGTATCCGATTCCCCGGGCGATGGGAATGATCAGTTGTGAAACTTCGGTCCAAGCAAGGGGTTTTCCAAGAATTGCTTTCAGCGTTCCACCCGGTTGGAATTCCATCACCAGGTAAGGGGATCCTTCATATTCGCCAAAATCGTATACTTTGACGATATTCGGGTGAGCCAATCTTGCTAGTGCCTTGGCTTCGCGTTCGAAGCGTTTGAAGATTCGGTCGAGTGATTCTGGAGGAAAGGCTTCCTTGCGAATGATCTTGATCGCCACTTCCCGCTCCAGGCGTACGTCGTAAGCTTTGTAAACAACCGCCATTCCCCCTTCGCCAATCTGCTCAAGGATATGGTAGCGGTCTATAGTTTGGCCGGTGAGGTTTACCATTGTATTCCTAATTGGATATTCTATTTTGCTTTGATTTTAGATAACCGGTTTTCCAATTCAGTACATGGCTGAGAATCATTCTTCCACCATGCAGGGGCCTGGATTAACCTGGCTTTGCCACGTCGAATAAAATACCCTCGACCGGGGGGTAATCCAGCCGCAGGCTGTCCTATAATGCGACGGGTATTGTTATATTCTTCTATCCCTTCAATTCCGCCAAGCAGAACACCGCATCCTGACTTTCTAAAACGCTGCAGGAAAGGATCTTCAAAGTCTCGTGGAAGTTCTGAGAGAGTACCTGCTATCATAAATCCTATCCCCAGTTCGCCGCCTTTTAGGACGCATTCTGCCAGGTGTTGACGGTCTTCCCCTGACTGTGTTTGCATGAAGAAGCGTTCGTAGTCATCGATTACAACCAGAATATATGGCAAATTTTGTAATAAAGATTTTGGGTCAAATTTCTCCGGGTCTTTGTTATAAGCCTTATCAATTGATTCGGCTCTTTTTTCAATCTCTTTGACAAGTAGGTTTATACCTTTTTCCAATCCGGCTTTAGATCCAATATATTCCAAAATATTGGATTGTTTTCTAAAGGCATTCATGGAGCGTGTTTGGAAATCTATTAATAATATTTGTAATTGTTTATCCGAATAGCGTTCGGTCAAGTTCAACATGGAGGATTGAATATATGTGGTTTTACCAGTTTTTCCTGTTACTCCGGTGATAAGGAATGTGGGACCGTCGTCACGCAAATTGATACTAGTAAAACGGAGATGTTCAAAATCCTGTCCGGCAATTCCGTGTAAACCTGGTGCATGGATATCAATGGGAGTAGTTCCCTCTGACATATATGCAATTAATGGTAATGTTTGAATACCTTCAGGCACAGTCCCTTTCCAGGAAAGCCGCATATCATTTCCCAGTTGGTAAAGATTTTGGGACACTTCCTGGTCGGAATCACCAGGTGCAGGTAAGAATGCCTGGAATTCAATTGGAGGTGTACCTCTTAGTAATCCTCTTCCAGGCCGAACTCCTTTGGCGGCATCTTCCATTTGTTTAGCTTCGGAAAGTTGCCCTACGATACTAAAATACTCACTGTGGTCAGCCTGGTTAAACGTCAAACGGAAATTGATATTCGCATAGAGATTATTAGGAATATCAGACTGCAAACTGGAAGATACAATTAGGAATATTCCAGCTGCCTGACCACCGCTCACTAGTGACGTTACTCCTTCTATAAATTCGTTATCAAACGCCTGTTTAAAATCTCTAAAACCATCTATCAATAAATATAAAGCAGGAATCCGATCCAGATCGGTATGTTTTTCATTATAAGCAGTCCAGGAATCTACACTCGCGTTCCTTAATAACTGGATGCGACGTTCAAATTCAGATATTATGAATTGGACAAGCCTCTCAGTTCTTTCTCTCTCCAACCTGGTTACTACTGCACCAACATGCGGGAAGTTTTCAAGTATCTTTAATGATGACTGTCCCCCGTAATCCAATATATAAAAGTTAACATGAGTCGGTGGTTTCATGTAGGCCATTGAAGTAACCATCGAGCGAATTATTGTACTTTTACCTGATCCAGCAGAACCAAGAATTAACGCATGGCCAGCCTTCCCGGGATCAAGGAATATTGGAATCTGCTTTTGTATTGATGGAAGATCTGAAAGGCCCATCATGAGTCCGCCCAGTTTGCAATCGAAACCTGGGAGATCCCATGACGATAGATTATTCCAGGTGTGGTTATCCCACCCGCCAGTGATGTATTTTTTCATTTCATCGATAAGCGGTAGTCTTTCGGGAAGTGGTTCCGGCCAGACAGCCGGTGGTTTTTTCAGGTGAAGCAATTTCGCAACTTCACATATTCTTTCTACCACAGCACTAGCCTGGGTAGCCGGAGGAATATCCTCTTTATTCTTGCCTGGTGTAACAGAATCTATCACTTCCCTTCGTCCATCAGGCCAAATCTTAATAATTCCGCGTTTAAACTCATCCTTGTCCGAAATATCGTATTGAGCGCCGCTAAATGCAGACTGGAACAGCATACGGTTAGTTGAGCTAAAGTATGCCCTTCCCCTGGTCAAATTAATCGCATCCGGGATACCAACCATTTGAATACTATCTTGTGGTTCACTCACTTTTAAGCAAATTCTGAAGTTTGAATTCTGCAATATCTCGGGATCAATAGCTGCTTCGATGTTTTGAGTAGCCAGGATAAGGTGAACTCCTAGAGAACGACCCTGGCGGGCAATACTAATAAGTTTTTTGCTTTCTTCAGGATTTCTCTGTTTAAATTCCGCAAATTCATCAAATACGATGAGTAGTCTGGGTAATGGTCGTCGGACACGTAAATTTCTATATTCATCAATATGAGATCTACCAAATCTGAAAACACTTCGTGCATCTTCTAGAAGCCGTTTTCTTCTTTCAATCTCACCACTCAGAGCATGAATTACCCGCTCTGCAAAGGTTGCATTTGATTCAATGTCGGTTATGATCCCGACAGTGTGTGGAAGTTTAGCCAATTCATTGAAAGCAGCTCCGCCTTTAAAATCTATTAATGCAAAGGTGAGATCATACGGATGATGTGTGACAGCGAGAGAAAGAATAATTGCTTTTAATACCTCGCTTTTTCCAGAGCCAGTCATACCGCCGATTAAACCATGCGGACCATGCGCCCCATCTTTATCATTCAGATCAAATATCATATCGGACGCATCAGAAATTTTGCCTATTGGTGTACGCAGGTATCCATATGGTGATTGGTTATCCCACCAATCCTGCAATGGTAAATCTTCTACTTTTTTTGCTTTAAACATATCTAGAAATGTAATTGTTGCAGGAGGAGCTGATGTATCTTGTGTGCTAAGCAATTGAATTGCTGCAAATGCTTTTGAAAGCATTTCCGCTTGCCCAGGATTTATCTGATCCAATGTACTTGAGACCTTGTAACCATCATCCCCGGTCTCACCATACTCTATTTGATTGCTTGATATATTAATTATCGCTCCACAATCGCTCAAAACTTTTTCTGATTTTTCAGTCATGTATACAACATGAATACCCAGAAATGCTCCCTTACGGATGGCCAGGTTTAATGCAGGATGATTGTAGGTGATTGGTAAATGGTCACAGACCAGGATTAAACGAGGAAGAATTGTCCTTGGCGGATGAGCTGATTGCTCCGGTTTACCCAGTTTTGATGCAATAAACAGTTGTTCACGCCTTTGTAGTTCAGCCTCTAAGGCTGTCATGAATGATTGCGATGGTTCATCATTTTCTGTTGGAGAACTGCTTTTGATTATTTTAAACAACGGAGATAAATGAGGTAAACCACTCAGCCAAGCCCAATCAGCCAAAGTAGATGGTTTGTTGACGGGTAATAGTTGTACTTCTCCCGGCCAATGGTTTGTCGTAACCTGCGATATAAAAGCCCGGATAAATGAAAGAGTATCTGGTCTGGAGCCTGATACACCAAGTGAAATAGTATTTCCCAACCTTGCATGAATTGGAACCCGGTCAATCATGGAATACTTTTCAACTAATTGATATACAAATTCATATTCTTTTACAAATTCCTCTGGTTTTTCCTTCGGAGTTGGATATTCTAGTTTGAAAGCAGCAGGTTGTTTGCCAAGACCCAGCCTTATTTTTAAGAAGTCCGGATCATCCGGCCGCCTTTCGCCAAGAGTGGAATCCTGTCTTTGAACCTTTTGAATACAAATTCCTGGCTCCGGATCCAATTCCTGACGGATCTTTAATTCAGTCTCCTGTAATTTGATGATCCTATCTTCTACATTCCTTAAAACTCCCCGATATTCTTTGCGAATGTTCACTACTTTTTTTTCGTAGTTCTTTTTTTGAGCAGAACTTGTAATAAAAGTTGTTAAATACGAAACTAACATGATCGGAAGGAATAATAGATAGTTTAAAGCGGATGAGTTGTTTCCTATAAATGCAAACATTAAAACCACACTTAGCAATGTGGCTCCAAGCGGTAAAGCGATCATCATCCAATTACCAGAATCTGGTTTAGACGGAAGGGGAGGCAGATCCGGGATGATTATTTTTTCATCTGGAAGTGGTGTTTGAATTCGGGGGGGTCGGTTAAAAGGCATAGTAATTCCATCGAGTTTGTGTCTATATGAAATTATCGCCCAAGCGATTCCTCGTATGGGCGATTATGTCAATATGGATATATATCTTTTATTTTGCCGAATCTGCAGCTCTGAAGTCAGTCGCAGCACGTTTTAACAATTCACTTGCCTGCTGTAATGACTGGGAAGCAGCCTTCAGATTTGGTTGAAGACCTTGCCATTCTCCAAAAGTTGCATTTGCCCTTTGTCCAGTCCACGCACCCTGCAGGCTATTCATCAAGTTTTGAGCCTGTGAGATCAAACTTTCTAATTCACCTTGTTTGGATTTAAACTGCTGTGAGGTTGAATCAACCTGATCTGGATTAATCCTAATTTCAGCCATTATTCTCTCCTTATTATTAGTTCAATCTGATTATTTTGAGTCTCAAATTTCAATTATCTGCCTGTTCAAATCGGTCAGCCATTGCCTCCATTTCCCGTGAAATATTCCCAAGGATCAATCCAAATCCCTCCAAATATTGTCGAAGTTCTTTGTATTGTTTAAAGAACACTTCCTGTGAAACGCCTACCCATTTTGTTTCCAACGCCTTGGTAGTCTCGTCCAATTTTTTTGTAAGTTCAGCCAAACTATTTTTTGATTCGTTAAATGTACCTGCTGCTTTTCTCAATTCATCCGGTTCAAGGAGAAGCTCACTCATCATCCCACCTTTTTTTCTTTAAAGGCTACTTTAATATTTTCGATCTCTCGTGCTTTTGAATCCAACCAATCAGCATAAGATTCCAATTTTGAGGGTTCGCCTTTGAATTCGCCCATAAAATTATTCTTCGAATTACCTTCCCACGAGCTATCCAGAATCCCGGCGCTCTTACGCAGGGTTTGGGCAAGTGCTCGCGCCTTCCTGGCAGATTGTCGGAATTTCTCGGCTATTTCCCTTGCTTCTTTAGGAACTCTCCAAACAGTGACTATGGTAACCTTTGGTGGCATTTATATCCCTCTTGTATTTGATACTATTTATTATAGAAATAATGTTGCTTTAATGCAAGCGCTCCACTATAATTATTTCAACTCCGGGGAAATAAATCTGGAGATCAGCACAAGAACTGAAACAGGTGGATTATGGCAAAAATTCGTGTTGATCCAGCAATATTAACTTCAAATTCAAGCACAATTTCATCTACTGCATCTAACGTATCAGCTGCTGGAAAACTGGCCCAATCGGCAGCGCTAACTGCTCCAAGCTATAGCGGTCAGTTTGGCCCAAGAGTAAAAGCAATAGGCGCTGAAGCGATGGCCAGGGCACAGAGCACTACTGGAAGTCTTAATAATTCGGCTTTTTCCTTAAATACTAGGGCAAACGCATTTCTCAATGCTGACAAAACATATATAAAAGGTCCTTCGGCTACTTTGGTCTCAATTAATACTCCACCGCTTCCACCCAGAATTGCGGAAACTGATGTTGTTGAAATTGAAAAAGGTGTTGATATTGACCAGGAATTTGCCTGGGCAAAAAGAGGTGTCACTACAGGTGGGGGAATAGTTGATGTTATAGGAATTGGAGTTCCATCTACTGGGGTTGCAGGACTTGGACAAATCGGTACACCTATAAAAATGGTCCTTGATATAGTCAAAGATTTCATTAATTATTCCCATGAAGGATGGGAAAAATTAGTAAGTGCGATAACGGTTGATTTAATAATCGATTCGGCTCTATTCTTCTTAGGCATTTTAGTGAAAGCTGCTGTTGTTGCCCTTGTTGGGTTAATTGGTATTACAGGGGGGCCAGCTCTAATAATTGGTGCGATTGTTGGTGTAATTGTTAGTTTAATTCTATCCTTTATATTCGAAATACCAGCAGTAAAAGCATGGAAAGATGGGGTTATTAATTCCTTAACTGATGGCATTAAGCAAGCAAACCGTTGGATTGATGATTCATTTAATAATGCAATTAATTCTATATTGACATTGCCTAGGCTACCTGGATTTGGTTTGTTCAATCCAATCAGTGAATCAATAAACGCAATTCGTTGGGCGCCATTTATTTAGTTTTACACTGGGAGGGAAAGTTGGATACTAAATACGATTTAGAGCTTGGCCTTGAAGAGCTAGTTTTAGGTATATCTCTGGCCGGTTATCCTGAGATAGCTAAAGGGATGTTGGTTGTCAATTATGCTGATATAAATGAGGAAGAGGAGAAGGGAAGATTCTATTCCGCCAGTCACTCACTTCTAGCAAAAGATCTGATAAAGTTGGATTTTGATAAGCCGGTTTTATTGGAAAAATCCAACCATTATTTTACTACTATTGCCAGTTTCAAAGATCAATTACGTTTTGACAAATATATTGATAATTATTCAGTGATTTGTAACCTTTATTTATACAACAACATGTATTATGAGCATTTTATTCCTAATCCCGTTGTTCATAAAATTAGAATTCTGGAAAATAAAACGGCTTACCAGGACACTCTTGAAAGATATTTGGAATTTAATCCATTAAAGACTAAGTTTGATCAGTGGGAGATCCGGGGGGATTTATTCCAAAACTTATATTCAGGTAAACGGGAAAATTTAAATACTCGATCGAAGAGATTGTTATTAGACCTTGGCATAGATGATGTCACTGCGAAGCATCTTTCAAGAGACCTGAGTGAATTTAAATACAAGGCATCGGTTATGGCTATTTCACAACAGGAAAATAATGAGACAACCGGGAGTGGTTTTCTATTCTTGGCCGGTAATATGAATTCCTGGATTTTCCATATCAGTGAAAGAAACGAATTAGGCTACCTTTCCATTCGTCCAGGTTCCCGTTCCATCTTTCTTGAAGAAATGAACATTCTCTTTCAGAAAGGAGGGTGAGTTATGGTAAAAGGAGAATCATTCTCATTAACGAATAAGGAATTCTGGTATTTAATCTCTGTTTCCAGAAAAGACTATTTTATTGGTGCAGAGAACCCCTATAGAGGTTGGTTAACTGCAGAAATTCAAGCAGATCAACAAAAAAATAAGTCTAACCTAATTAGGAATGGAATAATTTCCTCAGATCCTCAATATGAAGCGATCTTTACCCCGGAATATCGAAAGATATTTATGAATATATTTTTGGCTGAGAATTGTTTAATAATTACTTCAGATCCTGTGGACAATAAATTCACAAGAAGGTACGTTTATTTCCGGAAGGATGACATTATTGAGGCAATCCATGGGGAGGATAAGATATACCACTTTAGGCAGATTTCTGATATTCCTTCATTCATTGAAGATTTCAGTAATTTTTATTTATTAAATTTCCGACCGAATTCAAGTTCACTAAAAATTCAAATTAACCGGGAGGATTTTTTCAAAATCAGTAATTTACTCAGAGAAGGGCAAATCGATAGTGCTGAAAGTTTATTTAATGTTAGTGCCAATAATCAAGACCCTTCAAAGTGTCTCTTTAATTCACTCAGGAAGATTGAAGACAACACTGCAGTATCTTTAATTGAGCATTGCTACAACCGGGAAATAAGAAAAACAAACGGCTTTGCTTATATTTTCGGTAATAGCGATTTATGGTTAATTACCACCAGGAACAACAGTCCACAAAATACTATTATCGTAGAGCTTACGTCTCCAACGATCATACTAAAAAGGGTTAAGGAATTACTAAATCAATAATATGAGCTCAAGATTATTTATTACGATCAGGACAGATAAATCAAATCAAGAAATCGATTTGGAGATTCCATCCGATTTAAAAGTAAAAGAAATTATTTTGGATATATCCAAATCTTTATTAAGTTATGCAGCTACAAACAAAAATATCGAAAAATTGGTATTAATGACTGAGGAAGGTAATATTTTACCCAATGAGGCTACGTTATCCCAATTCTCAATCCAAAACTTTGATATTTTGAAACTTGGATTTTCCGATACTCTATCTACGAATCTATCAGGACTAAAAGTGGATAGTAGCGAAAATTGTTCAGAAACCGCAGCAAACTTAGAACAAATTAGTCAATCTCCCATGGGTGATCCATATTTGGAACCATTTATGGTATGTAATAACCGTTATATATTTATTCTTTCGGACAAAGCGATGATCGTTGGCCGGAAGAGCAAAGAATCGACACCGGATATTGATATCACTGAATTCGATTCAGGATTTGTATCCTCTAGGAAACATATCAGTATTATTCCTCGAGGAGGTAAACACTACTGTAAACCATTTTCAACAAGAAATGGCACTTACCTGAATGGCAAACAATTGGAACCGGAAAAGGAAATAATGCTGACTAAGGGCGATAAAATTCAACTTGGTTTCCGTGGAATTGAATTGGAATATCAGACTCCAAATTAGCTTAAAATATGAATCTAAATTATCGCAGGTATTAGGAGTAAGTCTATGAAATCACACAATGAAAAGCATTTCGCCAGGTTTGTTCACATCCTGGCGCTTCTTTTATTAATTCTTAGTTTTATCCCGTCAATAGGGGTTATTGCTGCTGATACTTTGGATGTGCGGATCCATTCTGTGAATTCGACACCAGTAGAGGGACAGGCCTTATATGATGTGAATGTATTCTTATCAGTGCTGAATGGTGCTGGTGACCCGCTAAAAGATTTGACTCAAGAAAACTTTAAAATTATTGAGGATTCTCAACCTGTTGAGTTACAAGGATTATCAAGAGTCAATAATGAAAATGTCAATTATATTCTCGTAATTGATACAAGCGGCAGTATGTCTGGTAGTGCCATGCGGGATGCAAGAACTGCTGCCAGCGATTTTGTTTCCAGAATGGGTGAAACGAATAAAGTATCTGTTATTACTTTTAATAATGATATTAATACTGTCGTAGATTTTTCGACTAATCACGAAAAAACAAAGGAAGAAATATTAAAGATCGAAGCGAAATCTGATAGTGGAACAATTCTTTATGATGCAGCGTATAAAGCAATCGAATTGGTATCACTTCAACCTGAAAGTAGAGCGGCTGTCATCCTTCTTACGGACGGAAAAGATGTGAATTCCATTGGTAAGCCGTATAGCTTTCATACTGCGGAAGATGTAATTAATATCGCAAAATCGGCAGGAGTGCCTGTTTATGGAATAGGTGTCGGGCAAGCAGTGGATCAAAATGTGATGAAACGCATTTCGACCATGTCCGGGGGATATGCTTTATATACTTCAAATTCTTCAAAAATTGATGATCTATTTTCCAGAATTCAAGAATTACTAAATTCTGAATATCAACTTACTTATCAATCGAAAAAAGGAGCTGGAAGTCATTTTCTCTCGCTAGAAGTATCCGTAAATTCTGATAAAGGCATTGTGGCGTATGAGTTCAGCCTGCCTGTTTTACCAACCACAATCACCTTTACATCTATTGGAGATAACGACTCTATTAGCGGATTAACGAAAATCTCCGCAAAAATATTAACACAGGGTGCTCCAATTGCAAGGGTAGGTTTCTCGGTTGATGGCACGAGTATTGGTGAAGATTATTCAGAACCATATGAAGTTGATTGGAATACCGGAATTAATGAATCACGAGAAGCGAAAATTGAAGCTGTTGCAATAGGAAATGATGGAACAGAACTCGCAAGGACATCGGTAACAGTAAATATTGTTCCACCAACACCAGAGCCAGGAGAGGAATCCACTTTAGTAAATGGTACTTTAGTGGCTGGAGAAAAAACAGAAAATGAGGGAGCTAAATCTTCCTTAAGCACCAATAGTATTATCGGGATAGTTGCCGGGGTTGTAATTATTGGTGGATTAATAGCATTTTTGATTTTACGCAGAAAGAAAAAAGGAATAGTTGAAGATGAGGATTTTGCTATCCGATCAAATGAACCAATGGAAGATAAAACAATCGATGAAATCTCTTTCATCCCACAGACATACGGAACTTTACAGGTCGAACAGAGTGACGATTCAATGATGGTGGGACAGATCTTAACCATAAGTAAACTTCCTGCAGAAATTGGTAGGGATGCAGCGCACTCGGACATCCTGTTTTCCAGCCAGGATAAGGCTGTTTCGCGCCGACATGCAGTTTTGGAATCGCAAGACAAGGATATCATTGTAAAAGATAACGGGTCAACCTACGGAACATTTGTGGATGATAATCCTGTCTCTCCCGAAGGAACTATAATAAGGTCAGGTAGCCGAATACGCTTGGGAGCAAGAACTGTTTTGCTGTTCCAATCTGAGCGCGCAAATGTAAATGATCCAGATAAAACAATGGATGAAATAAAAATTGAGTATGATCCAGATCGTACCCGCGATCCTGGTATGGATATAAAGTGATATTCTCAAATAACCGTTACGAGATCGCCTCGGCATTGGATCCTGGTATTAAAAGAAGGAATGAGGTTAATCAGGATGACTTGGCGATCCTTCCTCATAAGAATAATAAGTTAGGATCGCAATTAATCGTGCTTGCGGATGGGATGGGGGGGCATGCTGGAGGAAACTTAGCCAGTGGAATCGTCATTCAGAAATTCCGCGACCAGTATAAAAAGTGGAATTCAAATAAAACGGACCCAAAGAAATTATTGGAAGACTGTATTCAAGCTGCCTACCAAGAAATGATTGATCGATCAATAAAAAAACCTGTTTATCGAACCATGGGAAGTACAGTTGTTTCGGTGATTCTCGAAAAATCGAAAATTTCACTGGCAAATGTTGGTGACAGCCGGGCTTATATTATTAATGAAAACGAGGTCAGGCAGATTAGTTTTGACCACAGCTATGTAGGAGAACAGATTCGACTTGGATTGATCACTTCTGAAGAAGCATTAAGACATCCCAAACGTAATATCTTGAATCAATCCATTTCACCGCTGCGGACAGAAGTAAAACCGTATTGCACTGAATGTGAATGGATGGAAACTGATACTGTTTTGCTGTGTTCAGATGGCCTGTGGAGCGCAGTATCTGATCTTCAATTGCAGACGATCGTATGTGAACTGGAACCTGCTAAAGCAGTAAAACGATTTGTCCAGTTGGCAAATATGAATCAAGGTCTGGATAATATTTCCGTGATTATTGTACGTCATAAATAATAACTGGAGTTCCGATATGAATAACTTAATTGGCCTAACTTTAGATCGCTACCACATCCTTGAGCAGATCGGTGAAGGAGGTATGGCGGTTGTTTACAAAGCATTCGATACTCATTTGGAGCGATATGTGGCACTAAAGGTTATCCGCCAGGAAGCCTTCCCTCCAAAATCCCTTGATCGAATTTTCAAACGATTCGAACGTGAAGCCAAGTCACTTGCCAGGCTGGCTCATCCGAATATTGTCAAAGTTCACGATTATGGTGAGTATGAAGGCTCTCCATACTTAGTTATGGAATACCAACCAGGGGGAACAATCAAAGACTTACTGGGGAAACCACTTCCTTGGATTACAGTGTCAAGACTCTTAATTCCCATTGCCAATGCGCTAAGTTATGCCCATTCAATGGGTATCCTCCACCGTGATGTGAAACCATCTAATATCCTGATCACTGAAAAAGGTGAACCGATGCTTACAGATTTTGGCATAGCAAAAATCCTGGATATGGGGGAAGGGCAAACCCTTACTGGTACAGGTGTAGGTGTTGGTACTCCAGAATATATGGCGCCTGAGCAGGGATTGGGGAAGGAAGTAGATAACCGTTCGGATATTTACTCTTTAGGCGTTGTTCTTTTTGAATTAGTGACCGGAAGAAGGCCATATACTGCAGACACACCAATGGCTGTAATTTTTAAACACATGACGGATCCACTCCCACGACCTTCAGAAGTTATGCCTTCTTTACCAATACACATTGAAAATATCCTCCTAAAAGCATTAGCTAAGAATCCAAACGATCGTTATCAGACAATGAATGACTTCATCAAAGATATGAAGGTGTCACGTATCCAAATTGATGATCAAAATATCCCCATAGAAATTGATGAAAAAAAAGAAACTGAAAACGAGCCTGAAAACGAACCTGAAAACGAACCTGACACTATGGATTATCAACAACAGAATAATTCTCTTGGGAAAATAATTGATAAAAAAATCGACAGAACTCGCCATTTCATAGTTCCGCTAATCTTACTCATCTTTGTGGTTTTCATCGGAACAAACATCATAAATCTGAGCGAAAATTCAGGTAAGGTTAAAAAGCAGACAATTTACCCGGCGACATCACCATCGACAAAGCAAATTCTTACTGAACAGATGACGACAAGCTTGAAAGACACACCAAAGCCAACCTTGACGATCAATCCACTTTCAAATGGATATAGGATAATGCCATGTGAACCAGACATTTGTTTACAAACAATGAGAGGCGAATATTCCAGAATTAAATTGGAAAAAGAATTTACACGTTTCCTTGGTGCAAGTTGGTCTCCTGATGGGAAGAAAATCGTTTTTAGCGCCAGCCCTATGGAATGTATTAATTGCAATGGCGTTTATCTAGTTAATATAGATGGAACTAACCTGGTTGTTCTGGATGATAAATCATTTTTTGAAGAAAATTTCCCTGCCTGGTCACCCGATGGAGAATGGATCGCCTATGGGGATAATGGTGACCTGACGCTCATCCGACCAGATGGTAGCGGTAAGAGGAAATGGGATGTCCATGACAACAGGACGTGCAATAATGAGATCGCATGGTCACCGGATAGCCAGTTTATTGCCTGGGTGGGTGGAAAATGCAATCCCGGTGATTGGCTTTTCAATCATATATGGGTAATAAATAGGAACCTGGATACAGGAACATGGAAATTGATCTACCAGGGTGACACGACATTGCATTACATTGCCTGGAATCCTGATGGGTCGACCATTGCATTTGCGGATGAAAAAGGATCTACATACAAGGTCATTGTGACTTGTACAACTGGTGAAAGTTGTGTCCCGGGAGAGGTTCAACCAATGAAGGATTTTTATCTGGACTGGCTGGGGGATTATCATCCGCAGTGGAGCACTTCGAAATGAATCCTACTTCATTGATCAGTCAAAGTATAGACAGATACCGCATCCTCGAGCAGATCGGCGAGGGGGGAATGGCTGTTGTCTACAAAGCCTACGATACCCGCTTGGAGCGTGAGGTGGCGATCAAGATCATCCGCAAGGAAGCGTTCCCCCCGGAAGCACTCGAGCGAATTTATAAGCGCTTCGAACGGGAAGCCAAAGCACTTGCCAGGCTTTCCCATCCGAACATCGTCAAAGTCTATGATTATGGTGAATACGATGGATCCCCGTATCTGGTGATGGAGTACCAACCGGGCGGAACGCTGAAAGACAAACTTGGGAAACCGCTCGAGTGGGATGAGATCACCCGTTTGCTGATTCCAGTTGCAAATGCTCTAGGTTATGCCCACGAAAAGGGCATCCTGCACCGGGATGTAAAACCCTCCAATATCCTGATCACCGAAAAAGGCGAACCGATGTTGACCGACTTCGGTATCGCCAAGATCCTTGACCTGAGCGAGGGTCAAACACTAACGGGAACCGGGCTGGGAGTGGGGACACCTGAATATATGGCACCGGAGCAGGGTTTGGGGAAGGAGGTTGATGCGCGTGCAGATATCTATTCATTGGGTATCATCTTGTATGAACTAGTGACGGGGAGAAAACCTTACACAGCAGATACGCCGATGGCAGTTATCTTCAAACACATGACTGATCCATTACCGAGACCATCATCTGTCCTTCCAGGATTACCAAACAGGGTAGAAGAGATACTCCTTAAAGCACTTGCGAAGGACCCTACCAACCGCTACCAAAACATGAATGAATTGGTTTCGATACTCGAAGATAAATTGATACCAGAAAGTGGTATAGAAAAATCGACCAATCAATTAATTCGACGACAATCGACAAAAGAGAGTGCCACGATCGATTTTACACATAATGAAGGGATTATACAGGGAGGGATAAATAAATCCCATTCAGGAAAAAGACGATGGATCACCTTTACAATATCGGGTATCATCGTGGTCCTGATCGTTGGATTTGCAAAAATGAATGGGAGACGAGATCCAGGGCAGGAACTCAATCAATTAGGGAATAGTAGCAACAACATACTCCTTACTCCAACTGCGCTAGACAGTACAGAGACTGCTGAGCCAACACAACAGTTGGTACCGTTGACTGCAGAACCTCGCGAATCGGTCATCCCTCCTACACCGACTGAGGTTACACGCGGGAAGAGGCTTGCCTTCGTGGAAAATGATGCGATCTACGTTATTGATCAAGATGGTTCCAGTAAAGCAGAGATCGGGAGGGCAATTGCCGGGAATACGGTGTTTTGCTTAGCTTGGTCGCCAGATGGCAAGACGTTAGCATTTTATGAACATCCGAAATATGATGTGGAGAAAAAGATTTATAACGATAATCCAGATCAACTGACTCTCATAGATTTGGATACTAATTCGGGGAAGGTACTTAATCTTGAGTACCCGGGATGTCCGACCTGGTCTCCAAGAAGCGACAAGCTAATAATTGGTGAAGTGTATTTGTATGATCTCGCCACAAATCAGGAAAAACGAATTGATGTCAGCCCTGCAGCACATTACCAGGCAGTATTTTCACCCGATCAGAATGATATTGTGTTCACTTCCGAAAAGTCAAGTTATACGGATATTTATAAGTACAACCTCGTTTCTGGTGAAATAACTCGATTGACAAAAACCCCACAATCGGAAATTCTTGTTGGATTTGTGAATAATGCAGTAATACTTTATCATTCCACAGGCTGTACTGGCGGGTATCGAACCTGTAAGTCTTCTCTATTTACAATCGATACTGAAAATGCAACCATTCAATCAGTTACTGAAAACTTCGATTGGGGCTATCCCTATTACAGCATTTCCTCAGATATCATTCATTCTTTCATCACACAGAAAAGCGAATGGTACAACAATGAATATTCATTTAATATAATTGATTGGCCGGAATTATCGATTAGGTATACAGTCAATTTTTCTGATTATTTTTGGTTAGCCGCATCATCACCGATTGAAGAAAAGATAGCCTATATTGATGATTCAAATTCAGGAACTGGTAAGGATATTTACTTCATACCATTTTCAGGAAATCTCCCCATAAATGTTACTAATAATCCTTCGGAGTACAGTCAAGTTATCTGGGAGCCTTGATTCATTGTATCGAAATCACCCTTGAGAAATGATCAAAGACTATATATGCAAAATCTAACCGGCCAGACAATCGATAGATACCACATCCTCGAGCAGATCGGTGAAGGGGGAATGGCTGTCGTCTACAAAGCCTACGACACCCGCCTGGAACGCGAGGTGGCAATCAAGATCATCCGTAAGGAAGCCTTCCCACCTGAGTCACTAGACCGAATCTTCAAACGCTTTGAACGCGAAGCGAAAGCACTAGCCCGGTTGGCTCATCCGAATATTGTCAAAGTTCACGATTACGGCGAGTACGAAGGCTCCCCATACCTGGTGATGGAATACCAACCAGGGGGAACCTTGAAAGCTATGCTGGGAAAACCCTTGGATGGGAGTGATGTCTCCAAACTACTAATTCCTATTGCAAATGCCCTTGAATATGCCCACCAAAAGGGTATCTTGCATCGAGATGTGAAACCATCCAATATCCTGATAGCTGAAAATGGCGAACCGATGCTGACAGACTTTGGGATAGCCAAAATCCTAAACTTGAGTGTAGGGCAGACCCTAACTAGTACCGGATTTGGAGTAGGAACACCGGAATACATGGCACCCGAGCAGGGATTGGGTAAGGATTTAGATGGGAGGACTGATATCTACTCGCTAGGGGTAGTACTGTTCGAGCTATTTACAGGAAGAAAACCTTATACTGCAGATACTCCACTGGCAATCTTGTTAATGCATATGAATGATCCATTGCCACACCCAAGAATTGTGGTGCAGGGAATGGCAGTTGAAATAGAGAAAGTGATATTGAAGGCACTGGCGAAAGATCCGGTCAATCGTTACCAGAGCATGAAAGAGCTGAAGCTCGCATTAGAGAAAGCTGATGCTCATGGAAGGAATCCGAAAGTCGATGACCATCATGAACTGGAAGTAACAAAGGATGAGAGTTTGGTAAGCAGGAGGGGAAAAGAACATAAGAATATACAATGGTGGCATTTTGCACTAGGAGGATCAGTATTGATAATCCTGTATTTATTAATTCGATTATTGAATCCACAAATAATTCCCGAAAAAGAAGACTCTAAACCATTCACGCCTAAAAAATCCAGCAGTGAGACTGACATTTCTAAAAATTACCCAACTTCTCAGCCTATTGCCACCAGCACAATCAATCCAATACCAACCAGCACAATCAGCCCAGTAACAACCAATACACACCAACCTAATCAAATACCCAATCCAAACTTCAGTATCGGCTCCACCCAAGTGTCTCAAAAAGATGGAATGGTCATGGTTTATGTCCCTGAAGGAAATTTCATCATGGGTACTAGTATAGATGATTCTCTCAGCGATTGTGTGAAAATTGCAACACATAGTATTTATTGTGGAGAAGTAGGATTGGCTGATGAAAATCCTCCACATGAGGTTTATCTGGATGCATTCTGGATAGACCAAACCGAAGTTTCCAATGCTCAATATCAGGCATGTGTAAATGCAGGTAACTGCAAACCCAAAGCGAATTATTATTTGGGACTAAATAGCCCAGATCTACCTGTAGTTGGTGTTGATTGGTTTCAGAGTCAAACATACTGCATGTGGGTTGGACGAATGCTTCCAACTGAAGCTCAATGGGAAAAAGCAGCAAGGGGAGAGGATGGCCGGATATTCCCTTGGGGAAATGAAATTGATCGAACAAGGGCAAATTATGGTCGTTACAAAGGAAGTACAACAAATGTTAACCTCTATTCTCCTGGAGCCAGTCCTTATGGAGTACTAAATATGGCTGGAAATGTTGCGGAATGGGTTACAGATATTTACCTTTCTAACTATTATAATCTCCAGGATGTGTGGGAAAATCCGACAGGACCCCAAGACGGATTTCAATATGTAATAAAAGGGGGGAATTGGGATAATGATAAATATGATCTACATTCAGCTGACCGAGGTGGATCTGATCCGATGGCTACAAGAGAAACTCTTGGTTTCCGCTGTGTATTACCAAATAATTAACAAGTGTTGTGGATATCATTGTTCTTAATTTTTCTAATATAAGGTAATTGAGGTTAGATGCAAAACTTGACCGGCCAAACCATAGATCGATACCACATCGTTGTGCAGATCGGCGAAGGAGGAATGGCGGTTGTCTACAAGGCGTACGATACCCGCCTGGAGCGTGAGGTAGCGATCAAGATCATCCGCAAGGAAGCCTTTCCGCCAGAAGCGCTCGACCGGATCTTCAAACGCTTTGAGCGTGAAGCCAAGGCACTTGCCAGGTTGTCTCACCCAAATATTGTCAAGGTGCATGACTATGGTGAATATGAAGGCAGCCCTTACCTGGTGATGGAGTATCATCCTGGTGGGACCTTGAAAACCATGCTAGGAAAGCCACTGGATTGGAAGGTAGTATCCAAACTCCTGATCCCTGTAGCTAGTGCGTTGGGATACGCACATCAGCAAGGGATCCTGCACCGAGACGTTAAGCCATCCAATATCCTGATCACCAACCAGGGTGAACCTATGCTGACCGATTTCGGCATTGCCAAAATGCTAGATATGAACGACGGTCAAACACTGACTGGCACCGGGTTGGGAGTGGGCACACCGGAATACATGGCACCAGAGCAGGGTTTGGGAAAGGAAGTGGATGCCAGGGTGGACATATATTCCCTGGGAGTGATCCTCTATGAATTAGTCACGGGAAGAAAACCATACACTGCAGATACCCCGCTGGCAGTTCTGTTCAAGCACATGACCGATCCCCTTCCGAGACCTTCAGATTTGTTGCCTGGACTATCAAAAGGGATCGAGAAAATTCTTATAAAAACCTTAGCAAAAGATCCAATAAATCGGTATCAAGATATTGAAAGCTTGGTCAAAGAAATCGAATCAATTGAAACTACCCAAAGTAACCTTTCGCATCTACTTTTCCCCCAAAAAGAAAAAATGAGACCAAGGAGAATAGAAGAGATAACCGAACCTATTAGTAAACATCACAGAGATAGTAAGGAAGGGCAAATAAGCAATTCTGATCCCCCAACTATTGATACAATGCAAGTTAAATTCGATTCGGATAAAAAAGGTGAATCTCTTTTCGATAAGACTAAAATAATAAAGATACTTGCACTCGTTTTTGTATTATTATTTTTACTTGGAATTTTCATTGTAAAAGGATGGGAATACTTACAATTAAGTTTTTCAACAACTAAAACCTTGTCTAGTAATACATTGGAAACAACTGCGTCAATTAAGGTGATGAGAACACAAAGTTTGACTCAACAAAACAGAACCAATTTAGAAATCACACCAAAAAATCCTATTACCCAACATACAACTATACCTGAAAATACATCATCACCGACTCTTATGGAAATTCCCGTTTTGGATACCACCAAGTGTACCATTGCTTATACAACGGCATTGGATGGGAACTGGGATATTTATGTGATGAGCGTACCTGGAAATGATGCTATTCGGTTCACAAGTGAAAGGTCAGATGATTTCGCTCAAACCTGGTCACCTGATGGAAAAAAACTTGCCTTTTCTACGGGAAGCGGTAGGGATTATGAGATAATTTTAATGGATATCGAAACTGGTAATCAAAATCAATTAAGTTATAGCGCGGGATACGACGCGGAACCGTCATGGTCACCAGATGGCTCAATGATTGCTTATGTCCACTCGCTTGATCAAAACCCGGAAATACAGATAATCAACCTAAGTAATTCGTTTATTGATGAATTAACAGATAATGATAATATAGATTCAGATCCTGATTGGTCCCCTGATAGTAAAAGAATAGCCTATGAATCTTCTCGCAATAATAATGACACAGATATTTATGTCATGAATTTTGACGGTTCTAATCAAATGCAACTAACAGATAATGATATGGATAATATTGACCCATCATGGTCACCAGATGGAAAAAAGATCGCTTATGTATCGCAAAGTGAAAACTCTTCTGAGATATATGTGATGAATTCAGATGGTAAAAACCAAATACGATTAAGTCAGAGCGACAGTGGAGATTTTAATCCATCCTGGTCTCCGGATGGAAAAAAGATATTATTCGTGTCGTCAAGGGATGGGAACAATGAAATATATATTATGAATTCTGATGGAACTGATCAAAACAGAATAACTTATACATTAGCCGATGAATGGTGGCCAGAATTTTCTCCATCATGTAAAGAAATCCTTTAACTATATTTCCAAAATTTGGATAAATTATATGCAAAATTTAACAGGGCAAACGATAGATAGATACCACATCCTCGAGCAGATAGGCGAGGGGGGAATGGCGGTTGTTTATAAGGCGTACGACACTCGCCTTGAACGGGAAGTAGCTATCAAGATTATCCGCAAGGAAGCGTTTCCCCCAGAAGCACTTGATAGGATCTTCAAACGCTTTGAACGCGAAGCCAAGGCTCTGGCCAGGATGTCGCACCCGAATGTTGTCAAAGTACATGATTATGGCGAATTCGACGGCAGCCCTTACCTGGTGATGGAATATCAACCGGGGGGAACCTTGAAAGCAATCCTGGGAAAGCCCCTGGATTGGAGTGATGTTTCCCAACTTCTCATTCCCATTGCCAATGCACTCGGATACGCCCACCAGGAAGGGATATTTCACCGCGATGTGAAACCATCCAACATCCTCATTACAAAACAGGGTGAACCGATGCTGACTGACTTTGGCATCGCTAAGATCTTGGAGAAGAATGAGGGGCATACACTGACCGGAACCGGCTTAGGAGTGGGCACTCCGGAATATATGGCACCGGAGCAGGGATTGGGGAAAGAAGTTGATGGTCGGGTGGATATATACGCCTTGGGGGTGGTATTATACGAACTAGTCACAGGAAGGAAGCCTTACACCGCTGACACCCCGCTGGCAGTTCTGATTAAGCATATGGCCGATCCGCTGCCACGGCCAGGAGAGGTATTTCCCGGGATCTCAGAAGAACTGGAAAAGGTGATCTTGAAAGCCCTGGCGAAAGATCCTGCCAATCGATACCAGAGTATGGCAGAAATGGCAGTCGCGATGGGAAAGGTGTCCGAACAGGCAGGAGGGTGGAGAAACCGGGAAACTTTGCCAACAGCACATGTGATATTGGCACAACCGGAAGCGACGATCGACGAAATCCAGCCAGTGGCTGCAATTAACACAGACAGTCTAGTGCCGGGTGTGAAGAAAACCCATGGACAAATGCAGGATACGGGTGGTAAGAAAACGAAACCGGGTCAGAAGTTCCAATGGTGGCAGTTCGCGCTGGGTGGAGCAATCCTGGTCAGCCTATTCTTGCTATTACGGCCAGCGAAATCACCCATGATACCAATTGTTGAAACCCCGTTACCTGTGATAACAATCGGAAAAGCTACAGCCACAGAAATTACAGAAGCTACGCAACTAAATACCTCAATACCGACAAGTACACCCGAAACCACCCATACACCAAAATCGATCCTGGAAATCGGCTCGATGCAGGTATCAGCGGTGGACGGGATGGTGATGTCGTATGTGCCCGAAGGGAATTTCATTATGGGATCCACAGTGGATTCAGCCTACGCTGAATGCCAGAAACATAGAAATGATTGTAAGAGCGAATGGTTTGAGAATGGATCTCCACCACAAACTGTGTACTTGGACGCCTACTGGATCGATATAACTGAGGTGACGAATGGCATGTACCGGGAATGTGTGGATGAAGTCGGGTGCACAGCAAATTATGATTATGGCAGTACCTTCAACGGACCGCAGCAGCCGGTGGTGGGGGTGGACTGGAACCAGGCAAAAGCGTATTGCACCTGGGCAGGCAGAGAATTACCAACTGAAGCGCGGTGGGAGAAAGCAGCCAGGGGTGAGGATGGCAGAACCTACCCTTGGGGAGAAGGAGTTGACCCAACCAGGGCGAATTATGCAGGGAATGTTGGTGTGACGATGGATATTGGTAGCTACCCGAATGGAGCATCTCCATATAGAATTTTGGATATGTCTGGGAATGTGAGGGAATGGATATCTGACTGGTATGATGCAAGTTACTATGGAAAAAACCTAGGCAGCAACCCAATCGGTCCAATAAAAGGAGTAGATCGCGTGATTCGAGGTGGATCGTGGTATGATGACGAGACCAACCTTAATTCTGCCTTCCGAGGTTGGTACGGTCCAGACGGCCATAACAATGGAATTGGTTTTCGCTGTGTATCAAATATAAACTCACCTTCGCTAATGGAAATAAAATCACCTTCAGGAGGAGCCTCCTCTATTGGTACTGTAAACCTCAATCCACCTTTAATTTTCGATGGATTTACAATTCAAGGGAATATTGTCAGTGTCAGTAATGATTGGTCTAAACTTTTACTCAGAGAATATGTCAATAATTCCAGAACTTACAGCATATTGAGCTCAGATCCATCCAAAAATTTAACATTGCCTTATTCAGATAAAATGTGGTATCCCGTCCTTTCTCCAGATGGCGAAAAAATCGTGTATCCAACTTCCTCAGGTTTATACGTTATGAACATTCCAAGTGGAGATATAAAACAACTTGAGAATAATAGCGATCAAACATGGTTATCCTGGTCGCAAGATAGTCAAAATATTGCTTTCATTTCAATTAGAGATCGCAGTAATGAGATTTATTCAATTGATATTGAAACTAAAAATGTTGTAAGATTAACAAATAATTGGATTGATGAAGGTAGCGTTACATGGTCACCTGAAGGTAAAAGTATAGTATATTCTGCTTTGGTGGATGGAAACATAGATTTATTCACTTTAAAAATTGGTACAGCTGATTCGGTTAGATTAACTTTTGATCCGGCGATGGATGCAGGACCACATTGGTCACCAGATGGGAAGACAATAGCATTTTTATCACGGCCTGGTGGATTTGAAGAGATTTTCCTAATTGACTACGACGGCTCAAATCGGAGGAGAATTACTAATAACAATGACTATGAATATATTTTGGCTTGGTCACTTGATTCTACAGAATTAGCTTATCAATCAAATGGAGTGATTCAAATAATTGATGTTGAAGGAAAATAATACTGGTGCTTTTCATGATATGATGTGGTTTGATAGTAAAATCCTCTTATTCAAATAGCATAAAAAACTGTCATGATAAGCAAACCCCTTAATATCGAATTACATTACACTCAAACAAAAGATCCCTGCCATTTCCAAGGTCAAATTGGCAAGGGGGTGATGGCTGTTGACTTCTAGGTATTCGGCACCCGACTAGTGCGACGAATCCATTAATTAAGCGTTTGGGAAATTAATGATTCATTTCGAGTGCAAATAATGCCTTAAAGATCAGCTCTTGATTACCAGCATAGGTTATTATTTAAATTCTTTAAGTATTTCGCATAATGCCTTATAAATTGATGATTCATGCGCAAGACTAAATGACAGCATATTCTTCCCATGTTCCGTAGAGGGTTGAATAAGCCAAACATGATTACCGCCAGCAAGGATGCTAAATCCGCTTATATACCGATTTTCTTTGATTCCAAATTGATGGATTATTGCAATGTTGAAATTTGCACGTATATCCATTAGGGTTTTCTCAATAAGACTTAGTTGTTCAATGTTCAATCCTGAATCAAGTAACAAAGATTTGCTTTTGAGGCTTTTTATATTTCTATATGCATCTGCTGCTTTACCAAAAATATCCTCGGTAATTTGAAATTCACAATCATTATTCGGCTTGTCAATGTTATTAGGTAGCTCTGACTGAAAAATCTTTAGTAAATTTTCCTTGTTCTGGATCAAGGATAAATTTTGGCTAGAGAGTGTTTTTTCTTCCCTTGAAAAAATCTGTCCATTTTTAATTTGGAAATATATCACTTCAGGCTTTGACCAATCGACCTTAATTTTTGTAAACAAAATCAGAATATCAGGGTGGGCACAGGCTTCTACCATTTGTAACAGTAAATCATCTACATCCAATTCGTTATGTGATATTACCCTAATCAAATTACGGTCTGATAATTCTTGAATGGCAGAATCTACTTTGATAGAAATTTCCTCAGAAAGTATGCCTTCCCACGGGTTTTTCATCCCCAGAATTGATATTGGTGCATACTGGTTCATGAGTAACCACAGTTGATCATTAGTTAACTCTATCGAATAGTAGCCATTATTATTCATGTCGAGAATGTTCTTCTGGCGCGTTAATCACGCCATAAGTCCTATAAATGACCTCACCATTTTTATCTACTTCATGAATCTCCACTTTTTCTGCCTTATCTTTGCTGGTTGGAGTACCGGTATTATCCATGAAGTACGCAATGGCATAAACGCCATTATGAGGAGTGGGTCCTTCAATTCTTTCCTGTGTAATATCTTCAAATTTACCCATATTAACCACCATATGACTCATCCTTTAATAACTTATTAATTATGTCATACCTTGTAGGAGCGATCTTTTGTAAATGTTCGGGATCTGCAATATACAATTTAATTGACTCAGCGAAATCCTCTGCTGGAGCTACTTTTGCATATTTTGTAGGGGGAGGCTCTCCTGAGGAAATTGCAGCATCAAATTCAGATTCAGATGTTGGCGTCGCGGATCCATAACGAGCTTTTGCTAAGTTATGCCCCATCTCATGAGAGATAGTGTCAACAGATGCTTGACGTCCTCCATAAACTACGATATCACCATCTCCACCTGTAGCAGCAGATTCAAATCCAGGCATCTTATATTGTTTTGCCCAATAAGAATCATCCTTATTCTTCTGATCAGTTAGAATGATCTCTCTAGTGTGTTTCTGTAGCTCATCAGGGAGTTTGTCTGAATCAGCAAGATTTTTGATTGTTTTTGTTATAGCAGAGTTTTCATCCTTGTTATCTACATAACGGATAGTAATTCCTTCATAATTAATTGAGTTCATTTTTTCAGAATCTGTCATCCCATGCTTTAGAATATTTTCAGATTCCTTCGAGTGATTATTTTCAATGGAGTCATGCACGACTTTTGACTTTTTTCCATCTTCTGTTGCGCCCAATATGGTGCGAAGATCACCAGATGTTTGCACAGTTTCCTGTTGAATCTGTTGTTTTGTTTGACTAGTATTATCTGTTTTACCGCCTAGATTTCCTTTATTGCTATCCATCCAGTTAATGATGATCCCGAAAAAACGTCCCCATACATAACCCAGAAATGGTGACAGGATCGTTCCGGTTACTAAGATGGGAACACTGTTAAATGATGGAAATAATCCTCCTATTAAAAGCCAGGGGCGAAGAAAGTCGTAAAAGTCTTTTATAGTTAAAACACGATTAGGTAAAAGCGATATGAAATAGAATAATGATGGTTTCCCGTTTGGAGGGAGACGAGAATTGACTAGAAATGATCCAGATTCATGGATAGAACGACCATCGGCTGATTCAAAACCTCTTGCAATTAGATCCAATCTCGTTGCCAGCTTGTTATGTTCATTAGAAAGACTACTTGCTTTCATCATGGCTTCTGACCCAATGGCCTTTACTTTTGGGCCAAATTGACCGTCATAACTGGGGGCAGATAGAGAAGCGGCTTGAGCGAAACTTCCCGTCTTTTGGGTTTCGCCAGCCGTCGAATTTATAGATAAAACATTCGTCTTTAATATTTCTGGGTTTACTCTAATGATGGCCATCAATACTCCCCAGCGCATGATCACATATAATTAATTATAACTGAAGTCAATAAAAATTGTTCAAATAACACGACAAATTAACACGAAAATATTGCCCTGACTAATATTGGGATAAAAATTTTGTCATGTTAGACTTTATTGGTCTCTATCTGGTGTTAATCTAAAATGGGACGAAAGCGAGAACTAAATTTCACATTTATGTTTTAAAATGCAAAATCTACCAGCAAAACCATAGATCGGTATCACCTAATCGAGCAGATCGGGGATTACAGAAGAAGGCCATTTACAAATTATTGGAACATTACTAATCATAAGAAATGTAAAAAATATATTTTACACAGTGAGGGAAGTTATGCAAAGGATGTTTATTATTTCCTGGAATGTTGCCTGGATGCAGGGTATAAGCCGGCAATCTATACCGGGGCGGGATTTCTTAGTATGCTCAATCCTTGGAGGATCGTTGTGGATTACTGGTGGGCGAGATACCCCAACTCATTACAGCCATCAAAGACCCCTCAAACCTGGGGCGACCTGAAAACGAAACTGGTAACGGTAAAGTTTGCAGATGCAGACCTTATTGGTTCGAGCCACGTTTCACCCGGTAAGGTCAAATTGTGGCAGATTTCAGGAGATAGATTGATCCTGCCAGGATGTGCTGGCCATCCAATGGATATATCGATTTGGGATGGGACACTGGATGAACTGAAGACCTGGTGGGGTATGAAGGCAAGCACACCGGTTGAAGAGCCTCCTATTGCTGTGGATCGGCTGCCGGCATTTCTACAGAAACTTCATGAACTAGAGGATGCGTGGAACTAGGGAATGGAAGTGAGACAATTACTATTGTGAATAAGGGTGACCTTAAACACTCTCACGTCCGGCGACCCCCTCGTCGGACGTGTTGCTTGTGATAACTCCTTATTTTTTGCAAGTTTCTTTTAATTGCCTTTGTTATTTGTTTCTTTAACTGTGGTTCTCGTTATTTTTCGCTTGTTTTTGGGAAATATATTTGCCTTTTCCAGTGTCACGATAGGAGGTTTGTGTTTTTAACTTTGCCATAATTTTCCTCCCTTCTTGATATTATTATTGCACTAAAAAGATGTAGATTCAATTAATTCTATTATATTTTCCCTATTGTAAGTTAATAGTTATATGTTATACTCAGATAAGATATTACCAATATAATAGGATAACAATAATCCCAACTAATTTACAAACAACAAAGACAAGTCATCCGGAGTAATATGTCAAAAACAAATAACACCGAGCGTGAATATGAAAATACTCATCCATGGATAAAGTTTATACTCGATTTTTCAAAATTAGATTATGAAACATGGTTATTGCTTGGTGAAGCGAAATCGAAATGCGAACATATAATAGGCACACCTTTACTGCCCGAGAATCTAGAGAAATTAATGCATATTTACCTGGCAAAAGGAGTTTTGGCAACAACAGCAATTGAAGGTAATACATTAACTGAAGAGGAAGTACAAAAAAGAATAGATGGGCAATTGAAACTTCCACCATCAAAAGAATATTTAGGGACAGAAATAGACAATATAGTCAAAGCAGTAAATAAAATTGGCCAGGATGTTCTTCACAATAAAAACATTAAATTAACACTTAAAGAAATAGTTGATTCAAATAAATTAGTTCTTGAAGGCTTGCAACTTGAGGATGGGATTGTATCTGGTGTCTTAAGAGATTACTCTGTTACAGTCGCTAATTACCGAGGTGCTCCAGCTAAAGATGTTGAATATTTAATCGAACGATATGTTTCTTGGCTAAATGAAGAAATGAAATTCCCAGAATCCAAGAAGCTGACTTTTGGAATATTAAAAGCAATCATATCTCATGTATATTTTGTATGGATTCACCCATTTGGAGAAGGAAATGGGAGGACAGCAAGGCTAATCGAATTTAAGTATTTACTGTCGATAGGTGTACCTGCTGCTGCAGCTCATTTATTAAGCAACCATTATAACCAAACAAGAACAGAATATTACAGACAATTAGATATAACATCTCGCACAAAAGGGGATTTATCAAATTTCATTAAATACGCATTACAAGGATTCGTTGATGGTTTGACAGAGCAGATAGCATATATTCGAGAAGATCAGCTATATGTCCATTGGGTAAATTTTATCCATCGCAAATTTGAAGATAAGAAACGACAAGAAGATGAACGCAGAAAAACACTAATTCTTGAAATGAATAAATACAAAAAACCTGTAGAAGTTAATGAGGTGCGAAGATTATCCGGAAAAGTTGCAGAATGCTATGCAGGATTATCAGATAAAACTGTTCTTCGTGATATCAAAATTCTTCGTTCCATGGATCTTATTATTAAAGAAAATAAAACAATTCATTGTAATTTAGAGTTGTTACAAGCTTTTATTTCTCCAACGATTAAGGATAGATAAGAATTAATTTATCCAAAATATTCTATCAAGTAATACTTAAGCATAAACAAATGGAGCGACCAAGTCCGTAGTACCGGGTCGCTCCAATGATTTAAGCAAGCTATTCAATTATTGTAGCATTCGAAAGTTTGACATTGAAACCTAGAAGAGCAATCCCACTTTCTATATCGCCCTCGAAAGTGATTTGCTGACCTTTTTGCAAGGCCAGGCTTTTATCTACAGGATATTCAAAGTAGACTCGCTCCAAGAAGTTGTATTCACAGTCTGCGGAATAAATGCAAACCCAAACGTAATTTGTACCGGTGATATCGTCCGCAACCTCGGAAATGAAACCTACCCAATGAACGCGCTTACCAACAATTGTTTTTTCATATTCATTCCATTGAGCGTCGGTCATAATTTCGCGGTTTGCTTTAATTTCCTGCCAGGTAATATTGGAAACCTGCTTAGGAATGATCGATCCACCCCCAGATGTAGAGAGGGCTAATATTATTAAGCAAAAAGCGACAACGGCGAGAATCACTATTAATAAAATATAGCCAGGCTTTCCTTTTGGTTTTGGTGGCGATGGCGAGGTCTGTAAAACGGGTGGCTGAGCTGGTCTTTGGTCCCGGCCACAAAAACGGCAAACAATAGCCTCATCCTGTATTTCTTCTGCGCAAAACGGACATTTTTTCATAATCCCTCCCGATTATTAATATTATACGGCTTTACTGATGCTAGGGATGGAAAATGATACAATACATGTGTCGATGAGGATAACCTTAAACACTCTCACGTCCGACGAAGGATTGTCGGACGTGTTACATTTAATTAGTGAGCTGGCTATTGTTCCTGAAGATCCAATAGTTTCCAGCTGTCACCAATATCTTGAACTTTGCAGTAAAAATTTGAACGGATTTGGGCTCCAAAAGAATTTTGAGCATCCACCCACATGACCATTTCGTAGACGCTACCGCCTAGGTCTTTTACTACTCCATCTGTAACATAGTTTTGATACTTGGCTGTGG
Organism: uncultured Leptolinea sp.; assembly: GCA_964387025.1. GTDB lineage: Bacteria > Chloroflexota > Anaerolineae > Anaerolineales > Anaerolineaceae > PNON01. The sequence goes on along the minus strand of CAYLUZ010000002.1, from coordinate 241,465 downwards.
ATGGAGATTTGAGATATTTTTCGATGAACATCCGACAGGTATACCAGGCGTTCGATTTCGGATCATCCTTGGTTTTACCTCCATCCCTATTATTCATAATAGAAAAGGCGATGCAGACGAAAATTACTACCCCTAATACTAGTAAAAGATAAATTACCCCATTACTATTCTTATTAGGAACCGTTACAACCTGTTGTGGAATTGTGGGTTGAACTGGCTTGAGATCCCGGCCACAAAACCGACAGACAATGGCTTCATCCTGTATCTCTTCTGCACAAAATGGACACTTTTTCATATTTCCTCTCAAATAATGTCATTATACAGTGGCTCCAAGAAATATAATAACAAGGGTTTATGCTACCTGTGTTTCCACAAAACTTCATGGGTTGGAGGAGGCATGGACCTAGCCCCACCCCAGCCCTCCCCAAATGAAACAACATTTGGAGAGGAAGAGAATGTGGAAAAACTAGCAGAATCTAAGTAAGGTTAGTGATACAATTACTATTGTGAATAAGGGTAACCTTAAACACTCTCACGTCCGGCGACCCCCTCGTTGGACGTGTTGCATTTAATAATGATTGAAGCCAACCGCCCTTGCAAGCTGTTTTACAAAGTACAAAAGTGATGAAAAAATGATTGCAGGGTAGTAATTGCAATGGTACATTCCAGTAAGATTCAAAAATTTTCATGATTATTTGGACTTAAATAACGACAAAATAGTTATGGTAGTATTTTGTGAGTGCGTTGTTATAATGAAACAAGAGTAATCAAACAACTACTCTATGAAGGGTAGGAAATATGAACAAACAGTTGAGGGTGTTGATCGTAGATGATTCAGAGTCTGATGGATTATTACTACAAAATGCATTGAAACACGGGGGATACGACGTTACCAGCGAAATTGTTGATACCGCTACAACGATGCGTTCTGCATTAGAAAACCAAAATTGGGATGTGATCACCTCAGACCATGCCATGCCAGAATTTAATGCAATTAAGGCATTGGAATTAGCAAATGAATTACGCCCGGAGATACCGTTTATCATTGTTTCTGGTGAAATTGATATTAACTTGGGCGTTTCACTGATGAGGGCTGGGGCAAAGGACTATATTCAAAAGAAAGAATTGATTCGAATAATACCGGTGATCGAACGCGAATTAAATGAATTTGAGTTTCGGCGGGTTCAAAAACAAGTCGAAACGGAATTGAAAGAATCGGAAACTCGCTATCGTCGTCTGTTCGAATCTGCTCAAGATGGGATATTAATCCTTGATGCAACTACGGGATTAGTTTTAGATGTTAATCCATACTTGATCACGATGTTGGACTATTCAAAAGAAGATTTCCTTGGAAAGGAACTATGGGAACTCGGAGCTTTCAGTGATATAGAAACATCCAAAAAAGCTTTCCTGGAGTTGCAAAGTAAAAACTATATTCGGTATGAAAACCTCCCCCTGCAAACCAAACAAGGTAAACACGTTGCAGTTGAGTTTGTAAGCAATGTGTATTTAGTTGAAAATACAAAGATCGCTCAATGTAACATCCGAGATATTACTGAGCGGGAGATTTCGTTAATTGAAATAAACAGACTAAATACCGAACTAGAAGAACGAGTACGCGAACGAACAGCCCAACTTGAAGCTGCCAATAAAGAACTCGAATCTTTCAACTACTCAGTTTCCCATGATTTACGAGCTCCTCTTAGGCAAGTCATGGGTTTTACCGAAATGTTAAGGGAATATAATTCTAATCAACAAAGTGTAGAAAGCCTTCGACTTATTCAAAAAATTCGCGATTCCGTAGGTCGTATGGATGCTTTAATCGAAGCCCTGTTAGGGTTAGCAAAATTTTCCCGGAAAGTATATAACCAGGGGCAAGTAAATCTAAGTAAACTTGCACAACAAATCGTGACAGATCTAAAGCAACATGACTTAACTCGACAGGTTGAATTTGTTGTTGCTGAAGGTATTATAGTCAGTGGTGATGAACAATTATTACGTATAGTTATGGAAAATTTGCTAGGTAATGCCTGGAAATTTTCATCCAAATGTGCAAAAACACATATTGAATTTGGTATTACACCAACCGGAGATGGACCAGCCTATTTTGTTCGGGATAATGGTGCTGGTTTTAATATGGAATATGCTACCAAACTATTCAATGCTTTTCAGCGCCTGCATAATGAACGGGAATTCCCCGGTATAGGTATCGGACTCGCGACTGTGCAACGGATCATAAATCGGCATGGTGGACGCATCTGGGCCGAAGGTGAAGTTGATAAAGGCGCGACTTTTTATTTCACAATCGGTAAACCTTAGTCTGTATTCAATTTCATATATTTCTCCATCGATATTCCTCTAGGCCTATAAGTAAAATCCAAGTATTTAATATGACAAATTCAATTAAAGATTGCATCGCCCCGAAAGGCATGTAATGTTCAAATGTAGATAGTTGACATTGGTGTGTATAATGAAATTACCTATTGCATGAAGTTGTTTGGCCGACTAATGATTAAGTGGGTAGTTGGGAAGATAACCGATCTTCCTACTGATTTTTGGAAAAAATAATGACCAGTAATAAAAAAATACTGCAAGCGGAAAACCAGCTTTTATTTCCTAATCAGTATCTTGTTGAAGTGGCAACAGAAAAATCCGTCGAAAAAAAAACAATTCAAATCTTGATCGTTGAAGACAGCCTCAATGACACTGAAATATTATTGTTTCACCTAAAAAAAGAAGGATTCATTTTCAAATGGAATAGGGTAGATACTGAAGAGGATTACCTTAATGCCATTAGCAATCCTCCTGACATCATTTTATCGGATTGGAAATTTCCAAAATTTAGCGGCATGCGCGCTCTTGAGCTACTAAAAGAAAGTAAATTAGATGTACCTTTTATCATTATTTCCGGGAGCATTGGCGAAGAAGCAGCTGTTGATGCTTTACATAAGGGTGCCTATGATTATTTGATGAAAGACCGCCCGAACAAGTTAGGGGAGGTAATACGGAATGCGTTGAAGCAGAAATTGGATAATGAGAAGAACAGGAGGATTAAAGAAATATCCTTCATACAGACTTCTGCCTTAAATGCAGCTGCCAATCCGATCGTGATCACAGACATTAACGGGACAATTCAGTGGGTGAACCCGTCATTTTCCACCTTGACAGGTTACAGTGGCGCCGAGGCAATCGGCAAAAATCCTCGCGATTTATTAAAATCCGGACTTGTAAAAGCAGAAATCTACAAAATAATGTGGGATACGATTTTGGCGGGAGAAATATGGCGGGGGGAGTTAATCAATCGAAAAAAAGATGGGCAAACTTATTATGAAGAACAAACCATCACCCCGGTTCGAAATTCTGACGGAGTAATCAGTCAATTTATCGCAATAAAGCAGGATATAACTGACCGAAAACGTTCTGAGGAAGCATTACGCGAAAGGGAAGAACGCTTTAAGGCCTTGATCGAAAACAGCAGTGATGCTATTACCTTGCTGGATGCTGAAGGGAAAACTATTTATGACAGCCCGGCAGCACCAGGAATGTTGGGGTATGGTCCGGATGATTGGATCGGAAGAAATGTTTTCGAGCTACTTCATCCCGATGATTCAACCAGGACTTTGGGGCTTTATCAGGACCTTATTGTTACACCCGGCAAACGAGTTAATACTGTATTCCGCGTTCATCATAAGAATGGATCCTGGGTTTGGTTGGAGGTGGTGGCTACAAATTTACTCTCCGAACAAAGTGTAAAGGCAATTGTTCTTAATTACTCCGACATTACTGAGCGTAAAAAGGCTGAAGAGAATCGTGAAGAAACCGAGCGTGTCAAATCGGATCTCCTTAATAAAATGAATGAAGCTCAAGTCCTGGCAAAGATAGGAAGTTGGGATTGGGATTTGCAAACCAATCATGTCTGGTGGTCGGATGAGACTTATCAGATTTTTGGGTTAACGCCACAGGAATTTGTCCCTAGCTTTGAAGAAAATGGCAAATTCATTCATCCCGATGATTTCGAAAAATATAGCAAAGCATTCGAAAAATCTCTCCTAACAGGCGAATCGTTGGATGTCGATCTCAGATTGGTTGCCAACGATGGACTATTGAAACTATGCCAAGCCAAAGGGAAGATAATTTATGACGTTACTGGCAAGGCTGCACACTTTATCGGAACGATAATGGACATCACAGACCGGAAGAAGGCGGAAGAGGTGTTGACACAAACCAATAACCGTTTATCACTTGCTCAACATTCTTCAAGGACAGGTTTGTGGGATTGGAATATTGTAACCGGTAAACTGGAATGGTCACCTGAGCTCCTCGAACTATTTGGTTTGGATTTGACAACCATTCCCACTTTCGATGTTTGGCGAAGTATAATGCACCCTGATGACGTGCAGGCTGCCGGAGATCGAATTGACCAGGTCATTCGCGACCATAAACCACTCTCCAATGAGTATCGAATTATATTACCAACCGGCGAGGTACTATGGATAATGTCACTGGGGAATACTACTTATATCGAGCAGGGTGAACCAGAGCGTATGACTGGAATCTGTATAGACATCACCCAACGCAAACAGGGTGAGCAAAGGATACAGGGGCAGTTCGAACAACTCACGACATTAAGAGATATTGATAAGTGTATTCTATCTAGTTTTGATTTAGAGTTTAATTTAAGGTTTATTCTCAGCAAGGCTATGTCACAATTAAGAGCTGATGCAGCCGATATTCTACTCTTGAACCCGCTTACACAAACTTTGAATTTTGCAGCCGGGTGTGGGTTCCATACCAAAGCAATTGAATACACTAATTTACATATAGGGGAAAGCCATGCGGGGAGAGCTGCATTGGAGCTAAGTGTTGTCCACATACCAAATCTTCAAAAGGTCGATACCCCGCTCTTTACAATTTCGTTAGATGAAGAAAAATTCATCAGTTTTTATGCAATACCTCTCCTGGTAAAAGGCAAGGTCAAGGGTGTATTGGAAGTGTTCCACCGCAGCACCCTTGAACTCGATGCTGATGCGTTAAATTTCTTAAATTCCCTTGCAGGGCAAGCTGCTATTGCTATAGAAAATTCTACACTATATGACAACCAGCAGCGATCATACCAGGAACTGACCCTGGCCTATGATGCCACGATAGAAGGCTGGTCACATGCAATGGACCTAAGAGACAAGGAGACTGAAGGGCATACCTTGAGGGTAACTGATCTTACTTTGAAGCTTGGGTTTGCATATGGTTTAAGCGATGATGAACTGATGCAAGCCCGTTGGGGTGCACTCCTACACGACATAGGTAAACTAGGTGTTCCAGATGCGATCCTGCACAAAACCGAATCTCTAACAGACGAAGAATGGGTGGTGATGAAGAGACATCCGACTTTTGCATACGAGATGCTATCTCCTATTCATTACCTTCAGCAAGCACTGGATATTCCATATTATCATCACGAAAAATGGGATGGCAGCGGGTATCCCAAGGGTCTTAAAGGAAAACAAATACCACTGACTGCAAGGATCTTTGCTGTTGTGGATGTGTGGGACGCATTACGATCAGACCGTCCTTACCGGACTGCCTGGCTAGACGAAAAAGTGTTCGAGCATATCCGATCATTATCAGGTAAGCATTTTGATCCACACGTTGTGGAGGTATTTCTTAAACTTCCGAAATAATTAATCCAGTTATCCAAAAGTGAAAATAATTCTATTCATTGGAAATAATGAACCTAAGCAACGTTAAATTTGAACTCCATTAACACCCCAAGATGAGCTTATGAACTTCAATCGGATACTTCCCTGGTCCTGGCGGCGCTTCGTATTGGCCGTAGCACTGATCGCTTTTGCAGCGAGTTTAAGGATCTGGCCTTTGCAATCACTTGGAGCAACTTTAGCCTGGTTGACTTTCTATCCGGCAGTAATGGTGATAGCGATCTATGGAGGTCTTCCAGCCGGCCTGCTGGGAACCGGTTTAGCATGCCTGGTGGCTATCTACCTTGGTCCAATACTTGTGGGCCAGCCCTTTATCCAAAAACCTGCCGATTGGCTGGGTCTCTCAGTGTTTGTACTTACTGGAGCCATGATCTCAAGTGTAGCGGAGGCAATGCGGAGAGCAAACATCCGGGCAAAACAGGCTCAGGAGAAGGCCGAAGCTGCCAATCTGGCAAAGAGCACCTTCCTAGCCAACATGAGCCATGAACTGCGCACCCCCTTGAACGCCATTCTTGGTTTTTCCAACCTTCTAAGGAACGATGCGGGTGTTTCTGAGGAGCAACGTAAAACATTGGATATTATTAACCGGAGCGGTGAACATTTGTTAAATTTGATCAATGATGTTCTGGATATGGCCAAAGTTGAGGCCGGTCAGTTCCAGGTTGAAAATAGCACGTTCGATCTTGGGGAAATAATGCGCGAGATCATAGACTTAATGAGTGGAAGAGCCGAAGAAAAACAACTGCGACTGGAACTGGATCAATCTTCGGAATTTCCCCGCTTCATCCGTGCAGATTCAGGCAAACTGAGGCAGGTATTAATCAACCTTATTGGAAATGCGATCAAATTTACTGAGCACGGCGTTGTGACCCTGCACCTTAATACTCAGACCACCAATGATCCGTTACGTCCGATTTTGATCATTGATGTGGAAGATACCGGTATTGGTATAGCTGCAGAAGACCAGGCACGCGTCTTCGAACCTTTTATTCAGGTCGGCAAGCAAACTAATCAGAAGGGTACCGGGTTGGGATTGGCCATTACCCGCAAATATGTGGAAATGATGGGCGGCCGGATCAGCATTGAGAGCATATATGGACAAGGAACGACCATCCACCTGCAAGTGCCGGTGGATCGGGTTGAGGAATCTGAACTGGTCGATGCAAAAATGAAACTTGGACAAGTAATTGGCCTCGTGCCTAAACAGCCCGAATACAGGCTACTGATCGTTGAAGACCAGATGGAAAACTGGTTGTTGTTGAAACGGATACTTGAACCGGTTGGATTCCAGGTACATGTCGCTGAAAATGGTTCTACGGGTATACAGGAATTCAAAACCTGGCAGCCGCAACTCATCTGGATGGACATTCGTATGCCAGTCATGGGCGGGATAGAAGCCATGCAGAAGATTCGGACCCTACCGGGTGGGCAGGATGTAAAAATCATAGCGCTCACAGCTTCTACATTCAAAGAAGAGCGTGAGAACGTTCTTTCCACCGGTATGGATGATTTCATCAGCAAGCCCTACCGGGCTGAAGAGATATTCGACTGCCTAGTACGACATTTGGGAGTGGATTTTATCTATAAAGACTCTCCAGAGGACTTAATCTCATCGCCAACATTGCCGCTCAACCATGAAGACCTTGCAGCCTTACCAGCAGCATGTCGAAAGGAATTGAATGAAGCACTGCTTAGTCTTGATAGTGACCAATTAGATGCAAGCATTCGCCGGATCTCAGAACTAAATCCTGCACTTGGTGAGCTGTTGATGGCATATGCCCGGCAGTTAAGATACACCACTATCCTGCAGGCTTTACAGCCAATTGACGAGGTTTCACTATGAGCGATAAAGGAACGATCCTGGTAGTCGACGACTCACATGAAAATTTAATGCTGTTAACCAATCTCTTGAAAGCAGAAGGGTACGAAGTACGTCCTGCTGATAGCGGCGAACTAGCGATTGTATCAGCTTCGGCAAATCCACCTGACTTGATCTTACTCGATTTACGCATGCCGGGATTGGATGGTCTGGAAGTCTTGAGAAGGATAAAGACACATCTTGATAGCCAAAACATCCCGGTCATTTTTCTTAGTGCTGTCACCGATGTAGAAGAGCGAGTGGAGGGTTTAAAGCTTGGGGCAGTGGACTTCATATCAAAACCATTCCAACGTGATGAATTGTTAGCACGTGTTCAAACGCAAATCGAATTAAATCAAATACGAAAAAGGTTACGGCAAACCGTAACAAACCTGGAAGGGGAACGAATCCTGCTGCGGACGCTGATCGATAATCTGCCAGACCGTATTTACGTGATGGATACACAAGGTCGGAAACTTATTACAAATCTTGCTGACTGGCAAGCGTCTGGGGGAAAAAGGATGGAAGATATCATCGGTAAATCTGACTTTGATCTTTATCCGCTCGAATTAGCAAAAGGTTACTGGGCGGTTGACAAGACCGTCATTGAATCGGGAACACCGACCATTAATTTTGAAGAACCCGGGCTCGATTCTGAGGGAAAACCGGTCTGGATATTATCTTCCAAGATACCGTTACGCGATAGCCAGGGAAAAATTGTAGGCCTGGTGGGGATTGGACACGACATCACTGCGCGTAAACACATTGAAGAAGTGTTACGAAAAAGTGAGTCATCGATACATGCAATACTTAATTCGACCACTGATGGAATATTGGCTGTGGGTAAAGAAAACGAGGTACTTTTTACCAATGAACGCTTTGCGGAAATATGGCATATCCCGCAGACAGTAATGAAAAGCAACGATGATGGAATCATCCTTCAATATGTGTCTGATCAGCTTTGCGACCCAGAATCTTTTCATAAAAGGGTTAAGGAACTATACAATTCAAATGAGGAAGATTTCGATACGCTAAATTTCAAGGATGGAAGAATATTTGAAAGATTATCACGGCCATTAATCCAAGATCATGTTGTGATTGGTAGAGTTTGGTCATTTCGAGATATCACGGAACGGCATCTGGCTGTAAAGACATTAAGTGAGAGCGAAGCCAAAATGAGCGCGATCTCAGACTCTGCCCACGATGCCATTCTCATGTTGGACCCGGAAGGTAGAATTACCTACTGGAACTCGGCTGCTGAGTCCATTTTTGGATATTCAAAAACGGAAGCCATGGGTCAAAACCTGCACGAGTTAATTGTCCCCAAGCGTTATCACGAAGCGCATCATGCCGCTTTTCCTGCTTTTGTAAAGACCGGGCAGGGAGAAGCGATCGGGAAGACACATGAAGTGGGAGCCCTTCGAAAAGATGGCTCTGAAATTCCTATTCAACTTTCGCTTTCTTCTCTCCAAATGAATGGGGATTGGTATGCCGTGGGTATTATCAGTGATATCAGCGAGCGAAAGAATAATGAATTACTACAGAATGTAATCTACAGGATCACACAAGCCACAATGACCAGCGCTGGGATCGATGACCTCTACCAATCCATCCACTCCATTCTTGGAGAATATATTCCAGCAACGAATTTCTACATCGCATTGTACGACCCAACCAAAGAAATGATCAGCTTTCCGTACTATATTGATCAGTATGACGAAAAACCACTTGAACCAATACTAATCCAGGGGCTGACAGGTTATGTGATTCGTACCGGGCGTTCCTTGTTGGCTACCCGTGAGATTTATGACCGGCTTGTGCAAGAAGGTAAAATCGACCAGGTGGGGACGGCAGCTGTAGATTGGTTGGGAGTGCCGTTGAAAACAGATGGTCGTGTTATTGGGGTCATGGCGGTGCAAAGTTATACCGAAGGGATCCATTTCCAACAGAAGGACGTGGATCTGATGGAATTCGTGTCTGCTCAGGTGTGCCAGGTGATCGAACGCAAGCGTTTGGAAGAAGAAATTCTCAGCCTGTCATTGACCGATGAATTGACCGGTTTACATAACCGACGGGGTTTTATGGTTCTGGCAGAGCAAGAAGTGAAACTGGCGCATCGTAAAAAGAGAAAGATGCTTTTATGCTTCGGGGATGTAGACAAGCTGAAGACGATTAATGATTCCCAGGGACATGCGATGGGAGACCTCGCATTAAAGGAAGTGTCCACCATCTTGAAAGAAAGCTTCAGAGAGGCGGATATTTTGGCACGCATAGGAGGAGATGAGTTTGTAGCTCTGGCGTTGGATGCCGCTCAGGAAGGGGTGGAAGTTATGACGGAACGAATTCAGTCTACCGTGGCGATGCGAAATCAAAAAGGGAACCTGGCATTTCAACTATCGCTCAGCCTGGGAATTGCTTCTTACGATCCTAAGTCGCCATGTACTGTGAGTGAATTGATCGCCCGGGCAGATGAATTGATGTACCAACAGAAACAAAGAAAAAACGGAACTAATGTTAATTGAATTTCCTTTCCGATCGATGGTAATTTCTTTTAGTTTTCTTTCATAAATACTTTAAAATTCTTTGACAAAAACTTGTATCTCCCCCAACTGGGGGAGATAAGCACTCCCTGGTCGTTGGATGTGGACGAAGAGTATTTATAGTAGTATCGTGGTATGACACGCGTATATTTAGCCGATTCCAGTCCTGAAGTGCGTTCAGCCCTTCGCCTTTTCATTCTTGATATGAAGATGGAAGTCGTTGGTGAATCTGCAGATTGGTTAACCACCCTAGCAAACGCTCCGGGAACCCTTCTGGATATGTTATTGGTCGACTGGGATTTACTCCCCATTTCACCGGTAGTTGCGATAAATGAGCTTAGAATGCTTTGCCCGGCAGCATTGGTCATTGTGCTTATCAGTCATCTGGATGCCCGCCAGCAAGCGGCGCTTTCTGCAGGTGCAGATGCATTTATCAGCAAGGGTGAGACACCGGAGCGAGTAGCTGATCGCATAAGGTCTGTTGCGGCGAATGTCCCTATTACATAATTCCACCTTGATGGCAGGAAAAATATAATTTAGCTAATTTATCTGCCCTAATTTTAGATATAAGATTGTTATTTGCTAGAGCACATTTTGAATAAGTATAAATATCAAAAAACACATTATGGGTCCACTTTGGTTTTACGGTGATTTCTTTTCTGGAAATGGACTTATTTTGTTAAATGTTTGAGCAAAGATACACCTTGGGGGACAGATTAGCAAGCACTTTGAATAACATTGATATCTTCATATCTTTTGAGATATATTCTTGGTACAGACATATTTGGCTTTTCTTTTTGGGGTGTACATTACTGAAAAAGGTAGTTTGGCGTATGGAAGCATACTCCTTGGGGGCACTCTTCCTCAGACATAAAAACGAGCTGTAAAGAGTTTAGCATGAATGGCGCAAAACCTTCCTCAGCTAGACCTTGGCATCTTTAGCTTCCAAGGTCTTTTTTATAGCATCTGACCAATTAAACCATGCTGCCGGGTCAGCAGTTTTCCCATTTCGCATTTCCACCAAGATCTCACTACAATCTTCAAGTAATCCAGTAAAAGCCAAGTTGCCGTCTGTTCGCGTCGGTGTTAGCGTACCATCACCGAAATAAAATGGATGGGAGGTCGCGAGCATGGTTTTGACCGAAAATCTCAAATATTTGTCATCAACAGCAAAGATGATGGAATAATTATAGTGCAAACATCCGCCGAGGTAGGCGCGAATGAAGAATTGGATGAGAGAACAGGAGTAAATACATGAAAGGTGGGCTAAACCCACCACAACTGAAATATGGGCTAATTCAATTGAATGCTATTTATCATTTCAAGAAATATATGTTCACTTATATTCCAATACTTGCTATTCACGCAGAAGGAAAAGTTATATTCGTTTCCATACTCATCAACTAACCAATCATAACAATGGTCATTTCTCCTATTATAAAATTGATAAGTTTTATAAGAATATTCGCGGAGAAATCCGTTATATTTTGCCGTAGAATAAGGTTCTATCGATATTTCATGTAGTTCATCGATTTTTGAGGTTTTCTCTTTTCCCCAAGTTAACAAAGATTCCATGCCACCTTTTGTCGATTTGCGTTTATAAACGATCAGAGTATTGTATTCAAATTCATTTGTTAGTACTGAGACGACCTCCAAATCCCCATTTGATCCGTTCTTTGAGTCAAATATCCTTAGGACTGAAGGATAGGAAATTGAATAACCTCCATATTTACTGGTGAAATTGCTCATTGAAGGATTTTCCCGGTAAGAATTATCGAATAGATAGGGTGCTACCTGGTAAATCTTATATAAGTTATAAGAAAACCCAAAGAAGATTATTCCAAACAGCACAATAAGTATCAACCAAATATTTTTTGACAGTTTACCAAATCCGTGACGAATACCCATCATTCTCCAGCACATCCCGATGCATAAACCCACCTCGACCAGCCACCCTCCAGGCACATTCTACCGTCAGGTAGAAGGCTGGGATGAGGGGCGTGCGATCCACGGGTTAATTATAGTGCAATCATCCGCGGAGGATGGGGGGCGTATCCGCGTGCGGTGGGGCACCATTGTTAACAGAGTATTTCCCAAAATTAAGGGTCAATAGTTGAATTTGTTTTCTCCAACGTTGATATTCCGAGTGTTTTCTTCTCCGGTTTGGGGGCGACGTAGTTCTATCAGGTTTAAAAAATTGTAACCTCGTTTCTTTAAGAAACCAATCATGCCAGCATTATTTGGATCGACCCAATTATATGGTGTATCATTCCCCAGTTCATGAGCAAGGAGTTCTGCTTTTTCATACAAGGAAGTGCCAAAACCGAGATGGCGATATTCCGGTTCCACAAATAAAGATTCAGCCCACACCACATTTCCATCGACACGGCATACTAAATATCCAATGATTGTGTTGTTTTCTTCTTCAGCCACATAAATAGGAAAATCCTTTTCGCGATATTCTGCAAGCTCTTCCCTTACGGCAAAAAGGTCTTTTTTATAGACATGATTCCGTATCTGACTTAACGATTTGTGGAAACCAGCCATAAGTTGAATTATTTTTTGCTCGTCTCTATCTTGAGCTAATCGAATTTTCAATGTTTACTCCCTTTGTTCGCGCCGGTGTCCACACCGAGAGCGAGACTCCTTCTCCCTTGGGGACATCGTACCGTCAGGCTGAAGGCGGGGATGAGGGCTGGATTAATTATAGTGCAATCCTCCTCGGAGGATGGTGGGATTATTTATTTACTATTTTTGTGATGATTTCTTTTCTGGAAATGGACATATTGGATTTTATGTTTGAGCAAGGAAACACCTTGGGGGCACTCATATATCTCAATATACTCTTTGTGATTCATTGTATACGCCATGATCTACGGCGTATATTAATTTTAAGGATTTGGATTTCTAGATCTGGTCACCTTTATTGCAAGGCTTAAAAGTTCATTCCTTCTCTCGTCCTCCCATTAGGATTTATGAGAATATAATTTGCACGAGAAAGTTGAATGCTGTATCATAGTAAGCATATTTGCTTTCGTGTTGTTTGCAATAATTCATTCAATAACCATTTAAAATAATAGCAACAAAGCAGGATCTAATAACTGATAGGGATGGTTACAAAATGGAACATGCAATCATGTGCACACAATGCAATGCACCACTCACGCCTCATCAATTCGCGCGTTCGATAGTTTGTTCCTACTGTGGGGCGACAATTCGGTTGGACGCATCGACTGTCTCGGCAGAGAAATTTCGCGAAGCCTTCCGTGTGTGGAATTCTCCTATGAATTACCAAATTCCTTCATGGATTTCAATTGGAGATCATCATTGGGCGATAGGGAAATGCATCGCACAAGGCGAACGAGCGGACGTTTATTTTGGGCGACTCGCACGCTGGCCAACTGAACTCGCGATCATCAAGATCTTATGGGATCAGCAGTCTATGGATCAGCTTCAAAACGAATGGGATGTTCTGCAGAAGCTCCAACATAGCGAAGCGCCAGGCGCAGATAATTTCACCAGGCTAATCCCGGTCCCAATCCTTCACGGAGATATCACCTCCGGCTCACACACTGGCAGCCGGGTCAGTATATTCCGTTGGGCGAGTGGTTTTCTTCATAATTTCGAAGATGTCATCCAGGTTTACCCGAATGGGATTTCGCCGCAAGCTTCTATCTGGGTGTGGAGACGAATTTTGGAAGTTCTTTCTTTCATTCATGCGTCCGGAATGGCTCACGGTGCAATCTTACCGTCTCATCTGCTTATCCAGGAGAACGAACACGGAGTGCGGCTGGTTGGATATACCTGCGCTGGTCAATTGGGTGAAAACTTGCGAGCCATTTCGCAAAGTTATAGATCCTTTTATCCCCAATCTATGCATGCCAATCCAAAACTTACAGCACATTTGGATATTGTGATGAGCGCACGCTGCATTGCCGCCATTCTGGGCGGGAATCCTGAGACCGGGGTTTTACCTGCAGCGGTTCCAACAAAGTTGGCTAAAATAGTGAAACGAGTTGCCCTTTCAGATTCAGCAGATGGAGCAAACGGGGAAACATGGACGATTCATGAAGAACTTGGTGTAATATCCAGAGATGTCTTTGGCCCGGCTAAGTTTATACCGATCGAAATGCCATACTGAAATATTGCTGCTCATTAATTCATGGTTTGTCAGATAAATAAAGGAGAAACCCAAATGGGAAATGGAAATTATAGCCTTGCAGCACATGAAGCACTCCTCCGCGGGAGAGTTAACCTTCCCGCACAAAATGTTTTCAAGCAGGAAAAATGTCATCCGCTAATGAACCCCAAAGGCGTTCGCCTGCGTGAAAGCCGCGATGGCACCGATCACCCGCAGTCGCAAGGAATCGTTTTTGCACTGGATGTGACCGGCTCCATGGGGGAAATTCCGAAGCTTATGGCGACTCAGCAGCTTCCAAATTTTATGAAGACCTTGATGGATTGCCAGATCCAGGACCCTCAATTACTCTTTATGGCAGTGGGAGATGCGGTCAGCGACAATGCACCATTGCAAGTGGGTCAATACGAATCGACCGCCGAATTGATGGATCAGTGGTTGACCTGGTCCTACCTTGAAGGCGGGGGTGGTGGCACTGGCCAAGAGTCCTATGAACTGGGACTTTATTTCCTCGCGATGCATTCGGAGATGGACTGCATGGTAAAGCGGAATAAGAGAGGCTATCTCTTTATGACAGGTGACGAGGTTCCGTATCCAATATTGTCAAAGCATGTTGTTGAGACAATCATCGGAGATAACCTGGATGAAGACCTCACCTGTGAAGAGGTTGTCGCCGAAGTGCAAAAATCTTTTAATCCGTTTTTTATTATTCCAGATCATGCTCGTGCAGGACGCTGTGAGCGTCGATGGCGAGACTTGCTCGGCGATAACGTTCTTTGCCTTGAATCTCCGGTTGACGTCTGTTTTGTATCAGCTGGTGCTATCCTGCTTACTGAAGGACGGGCCACTAATATCAATGATCTAACAGCCCTCTTGACCAATGCCGGTCTACCTTCTTCTCGACGAAAGGCAGTCATCCGATCTCTCACACCTTATGCGGAAGTTGTTCTAAATATTAAACCTTCGTCTAGTTGGCTGTCGCGTCTATTTTGATGCTTCTTATACCTTATAAAACTTTGTTTGACCTGGAAACAGCAGGTGAAATAACACCTGTGCAATTCAATTGCCCGGAGTTTTCTCTCAGTGCGCGCATATATTGTCGTTGACCTAGGTTTTGGAGACTCCGGTAAAGGTCTGCTGACTGATTACCTGACTCGCCATTTTGAGGCAGGTGTTGTTGTACGCTATAACGGTGGAGCCCAGGCTGGTCATAATGTCGTGGCTCCTGATGGTCGCCATCACACATTTTCCCAATTTGGATCAGGAACGTTCATTCCCGGGGTCAAGACCTATCTTTCACGGCAAGTCGTTATTCACCCCGGAGCTTTGCTTGTTGAGGGAACAATTCTCGAAAAAAAAGGGGTCCCGGATGCTTTTTCCAGGCTGCGAGTGAGCGATCGAGCGCTAGTCATTACTCCATACCACCAGGCAGCCAACCGGATTAAGGAAATCGTACGCGGCGCGGACCGGCATGGAAGTTGTGGAGTTGGCGTGGGTGAGGCGGTTGAAGATGCATTGCTGAATCCAGATTGCTGTGTACTGGCTGGGGATCTTGTAAATCCGATTACTCTTCGTCGGAAGCTGCGCTCCATTCGTGACCAGAAACGTTTACAGCTTTTTGATTTTTGCCGGGGAGCGGTTCGAGGAATTTTACCCAAAAATGATTGGGAGATATTTGATCGCGATGATGTGATAGATTCGTGGATATCCTCCATATCCCGAATTGGCGACCTCGGCCTGGTAGTAGACGACTCTCTTTTAGAGAAATGGATGCAACAGACTGAGAATGTGATATTCGAGGGTGCCCAGGGGGTATTATTGGATGCAGAAGAAGGTTTCCATCCCTTTACTACGTGGTCTAGCTGTACTGCAGAAAATGCACTTGAATTGATAACTGAGTTTGCACCCGGTTCGAATGCCTTTACGATGGGAGTGCTGAGATCATACGCAGTTCGCCACGGACCAGGTCCTTTACCAACAGAAACTTGCGCGTTGTCGAGCATAGTTAAAGAACATAACCAAACAAATGATTGGCAGGGAGCAGTACGTTACGGATGGTTTGATGCAGTCCTGGCTCGTTATGCGTTAGGTGTTAACGGCGGGATAGATTCTTTGGTGGTAACTCACATGGATGTACTGTCTCACCTGGAAAATTGGAGATTTTGCTCGGGATATCAAGGGTTGGTCGGTTTCGAGTGGAACTCCGTTGCTTCGACTGTATCTCAAGATGGTCTGTCTGGTTTTCCCCGCCAGAGTTTACTTTCACTTTCACAGCGTGCACAGTTCACACAGGCTCTTTTCTCTGTTAAACCAGAACTCGATACATGTGCTGCAAATGATAAGGATGTGATTCAAACGATTGAATCACTTTTAGGTCAACAGATTGATATTATTTCCAATAGTACCAGCGCAGAGCATATCCAATTAATCCACTCCATCCCATCTTGACCTAGGTGCATTATTTCATTCTTAGAATTAGTATTGCGGTAAGGTTTGTTTTGTATCGAAACATCCGGGATCAAAGGGGAAATAAAATTACGCTGAATCTCCCAACCTAAAACTATTTTTGCTTTCCATTAGAAAATGTACACCCATAAAAATCCATTACATATAATAAATTTAGACCTTTGGGGGTACTGGCAAAGACCGGTTGGTTAGATTGTGGTTTTTTCCGTCTTGGAATCCGAGCCGTGTTCGAGTAATCATTTTACTTGAAGGGTTGAACTGGGGAATTTCACCAATAAAAAAGCATTGTATATCCATTTTCAGCGTGCTATGATGGGAACAACTAACCAGGAGGGCTAAAATGAACCATGGTAAGATTTGGCCACTAATCGTACTATCAGCGATTATTTTGACACTTTTGGTAAGCTTCATACCACAAATTGGATTGGCACAGGGGTGTGTTGATCCATCTGGACGACCAGTACCATGTCCAAAAAAACGTCCAACTAAAACTCCAACAAAGACACGAATACCTAGCTCCACTCCGACACTCATTCCATCTAACACCCCCACTCAAGTTGACACTCTCACGCCAACTCCCGTGGACACCTCTACTCCCACTCAAGTTGGAGCTGGTTATGGATTAATTAGCCCTACCCCCACTGTGGTAGGAGCTGGTATTGGCATAATTACTCCAACTCCAATTCCACCAACAGGAAACATCTTTCCGTCTGATATCAGCAAATGGCTATTATTCGGCGGTCTCTTTCTACTGGCAGGGTTAGGAGGGTATTTACTGGGTGGCAACAGGGGAAAACTGCGCCGGCCTGCTCCCGGTGGGCTGGATGGTTTCTTGAAATATGAAGGTATGAATGAATTCCCAAAATCTCCTGGAAGCTTAAACGAGTTTCCAAAAGGACCAGCCGGATTAGAGGAATTCCCGAAAACCCCCGGCGGGTTGGGTGAGTTCCCCAAGATTGAAGGTCAATTAAATGAATTTCCAAAGGGTCCCGGCAGCTTAAACGAGTTTCCAAAGGGACCAGCTGGATTAGAGGAATTCCCCAAAACCCCCGGCGGGTTGGGTGAGTTCCCAAAAGTTGAAGGTCACTTAAATGAATTCCCGAAGGGTCCCGGCAGTTTAGACGAGTTCCCCAAGATTGAAGGTCAATTAAATGAATTCCCGAAGGGTCCCGGCAGCTTAAACGAGTTTCCAAAGGGACCAGCAGGATTGGAGGAATTCCCCAAAACCCCCGGTAGCCTGGGCGAGTTCCCCAAATAGCATTAGGTAGGTTTGATTCAGAGAATTGAAATGAGTGCTTTCAGGGTTAATGGTTGTTAATAATCTGGATTTTTTTCTGTGATCAGGCGAATCTTCGAATCAGTGATAACAGTCCATTCATAAGGGATAATTGCAGCTCATCAGAGGTCATACCGTAAAACAGCTCCCTCCAGTACCTACTCCGATTTCCGGAGATTTAAAGGTAATACGGGATTTTGTTGGAGCTCTTCATTATGAGCCTATAACTGATGATTTACGGAAGATGCTTTTTACTCATGAAGCTTTGCCTGCCGATATAATAGAAAAAAATTTGTCCCAAACCATTATGCAAGTTCTACTTAAGAGCGGTTTCCTAAAGCACGAAAATAGCCAAATATCTACACAGTTCAATCTTCAATTCTGCCAGGGTTTAGCCCTGTTCTCGGATCTGATGAAGTATGCTGATTGTCCAGATTTTGTCCTGCCGGTTGGCCCTGCCAGCCAGCAGTTGGCCCGGCTGGCTGTGCGGGAACCCAATGAAGCTGCGTTTGATATGGGCTGTGGAGCAGGCATACAGGCGTTGCTTGCATCCAGGCATGCACGGACTGTACTCGCAACTGATATCAATCCGCGGGCACTTGAGTTTACCCGTTTGAATGCTGTGTTGAACGGTATCACCAATATTGAGACAGAACTGGGAAGCCTGTTTGGACCTGCACAGGGAAGAAAATTCGACCTGATTCTGTTCAACCCACCATATATCCTCTCTCCTGTTCGAAGAGGGGGGCAGCAATATGCATTTAGCAGGAATGATGACTATTTGCATGAAGTACTGCATACTTTACCGGACTATTTGAATGAAGGCGGATATGCCCAAATGACCATTAATTGGATTCATGGAGGAAAAGAACAGTACCAAATTCCATTGGAAAAGAATCTGACAGGAAAGGGTGTGAATACATTACTGATTTATCACGGCAGTCTGTCGCCAATTCAATATGCGAAGTTTTGGACTGAACATAGGATCGGTATGCAGCATTCACCGATTGACCGTGGATGGACCATTTTGAAATGGGCAACCTGGTGCTGGCTGAGGCACATTGAAAAAGTAGGATTTGGTGCAATCGCCCTGCAGCGAAGACAAAATGGGGAGAATTGGTTCCGAACAGAAAGAGTCCGCCGTTCATTTGGGGATTCTGTCAATAACCAAATACTTAATTTATTTGAAAACCAGGATGATCTTTTACTGGACCCTGTTAAAGAAGACATACTGAAAGAGAAATTGAAATTAATCAATTTCTCTCATTCAAAGGGTTCCAAATCTAATGATGAGCTCCCTGAGGCTTTGGCAGGGGTACACTTTCCATTGAAGATACATAATATTACCTGGCAGGTATTGGACCAATTGGATGGTGAAGTTGATGCAAATACTGTATTGAACAGGGTCGTACTATCGACGGGGTTGGATCTGGAGAAGATCAAACCTTGGGTAACTGATGATCTGATCAACCTTTTCCGTTATGGTTGGTTGAAAAAGGTACGCTGACTTTGCAAATTGCTTTGTAATTAATACTGATTCATTAATTATTGAAGTCGGATTATTTCAAGTTGACTAACTCTTGCATTTTCTGTATATTTATTCGATACAGAAGACATTACCCAGTTATTAATTTATGGCAAGGCCAGACAGGAGACCAGAGTTATGCATTATGGTACTAACTATCCCAAGGAAGACCTGAACGGGGATTGGAAGCTGGTTTTCAGTAACAATAACGATTTTCCAAATTTGAATACGATCAAAGAGATCGAATCTTCCGGTTTGAGATCGATTGATGCAGTTGTTCCCGGGAACTTTGAATTAAGCCTGATGCAGGCTGGGATACTCCCGGACCTATATTTTGGATTAAACATCCTTGAAACCCAGAAATATGAAAACTGTGATATCTGGTATTACCGGTACTTTACTTCCAAACCACTGGAGGACGCTGATCCAGTACTTATTTTTGATGGCTTGGACTGTTTTGCAGATATCTTCCTGAATGGAAATCTTGTAGGTAGTTTTGACAACATGCTGGTTGAGCATGAAATCCCGGTTAATGAGATATTACAGAAAGAAAATGAGATCGTTGTTCATATCAAATCAGCGATCAAACAGGCTCAAGAATATCCATATCCTCCATCAGTTTCTGCCTACCAGATTAATTATGAAGGTTTGTACGTCAGAAAAGCTCCGCATATGTATGGATGGGATATTACCCCACGGGTTTTATCCGCTGGGATTTGGCGCGATGTAACTCTGGTCTATTATCCAAAACAAAAACTAAAAGATGTATTTTTACAAACGATCAATATTTCTAAAGACAAAAAAGCAGCTCGATTAAGGTTGTCTTTTAATTCAGATATTGTGGATATTAAAAATGGATCCTGGGAAATATTGATTGATGGAAAGTGTGGAGGAAGCAATATTAATGAACGGAAAAGAATCTACTTTTCCGCTGGTCAGGTAATATTTGATATTGATCAACCTCTACTTTGGTGGACTAAAGGTCGAGGGGATCCGAATTTATACCAGATCACCGTTGGTCTTATTCACGAAGGGCTCACTATTGATGAATTAACCTTTACATTCGGTATCAGGACAATTCGACTGGATCGGAAGAGTGTCCCCGGTGATGAAAAAGAAAGTGAATTCTGCTTTATTGTGAACGATGAGAAAGTATTTATCAAAGGCACAAATTGGGTGCCCATGGATATCTTTCACTCCAAAGATCGTGATCGGATAAAGCGGGTTTTTCCGCTTTTGGATGATATTGGCTGCAATATGGTTCGGTGTTGGGGTGGAAATGTGTACGAAGATGACTTGTTTTTCGAGCTTTGCGACCAACATGGAATTTTGGTCTGGCAGGATTTTGCGATGGCGTGTGCCGTTTATCCACAGGATGAACAATTTCAGCAGAGCCTGGCCATAGAGGCCCGGAAGATCATTAAACGATTACGACAGCATACATGCCTTGCATTGTGGGCAGGTGACAACGAATGTGATGAAACCTATTTGTTTGAACCAAAATCCAATCCGAACGAAAACATATTGACTCGTTCTGTCCTACCTGGCATCATCCGACAGGAAGATCCGCAACGTCCGTATTTACCTTCTTCTCCCTATTTTGACCAACAAAGCTACGAATTTGGAGGAAGGCTCCTGGTCGAAGATCACCTTTGGGGACCGCGGGATTATTACAAAAGCGACTTTTACAATCATTCATTTTGTCATTTTGTCAGCGAAATCGGGTACCATGGATGCCCATCAGTGGCTTCAATAAAGAAGTATATTTCCCCGCCTAATTTATGGCCATATACGAACAATCCTGAATGGGAGCTGCATTCCACAGCACCAGTACCAGGCAGCGGGTTGTATACGTACAGGATTAATTTGATGGCGAACCAAATTGCTGAGATGTTTCAACATATTCCTGATAATCTGGAAGAATTCGCTATTGCCAGCCAGGTCACTCAAGCAGAAGCATTAAAATATTTTATTGAAACTTTCCGGTATAACAAATGGCGAAAAACCGGGATCATCTGGTGGAACTTAATTGACGGTTGGCCTCAGTTTTCCGATGCTGTCGTGGATTACTTCCTGCAGAAAAAACTGGCTTATGAATATATTAATACTTCCCAGCAAGATATATGTTTGATGTTGAAGGAGCCGGATAACTGGAAGCAGGAGCTGGTTGTTGTGAATGACACTAATCATCATGTGGAAATATCTTACGAAGTTGAAGAAATCAATTCAGGTAAAATTGAATTACGCGGAAAGAAATTTGTTAGTGCTGATGTAGTGACTTCGCTCGGGGAGTTCCCAATTATTCGAAGTATGCAGACGTTTTACCTCATCCATTGGGAGATCGATGGCAATCATTATTCAAATCATTATCTCAAAGGCAATCCTCCATTCGATTTACATAAGTATAAGCAATGGTTGAATGAATATAAAAAGCATAAACCTTCGTTAGCTAACTATTTATAAAATGACAAATTTAATCGGAATTGATATTGGCGGAACCAAGTGTTCGGTTATCCTGGGAGGTACTACTTCGAAGGAATCTGGAACTCAAACATCCAAATCCTTCAATGATTTTTTCGTTACAGAGAAAATAGTTTTTCCTACACCGATCAATGATCCCAATGCGACGATCAAATTATTTATAGAAAAAGTAAAAAAGTTACTCAAAAAACATAACCTGGGCATCGATCAGATTCAGGCGGTGGGAATTAGTTGCGGTGGTCCATTGGATTCACAAAATGGGATAATTCTTTCTCCCCCAAACTTACCTGGCTGGAATGAAATTCGAATCTCCGAAATAATGGAATATGAGCTTGGTTTACGTCCACACCTTCAGAATGATGCCAATGCCTGTGCCATCGCAGAATTGAAATGGGGTGCAGGCCGAGGGTTGCATAACTTTGTGTTCTTAACTTTTGGAACCGGTATGGGTGCTGGTTTGATACTAGATGGTGCTTTATATAGCGGTACAAATGATATGGCCGGTGAAATTGGGCATATTCGCATGGAGGATGGTGGACCAGTCGGGTATGGAAAAGCTGGTTCATTTGAAGGATACTGCAGTGGAGGTGGAATTGCCCAGTTGGGAAGAATGAAAGCCCTGGAGCAAATACAATTGGGTAGATCAGTAGCATTCTGCCCAGATATAAATGCAGTTCAATCGATCTCCGCAAAAACCATTGGCGAATTTGCAGAAAATGGGGATCCTCTGGCGCAGGAGATTTTTCATATTTCCGGGCGTTATCTTGGGAGAGGAATCGCGATATTAATTGATATATTGAATCCGGAAGCGATCATCATTGGTAGCATTTTCATCCATCAAAAGGAATTATTACTTCTCTCTGCACTGGAAGTGATAAAGAAAGAAGCTCTATCAGTGTCTTCAAACCGGTGCAAGATCCTACCTGCCGGTTTAGGCGATAAGCTAGGTGACGCAGCTGCCCTTGGAATTGCTGCGTACTCACTGGAGGTTTAGAAATTGGAATGAAACCGCGAGTTGAAAGTATTTATGAAGAACTTTTTAGTAACTATCCTACCTTGAAGAAATGTAAGGAAGATATCCTGCTTTCATTTCAACTTATTAGGGATTGTTACAACCAAAAAGGTAAATTATTGGTTTGTGGAAACGGCGGCAGTGCTGCCGATTCTGAACATATTGTCGGCGAATTACTTAAAGGGTTTCTGCAGCAAAGACGCATCAATGAGCGATTTTTAAATAAATTAGTGAACCTGTTTCCTTATGATGGATTGGAATTGGGCAAAAAAATCCAGGAAGCTTTACCAGCCATTTCATTAACTGGACAATCAGCGTTTTCAACAGCTTTTTCCAACGATGTATCTCCTGACACAGTTTTTGCTCAACAGGTGTATGCACTTGGCCTGGAGCACGATATCCTCTTGGCGATTAGTACCACCGGAAATTCTAAGAATGTACTCAATGCGATAAAAATTTCCCGTACAATCGGTTTGAAATCCATTGGGTTGACCGGTCAAGATGGTGGAGAAATGAAGAAACTGTGCGATGTGGCAATCTGTGTACCTGGCACTCAAACGTTCAGAATCCAGGAACTACATTTACCCATATATCATGCCTTATGCGCCATGCTTGAAGCAGAATTCTTTCCAAATCCGTAGAGATGTGCATCTATTCATCCCCAGTGGATGATATTCCATCTGGTTGACATTTCAAAATTAATTCAATGATTGAAAATACAGGCTGAGTTTCAGTTGCTAAATCACTTATTGATGGAAAATTGATCAATTATATTTCCATCCAAATCATAAGCAGTTCCAGTTAATGTATTTCCTTGAATTTCGATCTCAACAAAACTATTTACCCTGCTGGCAGTGACAACATGTAAAGCAATAGGATTGGGGGCATAAAGTGGAGCGCCTCCGCCACCAGTGGTGAGGTGGGTCACACCATCCACTTCTGACCGAGCATAGTAATGATTGTGTCCTCCAAAAATAATGGATACTCCATATTGTTCTACTAAAGGTAATATATCCCGTTGCACCGTCATATTATTATCACTGGCAGACCATCCCGGTTCATGGAGGAGGATGAACTTCCATAGTTTATTGCTTTCGCTAAGATCAGTTTTAAGCCAATTGTACTGAACTGTCCCTTCTTTAAATGGTGAATATTGGTCGAGCATCACGACATGGGCTGGTCCGTAATCAAAAGACCAGTATCGCATATCGGCGAATGGCATGGGAAAGTATTGCCTAAATAATGAACCGGTCCCTTCATGATTCCCCATGACTGGAAGGTAAGATAAATTTGAGAATACTTCGCGTATATTCTTGAATTTCGGATCGAAAAGCTGGCGATCCCACATCCAATCCAGGTCGCCTTCTGACACAATATCTCCGGGAGAGAGGATGAAGGTCTGAAAAGCCGGATCATCTGTATATGCTGCTATGATTTGGCTGTCAATACTATCGTGGATCTCGGTTCCATCCCGCGTATCACCAAAGGCAAAGAATTTCAGATCTTTAGCTTCTGCATCGGGAGCAGTTATAAAAGTACCCGGTGATTCTCCATTCTCTACAATCACACGATAAAAATACTTTGTACCAGGTGTCAGGTTTGACATGGAAAACCGGTGCATATGGTTGGTATCATACTCTGTTGTAGTTGCGCTTCCAAGTAAATATTGATCGTTGTTGCCCCATTGAATTGTCGAATTCTCTGTAATGTCCAGCTGCCATACCACATCCATCCGGGTATTGTCGCCTGAGTAGAGTAGATAAGGTCCTTTCCGAAAACTGATTTTGGGGTAAGGTGTGGAGGTCGTAGTTTTTGTTACAGGGATAGTCGGAGTGTCTGTATGAACTATTGTCGGTGTCAATGTTGGAGCAGGAGACAGTGTTGGTGTAACTTTCTCCATAACAGCTAGCGAGGTTGGCGATAACCGGGAAACAGTAGTAGTTTTGCGTATGACTATGGAATATAAAACCAGCAGGCTTAATATTGCTGCCAGGAAAATCACAATTCTTGAATTTACTTGGTGATTATGCCTTGTTTTATTCATTTTAATCTGCAGATCATTTTATTATTTCCATATAGCATAAACCTCTATTTGCGGATAGTCAATCATTGCAGAGTGTTGTAATTAGATTAGTATCAGGTTACAGTAATTGGCAATCTATTGCTTATCAATACTTAATTTTTCAATTCAAAATATTTTAGTTATATCTTCCAAAATAATGAATGGTATAAAAAAACCCGATCCATATAGACCAGGTTTCAGCGGAGAGGGTGGGATTCGAACCCACGATACTTTTGGTATACCCGCTTTCCAAGCGAGCGCACTAGGCCAAACTATGCGACCTCTCCCCTATTGCGGTCAAAATTATACCACAGGATGGTTAATTTTCATTAATCATACAGCTAATTTTAAATGAAAGAAAGCTATCCCAGTTCTACCTTGAAATGCTGAATGGCATCGATTGGAGTTGGATCGATCACATACAACATTGCCAGATAGTAGGCCACATAATCGCCCATATGCAGTGTTGTCCACAATTGCTCCATGGGCGTATTTCCTGCTGCAATATATGAGTCCGTGTTTATTCCATTGACCATATACGAATTCTGGGTAAGCTTTGCTCTCTTGCTGTTCCTGGGGTGATCCGAATCGCAGTGTAAAAATATCACAAAATTCTTAACAAGTACTTCATCAGGATTGGTTGTGCCGGCCATGCTGTTGTGGTCCGCTTCAGGGAGAGTATCAAATGTGGCAATGGCTTTTGCCAGCTCATTAATTTGCCCTTTCCACCTTCGACCCAGAGGAGCAAGGAGACCCGAGCCAATTATTGTAATGTTTCGTCCGACCAACTGCCCGGCTAACCTTTTGGCGGGATTCTTATTTACAAGGCTGGAAGGCTGATATTTTATAAGCTCTTTCCGCATCAAAGATACAGCATTTACTAAATCCTTTTCAGGATTGGGGATCAATCCGAGTTTGGATAGAATGGATATAAGAAGAACAAAACCAAAGCCAACAGCAGAACGTGGCTGCCCGGTATGGTTAAATATCCAAACAGGAAAACCGGCAGCCTTTGTAGCTGCGGCCAATTTTCCACCGGTTGTAACAGCCACGATCCTGCACCCTAATGTTTTCGCAGATTCAAACGTGGAAAGCGTCTCTTCCGTATTTCCTGAATGGGAACAGGCGATCACCAGTGTTTTTTCAGCAGAAACCCAGGCCGGGATACCATAATCCCGGTGGGAAAGGATTGGCAAGGGGCTACTATTAGCTAAATAAGCTGCCAATAGGTCTCCAGCAATAGCTGAACCGCCCATACCAGAAATGAGAAT
Source organism: uncultured Leptolinea sp. (assembly GCA_964387025.1). GTDB lineage: Bacteria > Chloroflexota > Anaerolineae > Anaerolineales > Anaerolineaceae > PNON01. The sequence continues at coordinate 215,122 of CAYLUZ010000002.1, read as the reverse complement.
GTTCTCAAAACCAGTCCAATTAGGAAGAGTATTATATTTGGCTATTTGTAGTGCAGCCTCGATCTGGTCTGGAAGACCATCGATGTCACTTATCATATTCATCGAATCAATTCGACGCATTTCCTTCAGGTCATCCAGGTTCATAATTGCCCTGTATCACTTTCTATTTTCATAAATAATTGTGTAAACATCCTTGCTGTTCCACCCGGAGAGGGCTGCTACCTCTTTGGCAAGTATCCGTGCCTGAAAAGGTTCTTCCATTCGCCGGCGAACTTCACCTTCTACTTCTTCTTGCGGCCAGAGATCTTGATCGGTTTTGGTAACTCCCTCAACGATCAAGGTGAATTCCCCTCTCGGATCATGGGTAAGAAAGTATTCGTCTGCCCCTTCCAAATCCAACCGGATAAATTCTTCAAATTTCTTCGTCATTTCTCGACAAAGAACGATTTTCCTATTACCCAGTGCTTGACGTAAATCCACTAGTGCATCCACTAGGCGATGTGGTGTTTCAAGCATCACCAGTGTATATGGGTGTACTTCAATTTCATGCAGTAACTTCAGTCGTTCTGTATGTTTGCGAGGCAGGTATCCGATATATAAAAATCGATCAGTCGGTAGACCGGAAGCCGTCAAGGCAGCAAGTGGTGCTGATGGTCCCGGAATGGGTATGACACGAATCCCCCTCAGTACAGCTTCCTTCACGATCTCGTAACCCGGATCATTTAAAGCAGGTGTTCCAGCATCAGACACAATCGCCAGATCATGATCTACCATGTATTCAACCAGGGAGTTTGTTTTGGTCTCTTTGTTATACTCGTGGTAGCTGGTTAATTTGGTATGGATATCAAAATGGGACAATAAATTCATCGTTTGGCGGGTATCTTCTGCCGCAATCAGGTCTACAGATTTAAGAACTTCGATTGCCCTTAATGTAATGTCTTGCAAATTACCAATCGGAGTAGCTACCAGATAAAGAGAGCCCATTAATTACTCCATGTTAAAATTTCTAAATCCAGGTTTTGTCCGCCAGAACCAAGGATCTGAATCCATCCATTATGGTTGGAATTATCTTTAAAGCAGTAATATTGAAATTTGGTGTCATTATTAATCTGAATGGCAGCTTCTGTTTTTAATAGATTAACACAGGTATTATAATCTGGCAAAATAGCTAAAGGGGAACTGAACCTTGTATTATTCAATGATGTGATCTGCCCATTTGAAAATTTTATATCCGAAATTTGGTCATTCCCCAGAGTGATTCCAGCCAGAATTACTCCATTTCCATCACCTATTTGTATCGTTCCGCTACTCAGAATCGTAGGAATCGGAGTAGCCGTAGGTGTGGGCGTGGATGTTGGCGTAACAATGCTTGGAACTACAATTCTTACCCAGAAAGGCAAATTACCTGCTGGTCCGATACCAAATAGTTGTCCACTGCTATTTTGAAGTTTCCAATTGCTCTGATACGTACCTGGAATATTTGGAGCAGTCATTTCGATGGATATATCTACTGAACTTCCTGAGGAAACAGAATGCTCCAGTGAATAAGCCCTTTCGCTGGATAGCTGTTCACCCGAAAACCAAACCAGAGTATATCCTGTTGTCCAGCTACAGTTGCCGGCATTAAGCAAGCGCCAGATTTTTACAAAGGATTCCCCTGGAGGAATGATCGTATCATCGGGAATTGTCACATCGATTGGACTACCTGGTTGAACCCGGTCACAAACTGCAGTTGGTGCAGGGATGGATGGACGAGGTGTCTGTGAAAGCTTTGTCGGTATTGCCGTAGCAGGACCTGGAGTTACCGATGTGGGGAATGGTGTTCCCAATGCCGCTCCAGTTTGGAGTGGCTGCAAGGTAAGGATCTCGGCTTGAATAGTCTCATAGGCCTGAGTAATATTGGGCGTGGCAGTGATTGGTCCATTTAGAGGAAAATTACATGCAGGTAAAAATCCGACCAATAATAAATAAATTAATGCATTCTTCATAGTTCATTCTATTCTACCGCAAAATAGCACTGGAATTGAACGTCACTAATATTTAGGTTCACATTAATAAATATAAGGACTGGAAAAGATGGAGATTTCCAGAATATCTACATTCACATTCAATGTTTATTAATCAGGAGGCGATCAAATAAACTTCTGTCTGAGCTTGGCACTGGCAAGATCCATCATAGCTACTATGATTACAATTGCCAGGATAACTGTTCCAGCCTTATGATATTGTAGGCTTCCAAAGAAGGTTGAAAGCATTAACCCAATTCCACCACCACCAGCAAATCCTATAATTGTGGCCATACGGATGTTTATATCCCATTGATAAATCAGGTAAGATAAAAATGGTGGAACAATTTGTGGAACAACTGCATACATGATCGATTGGATCTTGTTTGCACCAGTTGAGGTAACCGCTTCAATAGTACCAGTATCGATGTTTTCTATGGCCTCAGAGAAGAGTTTCCCCATTAACGCATATGTTGTGATGGATAGGGCCAGCATGCCAGCAAAGGGTCCAATACCAACCCAGAACACAAAAATGGCAACATAAAGTAGTGCTTCGATTGACCTGAGTACATTAAACATTGAACGAGTAAGGTAGAAAATCCATGCCGAAAATACACTTTTGCCTGTGAGGTTTTTAGCTGCGAGAAAGCTGAATGGGATAGCTAATAATCCGCCTAATGTTGTCGCCATAAAAGCTTGCATCGTAGTGACGATCAATTCCCTGACAACATTGTTTACTACTTTAGGTGATAGATCAATTAAAATAAAATCCTTTAACAAACGCCCAAATGTCGGACCAGGATCGAAAAGGTTTTTTAAATTAACCTTGGTGATCTCCCAACAATATAAGAAAACGACAATTCCCAAGAGGATATAGAAAATATTCCGTACTTTTTTCCATGTTGGAAGTTTATCAACACTCTTGGGTTGGTCTTTTAGAATATTAAACCGCCATTTGCTGCTTACATAATCAACAATAATAATCACAACAGCTACTGCCCATAATGCCGCTGCATACTGTTGATACCCGCCCATCCTGATGGTTTCGAGAACAAAGAAACCAATTCCACCACCTGCCACAAAACCGATGACTGTCGCAGAACGCATATTGATATCCCAGCGAAGGAGAGTATAGGAGAGAAATGAAGGGATGACCTGAGAAACAACTGCATAACGAATTACCTGGAAGAAATTTCCTCCAGCAGCCTCGACCGCTTCCACCGGACCTGGATCGATATGTTCAATTTCTTCAGATAAAAGCTTTGCCAAGGCAGCAATAGAGTGAATCGTAAGGGCTATCACTCCAGCGAAAGAGCCTAACCCCACCCAAACAATAATGATCAACCCCCAAACTACAGTATCCACTGCCCGGACAATATTGAGGATTGTCCGCGAAATGTAGTATATAAACTTTCCACCCGGGACTTTCTCCATAATATTATGGGCAGCAATGAAGCTGATTGGAAATGCCAGGAGGGTGGAAAATAAAGTTGCCAGCAATCCTATGGCGATCGTTTCAACGATCTTTCCAGTTTCAAATCCGGGGATACGTTGGTTTTTTGTGGCTTTTCCAAATAGGACTGCCCAGGACGAGGCTGTAACAGTCCCTTCTTGTCCAAAGATCTGACCTACATTAGAACTTACATAGACATTCGGGGCTTCTTTGCCAGCAATTTTTGCTGAAGAGTAATTCCATAAACATTTCCATCCACATACGACCACTTTGTCGCCCTCTGTGGTCGAGAAAAAATCAGGATTTACAAGCTTGGTCATGACGACTTTCGCATCGTTGAAGCGGGTAACGAGCCGGTCAAGTTTCACACCGGTAACAGACCAGCCAATTACATACAAAATAATCGCCGCGGATAAAAACGCAATGAATAAAGATGACTTTTTATTTTTCGAGAATAATTGCGCGTCAAATATGTTCCAAATATAAAATAGAATTAGTGGGAGAAGTAACAAATTGAAGGAAATATCTTCATTGATTTGGATTTTTCCGATTTTATAATTTACATATGCCCAGTTGACCAAAAAACCAAGGACAATGGAGAAGAGAAATATGGTTAATCCTCTCCAGGTCCTTTTTTGGATGACCTGTCCAGACCCCGGAATTATGATGGAAAGATATGGAGAAACGGTTTGTATGATATTCAATTTTGATTTCTTTGAAGTTTCAGAATTCATTATTCTTAGCTCATTTCAATGTGTTTTTGAGATATCAAATTACTTCGATTCTTTCTGCATCTTTACCATAGATCTGCTTAAACTGGACATCATCAATTTCCTTTGGTAAGCCCTCAAAAACCAAATAACCGTCTTTAAGAGCAATTGCCCTAGTGGCGTAGCGATGAACCAGGTCAAGGAAGTGCAAGCTGCAGATGACGGTCATCCCGAATTCCTTATTCAATTTTTCTAGGTATTTAAGAATTGAATGGGCAAGAACTGGATCAAGTGACGCAACAGGTTCATCGGCAAGGATTAGTTTAGGCTCCTGCATTAATGCTCTGGCGATCCCAACCCGTTGCTGCTGTCCACCGGACAGGGAATCGGCACGAACATCAATTTTTTCTTCCAGACCGACCATCTCTAAATTCTTTCTAACCCTTTCATGATCTTCTTTTGAAAAGACGTGAAACAAACTTGGAAGCGTTGAAACATACCCAAGTCTTCCCGTTAGAACATTGGTCTTGACTGAGGATCTTTTAACCAGATTAAATTGTTGGAAAATCATACCGATTTGCCGACGTATATTGCGGATCTCATTTCCAGTAGCAGCTGTGATATCAATATCATTCCAAGTAATCTTCCCTGATGTGGGTTCGATCAACCTGTTAATGCACCGAAGCAATGTGGATTTCCCTGAACCACTTAAGCCAATTACAGCCAGGAATTCACCCTCTTGGACCTCAAAGCTTACACCATTTAATGCCTGTGTCCCATTTGGATATGTTTTGCATAGATTTTCAATTTTTAACATTTGGGTTACCAACCGTGGAATAAGATTAGGTCTTTATTATATACAATAAAACGAATTATTCCAACTAAACAAAAAACTGGCAGGTCGATCGACCTGCCAGTTTTAATGACATTACTTGACCAATGAAGCAGGATCAACACCTGCAGCTTTCATTGTTTCAGCAAAGGCATCATAGAAATCAGGTTGAATTTCAACCAGACCGTTGATATTGTATAAGTTCTTCAACAATGTTTTTCCTTCTTCGTCCAGAGCAAGTTTCAAGAAAGCATCGACAATTGTCTTTCTCAAAGTAGGATCAAAATTCGGTACAAACTGTATACCGTCATTGGGGATCGGGTCGGTATCGTAGAATACAACTACCTTTTCCATAATATCAGGATAGGTCGCAGCGAGGTCGGCTGAAGCATCGATACGGATGTCAATATAAGTTACACCAGCATCACAGTCGCCTTTATAGACTGCTATTCCAACATTTGGATGTGAACCAGCATTCGTGGCTGTAACATCGCCAGCTTCGGCATCGATCCCATTGGCTTTGAGGATGATATTGGGAACAATATAACCAGAAGTGGAGTTGGGGTCAACAAAGCAGAATGATTTGCCTTTCAAATCAGCAAGTGTTGTAATTCCGGAGTCTGCCTGGGTAATAAATTGGCCACGATAGTATGGTTGCATCGTTCCAGCGAGATCCTTGTCTGGGCTCATTTCATTTACAGCAAGTTTGCGGACTGAAGCAAGTGCCGGGTCAATACCATACTTGGCATCAGCAAGTAGAACAGAGAAGGTATTCAAGAAACCGATTTGTGCTTTCTCTGCGCCCATGGCCTCGATTGAAGCAGCGAAACTGGTCCCTACTTCGATCTGGAAACTTAAACCAGTTTCTTTGTTCAGCCAATCAGCAATTCCTTGACCAGCAAGGGTGATCTTGCCAGCTTCGCCGGATGGGACAAATGTGATCACGCATGGTTTATCTGCTGTGCCACATGAAACATAAGGGATGGCTGTTGGCTCTGGTACTGCTGTCGGTGGAACTGCAGTTGGTGGAACTGCGGTCGGCTCTGCAGGAACAACTGGTGGTTCGGGAGCAGCAGTAGGAGCTGGTGTACAGGCAGATAATGCCATAACAGCAACCATAATAACGGCCATTACAATATATAACTTCGATCTCATCGTAACCTCCTTAAGGTTGAATAGAGAAATTGAAATAATACCAAATTTAGTATTATCTCCTCCAATATTCTACACTTACAAAAAAGTGTACGCAAGTCCAATCGGATTTTTGGTCAATATTTTAAGAATCTTGTAGTGTTATTATGGACAATCTACCAATTTGCCGGATAGATTATGGCATTTCTATTAGATTTCTTACAATATTAAATTATGCGGGTGATATACTTATGAAATTCGGAGGACTAAAAATGTCTAAAAAAGATAAGAAAAAAATGAAAGAAGAAGCATTCAATTACGAGAACGAGGAATGCGATTGTGGTTCTGAGGAATGCTCTTGTGGTTGTCATGGACACCACCATGGTGGTGTTTGCGAATGTGGCGCAGAAGGTTTTGAACGCCAATTTTATACCCGTGAAGAGAAAATTGAGATGTTGGAAGAATACCTCACAGATCTCAAAGCTGAGCAAAAAGGTGTAGAAGAAGCGTTGGAAGAATTACGGAAAGCAAGCTAGAAGCAATTAAAGGAGTACGACCTTTGCCTGGATATTCTCAAGACTATCCAGGCGAAGGATTCCTATTGATGGGTGTGGGTCATGTGGGGATTTTGTGCAGGCTGCCCCGGGATTAAAATATAGAACACCATCAATCCAGCGGATAAAAGCTGAATGTGTATGCCCAAATAACCTGACTCTTGCTTCCGGGAAAAGCGAATCGAGTAAACGGCGGTATCTATTAAAACGAAAGCCTGCTGTAAGGTAAATGATTTTTCCTATTAGGTACTCAAGTAGTTGACCGTGACCGTGTGTCAGACCGATCTTTATTCCGTCAACATTTAATTCAACTGCAAATGGAATATTGGTCCAAAGGGTAAAATCGCGGTTTCCTCTAACTACAAAAACTTTAGCAATTTGATTTAGGTCATTAATAATTCTGAGATCTGTGATATCACCAAGGTGAAGGATAATTTGTACCTTTTCGTGGCGAAAGATTTGAATAATGTTAGGATTCAATTGGTACGACTTCCCTGAAATATGAGTGTCAGAGATCACTCCAATAGTACAAGGTAATTTCAAGGGAATTGCTTCAGGGTGGACCAGAATCATGATATCAAGTATAACGGTATAATTGCCTTTCCTGGATCATAAGAATTCCACCGTAAACCTGATATGTCTGGCATATTGATGTTGACAATTTTGAATGGAATGCTTTATAATAGACAACACCGTGCCCTGGCTGGTTTGCTAGGGTACATATATGTATCCCCAACTTCCCCATAAACGGGCGAAAATCGCGTGGATTATGGCGAAGTGAAGATTGGAGAAAATGGAATGAAGTACGCTATCGTTGAAAGTGGCGGCAAACAATTTAAAGCCGTCGAGGGCAGCATGATCGAAGTTGATCTTCTGCCAGTCGAAGAAGGAACGAAATTAGTTCTTGAAAACGTTTTAATGTTGGTGGATGAAGATAAGATCTCAGTTGGAACCCCATATTTAAAAAATGTATCCATAAAAGCAAATGTGGCAGAGCATTTTAAAGGTCCTAAAGTGATCATATTTAAATATCGCCCTAAAAAACGCATTCGTGTGAAAACAGGCCATCGCCAAAAATACACGCGTTTACTGATTGAATCAATTTCTGTGGAGTAAGACAAATGGCACATAAAAAAGGTGGCGGTTCATCCCGCAACGGTCGAGATAGTAATGCTCAAAGGCTGGGCGTAAAAAAATATGCCGGTGAAATTGTACTATCCGGAAACATTATTGTTCGCCAGCGTGGTACTCATATCAAACCGGGATTAAATATTGGTGTGGGCAAAGATGATACACTATTCGCAACAGCTCCCGGAATTGTTGAATTCCAGACTTTACCTGATGGAAGAAAACGCGTAAGCATTGTTACACAGCCGCAGGACTAGCTTCCTGATTTCCCTGCGGGGAGAGGATTGAAAGACAGAAATGAAAAAAGACATCCATCCAAACTATTTTCCAGATGCCCAGGTTATTTGTGCTTGTGGCAATACATGGACTACCGGTTCTACAAAAAAAATCATTCACACGGAAGTTTGTTCCAAATGTCACCCATTCTTTACCGGTCAACAACAACGTTTGATCGATATAGAGGGACAGGTGGATCGCTTCTATAAGAAATTACAGGCACGGCAAAGTTTCGCCGACCAGAAAACTTCACGAGAAAGCGAACGCACATCTCCTGAAAGACCAATCGTCGAACTTGAGTTGACAGCTCGCGCAATTGCTGCACTTGAAAAAGCAGAGATCACTAACTTCGGCCAATTTATTGCCAAGTTGGGTGAAGGCGAAGCTGCAGTTTTAGCAATCGAAGGATTTGGACGAAAATCATTGATCGACTCAAAGAAAAAACTCCGATCAATGGGTTATGAAGTGCCAGCAGCAGCTGAAGAGATCGCTATCTGATATTGTTGTAACCAATAAATTCATGTACACTTAACAGGCAGATGCAAAAGCATCTGCCTGTTGTCATATTTTCTTAAAAGGTGAGGTTATGATCCATCATACCGGAATTGTGGAAGTGATTTGCGGTTCTATGTTTAGTGGAAAAACAGACGAATTAATACGTCGTCTACGCAGGGCTACAATTGCCAGACAGAAAGTTCAGGTATTCAAACCTGCAATAGATAACCGTTATGCTGTTGAAAAGGTGAAATCACATGCAGGCTCTGAATATGATGCTGTTCCGGTTATCAAAGTCAGAGAATTACTAAACCACCTGAAAACAGATACGACTGTAGTAGCAATAGATGAAGCCCAGTTTTTCGACGCTGAGATAGTAAATCTTGTCAGAGAACTTGCAGACAGAGATCTCCGGGTTATAGTAGCGGGTTTGGATTCAGATTTTCGTGGTGAACCATTTGGATCGATGCCGGTTTTGATGGCAAGCGCCGAAAAGGTGGATAAATTGCAGGCGATCTGCATGACTTGCGGCGAACCAGCATCCCGGACCCAAAGATTGGTGAATGGTAAACCTGCAAATTATAATGACCCGGTAGTCATCGTTGGTGCTTCTGAGCTTTATGAAGCCAGATGTCGTAAACATCATGAAGTCCCTGGTCGTTAATTAAATCTAGGTGAAAAATGCAGGATTATAAAGCATTCCTTTCTGAAATACTCGTTACGAATGAGCAGCTCCAAAAACGGATCGCGGAACTTGGACAGGAAATTACTCGCGATTATAAAGGAGAAGAGGTTCTACTGATCTGTATCCTCCGTGGTGGAGTACTATTCTTGACTGACCTGATTCGCCAAATTGATCTGCACCTGTCAGTGGATTTTATGGCAGTATCATCTTATGGAACCGGGGCAAGAGAATCCTCAGGAAATGTTCGCATCACTTTCGACTTGAATACCAGTCTTGAGGGAAAGAACGTCATCCTCGTTGAAGATATTGTGGATAGCGGCCGGACGATCGCATCTGTGTTGGAGATCCTTTCAACCCGTCACCCCAAAAGCCTCGTTGTTTGTACGCTGTTAGATAAAGCAGAGAGGCGTGAAGAAGAAGTTCCACTCAAATATACCGGTTTCGTTATTCCTAATAAATTTGTATTCGGATACGGACTGGATATTGATGAATATTATAGAAACTTACCTTTTATTGGTGTAGTGGATCTGGAAAAATACCGACCGGAAGATTAATTTCGAGATAATGATCAATCCCCTGGATTCTTTTAACCCCTTTACAGGCAGGTGGATTGCCAGAATTGGACCTAGCATCATCTGTCAGGGAGGTTCCCCTGAACAGGTTTGCCGAGCTGCAAAATCTATTCGTGGAAAAGAACGCTTTATTATTGCATATATACCTTATAACGAAAATTATGACTTTCCAACCACTGTTTTATAAAATCCAGGAAATTCTCGCAGCAGAGACCGGTGTGTACCTTGTTGGTGGGGCTGTCCGAAATGCGTTATTAAACCAGAATGCAAATGACCTGGATTTTGCAGTTGCCTCTAATGTTGAAAAATTAGCACGAAAAGTCAGCCATGAATTACACACAGATTTCTATCCTTTAGATGCAGAACGAGAGTCCTACAGGTTGGTTTTCTCAGACCAGGGTGAAGGCATTCAATATTTGGATTTTTCCAGGATCCGCGGCAATACGATCGATTCTGATTTATTGGGAAGAGATTTTACAATCAATGCAATGGCAGTCAATGTAAATGATCCACAGAAATTGATCGATCCCCTTGGTGGTGCCCAGGACTTGCGGGATAAAATTATTAAGGCGTGTTGTTCAAGTTCAATAACTGATGACCCGATTCGGGTATTGCGGGCTATCCGTTTTGCAGCAGAAGGCAATTATAAGATTGCTGAAGAAACCAGAAAGTTATTAAAAATTGGAGTACCACTCCTCGGATTCTCATCTAGTGAAAGAAAAAGGGATGAGTTATTCAAGATTGCTGCTCTGGAACAAGTTTCAGTGGCATTCCGGGCACTCGATTGGCTGGGTGTATTTCCAGTTATCTTCCCGGGAACTGACCCCATAATAATCGATGATTCAAAACAACATGGGGATGTTTTTCAAACGAAAACGGATTTCTCGAGTTCAGGAGAGATAATTCAACTAATAAACGCGATCACCCGAAAAAAAGGCAATGCTGATAATGGATCGTTACTATACGGGATGGCTGGATCGGTTTTGGATCAATATCGGCAGGAACTAGAAGCTTATTTGATTCAAAAGTTTACTCCCGATAGAAATATAAACCAATTATTGCATATCGGTAATTTGTTATATTTAATCCAGAAAACGTCCACAACTCCGAATGAATTTGGTTTGAGAAATATCAAGTGCATGAATCTAAGCCGTGAGGAAACCCATTTTATTACAATTCTCACTTCCTTCTACAATTCGTTGGAGAAAATTATTAATGGTGACGATCCTCTCACAAGGAGAGATGCTTACCTATTTTTTAAAGAAAATAGTTCGGCAGGTGTAGCAGCCACGTTACAATATTTAGGAATTTATTTGGCTTCTCACAAACTGGATCTTGGTCCTAAAAGATGGAAGTTGATTCTCGAAAAAATTGAATTTTTATGGGAAGCCTGGTGGGCAAAGAAATCGGAAATCGTTGAACCCATACCACTACTTAATGGGGATGAGATTGCCGCAGAATTTCAATTGACCCCAGGTGAAATAATTGGAAAATGCCTGGATTTCTTAAAAGAAGAGCAGGCTGCAGGCGTAATTAATTCTCGAAACGATGCAGTTATTCAAATTAGAGAAATGTTAAAGAATTTGGGTTAAGGATACAAGACATCCAGGAACGGTTCATAGAAACAACGGCAACCTTCATTATGCGAACACCCTGAATGGGGCAACCGGGGGACGGCATTTTTTGGATAAGTGCCCTGGTGGGAATGGCATTCCGGGCATGCATCCTGATAAACACTGATACGAACTAATTCGACTCTTGGGTTATTCTGGAATTCTTTAATCGCTATTGCGGTTGATGAAAATTCTCGCAGGTCACTCTGACAGCCGGTACAGAAAATTGCATTATCTGATGATTGTGTGTAACATCGGGAACAGGTCTGCACAATGTTTTCCTTATAGATTTAATTTCAAAGTGATTGAGGCACTGAACCATTCATGATGGGTGCATTAGCCCGGCGAACCAGATTGTTTAGATGCGCAATCAGGATGCTACTGGCAACTGGTTTGATTAAATAATCATCAGCACCCGCATCCAATGCTTTCGAAACCATTCCAGGCATATCTAATGCTGAAAGTATCAAAATTGGTACAGAACTAAATGGTCGAATGGCATTACATACTTGATAACCGTCCATCTCAGGCATCATCAGATCAAGAATAATAACATCAGGGGACTCGTTTTTTGCTAACAAAACACCATCAGAACCAGAATTAGCAGTGATCACCTGCTGGGTTGCAGGTCGAAGCAGTAATGCTAATAATTCTGTCATAGCAGGGTCATCATCAATGACCAAAACCTTCATACTACCTCCGAAAAAAATACGTCTGCTTAATTATTACCCATACTGTTGACCTGACAGTTTACATTTACTTAACAAATCATACACTAAATTCTTACATAAATGAAGTACTTGTTCATACAAAACGACTAAATAATGGAAATTCTTTCATTTCCACCTAATTGTATAGTCATTTTATGGTAAAATCGAAATTTAGTTTAAAAATTTTATAATTATCCTGAATGAACAGGTTAATTCCATATCTTTAATTAATTGGGAGGTTGTATGGCAAAAAAGTGGGTTTATTTATTCAATGAAGTAGAACAAGCCGAAAAATATGTAAAAGGCGACTGGGATAAAGTACGAGGATTAATGGGCGGCAAAGGAGCCAACCTGGCAGAAATGACTCGTATACATTTACCAGTGCCTCCATTTTTCACGATCACCACAGAAGCTTGTAATGCGTACCAGGCTGAAGGTAAATTCCCTGCTGGTATGTGGAATCAGGTGATGCAATCTTTAAAGAAAGTTGAGATTGCTTCCGGAAAGAAATTTGGCAATCCTGCCAATCCTTTGTTGGTTTCATGTCGTTCCGGGGCAAAATTCTCCATGCCCGGGATGATGGATACCGTATTAAACATCGGTTTGAACGATAAAACTGCCAAGGGCATGGTAAAACTAACCGGAAACGAACGATTTGTCTACGATTCATATCGTCGGCTGATCCAGATGTTCGGTTCTGTTGTCCTTGGGATGCCCGATGAGGCATTTGAAGATGTTTTGGAAGCTTACAAACACCAAAAAGGTGCAAAAAACGATACTGACCTTACTGCTGCTGATCTCAAAAACCTCACCGAAAAATTTAAAGAAGTGACTATAAATAATGGTTTCGCTTTCCCCCAGGAACCAGTTAAGCAACTTGAACTGGCAACTGAAGCTGTTTTTAAGAGCTGGAATGGCAAACGAGCCGTTGATTACCGCCGTGCAACCAATATCCCGGACGATCTGGGCACTGCAGTCAATATTGTGACCATGGTTTTTGGTAACATGGGTTGGGAATCTGGAACCGGTGTAGCTTTTACCCGTGACCCGCAAACTGGTGAAGATGTCATGTTTGGCGATTACCTGTTGAACGCACAGGGCGAGGATGTGGTTGCCGGCATTCGCAATACCGAAAAAATTATCAATCTCAAAAAAGACCTTCCTGAAGCCTACAAACAGTTCATGGATATCACCGATATGCTTGAAAAGCATTATAAGGATATGCAGGACGTTGAATTTACCATTGAGAATAAGAAACTGTGGATGCTGCAGACCCGTAATGGCAAGCGCACAGCGAAGGCTGCAGTGAAAATGGCTGTGGATATGGTGAACGAAGGGTTGATCACCAAGGAAGAAGCAGTCAACCGTGTTACTCCTGAAAACGTCGATACCCTTTTGCACCCGCAATTCGATCCTAAGGCGATCAAAGCTGCCAAAACAGATGGTCATTATTTTGCTTCAGGTGTGAATGCTTCTCCCGGAGCCGCGGTAGGTCAAATTTACTTCACTGCTGATACAGCTGAACGTATGGCAAAAGAGAATAAACAGGATGTCATCATGGTCCGTCCTTTCACCAAACCGGACGATGTACACGGAATGCTGGCTTCAAAAGGGATTCTAACCAGTGAAGGTGGAGCTACATCTCATGCTGCAGTTGTTGCCCGCCAGTTTGGAGTTCCTTGTATCGTTGGTGCTTCATCAGTCAAGATCGATATGGACAAAAGATTGATGGTTGCAAACGATGTTACAGTCAAAGAAGGTGAATGGATCTCAGTCGATGGAACTACCGGCGAAGTTTTCCTGGGAAAAGTTCCTGTCGTTGCGCCATCGCTCGATGAACAGAAAGATCTACTAACCCTCCTCAAATGGGCAGATGATATTTGTGCTAAAGATGGTATGCGGAAAGGTCCCAAGGGTTCACCAACACGCGGTTTACAGGTGTGGGCGAATGCTGATTATCCGAAAGATGCCCAACGTGCCCGTTCATACGGGGCGGTAGGTATTGGCCTGTGCCGTACTGAGCATATGTTCTTCGAGACCGAAAGACTCCCGATTGTACAACGCATGATCCTGGCTGAAACCAGTGAAGCCCGCACAGAGGCTTTGAACGAACTGCTTCCGTCACAGCGCGCTGATTTCGAAGGTTTATTCCGAGCAATGATCGATAACGATAAAGATAAGAATGGTTATCCTGTCATCATTCGCCTCATTGACCCACCGCTGCACGAATTCCTACCCGGTGGTGAAGAATTGGCTGGGAAGATCGTTGCCAAACGGATCGAGAATCTCTCGCAGTATGCAGTTGGAAAAGGCGATACCAAGGAAATTGCTGACCTGGAGAAACTTTTCACAGCGGTCGAAACCATGCACGAAAGCAACCCGATGATGGGTTTACGCGGTGTCCGATTAAGCATCGTAATGCCTGAGATTGTTGAAATGCAGGTGCGCGCCATCTTTGAAGCTGCTGCGAATGCTGCCATTGATGGTTTCAAACCGAAACCGGAAGTCATGATCCCATTAACCGGACATGTCAATGAGTTGAAATGGATCCAGCCCCGCCTGGAGCGCATAGCCAAGCAGGTAATGGCTGAGAAAAAGGTAACCTTCTCCTATAAATTTGGTACAATGATCGAGATCCCGCGTGCCTGTGTAACAGCAGCAGAAATTGCCGGCTATGCCGAGTTCTTCTCCTTCGGTACCAACGACCTGACCCAGATGACCTTTGGATACAGCCGTGACGATGCAGAACGCAACTTCCTCATCACCTATGTCGAACAGGGTATCCTGCCCAAGAATCCATTCCAGCAGTTGGACCGGGATGGAGTTGGCCGTTTGATGAAGATGGCAGTGGATGATGGCCGTTCGACCCGTCCGGACCTCGAAGTGGGTATCTGTGGTGAACATGGTGGCGATCCATCCTCCATTGAGTTCTGCCACATGATCGGCAATAACTATGTCAGCTGCTCTCCATTCCGCATTCCGATTGCGCGTCTTGCCGCAGCACAGGCAGCAATAAAATATAGCAAGTAATTACTACTTTAATCCGAAAGAATCTTTCTTGTTTACAAAAAAAGGATGTCGGAATATTCCGACATCCTTTTTTTGATTATTGCTTGATATATAATGGATTTATTAATAGGTGTGATTTTATTGATATGGAGGAATGGATGCTCAAAGAGTTATGGGTCATCATAGTTGGATTAATTGGCGGGGTATCGGTTGGAATTCAATCTCCCATTGCTGGAGCCATGGGGCAGAAAGTAGGTGGAACAGCCAGCAGCTTTATCATCCATTTGAGTGGAATGATCCTTTCTGGGGTATTGTTGTACCTGCGCGGGGGAGAAAAGATCCGGAATTGGAACACGTTGCCATGGTATATGCTCGGAGCGGGATTATTTGGAGTCATCCTTTACCAGACAATTAATATTACCCTTCCCAAACTCGGTTCAACTATGATGGTCACACTGATCATTACCGGTCAACTGATAATTGGTGTGATCATCGATCATTTCGGATGGTTGGGTGTGCCGGTTCATCCGGTAACACTTTCCCGGATCATTGGTGTTCTGGCTTTACTGGGTGGTGGGTATATGATCGCCCGTGGATAGAAGTTAAATTGATAATATATCCAAAGCCTGATTTTACCTATTGACAATTAATTTTTACTATTTATAATAATCAAATAATAAAAGCTTTGAAGAGGACGAGTACATCGCTAAACGGCGGTACAGGGAGCAGCGAAAATTGAGAAGCTGCCCGCACGTGGAGATGGAATGGACCTTGGAGCTGCAGGGCGAACGATGATTTATCCATTAACCCGAGCCGGAAATACCACCGTTACCTGGGTAAAAGGTATAAGCAGAATATCGCCGTACCTGAATTGAGTGAGGCTGGCTTTCATCCTATCCGTCGCATCAGGCGGATTTTTGTTTTCTCAGCCTAACCGGGGTGGTACCACGGATGCCTGGCGCGTTCGTCCCCATATCTGGAGACGCGCCGCAAATTATTACTTTTTTTGGAGGCATCTATGAACACACCAACCCGATTTACCCTTTCTGAATCTGATCTCCCTAAGCGCTGGTACAACATTGCAGCCGATTCTCCTGTTCCAGCGACTCCGGTCCTGCATCCCGGTACACTCGAACCGGTAGCAACGGACTTTTTGTCTGTAATATTCCCCATGCCGCTTATAGAACAGGAAATCTCGCAGGACCGGTACGTGGATATTCCGGACGAAGTTCGTGAGATCTACAAACTTTGGCGGCCAACTCCGCTTTTACGAGCAGTCCGACTTGAGAAAGCACTCGGGACACCTGCCCATATCTACTACA
Source organism: uncultured Leptolinea sp. (assembly GCA_964387025.1). Taxonomy (GTDB): domain Bacteria; phylum Chloroflexota; class Anaerolineae; order Anaerolineales; family Anaerolineaceae; genus PNON01. The sequence goes on along the minus strand of CAYLUZ010000002.1, from coordinate 198,626 downwards.
AAATGGAAGGGGTCTCTCCTTCAGGATCACATAAATCCAATAGTGCAGTGGCGCAAACTTACTACAATAAAATCTCTGAAACTCATGCCATGACAACTGAAACCGGAGCTGGTCAATGGGGAACAGCCCTCTCAATGGCATGCGCCATGTTTGATCTTGATCTGGAAGTATATATGGTGCGTGTTTCATATGATCAAAAACCATACCGGCGGATGGTGATGGAAACTTACGGTGCCCAGGTGTTTTCCAGCCCCACAGATAGAACAATAAGCGGGCAGAAAATATTAGCTGAAAATTCGAATCACCCGGGAACCTTGGGGATTGCCATATCAGAAGCAGTCGAAGTTGCGGTAAATTCAGGTGGAACAAAGAAGTATGGTTTGGGATCAGTCCTAAATCATGTGCTTTTGCACCAGACTGTGATCGGGGAAGAAGCATTGATGCAGATGGATATGGCTGGTGAGTATCCCGATGTGGTGATCGGATGTGTTGGCGGAGGATCGAACTTTTCTGGTATCGCGTTCCCATTCATTCGTCAGAACCTAAAGGATGGTCAACGGACACGGCTACTGGCAGTGGAGCCAACTGCTGCCCCGTCGCTGACAGCTGGCGTTTATGATTTTGATTTTGGTGATATGGCAAAAATAGCTCCTGTTGTAAAAATGCATACATTGGGTCACGATTTTGTACCAGCCTCGATCCATGCTGGAGGATTGCGCTATCATGGTATGGCACCTCAATTATCTGCGTTATATGATGCCGGTTTGATCGAAGCTATTGCTGTACCACAGCTCGCCACTTTTGAAGCTGCCTTGTTATTTGCCCGAACTGAAGGATTGGTACCTGCGCCTGAATCCGCCCATGCTATTCGAGGAGCAATTATTGAGGCGATGGATGCAAAAGCGAAAGGTGAGAAGCGGGTTATCCTGTTCAACCTCTCTGGACATGGAAATTTTGACTTGAGTTCCTATGATGCATATTTGCACGGAAGACTGAATGATTGTATGCCAAGCATTGACACTCAGGAAATTCGATCTCACTTGCCGCAAGTATCAGTCCCCGTTTGAGTATAATGATCTTAGCTCCAATAAATCCTCCCCCGGCAGATTTCCAAAGAGGAGGTTTTATTCATCACTAGAAGTAGCATAATTTGAATTATAGGTTTATGAATAACCTATGTATAATCATCATATAGGATGAAGTTGAATATCAGTGTTTCACGGTGTTACAATTTCTCAAGAAATTATCACTAAATTGAAGGAAATACTGTGGAAAAACAAGAATATATAAAACTTTACCACGAGATGGTTGTTATCCGCCGCCTCGAAGAAAAAGCGGCCGAACTCTACCAACAAGGAAAAATAGGCGGTTTTTTACATCTTTACATAGGTCAGGAAGCAGTCAGTACGGGAATCATCTCAGCCAGAATCCCGGCAGACCGTGTTATCACAGCGTATAGGGATCATGGTATTGCTATTAACTGCGGTCTATCTGCCAATGAGGTAATGGCTGAACTTTTAGGTAAAGAAACCGGTTGTTCCAAAGGGCGCGGTGGGTCCATGCATATGGCAGATGTGAGTAAGAATTTCTATGGTGGGCATGCCATTGTTGGCTCACATCTTCCGCTTGCTTCAGGTTTAGCGCTGGGCGATAAATACCAGAATAATAAAGCTGCCACGATCTGCTTTTTCGGCGATGGCGCTTCAAACATCGGATTCTTCCATGAGGCGCTTAATCTTTCAAAAGTCTGGGAACTTCCTGTCCTCTGGGTATGTGAGAATAACCAGTATGGTATGGGCACTTCTGTAGACCGCGCTTCTGCAGTATCTGATATTAGCCAAAAGGCCAAGGGGTATGGCATACCAGCCTCTCAGGTGGACGGTATGGATTTACTGGCTGTCCGTAAGGCAGCTGAAAAAATCCTCCCGACAGTGCGGGATGGAAAAGGACCATATTTCCTGGAAGTGTTAACCTACAGATTCCGTGGTCATTCCATGGGTGATCCTGAACGCTATCGTCACCAGGATGAAGTTCATTGCTGGCAGGAAAACGACCCGATAGGTATTTACCAGAAATACCTTGAAAAGAATAATCTGGCATCAGTAGAAGAACTGGCAGAACAGAATAAACTGGCATTCACTGAGGTTGATAAAGCGATAGAATTTGCTGAAGCCAGTCCTTTTCCTGCACAGGAAGATCTTTATAAAAATATTTATTATGAAGAAAAGAGGGCTTAAGAGATGGCCAGGATAACCATGCGTGAAGCGATTTCGCAAGCCTTATGGGAAGAGATGGAGCGGGATCCAACAGTTTTTATCATGGGGGAAGAAGTGGGGGTGTGGGGCGGTACTTACGCTGTCACAAAAGGATTTTACGATCACTTTGGTCCAGACCGGGTGAAAGACACACCAATATCGGAAAGTGCCATCATTGGAGGAGCAATAGGAGCAGCATTAACCGGATTACGACCGGTGGCAGAGTTGATGACCATCAATTTCGCCTTTGCTGCAATGGACCATATAGTAAATGAAGCTGCCAAGCTACATTATATGTTTGGAGGGCAAATGGTCCTTCCCATGGTGATCCGCACTGTAGGCGGCGGCGGCAGGCAGCTTGGGGCAACACATTCGCAGACCCCTGATGCAATCTTTGCGCACTTTCCCGGTCTCACGGTAGTAGCTCCCGGAACGCCGGCAGATGCCAAAGGATTGCTGAAATCAGCAATCAGGTCCAATGATCCAATCCTCTTCATCGAACATGCCACCCTTTATCAGGCAAAAGGCGAGGTTCCAGAAGGCGATTACACGGTTCCCATTGGCAAGTCGAAAGTGCAGCGTGAGGGGAAGGATGTTACCATCATCACATACAGCAAGATGCTGGAAGTTTCCTTAAAAGCAGCTGACGAGTTGGCTAAGGAAGGGATCGAAGCTGAGGTTGTGGATCTACGCAGCCTGCGTCCATTGGATATGGATCCGGTTATTGAATCTTTCAAGAAGACCAACCGGGCTGTTATTGCTGAAGAAGGTTGGAAGTCCTACGGTGTTGGTGCAGAAGTTGCGGCTCGGATCTATGAACTAGCATTTGATTATATTGACGCTCCCATCAAGAGGGTCGCCCAGGCAGAAGTACCACTTCCTTACAGCAAGGCATTGGAACAATCTGCTTTACCTCAAGTTGCGGATGTCGTTCGGGCAGTCAAGGAGGTGTTGTAATGGCTGACACAGTATCCATGCCTAAACTTGGTTTTGATATGGCTGAGGGTAACCTGGTTCGTTGGCTGAAAAAAGTTAATGACCCGGTTGAAAAAGGCCAGATCCTGGCGGAGATTGAGACAGACAAAGCGACTGTTGAAGTCGAGGCACCTTATAGTGGGGTGGTTTTGCAGCTGGTTGTGGAGGAAGGAACAAGCGTTCCAATTGGTTCGCCTATTGCCATAATTGGTGCCGCTGGTGAAAAAGTGGAGGAATCCACAAAAATAAAAGCTAAAGGAACTGAAGAGACTCCAGAAACAAAAGCTGAAAAAGAGTCAGTGGTTCCTTTACCAAGCATAATTCCGTCATCATCAGGATCCGTCGCAGCTTCCCCACTTGCGCGCCATTTAGCCAAAGAACAGAACATCGATCTCTCTACTGTGATTGGTACCGGACCTTCCGGGAGGATCGTTCGGAAAGATGTAGAACTCGCAATAAAATCGACATCGAAATCTGAGAGTAATAATACTAGTTCATCATTCTCTTTCAAAAAAATCTCCCGTCAAGGTACGATACCGGAGGATAAGCGGATTCCGATCAGCAAACTTCGTTCTGCTATTGGAAGGCGGATGCTTGATTCAAAACAAACAGTACCGCATTTTTACCTGACCACTGATATTGATGTTGAGAGGTTACTCGATCTTCGCAGCCAGTTAAATTCCTTATTGCCAGATGATCAGAAAATTTCATTGAATGATTTCATTATCAAGGCAGTTGGTATGGCTCTTCGCCAGTTCCCAAATATAAATTCAACCATATCAAGTAACGAGATCATCCAACATGGGCATATTCATATCGGTGTAGCTGTATCAGTGGACGGTGGTTTGTTAACAATTGTTGTCAGGGATGCTGACATAAAAGATCTACGCGAGATCAATAATGAAGTGAAAGAAATGGCGGTCCGTGTAAGAAGCGGTAAGGTAAAAACAGAGGATATTGAAGGGTCCACTTTCTCTATTTCCAACCTGGGCATGTTCGATGTTGAAAATTTTGCAGCAATTATTAACCCACCTGAGTCCGCCATCCTGGCAGTTGCTTCTACCCGTGATGCAGTTGTCATGAAAGATGGTGTTGTGTCTTCAGGAAAAAGGATGAAGATTACTATCTCGGCTGATCACCGTGTAACTGATGGTGTGGAAGCTGCGAAATTTATGCAAGCCATAAAACAGGTGATCGAAAAACCGGTTCAAATGCTGGTAAGCTAAGAATTTATTGAACCCGGCAGTAGAACATGCGGTAGATGTTATATAGTTCAACAATACTGCGAATATACTGTCGGGTTTCTTTGTAGCGGACAATTTCCAGGAACAGATCCGGATCGCCAGTTGAGAGATCACGCCATATTTGAGCATTGCCAGGTCCTGCGTTGTAACCTGCCAGTGCTGCATACATATCCCCACTCAAAAAGTCAATCTGTTGCCTTAGGTAGTGACTTCCCAAACGAATATTAACAAATGGACGATAAATGTCACTGTCAGAATACACTTCCGGCCAACCCATATTTGCCGATGTTTGGCTGGCGGTCTCTGGCATTATCTGCATCAGTCCTTTAGCACCAGCTGAAGATTGAATGAATCCTTCAAAGAGACTTTCCTGACGGATCAGGCTTAATAGCATGAGGGGATCCAAACCTTCTTCCTGAGCAGACTGCATCACCATCTCACGATAATATGCCCCGAAGCGGACATGGTTGAAATAGAGGGGAGCATTGAATGTGGTTGTATCATCCAACCCTGCCAAAGTGAGTACTTGCCGGGCGGAAAAGACAGCTGAACGGTATAAACCAATGTCCAGGAAAAATTTTGTTAGCCGGAAAGTATCGACGACATCCAGTTCTCTTGAAAGGCGCAACTCCTCAAACTCTGCCCGGCCTTCTTCATACATCCCCAACCGCCAGTATTCATTTCCACGAATGAAGCGGGGATCCTGGGTCAGGCTATTTAGATTTACCAGGTCCACATCATCTGCCAGATTAAACATTTTGCGCACCCATTTAATGGCTTCATTTTTCTCTGATTCAAGATCGACGGCCAAGTCAAACACCGGACAGGCTGTGAATGGTGCCCGATTGATGAGTAGATCGCGGGCACGTTCGCTATAATAACCGGTTGGATCTTTTTGAACTGCTTGCTGCCAGGAGGTTTGCGCAGAGGCTGGGTCGTTCATTACAAGTTGTGTTTTTCCAAGCCAAAGATATGCAGAAGATGTATCCAGAGGGTTCGAGGCTAATAACAGCGCCCGTTGGAAAGAACTCAAAGCGGCTTCATAATTCTGTTGCCTGAAGTGAGTAATACCCGAAAGGTATATACCTGAATAAGACTGCTCCGCAGACGGGTATTCAGTTGCCAGGCGTTCCCAGGTTGTGGCAGCCAGGTCAAGCAGATTGGCGCGCTCATAGATCCGTCCGGCTTCGAAGAGGAATCCTGATGCCTGGGGATCTTGAGGAGCCTGTGCAACAAAATCAAGCAATGTTTGCGCAGCTTCTTCATATCTATCCTGGTATAACCAGAGAGTGTACGATTTCTCATCAAAAGCTGTTGACCAGAAACGATCACCTGGATGATCATCAATCAGTTTGTTCCATTCAATCTGGGCATTTGGATAATCCTGCAGGGCAGTATAGGCGAGTGCTTTGTAATAATGGCCCGTTCCATCATGGATACTGAATTCAGCTTCGTATTCATCCAGAGCTTTTATTGAGACTTCATATTGCCCGGCAAAGTAATCCACAATACCACGATTGAGGTTATTAACAGTTTCTCCTGCGTTCACCAGGGCTGCAAGTGCTGAATATGAATCAAAAGAACGCGGATAATTATTCACATTGTTTTGAAAGTGCTCATAGGCTGTGGCAGCGTCCCCTTTATTAAGGTAGATCTGTCCGATCAAAAATTCTGTTTGGGCTTTGACATATTCATTTGAAGTGGAGTTTTGGATAAAGATATAACGCTGAATGGCTGTATCGACATCACCCAGGCTGACCAGGTTGCTGCTTATTTTCAGGTCAAGGTTGGTAGTAGGAGAGACAGGGCTGTTTTGAATGGCAGCTTCATAGGCGATATTCGCTTCAGCGAATTGACTATTGTTGGTTAAGACATCTCCCTTTTTTTCGAGAAAGTAACTATCCAGAATTCCGGGTTTAAGATCCAGATATGATTGATATGCTGCGGCCGATTCAGCAGGGCGCTGTAGAAATGTGTAAATTTCTGCCAGGTAAACATAAGCCATCGAAAGTGAATCTGGTGAGCTGTAATTCTCAGTAACCTGACGCAGGGTATCCAGAGCCTTCTGCACTTGCTTCTGTTGGTAGTAAATTCGTCCTATTTTCGTTAATGCTGCAGCTTTGATATCGGGATCACTGGTTATATCAGATGCCAGTTGATAGGCGGAAAGTGCTGAATCGTAATCTCCATCTTTGTATGCTTGATCTCCGGATAATATACGGGTTGCTGGAAGAGACGTAGGAGTAGCCGTTGGAAGTGGTGTATTTGTTGGGGTTAAGGTAGCTGTTGGCGTTGCGCTGGGTAGCGGGGTTTTTGTCGCAAACAATGACCCTGGAATATTATAACTACACGCGGTGATCATCAGAACACAGAGAAGAACAAATATCAAGCTTAGTTTGTGTCTCATAAAAGTTTTATACTGGATTGTTGTGGTTGTGTCAATGAGTATAAATGTTTTCTTTATATACAGCTTTATGGGCGAACCACAAAAATATCCAAAAATTAGGTATTGACTCACAATCCTGTAAGTGCTAATATGGATACGAAAACGTTTGCGCAATCGTTTTCCTACTTTCCGGCAATACAGGAAAATTCATGTCCAACATTCGCGGTGTTGCAGAAAAAGCAGGTGTTTCAGTTACCACGGTCTCACATGTGGTGAATAAGACCCGTTTTGTTGCCCCTGAGACAGAGTTAAGAGTTCGCCAGGCTATGCAAGACTTGAATTACCGTCCCAACATTCTTGCCAGGTCGCTGCGTCGAGGAGAAACCAAGACAATTGGGTTGATCCTGCCCGACTCTGCCAACCCTTTTTTCGCTGAAAGTGCTCGTTACCTGGAAGAAGCAGCTTTTCAACAATCCTATTCTTTGATTTTATGCAATACGAATGGCGATCTGGAAAAAGAACGCCGATATACCGACGTCCTTCTTAACAAGCAGGTGGATGGTATTATTTTTATGGCGGCAGGTGATGATAAACAGTCTCTATTGGAATTAGTAAGCCGTCAATTTCCTGTAGTTGTGGTCGACCGGATACTGGATCATTTGGATGTGGATGCCGTGATCACCGACAATCATTTGAGCGGCTACCTTGCGACTCGTTACTTATTGAAAAACGGTCATAAAAGAATAGGGATTATCCGTGGGCCATCAAATGTAAATCCCAGCGCACAAAGGGTGACAGGATATAAAAAAGCTCTAACCGAAGCAGGAATCAATGTGGACCCGGAATTGGAAGTGATTGGTGATTTTCATTCAGGATCTGGATATTCAGGTACTCGACAATTACTCCTGAACGCGCATCCAACAGGGATATTTGCCTGCAATGATCTGATGGCGATTGGAGCATTAAGAGCTATCCGGGAAGCTGGTTTGTCTGTACCAGAAGATATTTCGTTAATCGGCCATGACGATATTGAAATCGCCTCGTATATTCAACCTACCCTTACAACGGTTGCCCAACCAATTGAAAAATTAGCTGAAACAGCCATTCAATTCTTGTTGGAACGGATTGAACAGCCCAACATTCCTCCTCGCAGAACCATTCTTCCAAACATCCTGGTCAAACGTCAATCTACGCGGAGCATCCTATGAGTGCTGAAATTTTCGTTATTGGCAGTTTGAATATGGATCTGGTCGTGCAAACAACCCGTCTCCCGCAAGCCGGTGAAACGCTGGCAGGTAGCGAGTTTCATTTGATTCCCGGAGGTAAAGGCGCTAATCAGGCAGTAGCAGCCAGTCGATCCGGAGCAAATACCCACATGATCGGATGTGTCGGAGATGACGCATTCAGCGAAGTAATATTGGAATCTCTACAAAATGCAAACATAGATGTGAAAGACATATACAGAATGAAGGGCATATCCACTGGCACCGCAACGATCATTGTTGAAGAGGGTGGTGAGAATCGGATCATAATCATCCCTGGTGCCAACGAAAAGGTTACTTATGACCTGGTTGAGCAAAAATGGGGTCTGATCGCAAGATCGGATTTGGTCATATTGCAGCATGAAATTCCATTAACTACTGTTCATTCCATCATCAAAAAATGCCATCTGTTGGATATCCCCGTCCTTCTTAATCCAGCTCCCGTGTATCCCATCCCAATGGATATTCTGGCTGCATTGGATACCCTTGTGGTAAATGAGTCAGAGGCTGCTGCTTTAACAGGAAATCCGATCAACGGTTTGGATTCTGCGAAAGAATCGGCCCGGAAAATATTGCAAACAGGTATAAAAACAGTGATCATTACGCTCGGGGAAAATGGTGCGATTTTACTGGATAATAAAGGATTTATTTATCATACTGGTTACAAAGTCCCTGTTGTCGATACCACGGCAGCAGGTGATACTTTTGTGGGTGGTTATGCCGCATCGATAACTGAATGTAAGTCATCAACCGATGCGTTGGAATATGCCTGTGCGGCCTCTGCGATTGCTGTCACAAGACTGGGAGCACAGACATCGATTCCGACCAGGGATGAAGTCGAAAATTTTCTTCGAGCCCATCATCAACTAACTGAGTATTTCTAAAGATGAAGGAGGTGGTAAACGAGATTATGCCCGTTTTATCAGAAATTCAAATTAAACATACATAAATAGAGGAGAAAATTAATGAAAAAGCTTTTCATGTTAATCTCAGTTTTGACCATCCTAACATTTGTTTTCGCTGGCTGTGCGCCAAAACCAGCCACCCCGGCTGCCCCAGTCGCTCCTGCTGAACCTGCTGCACCTGCTGCTCCAGCTATTGATACAACCAAAGTCGTCTATCTCATCAATGGCGCATTAGGTGATAATGCTTTCTATGATTCCGGCCAAAAAGGAATGGATACCATAAAAGCAGATTACGGCCTCGAAACACGCACTATTGAAGATGGTTACGATGCTGCGCAATACGAACCGGGTCTCGAAGCCGCTGTCAATTATGCGGATGTGATCTTTGTAATCTCCTACGGCTACGAAGATTTGCTTAAAGAGTATGCTGATAAAAATCCGAATAAGATCTTCGTCAACCTGGATACCACGGTTCAAAACAGCAAGAATACCATCACTTCTGTGGATTATATCGAAGAGGAAAGTGCTTACCTGGCTGGAGTTGTTGCGGGTATGATGACTATCGATACCACGATCCCCAATATTAATGCTGAAAAGATCATCGGCTCAGTAGGTGGTGACATGGACCCGGTCATTGATGCCTTTATGTTTGCATACGAAAATGGTGCCAAGTCTGTGGATCCCACCATTGTCATGGAACGCAAGTACCTGGGCGACTGGGTCGATACCGCCAAAGGCAAACAGGCTACTTTGCAACTCTATGATATGGGCGCTGATATCGTCTTCCAGATCGCTGCCGGTGCAGGTTTGGGTGTGCTTCAAGCATCGGAGGAACGCGGCCTGTATTCCATCGGTGTGGATACGAATCAGAATGCTCTTGCCCCCGGATTTGTGACCTGCTCAGATATCAAGGACATTGGAAAATCCATTATCACCGTTTTCAAGACTATTAAGGACGGAACGTATGTTCCCGGCCAGGTAATCAATGCTGGTCTGGCATCCGGTAGTATTGATGTGGTCTTTGAAGACAATGGTGGTATCGTACCTCAGACCATCATTGACAAAGTCAACGAGATTCGCCAGAAGATCATCAGTGGTGAGATGAAAGTCGAAATTTACGTTCCACAGCAATAGAACGGTTTGCCTGGGATGCCGGAGGAATCCGGCATCCCAACCCATTGAAAGGTAGGTATCGTTGGGCGATATCATCGAAATGAATGGCATTTTCAAGATCTTTCCCCCCAACCTGGTGGCACTGGATGATGTCAGCCTGACTTTTCGGGAAGGCGAAATCCATGCCATCGTGGGAGAGAACGGGGCGGGTAAATCCACCCTGATGAAGATATTGTATGGCATGCAGCCAGCGGATAGAGGCGAGATCATTCTTAAAGGCGAAAAAGTCAAGTTCAATGATCCCGGTGAAGCAATTGCGGCTGGAATAGGCATGGTACATCAGGAAATCTTATTGATCTCAGAGTACACAATTTGGGAGAATGTGGTTCTAGGAAAAGAACCCGTAAAATTACTGGATCACCTTAATATGAAATTAGCCCGGGCGCAGGTGAAAGCCAAGATCGATGAGTTTCATCTAAACCTGGATCCGGATGCCAAAGTAGCTGATTTATCGGTTGCTGCTCGTCAGAAAGTCGAAATACTTAAGCTATTATTCCGTAATGTCTCAGTTTTGATCATGGATGAACCGACATCGGTGCTCACCCCGCAGGAGGTTCCGCAGTTATTTGGTGAATTGAAACGCCTGCGCGATGACGGACATACCATTATGTTTATCTCCCACCACCTGGACGAGGTGCTTGAACTATCAGACAGGGTCACCGTTTTACGTAAAGGTCACAAGGTAGGGACGATTGAAACAGCGGAAGCCACTAAAGCTGGTCTGGCTCAGATGATGGTGGGTCGGGAGGTGATCTTTGAATCCATCCGGGATGAGCATACATCAGGCGATGTACTTTTTGAGATCAACGATCTGAATTATACCGATTCCAATAAAAAACCACGCCTGCAAAATATCAGCTTGAAAGTAAAAGCCGGAGAAATTGTCGGAGTAGCCGGCGTGGAGGGGAATGGCCAGCTTGAGCTTGTGAATGTGATCATGGGAATACTGAAACCGCAATCTGGTGTAATAAGGGCCCAGGGTATGGATATCACCTCCCTGCCGATTCTAGATAAGCGCAGGCGGATCGCGTTTGTCACACAGGATCGGGCAAATATGGGTGCGTGTGTGCCAGCCAAAATCACAGAGAATGTCATCATGACCCATCACAGGTTGAACCGGCGTTTCACCAATTTTGGCGGCAGCGTGTTGAATTACCGGCAGGCGGAGCAGTTCACTGGAGAAGTTCGAGAAATGTTCGATGTACAGATGACCTCCGGCCAGGCGGCTTTTAAATCTCTTTCCGGCGGAAATCAGCAAAAAGTCATCCTCGGCCGCGAGTTGATGCTGGAAGCACCGTTCATCTTGCTGGATCAACCCACCCGTGGTCTGGATGTGGGGTCGATCGAATATGTACATAAAAAGATCATTGCCATGCGTGCTCAAAATCGGGGTATGCTGCTGATTTCAGCAGACCTGGAAGAATTGTTCCGTCTTTCGGACCGCATACTCGTGATGCATCGCGGCAAGATCGTGGCAGACCTTATTACAGAAGCTACCAATGTTACCGAAGTTGGATATTTGATGTTGGAGGGTAAGGCCAATGAAGCGTAAGATCCTCATCAATGTGGTCGGCATCCTTTTGGCATTTATTATAGGTGCTCTGGTCATGGTATTCCAGGGCAAAAACCCTCTGGAAGCCTACTACCAGTTGTTTGCTTATTCTTTAGGTTCTCCCTCCAAGATAGCATATACATTAAACAAATCAGTTCCCCTGATCCTGACCGGACTTTCGGCAACGGTTGCGTTTGCCTCGGGGCCAATCAATCTTGGACAGCCTGGTCAGCTTTTGATGGGTGCGCTCTTCGCGACAGTTGGCGGATTGTACATATACCTGCCGCCGGTATTAATGATCCCCCTGCTGCTTTTATTGGCGATGTTGGGAGGAGCATTATGGTCCGGGATAGCAGCCCTTTGCAAGCATTTCTTCAATATGAGCGAGTTCATCACAACTTTGATGTTGAATATGATCGCAGAATCTTTCACATTGTGGGCCATTAGCTATCCGCTCTTTGAAAAAAATGCCAATCACCCCCAGACCCCACTTATTGCCAAAAGTGGTTGGATGCCTGAATGGGGTTCTTTTGGGTCAAATGTCGTTGTGATGGTCCTGGCTTTTATCATCATTTGGTTCATTGTGAACAGGACAACATCCGGTTACGAGTGGCGCATATCAGGCCAAAACAGCCTGTTTAGCCGGCTGGGCGGCGTAAATGTAAAGAAGAATTACCTGGCAGTAATGCTGCTAACCGGCGCGCTGGCTGGCCTGGCAGGTGGATTAGTGATCATGTCCGGTCCGCACCGGTTCATTAAAGACATCGGTGGCAATTATGCCTGGGATGGCATTATGATCGCGATGGTTGCCAACAGCGGCGTAATCCTGACACTAATCTTTGGCTTATTCTTTGCTATCCTGCAAACGGGTGCGTTGGGTATGGAGCTGCAGGTGGAGGTCCCGCGCGAATTGATCAAAGTGCTGCAGGCAATCATTGTCTTGATCGTCGTCGCTGGACGCGGTTACTTTGAAGGGTTATTTGCACGGATGGAAGCCAGGCGGAAGATGAAAGGCAGGGCTAGATGAAAATTATCATAGGTTTGATCAATGGCATGCTGACCTCTGCCACACCAATATTACTGGCCGCACTTGGTGGTTCGCTGACGTTTTATGCCGGGATTTTCAATATCGCGATGGAAGGCATGATGCTCGGTGGCGCTTTCTTCGCTGTACTGGGTTCATATTATTTTCACTCCTGGGTGATCGGAATTCTGTTTGCGATACTTGGCTCCATCTTGATGGCGTTGATCTTCATTCTTTTCGCGGTTGTTCTGAAGATGGATGAATTCATCACCGGTATAGGATTGAACTTATTAGCCCTCGGATCCACCACGTATATGCTGAGGCAGATCTTCAAAGTCAAGGGTATGTTCGCCAGCACAGAAATCGTATCCATCCCAAAAGTCGATATCCCGTTTGTTAATAATATTCCAATTATTGGTGAGATATTAAGTGGTCATAACCTGGTGGTCTACCTGACTGTATTGGCAGTTTTCGTTGTGTACTATCTGGTTTTCAAAACGAGATTTGGATTACGGTTGAGAGCTGCCGGATATAACCGAACCTGCCTGGATACCAGCGGTGTGTCCGCAAATCGGATTCGAATCATCTCATTGATCGTATGTGGTGTGCTGTGTGGACTTGCGGGATCATTTCTATCCCTGGGTGTTGTCACAGGATTTACCGAAGGAATGTCTGCAGGGAAGGGTTGGATCTCCCTGGCGGCAGTGATCCTGGTTTCAGGCAGCCCGACTGGTATAGCGTTAATTTCGCTGATATTTGGGTTCACTGATGGCCTGGGATTGTTCATGCAGCAATCCATGCCGCCGCAATTCACTGAAATGGTCCCTTATGTTGCCACATTGATCGCTTTATTTGTATATTCTATTCGTTTGAAGAAAAAACTATTATCAGATGGAGTAATCTCATGACAAAAAAAGCATGGCAAATGGAAAGAGAATACCGCGATGCTGCAGTTCCGGTGGACCGCCGCAAAGAAGTTGCACACTGGGAACATGTAGGTGATTTTCCCCATGGGGACGGACTTTTACGCTGGAATTGGAATGTGCGCGTCCCAGGTTCTCTCGCTCCCGATTCATTTTTTCTCAGCATGGTGCAGGATTGGGCAAACCAGGGGTACGATGTCAGCGACGCGGAGCCTCTCCTTCCCGAAGGGAAGAAACTCGAAGCTGAGGGGCGTATGGAAGAATTGCGTGTACTTTCAGCGCGTATCATGAAAGCGCTGAAAGAAGCACCTAAGATACCCGGCCACCCTTACCACAGCTATGAACATCCTGCCTCCTGGGAGGATGTAAAAGCAGCCATGCCTGCCTCAGTCGGATACAAACCACTTTCCGGTTGGAAAGATGAATATGTCGAACGCATATACCAGGGGTGGATGGGTCAGATGGCAGGCGGATCCTTTGGTACTGCGATCGAAGGCTATACCGGCGAGCGCATTCAGCAGGTTTATGGTGATGTTCGCGGCTATCTCATCCCACCGGAGACCACCAATGACGATGTGGTTTATGAACTGCTGCTGCTGGATGTATATGAAAAGATGGGTAAGGGTATCACATCCGATGTACTGGGAGATGAATGGGTAAAGAAACTGCCTTACGGAGTATCCGCTGAAGGGACTGCTTTACGCAACCTGAACCTGGGCATCTATCCACCCGAATCAGGTACTTTCCTAAATCCATATTGCGATTGGATCGGTGCGCAAATGCGCGGGATGGTGTGCGGCATGCTCGCACCTGCTGACCCGATGGAAACCGCCCGCCTGGCTCATATCGACTCGGTGATATCGCATGCCCGCAACGGGGTCTACGGTGAGATTTACGCTGCTGTGATCACTTCATTGGCGTTTGTGATGAACGACCCCCGAAAGATCGTTATGGAAGGTGCCCGTTACATACCTCCGAAGAGTGAATACGCTGCCAAATTGCAGTTCTGCTTTGATGTGCTTACAAGCACGGATGATGCAGCACATGCATGGAAATTATTGGACAAGCATTTTGAGCGCTATAACTGGATACATGCCTATCCAAACCTGGCTGCTGACCTACTGGCATTATGGTATGGGCAAGGAGATTTTACTGAATCGATGTCGTTACTGGCAACAGCCGGCCTGGATGTTGACTGTAATGGCGGCCTGGTTGGTAATGTATTGGGTGTGATCAGTGATGTTCCTGGCGAATGGGCTGAGCCGCTTGGAGATCTTCTGGAAACCTATATCAAAGGAAAAGAAAAACTATCCATTCGGGAATTGGCCAAACAGACAGCTAGGCTTGCACGAATGTGATTATTACTAACACATTTTAATACCTAAGGGAAATCCAATACAAAAATTGATCAGCTAGAAGTCGAAATGGTCCGGGTCTGGACCTACCCGGTTTCCTTTGTCCAGTTGATCAATTTTCTGCATATCTTCAGCGGATAGCTCGAAATCAAATATAGCTGCATTCTCAGCTATTCGCTTTGGATTGGTGGATTTGGGAATGGTGACCACCTGGTGTTGCAGATCCCAGCGCAGGATGACCTGGGCAGGAGATTTGTGGTATTTTTCAGCAATTTGTTCAAAATCTCGAACACCTGCAAACCCGCCTTGAATCAATGGCGCCCAGGCTTCCAACTGGATGTTCTTGCTCTGGCAAAATTTCAATAACTCGGGCTGGCGGAGGAATGGATGGAATTCCACCTGGTTCACAGCAGGTGCGATCTGGCAGTCACCTAAAATATCTTCAATATGATGGACCAGAAAATTGCTTATACCGATGGACTTTGTTTTTCCGCTTTTGTAGATCTCTTCCATGCTTTTCCAGGTTTGCTGATAAAAACCCTTCACCGGCCAGTGAATCAGGTAGAGGTCCACATAATCTGTATCCAAACGGTTGAGGCTTTCTTCGAAGGCAACATGAATACGCTGCTTGCGCTGATCATCATTCCAAACCTTCGTGGTCAGGAATATATCTTCCCGGGGGACTCCGCTTGCCCGAATGGCTTTGCCAACACCGCGCTCATTTCCGTAAAGTGCGGCCGTGTCGATGTGCCGGTATCCGGTTTCCAACGCTGACTTGACTGCATTTTCAACAACTTCACCTTCGGGAACCTTGAATACACCAAATCCAAGCCAAGGCATTTTTATTCCGTTATTCAAGGTTGTGTAATCCTTAATACAGTCAATCATCTTAATAACTCCTTGAGTCGAAATTAATATTTGTACCCCTGGCTTGTGCTTTTATTCATGGACATAGATTAAAAAAACTCCAAACCCACTTTAGGGCTTGGAGAATATTTTACTATATTAACGTAACTATGCAGGCAGGGTGTTAATCTTAAACTGCAACAGCAGCGACCGGTATAAGGTTCAAGTCAGGATGCAAAAATATATCCAATGGTGCAACACCGATCCCAACTACGCTCGCACCTGTATGAGCCCCAAGCAGAGGCGCAACAGGAACAACACTTTCAAAGACACATTCATTCTTCTGTAATAATTCTTCCCGCAGCAATTCAACCCCGAGGGGATTGTCTCCGTGCATCAATTGAACCCGTAATACCGTATCATGCGAGAACTTATTCGATATGATTGTGGCAAGTTTCCGGATAGCTTTATTAAATGAGAATTCCTGGCCAAGCGGAAAATACTTGCCATCAGTTTTGGCAGCCACACCAATCACAGGTTTAATGTTGAGAACAGAGCCCATCAATCCTTTTAAATGGCTGATCCGGCCGCCGTGAATTAGATATTTAAGGTCTGCTAAAGTAAACATAGCCTCAGTTTTTTCACGGATCTGGTCCATTAATTTAAGAATATCCCCCAGGTACCAGCCAGCCCTTAAAGCTTGCGCAGCAGCCTGCACCTGCCATCCCAACATGCAGGAAAGCGTTTTTGAATCATAGACTGTTACATTGGCTTCGGGAACCATTTCTGCGCCCAGGCGGGCAGAATTGACTGTTCCACTTAACCCTGATGATATATGAATGGACAGAATATCAGGGTCAATTTTTGAGAGCTGGCGATATTTATCAGCGAAGTCACCAGGTGAAGGTTGTGATGTGGTTGGGAAGGATTTTGTTCCTTGTAACATTTTGTAGAAAGTAACGTAATCAATATCCTCTGCACCAATAAAAGTCCTTCCGTCCAACGTTATTCGTAAAGGTACATAGGAGATGTTAAGCCCTTCAGACTGTTCGGGTGATAGATCCATTCCCTGATCGGTTACTATTTGCATCATTCCTCCATGGGTTCCATTATTAATATTAAAAATTGGCAATACGCCCTTGAAGAATATAACATGCCGAAGTTTTTTTTGGATGTGTCCTGAGTCACAAATGAAGACATATATCGTTGAACCCATGAGCATGTTGGGGCAGACCTGTGTACCCTTCGGGCATGATATGTCTGCCCTTTCACCGAGTGTCATTCCAGGTTTTCCAAAGGTTCAAATCATGGGATATAATATCGGGGTATCCGATTTGGCGGGTTACCTATAAAGGTATTACTCAAACTTATAAATCCATTAATTAGGTCAGATTTGCACGTTTTCAGGGGATTTTATGAATAATAAAACACCTGCGGGAATGACTGCTTTTATCATTGTCTGGATCGGCCAGATCACTTCAGTTTTGGCATCTTCCATGTCGCAATTCGGGCTGACTTTATGGATGTACCAGCAAACCCAAAGTGCTACCGCCATGGCTTTCATGCAGGTATTCTTCATCACACCATTTTTGGTTATATCACCCATTGCCGGGGTGATGGTGGACCGCTACAGCCGTAAGCTCATGATGATGGTCAGCGACCTGGCTGCGGTGATCGCCACCAGCGGCATCTTTGTTTTGATCACAATAGGCAGGCTGGAATTCTGGCACCTGTATGTAGCCGCAGCAGTGAACGGGATCGGCAACGCATTCCAGTGGCCGGCGTACTCGGCTGCGATCAGTACGATGATCCCCAAGGAACAATTGGGCCGGGCGAACGGGATGATGTCGTTGATCGAAGCCGGACCGGGAGTCATCGCCCCGTTATTTGCCGGAGCGTTACTTCCCCTCATTCACCTTAGCGGGCTTCTGGCGATCGATGTGGTCACTTTCTTCTTTGCCATTATGACCCTGATGGTCGTCCATATTCCTCAGCCAATGCAGACGGAGGAAGGCAAACAATCCCGGGGCAATTTCCTCAAAGAGGCAGCTTATGGATTCAAATATATTTTTGACCGGCCGAGCCTGCTGGGTTTACAGCTCATCTTCTTCTTCGGTAACCTGTTCGCCGGGATCTCATACACTGTAATACCTCCGATGATCCTTGCGAAAACAAATCAGAATGGACTCTTATTTGGCACGGTCCAGTCAGCTGGGGCGATCGGGATGGTGCTGGGAGGGGTCGTGATGAGCGCCTGGGGTGGATTCAAACGCCGCACCAATGGAGTGCTGTGGGGATGGACGTACTGCGGGTTGATCGGCACAGCCATCCTGGGGTTGAACTTTGGTCTACCAATCTGGGTTGCAGGGATGGTGCTGGGCGGCCTCTCCATGCCGCTGATCAACAGCTCCAACCAGGCCATCTGGCAATCCAAGGTAGCGCCGGACCTGCAGGGGCGGGTATTTTCTGCCCGGCGGCTGATCGCCTGGTTTGCCAACCCGATCTCTCCCATCATCGGCGGCACACTGGCAGACTTTGTATTGGAGCCGGCCATGCGGACGGCTTCACCCCTGTCATCCATGTTTGGCTGGCTGGTGGGCACCGGTCCGGGGGCGGGCATGGGTCTACTGCAGATCATCTGCGGTATAGCCATGGCGCTGGTGGGAGTGGCAGGCTTACTCATCCCGAAGATCCGCAATGCCGAAACGATCCTGCCGGACTTTGTCCAGGTGGATGAGAAGGCAGCGGTCGAAGCGGCTGGGTGAGATCCTTGTAGGTTGGGTTGAGCGTTTTTTGTGAAACCCAACAATAACTCCTTTGCGAAACCCAATACTTGTATCTGATGGATTTCATGTTCCGCCTGAACCTAAAAAGTGCGGCAGAAAGAATTAACAGGCAAATGGTTTCGTTACTGAAATAATGGTTAAAAAACATCGATGGGATTGGAGAAAGTATTCCAATCTCATCGATGTTTTAGGTTTAGCTTAATGCGACAGTTTTGTTTTCGTCAATGTGATAAATCATCCCCGATATTAAACTGAACTTGAAGATTGGGATAAGACCAACTCTTCCGGCTGTTTCGGGCTTCGAGTGAGTGATTTAGGTCCCCAAACGGTTATGACGACAATACTTGTGATGGTATAGATCACAATTGATATTGTCCAGAATGTATTAGGTACCGAAAAGTCTCCGAACATTCCGGTCATGAGAACCAGCGAAGCATTCGTTAAGAAATGCATCAAGAAACCTGCCACCAGGATGCTGTGTCCGGTATTATTGTAAATCCACGTCATCAGGATGCTGGCCAGGATTGCAGTACAGGTGAAAGATGCATACTGGGGAGAAAGAACCCCGCCCATTTCATGCTGAGCCAATCCGGTAATCAAGAATGCTGGTGTATGCCACAATCCCCAAAATATTCCTAGAACAAACGCTGATTTCAATGCACTCCATTTGGACTCCATTTCATCGAGCAGATATCCCCGCCAGCCCAGTTCTTCTGACAGGGCACCAAAGGTGATCTCAACGAATAGGAATTGCAGGAAAAGCGGCAGGCTGGAAAACACCTGACGAGCATTGTCAAATATAACCGGTTGCCCGCTAACAACGAAGGAGAGAATGTATGATGTGATATTTAGCATCGGGAATATCAACAACCCCGCTAGTAGGTAAGATAACTTGGTTTTTGGCCACCCAAATGCGCGTTTCCAGAAATCATGTCTTTCTTCCGGGGTTTTTACAAGGTAAGTAAATAGAATACCCATACTGGATGGAACAAAGGTGATCAGAGCCATCAAAACTGTATTAAGCAGGGATGCCATTCCTTTTCCGGAAATAATGATTGGAATCCATAAGATAGCGGATAGCAGATAGACAGCCAGGAGGAAAAACCAGATTCGAAAAGACGGTTTGTGTTTCATATTACATCCATTCACGAAGATCAATTCTGACAACAGTTAAATAATCTGCACAAAAACCGGATGATCCAAAATTTGTTGTTGCACATATTTCCTCATTTTTTTCATCTTGATTTCCCCTGTATGAAAGTTGTATCTTGAAGGCTTGAATAACGGGGGATTTCGATGTAGAATGAAAGTAATCATTATTGGTTATATTACCGATAATGATAATATAACCAATAACGGAAATAATGTCAAGAGGGAATATCCATGCCCGGACAAAAAGCAAATCTTATTCTTCACCCCATTCGTTTCAGGATCGTTACGGCAATTGCTGCTTACAAAATGACAACCAAAGAGATCGCGGACCTGATGCCAGAGATCCCGCTGACAACCCTGTACCGTCATATCAATATCCTGGTTGAGGCCGGGCTGATGAATGTGGTTGATGAAAAACAAATTCGCGGAACCATCGAACGTACTTATGCACTTACAGCTCCACCTTCGCTGATAGCTGATGATTTGGAAGGGATGACCAGGCAGGAGGCGGAGCAGTATTTCACTATGTTCCTGTCTTCATTGATGAGCGATTCGCAGCGTTACCTGGATGGTAAACCTGAAAGCTCCAGCTTCAACCCGATAAAGGATGGAGTGCAGATCAGCAAAGTTCAGCTATTTCTGGATGAACAAGAATTTCAAAAAATGAATTTAAGAATCCAAGAGATCTTGGTCGAAGCAGTCAATAATGAACCTGGACTAGGAAGGAAGAGACGCATGTTCTCTTATTTGATGATTCCACTTGGTGGAGAAGAGAGAACAAATTAATGACGTGATCTCCATTTTATCTGCCACTTCTCTTAGGAAAAGAAGATTCTGAAAAAGAGATCCATCTACACAATTGTCATAGGATACCGATCTCACTAACCCTATCCATTATTTTAATGACTTTCCTGGTGGATGTGCTATAATTAAATCAATGGATTCGGTGGTCGCCGCCCGGAAACCGGGTGACGGCGTCGGACCGGATGTAGGCCCGTCGAAAAGTGCCGCCTGATCACATCCACCGATCCTATGCCTACCTGGAAAAATTACCTTCTTCCAACTTCTCTTCCCATCGCTTTTCAATATATGCAATCCCATGATACCTCCTGCCAGATCGTTTCTGGCGGGACCGACCTACTTTTGGAACTACAGCAGGAGCACCGTGCCCCGGTGGAGACGCTGATTGATGTCACGCGCATCCCGGAGCTCAACCTGATCGAGGTTCGCGGTGAGCGTTTGTTCATCGGCGCGGCGGTTCCGCTGAAACAGGTGACCGATTCCCCTCTCGTGCGGCAGCATGCGCTGGCGCTGGCAGAATCCACCGGGCAGATCGGCGGTCCGCAGGTACGGGCGGTCGGTACACTGGGCGGCAATGTGGGGCATGCCCTGCCGGCTGGCGATGGAGCCATCTCCCTGCTGGCATTGGACGCTCAGGCTGAGGTTGCATCTGCGGCTGGTTCCCGGCGGGTGCCCATTTCCAACCTCTATAAAGGCGTGGGTATTAGCACACTCATCCCGGGCAAAGAGATCATCGTGGGGTTTGATGTTGCTCTGCAGCAGCCGGGTCAGGCTTCGGCCTTTTCGCGGGTGATGCGTCCACAGGGTGTGGCATTATCGATCATCAACATGGCCATCTGGCTGGAAGTGCAGGATAAGCAGATCTCACGCTCGCGCTTGGCGGTTGGCCCGGCTGGTCCGGTGCCCAAACAGGCCGAGAATGTGGATTCCTACCTGGCCGGCAGAGAATTAAATGCGGAAACACTGGACCAGGCGAAATGTATTTTACATGACTGTATCCAGTTCCGCAGCAGCCCGCTGCGGGCGACTTCCAGATACCGTGACCACCTGGCGGAAGTATTACTTGAACGCGTCTTGACGACTGCCTATCATCGGGCGCAGCAATCACTTATTGGTAGGAGGCAGATATGATACAGATTAAAGTAAATGGGTTGGACCATACTTTGGAAGAGCTTCCGGGCGAGATGCTGGCAGACCTACTGCGCTACCGCCTGGGTTTAACGGGGACAAAGATCGGGTGCGGCGAAGCGGAATGCGGAGCCTGCACAGTGCTGCTGGATGGCAGCCCGGTGCTATCATGCTCCTATCCGGCGGTGAAAGCCAGCGGGCACGAAGTGCTGACCATTGAAGGACTGGCGGAGAAAGCACCGGAAGCTGAGAAGAAGCAGGGGCATCTGCATCCCCTGCAGGAAACCTTCATTGCCAAGGGAGCGGTGCAATGCGGTTTCTGCATCCCCGGGCAGATCATGACATCTTACGGGTTATTGCTAGCGAACCCTGATCCATCTAAAGAGGATATCAAGTGGGCGCTTAAAGATACGTTGTGCCGCTGTGCAGGATATTCAGCCATTTCGGAGGCGGTCACTGAAGCCGGGGCAGTCATGCGCGGAGAAGGCGGCATCCATCCACGCGAGATTGCGGAGAGCATCCATGCCAAACGGGTGGTGGGACGCAATGCCAACCGGCCTGAAGCTATTATCAAGGTGACGGGGGAAGCCAAATTCAGCGATGACCTGGTTTTCGAAGGCATGCTGGTGGGGCGCACCAAACGCACCTATGTACCGCATGCCTTTGTGAAAAGCATTGATACTTCCCGGGCAGTGAATTTGCCCGGAGTTCGGGCGGTGATGACAGCCGCAGACCTGAAACATGCCAAAAACCACGGCCTGGTGGTGAACGACTGGCCGATCCTGGTGGGGGTGGGCGAAAGGGTGCGCTATGTCGGGGATGCGGTGGCAATCGTGGCTGCCGATACCAAAGACATTGCGGATGCTGCCTTGAAGCTGATCGAAGTGGTTTATGACGAACAGCACGTGATCGATGATCCGGTAAAAGCCCGCGAACCTGGGGCAGTGCAGTTGCACGAAACCGGCAACCTGTTGAAACACATCAAACTGCGCAAGGGCAACGTGGAAACCGGCTTTGCAAATGCGGATGTGATTGTTGAGCACACTTACCATACCGCCAGCACTGACCACGCGTTCATCGAACCTGAGTGCAGCATTGCACAGGTGAATAAAGATGGCCGTATGGAGATCTATGTCGGCTCGCAGATCCCATATTCCGACCGCAAGCAAGTGGCGAATGCGCTGGGCTGGCCGGAAGAGAGGGTGCATATCATCGGCATGCTGATCGGAGGCGGATTTGGCGGCAAGGAAGACATCATGGGGCAGATCCACGCGGCGCTGCTGGCAGAGCGAACCCAACACCCGGTGAAAGTCCTATACGACCGGCACGAGAGCCTGCTGGTGCATCCCAAACGGCATGCCACCCAGATCAAAGTCAAGATCGGCGCAAAGAATGACGGCCGATTGGTGGCAGTCGAGACCGAACTGTACGGCGATACCGGAGCGTATGCCTCGCTGGGTGAAAAGGTGATGACCCGGGCGACCACACATTCGATCGGACCATATGAATCGGACCATGCCAAGGCAGATTGCTACGCGATGTACACCAATAATCCACCGGCAGGTGCATTCCGCGGATTCGGCGTGACGCAATCGGCATTTGCTGTTGAGAGCACCATGGACATGCTGGCTGAAAAGCTAGGCATGGACCGGATCGAATTGAGAAAATTGAATGCCCTGCGTGTAGGCAGTACCACCGGTACCGGACAGGTGCTGCGGGACAGCGTGGGCTTGTTGGAATGTATTGATAAAGTGGAGACCGAACTGCATAAACGGGTGGACGGAAATCCGTTCGAACCGCATATCTCCCCGGATGACCCAACGAAGATCAGAGCCTGGGGTTTCTCTGCTGCGTTCAAGAATACCGGTCTGGGGGGGGGTGCTCCGGATGAATCAGGTGCGGATGTGGAACTCTACGCAGACGGCTCGGTGGAAGTGCGCACCTCTTCGGCGGAACTGGGGCAGGGCTTATGTACAGTGCTGCGGCTGATCGTCGCAGAAGAGTTGGAACTCCCGGCGGAGAAGGTGAATGTATTACTATCGGATACTGACCTGACCCCGGATGGCGGACCGACCACAGCCTCACGGCAGACATTTGTCACCGGGAATGCCGGTTTGTACGCTGCCAAAGCTTTCAAGGAAGCGGTGCGCGGGGTACTGGCTGAGAAGAACGATTGTGCCCCGGACCAAATCGAGATCGCCGGCGGGCAGGTTACTGTCTGCGGACGAAACATGACCTTCGCGGAAGTTTACCAGGAATTTAAAAGCATCCATCGTGAACCCAAGGTTCGTTATATCTACACTGCACCAGCCACCAAGCCGCTAGGTCAAGGCGGTGACATGCATTTTGCCTTCTCCTTTGCGGCGCAGGCCGTTGAGGTGGAAGTGGACAGCAACACCGGTGAGGTGAAGGTACTGACGATCATTGCTGCCAACGATGTAGGCGCTGCCATCAACCCGCTGGGACTGGCAGTCCAGGTGGAAGGCGGGGCTGTGATGGGGATCGGCAACGCACTGACAGAAGCTTTCCTTACCAAAGAAGGGAAAGTAATCACCGACCGGATGGCCCGCTACCGTATTCCATCCATCGTGCATACACCTGAGGTGATTTCTTTCATTGTGGAACACAAGGTGTCCACCGGACCATTCGGAGGAAAGGGTGTAGGCGAGATCGTCAGTATCCCGACAACGCCGGCCATTACCAATGCCATCTACAATGCCACCGGTTATCGGGTGGACAGGCTGCCGGTTGACCAGGAATTGGTTGCCAGGCACATTCACCAGGAAAAGTTCGCACCAGTTTAATTCTATGGACGAAGAAAAGGATCTTCCAAACTGGCTGCGCTGGGCAAGAGAGCTCCATGCTATTGGAGGAGTCGGTTTGCTTTACTCGGTGAACGAATTTGACCGCCTGCGATACCAGCGGTTGGTCGATATGGCTGCTGAAATGATCAACAGCCATTCAGATATCCCGGAAGAGGATGTCAAGGTAGCCCTGGGTGCACAGGCCGGATATGTCACCCCAAAACTGGATGTGCGCGGTGCGGTCTTTATGAATGGACAGGTGCTGCTGGTCAGAGAAGTCACGGACGGATTATGGTCACTCCCTGGAGGATGGGCGGATGTGAACGAAGCCCCATCCCATATGGTGGAGCGGGAAGTATTGGAAGAAACCGGGCTTACCGTGGCAGCCCGCAAGATTGTGGGAGTATATGAAGCCAACCGCAACCGCGAACCGATCGAAGTATTCCACTCTTACAAACTGCTTTTCCTGTGCGATTATTTAAGCGGGGATCTGCGGATCAGCCATGAAACACCGGAAGTGAAGTATTATCCGCTGGAAAATCTGCCGCAGCTTTCCACCAATCGCACAAAGGAAAATTATATAATTGAAGCATACAGGCATTTTTGCGATCCTTCATTACCTGCGGTTTTTGATTGAGAAGGAGGAATAGAATATGCTGATCACGAATGGAAATTTGATCACATGGGAAGAGCCCAACCGGATCCTTGAGAACTGGGGATTATTGATCCAGAAAGACCGCATCGTTGAGATGGGTCCAACCAAGACCCTGGTCGAGAAGCATCCAAAAGAGGAACGGCTGGACGCTAAAGGGCAGTACGTGATGCCGGGGAATATCTGTGCCCACACCCATTTTTATGGGGCATACGCGCGTGGTATGGCCATTCCTGGTTCTCCGGCAAAAGATTTCCCCGAGATCCTGGAAAAATTGTGGTGGCCGCTCGACAAATCACTGGTGGCAGAGGATGTTTACAACTCCACGCAGGTTTGCCTGCTGGATGCGATCAAACATGGGACAACCACTCTGATCGACCATCACGCCTCACCATGTGCGATCGAAGGGTCGCTGGATGAAATCGCCAAAGCGGCGGTGGAGATGGGTGTGAGGGTCTCATGCTGCTATGAAGTGACCGACCGGGATGGGATGGAACGGTCTCATCAAGGTATTGGTGAGAATAAGCGCTTTATCAACCGGCTTAAGAAAACACCCAATGACCTGCTGGCTGCATCCTTTGGTATCCATGCCAGCCTGACAGTTTCGGATGAAACCTTGGCGAACTGCCGCAAAGCGGTGGGCGATGAAACAGGCTTCCACATCCACGTGGCAGAACATGAGGTGGACGAATACGATAGTGTGGCAAAATCTGGTACACGAGTAGTGGACCGCCTTGAAAAATTCGGCATATTAGGTCCGAAGAGCATTGCGGTGCATGCGGTGCATATTGATGCCAAAGAAGTGGAAATTCTGGCACGGACGAAAACTTGGGTCACACACCAGCCGCGTTCGAACATGAACAACGGGGTTGGATTGGGGAATATCGAAGCCTTCCTGCGGGCCGGTGTGAACGTCTGCCTGGGGAATGACGGCTTCTCTAATGCCATGTGGGATGAATGGAAGACAGCCTACCTGGCGCATAAACTCTGGAACCGCGATCCCCGGCGAATGGGCGGGTACGATGTGGTCAAACTGGCTGTGGCTAATAATGCCCGGCTAGCGAATACCTTCTTCCCCAAAGCACCCATCGGGGTACTGGCACCCGGGGCATATGCAGATCTGATGATCGTCGATTACCATCCATACACCGAGATGACAGCAGGCAACCTGCCCTGGCACATCATTTTTGGCTTTAGCAACGCAGATGTGACCACTACCATCGCTGCTGGAAAAGTTTTGATGAAGGATAGGGTGGTGCTTGTGGCGGATGAAAAGGAAATCGCCGCCAGAGGGCGGGAGCTATCCCATAAAACCTGGGAACGTTATCAAAAACGGTTTAATTAATTTATTGAGTGAGGGATAAAGTAATGACTGATGAAGCAACCACAATCATACATACCATTGCCATTGCCGGTGGCACAGGCAAGGAAGGCAAAGGCCTGGCTTACCGGTGGGCAAAAGCCGGATACAGGATGATCATCGGTTCCCGGGTGCTGGAGAAAGCCCTCTCTGCTGCGGATGACCTCAACCAGTTGATCAAAGGCGGGGTCAAAGTAGAAGGTATGGTCAACCAGGACGCAGCCAGGCTGGCTGACCTGGTAGTGATCACCGTTCCATTTGCTGCCCATATTCCTACGCTTGAAGGGCTGAAAGAGGAATTGAAAGGAAAGATCCTGATCGATGTTTCCGTGCCCCTGGTCCCACCCAAGGTAACCAAAGTACAAATGCCGCCCGCCGGTTCCGCGGCCCTCGAAGCGAGACAGGTGTTAGGCGAAGAAGTGCGGATCGTCTCAGCTTTCCAGAACATATCCTATGAACACCTGCTCAATGATGAAGAGATCACCTGCGATGTTCTGATAACAGGCACTGATAAAGAGGCGCGGGGGATTGTGGTGAAGCTGGTTGAAGAAGCCGGCATGGTCGGCTGGGATGCGGGTCCATTGGAGAATTCAGTCGTGCAGGAAGGGCTGACATCTGTATTGATCGGCATCAACAAACAGTTTAGCGTACAATCCGCTGGAATCAAGATCACTGGAGTTCCCGGAAAATGATCCAACACAAAAAATAGTCACAGGAAGAGTATTGAATGGCATTAACCCTTACACCACTGCAAAAAATTCCGTTGATCAAACCCGGCGATCCACTGGGTCAAATACTATTAACCAACCTGACCGAGAACCATATATCATTAAAAAACGGCGATATTCTGGTTGTGGCGCAGAAGATCGTTTCCAAATGTGAAAACAGGCTGGTCAACCTGACTACAGTCAATCCCGGCAAACGGGCAATCAACCTTGCAGAAGCTTCAGAAAAAGATCCTCGTTTCGTGGAACTCGTTCTGCAGGAGAGTAAGAGAGTGATGCGTAAACGGCCTGGTACGATCATCGTGGAACATAAACTGGGCTTTGTGTGCGCCAATGCGGGCATCGATCATTCCAATGTGGAGGGAACATGGGGAAATGCAGATGATTGGGTGCTTTTATTGCCTGTTGACCCAGACCTTTCTGCAGAGAAATTGCGGGATTTCTTTAGAAAGGCTACCGGCTTGGAAATTGGCATATTGATCATCGATTCTCATGGAAGGGCGTGGAGGTCTGGAACAATCGGCACGGCCATCGGGATGAGTGGTGTTCCCGGGCTGGTGGACCTTCGCGGAAAAGAGGACCTGTTCGGTTTCCGATTGAAGATCACACAGGTAGGTGCAGCGGACGAGTTGGCTGCTGCAGCCTCGCTGGTGATGGGACAGGCCAGTGAAGGAATTCCGGCAGTGCACGTGAGGGGATTTCCTTACCCGCTAAGAGATTCTGGTATATCTGAGCTTATTCGACCCAAAGATCTGGACCTGTTTCGATAGGATGAGAAATTGAAGGTAGTTGCACTCGCTGGCGGTGTTGGTGGAGCAAAACTGGTGGAGGGATTGGCAAGGATCCTTGAACCGGCCGATTTGACCATCATTGTCAACACCGGGGACGATTTTCGGTTCAGCGGTCTGGCAATTTCACCAGATCTGGATACGGTTTGTTATACCCTGGCGGGTGTTGCCAACCAGGTCACAGGTTGGGGGTTAAAAGATGAATCCTGGAATACATTAAATCAATTAAAAAAACTGGGTGCTCCTGCCTGGTTCAACCTAGGGGATAAAGATCTGGCGACGCATATTGAAAGATCCAGGCTTTTGGAAAACGGACTACCTTTAAGTGAAATTACCCGTTTATTTTGTGAAAAATGGGGTATTCTGCACACTGTCATCCCGATGACAGATGACAAGGTATCTACCAAGATTTATGATACCACCGGGCGGAAATTGGATTTCCAGGAATATTTTGTCAAATATCATTGGGAACCAATAGTCATAAAAATCGAATTCGAAGGCATCAAGCAAGCCAAACCTGCACCGGGTGTGTTGGAATCGATCATGGCATCCGATCTGGTTGTGATCTGTCCTTCAAATCCATACGTCAGCATCGATCCGATCCTCAAACTTGTTGGAGTGCAGCAGTTGTTATTGGAGACGCAAGTCCTGGCAGTCAGCCCGATCATCCGCGGGCAGGCTGTGAAAGGACCGCTTGCTAAAATGATCAAGGAATTGGATGGCAAGGATGCATCAGCAGATTTTGCGGCAAAGTTCTACCATGCAGAATCCATATTGAATGGCTACATGTTGGATATTTTGGACATGCAATTGAATCATGAGATCGAGCGCTGGGGTATAATTTGTAAAGCAGTAGAGACGATGATGCTCTCCACCACAGACAGGGTACGGTTAGCGGAAGATGTACTGTCGTTGGGCCGACAAATGCTAAAGGAGGAGAAATAATTCATGAGTATGTGGGCAATCGTACCAGTGAAACCATTACGCCACGGTAAATCAAGGCTTTCCGGGGTGTTGACAGACGACGAACGATCAGAGTTGAACATCACACTCCTGGGTCACACCCTTGATGTATTAAATCAAGTTAATGAAATCAGCAACACCCTGGTAGTAAGCCGCGACCATGCGGTTCTTACCATTGCGCGGGAAATGGGAGCCAAGACAGTACAGGAAGATGGTGCTCCGCTGTTGAATACAGCTTTGCGTAGGGCGACGGTAATCGCTCAGGTATATGCCCCACGCGGTGTGCTCATTTTACCTGCCGATCTACCTCTAATGCAGCCATCCGACATTGAGGCACTGATTGCCCTGGCAATAAATCCTCCGGTGGTGGTCATCGCCCCGGACAGGCACCATTCGGGAACGAATGCCTTGCTTCTCAGCCCATCCGGTTTATTTGAGTATTCCTTCGGACCAGGATCGTTCCAAAAGCATTGTGAAAAAGCAAGAAAAGCCGGAGCAAGGTTGGAAATTTGCTCCATCCCTTCCCTTGAATTAGATCTAGACTTACCAGAAGACCTCGAAATCCTCCGGAGTCTCGAAAAGGATATTCCAGGTCTGAAAATCACCAGCAATTCAATTCATTAATGGAGGAAATTATGAAACAGAGAATGGCGCTTTATCTTCAAGACTCTCATGACCTTCGTGATGGTCTGGAATATGTAAAGTACGCTGAGAAGCGTGGATTTGAAGCAGTCTGGCAGGCGGAAAGCCGGTTGGTGCGGGATGCCATTGTACCCATGGCAGCATACGCAGCGGTTACAGATAGATTAAAGGTAGGATCAGGTGTTATTAATAACTGGACCAGAAACATTGGATTGCTGGCAGCGACGTTCCTTACATTGGATGACCTTGCACCGAACAGGATTATTTGCGGAATAGGTGCCTGGTGGGACCCGCTAGCAAAAAACGTTGGCATCAACCGCACCAAGCCGCTTACAGCGATGAAAGAAACCGTATTGATCATGAAACGCTTACTTAATATGGAACGCGTCACTTTCCATGGTGAATTTGTGCATGTCGATGGAATTGAACTGGATGTTGTTCATGGCCGACGTGAACCCCGTAATGTTCCGATCATGATCGGCGCTACCGGCGATCAGATGATGGAAATGACAGGAGAGATTGCGGATGGGGCAGTGCTGAATTATTGTGTTCCACCCGAATACAACTACAAAGCATTGGATCTGCTGACTGCAGGAGCAAAAAAAGCTGGCCGGAAGCTGGACGATATTGACCGCCCACAACTGGTCGTATGTTCTGTGGATCTGGATCACGATAAAGCAATTGATACGACCCGCGAATTATTAACCCAGTACCTGGCGCAGCAACCGCACATTGCCAAGGCATCAGGCGTTTCAATGGACGTAGTTGCAGAAATCCAATCCATTATGGGTTGGCCGGCTACTCATGAACAAATTATGAAAGCCAAGCACCTTGTTCCAGAGGAGTTAATCCTACGGATCACTGCTTCTGGTACACCCGATGAAGCACGAGCCAAAGTCCATGAATATGTGAACAATGGCTGCACCTGCCCGATATTGTATCCGGTAGGCGGCGATGTCAAACTTCTGATCGATACTTTTGCACAGAATTAATTGAATGACGAAAACAAAACAGGCTACATCTCGTGAATGCTTTGTCTGCGGAGTGGAAAACCCTTCCGGTCTGCACATGCATTTCTACACCATTGCCCCGGGAGAGGTTGAGGCGCACCATACACTCCTCGAACAATACCAGGGATATCCCGGGGTTGTACATGGCGGCATCATCGCTTCGATGCTGGATGAAGTCATGGGGCGCGTATTTATGGAAGGTGATCCTCCCCGGTTCATGGTGACTGCTGAATTAAAGATTCGGTACAAAAAACCGGTTCCTGTAAATACGCCACTTAAGCTTTGCGGGCATCGGGTCAAAGACAATGGCAGGGTAGGACAGGCAACGGGTGAAATCATCGGACCAGTTGGTGATATCCTGGTGACAGGTGAGATTACCGTTGTCAATATGCCCGGTGAAACGATGAATTCCAGTGAACTTGAAAAGATGGGTTGGAAAGTCTACCCGGAAATGGAAAGGACAGTATGATCACGGAATATAACAGACCTTCGACGTTGGAATCTGCCCTGGAATTATTAGCCCGGAAAACTCCGGTGACTGTTCCATTAGCTGGCGGAACTCTTCTCAACCGGAAAACCGATGCTGACTTCGCGGTGGTCGATATCCAGGCATTACCATTGAAAACCATTCAATTGGACGGAAATACCCTTATGATAGGTGCAGGAGTTAATCTTCAGGAATTGATCGATCACCCTGATGTACCACCAATACTAAAAGAAGCTTGCAAAAAAGAAACCAGTTTCAACCTTCGCCAAATGAGCACTGTTGGGGGATGTATCGCCGGCGGAGACGGGAAATCCATTCTGCTTTCATTATTATTAGCCTGGAATGCCCAGCTCGAAATCCAACCGGGAATGGAGAAAATCACAATCAGTGAACTCCTTCCGGTAAGGAAACAAAACCTTACAGGCAAGTTGATCACTTCAATAAGCATCAACACATCAGTCAAGGTCGTATTTGAAACCATAACCAAATCACCAGCCGATTACCCGATTGCCGGGGTATCCATGGCACATTGGCCGAATGGAAGAACCCGGGTGAATGTTTTTGGCTATGGTAAACTTCCGGTAACCGCAATGGATGGAACCTCAGCGGTTGGTTCAGACCTGGCAGCAAAAAATGCTTTTGCAGACAGCAGTGATATTCATGCCAGCAGTGCTTATCGGGAAAGTATCGCTGGTGTGTTAGTGAAAAGATGCCTTGATAAGCTGGCAAAGGAGGTGAAATGAACCTCAAAATCAATATTAATGGAAAACTCCTACAAGTCTCAGTCGCTCCTGGCGAGACGCTGCAAACAGTATTAAGGACAAACGGTTATTTTGGTACAAAACATGGCTGCGAAGATGGCCAGTGTGGTGCCTGTGGAATATTAATGGATGACCGCCCGGTGAATTCATGCCTTATCCTGGCAGCCCAGGCAGAAGGCCATAGCATACGCACCATTGAGGGGATCGGTATGTATCCCAACAAGGGTTGGAAGAAGAATGATGGTTTGTCGGCCGTTCAAAAAGCATTTGTTGAGACAGGTGCAATTCAATGCGGTTTTTGTACACCCGCCCAGGTCCTGGCTGCCACATCCTTACTTGAGAAAAATCTGCACCCTGACGAAGATGAAATTCGGGATGTTCTTTCTGGTGTGTTATGCCGTTGTACAGGATACTTGAAACCTGTTCAGGCTGTTCAAAGAGCTGCGGCATTTCTTCGCGGAGAAGTACCTGAACCCATTTACCCGATTGGCGATAAACCTGAAATATATATTGCTCCAGAGAGAATGGATCAAGGTCGTCCTGAAGAAGGTGTGAGCAATCAAACGCAAACCAGCGTCTTCCCTAAAGTCTGGACTACTCCCCAAACAAAGACTTTTACGACTGTTGGTAAACCGGAAATCAAAGTTGATGCGATAAAGCTTGTCCAAGGCAAACCTGCTTACACCGGGGATATCGAGTTGCGCGGAATGTTGTATGCAAAAGTACTGCACAGCCCGGTGGCGCATGCAAAGATCAAGAATATCGATACAACTGCCGCAAAAGCACTGAATGGAGTGGCAGCTGTGCTCACCTGGCAGGACATTCCACGGGTAGTCTATTCAACTGCCGGACAATCCGACCCGATACCTGGTCCTCTGGATACATTTTCACTGGACAATAAGGTTCGTTTTGTGGGTGACCGGGTCGCATTTGTTGCCGCCGAGACACTTGAAATTGCTGAAAAGGCAATCAAATTGATCAAAGTAGACTATGAAGAATTACCCGCAATCCTGGATAGTTCTCTCTCAATAGCAGCTAATGCTCCCATATTGCACGACGAGAAAGAATATATCAATTTTGCTGACTCAAACCCTAAGAAAAATTTGGCAGCCGAGATCCGGATTGATGTTGGTGATCTTGAAAAAGGATTTGCAGAAGCTGACCTGATCATAGAGGGTGATTATAAAGTCCCCAAAGTTCAACAGGCGCATATCGAACCACATATTACCATTAGCTACTGGGATGAAGATGATCGCCTGGTATTACGCACCAGTACCCAAGTACCATTCCATGTCCGCCGGGTACTGGCTCCTGTTCTTGGGCTGCCGGTGAAACGCATCCGGGTCATCAAACCCCGCATTGGTGGTGGATTTGGCGGAAAGCAGGAGATCCTCATCGAAGATGTAGCTGCCCACTTGACGATTGCAACCGGTAGACCGGTCTATTACGAATATACCCGTGAGGAAGAGTTTATAGCTGCACGGTCAAGGCATCCAATGAAAGTTCATCTCAAGACAGGGGTGAAGATGGATGGGACAATCACAGCCAATGAAATGTTTGCTCTCTCAGATACCGGTGCGTATGGCTGCCACGGATTGACAGTCACTGGCAACACCGGGCATAAATCCATGGCGCTTTATGTCGGAGATGGGAAATACCGCATTAATCCAAATATACGGTTCTACGCAGATGTGGTTTACACCAACACACCTCCTGCTGGAGCCTTCCGCGGATATGGCGTTCCCCAGGGATACTGGCCGGTGGAAAGGCATATGGAGATCATCGCCCGAAAACTGGGGATGGATTCCATCGATTTCAGGTTGAAGAACGCCCTCAGACCAGGAGAACTACATCCCTTCAGCAAAGCCTGGAGTGAAGGACGCGAACCACGCCCTGAGATTGTGAATACGGTAGGGTTGGAAGATTGTGTGAAGCAGGGAAAAGCTGTCATTGGATGGGATTCAAAATATGGCAACATGGATTGGCATAAGGTGGCAGGCAACCCGCATTTACGGCGTGGAATAGGAATTGCTACAGTGATGCAAGGCACAGCCATTCCTTATATTGATATGGGCGGTGCATCGATCAAGATGAATGACGACGGTTCTTTCAATATGTTGATCGGAGCAACAGACCTGGGCACTGGATCCGATACAGTTCTGGCACAGATGGCAGCAGAAGTTTTGGGAGTACCAGTGGATGATCTGATCGTCTATTCTTCCGACACAGATTTCACACCATTTGATAAAGGTGCTTATGCGTCGAGTACAACCTATATATCGGGGACTGCAGCAGTTTTAGCAGCCAGGAAAGTTGCTGAGCGCATTAGAATCCGCGCAGCTGAAATGCTGAACAAGCAGGATGCCTCAAAAGTGATCACTCCTGAATCGGTGAAATTAGCAGATGCATGTGCAATATCAACTGATGGTAGAAGAATTACCATGAAGGAGATCGCGTATAACTCTTTACACCATGAAAACCAGGAACAGATCATGGGTGTAGCTTCGTATGCCTCTCCTGTGTCGCCTCCTCCATTTGCTGCTCAATTCGCTGAAGTGCTGGTGGATACACAAACCGGCCAGGTAAAAGTGGAAAGACTGGTCATGGCTGTGGATTCAGGTGTGATCATCAACCCGGTGACTGCATCCGGACAGATCGAAGGTGGTATGACACAAGCTCTAGGATACGCACTAACAGAAGAAATGACCTATTCTGAAAAAGGTGTAGCCCAGCAAACGAATTGGAACGATTATCATATCTTCCGGTCAAATGAAATGCCAGAATTGGAAACCCTCTTTATTGAAACATTTGAACCTTCTCATCCTTTCGGCGTTAAAGCAGTGGCAGAGATACCCATGGATGGCGTAGCGCCGGCAGTCGGAAATGCCATACTTGACGCCTGCGGTGCAAATCTGGACGAAATTCCAGCAAATCCGGAACGAGTTTGGAAAGCAATTAAAAAGTAAGAAGAAAGAGCCTGGATAGATGAATTCAAATCAAGTTTATGTAATTGGCCATGTCAACCCCGACACTGATTCCATCGCATCAGCGATAGGTTATGCCTGGCTTCTTCACGAACGGGATGGTATGAATTCAGTTGCTGCCAGGGCAGGTGCGATAAATCCACAAACAGCCTGGGTCCTCAAACATCTTGGTCTTGAAGCACCATTGTTATTGACCGATGCTTCACCCAGGTTCTCTTCGGTGATGCGTCGATTGGACACTGTGCTCCCTGATCAACCGTTAAGTGACGCCTGGGTCATCGCCAGCCGGACAGGCGGAGTGACGCCTGTCTTGAATAGTGATGGAACTATTTTTGGATTGATCACATCCGGGTCGCTATTCCAATTCCTTTTACGCGAACTTGGGGTAGCGCAGCGAAAACGAGACCTTAAGATCAGCGACCTGATGGAAATCCCTTGCAGTGAAGTGGCCGAGCAACAGGTGTCCTGCTTCCTGGCGAGTGGCCGCATACGCGACAGTTTGAACCGTATACTGCGGGAAGAACGGGATGAATTTTTAGCGATCGATGAAGCAGGCAAATACGCCGGGTTATGCCGCCAGCGTGATATATTGAATCCTCCCAGATTGAAGATCATCATGGTGGATCACAACGAAGCCCACCAGGCACTTGGTTCACTGGAAGAAGCAGAATTGATAGAAATCCTGGACCATCACAGATTGGGCAATCCATCGACGCATATTCCCATTCGTTTCAGTGTGGATGTTGTTGGCAGCACAAGTACCCTGGTTTCAGAACGGGTGGAGGAATCCGGCCTGAGCTTACCCCCGGCGATCGCTGGAATACTATTATCTGGTTTATTATCGGATACATTGATCCTCACATCACCGACTACAACACAAAGAGATAAGACTGCGGCGGATAGGATCAGTCGCTGGGCTTTTTCAGGCGGATCGGTACTATTTGGCGAGAATATCCAGAGCTTTGGTAAGAAAATATTATCCGCTGGAGCTGGTTTATCTTCAAGAACACCTGAAGAAATCGTGACAAACGATATGAAAATATACCAGGCGGGGGGGTTCGAATTTGCTATTGCCCAGGCGGAAGTCAGTGATCTGGTGGAAATTGAAGATCACAGGAATAAGCTCAATTCTGCTCTGGCGGATCTGAAAAACCGAAAGGGATTGGATTTTGCCATGTTGATGGTCACTGATGTTGTCCGCGGCAGCAGCAGGTTACTTTACTCAGATGTACCGCCCATTTTGGATGGCTTACCTTATCCTCCCCAACCCGATGGAACAAGAATGGCAGAAGGAGTGGTTTCTCGAAAGAAGCAACTTTTACCGGTAGTTTTAGGTCTTTTGGAGGAGTAAGTGAATATTTATCAGTCAATTCTTGAAATGCAGAGGAGAGGCGAGTCTGGTGCATTATGCAGCATCATCGAAAGTCATGGCTCAGTTCCCAGGCATACCGGCAGCAAAATGTTGGTCAAAGAGACAGGTGAATTTATTGGTTCAGTAGGCGGTGGTGAAATTGAAAACCGGGTCATTAAAGAAGCCAAACAATCTATACTGGATGGAAAATCACGTCGATTAAGCTACAATATGGTTGACCCTTCTCAGGGAGATCCAGGAATTTGCGGCGGCCAGGTGGAGTTTTTTGTGGAACCAATCTTAGCTCAACCCATGATACTTGTTATAGGTGCCGGTCATGTCGGTAAGGCAGTCACGCATCTGGCTAAATGGCTTGGATTTTGCGTGGTCGTGTCTGACGACCGGGAAGAATTTTGCAACCCTTTAGTTGTCCCTGAAGCAGATGAATACGTTTGTTGTGCCATGGCGGATATTCCAAAAAAGGTCAAAATTTGCAGCCAAAGTTACCTGGTTCTAACAACAGGAGGTGTACCGATTGATACCCCAGGGTTACCGGCATTGCTAGAGACTCCAGCAGCTTTTATTGGTATTATCGGCTCCAAGAAGCGCTGGCTGGCAACCCGTAAAAATCTGGTTGGAACTGGAATTTCAGAAGAGAAATTAGATAAGGTGATCAGCCCGATAGGATTGGAATTGAAGGCGGAGACACCCGAAGAGATTGCAGTCAGTATATTGGCGGAAGTATTAATGCTTCGCAATGACGCAAGTGGTTTACGAATGACGATGAAATCAGGAAAATAACTTCCGGAGGAAACATGTGGCAGAAATATATCATCCCTGCATCCATTGAAGAAGCAATTAAGTGCCTGTCTGAAAACCCTGGAAAAGCAAGAATCATAGCCGGTGGTACCGATCTCATCCTTGAGATAGAAAGGGAACAGCGCAAGGATATAGAAACAGTTGTCGATGTCAGCCGATTACCAGGTTTTTCAGAGATATCCCAGGATGATCAGGGTGCGATTCATATCGGAGCGGGTGTGACCCATAACCAGGTGGTTTCCTCATCATTATTAAATGAAAAAGCACTGCCACTGGTATTAGCTGCCTGGAATGTTGGATCGCCACAAATTAGGAACCGTGGAACGATAGCTGGCAACCTGATCACAGCTTCCCCGGCAAATGATACGATCACTCCGCTTATCGCTATGGGAGCAAAGTTAAAATGCAAATGCGTTCATGGAGAGCGCGAGGTAATGCTCTCGGATTTCTACACGGGAGTGCGAAAGACAGTTTTAAAACCGGACGAGATGGTGATAGATATCAGTTTTCCAGCATTGAAAGTAAACCAGAAGGGTATTTTTATCAAGTTTGCCTTGAGAAAA
Organism: uncultured Leptolinea sp.; assembly: GCA_964387025.1. Taxonomy (GTDB): domain Bacteria; phylum Chloroflexota; class Anaerolineae; order Anaerolineales; family Anaerolineaceae; genus PNON01. The sequence goes on along the minus strand of CAYLUZ010000002.1, from coordinate 160,950 downwards.
GCACAAGCAATTTCAGTTCTAAACCTGGCAATGGTACTCACCCTGGATGGAAAAGTAATCACACATTCCGCCATCACCCTTGGAGCAGTTGCACCGACAATTATTCATGCATTGGAAGCAGAAAAGTTTTTGATAGGGAAGAATATTGATCAGGAAATGGATTTGGAAGCCCTTGCTCAAGTTGCTTCAGAGTCTGCCAAACCAATAGATGATATCCGCAGCTCAGCAAGGTACAGGCAAAAAATAGTTGGAGTAATGTGTAAAAGAGCATTACTGGCAATTCGCGATGGAAAAGAAAGGGAGAACCTCCCGAATAAACCGGTACTATTATGGGGTAAACAAACCAAAGCGGTTGAATTGTCCAATTCGTACACAATTCTGGATTCTTCAAAAATAACAGCCATCATTAATGGAAAAAGCCAGGGACTTACTGGCGGATCGGACCAGACTCTATTGAATTTGTTACGCAATAATGCGATGCTGACGGGGGTTAAAGAAGGATGCGCTGAAGGTGAATGCGGAGCATGTACAGTTTTCCTGGACGGAATAGCTGTGATGAGTTGCCTGGTTCCTGCTGAGCGTGCCCACCAGGCTGAAATCACCACCATTGAAGGGATCGGCTCAGAAGAAAAGATCCATCAGGTGCAGCAATCCTTCATTAACGAGGGTGCAGTGCAATGTGGATACTGTACCCCGGGTTTTATCATGTCAGCAGTGAAGCTGCTTGAAGAGAAAGAACATCCTGATCGGGATCAAATCAAACAGGCCATCACCGGTAACCTGTGCCGATGCACGGGCTACTACAAGATCATAACTGCCATCGAAAAAACAGGAGAGGCGGTTTTATGAACAAGAACAATATGTTTTCGGAAAAACCCCCGTCGAAAGGCACGGCCATGCCAGTGCATCCGGTATGGCGGGGTATCGGATTCATCATGATCATCCTGATTCCAGCTTTGTCATACGTTGCAACCTTGAGGTTACTTGAACTAAATGGACAAAAAGGCTGGTATCCAATTCCACCGGAATTTCTGATCTATTTTAGAAATTTTGATCCGTTCATCCTCGTAAAAGTGGGATTGACTCTTGTTATTTCGTTTATTATCTATACAGTATTCTTGCTGATCACTTATTTCCTGAATTCCCTCTTTGGTCCAAGGCGGTATATTCCCCCAGATATAGCCCCATTGAAAAAAAAGAAGAAGAATGACTGGTTCTTCTAATAGAGCCAAGACAATGATGATGTGGAGGTAACGTGAGCATAGTCGGTGAATCAATCACTCGGGTTGATGCATTAAACAAAGTAATCGGCACAGCCATGTATCCGGGGGATATCAATCTACCCGGGCAAGTGTATATGAAGATCCTTTTTTCCGGAAAGGCACATGCCATTATCCGGAAAATTGATACCTCTCAGGCGGAGAAATACACCGGGGTGATTGCTGTCTTCACAGCCAAAGATGTTCCCAATAATGTATATGGCTTGATCTCACCGGATCAACCAGTCCTCTGCGGTCCGGGATCGAATCGCGAATTTGCTGACCGGGTAAGATTCATTGGTGATCAAATTGCCTGTGTTATCGCAGAAAGTGAAAAAATAGCAGAGCAGGCCGTGAAATTGATACAAGTAGAATATGAAGACCTGCTAATTGTCACCGATCCGGTTCTGGCCATGGGAGATAATTCAGTGCTGCTTCACCCAGACCGTGGATCCAATGTGTTCGGACATTACCGGATCCGCAAAGGTGATACAGATTCTGCTTTTCGGGATGCAGATGTTATTGTAGAAGGGGAATATCATACTCCAGCTCAAGAACATGCCTACCTCCAACCAGAAGCTGGATTGAGCTATATTGATGAAGAGGGACGTGTTACTGTGATCGTGGGCGGGCAGTGGACCCACGAGGATCAGGAGCAGATTGCTCATTCATTGAATCTTCCCCTTGAAAAGATCAGAGTTATTTACCCTGCAATTGGCGGTGCCTTTGGTGGACGCGAGGATATGTCCATCCAGATCGTCCTGGCATTGGCTGCGTGGCGATTGGAACAACGTGGTATCAACAGACCAGTTAAGATCATTTGGAGCAGGGAAGAATCGATCATTGGACATCATAAACGCCACCCATACATATTAAAGGCGAAATGGGGGGCGACAAAAGAAGGCAAAGTCATTGCGGCCCAGGTCGCATTAGTAGCTGATGGGGGGGCATATATTTACACATCCACAAAAGTGATGGGCAACGCCACGTTAATGAGCACAGGTCCATACGACATTCCAAATGTTAAAGTGGATTCTTATGCTGTCTATACCAATAACCTGCCCAACGGAGCATTCCGCGGTTTTGGCGGACCTCAAGGAGCTTTTGAAGCTGAATCGCAGATGAACAAGCTCGCTGAAAAGTTAGGAATGGATCCAGTGGAACTGCGGATGCGGAATATTGTTAAGGAAGGATCTTTACTATCAGTTGGAACTCCACTTCCTCCAGGGGTCTCTCTGGATAAGGTTGTTGAAACATGTGCGGTTACTGGTGATTGGAAAAATTCTAAAACCGGATGGCATCGCAAGGATGGGCAATTCATTTCTGACAAAGGTGTGGTCAAACGTGGCATAGGATTTGCCTGTTCCTATAAAAATGTTGGTTTTTCATTTGGAGCGCCAGAAAAATGTACAGCGACCATCGAACTCAGGGGAAAAGATAAAATTGAAAAGGTAATTTTGCACCATGCCGGTGCTGAAGTTGGGCAAGGCAGCCATACTGTATTTGCCCAGATGACTGCTGAGGCGTGCGGGGTACCATTTGTTAAAGTCGAATTAGATATGTCTGACACCGCCACTGCAGGCAACTCAGGCTCAGTTTCTGCTTCAAGAATGACCTTTATGGCAGGCAATTCTATCCGGGGCGCTGCAGAACTTGCTTTGGAAAAATGGAAAAACGAAGAACGCCCGGCAATCGCCACATATACTTATATTCCTCCAAAAACCACACCCTTTGATCCGGAGACCGGTAAATGTGAACCGAACTTTTCGTACGGTTATGTAGCCGAAGTTGTGGATGTTGAAGTGGATACGGAAACTGGTCAGTTAAGTATCCGCAATGTAATCTGCGTTGATGAGGTTGGTAAAGCCATTAATCCCGAATTAGTGCGTGGGCAGATTGAAGGAGCGGTTGTTCAGGCAACTGGTTATGGAGTGTTGGAGAATTTTATTCAGAAGAATGGAAAAGTCCTTACCTCAACTTTATCAACTTACCTGATTCCGACTGTTTTAGATATTCCAGATACGATCCAATCGGTCATTATGGAAACACCTGATCCCCGTGGACCATGGGGAGCCCGTGGAATGGGAGAAATGCCGTACCTGCCATTTGTACCGGCATTGACTGCAGCAATCCATGCGGCGACTGGAGTCTGGTTCGATGATTTCCCGTTAACCCCGGAAAGGGTGCTGGAAGGGTTGGGAAACTTATAGTCACAGATGGTGTCAAATCTTTTGTTCTGATTCGCGGGGGCGGAGATCTTGCCAGCGGAGTAGCTTATAAACTAATGCGCTGTGGCATCGCATGCCTGATATCTGAATTACCGGAACCCCTGAGTGTCCGCCGACTGGTTTGTTTTTCTTCCGCCATCCATGAAGGTACTCTTGCTGTTGAGGGAGTGACTGCCAGGCGGGCAAAAAATAGTGAGGATGCCTGGCAAATCATGGCGGCGAATGAAATTCCTGTGATGGTTGATCCGGACCTAAATCTCACCCAACAAATGCATCCGGTAGTCGTTGTAGATGGTAGAATGCTGAAAAAAGCTGACAACAGTCTCTCAAAACTATCGACAATTGTCATCGGGTTGGGACCCGGGTTTTATGCCGGCAAAGACTGTCGGGCAGTTATTGAAACCAATCGAGGGCCAAAAATGGGACGGGTGATCTGGTTTGGAGCAACCGAACCAGATACTGGCATACCTGAACAAGTCAATCAGTATTCAAATGACCGGGTTTTACGAGCACCTGCGGATGGGATTTTGAAAACTTTTACTTCAATTCCCGACCAAGTGAAGGCTGGTCAACTTATTGGAGAAGTTGAAGGCAATCCAATTAAGGCGAAGTTTACCGGTATTGTTCGGGGTTTATTGCGGAACGGAAGCAGCGTTAGGTCGGGAATGAAAATTGGTGATCTTGATCCACGGAATAACCCGGAACTGGCCAGGATGATCTCTGAAAAATCTTTGGCTATCGGTGGAGGAGTTCTTGAAGCATTACTATCAGATCAGGAGTTAAGAGAGAAATTATTGTGTGGCTGCAATGAAACTGCATGAGATCATGCGGCTCCACGAACCATGCCGAATAGCGGTTGTAGGGGCAGGTGGTAAGACATCCACCATCTGGCGGTTGGCAGATAGTTTCACGGAAAATGTAGTTATTACCACGACCACTCACCTTGGATTGGACCAGATCGAAAAAGCTGAACAAAAATTCTTTGCCTCATCTACATCAGATTTAGTACAAATTGATTGGGGAAACTTACCAAAAATTGTTAGCATCACAGGTCCAGTGATCGATGGCCACAGACTGGATGGATTATCACCTGAGAATATCAATTTTCTTTACGAGCGATCCATCGAACACCACTTTTCGATCCTCATAGAAGCTGATGGGGCACGGATGCTGCCATTGAAGGCACCGGCGGAGCACGAGCCAGTGATCCCTAAATGGGTGGATGCAGTTATAGTATTAGCAGGCATGTCAGTGTTAGGAAAGCCATTGAGTTCCGATACCGTCTTCCGGCCGGAAGTGTTTGGCAAGCTGGGAAAAATGAAAGAAGGGGAAGTTATTACAGTTGAAGGATTAGGAAGTGTCCTTTGTCATTCGAAAGGCGGCTTGAAAGGAATTCCAGAAAAGGCGAAGCGGATCCTGGTATTGAACCAGGCGGGAGACGTTAAATTGATTCCAGATATAATGCGCATAGCCAATTATTGTGTAGATAAGTACGATCAAATAATCATAACTGCTATTGGATATCAACATTTGGAACCGGTCGTCTTTGCCAGGGTCGAGAATATAGCAGCGATTATCCTTGCAGCAGGTGGATCGTCGCGGATGGAAGGAAAACCCAAACCACTTGTAAAATTTCATGGAGAAACTCTTATTGAAAGGGCAGTAAAGACAGCTACAATTGCAGGGTTCAACCCTGTGATCGTTGTAACAGGATATCATTCAGACAAGGTCTTTCCCAAATTGGCAGGGATGAATATCGAGATAGTGGAAAATTCAGAATGGAAATCCGGGCAAAGCTCTTCCATCCGAGCTGGATTGAAGCAATTGGGAGACAGGTGTGGAGCAGCCATATTTATGTTGGTAGACCAACCATTTGTCTCATTGGAATTATTGGAAAAACTGAAGGACCAATACATAACAAGCATGGTGCCAATTATTGCTCCGATGGTTGATGATCAACGCTCCAATCCGGTATTATTTGACCGGATAACCTTTGATGAATTATTATTTTTGGAAGGTGATACCGGTGGCAGGTCGATCATGGGTCATTTTGAGCATGCCTGGCTACCATGGTTGGACACGAGGTTATTGATGGATTTAGATACCCCTGAAGACCTGGAAAGGTGCATCCATGCTGTCTGCTAAACCATTGAGAATTGGTGCTGTTGTCCTTGCTGCTGGATTATCGAGCCGCATGGGAGTGCAGAAGCTGCTTCTTCCCTGGAAGGGAAAGACAGTGATCGAAACGGTTGTCGATACTCTTATGCTCTCCAAAATTGCTGAGATTGTCGTTGTGACCGGACGGGATGCAGAACAAATTGCATCAACTCTCAAATCAAAACCGGTACAGATCATTTACAACCCCGATTTTGCTGATGGAAATATGGTCACCTCTTTGTGTACAGGGTTGAATGCATTGCAGAATAGGGTGGATGCTATTCTAATGGTCCTAGCTGATCAGCCGCAAATATTGGAAACAACAGTCAAATTACTCGTGGATGAATGGAATCAGAATCCGGTTTCATTATGTATTCCCAGTTATCAAATGCATCGCGGGCATCCCTGGGTGATACCTGCAAGATTATGGGGTAACCTGACCACCCTTGATTCGCATCAAACCTTGCGGGATTTCATCAGGATCAACGAGCACGAAATTCAATATGTGGTCGTAGAAACAGCGACCATCCTGGCAGATCTGGATACTCCGGAAGACTATGCAAAACAAAAAAGTATGAATGGAATAGACTAGGTTGCCTCCCCCTGCACCCGGTTCCATCCATCTTCTGATGTGATATACTTCGATTGTTATACAAAAAAAACACCATACAGGAGCATAAATGAAAAAAGACTTCCTTGCCATATCTGATTATTCGTCAGATGAAATTCAAATGCTGCTTGATCTGGCTGTTCAGTTAAAAAAAGAACGATCAACAGGTGAAAATCGGCCCATTCTCAAAGGAAAGACGATGGCCATGATCTTCCAGAAACCATCATTACGAACCCGGGTATCTTTTGATATGGCCATGCGCCATCTGGGTGGAGATGCCTTGTATCTTTCTCCAAGCGAGATCGGATTAGGGCAGCGAGAGTCGATTGCTGATGTTGCCAGGGTATTGAGTGGTTACATCGAGATCGTCATGGCCAGGGTGTTTGAACATGCCCACGTTTTGGAACTTGCAAAATGGTGCAGTGTCCCAGTCGTTAATGGGCTCAGTGATTATAACCATCCATGCCAGGGGATGGCAGATGCACTGACGATTTATGAAGAATTTGGAAACCTAAAAGGTTTGAACGTGACCTTCATCGGTGATGGAAACAATGTGGCAGTCTCTTTAATGCATGTATGTTTATCTTTAGGAGCCAACTTTACACTTGCTTCTCCTGAAGGTTATGATCTTGATCCCAAGGCTTTGGAAATTGGCAAGAAAATCTCCACCCGAACTGGCACTAAAATCAATTTACTACGAGATCCACATGTAGCAGTAAAAAATGCACAGGTAATTTATACGGATACCTGGACAAGTATGGGACAGGAAGCTGAAACGAAAAAACGTGAACAGGTATTTCCTCCTTACCAGGTCAACGAAGCTCTGGTGAAAGAAGCAGATAAAAAAGTTATCGTACTGCATTGTTTGCCAGCGCACCGCGGACAGGAATTAACTGATGCGGTTGCGGATGGCGCTCATAGCCGGTTATTCCCACAGGCACATAACCGGATGCACGCGCAAAAAGCAGTAGTTGCTTACCTTTTAGGAGCAAACTAAAATGAAAACCAGTGAATATATTGAAATTGAAGAAAAGTATGGTGCCCATAACTATCACCCACTCGATGTCGTCATTACCCGCGGGGAGGGAGTTTGGGTTTATGATGTTGAAGGAAACAAATACTTGGATTGTTTGAGTGCATATTCTGCGATCAATCAGGGTCATGTCCACCCCAGAATTCTTAAAGCTTTAATTGACCAGGCAAAAAAAGTCACACTGACCTCCAGGGCATTCCGCAATGACCAACTCCCTTTTTTTTATAAGGAACTCTCCGAGTTCACCGGCTACGAAATGTCACTCCCGATGAATTCGGGTGCCGAGGCTGTTGAAACCGCATTAAAATTGGCGCGAAAATGGGCATATAAGGTTAAGAAAGTTCCAAAGTACAAAGCAGAGATCATTACAGCAACTGGCAACTTCCATGGACGCACCATTTCAACCATCTCATTTTCCACTGAACCACTCTACAAAGACGACTTTGGGCCATTTACAGCAGGATTTGTTACTGTACCCTATGGCGACGCAGATGCGATTGCAAAAGCGATCAACTCAAATACAGCTGCAGTATTTATTGAACCAATCCAGGGAGAAGCTGGAGTCATTATTCCATCGACTGGCTACCTGAAAAAAGTCAGCGAATTATGCAAAAAGAACAATGTCCTTTTCATGGCAGATGAGATCCAAACCGGGCTGGGACGAACCGGGAAGGTATTCGCTTGTGACCACGAGGGTGTTCGTCCGGATATCATCACGATCGGCAAAGCTTTAGGTGGCGGATTTTATCCAATTTCTGCAGTATTGGCAGATCGGGAAATCCTGTCCCTCTTCACCCCCGGGGAACACGGGTCCACCTTTGGTGGTAACCCTTTGGCTGCTGCAGTGGCCAGAGAAGCACTGAAAGTGATAGTGGATGAAAAACTAATTGAGAACGCAGACAAGCTGGGTGAGTATTTCATTGAACAGTTAAGTGAGATCAACAGCCCGAATATTAAAGAAGTACGCGGCAAAGGACTATTAATCGGAGTTGAATTACAGCCGGAAGCCGGAGGCGCCAGAAGATTTTGTGAAGCCCTGGAAAAGAAAGGTATTCTGGCAAAAGAAACTCACGAACGGGTGATTCGATTTGCACCACCTCTGGTGATTGATAAAGCCACGATTAATTGGGCATTGCCATTTATTCGTGAAGTCCTCACGATGAAATAAAAAATAAATCATTGAGGACTCTGCTTAATGACCTGGAAAGAAAGTTACCAATCCAAGATCGTAGACGCTGCAACAGCTGTCCGTTCAATAAGATCAAATCAAAGAGTTTATCTTACCGGGAACTGTTCGGTTCCCCAGGTTCTGATTCAAGCGCTGGTGGAATACGCCCCAGAATTACAGAATGTTGAAATTTGCCAGCCACTAACAGTTGGAAGTTCAGACTACGTTCACCCGCAGATGGAAGGTCATCTGCGGGTGAACTCATTGTTCATCAGCCACAATGTCCGAAAGGCGGTCCAGGAAGGGCGGGCAGATTATACCCCGGTGCTGTTATCAGAACTCCCACTGCTATTTAAAAATGGAATATTACCATTGGATGCTGCCCTGGTCCATCTTTCCCCACCAGATGAAAATGGTTTCTGTACTTTTGGAATTGAAGCCGGTTTGACCAAAACCTCGGCAGAATCTGCCAAAATCATAATAGCGGAAGTGAATCAGCAGATGCCACGCACTTTGGGTGATACACTCATTCATATCGACGACCTCGATTATATTGTGGAAGTGGATTACCCACTGGCCGAGCTTCCAATGAAAAATGATTGCGGGGATGATATTGTCGGAAAAATCGCTGAATATATCGCAGAAAGAATTCCTGATGGTGCTACCTTACAGCTCGGAATCGGCGGAATTCCAGAGGCAGTTCTCAAATTTCTCCGACATAAAAAAGACCTGGGAGTCCATTCGGAACTGTTTTCAGATGGAATAATGGAACTCGTCAACCTGGGTATCGTGACGAATAATAAGAAAACCATCCATAAAGGTAAGATCGTTGCCGGGTTCATTATCGGTTCCCTGGATCTATACCACTGGGTGGATAATAATCCACTGATCGAGTTACTGCCGACTGAGTATGTTAATAACCCCTTTGTTGTGGCAAAAAACAAAAATATGGTTGCCATAAATTCTGCCATCGAAATCGATCTCACCGGCCAGGTATGTGCCGATTCGATTGGACCAAAATTTTACAGCGGCGTAGGTGGCCAAATGGATTTCATTTATGGGGCATCCCTCTCCGAGGGTGGATTACCTGTTATTGCTTTGCCAAGTTCTGCCTTGTTATCCTCGGGAAGTACAATATCCAAAATAGTTCCCATGTTAAAAGCGGGTGCTGGTGTTGTCACTTCACGTAACCATGTCCACTATATCGCTACAGAATATGGTATGGTCGATCTATACGGGAAGAGTATCCGTCAACGGGCTCGCGCACTCATTTCAATCGCTCATCCGGATTTCAGGTCGGATTTACTACTACAAGCTGGAAAACTGAATTATATTTAACCTATGAATCGAAAAGCGAAGATAGTTGCTACTGTTGGTCCCTCATCTCAGGATGAGAAGATATTTTCATCCATGGTGGACGCCGGCCTGGATGTAGCTAGGTTAAATTTCTCACACGGATCTTACGAAAATCATTTAAGGTCGATAAAAATGATACGCCAGGTTTCCAAAGATAAGGGAAAGGCAATTGCGATCCTGCAGGATCTTCAAGGTCCCAAGGTCCGGATCGGTGAAATTCCTGGTAATTCCATGGATATTTCCACCGGTCAATTGCTGGATGTATATTTTTCTAAGACCATTGATGCTGTCAAGCCTTTGCCTGAAAATATAAATCAATGGATTTACATTCCCATTCCCGACCTTCTCAGGCAACTAAAAGTTGGTATGAAGATATTATTGGATGACGGGAATATTGAGTTCTGTCTGAAGCAGATTAACGCTGATCACGTAACAGTGATGGTAAATTTAGGTGGAAAACTCTCTTCTCATAAAGGATTCAATCTACCCGGTGTACAACTGGATATTCCCGGGTTTACAGAAAAGGATCGACTTGATCTGCATTTTGGCCTGGACAATGGGGTAGATATGATAGCAGTTTCGTTTGTTCGAACTGTTGATGATATCCTGACTGTGCGTAATGAAGTTTCGCAGTATGCACCTAATTTAACAGGTATTCCAATAATTGCAAAACTGGAGCGGCCAGAAGCATTGGAGAATCTCACTTCAATCATTAAAGCTGCGGATGGAGTTATGGTTGCGCGAGGCGATCTCGGAGTGGAATTATCTCCCGCCTATGTACCGATTGCGCAAAAGAAGATCATCAGGGAAGCCAATATTTATTCAAAGCCAGTGATCACCGCCACTCAGATGTTGGATTCCATGATCCATAATCCACGGCCGACCAGGGCGGAAGCAACAGATGTCGCTAACGCAATATTTGATGGGACAGATGCAGTGATGTTGTCTGGAGAGACAGCCAGTGGCAGCTACCCGATTGAGAGCATTAAAGTCATGGATTCCATCGTAAAGGAAGCCGAATTGAATTATTCGGACTGGACCATTTGCACTGATCTGCCACAAATGGACAGTACAGATGATGCTGTGGCTATGACTAGGGCTGCCCGCGAATTAGCTCAAGATCGAAATGTCTCATCGATTGCTGTATTCACCCATTCAGGTCGAACCGCATTATTAATGTCAAAAGCAAAACCGGCTGTTGCTATTCTGGCATTTACTCCATTGGAATCCTCTTACCATAAAATGTCTTTGTATTGGGGAGTAACACCACAACTGGTTCCGCATGCCGATACCGTGGAATCAATGATCAGAATCGTCGATGATGCCATAATAAAATTTGCACCAGAAGAAAAGGATCAACAGGTGATTCTAATTTCCGGTTTTCCGATCAATAAAATGCGGCTACCCAATTTCGCCTTATTGTATACGGTGGGAGAGCCTGATTAGTTCTTCTTGATTTTTTCATGATGATGAACCACAAGCAAGGTGACATCATCTGATGGTATCTCAGATTCCTGAAACTCGACGAGAGCATGATCTATCGAATCTAGGATTGTAACCGGCTCTTGATTACTTGCCTGTCGGATTGCATCTTCCAGCCTCTGATCCCCAAAATAATCAGTTGCAGTATATGCCTCTGTCACGCCATCTGTAAATAATATCAGAGAGTCTCCTGGTTCAAGTTTAATCAGGTTGTTCTTTAAAGATAACTTTTCCATTATCCCCAATGGCATACTGCCCTTTAGGAGTTTTTCCAGAGGTCCGGATGGGTGTTTACATATAGGTAGGTTGTGACCAGCATTGGCATAAGTAAGTTCACTACTTCGCAAATCAAGTATTCCGAGAAATGCTGTAATGAACATTCCGTGAGGTGTATCTCGTAGCAGCAGCTTGTTAACATTGGTTAGGATTTCTGCAGGAGTATTAAATTGTTGAGCGACTGTACGTAAAAGCGTTCGAGTGACAGTCATATATAAGGCTGCAGACATCCCTTTGTCGGTGACATCAGCAACTAGCATGGCTAATCGGTTATCTGGTAATTCAAAGACATCATAGAAATCACCGCCCACTTCCCTAGCCGGTCGCCAACGTACATCCAATTTCCACTCTTTGCGATCTGGCATTTCTGAAGGTAAAAAAGTTTTTTGAATTTCACGAGCAATCTGGAATTCTCTTTCAAGGCGTTCCTGGACATCAGCCAGATTTTCAAGCCGGTCATTTTGAATTGCCAGAGCTGTTTGTTGAGCAATTCCCGTCAATATCTCGAGTCTTTTTGTCAGGTACATTTTTTCAGTACCCGGGTCTTTCACCAGAAGAATGCCATATACTTCGCCTTTAACCGATAAAGGCATCCCGACCAATAATGGATCATTGTTCAACTCAAAATCAAATGAAATTGCGCCTTCGGGAAGGTCAATATCGGCCCAACATAAGGGATCATCCGGATTGGTGACACAGATTGGAAGAACACTTAATTGATCTTGTTTACGAATGAGGTCAAGGAGTGGGAATTGCCCCGGCCGGAATTCAATCTGGTTTGATTCCTCCAGGATCTGCTTTTTAATACCATTTGAATCGGCTAAGGTATAAACCTTCCTGACTTCATCCCATAAGTAAATAAGGCAAATCTCAGAACCTACCAGGATTGGTGTTATCTGAACGATGGACGCAAAGAGGTCTGTAAGCTCATTATGAGCCACGACTGTCTGAGCTACTTGCAGAAGTGCAGCAGAAATATAAGTCTCCTGTTGTTGGGTCTCGAGTAACTTTATATTTTCAATTGCGATTGCCGTTTGATGGGCAATTCCCTGAATAATGGCCAGTCGTTCATTTTCTACTGGATCCAGTTGATTGAATTTTTCGGGTTTGGTATACGCAACGAGACATGCGCCAAGAATACTGCCTCTTGATATAAGGGGTAACAATACGATCTTTACATCATCAACTGAACCATCAAAGCTAAGAAACGGAATACTCTTGCCCAGGCCATCAATGAATATGGGGATTTTTAATTCCGTCAATTGATCTAAAGCAGGGGATTCTCCTGGTCGGACGATATATACAGAATCGTTATCAGTCCGCTCACAATGCATTCCATGAGTACCGCTCAATGTGAATTTTCCGATGCCGGATTCCCAAAGGAACACGCTACATCCCTTGATTCCAACCAACATAGGTGTAAGTCTTACCACAGCATTTATTAATTCTTCAATAGAGGTAAGTGATTGTGTCGCTTCTGCTACTTGTAACAGTACCGTTGATACCCAAGCTTGTTCCTGGGCAGTTGCGTATAACCTGGCGTTTTGGATGGCAACCGCAGCATAAGCAGCAAATGTCGATGTCATTACGGTCGATTCAATCCCATATCTCCCGGATGACTTATTTATCAGGACTAAAATTCCTTGTGCTTGATTGCCAACTTTAAGCGGAGCAGCAATAGCTGAATATTCATTGATGTAACCTTTGCTCCAGCCCAACGGATCCATCTGGTCATTGTCAGTTCGGATCACCGGATCAGTACTCTTTAAAACCTTATTCAACCAAAGTGAAGACTCTGGATTATTGTTATAGGTTTCACGAACTAAATCTGCGTCAATTCCATGCACAGCAGCCAGATTTAGACTGTTTGTCTGGTCAAAATCATGGAAATTTGTATCATTTACCAACCAGATTGCAGATGCACTACACGGTAAGATCTTTTCGATTTCAGTTAGAATTACATCCAGCAGGTGGTTTAGTTCCATATTGGATGATAGAAGTCCTGCCACCTCACGCAAGCTATCAGATGCCTGTCTCCTCCATTTTTCAGAACTAAACAGCTTGGCATTTCGAATGGCAATAGCAATTGAATCTGCAAGGGCTTCAAAAAGGAATTTATCCTCGTCATCAAAACTGTTGATTTGGTCGCTTTGAATATCAAGCACACCAAGTACTTCACTGGCAAATATTAATGCAACAGCCATTTCTGATGAAGTACCAGACGGATTGATTTTTGAAGGCCGATAAATCTTTTCATGGTCAACATCATTCGCTATCAGCGTCTTTCCATTCCGGGCGACCCATGGGATGATCCCGTTTTTATCGTTAATCGAATAAACCAATCCATCATTGGTTAATTCCTTACTACGTTCACCCGCTCCTGCCTGGTAAACGATACTGTCCTGGTCTCCCTGAACCAGGAATAAATGTACAAACGGATAATGGAATTTCTCATAAATTATTTCGACGACCTGTTGGAGCAAATTGGATGAATCCAATATTGATGATAAAGCCCGGCCCACTTCTGCAACTGTAGCCAGTTCTTCCACCCTACGCTGTAAACCATCATAAAGCCTTACTCCCTCCAAAGCAAGCGCAATGTTATCTGCCAGAGAGCGAAGAACATTCATATCTATTTCATGGAATGCGTAAATAAATTCTGACTGAATATCTAAAACACCCAGGATCCTATCTTCGACTTTCAGCGGAAAAACAGCTTCTGCTTTTGTAAGAGGAAGTTGTTTGACAAATCTGTAACGTGGATCACGGGAGACATCATTCGAAAGAATTTCTACACCCTCTTTTGCAGCAGTTGCAGCTAACCCTTGGTCAAGATTAGCACCAAAGTCCAATTTGTCTCCCGAATCATTCAATACCGGGGAGCTGCATGCTTGAAATATTAACTTGTTTGTCGTTGGCACTATTGTAAAAACCGAAACAGCGTAATAATGAAATGCATCCAAAATGAGCTTGGTCACCTGTTGAGAAAGATCACTTAAGCTTTGACTGTTAGCAATTTTCGAACTAACCGACCTTACAAGGGTAAGTTGTTCGTATCGCCAATTCTTAATAATAGTCTGGTGATTTATATGCAGGGCATTTGCGGCATTTGCGCACATCCCCTCAAAATACTCAATTTCATCTTCAGACAATGGCTGGCTGTCAGTTCTTATTACCTGGATAACACCTAAAATTGAATTCTGAACAACCAACGGATATGCTATAGTATAGACAGTTTCACTATGGGCATAAATTTTTGGATTTCCGGATTTTCCGATATTGCAGATTTTTCGCGTTTCAAGGGCTCGCTGCATCAACAGTGATTGCGGGGAAGATGAAAACGTAGATAGATTATGCAGCCCGGGAATTCGGGATATATTTTCACTAAGCCAAATATCACCCTGATAAATATTATCTTTTTGGATGTGTTGACAGATGGCTTCTGCTTGTGCTTCTACATTCGTTAGTTGTAGAAGTTCTTCTCCCAAGTGGAGAAAGTTACGCCAGGAATGAATATCATGATCCGAAGACATTAGCCCCGCTTACTTATTTGTTTTCGTTTGATCATTGTCAGGGATGTGCCATTCCCTTTGCATGGGTCAAAAATTACCTCATCCATTAAGGAACGCATGAAAAATAATCCCAACCCACCTTCTGGGCGTTTTGGTACTGGCTGATGCACATCAGGTGTTGGTATTCCTTCCGGATTAAAAAAGCAACCCGTGTCGTAAATGATTATTTTCAATCCATCTGCCAGGGTTTGGCAAACGCAATCAATTTCTCCCAATCCCTCGCCCCCATATGAATGGTCGATAATATTTGTACAGGCTTCATCGACTGCTAATTCGACAGAATATGCATCATCTTCAGAAAGGCCGGCCGCGATAGCAGCAATTCGAACCTGTTGATCAATCTTCGCCAGGTTCTCGTAAGTAGCAGAATAGAGCGTCATGTAATACTGGAGAAAAGGTCAAATTAGAATGAACCAACAGCTTCAGTTGGATCATCCATTATCTTAAAATATGGAATGAAACCCGCGAGATCCAAGGATGACCTGATCCTGTCAGCAACACCTGCAAGAATGACTTCCCCACGATTGTACCGTTTGCAAGATTTTTGAGTATTTACAAGAACCCATAACCCTGCACTTGAAATAAATTCCAAGCCGGTACAGTCAATGACAATTTTATATTTCCCAAATTCCATTATTGATTTTAAAGTTTCTGCAACAATTGGTGCTGTAAGACTATCGACCCTGCCAGTGATTTTAACAAGATTGCAATGTTTGTATTGTTTCTGGAAAATTTCCATAGTTACCAGTCGCCTTTCGAATAGAAATTATTAAAAGTCAATGGATTAATATTATAACATCCAGGAAAAAACAATGCCTAGTATTTATTGTACAGATATTATTAATTGGTCGTAGCTGGTATTATTTTAAGCATTTATGCTTGGTTCGTTTCCTTAAAACATCATTGCATTTACTTCATCAATTCTATGCTCTTCTGGGCGAAGCTGAGCTTGTTGCATACGGTTCAATGCCTGGTCTGGAAGATCGTAGATATCCACAAGCGATGGAATATCTGGATTGATATATAACAGCCCGGTTACAAGCCAGTTATTTCGTTGAGCCTCTTCAAGGATTCGTAATGCTTGCCAACGATCCGTTGGATCGTAATCGGTATCCAATTTTTTTAATAACACCAGGGAGCCATCATGCATGGTGACTTCCCTGATTGTCCCTTCTTCGAAATCTTCCACCATGATCTCATCTCTCGGAGGAATAAATGAGATTTCGTGAAGAGGAGCTTCGTGGTCTTTTCCCCATGTATAAGAGTGGACAGTGCCTTCCTGGTTATTAAATGTCACACAAGGGCTGATGATATCGATCACTGCTATCCCATTATGACTAAATGCAGCTTTGATCAATTCTTTCACCTGCCTAGGATCACCCGCAAAAGACCGGGCAACGAAAGTTGCATTTGAAACTAGCGCTTCCATGGCAATATCCACGGGAACGTATGGATTTGTACCCTGTTTTTTGAGGATCAGACCTTTTTCAGCTGTTGCAGAAAATTGTCCTTTTGTTAATCCATATACACCATTATTCTCAATTATATAAACCATCCGCATATTTCTACGAACCAAGTGCTTGAATTGTCCCATCCCAATACTTGCGGTATCTCCATCCCCACTTATGCCAATGCCTTTCAGACTGGTATCTCCAAACATTGCGCCAAGAGCCAGGGAAGGCATACGACCATGCAACCCGTTGAATCCAAAAGAGCGATTGAGAAAATATGTCGGGCTTTTACTTGAGCAACCAATTCCACTGAATTTAATGATCTTCTCAGGTTTTAAACCCAATTCGAAGCAGGCAGTGATGATCTGGCTGGATATGGAATTATGACCACATCCCTGGCATAAAGTGGATGGAATTCCCCTGTAATCATTTTTTGTGTACTCGACAACTGTTTGGGTTACCATTATTTGACCTCCAGATCCCTGATCTTATTTGTTATCCAGCGTGCAGAAAGGGGTAGTCCATCACTGTGTGCAATTGAAATCAATGATGCAGCTTTGGATGGATACTCCAGTTGAAGGATTTGATGCATCTGACCATCGCGGTTGACCTCAACCACATAAATCCTGTCATGGTTTTGAATAAATTCCTTTACTTCATTATTGAATGGTATGGCGCGTAGCCGCATATAATCCATTTTGATCCCTATTTGTTTACATTTTGCGCGGGCTTCTTCCACTGCCGGGTCTGTTGATCCATACGCAATAATCCCCAGTTTTACACCAGGTTCAAGATCAAATACAGGACCAGGAACTAAATTTCTAGCTGTATCAAATTTCTTGCAAAGACGAAGCATTCCTGCTTCCCAAATTTCAGGCTCTTCGCTGTAGTGGGCTTGATCATCATGACCAGTTCCCCGGGCAAGGTATGCGCTTAAAGGGTGTAAATTACCTGGAACAGTTCGATATGGAATTCCATCACCATCAATATCGGCATATCTTCCCCATTGGCCTTTTAATTTTTCGATATCATCCTCCCAAAGTACTTTTCCCCTATCCATGGGTACGTCAGGATATTCAAATTTCTTGGTCATCCACTGGTTCATTCCAAAATCAAGGTCTGACATGACAAAGATCGGAGTCTGAAGTCGCTCAGCCAAATCGAATGATTTCCATCCAAATTCAAAGCATTCACTCACAGATCCGGGAATCAACATTACATTCTGGGAATCTCCGTGGCCAAGGAAATATGCCATATTCATATCACTTTGAGCTGTTCTAGTGGGTAATCCGGTACTCGGGCCGACCCGTTGGACATCCCAAATGACGATGGGGACTTCAGCATAGTAGGCCAAACCGGCATATTCTGTCATCAGGCTCAATCCCGGACCAGATGTGGCAGTCATAGATCTTAACCCGGCGAATCCGGCACCGATCGTCATCCCGATGGCAGCCAATTCATCCTCTGCCTGGACTACAGCATAAGTATTCTTACCGGTTTCGGGATCTTTACGAAACTGTGGAAGATATTCAATTAATGATTCTGGTAGTGATGAAGCCGGGGTGATCGGATACCATGCGCTAAATTGAACGCCACCGAAAATTGACCCCAGGGCTGCAGCCGTATTGCCATCCGTCATTATGTACCCATCCAACGGCTTCATTTTTATTACACTATAGTGATCAGTTTTGGTTAAATTTTCTCCTGCCCAATCGTAAGCAGACTGGACTACATTGAAATTGGAATCAACTGCTTTTTGCTTCCCTTTGAAATGAAAATTGAGGGCTTCATGGATTGCATCCATATCAATACCGAGAATCCTGGCTACAACTCCAACGTATACCATATTCGCAATATAGTCCCTGAGAGCGGGAGATACATCTGCTTCCCGGGCAAGTTTTTTTACCGGCATCGGGTAGGCAGTAATATCAGTCCGTTCGATGGGCAACTTTATATCATCTGCATAAAATAAAATACCGCCCGGGCAGATATACTCCATGTCTTTTATAAAGGATGATTGGTTCATGCAGATCAAAATATCGTCATCTTCAAGACGGCCAAGGTAACCATCTTTGCTCACACGAATACTGTACCAGGTGGGTAATCCCTGGATGTTGGATGGGAATTTATTCTTTCCGGATACCGGAATACCCATTTTAAAGAGTGCCCGCATGATTGTAATATTTGCAGTCTGGCTGCCTGAACCATTAACTGTCGCAAAAGTAATGCAAAAATCATTCACTTTTTGTAGGTCATTATCTGAATGATCACGAATATCCATTTAGCCTCTCCTGAAAATCATCGGTTAAAGTTATTCGAAACGACTTATTCTGGGTTTCGTACTTCGCTTCGATATCATTTCCATATGTTCTGCGAAAGACTTGTAACCGGAGTCCAGTTCTCCTTTGTCAATCGCCTCAACTGTCTTTTGGTGATATATCCAAACCTGTTCAAGATACTGTAGATCAGTATAAACATCCAATCCTACATCCTCATACGCTTGCCAGTACGCTTCTAATATACCTGTTACGAAAATATTGTTAAGTTTTTTGTACATGGAAAGATGGAATCGTTTATGTTCTTCGTGAGGAATTTGTGGAGGTTTTGCGTGGAGTTTATTGAAGGCAACATTGATTATGGTGAATAATCCATCCACATCTGCTGAATTAAGGAGGCTAACAGCTTCTTTCCAGTATGCTGATTCAATGTGTTTACGTAGATCAGAATATGCATCAAAAGCCGAAGGATCATTTACGAGAGCATAAGTCAGGTTTATCAAAACGGATTTTGAAAATGAATATGGAACCTTCTGGATGCCAGTCCGCGGTTTGACTTCTATAAGGCCCATGATCCTGGCTACTTCCATCTGCTCACGTAAAGAAGCAACACTTACACCAAGGATCTGGCTTAATTCGATTAACGATGGGATTTTTACTTCACTAGAATCAGATAAAGTACTGAGGTACTGCATAAAGATGGAGAGTCGTTGAGGATTTGTTGATAAGGTCTTCATATTAATTACCCAATAAATATGATTAATCAGATTATTCGGATGATATAAGTGTAGCACAACAATCACCGAAGTTCAAGTAATATTCTTTAGAATTTGGCAGTGTGGGAGAGATTTAATTTGGATTAAGGTACTTTTCTGCAAATCCAGTCAGAAGAATGACTGCTGTTTCCATAGCTGATTCCGAAAAATCAAATTTTGGATTGTGGTGATGCTCGATCAGTCCTTTTTCTTTGCCTGCAGATCCTACCAGGATATAACAACCTGGGACTTTTTCGAGAAATAATGCCATATCATCTGAGACCATTGCTTGATATGATCGATCAATCTCCAAATCTGGCAGGACTTTCTGAGCTGTTTCAATCACAAGATCTGCGATTATTGGAGAATTAATCACAGGAGGTGTCAGCGGAATAACATTAACGATAGCGCTGCAGCCCATTCCGGATGCAATTGATTCCGATATTTGCTGCATTCTGGAAATGACCAGGTCCCGGGTTGTCTTTGAAAAGCTGCGCACTGAACCCTGTAGAACGGCTTGGGAGGGGATGATATTGTGAGCGTCTCCGGCGTGGAATTCAGTAATACTCACAACGGCTGAATCCAGGGGAGAGATATTTCTGGCGACTATGGTCTGTAATCCAATCAATACCTGAGCTGCTGTGATGACGGGGTCAATCGCCTCTTGAGGAATGGCACCATGCCCGCCTTTTCCTGTTATTGTGATCTTTACCAGGTCGGCTCCTGCCATTAAGGAACCCGGATTGATACCCAACCAGCCGATTGGTTTTTCATTCCACAGGTGAAATGCTAGAGCCGAATAGGGTTTTTGAATCTCTAGGATATGCTCATCCAGCATGGATTTTGCCCCACCCAGGCCTTCTTCTGCGGGTTGAAAAACTATTATGAATTTTCCATTCAGAGAATTTACATTTTCGGAAAGGATCTTTGCAACTGTCAATCCTACCGCTACATGCCCATCATGACCGCAGGCGTGCATGACACCCGTATTTTGTGAGGAGTATTCGCTAATATTTTCTTCCTGTACAGGCAAGGCATCCATATCAAAACGCATAAGTAATGATTTACCCGGGTGGCCGGTATCCAATACACCAATGACGCCAGTTTTTCCTACTTTTTCAGTTACATGGAAACCGTAACCATTCAGGTAACTGGAAATGATTGATGCGGTACGAAATTCTTGAAAACCCAATTCCGGATTTTTGTGCAGATCACGCCGTATGCTCTGAGTAAATGAGAAATTCGTTGAAGCCAACTTTTGGATTTCCATCAGATTCACCTTTTGAACAAACGCCGAAATCCTTCCACAAAACGTGGATCATCATCACTACTATCTTCGGTGCGGCGTTCAGCCATTTTTATTTTAAACTGATCAGGGTCACCGATTTGGCTAGTATGTTGTAAGAGTGCATTGACTTTTTGAGGCCAGAACGGGGTCACATCGATCGTTATGGTTGACTCGTGAGTTAATGAGATCCACACTTCAGAAGGCGAATGAGGGTGTAAACCTTCTTTCAGCAACTCAGGAAAATAAAAGAAATTACCAGATGCAGGGAAAACAGCTTCGAGGGTAACGAGACCGGCAGCACGATGGTCAGGATGGTTGATGTATATTCCGCGGATATATAAATTGGATGGATCGCTGGTGACAATGATGTCAGGCTTATTCCGCCGGATTTGACGAACGATCTCTTTACGCATTTCCATGTCAGGAACTACAAATCCATCCGGGTATTCTAAAAAGGTGATCTCTTGTATTCCAAGCACGGAACCAGCCGCTTTTTGTTCTTCCATCCGGATGGCCATCAATTCCTGCTGAGAGAGTAACGGATCCTCTGATCCTTTATCTCCCCTGGTAAGAAGAAGATAGGATACCTCATGTCCGGCGTCAATCCAGCGTGCCAGAGTACCACCACAAAAAAACTCCGGATCATCCGGGTGGGCTAGAATTACCAGGATTTTCCGGGGAGTGTTCCAATCTTCGGGTGAGAGAATCTTCATCAGTGAGTACTATTTGGTTTCTTGTGATCTTTTCGGAAATTATTTTGACCGCCATTGGGGCGGTGAGTATTTTGATTTTGCGCAACGGGAGGGGCTGCAGGTACTGAAGGTTGAACGGGAGCTCCAGCAACATCATCCAATACTGTTATTTCTTCCTTGGGAAACTCGCGTCTGCCTACATCCGGCAGTTCAACAATGACTCTTTGCCGGAGGGTGATAATATCCACAACCTTACCTTCGCCAATTGGGGTCATTACACGCTTATTCTTCTTGGGTAATTCCTGCCGCATTGCGCAATACTGATCATATTCATATATCAAGCAACACCTCAGACGGCCACACATGCCAGTGATCTCTGAAGGTGCAAGGGAAATTCCCTGCTCTTTTGCCATTCGAATCGATATGGAGCTAAACTCGGTAAGAAAGCCGGCACAACAACGCTTTTCCAAGCCGCAAGCTCCGATACCATTAAATATCTTTGCCACATCCCGGGGACCAATCTGTCTCAATTCCACTTGCGCAGGAGAAAACGCTTTTTGCATATCCTGCCGCATCGATTTTAATTCCGCTTTCTCTTCGCTCTCTGTGCTGAATGAGATGGATAGCCGGCTGCCATCAAAGCTGTATTCAGCCATGATGATCTTGATTCCACGCAATTTGAGTTCATTTACCCGTTCACGAGCTTTAAGAACAACTTCAGCTTCTTTT
Organism: uncultured Leptolinea sp.; assembly: GCA_964387025.1. Classification (GTDB taxonomy): domain Bacteria; phylum Chloroflexota; class Anaerolineae; order Anaerolineales; family Anaerolineaceae; genus PNON01. Next base: position 138,618 of record CAYLUZ010000002.1, on the reverse strand, counting down.
TGCTGCCACGATTGGCGCATTACCAGGTCACGTGGGGTTGCTTTGCGGTCGATGGATTTTAAGGAGCTTTCTGGTTGTTGGATGGGTTTTGCTGGAAATTCGATCACCTGGCCTAACTGCCATCCACGGGAAGTCTCCACAATTACATAATCCCCTTTACGAATATCAACAATTTTCGAGGCATCGAAATGATATGCCTTTCCAACTGGGTTAAAGCGAACGCTAACAATATTTGTTTCCATCATGGGATTATAACACGCTCGTTAATTAGGTTCCGGTGCGGGTTCGTTTTCGTTGGTAAAGGCTGCCATACTTATCTGGGCAGCAATTGACCGGCTAATCGCACTTAGTGCCTTGCCGGCTGATGATTCCGGAGCCGCAACAACAATTGGTTGACCTGAATCGCCGCCTGCGCTAATATCTGTTTGCATGGGAATGGACCCCAGGAATGGAATATCAGCTATGCTGGCGAGCTTCTTTCCACCACCTTTACCAAATACTTCCAAACGAGTTCCATCTGGAAGCTCTAGATAACTCATATTTTCCACCACACCCAGCAATGGAACGTTCAGTGCTCTAAACATGGCTACAGCCCGGCTGGCATCTTCCAAAGATACTTCCTGGGGTAAGGTCACAATGACTGCACCAGTTAATGGGATGGATTGTGCAAGACTAAGCTGGGCGTCGCCGGTTCCCGGGGGTAGATCGATCACTAGGTAATCCAGGTTACCCCAATCCACATCTCCCAGGAATTGACGAATTGCTGAATGGAGCATGGGACCGCGCCAAACCAATGCCTGTCCAGGTTTTACCATTAAACCAATCGATATTACCTTTACGCCAAATGCTTCTGCAGGGGTAATTCTGTCTCCGTTCGGTTGAGGCAAGGATTTGATTCCCATCATGGTCGGGATGTTTGGGCCATATATATCAGCATCCAATAACCCGACTTTTGCACCCGAGCAGGCAAGTGAGACAGCCAGATTCACAGCAACTGTGCTCTTTCCTACACCGCCTTTGCCAGCTCCAACAGCGATCGCATTTTTTACCGGCAGCTTCATCATCCCGCGGCTTCGGCCGTCATCCGGGACACTTGCACCCATGTTTATTTTTATTTCGCCAATCCCCGGAATTGCCTGAAGCGCATTTCGCACATCATTTTCGATCCTGGTTTTTAGGGGACAAGCTGGGGTAGTGAGAATTACGGAAAGGCTTACGTTATTTCCATTAATTTGAATATCTTTTACCATATTCAGACTGACCAGATCCTTATGTATTTCCGGATCTTGAACTTTTGAAAGAGCAGCCAAAATGATCTGCTCATTAATTGATGTTTTTGCCATTAAAAATATATCCTTTCAATCTACAAATAAATTAATTATTCTCGGGGAAGAATTCAATTACTTCATTGAGGGCTTCATTATAAAGGCGTATCAACTCCTCGTCATCGCCGCGGAAGCGTTTTATGGTCTGTTTTGAGCACTGGGTACAGCCGCGCATACCCCTGAAAGAATCCGCATTGCATGTGGAACATCCACCCAATTTGATCATCATCAACACAAACGCCAGATGTTCATGACTGGATTGATCGGTTGGAATTACTTTGTCAACCAGGTGATTCCAATCTCCACCGCGAAGTGAGCGCATACTGGGGATGACCCTGGACGGAAATAAAATTTCTGTATCGTCGTTGTACATGAATTAGGTTGCCTGCGCTGTCGTTTTTGCAGCCGCTTTGGCAGCTTTCGCTTCTTCTTCAGCTTTGTAATTTGCCGGGCGAATGGAAGCATAGTATTCGACTGATTTTGCCAACTTATCCAGCCGATAAGCATGATGCTCCATCCGTTCAAGCGAAGCAATTTCGTAATCATGGTCCATTTTTATCGCATCGAATGGGCAAAACTCAGCACACATTCCACAATTCATGCAAATATCCACATCGATCACAAATTCTTTGGGCGATGGAATTGGTTTTCCGGTGACCGGATCCGTTGACCTGACGATCCAGATGCATTGCGGTGGGCAGACTTTAGCACATATTCCACAGGAGGTACAACGCATATTGCGTTCGCCATTTTCACCAGTTTCATAAACAAGAAATGGAATATAGCGAAATTCTTCGGGGACAGGCATTTTTTCTTCCGGGTATTGAATGGTGAAAATACCGGCTGTATCTGAACTCATACGATGCGCAATTCCCTCAGTGGTTCCATAGCGTTTCTTTCCCCATCGGATATCATCGATATAAGTCATAAAAAAGTGCTGGATAGTTACAACCAAACCTTTGAGAATTCCTAATCCATACATGTTATCTCCCTATACCCTTTTACCTGTCCACTTCGCCGAGGACGATATCGATGGAACCGAGAATACAAACGACATCAGCTACTTTGTTCCCTTTACACATTCCAGGCAGACTGGTTAAGTTAATAAAAGTTGGCGCACGAACATGATACCTGGCAGGATTCGGTTTTCCATTGGAAACGACATAAAAACCCAACTCACCCTTGGGGCTTTCTGTACGGCTGTATGTTTCACCGGCAGGTACACGCACCATATATTGGGGTTTGCCGGTCAGGATCGGTCCTTCGGGTATATCTCTCAGAGCCTGTTTCAGGATACGGATACTTTGGCGGATCTCATCCAACCGTAATAGATAACGGTCGTAAATATCGCCATGGTACCGAACGCAAACATCAAAATCAAACCTATCGTAAATACTGTATGGATCCGCACGACGCAGATCATATGGAATGCCTGATGCTCTCAATAATGGGCCTGTTGCGCTGTTTGCAATCGCTTGTTGGGGCGTCAGTATACCTACTCCTTCAGTTCTGAAGCGAATGATCTCGCTTTGCGTCAGATAATAATCCAATTCGTCTATTTTTCGTGGAATTCGATCCACGAATTCCTTTATCTTTTCAAGCACTCCTTCCGGGAAATCCCGGGCGACTCCACCAAATCGGAAATAATTGCACATCATCCGGGAACCTGCGACGGCTTCAAAGACATCCATGATCAATTCACGTTCTTCGAGTGCATAAAGGACTGGTGTAAAGAATGCGCCAAGATCATTCAGTAGGAACCCGACTGCGATCAGGTGATTATTGATCCGGGTCAATTCCGCCATGATCACGCGAATATATTCCGCCCGCTCTGGAGGTTTGATATTCATAAGCTTTTCAACGGCCAGGGCATAGGCAAAATTATTGGTCATCGAGCAGATATAATCCAAACGATCGGTGAATGGCATATTCTGCAGATAGGTGTTCCTTTCGCCAATCTTTTCATGATTGCGATGCAGGTAACCCATGACCGGTTTTAGGTTCACAATTGTCTCGCCATCGAGAAGTGCAGCCATCCTGAAAACACCATGGGTAGATGGGTGTTGAGGGCCAAGATTGACTATGATCTGCTCCGAACGGAAGCCATCTTCGTCGATAATTGGCTCTTGTTCCATGCTCTTATAAAGAGTAGTTTCTCCATCGGGAATCCATTCCTCAGGGTCGAACCCTGTGGGGAACGAGAGGTTATCATTCAGCAGATTATGTTCTTCAGATCTTGAGAAGTCTCCTCCAGGCCAGCGGCTCTTAAAAGGTTTGACTTCTTCTTCGAAAAAGGGTTCTTTCCAATCTTTTCTTAATGGGTGTCCGCCAAAGCCTTCCCATGTAAGAATTCTACGCAAATCCGGATGACCGGTAAACTTGACACCAAACAGATCCCAGACTTCCCTTTCCTGCAGTTCAGCACCGGGGTAGACACTTACCAGCGATTGGATTTCGCTGTTTTCTCTACCCAGGATGCATTTCAATGTGAGGGGAGCTCCCCCTGTGCTGCGTTTGAAGTGATAGATTACTTCCAGGCGATCCTCAGGGAAATAATCAGCAGCTGTCAAGGAAGTGAGAAAATCAAACCTTTTTTCCTGTAGCAAATATTGTGCTGCTTCCACATTCCGATCGGATGGAACTATAAATCCTTCGTATCCTGGGCGATCTTCAGCGATAAACCATTCCGGGAGAATTTCTACAACAACCTCAGTTTGTGTTTGCTCAATTTCATCACTCATTTATTTCCTCCCCGGGAATCTCAGCCTGTTGAGGGGCTTTTTCTGATGCTGTTTTGATCTGGTCCAGTTTTCGAAGGTCAATTAAATCTGGTCCTAGGATGGGTATGGGAATAGGTTGGGATGGTCCTTTGGAGTACCAACTGGCATCTTTTTTTATGGTCTGCTTGTCGATGACTTTTTGGAGGGTGATCAACCCATTCAACAAAGCCTGGGGGGTTGGAGGACAACCGGGAATATAAACATCCACGGGTAAAAATTTATCAATTCCAGGGACGACACTGTAACCTTCTTTAAAGGGTCCGCCACCTGAAGCGCAGGCACCCATCGCAACGACATATTTTGGTTCCGCCATCTGATTATAAAGACGCACCAACTGTGGCACCATTTTCTTTGTTACAGTGCCTGATATCATCATAAAATCTGCCTGGCGGGGACTTGGGCGCATGACTTCCATCCCGAAACGGGAGAAATCGTACCGGCTGGCAGCGGCACAGATCATTTCGATAGCGCAGCATGCCAAACCAGACATCAACGGCCAGAGCGAATTTCTACGGCTCCAGTTATAAATTCGATCAATGGTAGTGATGGCAACAATGCTTTTTAATTCTGCTGGGATTTCAACACCGGGGGTATTCAGATCATCAGTCATGGTTTCTCATTTCATATAATAAAATGAATGTCTATTCCATTGTATCAAAGGCTATCCATGTGTCAAGGAATAATTAAGTAAAATATAGTTTGCTAAATTAAGCTATAATTATCATATGAATAATTCAACTGCAGATAAAATACTTGAATTTTTACATAATCACCCTCCTGCCAGCACAAATGAGATATCCAGAGCGTTATTACTGACAAAAGCGGATATTCGTTATCATTTAAAAAATATGCTGAAGGTTGGGATCGTCTCCCGCAGGATAAAACACCTGGATTTTGGAGCAGGCAGACCAGGATATCAATACACCACATCGGCTGCCGGGCCAAATTCCGGCTACCCTCTGCTCGCGAGGATTTGTACAAAAATCCTTTTTAAAGAACCCGCCAACAAATTTAAATCTCAACAGTATATTGCAAACGGGTTAGCAAATAGCTTTCATGATGACGATTCATTTGGATCGCAACGTCTGGGAATAGTTGTTCAATACTTAAGCAAGTTAGGTTACCAGGCAATATGGGAAGCAAGGCAAGATCACCCGGTAATATATTTCAGGAATTGTCCCTATTTGGATATCGCAGTGGAGCAGCCTGATTTATGCCAGATGGATTTGGTACTGATTGAACAATTGACGGGTTGGAAAGGTGAACAAACCCGAAGAATTAGAGATGATTTCAGCCAAATATCTACCTGCAGGTTTTCATTGATAAATCCACAATAATTGGGGAATATTGTTATAATTTGAACGAAAAATCATCAATCTATCAATAAAAAGGAATTATTCATGCAAAAACCCAACCCCGTTCTTGGACCAATGCGTCTGCCTTTTCTCGTCCTTGCCCCTGTTTGTGCATTTCTAGCGATCAGTATTGTTGCCTACCAGTCCCCAGCCTCACTCACCTTTATAAAGATTTTTCTAGTTGTAATTGGTGCAATAGCAGCCCATATCAGTGTAAATACATTTAATGAATATTTTGACTTTAAATCAGGATTGGATTTTAAAACTATCAAAACTCCCTTCAGTGGCGGCAGCGGGGCATTACCAGCCTCACCTGAAAAAGCTCGAATTGCATTAATGGAAGGAATAATTTCAGCAGCGGTCGTGATTTTTATTGGCATTTATTTCATATTTACTTCTACAAGTAAACTTCTTCCCCTTGGATTGTTAGGTTTGGTGATTATCATCACTTACACGGTCTGGCTTAATAGAATCCCATTCCTATGCTTGATCGCACCCGGGATCGGTTTTGGATCACTCATGGTCGTTGGATCAGGATTGGCGTTATCTGGAGATTATAGCGCTGCTCTCATCCTCGCCTCGTTTATCCCTTTCTTCCTGGTCTGCAATTTATTGCTGCTTAACCAGTTCCCGGATGTAGATCCGGATAAATCCATCGGACGGCTGCATTACCCGATTCTTATAGGCCGCAAGAAAAGTGCTGTTATCTATGGGATTTTTATGGCATTGACTTATGTGACGATCGTTGTGGGTGTAGTGACAAGCTTGTTCCCGGTGTGGACGTTACTTGGGCTTCTTTCCCTCATTCTGACTGTCCCGGTTGTGAAAGGTGTTTATAGCAACCCGGATGATATGCAGAAGCTTATCCCGTTTATGGGGCAGAATGTACTAATTACCCTCATAACCCCTGTCCTCGTAGGTATAGGTTTTCTCATCGGATAAGTATATTTTTGATTCATCTATTTACCGGGGAAGGCACTCTTCCCCGGTTTTTAATCTCATTTCTTTTCCAACCGGTATATGGTGCCATTTAGATCCAGCAGGTAGAGCTCTCCATTCTGGTCTTCTCCAAACGAGGAGATCTGGTATCCTGTTGAGAATAAAATTTTGGTATCCCAAGAATTTTCGCCATTAGGGACTGACCCCCAAATCAACCCGCTGCAGTAATCACCAAAAAGGTAGACACCTTGAAAGCCAGTTAATATTTTTCCCCGATAAACAAAACCACCGGTTACCGAACAACCTGAATCGTGGCCGTAATCAAAGATTGGATCGATCAATCCGGTGATATCAGCATTTGCCTGATCGGAGTAGGGGTGAGAGCCTTCCCGCCTGTTCCAGCCGAAATTGACTGGTTTTGAAACATAGCCGGCAGGAAGGTGGTCAATTTCTTCCAAAGAGTTTTGTCCCACGTCTCCGATAAACAAATCACCTGTTGACCTGTCAAAAGAGAAGCGCCAGGGATTACGCAAACCAAGTGCCCAAATTTCCGGTAATCCTCCACCATTTACGTAGGGATAATCAGGTGGTATTACATATGGAGAGTCATGATCCACATCGATTCGCAGAATTTTCCCCAATAATGTTTGACTTGACTGGCCATTGCCATTTGGATCTCCCTGGCCACCACCATCCCCCAAACCTATCCACAGGTATCCATCCGGTCCGAACACCATTTGACCCCCGTTATGATTCGCATAGGGTTGATCAATCTGCAGGAGGATACTCTCGCTTGCCGGATCCGCTTTCAGATTCGGATTATTATCTTGGATCGCTGAAAACCTGGCGATCACTGTATTGCCCCGTTTATCAGTGTAATTCACATAGAAATATCCATTTTTCATAAATTGAGGGTGGAAAGCAATTCCAAGCAACCCCTGCTCATTGCCACCGCTGCCAACCCGATCACGGATATCCAAAAATAGTTCAGGCAGTATTACACTATCTTGAATCATTCGAATCACACCTGCCTGTTCTAAGACAAATATACCAGGAACATCATGCGGTCCAACGAGATCTACAGGCCGGCTCAATCCACTGATAAACAGCTGCCACTGGTAACCTGCTGGATCAGGAAGACTCGTAGTGGTTGGTTTTGGTGTTTCTGTGGGCATCGCTGGTTCGGTTGGCAGTGTGGTAGCAGTCGGAGGAAGTGGCATTGATGAAGTTGGCTCATTGGTTGGAATCGTAGTCGCTTCATTTCCGGTCATCATCGGAGTAAGGTCTGCGGAAATTGATCCTCCTGAAGGTTCCGTGAAATTGCAGGCAGATATCATAAGTGCAGCAAAAGAAATGAGTGAAGCTAGTTTTATTAGTCTATTGGAATTCAATTTTTACCTTTTTGAAGCTTATTTGAACATTATAAAAATCTCTGTTTCTACTGTTTTCATAGTACCTTGTATCCAAGATAATAATAAGTACTTGTATATGCTGCCCAAGAGACAACCTAAATCTCCATCCAGTGTATAAATTTCCCCGGATTACTGCTTTAGCATTACAATTCAAATATTAGTAATAAGGCAGGATAATAGAATATTCCTGATAAATGGAGATAAGAACCTTGAGTATTAATCAGAATTTGGGTAATCCAGAAGAAACCGGGATGCAGGAACCAGAATTACCGGAAGCATCCATAACCGACCTCCCTCCAAAATTACAGGAAGGAATAAGCCGTGCAGGATGGAACGATCTTACACCTGTCCAGGCAAAAGCCATACCTTACCTCTTCTCCCACAAAGATATGATGATCCAATCAAGGACTGGCAGCGGAAAGACCGGAGCTTATCTGCTGCCAATGATGGAATTGCTCAATCCATTGGAGAGCAAGACTCAAGCACTCGTCCTGGTTCCAACCCGCGAACTTGCTGTTCAGGTGGAAAAGGAAGCAAAAATTCTTTTCTCTTCTTCCGGTTTTCGGTCTATTGCAATATATGGTGGAGTTGGTTACCGCGACCAATTCCTGGCATTTGAGTCTGGTGTTCACCTTGTTGTCGGAACCCCGGGACGGATTTTGGATAATCTCATGCGGAAATCATTCAGCCTTGATAACTTGAAAATGCTTATCTTTGACGAAGCGGACCGCATGTTATCGATGGGTTTTTACCCCGATATGCGCCGGGTACAATCCTACCTTCCGCAAAAACACATCAGCAGCTATATGTTTTCTGCGACCTTTCCTCCGCAGGTGATCAGGCTTTCAGCTCAATTCATGCAATCCCCCGGTTTTCTCAACCTGAGCAGCGACCATATACATGTTTCGGAAGTGGAACACGTCTTTTACTCTGTTCCAGGGATGGATAAAGACCGTTCCCTCGTTCGAATCATCGAGGTGGAGAATCCACTTTCTGCGTTGATATTTTGTAATACGAAAGTGCGGGTGGAATATGTGACAACGGTCTTGCAGCGTTTCGGGTATGATGCAGATGACCTGACCTCTGACCTTTCGCAAACCGCCCGTGAAAAAGTGATGGATCGTATCCGGCAGGGAACACTACGGTTTCTTGTGGCAACGGATGTGGCAGCCCGCGGAATCGATCTGCCTGAGCTTACGCATGTCATCCAATATGAACCTCCTGAAGATCAGGAAGCTTACATCCACCGCGCCGGTAGAACTGGCCGGGCAGGAGCCAGTGGAACTGCAATTTCACTGGTCACCACCCTTGAAAAAGCTAACTTAATGCGGATTGCGAAGACCTATCAGATCAATTTGCAGGAAAGACCCTTACCTGACGATGCTGAAGTTGAGAGTATCGTTGGAGAACGGGTTATTGCTTTACTTGAATCACAGCTTCGCAGCCGGGATAAATTACAGACAGAACGCATGCAGCGATTTGCCCGCCTTTCAAGTGAGCTTGGTACAAATGATGAGGAAAAAGATCTGCTCGCCATGCTACTGGACGATTTTTACCAGGCCAATTTCCATCCCAGCTTCACCATGATCGACAGAGAACCTGCCCGACCGAGACAAATGCAAAATAAAACTGGATCTTCCGGTCCAAATAAATGGTCCAAAAAATCCAGTAGAAAACCATATAGCAGGTAACAATTCCTGCTTTACTCAACAGTGACTGATTTGGCCAGGTTACGCGGTTGATCTACATCCAGCCCTCTAAGTGTTGCAATATGGTAGGCTAATAGCTGCAATGGGATCACGGTCACAACCGGGCTTAACATCCAGGGTACTTTTGGAATCCACAATACCATATCAGCCAGGGATCTGATCTTTTCATCACCATCAGTAGCAATAGCGATTACTCGCCCTCCGCGAGCCTTTACCTGTTCGATCTGGCTGACCATCTTCTCATACCAGGGGTCATCAGGGGCGATGACGATCACCGGCATTTCCTTATCGACAAGGGCAATGGGACCATGTTTCATTTCCCCGGCCGGGTAGCCTTCCGCGTGGATATAAGATATTTCTTTAAGCTTCAAGGCACCTTCAAAGGCAATCGGCATGTTAATTCCACGCCCCAGGTAAAATGCAGCATTTACATTCCGGATAGCCATGGCAGCATTGATCGTCTGATCTTCCCTGTCAAGGCATTGTCCTACCAGGTCTGGAATCAGACGCAAGTCTTCAACCAGGTTTTTCCGTTGCTCTAGGGTTAGCAATCCTTTTAAGTCTGCCAACAGGACAGCCAGCATATACAGGTCTACCAAAGGTGCAGTGAAAGCTTTGGTACTGGCGACTCCGATCTCTGGTCCTGCTTGCATGGAGATACTTCCATCTGCGATGCGCATAGCCTGTGACCCTATCGCATTTACAATGGACCACGTCAAACTACCAGATTGATGAGCTTGTTCCATGGCAGCCAGGGTATCGGCAGTTTCACCGGACTGACTGATCGCAAGGACGATTGTATCTGGGTCCAGGATGGGATCTTCGTACCGAAATTCAGATGCGATCCTTACTTCAACCGGGATCCTTGCAATTTTTTCGATCAGTATTTTACCGACCATACCAGCATGTGAAGCTGTTCCACAGGCGGTGATGTAAATACGCTTGATCCTTTTTACCAACTCTGCAGTCAGGTGGAGTTCTTCCAGGTAGATCCTGCCCTCTTCAAAATCCACTCTGCCGGCCAATGTATCGGTGAGCGAGCGTACCTGTTCAAATATTTCCTTCTGCATGAAGTGTCTATATTCACCCTTCTCAGCGGCTACCGGGTCCCAACCAATAATGCTTACCTGTGGATGGACAGGTTTGCCTTCCAGAGTCATTAATTGAACAGAAGAATTTTTTACAATCGCCATCTGTCCACTTTCAAGAAAGATCATTTTCCGGGTGTGCTCCAGGATTGCAGGGATATCGGATGCGATAAAGTTCTCCCCATCCCCAAGACCAACCACCACACCACCAGCATTACCGATTCTTGCGGCGATGATCTTATCCGGTTCCCATGCAGACATGACCACTATTCCATGCGCACCTTTCAACCGCATCAATGTTTTTGTTACGGCTTCATCGAGAGATTCTGTCTCACGGTAATACCATTCCACCAGTTGGACGATCACCTCGGTGTCTGTTTCGCTCTTGAAAGCCACACCCAGCTGTAATAATTCGCTTTTTAATGTGCGAAAATTTTCCACGATACCATTGTGGACAATGACAACATTCCCGCTGCTGCTGAGATGGGGGTGGGCATTCTGTTCGTTAGGTACACCATGGGTCGCCCAACGTGTATGACCTATGCCTATTGTCCCGTGAATCGGGTCCAGTCTCACTTTTTCGACCAATCTATCCAGTTTCCCCGCATCCCGCCTGACTGCAATTTTTCCTTCTTCATAGACTGCGATCCCCGCAGAATCATATCCACGGTATTCCAGTTTCTTGAGACCACTGAGAATGATCCCGGTTGCGTCCTTACTGCCAATATATCCAACAATGCCGCACATTTAACCTCCAATGTGATTTCTTCCTCGTGGTAATTCAGCGAAGAGAAACATTACCTGCAATAGTGCAGTTTGATTTGATTACCTGGGGGTTGGTGGAGTTTCCTCCAGAGGGCATCCGCTGATCTTTCGATTTTCCCGGTGTACCGGTTAGCTCCACCCTGCGGTGGAGAACCCTCATCCTCGTCACTCTGAACTTTATTTCAGAGCCATGCGCTTAATCCAAAACTCGCTCCAGGTTGATAATTTGTATTATAACGTATATTTCTTGTAGCTTTATCCTTCTTTATTCTATATCTACAGTGGTTTTCTGATCACTCAAGGGGGAAGTTGTGATCATGATATCTTGGGCTCTGGTTGTAACTGTAAAATGGTTTTGAAGAAACGCCCGCTCATCTTCTGTGAAATCAGATGTAGTCAGACAAATTACCGGGATAATATGGTTATTTCCATTCTTAAACAAGGTATCCAATATTCCCAGGCCATTAAATTCGGAGTGGTAGAAGTCGAGCAGGAGCAGATCTGGCGATTCTGACTGCATAAGCAACGTTGTCTGTTGAGCATCCTTCGCTTCGATCACATTCACCGCACCATGTAGTTGAGCATAACTAATCAGGATTGACCTAAAACTATCATCAGAATGGGCAACAAGGACCCTGGAAAATTGCGTGAAATCATACTGGGTAAGCGTTGCCAGAATCCCGTCTTCTGAAAATTCATTGGAAAATGAATTACTGGTCATTTCAAAGCGCTGATGGACATTTGGCATGTTTGCATTGTTTGTGTGACCAGTACAATTTACGACTACAACGTCCTTTTCTTTGATCAAGCCCTGGTTACATAATTTAATCAAACCGGCAAAGGATACTGCTGCCGCAGGTTCAGCGGAAATTCCTTCCATGCGGGCAAGTAACTGCATGGCTTTATATGTCTCTTTATCTGAGACCGAATCGAATTTTCCACCAGATTCCTGTTCTATTCTGCGCGCAAGAAGTGTATATGTACGCCCCGGATCTAATGAGCAGAGATTTTCAACATCGGTGTTGATGCCATCCAATGGTTCAGCTATGTCCAATCCCTGAGTCCAGGCATTAACCATAGCTGAACTACCTTCGGGTTGAATGATCCCCATAAGCGGCACTCGCTCGATTAATCCCATTAAACGTAGTTCTGAGAATCCCTTTAATACGCCAAGTGGACCCAATCCGATACTAACTGCCTGAAGATACCAATCCGGTGCTCGCCAGGGGTAGGGTGGTTTAGTTTTATTTTTACCTGTAGGTGTACCCATATGGGCGGTTAATTGTTCAGTGATTTCGAATGCTATGGTTTTCATCGCTTCTACTGACGGTACCGTCTGAGTCGATTGATCCATAAATATATTACGCTGCCGCGCAAATTCGAGAGCTACCTGTTTTGTCTTTTCGTAGGTTCCTGTGACAGTAATTACCCGACTGCCATAGAGTAACATTTCATTGATCTTGGAAGCAGGTACACGGCTAGATAAGAAAGCCCATAGTTTAATACCGGCCCTGGCTGCATAAGCTGAATAGGCGAGGGAAATATTACCAGTCGAAGCTGTAACAATTTCATTTATTCCGGATTCTATCAACGCGGCTATGGTTACAGCTGCCTGCCTGTCTTTAAAAGATGATGTTGGATTCTGGCGTTCATCTTTGATAAATATATTCGGGCACTGCAGCATTGTACCCAGATTGATAGCTTTTATCAGAGGAGTTCCACCCTCACCTAGAGATAAATCATGAACATGGTCACGGATGGGTAATAATTCTTTATAGCGCCATACATCAAATGGCCGCCCTGGTAATTGCAGGGGTAATGTCAATGCCAAGTTTGCATAGTCATAAACGGCTTCCCGCCAACCACTTCCGCAACGGGGGCAAGAAACAGACGTAGGAAAATACGGTGTAGAATATCCACAATCCAGACATTCAACGATGAAATGTGATGCCATAGTGTTTATTATATAGGCAAAATCGAGTTCCGGCTTAAATTCTTTTGGTGTAATTTTTACAATTTAATTCTTTTTGTAGTTCACGGATACTTCTTATTAATTATGATCGATTTTCCAGTTGATTACAGAAATATTCTTAGTATAATATAAGCAAAGGTAAAGAAAATGAATCACCACACTTGAGCAATAAAAAAGGGTACTGGAATGTACCCACTGTGCAGTTTGCACATACAGGAGCGTGGTGGAATGATTTCTTCCCGCTGAAATGTTGTGATCCTTCTGGACCGCCGCCTGCCTGTGTAAGCGGCGGTTTTTGATTCTTCCACGTCAAAGGACGTGACAATCCAATTTTCAGGAGGATATTATGACTTTTCCAGCTTCAGACACAGTTATTTTCGTAACACGAAATGGTATGGGGGATGCGGAACCAGCGCTTCAACAAAAGCTGATCCATACCTATTTAAAATTGCTTGATGAAGGCAATTCACTACCTGCAGCGATCTGCTTCTATACAGATGGTGTAAAACTGGCCGTAAAGGGATCGCCAGTGATCGATGTACTCAAATCATTGGAGACGAAAGGTGTCCGCTTGATCTTATGCAGTACGTGTCTGGGTTACTTAAACCTGACTGATCAAGTTCAGGTCGGCATAGTCGGCGGGATGACTGATATTATCGAAGCCCAATTTAATTCCCAAAAGGTTATCTCCATCTAGGAGAGAACAAATGACCCACATTGATTTCACTTGAACCTAGGGCAAAACTAAAAATAAATGGAATTTCAATATTAGGGATAGGAAAATTAATAATTACTCTTAAAAACTTATGGCAAAAGGAGTAATTACTGAAATTTCAATCCAACTTTGTAAATGAAATCACTTGATAGGACCAGTCTTCGTCTAGGCTTTCCGGATCATTAAAGGAAATCAGATTGGGAAATCCATAATCCGGGTCATAAGTTATTTTCAACCATTTGGATGATTGACAATTGATTTGATGTTCGGCCATGGAAAATAAAGCCGAAATTGTGAATTCATCCGGATCAAAAGATTTTATTGTACATTCTCTCCCCTCATATGGCGCGGGAATACAGCTTGTGTTTGAATCGATAACCAGGCCATTTTCGATAGTTAAATTATAAATTTGTAAATGCCAGATGTTTTGAATGACCTGAACAGAAATCTGATAGCTATTTATTCCTGTTTCTTCCCAGATCTTTTGGCCACTCGTTATTAAGGATTTTGGTGTTGTTGTGCAGGCAGAGGGGGAAAGAATTAAGAAAAACAGAGACAATAGTAGTCTGACTGAAAGTTTCATATTCTATTTATGAAAAATAATTGAGAGAGCGGGTGATGAGATTCGTATATCATCCCTCGATGGGGCTCACGAATGGAAGTTTTGAGTGTTCAAAGAGCGGGTGATGAGATTCGAACTCACGAATGGTACCTTGGGAAGGTACTGCCTTACCACTTGGCGACACCCGCAATAGTGAATGGATTATATGAATGCCAACCTTGGTTGTCAAGGACATCTTTAAACCTTTTATACTTCCCGTCTTAATAGCCAGTAAGTCAGGTCCAATAAAACCTGGATATCCTGATGAGTCCCTGCCGCAGATTGCAAATATGAGATTGCTTTGCTTGTATAATCATCCGCCTGGTTGACTGTTTTTTCGGATATTCCAGATTGTTCCAACATATCCAATATTGATGGAATTTCTTCTGTTTGTATTTTTCCAATTTTATATCGTTTAGCAAAGTCCTGATTATTTTTTATTGCAAGGACAACCGGATATGTCATTTTTCCGGAAATCAGGTCACTACTGGTTGATTTCCCTAGTCGTGCAGTGTCCCCCCAAATTCCCAGATAATCATCAATGATCTGGAAAGCCAATCCGAGATATTTACCAAATAATTCGAAATTATCGATCGTGTTTCGATCACCAGTCCCAAGTAGAGCTCCAAGCCGTGTGCAAGCGGCGATTAATGCCGTAGTCTTACCTTCGATCATGGATTGGTATTCATCCAGAGTAACATCGGCACGACTTTCAAAGTCAATGTCAAGGTATTGACCTTCAGTGAGTTTTATACACGTGGAGGTAAGGATCTGGCTGCATTCAGACACAGTCTCGATCGGAAAAGGTTTCGTTAGTTTCCATATTTCATCCAAAGCCAAACTGAATAATGCATCACCTGCATTGATCGCCTGGGCAGATCCATATTTTACCCAAAGTGTATCTTTATCATGCCGGGTCAGGCTTTGATCCTGAATATCATCATGGATCAAGGAAAAATTGTGGATCAACTCGATTGACACCGCTGCCGGAAGTACATTATGCCAATTTCCGCCACATAGATGTGTAGCCAGGCAGACAAGGAGTGGCCTAATTCGTTTTCCCTTCTTCGTGGTTGAAGAATCATCAAACCCCAGGTGATATTTCAACATGTCCTTGAGGGGTTGAGTTTCCGGAGAAAATTGTTCCTGGACTGCTGAGTAACACTGCGTTTCTACCTGAGCAAGAATTTCTGCAATAATGGGACGCTTAGTAAAAAATGCTTCCATAATCCTCTAGAATGTTAACCGAAAATGATCGGAACTTTTTGTAATGAATGAATATTTGGAGCGCCTACCCCAAACATTGTAATTGCCAATTCAGTTTTTATCTCATCAATCAAAGTGTGCAACTCCTCATCTGATATGGCTGCTGCGCGAAGTAATGGACCAGCAATTCCACCCAGGTTGGCACCAAGGGCGATACATTTAGCTATATCCAACCCGGTTCTAATTCCACCCGAGGCAATAATTGGAAGTTTTGGATGGCTTCTGTGAACTAACCGGACTGCTTCACTTGTCGGAATTCCCCAGGATTTAAAATCCGCAGCTATATGCTGAATTGATTTCGAATCGGATCGGTGCATTTCCACTTGCGACCATGAGGTACCCCCAGCGCCGGCTACATCAATTGCGCTTACACCGGCATTAATTAGTTGAACGGCAACTCGTTCGGAGATTCCCCAGCCAACTTCTTTTACGATCACTGGTTTTCCTAGATGTTTACAGATCAATTCGATCTTTAATAATAGTCCGGAGAAGTTAGTTTCTCCTTCTGCTTGGAGCGCTTCCTGGAGGGGATTCAGATGAAGGATCAAGCCATCCGCCCTTACAGAATCGACCACACTCCGGCACTGGTCTATAGAATAGCCATAATTAAGTTGAACTGCTCCAAGATTGGCAAATAACAATATATCTGGCGCAATATCCCGGACTCGAAACGTATCCATTGCTTCGGGATTGTCAATCGCAGCTCGTTGTGAACCGACCCCCATCGCAATGCCAAAATGAGCAGCAGCATGTGCCAGAGTACGGTTTATTTTTTGACCTTCTTCAGTACCCCCGGTCATTGATGAAATTATCAGGGGAATATTTAATACTTTTGAAAGGAACTTTGTGGAAAGATCAATTTCTTGTAGATTAATTTCAGGTAATGCATTATGTAAAAAATGGTAATGTTCCAATCCGGAGGTAAGGTCTGAACTTACATCTTTCCGCAGATTTATCTGGATATGATCAGTTTTTCGTTTAATTACCCTGGTATCTTTCATGTGTTATTGGTGTTCCTTTATGTGAATAATCTTAACCTTTACAATATCATGTGTCAATTATTCTATGACTTACTTGACAGAATTGACAGGAAAGATAAAATTCATTCAAAGTGATAACATTCATTTAACTGGAGGTTGGTAATGACTAGTTCGTTTGAAGGCGTAAAAGAGGTTATCGCAGAAGTTATGAAGATTGATGCGAAAGATATTACTTTAGAAACGAAATTCATTGAGGATTTAAAAGCAGATTCCATGGACCAGTTTTTTCTAATTGATGGTTTTTGCGAGAAATTTAACTTAAATATTGGTGATGATGATGCCCGCACAATTAAGACAGTGGGCGATGCGGTTCGCTACATAGATCCTCGCATGAAATAGTAATTTTACGAAACTTAGAAGGGCGCACTTAGTGCGCTCTTTTTACTTTAAGAAGGCAACTAGTTCATCTGGGTCATGCGCCATTTTCACACCGACATTTTCGAGGGCAATTATTTTTGATAATGCTTTTCCGTTGAGACCTTCAATAATTGCTCCTGCATGTCCCATTCTTTTTCCAGGAGGCGCAGATACACCAGCGATCATTCCAAGGACAGGTTTAGTTACAGAATTAGCAATAAATTCCGCTGCTTGCTCCTCATCAGTCCCGCCAATTTCACCAATGAGTAATATTCTTTCAGTGCGTGGATCTTCTTCAAACAACCCCAATATTTGGATAAAGTTGGACCCCAGGATCGGGTCACCGCCAATTCCGACACAGGTACTGGCACCCAAACCATTGTCATCCAGGGAATTTAATACTTCATAAGTTAACGTCCCAGAGCGAGAAACCACTCCAATATTTCCTGATTTCTTAATTTTTCCCGGAATGATACCTGCTTTACACTCACCAGGAGTCAAAACCCCTGGGCAATTGGGACCAATAATCCGGGTACCCTTCTGATCACCATAATATTTAACCTTCATCATATCTTGAACTGGTATTCCTTCGGTAATACAAATGACCAAAGGAATACCAGAATCGATTGCTTCAAGTAAGGCATCTAATGCGTGTCGTGCTGGAACAAAAACAACTGATGTATTTGCACCAGTTGCATCTATAGCTAACCGCATAGAATCAAATACAGGAAGTTTTCCATTCAATACCCACTCGCCACCTTTTCCGGGAGATGTCCCGGCAACGACGTTTGACCCATATTCCTGCATTTGTGCCGCATGGAATAAACCTTCTTCTCCAGTAATGCCTTGAACAATTATCTTTGTATTTTTATTGACCAGGATGCTCATTACACCCTCCCGGTTGAGATTTCGACGGCTTTTTTTGCAGCTTCAGTCAATGTACTCAAAGTGAGTATGTTTGCATCGTTTAATAATTTTTTCCCTGCCGGTGCGTTGGTTCCTACCAGTCTGGCAACAATCGGAATATTCTTTGAATGGGATTGCAACGCATGCAGGATCCCTATTGCCACCTCATCGCACCTTGTTATTCCTCCATAGACATTAATCAAAATTGTATTGACCGAAGGATCATTGATCAGGATTCGCATTGCTGCAGAGACCTTTTCTGAACTCGCTCCACCGCCAATATCCAGGAAATTGGCCGGAGTACCACCATAGTATTTGATCATATCCATTAAGGTCATGGATAATCCAGCACCATTTACCAGGCAGCCTATCTTTCCATCTAACTTGATATAAGACAATCCGTATTTTCTAGCTTCTATTTCTGAATGGTCCTCTACATCCAAATCCCTTAATTCGCTCAGATCGCTATGTCTGTATAAAGCATTTTCATCAATATTTATTTTTGCATCCAGGGCGACCAATTTGGAATCAGAAGAGATCACTAAAGGATTAATCTCGGCAAGTGTTGCATCAAGATCATAAAATACCAACCATAATCCCAAGCAAATTTCCTGAAATTGTCTCCAGTATTGATGGGGAAGATCAATTCCACTTGCCAGATCTCTGGTTTGATAGTCTCTTAAGCCCAGTAATGGGTGAATGAAAACACTAATTATTTTTTCAGGTGAATTTCTGGCAATTTCTTCAATATCCACGCCCCCTGATCCGGATGCAATCATTACTGGTGTGCCAGTAATTCTGCTATTCGTGATTCCAAGAAAAATTTCTTGATCGTACGTGATGGCTTCATCCACCAAGACTCTTCGAACTGGTAATCCCTTAATATCCATACTTAATATAGATGTTGCCAGATCCTCAGCTTCTTTGGGGTTATTGGCTACTCTTATTCCGCCGGCTTTTCCTCTTCCGCCGACTAGCACCTGGGCTTTAATAACCACCCTTGTACCTAATTCTTCAGTTATTTGTTTTGCTTCATATGCTGTTTGTGCAACACTCCCCCTGGGTATTTGGACGTTATAACGCGATAAAACCTGCTTGGACTGATATTCGTGAAGTTTCATCTACACTCCTACCTGTCAGGATTAACGTTCATATATATATATTTTATCATGCATTATTTTTGTCAAGCCTAATTTACCAATGAATGTGTAAAAAAAAACAGTACCGGAAAATCGTATCCAGTACTGTTTAATTTTGAGTATTTTCTTCTACCCTTTCAAGAAGGATTCAACAGCTTCGCGGCTGATACGAAACGCAGAGCCAATCTTGCGGGCTTTTAAATCTCCAGCATTAATTGCAGCTAAAACATCTTCTTCGGAAACTTTTAGAATCCCAGCTGCCTCAGAAGGGGTCATTACATCAGGAATTCCATTGGAACCACCATTATTTGCATTTTGCTTAGATGAATTGGAACCTCCTGAAGCTCCTACCCCTTGAAGAGATTGGCTTAGAACGTTTCCAATTCCCATACCAGCGCCAATTCCTGCTGTTAAACCTGCGCCACCACTTGGGTTTTGGGCAGCATCACGCATCGCATCTGCGGCTTGTAATTGGGTATATGTTTGCATATCCAGCATGCCCATTGCGCGCAGTTCTTCGGCAGATTTCTCGGATGGCTTTAAATTTCCAATGTAGAATGATTTTAAGGTCAAGCCGATGGCAGCAAAGTCATCTTGCGCTTTCGCCCTTACACCGGCTCCTAGTTCTTCAGTCAGCCCTATCATTTCGACGACAGAGTTTTTTCCGGCTGTCTCTCCTAGTAGATCTTGCAGCTTGGAAAGAAGCATGGTGCGCAGCCGATTCTCAATATCTGCCATTCGGTAAACACCCTGTGCGCCACAAATTTGGACAACGAATTGTTGTGGGTCTTTGACCTGTAAACTATATGATCCAAACCCTTGTAGTAAGGCAACTCCTAATCCCATACCTGGGTTCCGGACAATTATCGGTTGAGGAGTGCCCCATTTTCGATCAGCAAATTCACGCATTGAGACGTAGTAAACCTCGGCAGTGAATGGAGTACGGTCATTAAAAGCTTTTCCTACAAAATCTATCAATTTTGGTATGTTGGCGGTTATGATCGTGTGTCTGCCAGGGCCAAATGTATCCAGAGCTTTTCCATCCCGGAAAAACACAACCTGTTGAGATTCGCGAACGATTATTTGTGAACCGATACGCAGATCTGCAACACCTACTTCAGGAAAGCGATGGACGATTTCATCGTTCATCTCACTCGCATATTCAACAACATCAAATATTCTTGCCATGTCTTATTCTCCGTGTTCCAAAATTGATATTTATGATACAGCGTTCATGCCGGTGATTACTTCGGCTCGTTTATCAAAAGCGATAACACATTGGTCAGCAACAGAAACCAGGTTTCTGATCGCGGCTGGTAATCCATCTGTTCCAATGGATGTCTCAACCGTATCAACAGCTTTGTTTGCTACATCCACTTGGTCCATAATTGAAAGGTCATATTGGTAGATCAGAGCAAGTTCAGTTTCATTGATCTTAACTGCATCAAAGAATCCGCTATATCCGTAAGATGCTTTCTTAATTCGATCGATCACTTGGCGGAATTTTATTGCTGCAGCCTCAAGATCATCGATCATCCGAATCTCACCCTGGTTGAGTAGGTCCCTCTGTAGACTGGATATTCGTTTCCAACCATCTTCAAGTCTGGAAGAAATAGTATCTCTTAAGATTTTATCTGAAGAACGCCGATTTTCGCGTTCAATATATCCGCTGAATCCTGGAATTTTGCTTAATAATTTCTTAATAATATCCTGTTGAGATGTGACTTTGTCGAACATGTCGCTCATTTATCCTCCTCTAACATTTCATTAGCTGATAATGGTGCTTGTATTCTAACATTATAGTAATAATTGACAGTTCTAACAATATATACGTATACTTTATTTGTAAGTTTCAATAAGGTATGAATATTGCAATTCCTCGCTGGGTGAATACCTCCTTCTTCTGTAAGGTTTCTGTAATGTATGAAGGTTGTATTGCAACAATATTCACTTATAATAAGTTCATTGAAACAAATTATTTTATGAATCGGAAGGAGGTGAAAACTATGATGATCGAACAGAAAGAAAAAGGTCAGGGCCTTGTTGAATACGCGTTAATTCTTGTTTTAGTCGCAGTGGTTGTAATTGTTATTTTAGCCCTGTTAGGACCCGCCATTGGTAACATTTTCAGCAGCATCGTTAATGGTCTATAAACAGAATTTTTTGTAATACGCAATTCATAATTGGTCTTACGTAAAAGACCCTGCTGGAAGGCAGGGTCTTTTACGTAACTAACCAATATTCTCGTTTGGCAAGATGCTTGCATCTGTAAATATGTGTTACTAAACTTGACTTTTAAAACGAGTTTGCGTATGATTGCAATATTGAGGAATTTTTAGTAGGTGATGGGAGGCGTTTATGGCACAAGGATCTAAGCAAAGAGGGCGGATTTTCATTTATATCGCTTTGTTATTAATTTTGGGGGTTGCTGCTGTTTATCTATTAGTGCTTCGACCGAGAACTCAAGGCCAAAAAGCTGCGGTGGCCACTCCCGCACCTGCCGAGGAAATGTCGAATATTGTGGTCAGCATTCAACCGATCCCATATGGGACTGTCCTTACTGCAGACGTTCTCACTTCCGTTCCATACCCTAAAAAATTATTAGTTCCTGGCGTGTTTTACAGTGACGTCAATGAATTAGTCGGTAAAAGGGCAAAAATGGATCTCGAGGCAAAAGTACCTATTACCAGCAGTTTGATCTCTGATGGTGCTGAAGGATCTCTAGCTTCTTTCCAAATACCTAATGGAATGGTAGCTGTATCGATTCCGATCATCAGTCCATTATCAAGTGTAGGGTATGGTGCACAGCCCGGTGATCACGTAAATGTTATTGCGACCATGATGTTTGTCGATATGGATAGCAGTTTTCAATCCCGATTACCAAATATCACCGCTGGTGTTGTTCCCCCACCAGGAAGCCCGGAGAGTCCATCACTTGTGGCATTTACGAAAGCTTTAGGGCTTGACGCAGTCCAGGGAAGAGCTGAACAAGATCAAACCCTTGCCCAACCTGTATATTTAATACCGTCTGAACCTCAAAGACCTAGAATTGTCAGCCAGACCATTCTCCAGGACGTGATAGTCCTTCATGTTGGTGAATTCCCATTAACTCAGCCATCTGTTGCTGCTCAAACTGCTGTAACTCCTACCCCTGCGCCTGGAAATCAACCACAAGCACCAGCTGAACCCAAAAAACCACTTATGATCTCATTAGTGGTTACCCCACAGGATGCCGTTACCTTGAATTATTTGATGTATAGCGGAGTTGAAATGAACCTGGCTTTGCGTGGAGCTGGAGATGAACAAAGAATCAAGACAGATGCGGTCACATTACAATACACAATGGACACTTATAGCATCCCCTTACCAGCCAAGCAACCTTATGGGTTTGAACCAGTTGTAACCTCATTGAATTTGCCAAATGTTAATATTGGCGCGGCTCCAACGCCTAAATAAAATATGACAAAGGTTTTTATGAAAATAAAGGGGATTGTCATTATAGAAAAGCCTGTTCATAGCAGGCTTTTGGTATGTTTAATGGTTAAATAAATTTTAAACGTTACGGAGTTGTTTTATGGCTGATGGCGATAAAATCCGGATATTAATCGTGGATGATAATCCAGAAACAAGGGAGAACATCCGGAAATTACTACAATTCGAAAGTGACGTAGAGGTTGTTGGAGCTGCAAGGTCTGGAGTAGAAGGTCTGGACTTAGCCAGCGAAACGCAACCTGATGTCATATTAATGGATATTAACATGCCTGATATGGATGGAATTCAGGCAACTGAGGCGATCCGTAAGAAAATTCCATTTACTCAAATAGTAATTTTGTCAGTTCAAAATGATCCCAAATATATGCAACGAGCCATGATGGCTGGTGCGAGAGCTTTCCTATCAAAACCACCAACAGTCGATGAACTGATCAGTACAATACACCAGGTCGGAAAAATGGCTGCCGAAGAGAAAGCCAAAATTGCCCTGGTCCAAAAACTCCAATCGGGGAGTGGAGGCAAATTTGGAGCGACGCTTACACACGGGAAAGTAATAACAGTTTATGGTCCAAAAGGGGGGGTCGGAACAACCACTATTGCGACGAATTTGGCAGTAGCTTTACAGAGTCCAGAATCAAAAGTAGTCATTGTAGATGGTAATTTGCAATATGGCGATGTAGCTGTTTTTCACAACGAACAACCTCGAAATACAATTCTTGATCTAACCCCGCGGGCTAGTGAACTCGATCCTGAAATCGTCGAAGAAGTACTGATCCTTCACGAAAAATCCGGTGTGCATATTCTTGCAGCCCCACCAAGGCCTGAAATGGCTGAACAGGTAAACCCGGAACAATTTATCCATGTGATAAAGTTCCTAAAAACGATTTATAATTACATTGTAATTGATACTGAGACCCACCTCACTGAAACAGTTATATCCGCTTTGGATGCTTCAGATGTGATTGTTTTGGTAGTTACACAGGAAATCCCGGCAATAAAAAATGCAAAATCGTTTCTTACCCTTATCGATCAATTCCAAATAGGAAGAGCACGTGTCATTTGTGTAATGAATAAGAATGATAAAAGAATATCACTTTTACCAGAACGCGTAGGTGAAAGCCTAAAACAAGAAATAGTTGCAGTTATCCCGCTGGAAGAGAAAATAGTCGTCAATTCTGTTAATAGTGGTGTTCCTTTCATGGTTGATAATAAAATCCAACCAATAGGAAAAGCTATTAGTGGACTCGTTGAAACAATAAAAGAAAAGATAAATAAATCTGACTCAAACGATTTTGAGCGTTCGTTACGGAAGTAAATTGGAGTAATCAATATGCCCTCGATATTAGAAAGATTAAATTCGGGTCAAGGAACAACCTCAACCGATACCCTGCGACAAACGGGGGAAAAACCGGCGACCTCCCCCCTGGGAGCAAGACGCGTTGCACCATTTATCGCTGCTGGAAATTCTGATACATTGATCGATTTAAAAACCCGTGTGCAAAATAAATTATTGGGTGAGATGGATCCCAATACAGACGTAACTAAAGTTGAAGAAGTTAAAAAAACAATTTGGACTTTGTTTGAGCAGATATTGGGTGAAGAAAATATTATTCTATCGAAACCCGAAAAAATCAAATTATTTGAACAAATAACCGCAGAAATTCTTGGTTTTGGGCCACTTCAAATTCTTTTGGAAGATTCGACCATAACTGAAATCATGGTAAACGGGGCGAAGAAACTATATATCGAACGTGCAGGTAAAATTCTCCGGGTTTCAAATAGCTTCGAAAGTAATGAGCATGTTATGAGGATTATTGACAGAATCGTTGCTCCATTGGGGCGTAGAATTGATGAATCCAGCCCATATGTTGACGCCCGTTTACCAGATGGTTCCCGCGTAAATGCAGTAATACCTCCTATTTCACTAATCGGTCCAGTACTCACTATCCGAAAGTTTGCCAAAAATCCAATCACAATTGAACAATTGGTCCAATTTGGTTCTGCAACTATCGAATCTGTTCAATTCATGAAGGCATGTGTAGAATCCAGGCTAAATATAGTCATCTCAGGCGGTACCGGTTCGGGTAAAACTACTCTATTAAATATTCTTTCCGGTTTTATTCCTAGCGATGAACGGATCATAACAATTGAAAATGCGGCAGAATTACAACTTCGGCAGGAGCATGTGGTCACTCTTGAATCCCGACCATCCAATATTGAAGGTAAAGGGGAAGTAACCATTCGGGCACTTGTGATCAATGCCCTCCGAATGCGACCGGACCGAATTGTTGTAGGAGAGATCCGTGATGAGGCTGCCATCGATATGTTACAGGCAATGAATACAGGTCATGATGGATCCATGACCACTCTGCACTCAAACAGTCCCCGGGATACACTTGCGCGTCTTGAGACCATGGTGTTGATGGCTGGTATGGACCTTCCAGTCCGAGCGATCAGAGAACAGGTTTCATCTGCTGTTGATATGGTCATACATCAGGATAGGATGAGGGATGGAACCAGGAAGATCACGAGTATTACCGAAGTCTGTGGCATGGAAGGTGAAGTTATTACAACAATGGATATCTTCGCCTTTGATTTGGCTGGTTATGACAATGGCCGTGTCGTTGGTAGATTAAAACCGACCGGATTGAGACCAAAGTTCATGGACAAGATTGAAGCGACTGGAATTCGCCTACCTCCCCAAATCTTTGGTATTGGTGCGGGTACAAGGAAATAATCTCAGGATTTTCTGAGAATATTATCAAAGGCTAAAGCTATGGATGCTCTAACATTATTATTGATGATTGGAAGCGGTGCAGCGTTAATTCTATTAGTTATTGGCGTTGTAATATCCATTTCCAGCGGCCGAACGCTGGTTGAAGAACGCCTGGGTCGATACATTGAAAATGAACAACAATACACACAAATTACAGAAGCCGTCAAAGAAGCACCATTAACTGAATGGATCACAAAACAGGTTGAAAAATCTTCCTGGGGAGATCGTATTGCCAAGGAATTAGCCAGGGCAGACTTAAAACTGAAGCCAGGGGAATATATTGGAATTATGGTCATTGCGGCTTTTCTGGTTGGTTTAGTGGCTTTCATGTTGGGTGGAAAGGTCTGGTTGGTTGCAATAATTGGGGCTGTTTTAGGAGCTTTCCTTCCCAGGATGTATGTTAAAAGAGAGCAATCTCGACGATTGATCAGATTTGACTCACAATTACCAGATATGCTTAATCTAATGGTGAACGGATTACGGGCTGGGTACTCAAATCTTCAAGCCATGGAAGCGATCAGCCGCGAACTTCCTGCTCCAATCTCTGATGAATTTCACCGGGTGGTCCAAGAAATTCAGTTGGGCGTACAAACTGAAAAAGCGTTGGATAATCTATGTAGAAGAATTCCAAGTGAAGACCTTGATCTCGTAGTTACTGCTATGAATGTTCAAAGGGAAGTAGGTGGAAACCTGGCAGAGATCCTGGATACCATTTCGCATACTATACGAGAAAGAATTAGGATCAAAGGTGAAATTCGGGTATTAACATCCCAGGTGATGTATTCTGGAAAATTTCTCTCCCTCATGCCTGTTATTGTTATTGCCATACTGTATTTCTTGAATAGGGAATACATGATGGAATTTTTCAAACCTGAAAGTTTTCCTTGTGGTTATATTGCACTTGGCGTTGGCGGATTAATGATCATCAGTGGTTATTTCGTAATGACAAAGATAGCAACGATTGAGGTATAGTACCTTTTATCGGAAGGAGGTAAGCGAAACATGGGAATTCTAATTGGAATTGGAGTGCTCGTAATAATTGGAGCAATTGTATTAATTGTAATTGGTGTACGAACTCCTAGTACCGATAATATTCTTGAACGCCGCCTTCAGGACTTTTCAACCCTGGATGGAACAGTAAATCTTGAAGACCTTGAAATGGCCCAGCCGTTTTCAGAGCGTATTATCATACCACTAGCTAGAAAAATGGGTGAAATCGCAACACGTTTCACACCACAAAACGCTTTGCAAAATACCCAAAAAAAGCTTGAGCTTGCTGGAAACCCTGGAAGAATGGAACCCAGCATGGTTTTACTTCTTCAATTTGGTGGTGCTGCATTATTCGGGGGATTACTGATCCTCGTGTTTTCGGTAGCTAATTCAAAATGGCCTCTTGGTAGAATTACTTTACTTGTGGTCGCATTTTCTGTGATCGGTTTTTATTTTCCACAATTATGGTTGCAAAGCAAAATTAGTAGAAGACAGAAAGAAGTTCGTCTGGGATTACCAGATGCACTAGATTTGTTAACTATTTGTGTCGAAGCAGGACTTGGATTTGATGCGGCAATGGCAAAAGTAGCCGAGAAATGGACCAATGAGTTATCTCTTTCATTTGGAAGGGTGATCCGTGAAATACAACTTGGCAAATTGAGGCGCGAAGCAATGCGGGATATGGCCGAAAGAATTGGAATTTCTGAAATGACCAGCTTTGTAGCTGCTGTTATTCAAAGTGAACAATTAGGCGTAAGCATGGCCAAAGTCCTGCGTATTCAATCGGATCAAATGCGTATCAAACGCCGCCAATATGCAGAAGAAGAAGCTGCAAAAGCGCCAATTAAAATGCTGATCCCAATGGGTCTTCTTATATTCCCATCATTGATGATCGTTTTGTTGACACCGGCAGCCATGAAGCTCATGCATTCAGCTCTTGGCGGAATGTTTAAATAATTAATATTATTATTCCATAATGAAGGTGAACCGATGAAACGCTTCACCTATTTTTATTACCATTTATTTTGGGATGTTGTGGATTGGATTTTTCCACCGGCATGCAGCGGATGTGGAAAAATTGGCGAACAGTGGTGCTCATCATGTGACCATCAATTAATCTCAATGCAAAATCAAATTTGCCAGATTTGTGGCTATCCAATAGAGAAGGGGGAGATCTGCGAAAAATGCTTAAATGATCGCCCCAGTTACACTCAATTAAGGTCGATCTATATATACCAGGGAGAGATTAGAAATGCATTGCATAGTTTGAAATATAATAATGATCTTGGAGTGGGGGAAATCTTGGGACAAAAGTGTGCAGATCACTTCTCAAATAATAACTGGGATATTGACCTTATCCTTCCTGTTCCTTTAGGAAAGAAACGCCGAAGAGAAAGGGGATATAACCAGTCAGCATTGATCGCTTTTCCATTGGCACTCATTTTGAATATTCCTTTTAGCTCAAAAGCAATCCTACGGAAAAAAGAGACTGTAACACAAATTGAATTTAAAGCAGAGGAACGCAAACAAAACGTAAAAGATGCGTTCTCTGCTAACCCTGGCTTTGTAATGACAAGAATAACTTAATTGTAGATGATGTGATCACTACAGGATCAACCATGGACGCCTGTGCGTTTGAACTAAAAAAAGCGGATGCAAGAAATGTATATGGTTTATCAGTGGCTCGTACAATGATAGGTAAAATATTTACTTGAAGTTTACTTCAATATAAGCGAAAATTGTAATAATAAAACAAACAGGAGGTAATATGGCCACAAAAATGGAAATATTTGGCAAGAATATGGAAATTACAGATCGCATAAAAGAATATGTGGAAAAAAAGGCTGTAAAATTTGACCGAATGCTTACAAATATGGATGAAGTCAAAGTCGATCTGGCGTTTTCCAAATCTGCACGAAGCGCTGCTGACAGGCAGGTAGCACAAATTACCATCCGTGGTAAAGGGTTTATATTACGAACTGAAGAAAGGGCGGATGATATATTTGAAGCTTACGATACCGCCCTTGAAAAAATGCAAAGGCAAATTGAACGATATAAAGGGAAACACTTCAAAGGCCGTGGGGACGGTCGATCAGCTGCAGAAGTGAATGAATTTGCACCGGAAGTAGTTGAAGCTCAAGAAAAACCGGTGATCATGCGTCGCAAAGCATTCCATATGGTACCCATGGATGAGATGGAAGCTATTGAACAAATGACCTTGTTAGGTCATGAAGATTTTTTTGTTTTCTACAATATGGGCACTAATAGCATTAGTGTTTTATACCACCGCCGTGATGGAACTTATGGTTTGATCGTTCCTGAAGTTGGATAATTATTATAGCTATAAATTAAAAATATTAGATGTTGTATGTTATGTGGGCAGAGATCTCTGCCCTTATAACGAATAAATGTATGTTTTTTGAGGCAGACATGTTTGGTGACACAGATAATGTATTAAAAGCGGCTCAGTTAATTCCAGGTGATGGAATAGATCATGAGCGGATAAAAGCTTCTGTAAAATCAATGCTTGAAGCTTTTGGGGAAGATGCAGGTCGCGATGGATTACTCAATACCCCTGAGCGGGTTTCACGTATGTACATTGAACTACTGGGAGGATACCGCATGGACCCAGTAGGGATGGTGAATAACGCCATTTTCGATGTGGAATATGACCAGATGGTGATTGTTCGCGATATTGAATTTTATAGCTTATGTGAACACCATATGCTGCCATTCATCGGTAGAGCGCATATCGCTTATATTCCCGATGGAAAAGTGATCGGACTTTCAAAAATTCCCAGGGTTATCGAAATGTTTGCACGACGACTTCAAGTTCAGGAACGAATGACGAGTCAGATAGCAGATTTTATTAATGAGCTACTTAAACCTCGAGGTGTTGCTGTAGTAGTGGAAGCCCTGCATCTTTGTTCGATGATGCGGGGTGTAAAAAAACATGATGCCAGAATGACTACATCTGCAGTTCACGGATATTTTAGAACTAACATGGCGACCAGAATGGAATTCCTTGATAATATTTCAAGGGCTGCCGAGCCATTGCATATATAGACATGTTTATTGAAGAATTTTAGCTGGATGCTTTTTAATCCAGCTATTTTTTATTAATATTGCAGCAACCTCTTCCAAGGTTTGATTCGTTTCAAAACGGATCAGTCCCGGAACCAATTCACCTACGGGTACAGCTACATAAGCGAGCTGCCAAATATTGATATCAACGATCATATCGCCATCAAGAATTATGTCGATGTCTATTGTGCGAGGAGCATATTTATCAGAAACCCTTATCCGAC
The DNA here is from genome assembly GCA_964387025.1 of uncultured Leptolinea sp. GTDB lineage: Bacteria > Chloroflexota > Anaerolineae > Anaerolineales > Anaerolineaceae > PNON01. The sequence continues at coordinate 108,683 of CAYLUZ010000002.1, read as the reverse complement.
CAAGATGAACTTCAATATTGCGTAATACTTCGAATTTAAGCTGATCAAAATCCAAGGATGTAGATACTGAGAGAGCCAGATTAAAGAAATTATTACCCTTTGCACCGATCGGCTTGGTTTCCCACAAGGAGGACCGATTATTTATTTGAATTACGCCGCTAATTTCTTTGATCGCCCGTTTTATATTACTGATTGGATCAATGTTGGATCCGATCAGTAGTATCACATTACGGTTTTGCGGTAATGTCACTCTTTTAGCCAACGTTCGATCTCTACACCTACAGATTTTGCAAACCTGACAGCCCCTGGTTTTTCCACCCGAACACGGACCCCCTTAACAAATGGTACAGTAAATATTAGCAATGCTATATCGTTTGCCAATGCTTCTACAGTTAATCGTTGAGCTGTTTCTGCCAGGGAAATTACTTGTTTTGTAATGGTCCTATAATTTACGCTATCGTTTATATTGTCACTAAGACCTGCTTTAGTAGTATCCGTAAATATCACAACATTAACCAAAATATCCTGGGGATGCAGCCGTTCAGAATCATTTACCCCGATTATTCCCCTGGCGAGTATATCTTTAATAATGATTTGATCCATTAATTCTCCATTCTTTTAGATGAGGTGCCTTCCCCCATCAATATGAATAATCTCACCGGTGATATATTCTGGTCCGGTAAGTAAAAATAACAAGGCTTCACCGACTTCTTCGAGAGTTGCCCAACGTTTCACTGGTACACTTTTTATCAAATCTGGCTGCTTGGGTTGATCTACAGGAGGGAGGACAGCGCCTAATGCCAGGCCATTTACAAGAATTCGCGGAGCCAATGAAATGGCCATGGATTGAGTCATGGCAACCAATGCCGATTTAGAAATCGTGTACGGAAAGTGTTCCACTCCCGGACGTAAAGCCCGCCAATCCAGAATATTAACAATCCTGGCTTTTTCTTTTTGCGGTGTTTCCCGTGCCATGGCTTGAGAGATTAGCATTGGGGCTGTGAGATTTATGTTGATATGCTTTTGCCAATCCTCGATGGTTGTTGTGAGGAAGGATATGGGTTCAAAAATTGCGGCATTATTGACTAAAGCAAATATTGGGCCATAAGCACTGGCTCTATAAAATAGTTCCGCTGCCTGATTTGGGTCAGATAGATCAGCTGCTACTATATGTGCAACTGCTCCCAGGGCATTTAATTCTGTAAGGGTTTGTTGTGCTAATTTGGGTGAATGACCATGATGTATAACGACATTTCCACCAGCGTGAGCCACGGTTAAAGCAAGACTTCGGCCAATACGTCTAGCAGAGCCAGTGATAAGTACCGTCTTCCCCGATAAAGGTTTTGAACCTGGAGGATTAATTTGTTTCATAATTTTTCCTTCTTGATCTCTATAATTAGTGTAAGATCGAATAATGTGCATGTCAAGCATGGGCAGATTGTATAAGCCTGGATATTCCAGAAGATGGAATGGGGATGTAAAATTAATGCATTGAGAGAGGAATTGACTATGCAAACCATTACTTATACAATACCAAATATTTCTTGCGGCCATTGTATTCACACGATAGAGACGGAAGTTGGCGAGATAGCTGGTGTGCAATCAGTGGAAGGGGATCAAAATTCTAAAAAAGTTACTATTACTTTTGACAACCCGGCAAATGAAATACAAATCAAAGAATTACTAACTGAAATAAATTATCCACCGAATGTATAGTTTTTTAGAACATGAGCCGAAAGGCTCATTTTATTTTTCGAAATAATATATTTTAATATCTCCAGGTGGTCTTTTGATTTTATAGCATGGTAAAATTAAATAAAATCGAAATTATCGAGGTCATTATGCTAAATGAGCGGGAAATTCACAATAAAGCAATCTATACACTCCGATTCCTGGCGGTGGATGGTGTTCAACAGGCAAATTCAGGGCACCCGGGTTTACCAATGGGAGCAGCTGTTATGGCTTATACCATTTGGACCAGGCACCTAAAACATAATCCAACTAATCCAAAGTGGTTTGACCGGGACCGTTTCATCCTTTCTGGTGGACACGGTTCCATGCTTCTGTACGCATTATTACACTTGACCGGATATGATCTCTCACTTGAAGAACTTAAGCGTTTCAGGCAATGGAATTCTCTCACACCGGGACACCCGGAATATGGACTAACTCCTGGTGTAGAAACTACTACTGGACCACTTGGGCAGGGTTTCGCAAATGGTGTGGGGATGGCAATTGCTGAGGCTCACCTTGCAGAGATTTTTAACCGACCGGACAGTAAAATAATCGATCACTTCGTATATGCAATAGTGACAGATGGCGATCTCATGGAAGGTGTTTCATCTGAAGCAGCTTCTCTGGCAGGCCATCTTAAACTTGGAAAATTAATATACTTATATGATGATAATCGGATAACGATAGAAGGATCAACAGATCTTGCTTTTACAGAAAACCGTGCATCAAGGTTTGCTGCTTATGGTTGGCATGTTTTACATGTTGAAGATGGAAATGACATCGACTCAATAGATAATGCGATAGTTAAAGCCAAGGAAGATCCACGGCCGAGTTTGATTATTTGCCGAACACATATCGGATTTGGTTTACCAACCCGCCAGGATACGGCAAAAGCGCATGGAGAACCACCGGGAAACGAAGAACTTGATCTGGCTAAAAAGAATGCAGATTGGCCGATCGAGCCTAGATTCTATATACCTGAAGACACCCTCACCTTGTACCGAAAAGCAATAGATACAGGTAAACAGGCAGAATCCGAATGGAACAAACAGTTGCTGGAATATAAGAACAGGTATCATGAATCCTGGGAAGAATTCAACCGATGGATCACAGGAAGATTATTGGATAATTGGCAATCAGACTTACCAGTTTTTCCAGAAGATAAAAAAGGAATGGCAACCAGAGCTTCGTCGGGTCAGGTGATCAATGCACTCGCTAAGAGAGTCCCTGAGCTGATTGGTGGATCTGCAGATTTGGCACCATCGACGAATACCCAGATTAAAGAATCACCTGACTTCCAATCTGGCAGCCCCATTGGAAGAAACTTTCATTTTGGTGTACGTGAAAATGGAATGGGATCCATTGTTAATGGTTTAGCTTATCATGGAGGAGTTCGTCCATTCGGGGCAACTTTCCTTGTCTTTTCGGACTATATGCGGCCAGCTGTAAGATTATCTGCCTTGTCACATCTTTCATCTATTTGGATCTATACACATGATTCAATCGGACTGGGGGAAGATGGACCTACACACCAACCTATAGAACATTTGGCATCTTTAAGAGCTATTCCAAATCTGACAGTTATTCGACCTGCCGATGCAAATGAAGTCGTCGCAACCTGGAAATATGCCATTTCTAATCCTCAAAGTGCATGTGCGATAATCCTATCCAGGCAAGCTGTGCCTACATTGAACAGACAGATCTATTCACCAGCCGCAGGACTCGAAAAAGGAGCATATATTTTATGCGATCTGGGTACCAAGAGACCGGATATTATCTTAATGGCGACAGGGTCAGAGGTTTCATTAATTCTTGAAGCAGGGGAAAAACTTACTCAAAAAGGAATAAACGTTCGATTAATTTCATTCCCGAGTTGGGAGTTATTCCGAAAGCAGTCCCCTGAATATCGGGAAGCAGTATTGCCAAAAGGATTAAGTGCAAGGTTAGCTGTAGAAGCTGGATCAGCTCAAGGCTGGCGTGAATGGGTTGGAGATGAAGGCGATACAATTACGATAGAAGGATATGGCGCTTCAGCACCCGCCACAGAAATATTCACCAATTACGGATTTACAGTTGAAAATATCCTAATCAAGTCGGAGAAGCTGCTTGAAGGATTACGGTGAAAATATGCGCGTAGCGATAGGAACAGACCATGCTGGCTTCTCATTAAAAAATGTTGTTGTGGAAACAGTTAGATCTTGTGGTCATGAGGTATTAGATTTAGGTATATATGAGGAAGTGAAAGCCGATTATCCTGATTACGCACAGAAAGTGGGAGAGGCGATCATTTCCGGGTCTGCAGATCGAGGTATTTTATTATGCGGATCGGGTGTTGGTGTATGTATAGCAGCCAACAAGATTTCCGGAATTTATGCTTCTGTGTGTCATGATACCTTTTCTGCGCATCAGGGTGTGGAACATGATGGTATGAATGTACTTTGTATGGGGGGAAGGATAATAGGCTCTGAACTAGCTAAGGATATAGTGAAAGCATTCCTATTTGCCAGATTTATCGAAGGTGATAATTATATTAGAAGAGTAAACAAAATTAAATCCATAGAATCAAAATATTAAGTGAGTAAATATGAATAAAAGTCAACAATTATTTTCGTTGGGGCAATCCATTTGGTATGACAATATTCAACGCAGCACAATAACTAATGGAACATTGGGCAATATGGTCGCTGATGGCCAGGTCTATGGTGTTACCTCCAACCCCAGCATTTTTAATCAAGCTATCAGCCGAACGGCAGATTATGATGATGCAATTTTACCAATGGCACTCGCAGGTTGCAGCTCGATCAGCATCTATGATCAATTAACCAAGGAAGACATTCAAAAAGCTGCCGATGTTTTTTTATCTTTATATCAGCAATCTAAAATGAAAGATGGGTATGTAAGTATAGAAGTAAACCCTCTTATAGCTCATGATTCGCAAAAAATGATTGAAGAAGCCAGGATGATATGGAAATCATACAATCGTCCGAACATTATGGTAAAAATTCCTGCCACAATTGAAGGACTGGATACCATACAACAATTGATCAGAGATGGAATCAATGTCAATGTAACTTTGATATTTTCAATTTCACGTTACCAAAAAGTAATTGATGCGTTTTTCACGGGTTTGGAAAAACGCATTAAAGATGGAAATCCAATATATCATATTGCTTCAGTTGCCTCCTTCTTCGTATCGAGAGTGGATACTAAAGTTGATCAAAGGCTTCAAGAAATGTCTTCAACACGCCCTTCAGAAGCAAAAACGCTAGCCGGTTTCATGGGTAAGGCAGCTATTGCAAATGCCAGAATAGCCTATGAAGTATTTTCCAAGGAATTCTCTTCTGCCCGATATGAATTGCTCAAGAGTTCTGGCGCACAGGTGCAACGACCATTATGGGCAAGCACAGGTACGAAAAATTCGGCATATAGTGATGTCCTATATGTTGATGAGTTAATTGGAAAAGCAACAGTTAATACTGTGCCGCCTGCCACTCTTATAAAAGTACTTGACCATGGCAATATTGAAATCACGATCACAACAGATGTGTCAGAAGCGCATAAAATAGTAAAGGATTTGGATACGATAGGTATCTCCCTTGAATTAGTGGGTAATGAATTGGAAAACGAAGGGGTAAAGATCTTTTCAGATTCATACAATGAATTGATTGAAGGGATTGAGACGAAACGCAAACAATTTCAATCCAACCTCGGTAGCCTTCGGGAAGAAGTGAAACTTCGGGTTGAACTCCTTGGATCAAATCATGTTGTCGAGCGGATTCATGAACACGATGCATCAATTTGGACCGATGATCCAAATGCAGCTTATGAAATAAAACATAGACTGGGTTGGCTGGATCTTCCTACAAGCTCCAAAAAGCTTGTTACAGATATTGGGAAATTCCGGGAGGAAATTTTATCTTCTGGTATTAAGCATATATTTCTTTTGGGGATGGGAGGATCTTCTCTTGCTCCAGAAGTATTTCAATTAGTATACGGCTCAAAAACCGGACTAGAAATGACAATTATCGATTCTACAGATCCGGATCAAATAAGATCATTGTCAAAAAATATTCAACTTGGTTCAAGTCTTTTTATTGTTTCTTCAAAATCAGGTGGAACAAGTGAAGTATCCGCACTTTTGGAATATTTCTGGGAGAGATGTAAAAAGGAATTTAGCCATAATATTGGCAACCACTTTATTGCAATAACTGATCCGGGATCTCCGCTGGAACAGACTGCCTTATCCAGGAATTTTCGAAAGATTTTCCTTGCAGATCCGGATGTCGGTGGAAGGTATTCAGTTTTGACAGCTTTTGGACTAGTTCCAGCAGGATTACTTGGAGTAAATTTGGATGATCTATTGAATAAGTCGGCTGAAATTTCTACTCAGTGCAAAATCTCCGATCCGATCGGAAGGAATCCTGGACTCGTTCTGGGCGCGATCATGGGACAGGCAGCGATTTCTGGGCGAGACAAGGTAAGCATACTAACTGACTCAGAGATTCGTCCATTTGGCAATTGGCTTGAACAACTCATTGCTGAAAGCAGCGGGAAATCCGGGTTGGGAATTCTACCGGTCGTGGAGGATTTTTCACTTCCAGCAAAATACTCGGGAAATGATCGGGTAACTGTTTATTTGAGGTTAAATGGATCATTTGACAAACAGATACAAAAGCTATTACGAACAAAGCAACCTGTAATTGTATTCACATTGAACCAAAAAGAGGACTTATTTCAAGAATTTTTCAGATGGGAATTTGCGATTGCGGTTGCGTGCTCGGTGTTACGGGTAAATGCGTTTGACCAACCGGATGTTCAAGATAATAAGAACCGAACAAAAAACAAAATAGATGATTTTAAATATAAGGGTAAATTGCTCGAACCACCTGTAGTTTGGGAGGATGAGAATGTCAAAGTCTATGCTGCTGAAACATATAAATTTTCCGAACTTAAATCCATAAGGGAATTAGTAGTTACGTTTATCGCCTCAGGACAAAAAGGCGATTACGTCGCATTAAATGCATATTTACCTTCTGAGAAACAAAATGTTAATGCATTGAATAGACTGCGAAAATACATTCAACTAAAAACCAGTTTTGCTACAACGAGAGGTTTTGGCCCACGGTTTTTACATTCAACCGGACAAATCCATAAGGGAGGAGCCAGTAATGGATTGTTCATTCAATTTACCAGAGATCCGAATATCGATTTGAAATATGATGATCTCAAATTCGGTGTTCTCGAACGGGCACAAGCCCTTGGTGATTATGAATCTCTCATAGCGAGAGGTCGTAGGATCATAAGAATTCATGTTAAAAAGGGTTCTCTATCACGATTAATTAATGACATTATTTAATTGCTAGAGCTTAATAATGAAACTAGCCAGGATCTCAATAAGCATTTTTGGAAATCAGAATTATTACTTGAACTGGGAGAAGGGGATAAATAGCTCATTCAAGTATAATTATTATTATTATGAAGCTCCATTTAATTCAAATTGAGGCATTTGACAATCTCTTTTCCATAAAAGAAAAGTTGATACATTCGAAAGCCGGATCTGTCTTATTAATCGACCAAACCGGATCATCAATTTTCCAGAATAAAAAACAGGCAATTATTATTCAACGGTTATTAAAACAAAAGGGGAAAGAAAGTGGGGTGGTCACTCAAAATTCCACCGCGGCTTCCATACTAAAAGAAGTGGGAATCAACCATTTTTATGATTTAGATTCCGCGCAGCGATTCCCATGGGGAGCTAATCATATATCTATAGAGAATGTATGGCGGGCCAAAAATAATCGTTCATCGTTTCAAAAGACTGGAATAAAGGAAAGTCAAGTCTTGCCATTGACAAGAAAAGCAAGCCTGGTAATAGGAATCGTATCACTTATTATCCTGGCCGTACTCTTTATTCCTTCAGCTGAAATAAAGATAAAGGTTCCAGTCAGAAACCTAACCATCCAAATACCTTTACAAATTAATAGTACAAATCTACCACTTGCAACCAATCCAATGGTTGTGACACCTACTATTACTGAAGTGGAAGTATTTCAGACAACTAAAGCTACCGGTATGATAAATGTTCCATCAGGAAAAGCCAAGGGGAAAATCGATTTTGATAATTTAACGAGCGATACAATCTCAATTCCATTAGGCTTGACCCTGCGTTCTTCAGTGGATGAGAAAAAGGAATATACCACGATTGAAACAGGGGAAATTCAAGCAGGACCTGGTAGTAAATTGAGTTTACAGGTCGAATCTGTGGAAGCAGGTGGGGCAGGTAACGCGGAAATTGGCGAAATAACTGCTATCCTGGGACCATTCGGTCTACGCCTGGCTGCAAGGAACTCTGAAGCGATTTTTGGCGGATCTGATATCGGAAAATCGTACCCATCTCTAACGGATCGGAATAATCTTCGTCAACTTTGCATAGGGGAACTTAAAAATCGCGCAAAATTGCAAATCCAAAATTCTCTCTCACCGGATGAAGTATTTTTACCTGACACGTTGAAAATAGCCACAATTCTACTTGAAGATTATTTTCCAACGGGAGATACGCCATCGGAAGTATTAAGCCTCTCATTGAGAGCAAAGGTCATGAGCATCATCATTCCAATGGAAAAATTTGCGGAATATTCTAAACCTTATCTTGATGCCTTGCTTCCTGAAAATTATTATGCATCAAGTGAAATTACCATCACCAATATTAACGTCGAAGAGGTGAATCCTGATGGAAGTATTAATGTCAGCCTGACTGCATCCAGAATAATTAAAATGACAATTAATTTGGATGAAATTAAAGCATTATCTTCAGGAAGACCAAAAAATGAAGTCATACAAGTATTAGAGCAGCAATACTATCAAAATGCCCCTGATGTCATTACTATCCATCCTGGATGGATTCAGGACATTCCAAGGATTCCTTTTAGAATAAGTATTAAGGTAGAAGAATAGAAATGAGAATTCTTGCAATAGATCCTGGAGAAAAAAGAATTGGTCTGGCACTAAGTGATCCTGCGCGGATCATCGCGAGTTCGTATGGAGTCGTTATCCACAAGTCATTTGAGGATGATCTTTTATCAATAAATAATATTATTAGTCAAAATGAAGTTAGCCTGGTTGTTATCGGACAAGCTTATGATGAAGATGGCCATGCTACGACATCCAGTAGAAGGGGAGTAAAATTCGGAGAGGGACTAAAGTCTAAGTTTCAGATACCAATAGTCTATTATGACGAAGCCGGAACAACCCAAGAAGCGAAGGAAGCAGCTCTTTTAATGGGTTTAAATAGAAAAAACCGCCGTGGACATCTGGATAACCTTGCAGCGACAATCTTACTTCAACGTTATTTGGATATGATATCAGACCAAAGAGAATATAAGTTATGACAAAACGATTTCATAAAAAAAGTCAGCTTCTGGTGCTGTTGTCTTTGATTTTGTTGGTTTGTATTACAGCAATTATTTACCTCTCATCTATCATCTTCCTGAATGAAGTGAAGAACGAATTCGGATTACCCGACCCATCACTAAATACCATTAAGAAGATAAATCTTAGTATTAAACTATTTATGAACAAGGACCTCATCCTAAATCCGGTAAATTCCAAATCTGATCAATCATTATTTGGTATCCAACCACAGGAGAGAGCTCAAGAAATTGCAAATCGTCTGGAGGCTGAAGGTTATATTGCCGATAGTAGCGCATTTGTTGATTATTTGATCTATAAGGGATATGACCGGTTGATTAATAGTGGTGAATTTTATATTTCCTCAAGCATCAATGCAATCGATATAGCTGAAAAGATACACTCTTCCACGGGAGACCTGACTTCTTTTACAATTCTGGCTGGATGGCGAGTGGAAGAGATAGCCAGAGCTATGGAAATTTATCAATTCCCATTTCAAACCGGACAATTAATTAATGTTGTCCATCATCCAGATGGTAACATAACTCTCCCCGATGGTTTACATGGATTTAAATCATTGGAAGGTCTGCTGCTTCCCGGGCAGTATAAAGTAGATAAAAAGCTGTCAATTGGTGGATTTATTTCGATGACATTGGAAGAATTTAACTATGCTGTAACTCCAAAAATGCGAAAAGCATACCAGAAAAATGGACTAAGCCTAGAGCAGGCGGTTATTTTGGCCTCAATGGTTGAAAAAGAGGCCATTTTATCTGATGAAGGGCCAATTATCGCATCAGTATTTTATAATCGGTTGGCGGCAGGAATGAAATTGGAGAGCGACCCAACTGTTCAATACGCCATTGGTTATATTCAAAGATCAAAAACCTGGTGGAAGAACCCATTGTCATTAACCGACCTACAAATAGACTCAAGATATAATACCTACCAGAATTCCGGTCTTCCACCTGCTCCAATTTGCAATCCGGGATTATCTGCTCTAAATTCGGTTGCTTTTCCTGCTAGCACGAATTATTATTACTTCAGGGCAGCTTGCGATTTATCTGGAAAACACAGTTTCTCAACGACTTTTGAGGAACATTTGAAGAATGCATGTCAATAATTTATCATTAGGAGATTGGAATTATGGAAATATTAGGTATTGATGTTGGTGGTTCAGGTATTAAAGGAGCGATCGTAAGAACAGAAACTGGGGAGTTTATTAAAGACCGGTATCGAATCGACACTCCGACTCCGGCAAAACCAGAGGCAATGGAGAAAGCCGTTGCAGATATGGTTAAGCATTTTGATTGGCACGGAAAAATTGGAGTTGGTTTTCCTACAGTGGTAAAAAAAGGGGTTTGTTATTCTGCAGCTAATATTCATAAATCCTGGATTGGAGCAAATATTGAAGAAATCTTTAGTAAAGCTTCAGGTTGTCCTGTGAAAGCATTAAATGATGCAGATGCTGCTGGAATAGCTGAGATGCGTTTTGGGGCTGGAAAAGGGATAAATAAGGGTGTCATTCTAGTCCTCACCCTGGGAACAGGAATTGGTTCTGCAATATTTGTTGATGGCCATTTAATGCCAAATGTAGAATTTGGCCACCTGGAAATGAAGGGAAAAGATGCTGAGAAACGTGCATCTGCAGGAGTAAGGCAGCAAAAGAAACTCTCATGGAAAGATTGGGGAAAGAGACTGAATGAATATCTAAAAATGGTAGATTCGTTGATCAACCCTGACCTGATCATCCTGGGCGGAGGAGTGAGCAGCCGGTATGGTAAGTATCAACAATTCTTATCCGTCAGGTCTAGAATCGTTACAGCTGAGTTTCTAAATAACGCCGGGATCGTTGGAGCTGCTTTGGCAGCTGAAGACCTTTCAGATTAATTAGAATTCGATTTACATAAAAAATAACCAGGACAATTTATATTGCCCTGGTTATTTTTTAATCATGTCAGAATGAAATTACATAGAGCTATAACCAGGACCATCCTTGAAGTATTTTGCATTAACAGGTGTATCCTTTGTCAGATCAAGGACTTCACCAGCTTTTAGGGTCCGGGTTGCTTTAAGTACGACAGCGTCGCCATGATGATTACTGCCATTAAATACTTCTGTGAAACCGGCTGTTCCTTCAGGTTGGGCGATACGTTCTCCACCCTTGGCTTTAAATGCTGTTGGAACTTCATCTTCAGGGAAGATAGCTGAGTAAGGGCATTCCGGAACACAGGCACCACAATCGATGCAGGTGTCTGGATCAATGTAATACAATGGCCATTCAGATTCTGGTTTTCCGGGGACAATGCATTCCACCGGACAGACAGTCTGACAACCTGCATCTCGTAAACAAAGGCGGGTGATTACATGTGTCATTTTGTTCCTCCAATTTTTATATAATTTTTATATCTTTCTGCAACTACATCCCAATTGGTTAGATTCCACCAATTAGTTAAATACTCTGCTCGCCGGTTCTGGTATTTCAAGTAGTAAGCATGTTCCCAAACGTCTACAACCATCAATGGCGTTAATCCTTCTGATAATGGACAATCCTGATTCATTGTGGAGTGAACAACCAGGCTTCCATCTTTCTTCACACTTAGCCAACTGTATCCACTGCCTAATCGTCCTAATCCGGTTTTTTCAATTTCAGCCTTAAGATTTGCCAGGCTGCCAAAAGTTGTTTCTACCTTATTCAAAAGGTCACCAGATAATGCTTTTGATCCGCCAGGGGTTAAATTTTCCCAGTATAGGTTATGGTTATAAAATCCACCACCATTGTTTTTTACTATTGTGCGAATTTCTTCCGGGATTTGGTCAAGGTTTGATAAGATCCATTGGATGGTTTTTTCAAAGAACTTCGGATGAGCTTCCAATGCTTTATTGCAATTTGATAGGTAAGTTGCATGGTGCTTGGTATAATGAATTTCCACAGTTTTGGCATCAATGTAGGGCTCTAATTTGTCATAAGCATAAGCAAGTTTTGGCAATTCGAACACGGGATTCCCTCCATATATTCTATAATACAAGCTGATTATTCTTAAAATTGATTGTAACTTTTCACATAAACGATGTCAAGTTGAAACTGGAAACCACCTGGCATCAGCAATTATTAATTTTTGGAGCGACATTTGAAACAGGCAGCAAACAGTAAGCATGTAAAATTTATTGTTTTATTTTTCGGTGTAATTAGTATTTCAGCTGCAGCAATATTCATACGATTAGCCCAAAAGGAAGTGAATTCCTTCGTCATTGCTGCCGCCAGAATGATTTTTTCTACCATACCACTTATCCCGATCGTAATGTATAGGTACTTACCCGAGATTAGAAAGATCTCCAAAAAGGATCTCTTTCTTTCTTTGTTGGCTGGTTTATTCCTAGCCATACATTTTGCATCCTGGATTACTTCTCTAGAATATACGACCATAGCCAGTTCAGTGGTTATTGTTTGTACTACACCTATATGGGTGACACTATTTGGGGTCATTTTCTATCACGAAAAAGTTGAGAGGGTCATCCTGATTGGTGTTTTTTTGACTTTATTGGGAGGCATTATTATCGCATTAAGCGAGAGCTGCACAAACTCGTTCCTTCGTCCAGTCTGTAATTTTGAAATGACCCAAATCGCCGGGAATCGGATACTGGGTAATATTCTTGCTTTACTGGGAGCGCTCACGGCAGCCGGATATTTTATGATCGGAAAAACTGTTCGAAAACAAGTATCTCTTATCCCCTATGTGTTTATTGTTTACGCAACATCCGCAATCTTTTTGTGCTTATTAATAATATTTACCGGATCTGAAATTCATCAATATCAATCTATAACGTACTTATGGTTAATTCTCCTGGCAATATTCCCTCAATTAATCGGTCATTCGCTCTTTAATTGGTCATTGAAGTATATTTCGGCAACTTATGTTGCTATTACCACAATGGGAGAACCGGTGGGTTCAACCATTCTCGCCATAATAATATTCCGGGAAATACCAACTCCATTGAAGGTGGTAGGAGCGATAATCATTCTTGTAGGTATATATATCGTCTCAAGAGAGGCAAGTACTGCTTAGTTAATGATCAGGTCTTGTTGTATTCAACCGGCTATAAATTGAATTTAATCGATGAAGGTCTTTGATCAAAGAACCTTTCTGGTAAAGAAGATCCATTCTCCAATTCCAATTTCCTGCCTCGCGGCCTGGATAATTCATACGGGATTTATTATCCAGCCGTAGAAAATCCTGCATTGGAGCAATGGCGAAATTTGCGACGGATGACCAGATCACTCGAATCAGATCCCAAGCGATATCATCGCCATTTTTACCAATGTATTCTGTACAAAATCGTTTTTCATTCTCCGGGACAGAATTGAACCAACCGATCGTTGTGTCATTATCATGAGATCCTGTATACGCAACTGTGTTTTTCGAATAGTTATGCGGCAGGAAAATATTCTTATCATCATCCGAAAAAGCAAATTGCAATATCCGCATTCCCGGTAGATCGAAATGATCCCTTAACGATATTACATCCGGAGTGATCTTTCCAAGATCTTCAGCAATGATCGGGAGACTTCCAAGGCTGTTCTTGATAGAGTCAAACAGCTCTGCACCAGGACCCGGTTTCCATTCTCCAATTTCGGCTGTATTCATATATGCTGGTACTTCCCAATACTCCGAGAAACCCCTAAAATGATCCAACCGCAATATATCGACCATTTGGAGGCTTGCAGCAATACGATCGATCCACCAGGAATATCCGGATTTTTTATGTATTTCCCAGTTATACAATGGATTTCCCCAAAGCTGCCCGGTAGGGGAGAAATAGTCCGGCGGGACGCCAGCCACCGCAGATGGATATCCGTCAGGATTCAAAAAGAAGAGATTGGGTAAGACCCAGGCATCAGCGCTATCATGAGAAATGAATAATGGAATATCACCAACTATTCTTATATTGCGTAAATTTGCATATTCTTTTAGGTGAGACCATTGCCTGAAAAATAAAAACTGATAATACATCAGCTCAGTGATCAAGCCACGATTCTCATCTTGAAATTTGCTTAATGCCTGAGGTTTGCGTGTCCTGAGTTCAGAATTCCACTCAACCCAGGGTCTGCCATTGTTAAGATCCTTTAAGGCACTGAAGGCACCATAATCCTGTAGCCAGGATGAATTCTTCTCTTGGAAAAGTAAGAAATCATTTGATATTTCAGGATTATTTCCATTTATGAATCTAAGGAATGAGCGATGGAGGATTGTTTTTTTCCACTGAATGACTGCGCCAAAATCCACCCTGTTTTGGGGGAATTCTGGTCGATCTTTGAGATCATCGAGATTGAGCAATTTTTCATTCAGTAATAAAGCCGGAGAGATCAAATATGGATTTCCAGCAAAAGCAGAAAAGCATTGATAAGGGGAATCCCCATACCCGGTGGGGCCTAATGGTAGAATTTGCCAGAGACCGCATCCGCTCGCAGCTAAAAAATCGACCCAGCGAAACGCCTCCGGACCAAGGTCACCAATTCCGTCCGGACTTGGAAGACTGGTTGGATGTAAGAGTATTCCCGACGCTCGACTAAAACTCATTTGTCAACTTCCTTGATTTGATAAATTCACCATTTTTTACAGTTGGTATCGCATAATCCTGCACTCTTACATCGGTATCTATGGATGCTCCACCTTCAATACAATAATAGTCAGGAATAATACTCGACTTTCCCACCATTGTAATTTCAGGGTTTGAGTCTGTTGAAAGAGAACCAATGACCGCACCAACACCAACATTAACTCTCTTATCAATAATCGAATTATATATTTTGGCATTTTTCCCGATGAAGGCATCGGTAAGAATGATCGAATTTACCAACTTTGCATCACTTTCTACAATGACACCCGGTGATAAAACACAGTTTACGATTTCTGCCCCGGATTCTATTCGGCATCCATCGGAGATCATACTATTTTCAATTGTAGGGTCTTTAGATAAGAAAACAGGAGGTCTTTCTTCAGTTCGAGTGTGGATAACCCAGTCTCGATTACTAAGGTCAATAGATGGTGGGGTCATTAGCAAATCCATATGTGCCTTCCAATATGATTCTATTGTTCCGACATCCACCCAATATCCCGAATAAGGATACCCAAAGATTTTATAGTTTTGCGCCAACATTTTTGGAATAACATCTTTTCCAAAATCATGTGAGGAATTCGGATCTATGTGATCTTCCCATAGAACCTTGTCAAGGGCTTCAATATTGAACAAATATACACCCATATTTGCTATGTTTGAGAGCGGAGCCTTTGGTTTTTCATCAAACCTTACGACCTGATAATCTTGATTGACTTCGACAATACCAAATCGCGAAGCCTCTTCCATTGGTACTTTTATTGTTGCCATTGTCAGGTCAGCTCGATGGTCGAGATGGAATGTTATTAAAGGCTCATAATCCATTGCATAAATATGGTCTCCGGAAAGGATCAGGATCATGTCCGGGTTGTTCCTTTTCACGAAGGAATAATTTTGTTGAACAGCATCCGCAGTTCCTAGAAACCAATCCGAATTCCTGCGAGCTTTATAAGGTGTTAATATCCTTACTCCTCCTGAAAAATCCCGGTTTAAATCCCACGGGCCACCAGCCCCAATATGTTCGATTAATGAGTGAGGGCGATATTGGGCAATAAGCATCACGTCATAGATGCCAGAGTTCACACAATTGGAAAGGGTAAAGTCAATTATCCGATATTTCCCGGCAAAAGCCACAGCAGGTTTTGTTCTTTTTGCTGTCAAAACCCCAAGTCTTGACCCTTCTCCTCCAGCC
Source organism: uncultured Leptolinea sp. (assembly GCA_964387025.1). GTDB lineage: Bacteria > Chloroflexota > Anaerolineae > Anaerolineales > Anaerolineaceae > PNON01. Next base: position 92,737 of record CAYLUZ010000002.1, on the reverse strand, counting down.
AATATTATTGCCCTAACCTTCATCGCTCCTCCAGAAAACAGTAAAAAGTGTTAATCCAGTAGATACTGATATTCATCAATATATTTCTTTGCAGGCAAATCCCAGGAAAAATCCATCTTCATAGCTAATTGCATCATGGATGTCCAAAGGGAGTTATTCTGGTAATCTGATATCGCCCTTGTCAGTTTGGATGCAAATACGGTGGCATTCAAATCCTCGAAAAGGTAACCTGATCCTGGATTTCTTTCCTTTGTATTAATTATGGTATCTAATAAGCCACCTGTGGCTCTCGCTATTGGAATAGTACCATAACGTTGGGAAATCATTTGAGAAATTCCACATGGTTCATAACGGGATGGCATCAGGAATATATCAGCTCCTGCATATATCTGATGAGCTAGAGTATTATCATAACCAAAAGTACAGCGCACCTGATCTGGTTTATCATTCTGAAGGTTCCGAATTCGCATTTCAAGGTAAGGATCACCGGATCCCAGAAAAATGCATTGCCATTTTATCTCATTGGCAAGTTTGTATAATCCATCCACCAATAGATCAATCCCTTTTTGGTAATCCAACCGGCTGATGATTGCCAACAAAGGGATTTTTGGATCAATATTCAAGGATAATTGTTTTTGAAGCGTAACTTTATTCTTTTCTTTCAAATGGATCGTTGAGGAATCATAATTCGCGTGGATGAATGAGTCAGATCCAGGATCCCATGTGGAAGTATCAATTCCATTGAGGATTCCGACTATGTGCTTTTTTCGAAAAGCGAGTAAATTCTCAAGCCCACATCCGAATTCTGGTGTTTGAATTTCGTTTGCATATCCAGGAGAGACAGGGATGATCAGGTCCGCCGCTGCCAACCCCATTGGTAAAGGAAACAACCTGGCCCAGCCCGGCAAATGGGGATGTAGATATTCTGGTATTCCATAATCCTTCTCAGTTTCTTCCATTCCATTACCCATAAACGGTAGATTATGGAGAGAAAGGATAGTTTTGATTTTTGGATTTAGATGACCATCAATTTTCTTAAGGGCATAAACAGATAATGCTGTATGCCAGTCATTAGCATGGAGGATATTGATTGGCCAATTAAGGAATTCGGGTAAATGGATCGCAGCTAGGGAAAAAAAAGTATATTTTTCTGCATCAGCTTTTGGATCATTCGAATAAGGAACTGGTGATGTTTGTACCGGTTTCCCATCGAGCAGGTAGTAGACGGTCCCATTTGATTTATATTCATAAACTTGTACTTCTTCTATCCCTTTACCAGACTCTAACAGATAAGAGCCCATCGATTTGATTGGAAAGTGCTTGTCTTTTATGGTTTGATGGTATGGAATAGCTACTCTGATCTCAAATTTCTTATCCAATATACTGGCCATCCGATTAATTGCAATCGGTAACGTACCAGCTACATCCCCTAATCCCCCGATTTTAACCAATGGATCAGCTTCAGCAGAAATATAGAGGATATGCAGTTCTTTTATCACTTGATTCACTTTTGTTGTCTGAGTAATTCGAAATAATCTTGAGTCACTACTCGACCAGGCTTTTGAATTAATAGAGACAATAACTGGGATACTTTTTTGGATTTTTGCTCAGCATCCAGGCGGCTCCAGGTTCTACTCTTTATCTCAAGGAAGATACCAAGATCAGGTTTTATTATAGTATCGATATTGATAAAGAATTCTGTGTCCTGGAACTTGATCAGATATCTCTGCCGATCCTTCTCAATTTCGTATTCGGAGGATGGTTTAAAGTATTCACGGTAGAAACGCAGACTTTGCCCTGCAGGGGCAAAATATTGACTTCTGGAAAGGAGAATATCCTCTGTGTTTTGATTATCAGAGGATGGGCCAATTAAAGTCAAACGATAACGGACAGATTCAACATCCCCGGCCGCATTTATAAAATCATCTTCACGATATCTTAATCGGTTATTTTCTTCATCCGCAAACAGGAAGTAGGAATCGTATTCGTGGTAATGTCGCTTTCTAATAATCTCGATCAACGGATTTTTCAATGCATCCAGGATCACTTTTGGATCATCGATGGTAACCTTTAATTGAACTTCAAAGCTCTCCTGTTCGAGTGCTCCTCCAATTGCAATTAGTTTTGATAATACTGACTTTTCTCTGATAAACAGGAATGAATCAATCTTTTTTGCATATTCCTGGGCATTAATCAGAAGATCCTTTTCATTTAATGTGAGCAACTGTTTGTCACGCATTAGGAATCTACCATTCACCATAACATCTGTGACATCATTTGCTTTTGAAGCATAGATGATCTGTGCATAAATCCCATTTTGGTCCCGTTCAAATTTAGGTGAATTGTGAACCGGGGAGACATCCAGTAGAATTAAATCAGCTTTTTTTCCGGGTTCGATAGAACCCGTGATGGATCCGATATGTAATGCTTTTGCTCCTATCCTGGTAGCCATGGTGAGAATTGTTTTGGCAGGCATGACCGTAGGATCGTTTCCAAAACCTTTTGCCAGTAATGCGGCCAGTCGAATTTCCTCAAACATGTCAAGGTCATTGTTCGATGCGGGTCCATCAGTTCCTATGCCAACATTGAGCCCGATATCCAGCATCTTTTTAATTGGTGCTACTCCGGAAGCAAGCTTTAAGTTCGAAGAAGGATTATGAGCCACACCAGCCCCTGCATGAAGCATAGTGCGCATTTCACCTTCATCCACATGTACACAATGCGCAGCCAAAACTTTTGCTTCAAAAAGACCCTGTTTCTTGACATACGGGATCACAGGCATTCCATGCTCATTACGCATGTTTTCCACTTCCAAATTTGTTTCTGACAGGTGAGTGTGTAATGGCACGTCAAATTCTACTGCCAATTGAGCTGTTGCTTTTAGTATTTCAGGCGTACAGGTATATGGGGCATGTGGAGCTACGGAAGGGACGATCAAAGGATGATTGAGCCACCGTTTGATAAAATCTCGTGAATATTCAAGTGATTCTTCAAAGGAACCGGCATCTGGTGTGGGAAATTTCATCACCGTTTGCGAACAGACCGCGCGCATACCTGCAGCTGCGGTAGCCCTGGCCACATCCTCTTCAAAATAATACATATCCGCAAAGCTCGTGATGCCACTGCGGATCATTTCTGCACATGCAATCGAAGTTCCCAATGTAACAAAATCAGTGGATACAAATTCTCTTTCAACAGGCATCATGTATCCCATCAGCCAAACGTCCAATCGAAGGTCGTCAGCTAATCCACGAAGAAGGGTCATGGGAACATGGGTATGAGCATTCACAAGGCCAGGCATCAGAACTTTATCACCACAATCAACGATATTGCTGCTGGAATACTCCTTCCGTAACGACTCAGCTGAACCCACAGCGATTATTTTATCGTCCGAAACAGCTACTGCACCTTTTCGAAATAAATTGTATTCTTCGTCCATTGTGAGAACAATTGCATTTATAAAAAGGGTATCTACATTTTTCATTGGCTAATCCTTCTAATTTTCGTGCCTAATTAAATACCTGCGGGTTAGATCCAGGGTCATGGTAATTGCCCATTGAGCTCCGTTTTCAGGAGATCCTCCAAATTTTCTATTGAATGATGTGAAATTACCTTGATCCAGTATTTCGCAATCAAGCATTGATACACCATTCTCCTGAGAAAAAATTGAGCTGACCACAAATGGAACATCCCATTCTGCGCATCTTTTCATCATAGCTTTTCTATTTTCACTTGTTGAAATGTTGCTTTCAGAAATCTCCGATTTAATCTGTAATTCTGGGTTACATCGAAAAATATCTGATAATCGCCCATCCAATCCAGATTCAATTACACCAATTCTTTTCATGGGAGATAATTCCCTGGTTAAAACGCCAATAAGGCTATCGTCATCATAACCAAAGATATTTTCTTTTAGAAGAAAATCTAACTTATGGATCACTTTGTTGATCATTTCCAATGCAATTTTTTCATTGTCCGCTTTCGCGGCGACCCGAATATCTATTTGACCGGGTTTGGCCAACAATCCAACAGTAGGATTGGACAACCTCTCATATTCACCAATGATCATATCCAGTTGCGATTCACCCATTCCAGAAACGTGAACTGTCCGGGATTTAATTACCTGATGATGATTGAACTCCTGAGTTAGAAATGGAAGAATGAAGTTCTTTGTTAGATATTCCATTTCTTTAGGCACGCCAGGAACACTTAGAATGAGTGAACATCCAATTTTCACAAAAAATCCCGGAGCAGTTCCAACAGGGTTATGGATAGATTCAGCTGATTTTGGAACAAAGGCCTGGCGTCGATTATTTTCGGTAGGGATTCTTCCGATACGGGTGAAGTATTGGCAAATCTCTTCCCATAATTCAGGGTGAAACTCAAGGGGTTGATTAATCGCCAGGGCGACTGCTTCACGAGTTGGGTCATCCACAGTTGGTCCCAACCCGCCAGTTGTGATCACAATATCTGCTCTCTGCAGGGAATCACTGATCGTTTGAGCGATGCGTCCCGGGTTATCGCCAACTGTATGTGTCCGGAAAAGATCAATCCCACTTGCCATTAGCTGACGCGCGAGAAAGGCAGTATTTGTGTCCTGGATCTCTCCAAGTAGAATTTCCGTCCCAATGGTTATTATCTCTGCTGATGGCATGGTAATTTCCCGTATCCTGATTTTATCATTGAATAATCATTGAGGAAAACCCACATTAATCCTTTTATTGTGATCCGAAAACAAATCCTTCCATGATTAACGATTGGTAGGTAAAATGAAATATATGGAGATGACCAAGTGACCCGATATACTCAGGCAATAGGGAAATGGGGAGAACAGCTTGCTGTAGAACATCTGGCAGGATTGGGTTATCAAATTATAGCTGTAAACCATCTGGCAGGATTGGGTTATCAAATTATAGCTGTAAACCATCGTACACCTTTCGGGGAAATCGATATTATCGCCCAAGATGGAAGTGGGCTGGTATTCATTGAGGTAAAAACGCGATCATCTACTGCCATGGGAAATCCTGAGGGCTCAGTCACCCCCAAAAAACAAAAGCACATCCTTGATTCAGTACAGCATTACCTGGCTAATTTGGATCCACAAGTAGATGAATGGAGAGTGGATGTTGTCGCCATAACCGGTAGACCAGAAAACTTAAAAATTGACATCCAGGTATTCCAAAATGCGCTCTATTTCTAAAAGTAAACCGCTCATAGTAATTATGGGGCCAACTGCGTCTGGTAAAACAGATGCCGCGATTCAAATTGCCAAGAGGATAAATGGAGAAATCATTTCGTGTGACTCAAGGTTGTTCTATCGAGGAATGGATATTGGGACAGCCAAGCCGTCATTGGATGAATTGGCAATGGTTCCGCACCATTTGATCGATATTGCAGATCCTGACCAGCCTCTTAGCCTGGCAGTTTATCAGGAAATGTGTGTCAAGATCATTGCTCAATTACAAAAAAACGGAAAAATTCCAATCCTCGTAGGGGGTACAGGTCAATACATTTATTCAATCACGGAAGCCTGGCAAATACCAGAACAAATGCCGGATGATGCAATGCGGACTGTACTTGAAAAGATATCGAAAGAAAAGGGGTATAAAGAGTTGTTTCGGTATCTGGAAAAACTTGATCCTTTAGCAGCACTATCCATCGATAAGCGGAATATTCGCAGGGTTGTGCGAGCATTGGAAGTTATTTTTATGACGGGTCATAAGTTTTCAGAACTCAAGATTAAAGGTACTTCTCCGTATTTCTTGATCCAAATTGGAATTCAGTGGTCTCGGGAAGATCTTTACAGGCGAATAGACTCCCGCATAGATCAGATGCTGGTAGATGGATTAGTGAATGAAGTACAAGGATTACTTCAAAAAGGATATACACCCGATTTACCGGGGATGAGTGCAATTGGTTATAATGAAATCACTCACTATATTAATGGCAGGCTTACCCTTGATGAAGCAGTCATGTTGATCAAGCGCAAGACCAGGCAGTATGTGCGCAGGCAATCAAATTGGTTCAAGCTTGCAGACCCGCAGATATTTTGGTTCTCTCCTGAAGTGGAAATGGTTGATAATATGGTCCAGAAAATCAATACCCTGCTGAGTATAAATGAATGATCGAGATCATATAGCCGGTTTAACAAATTCCGTTCCAAATCATTTAAAATATCCTAAGTTCACGTTAGGCGATCTATTATTCGAATCTGCAGAAAAATATCCCAACCTTGCTTGTATAAAATATGAGTCACAATCATATAATTTTCGACAGGTCGATCAGATCACAGACCGGGTTGCTGACGGGCTAATCGCACTTGGATTTAGAAAAGGGGACCGTATCGGCATTCTTCTCCCAAACATCCCGCAGTTTATTTTTTCATTCTTCGGTATCTTGAAGATGGGCGGGATAGTTGTGGCAATTAATCCCAATTACCAGTTTCGGGAAATTCAAAACCAAGTTATCAAAGTCGGTGTCTCAGGGTTGTTCATATTATCAACTCATCTTGATATAACTGAGAACCTCCATCATACGACTGCTATTCATAACTTTATCTATTCAGATTTGGATGAAAGCCTATCTCTATCTGATGTAGAAACAGAAATTAGAAGCCACACTCAAAAGGTTGAACCTAATTATCCAAATACAATTAGATTTAAGAATTTATTGACCATTCAAAGGACAAATAGTTTTAAGGTAAAGATCAATATAACTCACGAGCAGCCGGCCATATTACAATTCAGTGGAGGAACCACAGGAGTACCAAAAGCTGCAGTTGGATTACATTGTAATGTTGTGGCTAATGTGTATCAATTTAGAGCATGGTTAAACCAAATTGAAGATGTCAAGAATCCATTTCTTGTGGCAATTCCCTTATTTCATGTTTATGGAATGGTTTTGGGAATGGTTTTGGCTATACTGATGGGTTGCCCGATGATCTTGATCAATAATCCTGGGGATGTACATAAAATTTTCAAGGCAATCCGTAAGTATAAACCTACCATTTTTCCATCTGTACCAAGTCAATTATATGCAATCTTGCATCACACCGAATTGAATACGTATAAAAGTGATATAAAATCGATCAAAATATGTATCTCAGGATCAGCTTCATTAAATCCAGAAATTAAAAACAACTTTGAACAACTTATAAGTGGGCCACTCATTGAAGGTTATGGTTTATCAGAAGCACCAACAGCAACTCATTGCAATCCTGTTACTGGATTAAATAAGACTGGATCAATTGGATTACCCTTACCTGATGTTGAATGTCACCTTGTTTCCCTGGAAAATGGAAATCGGGAAGTGGTGACTGGGAGATTGGGTGAATTGGTCATTCGTGGCCCTCAGATCATGAAAGAATATTATGGGAACCCGGAAGAGACAGAGATAGCATTAAAGAATGGATGGTTATATACAGGAGATATTGCCTGGAAGGACAATGATGGTTATTACTTCATTAAAGGACGAAAGAAAGATTTGATCAAAGTTGGCGGTTTGCAGGTTTGGCCTCAGGAAATTGAAGAAGTGATCTCGCTTCTACCCGGGGTGAAAGAATCAGCGGCTGCTGGAATCCCAGATGATTTTTTAGGGGAGGTTGTTATTGTTTGGGTGGTCAGGAAACCAGAATCCAGTTTGACCGAGCAGGAAGTGTTGGATCATTGCAAGGAAAATTTAGCGAGGCATAAAGTACCGGTCCAAATAAAGATGATCGAAAACTTGCCGCGCAGTTCTATAGGAAAAGTTCTCCGGCGGGAATTAATTCGTCTAGAGATAGAAAAAAAGGATTGACATTCGTCAATCCTTTTTTGTTTCTGAGAAATTATACCCTTACAGGTGTTCCGCTCTTCTTCGAAAGTGGCGGAGGGAAGATCGCTTCAAATTCATCACGGTTAAGAGTTTCCACTTCAAGCAGACGACCGGCTACCGCATCCAATTCCTTGCGATATTTAGACATTAATTCCTTTGCGGTTTTGTACGCATTGTTCACAAGTTCGCGTACTTCCTGGTCAATTTTCTCAGCAATCGCTTCAGAATAATCACGTTGTTCAGAGATCTCTCGACCCAGGAATATCATTTCTTCCTTTTGTCCATAAACCATCGGGCCTAACTCTGTGCTCATACCCAACCTGGTGACCATATTCCTGGCGAGTTGGGTTACCCTTTCGATGTCGTTTGAGGCACCTGAGGTGATGTCATCGAATACAAGCTCTTCAGCGACACGCCCACCCAACAAACCAATGATCTCACTGATCAGTTTCTTTCTGGAGACAAGGGTCAGGTCTTCTTCAGGTAAAGCCCGAGTAAATCCACCGTACATACCACGTGGTATGATCGTGATCTTTTGGACTGGATTCGCTTCCTGGAGTGCGTTCATTAATACAGCATGACCAGCTTCATGGTAAGCTACAATCTTTTTCTCGTCCGGAGTGATCAAACGGCTCTTTCGTTCAGGACCGGCAATCACACGTTCAATGGCTTCTTCAAACTCAAGTTGTCCAACGATTTTTTTGTTCCGCCTGGCAGCCAGAATTGCACCTTCATTTACCATATTCTCAAGATCAGCACCGACAAATCCTGGAGTCATTTTGGCAAGTACAGCAAGGTCAATTTCCGGGGATAATGGTTTTCCTTTAACATGGACTTTCAGAATCGCTTCTCTACCACGAACATCCGGACGATCCAATACTACTCTACGGTCAAAACGACCAGGACGAAGCAGCGCAGGGTCCAAAATATCAGGACGGTTGGTGGCTGCCATGATAATTACATTTGTATCAGTTTCAAAACCATCCATTTCAACCAACATCTGGTTCAGGGTCTGTTCACGTTCATCATGACTCCCGCCCAACCCAGATCCACGTTGTCGTCCGACAGCATCGATCTCATCGACGAACACTATACAGGGTGAATGGCGTTTTGCCTGTTCAAATAGATCACGAACACGACTTGCACCGACACCCACAAACATTTCAACAAATTCGGAACCACTGATTGAGAAGAACGGGACACCTGCCTCACCAGATACTGCTTTGGCGATAAGAGTCTTCCCTGTTCCAGGAGGACCTACAAGCAGTACACCCTTGGGTATTCTTGCACCTAAAGAAATGAATTTTTGAGGTTCCCGAAGGAATTCAACGACTTCTTTTAATTCTTCTTTTGCCTCTTCCACTCCGGCAACATCTGCGAAAGTCACTGTCGGTTGGTCGCCACTAAACATTCTAGCTCTTGATTTACCAAATGACATGGCAGCATTATTACTTCCTTGTGCCTGCCGAAAAATAAACCAGAATACGCCCGCGAGGACAATAAATGGCAGTATATAACCCAGGGCAGTGATTATTCCAAGCCACGCACTGGGCGGTTTTACTTCAAGTTTGATCTTGGCAGGATCCAGTTCAGATGAGGTTACACCAAGATCGAGTAATTGTTGTACAAGAGTAGAATTTGTTTCTTTATTGGATGTTTTTTCTCCGTCAGCATATATTACGCGTAATCTATTTTCATCAGCAATGATCCGGGTTACTTTTCCGGCTCTGATGTCTGATGCTACCTGATTAAGATTAAGTACATCTTGGGCAGTGTTTGACTGCCTGAAGCTGTAAAAAAGCATTGCAATAATCGCAATGAACAGCAACAAATAAATAATGTAGGATTGGTTGCGAGAATTCACAGATACCTCCAGTATCCACGATACCTTTTATTTCAACTTTGTTCTGATTATACCAATCAAAAAATAAGATAGTAGAATTTTGTTGAATATAATCTCAATTTCTTATACATTTCTTATATAATGCCTGTTTCAGTCCTTGAATTCAAATATTTTACCCAGGGAATGACCTGCTGATGCATCCCAGATGCGAAGTCTCCCATCAATATCTTGCTTTTTTCATTGTTCTCAATCCGAAAACATTGGATCCCCAGGCTTAATGCAGGCAGGATATCCATTTCAAGGTCATTTCCGACCATGACACACTCACCTGCATTTGCGCCTACCCTGGTCATGATTTCCTGATAGTAAGCTGGATTCGGCTTGGTAAAATGAAAAACCTCATAACAGGCAATTAATCTGTATGGTATATCTTTTGGGCTTAATCCAGCCCATATTAAGCGTTGTTGGATGGCTTTAAGCGGGAAGAGCGGGTTAGTGGCAACAACAATTTTCAACCCAATTTCAAGGGCTTGATTGATCATTTCTATAGCCGCTGGAATTTGCTGAGTATATTTTTCTAGTGTTGGAAAAATCACATCATAAAACTGGATCAGAGAAGGATGTAGCTTTACTTTGCTCACACCTATACCCGGATAAAACACCCTATCGAACGTATACTCAAGCGTCATAACTGGATCAGTATTCTTCAACATTGCATTTGTTCCCTCAAGAAGTTTTGGAAGCATGACTTCAGGAGCGACAAACGCAGCCAGGTGTGTGGATAACGCTTTGTAATATGGAGGGGCAAACACCTCCATGGAGTTTTGTAACAATGTGTCATCCAGATCAACAAGCAAGTGAGTGATCATTACAATCCCTTCAGTTTGAATATATATTGAATATATTAATACAGAGCAGGTTCACACCTGCCCTGTTGTTATTGAAAAACGACAATAAGTAATTATTCTGGGTAAGTACTGTTAGACACGGGTGACATATCCACCAGTCCGTGTATCCACCCGCACAGTATCTCCCTCAACTACAAAATAGGGGCAGCTTACTTCCAGACCGGATTCTGTCTTGACCTTCTTGGTGACACCTGTAGCAGTATCTCCTTTGACAGCGTTTTCTGCCCAGACAACCTTTAAATCGACGGAGGTTGGCAGGTCTATGTCAATTGGTTCATTTTCATAATAAGTTAGTTTTACTTCCATTCCCTCTTTTAGGAAACCGGCTGAATCTCCAATTACTTTTGATCCAATGGCAGGTTGTTCATATGTTTCCAGATCCATAAAGTGATATGTTTCACCATCTGTGTAGAGATACTGAACATTGTGAAAATCAAGCCTTACATCCTGAACGCGATCTCCTGATTGGAAAGTCTTTTCCAGTGTGGTACCAGTTCGGATATTTCGAGCTTTGACTTTAATCGAGGCGTTGCCGCGGCCGGTCTTATTATGTGAATAATCCAGGACTTTAAAGAGCGTCCCATCCAATACAAACGTAATTCCTTTTCTTAAATCATTTACATCAATCATTGATCTGTCCTCTTGCTATAGTTTCAATACCAACCGCTGATTATAGTCTAGCAATGTATGGGTGACAAGACTTCATGCCTAATGAAGCTCACTCATTCACATGTTATTTTCAGATCAATCCTTTGGTTTATGATCCTGTGCAGCAGGTAAACCTCTCAACTGAGCTACTGCGTGAGGCAAAATATTCTGCACGAATTCCAGGCTTTCAACTGCACCTTTTGGGCTTCCTGGCAGATTGATAATAATAGTTTGATTCCGAATGGCTGCCGTAGCACGCGATAACATGGCATGAGCGGTAATTTGAATACTCTTGGATCGGATGTATTCGTGAATTCCGGGTATCAGCCTTTCTGCAATTGACAGAGTGGCTTCAGGGGTTACATCCCTTGGAGATATACCGGTACCACCAGTGGTCAGGATAACATCGATGTCCGGATTATCTGATAATGTGATTAATTCTTTCTTTATGGTCTCAAAATCGTCAGGGATAATGCTTTGGTAGCAGATCATTCCGCCTTTGGATTTTAAATAATCAACCAAGGCAGGACCTGAGGTATCGGGTCTTTCTCCACGGGATGATCTATCTGATATAGTAATTATGGCAAAACGTAGTTCCTTCAATCGAACTCCTTCCCCATGATCATTACATCCATTAATTTCCAACCCAATTCTTGATAATATTCAATTACCGATGGATTTTCTTTGGTGATCATGAGATAGCTCTTTAGGCAGCCTTTTCTTTTCAGCCTGGATTCAACTTCCAGCATCAGTGATTTCCCGACGCCAGATTTTCGAAACTGGGATCGAACAGCCAAATGATATATGATCCCGCGACGACCATCGTACCCACCAATCACAGTTCCTACGACTTTTTCATTCACAACAGCTACAAGGAAAAGATCCGGTGAATAATTCAGTTTTTTTTGAATTTCAGCGGGTGTATCCGACCGGGAGAAGTTCACACCAGGAGCAGAGTTTTTCCATATCTCAACTGCCTGGTCATAATCATCTGGATACTTGAATTCGCGAATAGAAAAGACCGGCATTTACGAATCTTCCATGCCAGTCAATTTTCTCCATTCTCCATGGATTCCATTGGGCGTTACACCAAAGAAATAACGCATATCTGTTTCAGATTTCAGGATCAAGTCAAAATTCGAGCCCTTCTTTTGATCACTTCGCAAGACAATACCATAATCTCCATTCCAATCTATCCGTGAGAGTTCTGGTTTGGTGGTCAATTCTTCAAATCTATCAATTGCATAATGCCATAGACGTCTGGCTGAAGATCTGGTTACATTTTTTACCATGTTCCCATTGCGTAGATCTCGCATGGCATAATACTTTACACCATTGCGGATATCCAAAGGCATCACTTCGACTCCAGTTCGAGGAGCTTCGCCACCATCAATTTTTTCTGGTGCGGGCTCCGTGATATTCATTTGTTCTTTTTCATGCGGAATTGAGTTTTGTGTAATTTCCGGCTTGCTGAGGTTGCCTTTTCTTAGAACAAGGCTTACTATTTCATCGCGAACTGCAACACCAGTTTCAGCTTCATCACGAATATATATTTTATTGTCATCCACTGCATAAGGCGGGTCATCTCCGCGAGGAATAAGCACCCGTAGCAGTTTCTTCCCTTTAAACTCATTTACATCGATCGTACAATGAAGGGGGGGACTAATTGATTTATTTATCTCTTTCTCAAGGGAAATGGCTGCCTGCTTTGTGTCAGTGACTCCAACAGGGGGTTTGTGCAGATCATGACTAATGCCAATATATAACGTACCACCATTCGTATTTGCAAAACCACAAATATCAGAAACGATCGAATAAAGTTTTCCACCCTTAGCTGACATCGACTCATGAAAGTCCTGGATTATGTTTGGTCCATCATCCAATGCTGCCTGAATAAAATCAAAAACTGGTTCTTCCTGCTGTCGATGCGGACGAGTGCGGGCGAAGTCATTGCTTTGTAGCAATTCCTGAATTGCAGAGAAATTTAATTCTTGCAAATAGAAATCTGTGGATCTTTCGCCAATTCCGAGATTTTTCCTCTTTAATGGATCAGTTAATAATCGGTGGGAATCTGATCCCTGAATACAATGCATCCGACGAGGGTATTCCGGCTTAGTGCCATTAAAGAACCAGGCTGTGGCGCGAGGTCCTTTAATATCGAGGTCGGTTACTTCCAAAGCATCGAGATTAACATCCTGCGTATAGGCAATTTTTGTCTGACCACCGAAATTGAATCCGCGCATCGCGACCCCATTGGAAGAATTGGAATGCGCTGCAATTGTGATTCCACCAGCCTGCTTGATCATCCGATAAACCGTTAGTACATCAGAGGTTGCACCGACGGTGGCTGAACCCTCATCGATCAATTCAGAAGGAATATTTAAATTCAGCAGGAGATGTTCAATTTCTCGCACAGGTTTATCAGGTGAGAATAACCCGATGATATGAAATCCAAAAGTGGCTGTGATTTCAAAACCCGGCAGGATTAATATTTTGTTTGTCAGGCGGTGATACTCTGCCAGTTTTATTTTTTCTGCAGGTAGTATTCGGTTCAACTTTTCGAGCATGACCAGTTGGTCAATTTCTTCACGAAGCCTTCGATAACCGGAAACAGTATTATGGTCTGCAAAAGCCAGTAATTGGATATCCTTGGCTTCTGCCCGTTGAAGAATTTCCATGTATGTTAATTCAGACTGTTGATAATCAAGGGATGCTGGTGTGTGTAAATGCAGATCAGCGTTATACCATTGAAAAGAATTTTTTGTTATTTGTTTTTTCACGTAACTTTCCTTATTGCTCTAATTGAACCTGGATCATTTTTATTAATTCTTCGGGCATATAAGGTTTAAGAATAAAACCATCAGCCCCATTGGATAAGCAAAAATCTTTCATATCAGATCCAGATGAAATGATGATCTTCGTATTTGAAAGATCGGGTTTCGACCTGATCTCTTTAAGTATATCCAATCCGTTTAATTTATTGAGAAAAATATCCATCAATATTAAGTCAGGTTTTGTTTCCATAATTTGCGAGATGATCAGATCCGTTTCTTCTTGCTCTAATTTTACAGTGATAAAATTTTCCAGATTCAATAAGATCACCAATAGATTGATCATTGTTTCATCGTCTTCAATGAGGAAGATACAAGGACGTGACTTATCAACCATGTTAATCGCTTTCTTTCGTCAAATTTGATTTGATTTTCGAAACTTTTGTCTTCAATAATGCTGATTTTAGAACATCATCTACTGTATCTGCAAATACGAACTTGGTTGATTTTAATACTTCTTCTGGAAGTTCTTCAAGATCAACCTGGTTTCGTCTTGGAAGAATAATCTTTTTTATTCCTGCTCGGTGAGCAGCTAATACTTTTTCCTTGATTCCGCCTACTGGCATAACCAGCCCGCGGAGTGTGATCTCACCAGTCATTGCAACCAATGGATCCACCTGCTTCCCTGTTATTAATGATACAAGCGCAGTCGCCATCGTAACTCCAGCAGAAGGGCCGTCCTTCGGCTGCGCCCCTGCAGGTATGTGCAAATGGATATCATGTGTATCAAAAAAATCAGAAGGGATCTTAAGTTGGTCTGCTTTGGAACGGACGTATGAGAGTGCTGCCCGGGCAGATTCTTGCATTACATTACCCAGAGACCCTGTGATCTGAAAACCTTTTCCGCCTGCCATTTTGGTTGCTTCAATGAATAGAATTTCCCCTCCGACAGGTGTCCATGCCAGACCGGTGGCCACTCCGGGTAAAGATGTTCGCATGGCTATTTCTTGTGAACCATAATGAGTGGGTTTGCCTAACAGATCTTTTACATTCCTCGTGTTAATAGTAATACTCTTGGTAAGACCTTCACTCATTCGGGTTACAAATTTCCGACACACTGCACCAATTTCACGTTCAAGGCTTCTGACACCTGCTTCCCTTGTGTAATTTTGGATAATGGCTTTAATCCCCTCATCAGAAAAAGTGATCTCTTTCGAACGTAACCCATTTTCCCTAAGCTGCCTGGGAATAAGGTAATTCCGGGCGATCTCGAGTTTCTCGCCTTCGGTGTATCCAGATATATCGATGATTTCCATCCTATCCAATAGGGGACCTGGAATGGTATCCAGCTGATTGGCGGTGGTAATGAACATTACCTGTGATAGATCATAAGCCACTTCCAGGTAATGATCTCTGAATTCAGAATTTTGTTCAGGATCAAGTACTTCGAGTAGTGCGGAACCAGGATCTCCATGGAAATCAAAGGTGAGTTTGTCTATTTCATCCAGCATGAAAACAGGATTGCGGGAATCTGATCTGCGGATTGCCTGAAGGATACGGCCAGGCATTGCACCGATATATGTCCTACGATGTCCACGGATCTCAGCCTCATCCCGTACTCCACCTAATGAAATGCGAATAAATTTTCGACCCAGCGCGCGGGCTATGGATTGACCTAGCGAGGTTTTACCTACTCCAGGAGGACCAACAAAGCACAGAATCACGCCTTCACGCATTTTGCGGATGTAATCTACAGTTTTATTTTTATCAATTTCTCCTACCCGCTCTTTTCGAAGTTTTCGGACGGCCAGGTACTCCAGTATTCTTTCCTTCACATCGGACAATCCATAATGGTCATCATTAAGAACCTGGCGGGCATGTGAAATATCAAGGTTATCGTCTGTAACAGTGGACCATGGAAGAGATACAAGCCAATCCAAATAGGTGCGAATGACACCATATTCGGCTGCAGCGGATGGCAGACGTGAGAGACGTTCTAACTCACGTTTAGCCTGTTTTTCTGCCTCTTCGGGCATTTTAGCCACTTCCAATTTACGACGGAATTCCTCTATGTCAGCGGATTGTTCGTCACCTTCTCCCAACTCTCTTTGGATAGCTTTCTGCTGTTCCCGAAGGAAGTATTCCCGCTGCATCTTTTCGATCTCAGAACGAGCTTCATTTTGGATCTTTTGGCCTAGCTCAAGAACTTCACCTTCCCGAGCTAGAATTCCAACCAATTTATGCAGCTTTTTCGAGACAGAATCAAGTTCCAGAATCTCCTGCGATTCCTGGGGGTCCATCCTCTGGAAATTTGCAATCGTATATATTGTTTGGAGAGGATCTTCCAGGGAAGAAATGGATGCCACAAGTTCACGAGGAATTGAAGGAACGAGATCTGAGATATGCTCAAATTGGTTACGGGCATTTCTGGCAAGCGCGTCGATTTCCAACCCGGTTTCTTGTATTTCGGGAATCAATTGAATTTTTGCTTTAAAGTATGGCTCAAATTGGGTGAATTCACCTAATTTGAAGCGAGCTATTCCCTGGATCAACAACCGGATCGTCCCATCCGGGGCGCGAAACAGACGATTGATTACAGCTATTGTACCGATGGTAAACAAATCCTCAGGTCCAGGATTTTCCAGTTCCGGATCCCGTGTTGAAACCAATCCGATGATCCTGTCTTTGGCGATCACATCATCCACCAATCGGATCGAGCGTGGCTGACCTATTGTTAGCGGTACAGTAGTTTCGGGATAAACAACTACACCGCGCAAAGGTAGGATTGGCATTTCATCAGGTAATTTGGAGAGAAGATCATCTTCCGCCTTCTGATTAGCGTTTTCATCTTCCTGTTTTGGATTCACTTTGGTAAGTAAAGGTAACAAATACATATCATTCATGATACGTTCATCGTTTTTTATCCATTCAATATCCTTTTCAAAGTCCAACCATTTTGATGCAGGCATTTTCACTCTTCTTTGATTTCGATGATAGTAGGAAAGGCTTTAGGTAAAGTAACGAGTAAGAAACCATCATGATATTCTGCTGTCACCAGGCTACCGTCTACGGCTGATGGCAGCTTTATTGTGGATCTAAAGTTTCCATATGGAATCTCCATTTGATGGTAGGCTCGATTTAACTGAAGATCAGGCCTTGAGCCGCTGATATCCAACCTATCCTCTTCGAGATTAATGCAAAATTCTTCCTTATTCATTCCAGCCACTTCCACCCGAACGATATAGTGGTCTTCAGTCTCATAAATATCTGTCGGTGGATGCCAGGTGTGCGGGTGAGAGAAATGCTTCCAATTAACGATTTTTTTTTCATTCATATCAGATGGATCCGGATCATTATCCGAGGCCATGCTGAGATGTTGATTGATTATTTGTATTTCTATCATAGTTTCCCTTAGTTGATTACTATATCAATTTTCTGTATTATGAAATTCATAGTACATCACTTAATATTACATCAACAATATAAGAACAATGTAAACAAATACGAAGATTTATAAGTATGAAGCAAATTTCCCCAAAAATAGCGCCCCAGGAGAGATTCGAACTCTCAACCAACGGCTTAGAAGTTTTTAACTTCTAAGCGCGTTGACACTATTTTTATGGAGGAGATCAATAATGTCCCTAAAAACGCAATTCATGAAACGGAAACCTGTCAACAACCACATATCTATAGAAAAACCTAGTGACCCAGATTCTATCATTGAATGGATGGAAGGTTTTATCCTTGACCGGAAAGCAATGAATGTTTCTCCCAACACAATTGTATTCTACATTGACCAGTTCAAGAATATTCTGGAATATACAGATGAGTTGGGAATAAATAAGGTCAACCAGATAACAACGACAACCATCAGAGAATTCTTAATATGGATGCGAGAACGTGGACACAACGATGGTGGTGTGAACCAAGGTTATCGTGTTTGCAAAGCATTCCTTCGGTGGTACGAGGATGAAGCAGAACCGGAAGATTGGCGTAACCCAATCAGGAAAATAAAAGCACCTACAATTGGGAAAGAAATACTCGAACCCATACCAGATGAGTATGTTAATGCATTACTCGACTCATGCGAAAAGGATACAGTAAGTGGTTCTCGTGACAAAGCAATCATGCTAACCTTATTGGATACGGGTATTCGATCGTTTGAGTTATGTGCTTTGAATATTGGTGACCTCGATCAGATCACTGGGACAATCGTGATTAGAAAAGGTAAGGGACGGAAACCAAGGACAGTATTCATTGGAAAGAAAACCCGGAAAGTAATCAGGACATATTTGAAAGAACGTACTGGTTATTTCTGGAACAACAAAAGTGGAAATGACTGTTGTGCTTTATTTCTTAACCGTGACAACGAGAGATTGACATACTCTTCCTTAGACAATATCCTCGACCAAAGGTGTAAGCAAATTGGTATACCCAAGCAGAAACTCCATGCGTTCCGACGTACTTTCGTGATCAAAATGATACGCGCTGAGGTGGATATCATCAGGTTGATGGCATTAACTGGTCATGCAGATACTCAAGTATTAGTCCGTTATGCCAAGACAAATACAGATGATGCTCATAATGCATTTATGAAAGGTAGTCCGGTGGACAATTTAATTTAAAGTCTAATAAACCGGGAGAAGTTCGACTAAGCATGGTAATTATTTTTTCTATTCGCATAAAAATGAATTCAATTAATATGTGCTATATTTGATGAACATTTTATCTCGGAAAGGAAATACCTTTGTTGAAAAGATATCAATATTTCACAATAGGTCCTTCAACAGAAGAACTAGCAAACTTTATTGACTCAATAGCAACAGATGAAATTATCGAAAACCGGAGTATCCTTCATCTAGGTGAGACTTTTTCGATAGAATATTTTGTGTCTGGATTAATGAGTATTGATAACAATAATATCGAACCCCAGACAAGTATTTTATCTATTAAGATTGAGCAAGAGGTTGATTACGTCATTTCCATTTGGTTTCAATTTGATGAAGTTAGTTCAGTTTTGTTTGAATTGTTGTATAACCGAATTATTAGGGTTGTAACTCTTGTAAAGAAGAGGGATGACATTGTAGTCCATAATATGTTAGGGGAAATTTCAACATATGAAGGCATCTTAGATAGTACACCCGGACCAATACCTCTTGAAAGCAATCTTATTTCGGATACTCTAAAAATAAATGATACCGATCCAACAGGTGAACCTTGGGATAAGATCGAGGATGAATTTGATAGAAAAATTGTTCAATTGTTTTTATCAAGTAAAGGAAAACTAACCGATCAAGAAATAGCAAGGCGAATCAAAAATGAAACAGGGATTGATAGAACACCTAAAACCATTAGTAATAGACTGAACGCGCTCAGAGACGATTTCCCAGAATTAAACCTTTACCGAAAATAGCGAAACTGGGAAAGAAATGGGAATGATTGGGAAATAAAAAACCCTTTACCATGGGAATTCCCGAGGTTGAGAATTGATACTGAACTATGTAGTATCAATTCTTCGTTTAAGGAGGCAGAAATTGGTGGTATTTGTGGTATCGGTATTGGCGTAATTTCAAATGAATAATTATTAGTAGGCAATTAAAAATAATAGGAGAAAACATGAGTGAATATTTTTCAATGGAATCAATGGGTATTAAAAAATATACTGCAAAAGAATTATTAAATAAGCAATTTGAGGAACCTGAATGGGTGATACCAGGAATACTTCCTGAAGGTCTATGTATTCTTGCTGGAAGACCAAAAGTCGGAAAATCCTGGTTAGCATTACAAATTGCTTTAGAAGTTTCAACCGGGGGATTTATATTTGATAAGCAGGTAGCGTATGGGAAGATTTTGTATATTGCATTAGAAGACAGTGAAAGAAGAATGCAAAAAAGAATCAGGATGTTAGGGAATTTTCGAAACGACAATATAACATTTTGTTTTGACTGGGAACCACTCACTGAATCTGGTGTAATTCTGCTGGAAGAAGAAATTATTTACAATGATTATCAATTAGTAATTATTGATACCGTTGGAAGGTTAACTCCAGATGTAAAAAATAACGATTACGGTGAAAATGTTGCTATATATTCTGAATTACAAAAACTTGCAATGAAACACTCAATTACCATCCTGGGACTGGATCATCATCGGAAATCCAACAACCAAACGAGGGATATTATTTCGGATGTAATTGGTTCAACTGGGAAGAGCGGTACTGCCGATAGTGTGTGGGGTCTCTACAAGCATGGAAAAGGAAGAGCAAGTCTGCAGGTTGCTGGAAGAGATTTTGGAGAAGAAGAAATAGATTTGCAGTTCGATCCAGAGACTGGGTCGTGGGAAATTTCAGAGCATACTCTTCCAGACCAACAAAAAAATATCCTTGATTTCATTGATAAAAATTTATTGGGTGAATTTACTCCAACGGAAGTCTCAAAAGGATTAGGTATTGATCGAGGGACAATCGGAAAACAGTTATTCCTCCTAGAAAATAAAGGAGAGGTTGTAAAAACAGGATCCAAATGGAAACGCATCAATACCGTACCACCAATACCACCAGCAGATTAATAATGGACAGTGTATATAAATTATTCATACCATAATGTCACTATATCCAAGGTGGTATCTGTGGTATGAATAATTAATTATTCTTTCAATTGTATTTTATGTAATTATTACATTTCTGTTTCGTTGTTCATATCAAAGTATAGATTAATAAAATTGTGGGTTTTAAAAATAGGATAGTAAATCCAAATATAATACTGGGAAGCATTTAAGTAGAAAACACCAAGAGGAATATGAGATTATATGCTCCGGCGTACATGAAAAGTTCAATAAATTACTATTTATTGATTATATTTCTTTAGCACCTGAGTTAATTATTACTGAATATGTTGTATCTAACTTTGACTCAGATGGAATGAATATAATCATTCCATCCCTACCTCTTGTCAGTAACACTCGGTAACTGTTCAATCTTAAAGTGTGTGGATCTTTAGCAGCAGATCTTGGTTGAGGAACACTTACCAAAAAGTGGTTTCCATCCCAAGTTAGATCTTCTCCCCAGCACACTATAGGGAAATCTAATTCAAGACCTTGGCATTGGAACTCTGTCGCGACTTCAGATAGTTGGCAACAGGAATACCGGGAGGATGGCAAATCGTTGTACCAAGGTCCTTCCCTAAAGTTTTTTGTAAATTGGTATTCGTTATGAACGCCATACTTTGATAAGATCTTTGCTTTTGAAGACGCCATAAGTCCAAATCTTTTATCTAATTCATTTGTATATCTCTCTGTGACATAGTTCTTCGCTTTATCCAAATTTCTGGTCACATAGATATGAAACCCTTCAAATTCGATTTTTGGTGCAAGTTCGCTCGCTTTGGAAATTTGGTTGGATAATAATGTCTCAACCCAAATCTGTAGATCTGTTGCTAAATGAGAGCGAAGTGTTTCGTTTAAGTTAAGTACGTTTGTTTCTTCAAGCGAAGATGCTGCAGTAAAAATGTTAGCAACTTTTAAGGGGCAGTGAACATGCCAAGAATCATTTGAGTTTCTAATCGCATCATTCCATTGGATAAGTCCTGCCTCTTCTCCTATATGTATTTCCTGACCTTCCCCAATTAATCCAATCATTAATGACCAAGGTTTCCGCGATCCTATAGTAAGGAAATCTTCTGGTTCTGAAGTGGAGTGCATTCTCTTCTCAAGAACCCTTTCTTTGTCCCATGCCCTTTGTGCTTCATCATAAATAAAGATACTCTCGCTTGGAGTGGTACGACTATTACCGCCATATTCTCTTAAGAATCCATGAACATCTTGAACGAATACTGGACTCTTAAGAGCATGCTGGAGAACTTTTACTAGTGGACCATTTCCAGACAAGAAAACTGCTGTCTTACCAGTCTTATTAGATTCGAAATGATTATGATAGACGAACTGAAGTCCCACTAATGTCTTGCCTGCTCCAGGAACACCAGTGATTAATGCAAGGTGATGACTGCCAGTACCTTTTGCGATATCTGCAATTTCAATAAGTTTTGCGACAGTCTCAGGGATGCCAGCACTGTGTGCTCTTCGAATTTGAGGCAATGGTTCGTGATCAAATATAATTCTCGCTGCAGTAATCAATGAAGGGAGGGGATTGTATTCAGAGTTTATCCAGTCGTTAGGAGAAATTATTGGATGAATACCTTGACTCTTATAGTTCTGTAAGGAGGTTGCTAAATTATCTGGAGAGAGAATTGTTAATTCCTCATTTTCAATCAATTGACTTCTACTTTTTGTTAACAACAGAAAAGGGACTACTGGATTGTTATGAGATCCTGAGTGATAGTTTTTTAGATCTCTTTGATAAGAAGATACTTGATCAATTTGGGATTGATTTGCTGAAGAGTAACCTTTAAATTCAATGACAATAATATTTTCTTCAGTTAATATTATGACATCAGGTCGACGACCTCGTTCTCTCAATAACTCATACTCAAAGATAATAGTCCAATTACCGGATACTTCTATGGTTTTAATTAGATTCGACAATTGGTTTCTTAGGATGTCGATAGAATCTTCCCAGGCAACAATTTGAGATCCACCGGGTGCTTCATTCATGCAACGAGAATAGTGTTCCCGTAACTTGATGAGTAGTATTGATTTTTCGGTAATTATAAATTCGCTTAATGAACTACTCCACCCGTAACGCTGATACTCCATCAGTAATTCTCCCGATAGTTTTGTTATTTATTATTTTATAAATTCATTGTAGTTATTTTATTCGTGCTAAATATTGGTTCGGAATATTTTCTAGGAATCTCGATGGTTGACCACGAGAGCATGTTAGATACAGTAGATCTCTTGCGCGAGTCATAGCAACATACAACAGTCGCCGTTCACGCAGAAGGTATTCTTCTAATACATCTTCTTTTAGAGTCCAGTCATCCTTTGGAACTTGAATCGCATCAGTCACGCCCACTACAAATACCACTTTAAATTCCAAACCTTTAACGCTGTGGAAGGTGCTGTATTTTATTCCATCCCCGAAGTAACTGTCTGCTTCTCGCCCAATTTCAACGACCGGGATTTCTTTTCCAACTAGATTTTCAATGAGAGAATTATATGGTTTTGATCGATAGACAAGCGCAAAGTCCTTATCTTTATAATCCTTTTCGGATTTCAAACGTTTGATCTCTGCGACGATCCAATCAAGTTCCTGTTCTGTGGTCGTGAAAGATCGCATTTCAGGGACTGCTCCCTGACGTACAGAGTATTCTGGGATGGGAACTTCAGACCTTTCGTCGTCCATATCATCGAATTGGATTTTTTCAATCATGGCATGTGCCGCTTGTAGGATCTGTTGGGTGTTGCGGTAATTCCTTCGAAGGATCGTTCCGCGACCAGTGATATCAATACCCAATTTATTGAGACTGTATCCACCTGGGTATATCTTTTGGAGTCCATCTCCAACCAGGAATAAGTCATCGACTCCTGGTTTTACAATCGCACGCATCAACTTCATTGTTGCTTCTGTGAGATCCTGGATCTCATCGACAACCACTGCCATATATGGTTTCTCTAATCCGCCTGAATTGACCAGATCGAGTGCTGCTAAGACATAATCATCATAATCAAAATAACGGATTTCTTCCATTCCTTTCTGGTATGCTTCGTAAACTTTCCATACCAAGCGCCTTTCTTCTACTTTCAAAGGAGTCCCACGTCCGCTACGATCTAATTCAAGATATGCTTTTTCATCCCTGATATCCCGACCTTTGATCATATAACTAAATTCATCCTCAAAGAATGAAATATCTTTATTCAATATTGTGGGTATCAATCCAACCAATTTCTTTTCCTGGGCAATTGCTTCCTGAAGTTTTGTTTTGCATTTCTTTGCATCTACCCACATATTCTTACCAGTCGATCGGACAAAACGGGAGCACCATTGATGTATTGTGGAACACTCGACAGTGTTCAGTATTTCTGAATCGTCCCCAACCAGATCCGAAAGGAGTCGCATGTTGACCTCCGGTAATCGGTTTCCGTATGTGAGAAATAATATTTTACTTTTTTGTTTAATCGCTTTCAGTGCCAGGTGTTTTACCCGGTGGATCGCAACCACTGTCTTGCCTGATCCTGCCACTCCCTTCACACGAGCAGGTCCATTGTATGTCCTATTTACCAGGGCACGTTGAGGAGGAGCGAGGAATAACATCCAATCTTCCAGAGAACCTGAAAGAACCCGTTTGAATTCTTCTGTATTAACAAACTGATAAATATCCTCACCTCCCTGATTTTCTGCCAGACTGACACTTAGTTTTTCATCCGGAACTTTCGGACGATCCACAATTTCCAATGCAACTTCAAGTATCTTTGTAAAGACTTCCGGCGGAACGAGGCGTTCAATTTTATCAAGTTGATTAATATCATCCAAGGCGCGAATATTTGGAAACACATCTTTTGTAATTCCCCAGGAAAGAATTTCCGAATCTTTATATCCAATAAATAATGCTCCTACACCTTTTTCGCGGGAGATTCCTCCACTGAAAATATCGTCATGACCTGCTGAGGTTGTTGCGCCAACTTCAAGTAGGTCACAGATCTTTAGGATTCCATCTTCCAGCGTAAAAGACTTACGCGCGGCACGACGGTAAGCAGCATCGTGCTGATCTACAAGGCAGAAGACAATATCTTTGGGTTTGATATGCTTCCAGATCACCCGGTAGGAATCGTTGACCCTTGAGGAATGGATACATGGTTCTGCAGCAAATATTTTTTCTGGATGCAATTCTTTAGACCAGGGATCTTCAAACATTCTGTCCATCACCTTGTCGACCTGCAATCGGACCGCTTGGGTCAGATGATGTATATCTGAAAGGAAGTCTTTAGTAGTGCTATATGTATACGAAATCATACTTTACCCTCAACTTATCTTGATGGTTTTACGCTCGTAATTTCTCTATCTCTACTTCTTCCATTCCATCAATGTCTTTTCGTAGAATGACCATAAGTTTCTTATTTTATTTAATTGTTGTGTGGGATGATGCATTGGCAACCATAATACATCATTGTTTCCAATAGTTATTCGCTCTTGATATGGTAAATCACTTACCAATAATTCGCGTCCCCGGAACATTTTTCCAAGAATTTTATTTGTTGTTGAACCCTGGGTAATTAATATGTCGGGTTCAAGGACTCTTAACTCACCAAGAAGATAAGCATCACTACACAACCGATGCACAATTTCTGGCGCTTGTCTTTGCTCCTCATTATTCATGGAGCATTTCGCGACATTAACATGAGCGAAATATGCTGAGACGTTTTCGATTGGATGCCCAGAATAACTTTCGGTGACGATTGCGGAATAGGGTTGCGCTTTGTAACCCCAGATAGTCATAATATCTTTAACAATGATTTGCGTCATTGACCAATGCGGATTCGGACGATCCACCGCATAATTATCTTTCTCGTGGGTTGACGATACATATTCGGTAGTTCTTTGGTGAGGTGTAATGAACTCCCACTGTTTACTTGTGTCATCTTTTTTCTTTCCTGAAGGCGGGTCCAAGGATATGACAACAATTTTTGGATACTGCTCCCCGTAGGCACTACCAACCATCGACATTTTTGTCTCAGTCATGTTACCTTTGTACGCATTATTGCAGCAGATCATTTTATTGGGGCAGTTAAAATTCTCAGGATGGATGTGCTTCCTCTGGTAATAGTTGATTAATTCTTCCTGGTATCTGTTGGGCATTTTAATTCTCCTTAGTTGGAAAATATTATTTATCTATGATTAATAATTTCCAGTAGAGTTTCGCCTTCTTCATTTGTTACTGGGAAATTTGTTGCCATTTGGTACCCATGAAATACTGACAAATTCTCTAAACCTGGAACTTTCTGTAAGTCCCATGTATTAATCATATGAAACCGATGAGTAATTGTTCCCTTTACCTTGAGGGTGCTGCCAAAATCAGTACGTAGAGCATACTTTTTTTCATGTGTAAGATCTTCCATTTCTCCTGGATCAGATTCAATTTGCAACACAGAACAAATTCCTCGAGGTGTTCCTGTTACCCAGATGAATGCAATATCACCACGACGGATTTCTTCCTTATGCTGGATCACACTCCAGACTGTTGCTGGATTGGGTTCTTCCTTTAGGCGATCCTCAAGGCGATAATTTTTAGGGTTTGACTTAAATATCCAGTAATTCATAATCTCACCTCAATTGTTTCCACTCCACTTGTGTACCATGATGGACTTCCTTGATGTGGGAATTCTTATCTGCACCCATGATCAACTTACCACATGTGAGACATTTAAATAGACCTAAGTCAGCGAACGAGGGTTGATCTAATGGCGCTGGATCTGTGGTGGATACTTCTGGTTCAGATGTTGATTCAAGTACCGGGAAGGTGACCACTGGTTTGGGTGTCGATATGACAACGGATGCCTTCTTCTCTTCCACCACCTGTATGGATTGAACCCCTGCAGAATTGCTAACTTCCACTCCTTCAAGGCGATCCCATGCTTCGAGGACCAGACGGCGGGAGCGGTATTCGCCAAATTTTCGGATCTCTTTCTCTTTTAAGACACGGAACGTTTCACCAGGAAAATCTTCTCCGTAGACTTCTTGCGGGTCTAATATGTAACGCAATTCATCTCTGGAAAGTCCGTAGAGTTTGGCAAAGTAAGCATCCAGTTCAGCACGTAAGAGCGCCCTACGGTCATCATCCCATTTGAAGGGTGGGTAAGGAAATCCATCTTGGACTTCTTCGCACCATTCTGGACGTTGTGCTCCTTTATTCCCGCCATTAGTTTTGTCAGCATTCTCAACCCATTGACGTTTGATTTGACTTTGAATATCCGAAGATACCGTATTCCATATTTGATTGGCAAGTGGTAATAAATCCCATGCAGTAAAAACTAGTTCAAAGGCAATAATAATTATTCGATCTAAAATCGAGGTAATAATTAGTTCAATCGGAATAATCGGAAATTGCTTCACATAAAAGAAGTTTAGACTTATTCCTGCTACCTTCTGCCTCGCAAGAAAATCAAATGTGAATGAATTACAAAGGGAGAGCAATAGTAAATAATCGACTGGATTTCTGTTTTGTAGGTTGATTATTGGAGCATTGTTACCAACTGCCTCATATGGAACTATTGAAAATATGGTTGTTCTCTCATCAGTAGATCTTGCAGTATTCCGAAATGCTAACCAACAATGGGCAAAATTTTTATAGTCCTCTTTAATATTTATTTCTTGTACCCAATAATTTGGTTTAACAATATCTATTGGATTACCCCTGTCAATTTCACCTCTTGTAATATCCATAGTCGTCCATCGGTGATCAAATTGATGAAACATTTTTGCTTCATACAACCTTACATAACCATTAATGAATTGGTTGGAAAACAAGTGACTGTCATTGGACATATCAAACATGCGTAGGAAACTAACGCCCCAGGGGTTATTTCCAGTGCGCTCGTTGATAAGAATAGGCACTCTCATATATATCTTTTCAGTCAGTTCCTTATCTATCCGAGTTCTGAATACAGGCATTGTATGAGTATTTGGGTTGAGTAGAGCAATTTCTTCGGGTGATAAAGTGAATCTTCGCCGGTTATCCCGAAGATGTTCCGTACGGGTAGCAAAAAAGACAAATTCGGTATGATTTACAGGTCTTCCCGATAATGTCAGCAGACAGAATTTATAACTACGATGGACACCAACAAATATTGCTTCCTTGTTTTCAAAGTCGTACATACTTACGATCGATCGTTTGTCGACCAGATCGGCAAAGTAATCTTTGGTGGTATCATCTGTGGCAATGCCGGTGGGAACAATAAATCCAGAGTTACCATGCGCGCCCATTAGAAACCGGTTGTGCTCCGCAAACAATGGGTATGTATTCAGGTCACCTACTGCAGATAAAGGGTATCTTTCGCTAAACCGCATAAATTTACTTTCGCATTCTGCTGCATGTTTTGCCTCCAGAAATAGACGATACAACACAGGGTTGCTTTCTATCAATTCATGGATCATCCTTCCTCGAATGGATTTGTTCTGTGCAGCAGCGATATCCGGATCACGAGTTGCAAACCATTCCTCTTCCTGCAGTTTGATCCGTTCCCAGGGAGGATTTCCAAGGATACAATCAAATCCAGGATCTTTCTCACTTCTTCCAAAAACACATGGGAATTCTAGACTCCAATGGAAATAACGATTATCTTTCGCCAACACCTCGACTTTTTGGGTTAACCTTTGTGGAAGTACCTGTTCAGATCGTGTCTTATTCAATTCTCCATGGGTGGGTGCAATTGAACCTAACCCGCTTTGGTCCGATGTTATCTGCCAGAAGAATGCGCTGGTCCATAGGTCTGCAATCTGTTTGTTCTTTAGGTATGCTTTTGAACTAGTGATCTCTTTAAAACGTTTAGATTTCTGTTGGATATCTTCTGGGTTATCTTCAGGCAACTTATCCAAGATACCCGTTTGCTCTGCCAACCAATGATCCAAGTCCACTCGCGTGGAAACACTTGTGAAAGTTAATGACATTTGCCCCGTAGTCCGTTCAGAGTGGTTTCTGCGTTTTATCGCTGCAGCGGTAGTTTTATTATCGCCAGTAACTGGTTTGAAAGCATCCTCAGGTATTACCAGATCTTTGGTGGTCATCCGGGGACCCATTCCCACTAAACTATTGCCACATTTGATATGACCATCCAGGAAGGTGAGTGGTTTCCCAGGTTCCAATGACTCCATCCACAGGTTGAATTTGCATAGTTCAACTGCCATCGGGTTCATATCTACCCCGTAAATGCAATGACTAATCACATCCCTTAGGCAAAGGCGGTAAAGATTTGGGGAAGGTTCAGATCCGGCAGCGCGAATTTCTGCCAATCTGCGGGCGATCCGGTGGGCAGCAGCAATGAGGAAATGCCCACTGCCACTGGCAGGGTCACATACTTTGAGGGAAAGCAACGCCTGTTCCTTTGATTGTGCATCATGCTGCGCTCCTATTCGATCTGCGATCACTGGATCCAGAGCGGAGTTAAGCAATTCCTGAATGAGACTGGTTGGAGTGTAATAACTACCGGTGGTCTTGCGCTGGTTCCCGGCAGCATTGATCAGCACGAATTGATTGGAAACGCTATCCACCTTTGGGACTAGTTCAAGCAGGGATTCGTAGACACTGCCCAGTTCCTCCGCGCCCAGGTTACGGTAATCCACTGCCCGACGGGTGTTGCCATCTGTAATGAAGGCAAGGGAATATACTGCTTTCAATAATGCTGCATTCGAAAGACAGGCGAGGGAAAGATTTGGCGTGGTTTGCGATGAGAAAAGCGAACCGCTCAAGGCAGGTAGACCCAACTCCAAGCAACCCTTAGAACCTGCAAGGAAATCCATGACTAATTTCAATTGCTCATAAAGGTCAGAGTGTCGACTACCGCGGGATCTCTCTGCCAACCTGCGTAAACGGGTGCTGGAAAAGTAGCGCATATACCTTTCCATGGCAACAGTATCTGCTCCATCTGGATGCAGCAGTCCCCGGTCTTCGGCAGTGAAAAGAAAGATCAAACGGTATACCAGACGAAGAGTCTGTGTGTAGAAATCCTGACGAGAAAGATCAGTTCCAGAAAGCGCTTTTCGTAGATCAGTATTGGATGGGTGATCCAGGAAACCCTGACCAAGTGCCTGTATGGCGTTTTCCACCCCGGTGCGTAAGCGATCCAGCGCACGTGTGCCACGTTCCTGCGCGTCCAGTGACCAGCGGTCCAACCAGCAGGATTCTTCCCCGGCAGGACAATTCACCTCGAAGCGTGATACATGGCAGATCAACCATAGTGGAACAAAGTCCGCGTAGATTTCGCCATTGAACATCGCTTCCAGGTCAAATTCCAGGTAGGATTGGCGGGTCAGACTTGTGTTATCCCGAAGAATACGCAAGATTCGTCCATTGGACAGAATTCCCCAGGTTGCCTTGTCGTTATTGTTTAGGTATTCCTGTAGCATACTATGAGGACTTAACCTGGCAGCACCTGCTATACCTTTGGTCGGACGGTCCAGGTCGATGTGTGATCCCACAACATGTATCGGTGTGTCATACCAGGAGTGTGAAATAGGATAAGATTTGCCACTCAATTCCACTGCTTTGGATGGAAGCAACTTTCCAAACCCCAGCAAGTTAAACATGGGCAGCATCCATTTTTCCCGTGTCACAGTTGTTGCTGGATCAGTAACATCCAAACTTGCCATGGACCGCAGATAGTTTTCCCAGAATCCGACCAGACTATTCCATGCTTTATTTGTTTCTTCATTCAATTTAGTGGATGGGGTAAGACCGTAATCTACGGGCGAGAGACCTTTCAATGCAGGATCCTTCGCTAGGATCCTTTGCAGTAGATCTGGGGGAAGCAGTGCACCTTCTGAATGTATGGTGATAAAGGGAGACAGGATATGGTTTGGCACGTTTGATCTCCCTTATATATTCATGATCGGTCTTGGAACTGGGAGATAGATATAAAGACCCAGAATATCGGGTGGAAGTTGTGGTTCGACGCGGTATTGCATTGAGGTTATTTTCGCTTCCGTCCGCACTTGTTCGTGACTGTTCTGCAATACTTTACTTCGGGTCCACGCTTCCTGTTCAAGGTATGACCATATAGGTGCTGCATCTGTTAGGACATTTTCCACAAAGGACCTACCCTGATCTGCAGACAAATTAGCAGATGGGGTTAGATTAAGTAAAGATACCACCTCACTTTCTGGCAACCATTGTGCCTGACCGGGCATTCCCTTGAAGGCATGCAGGCGACATTCTTCTGCGAGAAGAGGTTTCTCTTTGCCACCAGATTTAGTGATCAGATGATACCGGTAGCGTATCACTATCAATGTAGTTATAGTGGATACATCTGCAGTTCGGATCACACCACAACGGCGGGCGGAAATATATTTGGCAGCATCACTATTCAATGGGTCCAGAGCAACTTCCAATGTGTAGTTAGCAAGCGATTCAATGAATGGGTGGGTACGACTGATATGAATGACCTCGCCTTCCTCCGAAGCATCAAGGGATAGTAGAAGCAGAGGTTGACTACCATGTTTAGGCAGAGAAAGGTTTAGTGCATTGTGTAAAATAGCGGGGGTTGAAGATAGATTAACTTCCAGATTACCTTTCTGATTCTCTAACACAATTCCACCAAATGCTTTCAAAGCATTGATGGTGAAGTCTTTGACATCAACATGGGAACCGATTGCTTCCCAAACGGAGTCTAATTCCCTGGTTACCTCATCAGTGCGAATTGTCTGCTGGGCAAATATGGAGCGGGTATTCTTTTCACGTTCTGCTGATTTATCCCAATCCATATAAATCGCTTTTGCTTGTGGATTGAAGTAATCCTCCATCCCTGGCAGGAGTGCCCCAACTTCTTTTCCATGCCCGGTTCCTTTTAATAAATATCCCTTAAGCAATGCTTCAATAAGGATGTCAGTATTGCCTGGGACAGGAACTGAAATACCCAGAGATGTGCGGATTGACTCATGCTTGCGGATCAGGACATCCAGTACAACCCCATCAATTTGATTGTCAGACCCGTAATAGGTGATCACCTTTACAATTGGTGCTTTCTGCCCGAAACGGTCTGCACGCCCTTCTCGTTGCTCATGACGGGTAGGATTCCAGGATAGGTCATAGTGCATCACCGAGTCAAAACTTTCCTGCAGGTTGATACCTTCACTCAGACAATCAGTGGCAACCAATATTCTTTTATCAGATAGTTCCAGTTCTTTGACCCGCTCCACACGTTCTTCATGGGGAAGCGTTCCTGTCACTGCTGCTATTGCTACAGTTAATGGGAATGATTTCTTGAGTTCCGCAGCAAGGTATTCAGCAGTTGCAATAAAACGACAAAAGATAATCGGACTGTGCCCTTCATCCACCAATGATTTAATTAGTGGAATTGCTTTTTGAAGTTTGAAATCCAATTTTCCAACGAGAGCATCCGCTTCTTTTGCCATATTGAGAAGGCGACGTCTTTCGGAACTTTCAGGTTCGGTGGATAGATCAGCACCGGGGGAGGTATCAGATCCTTCCACTGCTTCATCGTCTACCTGGTCAAGGATGGATCTCCGTCCAATCGAGTCAGCATCCTCTGGGTTTTCTGCATCGGCAACTTTCGCACGGTTGCGAAGAGTTTCCGCGGCAGCGACTGGACTGGATGCGAGGGATCGAAGTAATGCCAGAGCAGACCACCAACGAATCCGTTGATGATAAAGACCAAGAGTAGTGTCTTGAACAGATTCCCTGGCATATGCAAGCACTTTATCAAACAGAAAGCGATATTCGGGGGATAGTTTGTAATCAACATCCCTTGGTTCTCTGATTGGGAATTGAGTTTCTTCACCCAAGTAACGTTTTATATCCGCTCTTCTGCGTTGGATAAAGTATTTCGCCAATCTTTTACGATGCGATTCTCTTTCAGTTCCTGTTAAGTCCTCAGGAAGGTCTTTGAATTCTGGTGAGAGAAATTCCAAAAGGGAACGAAAAGCATTTTCATTCCCACTGTGGGGTGTGGCAGTTACGAGTATCATATGCCGGTTTGTATTTTTTGAAAGATCTGCGACCAGTTGATGGCGTTGATGTTTTCCCCCACGTTCAGAACCAAATGCACAGGTATGTGCTTCGTCTATGATCACAAAATTCGGGCATGCACGTAGGAATTCACTGCGATTGCGATCTGATTTAATGTAATCCAGTGACACAATAACATAAGGATAACGTTCGAATAACGACTGATTCTGCGCCAAACCACGTTCCAATTTTGTAACAGTGGAAGGTAGGACTAGTTCAGCATCAATATGGAATTTGGAGGACAACTCCTCTCTCCATTGTTCTGCTAGGGCAGGAGGGCAAACCACTGCCATGCGTTCGATCTCTCCACGGTCCAACATTTCCTTCGCGATCAATGCTGATTCAACTGTCTTACCAATACCCACGTCATCAGCAATGAGCATACGAATGGGGTTAAGTTTTAATGCCATCAACAATGGCACCAACTGGTAGGATCGGGGTTCAAAAGCGAGGCGACCAAATGAACGGAAAGGTCCAGCGCTTGAACGGAAACCAAGGCGGATGGCATCACGTAATAAACGGGCAGAGTGATTGTCACCTAACTGGTTTGGGTCAGGTAGAGAGAATGTAGCAGGTTCAACTTTTTCGAGTGAGACAAAGACACCTGTTGCTTCGTCCTCGCCGCCACCAATGGGGCGTAACACCAGGAAATCTTCACTAGATTCAGGCAGAACCATCCACTCACGACCGCGTGTTTTTACTAGAGAACCGACTGAGTAGTTCATGATTGATTCACTATCCCCAAATGGTATTGTTTTCGTTTTTGAATATCGAGGTATTTCTGATCAAATATTATTGAAGCATCTCTAATTATCTTCAGATCAGTAATATAAAATGAATTGAAAAACTTTTTATTCTTCTCTTCATTTGCTAATACTTTTTCGCAAACTACCCTGAATATAGATGGATTATTCCGGTCGAGACTTTTCAAAAAGGATTTTCCCATATCAGTGAATACTAGTTTATTGTTTATATTTAGGAAATCATTTATTATGTGTTCTGTTTCTTCGCCTAATCGAACTAACGCTAATTCTGAAGCAGTTTTGTCAGTAGATGCTTTTATTCCCTGTATATCTTGTGATAAAAATTTGATTGAGATAGCACCCTCATTGATAGATACCAAATATTCTGTTCCGCAATTCTGGCAAATGATTTGATCTGCTTCCTTATTAATCTGGAGTTTTCCCCCGCAATTACGACATGTCATGCTTACCAATTCCATATAGTCTCCTAAAGAAACTTAACGTTGTCTCACTAGTTCTAAGTAATGTTTTTCTTCTTCCAAAATATATTGATATTGTTTTTCTATTGTTTTTAATTTAGCAAGCATTGTCTCTAAATCGTTAATGTAATCTGGATTCTGAAATAGACTAAATGATTTTTTCTCTTTATTCAAAAGAGATTCGCATGAAACACGATACTCGGCAGGGTTAAATTCATTCACCCCTACGGAAATAGAATTTATCGTATTGGAGACCAAGGATTTCGCCTCGCCAGTTTTAAGGGAAGTTGAAATACCTACGAAAACATTGACCAAGTTGTCTTTTTCTTTCTTTATCCTTGCTAATGCTAATTCTGCAGCAGTTTTATCAGTTGATACGGAAATCTTTTCCAGTCCTTGAGACAATAGTTTCATTGAGACAGCACCTTCGTTGATGGATACCAGGTATTCTGTCCCGCAATTCTGGCAAAGTATTTGATCAGCGTCTTTATTTATCTGAAGTTTCCCGCCACAATTTCTGCAAGTCATGCTAATAAGTTCCATTATGATTCCTCCGAAAACAATGATTCAATAAATCTATTAAGGAGTTTTATAACCAAAAATCCATGGGTTTCTTTGGATGACGTCATCCCATTTTTCAAGCAGACCAAAACGAATGACTGTGTAACCTGCTGCCCGCATTACTGCTTCCTGATCACGATCACGGGTTTGACGATCCGGATCAAGGTGGTGATACCCATCTATATAAATGGCAACAAAAGTATCAGAATCCTGATAGAGAAAATCAGGTCGGGTCCTGCATCCTTCAACATAAACCTGCCCATGAGTTGGTAGTCGATAGTTATGGGCAACCATATAATCCAACCACTCTCTTTCATAATCTGATTCGCAAAGGTTTCGTAACCGTTCAAGATGCTCAGTAATTGAATCTTCAACAGGTGAAATTTCAACTCTTGCATGCTGCCACTTCATGAGGATATCTTTGATTATTTTTCGGTCCAGCATAGTATGATCCAACTGATTTGCATACGTCATCAAGCAGTCGTAACATGCTGCTTCGCAATCTTCTACAGCATTATCCGCATGCCTGAAGTCCTCTCCAGTATCAGGATCATAGTGGCAGATCTCAATTGCTGTCCGGATAACTTTAATGATCGCATCTGGGGATTCAATGATCCGACGTAAGACTCCTGCTCCACCTTCCGCTGCTTCGTAAAACATGATCATTTTTCGTTGAATAGAGGACGGTAGTGCTTCAGAAGCGAGTTCATTATCTTCCAATTGGTAGACTAATTGGATCGCATTCTTAATTGCAGATTGAAGGGATGCCATTACTTCTGTGGGGAGCATGGGTGAAGGTTCAAGTAACAGACAATTTTTGGTATCGTAAACAAATGGAACTACTCTTTGTTTAACATGAGCAGTGGGATCGTCGGTATCTGTACTATGTTCTTCATCGGTAGAATCATTCTCCCAATAACCATTTGTCACATCCAAATTAAAACCAAGACAGTTAGGATCTGAACGCCTACGCCAACCCATATTAATCCGCCAGATCTGAGCGGCACTGGCAAAAGATAATTTAATCTTTTCATCACCATCCAATATCAGGTTGCATGTTTTAAGATTTCTCCTGCCTAACTTTTCTGAAAAATGCAACGCCGTTTTAATGTCAAACCCCATCCGGGTTCGTTCTTCTTCATCTGAGTTGATGCGATCTCTCCGTTTGGTTGCAACGTTTTGCATCCTAAACAGGTTCTTTAATTCCACCGGAAGAACTGCGCCGCAATACTGACATTGATCAAGGATCTCTCCACTTGCCAAGGGATGAAGATAACCACACACTTCGCATAGTTTTACCTCGGATAAAGCAAGGGATCCATCAGCAGAGGCAGTCGGAAGGTTAACCTTGTTGATAATATATTTAGCACCTTCATGGTAGACGATTGATCGTGGACCAAATTCTGTTATTGCGAGGAACCTTGGTCTTGATAGGTATTCGTCTTTATCTTTTATTCGTTTGGATGGTATGTATGCAGAAATTGGTAGGCGAGGGAAACTATATCCAGGCAAGAATCCTTCACTCGCAAAATACCGGTATGAATAAAAATCAGATTGATAAACGTTATCCTCTGATATTAATATCTCAATCTGGTTATCTGCTTCCTTTTGAAGTATCTTTGCAGCATCCCTTTCTTTCTTTTGTGTATGGGGATTCTCTATGATATCTCGTGCTGTTTTTTGTTGCCTTCTTGCCGCACGATATAGATCTCGCCAACGATTGCAAGCAGCATCAAATTCTATTTCTAGTTGTGCCATAGCAATGTTTAACCACTTGTCATCCCACCATCCTGAATCTGAAAGTATATCTGTGAGATCATGTATGACATCCCGGGCACGTGATATCGTACGTTCCCGGTAACCAATATTCACCAAAGCATCAATGATCGAAGGTTTGCACTTTAATTCGAGGTTATTGGGTTCAAGTTCGATTAAATCCTTAAGAGATTTCTTTAGATCTAATTGCGCAGTAGAGATCCATATGGCATGAATGTGACTTCTGATTAGGTCTTCATTGGCAAGATCAATCCGTGGTGGGGTGACTGATCCAGAGACCATGTTTGTTTTATGTTTGAAATAATACTGGTCGTGACTATTTCCGGAAGTGCAGTAGGTAAAGACCAGAGCAGGTTGACCACTCCTACCAGCACGACCACTTCTCTGAGCGTAATTTGCAGGTGTTGGTGGCACGTTTCGCATATTCACTGCATTTAGTTCCGCAATATCAACACCTAACTCCATAGTAGGAGAACAGAAAAGGATAGGCAAGTCACCTTTCCTGAACGAATCTTCCCTGTCCTGTCTCTCTTTTGATGGTACTTGTGCTGTATGTTCCCGTGCTTCGACGCCAATCAATGAATGACCAACATTCTGATAATAGTTAACAAAGAAACTGTTTGGTTTTAAACCTTCCTCCGGAACATTTGGTATCCGTATTTGGTCATGATAAGCATGAGTTCCATCACCTTTTTTCCAGATCAACAAGTCAGCGGGAATTGCATATGCCGGGTCATCTGGATTATGTCCATCATCAATCCGTCTCAAATACCCTTCGTTTGCGAGGATCCTGACAAGATCATGAATAATATCGGGCACATCGATTTTCTTTAAAGAAGACTGCCTTGAAAGAAATTTACCGAAACCACTTCTGGGTGACACGTAAATACATCCACCTCGGTCATTCATATTCTTTGGACGCGGGTAAAACGGATACGTGTGTTCAAGTTTCTCATACTCATCGATTGCCCAAGGTTCTATCAAACGAATGCTACTGTTACGTTTCATCGTTTCCTGGGATTCTTCGTTCAATTCCTCAGCATCGATGGATAATTCTCGGCGTAGATAATCCAATAATACTTTCGAGAATTCAAACCGTTTGTTTGGATTTAGGTTCCTTAACTTTGGTTGGCATTCGTTCCACTTTTCCTGGTCAGAACATACCTCAAGAAGGTTGATGTATTCAATTGTAAGTAATCCTGATTGTTCAAGGTTAGGGGAAGTAAGGCGCCATCCGCGTTTCAAATCCCTGAATAAGCGATAACCTAATACTTTCCGGAATGCTTGTTTAGCAAGGTTATCAAATGCAGTATCCTTTGCGAAATGTAGGTCAGCATGGATAATATTGTTAAATACAAACCTCGGAAGATTCTCGTATGCTATACCTGCTTCTCCTGCAAATTCTAACGCCTTATAAAGCGCAGATCTCAATAAGGAAATTTCCACAAAGTCATTCAAATGACCGGACTGAAGGGATGCATCCTGCCTGTTGTCAGTAAAACTTAGAACTTTCCTGGCAGATAGGTCCAAGGATTCATCTAGGCGAAGTCTTTTTATTAGTGATAAATTTAGAATAGTTGTATCTGTACTCCGACCACCTGAACTTAATGTGGATAATTTACCGAACTCAGACTGCTGCCTGGCATCATACGAAACCCCACAGTTCAAACAAAAACGAAAAGGATGTGGAATAAAGGTTACATTATTGCCTACAGGATCTTCAGTACCATCCAATGCACAACGAGTATTTGTTGGAAGATACTTTTTTTGCGAAGGGATTATTTGTGGAGTACCTTCATTGTCCTCAATAAATTCATCGGGTAAGCGTTCCAAAATATCACTTGGAATATCCGACCAAGGTGTTATGTTGTCAACGTACAATAAACCCACATTCCCTTTATTGTGTTTAGTATCACCAATGTTTCTTGGAATATATTTAATCTTTGTTGTTTCATCATCCTTGACTCTTGAGACAACAAAGTATTCCTGACCGCATTCACGGCAAAAACATAAGGGCAACAATACTTTTTCCCTGTCGCCTGGAGCATATTGTTGACCGCTTGTTGTAATATATCTTTCTGCTTTATTTTCTAATGTCGCAAATACTGTATTGCCTTTACTAATAAACTGGTGCAGGCGGAAAGCAAAAGTAGGAAAACCAGTATAAGAGTTTGATATATCATAACCTTTGAGAAGTACATCACGGAGTGCTTGGGTACAAAGATCGGAAGGAAGTTTGGTCTGAACCCTTAGTTTTTCACCACATCCATCCTTACCGGAGATACTTACAGGTTTTGCCCTGACTAATCTTCCAGAGATGGAATCTCTATTTACTCCAATCGTTGATTCAATCCACTGTGCTAATGGATGCTGGATGAGGGAAGGATAATCAACCGGGACATTTCTTTCTTGAATGCATTTCACCAATCTTTCATGGAATTCAGGAGAATCTAGATCTTCTTCTTTGGTCATGTGTCTTAATGTTTCACCGATAACGCAATCCGAATCTACATTGCTGCCAAAGATCAAAGATGCAACCCTGGCAACTTCTTCTTTTTGTTGTTGATAAGTACCTTCCCCGGCAATTGTGGCAGATGTGCCAACACATTGAAGACTTGTTGCTTTCAATGCCTCCTTGACCCTGCGGACGAGAAGGGCAACATCTGCTCCCTGCCTACCGCGATATGTATGTAATTCATCCAGGACCAGAAATTGAAGACCTTGTGCGTGAGTGATTAATCCTTTTTCATATATTCGCGTAAGAATCAACTCAAGCATGACATAGTTTGTAAGGATGATATCAGGTGGATTTGCAAGAATGAATTGTCGGGTGGCATCATCTTCCTGACCAGTGTAACGAGCGAAAGTAACTTTACCTTTCTCATCGCCCAGGTTGAGGAACTTCTTTAATTCATTTTCCTGACTATTTGCCAGGGCATTCATTGGATAAACGATAATCGCTTTGATCTTGCCAGGTTGAGGATTCTTTAAGACATAATCAACGATGGGGATAATGTAAGCAAGACTTTTCCCGGATCCAGTACCGGTTGTTAGAATGTAGTTCTTCTTCTGTCTAGCGATTTTGATTGCTTCTTCTTGGTGTTTATGAAGATTTAGAACCATCCCTCTTGAGTGTTCAGTCTTATTTCTTTTAAAGATATTAGAACAATCAGGGTGAAGGATTCCATCTTTGACCAGATCTTCAATCGATCCACCCGATTCAAAGAGGGGATTTAGTTGGACAATCGGATCCGGGAAAAGCAAACCTTCTTTTATTGCATCAAAGACATATTTGTGGATCCTGGGATCACGAATTCTAAGGAAACTCTCTACATAACTTTGGTAATCATTGATGAGATCGTCACGCAACTTGAATACATCCATGCAATTCCTCGCTTAAATGGTTGTATATCTATATAGGTATGATTGTTCAATTAACCCCACCCAATTCATTTATTAATTATACACATAAGCAATGATTGAATAGGTAGGTGATTGACTATAAGTGATTGAATTAATATATGATCAATAGGAAATATTGTTGAGGAATTATTTATGTAATGTAATTATTGGAAATAATTATTATATATATATATGTATCAATAACACCCCCCCCGGGTCCCAACATCGATCAACAACCTTTAATTATATGGGTACGGCGAACTAATACATAAACCCTTTTTCGTATTCTAGATTTATTTTCTATTATGAGTTAATTCGTCATAAATGGATTGGATCGCTTGTTCATATATTTATACTAATTCTTAATAACGAATCGCAATAAATATTATATTTTAAAATATACTTAATAAATCTATTGGCATTTAACAAACGAAAATATTATAGACATAAGGTAAGTTAAAATATGAAGAAGGAATTCAAAATATAATTAATATTATTAAAATAAGATTTTCAATAAATTTGTTTTTAATATAAGGGAACGAGAAATGTATAACTTAACTAAAAAACAGCGTGAGATTCTTCGGTGGATTGTTAATAACGTAAGAGACGATAAATTACACGAAGAATTTAGTTATATGAATTCAATGACTGGCACGATTATTAATCATGGAGGTAGTAAGGAATTAACTGATATACCACTATTAACTGATGGTGTTATGGATGCGTTAATGGCATCAGAGTTAATTATTTATAGAGATAAAAGTGGTGTATCAACGAAGTGCACTCTACTAGGAAAAGCATATGATGCAGTAGATACAAATTTTGATGAGGGAGTTGTTTTACAAATTGGTCCCCCATCAAATTCATTTTTTGGGTTACCAAAAGTTAAATACATTTTTGATTTATTCATGTTGATGCCATTTTCATCCGAATTAAAACCAATTTACAATGATCATATAAAAAAGGTTGCCAAGGTATTAAATTTATCTATTTCACGGGCAGATGATTTCTTTTCCCAAAAAATAGTTATGGATGAAATTTGGTCTGCGATTGTTTATGCAACTGTTATTATTGCTGATTGCACAACAAAAAATCCTAATGTATTTTACGAGATTGGTCTCGCACATGCAATTGGGAAACCCGTAATACTTATTACCCAAAACCCCGATGACGTTCCTTTTGACCTTCGGCATATAAGATATATCAATTATATTTATACTCCTCCTGGCATGGATAAGTTTGAAAAAGATTTAACGCTTACAATTGAAGGAACACTAAAAGATTTAGGTCTCCGATAGAAAGAATAATTCTTTTATCTACAACATTGGGAAACATTTACATAACAATAAATATTCTTCCCCTTAATCTTAGTTAGTAAATACCACCAAATATATATTCTATACAATATACATTTTAAAATAACAAATAATTGAATTTAGAATAAAATTAAATGATGGATTACATAAAATATTAATAAATTTATTTCAAGGCATATACATTTTGTGCTTGAAATGTGTGTTAAAATTAATATTAATGACCAACCGCTTAAGCAATAACCAGATAATTTGGTGATAAAAATACCCCCAGATGTGGGGGTACTCTAGTAGTGAGACACCATATAAAGCGGAGCGCCCCAGGAGAGATTCGAACTCTCAACCAACGGCTTAGAAGGCCGGTGCTCTGTCCATTGAGCTACTAGGGCGTGGTTACAATGATATCACTTATGGCAGGGATGAATACCCTAAATAATTCGCATATCTATGCCAATTTGATCAAAAACAATCCAGCTTCCTTTCGTAGAATTGTAGTATTAATGTAAATCCTGTGCTTTAAGAACCTATTCTATCATAATTATTTACATGAAAAATTATAATGAAAATGAGTGCCAACAATACTCTTCATCTTACAAAACAATGATATTTAAGGTATTTAATAGCGAAAAATGGTCATTTTATTTTTAGTGCATTAATACCAATTTGAAATTTGATTGGGTATTCTAAATTATATTCCAGCCACATTAATAATTTCTGTAGTGATCAGGCGATTATGAAATTCGTTTTCAACAATTTTTCTGCCTTCCTCCCCCATCTGTTTTCGTAGATCCGGATCGAGTAATAATTTTTGGATGGCATGCGCAAGCACTACACTACTCTTAGGTTTTATCAAAATACCATTTACATCATTCCGGACTATTTCCTTGCATCCTGGAATGTTCGTCGCAATGATTGCCCTTCCACAGGCCGCTGCTTCTATTAATGATTTTGGGGTCCCTTCGCGATAATAAGTAGGTAAACAAACTATATGGCATAGTTGATATACTTTTTCCATATCCGATCTCCACCCCCACCATTCAACTACCCCTTCTTCGACCCATTGATTTATCTGTTCAACTGGAATAGCTGAAGGGTTCTCGTCGTCAACTTGACCGACAAGAATAAATCGTGATCTAATTTTCCTGGATTTTATCAACCTGGCTGCTCCTACGAATTCCAATGCCCCTTTTTCTTTGATCAACCTGGCTGGTAATATAACGAGAGGTATTCCCTTTTTCTCTTTAGTAGACACAAAGCGGTCCAAATCAACACCAGAGCCGCGGACAAGAAAAGCCTGTTTCTTACGGATGATCCTCCGATCAAGAAATTCTTTTAGATCTTCAGGATTTTGGAAAATTACTTTTGATCCAACCATGGAAAACCGATAGAATACATGGATGATCTGGCGAACAGGTAGTAATTTCATCCTCGCTCCTGAGAAAAGATAACCAAGGCCTGAGATTGTATTCACGATTATTGGAATTCCTTGTATTCTGGCAACAATTGATCCATACAAGACGCATTTAGGGGTAAAGTGAAAAACAACATCAGGTTTGATCTGCTTATAAATCGCATTGATGGCTGAAATTGTTTTTATTTCTTCAAAAGGATTCATCCCCTTTCGGGATATCGGGAAGGGATGCCATTGAAATCCTGAATCCGTTAAGAATTGCGTAAATTCATCTTGTGGAGATATTAGGTGTATTTCATGGCCAGCTGATACAAGTGTTTGAATCAGATGCAACCTGAAATTGTATAGATTCCAACTGGTATTAGCGAAAAATATGATTCTCAAGATTTACTCTGGTTTCGTTGTTTTCATGTATTTTTGAAAGATAAGGATCACACCCGCTAAACCGAGGCACACGAGTGGCATAAGGTATGGGTATCTGAAACGATATAAAGCGCCTACATTTGGAATAGCACAGGAATATACGAAAAGCATTCCGACTGTAAGGGTAGCAAGTATCCAGATCTCAACTTTAGTTCTGAAATGCCATGCTGAATATAATAATCCAATAAGACATATATAGACAATTATCATTTCGAACCCCGATTCTTTACGCATCAAGTCGCCCCCTTTTTTATACCCGCTTGCCAACCAATCAACAGGAAAAGGAGCCAGAAAGGATACTTCCATGGCACGCGGAAAATATGTAATGATATCTAAAGCCTGTCCAAAAACAACCTCTGTATCGATTTGACTGCCGGAATCTGACCAATATTTAATAAATTTATAGCGTATATTGGATAGTGTATGCATATTATTATCGATCTCATCCGGCAGCCAAGCTGTTTTTACCCATGTAACTCGTATTTTTGACTGGTCAGTAATATCACTTTCCAATCCGGAAGTAAAAGATGAATCATCTGATTTTGAAGAATAAATGTATCCCATGTCAATTTTATTAAACAGATCGGGGGAGCCTATGAGCCAAATTAACGTCAGTAATCCTATATGGACAAATAAATTTGAAAACCTAATACTTTTCCTTATTAATTGTATAGCGCCATAGCAGATTATTAATAAGATGGCTAATAATTCGCAAAGATGAATGATAGTCATAATTTGGTCACGTATAGCCCAAACGATAAAGCTCCCAATAATAATACAGAAGAACGCCATAAATGATTTTATAAATTTCATTACATGATACTTATCTGCCAAGGAAACCCAACCAAAAAGAATGAGCATAACACCTGGTATTACAAAGATTTCATTATGAATTTGAGCATTCCATAGTAGTGATGAAGGGAAAAGGATAAACGGAAAAGAAGAGAATAATGCGAGTTTTCGATTATCGCAAATAACCGAGAGCGTCTCGAACAAAGCAAGGCTGGCAATTCCATGCATTATTCCATTCAGTGGTAAAAGAACCCAGGGTTCAGGGGTGAATAATGCATAAAAAATTGATGCAATTCCCGATATTATTTGACCTTCAGGTTTAATTTTCCAGAAAGACCAGCCATATTCCCGGATCATGGTTGATGCGTTCTCAGCAATAAGGT
Organism: uncultured Leptolinea sp.; assembly: GCA_964387025.1. Taxonomy (GTDB): domain Bacteria; phylum Chloroflexota; class Anaerolineae; order Anaerolineales; family Anaerolineaceae; genus PNON01. The sequence continues at coordinate 48,843 of CAYLUZ010000002.1, read as the reverse complement.
GAAATTTAGGACTATCATATCCGGACAATAACCCTTTCCTTACACTGATTCCATGAGGTGCTAAATGAGGCAAAAAAAGGAGTTGGATAAATATCCCTGCCAGTACGACATAAAAAAAGGCCAGACAAAAAACAAATATTCTGGGATGAGAATTTGTAAAATTATTAATTTTTCTAAACATTAGTTTCATATTATTCGGATATTATTATATTCATTAATGTATTGTTTTGCCATTTGCTCATTTGTAAACCGGTTAATAACCAAATTTCGTCCAATTATTTTAATTTTAGCAATTTCCTCTGGAAGTTTATCAAGTATTGTCTTCCAGCCTGCTGCAAGCATTTCAGGATTTTGTGGTGGAATAACCATCCCGGCATTTCCCAGAGTTTCCTTAACATCTCCAATATCTGTTGACACACAAGGGATTCCACATGCCATAGCTTCAAGTATTGTCAAAGGGAATGCTTCATCTCCTGACGAAGTTAATGTAGCTACATCCAAAGCGGCAGTAATCATTGGTATATCTGTCCTTCTACCGAGAAAGTGGAAATGAGATGGATATTGACTATTGAGCATAAACCGACCAATTTTTGGGTTGAGAAGATTGACCTGGTCACCTGCTAGAACAAAATGAATATTCTCATTTTGTTCTAGCAGTATGTTAGCAGCTTTAAAAAACGTATTATGGTCTTTCTGGGGATGGAATCTGGCTATATAACCGATAACTTTGGATTCAGGTTGAAGATTCAGTTCAGATCGTAATAATATTCTTGCATTGACATCAGGTTTGAAAATGTTTGTATCAATACCATTGGGAATATAGACCAATTTCGATTTTGGATAACCAATATTAAGATGCGATTCCAGAGCTGATTGGGAGCAACAAATTATCTTTTGTGGCACTATATCAGAAAATAATAAATTCATTTTTATGATCATCCGGGTAAAAAACTTAATTCTACTTCGTGTTTCATATGTATGATGTATTCCCCAAAATATCGGGGTTTTACTTTTATCCCTCAGGAAAATGGTCATAAAATCAGCATGATAGAGCCAACTCTGGATGTTATCAGGATGAAACGTATTAATAACTTTTGTGAGGTTTGATCTTTGTTCTAGAAAATTATATGGTCTAAACTGGAACTCATAAAGCGGAATATTCAAACTATTAATTTGTTCAGCTATTTCTCCATTAGGCTTTAAACTAATAACGGTTTGTATAATTCCCATCTCCTGAAATTTTTGCAGAAGCTGGCATAATACTGTTTGTGCTCCCCCTGTTTCCAGACTGGTAATAATATGCATTAACTTCATAGGGATTTATCCAGTTCGTGAGTAAACAAGTCCACATATTGCGGCAAGATCCTATCAACTGAAAAGAGTTTTGCTCTTTCAATCAATTCACTACGATCATGAGGGGAATCCAGTTCTTGTAAAATTGCGTCCGCTAAGGACTGAGGATCTCCAACCGGTACTAGACGCCCGTATTTTCCGTGATCGAGAATTTCTGCCGGACCGCTCGGGCAATCTGTTGAAACAACTGGACAACCGCATGCCATAGCCTCAACCAGCACATTTCCAAAACCTTCCCAACGGGATGATAGGACAAAAACGGAAGAATTAGCCATATAACTGAAAGGATTATTCGTAAATCCCGAAAACTCTATAGAATTTTGAATTCCCAAATCTTGCGATATCTGTTGGAGGTGGGTGAGTTCTTCACCTTCACCAAGTAAGATCAATTTTGCCGACGGAATTTTTATCGATACTAATGAGAAAGCTCGCAGCAAAGTATCAAAATCTTTTTGTCGAGTCAACCTGCCCGCGCTTAAAACAACAGGAAAACCTTGGTTGGTAAACCATGTATGATCATTTCGGCATTTTGCTAGAACCAACAGCTTTTCTGAAACAATTGGATTGTAAATTACCTTTATTAGGTTATCAGGTAGATGAGTTGATTCGATAAAATGCCGGGCAGTATCAGTTGATACTAAAATAATTTTATCTGTTTGACGATAAAAAATACTGGCCAGGAAAGGAAAAAAACGGTCTATCCAATGATGCGGGTTGGAGGCAGCAAAGTCTATAGCAATATGCTCGCTAACTATCAATCGACCATTCCACTTAGAGAGAATCCGGGCAAAGATCATGACTATATTTATATGGGTTTGGGAAGATAATATTATTTTCGGTTTTTCGTTACGTAAATATGTACCTAATTTTAATAATGCCCGACTTACATGCTTTTCCTGGAAATCATATAACTTGCAGCCAGCTGGAATATCTTCCTTTAGTGGACCGTTTGCATCTACCAGAAGTAGATCTACCCTCCATCCCATTTTTGTTAACCCCGAAGCCAGGTTTAGCATCACTCTTTGGATGCCCCCACTATGAAAGTTAGAAAATAATAACCCGATATGTAATTTTTGGGAATTTGCGATCATACTGGCAGCCATTTGGATAGATCACGCTGAATGATATCTTGCAGATTAATTGTTTCATCACGATAATGTTTACGAAGATCATTTGCGATCCCCTCATCTAGATCGGGGGGATTAATCTTCTTAAGATTTCTTTCCAAGGCTAACAGCTTTAGCTTATACCGGATATTTGAAGGAATGAAGGGCTTTACAATGTCTTTAAGAACCGAGCGTTTCCTTAACCATTGATGTATCGCCTGGTTTCTTGGTAAAGCCGCACTATTACTCAAAATCGGCATTATTTCAGGAGAATGATCTTCCAGTTCGAGGAATAATTGTAACCTTTGGATGAGAGCAGAATGATCAGACAGATCTTCTGTCAGTAAAAATAGAAATTGGTCCTTCGGGGTGTATTCAAGATACTGTTGAACTTGCCTGGCATAAGCCCCAATTCTTGAATATGCAAATAATATTTGCCCATGCATTTCGAGTTCATTCTGAAACTTTATCATTCTTTCGTCTTCTACTTTTAGTGCATCTATAAATGATAATGTTTCATGGCCTTCTCTGACGCTATTCCAATAAAAAGAATAAACAAGTTTGGCTGGATCACGAAAAATCACGATAAATTTTGGCAGTATAGGTTCAACAAATTCTTTTATCCGTGGGGCTACTTTCGATGCAAAGTACAAATACCTGGATGTTGCTTCCCCGCGTAAAGGTTGCTCTTTAACTTGCTTGAAAAAAGAATTGAGATACCATTTATCGCCCTTGGAATAGTACGTATCATCGCAAAAATATGCTGGTTCTTTGTCGAAAGGAAAATAAACCTGCGGATGTTGAGCAAGGATTTCATACAGGCTTGTGGTTCCAGCTTTGGCGGCACCAAGAATGAAGAAATTGGGTTTTTTATCGATCAGATTCATTTTTCTTAGCCAGATTCCTGAACTTACCGGGATTGACACCAAATAGCAGCATAATTCCACGGCCGATCGTCTTGATCCAGTTTTTTAAGAACCAGAACGGTCCATCATGGAACATTTGCAGGTGGAAAATTTTTGATTGTGCTTCAGTTTTCGACCAAAAAAAATGGTATTTTAAGAAACGGACATTAAATTCTGGTGGTAATGTCGCAATCCTGAGATCGCTTAACCATAATAATTCTCTTAGGGTAATTTGATCCTGATAAAAGCCGGCGATATTATAACTATCGTGCCAATCGTTAAGAAATTTGATGATTTCAGGAGATTTACGATACAGAATTACCCCGCCATTGTATTGAGGAAATGCCTGTGGCAAATCAAGCCGCCAGGGGATGGTTCGAAATTGGTCATTCCTTAAATGAGCATGATTCAGAGCAATATCAAATCGGTCCAGTAATTGAAACATCTCGCGGATATCCACATTTGCCTTTGTATCTGTATCCAAATACAAAGTTCGATCGAAAGGTGAATTAGATAAATAATCCAACTTTGACCTGCGGTTCGGGTTCATGATTTTTTCAACCGATGTAAAAGGATATGTATTTTGGTCAAAATTAAAATGATGATAGTTTTGCCAATCTGCAAATAAATGGATCCACAGGTCAGGGCATTTATTTCGGACACTTTTCGCTGAATTGACTGCAGCGTGGATATATTTCTCTCCTGCCGCGATATAAAGGACTCCTTGATTCAATGTCATGATAATTTATCTTTTCAGCCAGGTCGTGGGTGGATTAAGCCCCAACCGTCTTAACAATTTGAGGACTCTTCGAAACCAGGGAGTAGCTAGCCACCAAAACCACCCGGTATGAAACCTCTGTAAATGGTAGATTTTTGGTTGAGCCTCAGATTTTGACCAAATATATCGATATTTAATATAACGTACATTATATTCCGGCGGCAAAATGGCAACTCGAAGATCACTCAACCAAAGTAATTCCCGCAATGTCATTTGATCCTGTTGAAATCCAGCTTCTTTGAAAGAGTCTCGCCATTTTTCAAGAAATTGAATTACTTCAGGTGTTTTACGGAATAAGATCACCCCTCCATTATGTTGCGGGAAGACTTGCGGCAGATCAATTCTCCATGTTCTCAACCGGGTTGGATCATTCCTACGGTGGGCATGGCATAGAGCAATATCAAATCGTTCCATTACCCTGAAAATATCACGAATATCCGCATTCAATTTTGTGTCTGTATCCAGATATAAAGTATTCCTGAATGGTGTAAGTGGTAGGAAATCCACTTTCGAACGACGATGTGGATTTAGGATTTTTTCAACGGATGTAAACGGAAAACTGCTTTGATCAAAATGAAAGCTGTCGTAATTCTGCCAATCGGCAAACAAGTGTGTAGGTAATCCTGGACAATGGAGTAATACACTTTTCGCAGATTCCATGGCAGCAAGAATGTATTTTTCTCCAGCGGCTATATATAAAATTCCCTCGGATTCCATTTCTAACCCTACTTCTTTTTTCTCTTGGGATCCAGGAAACCTGCAATTCCAAGTTTGGTGGCAATACCCAATTTTTTCTTAGTAAATGGACGAAAGAGCCAGGTAAACCACCCGACATGGTACCTTTTGAGGTGGAATATTTTTGATTTCGCTTCAGTTTTTGACCAAAAATAATGGTATTTAATATACCGGACATTGTATTCTGGTGGAAGAGTCGCAACCCGTAAATCACTCAACCAAAGCAGTTCACGCATTGTGATCTGGTCCTGTTGAAAACGGGGATAATTTTGATGGTATTGGTCACGCCATTCTTCAAGGAATTTTATTACTGCTGGAGTTTTGCGATAAAGAAGAACACCACAGTTGTATTGTGGAAAAGCCTGGGGCAGATCGATACGCCAGGTAATTAATCTTCCTGGGAAATTTCGGGCATGGGCATGTGTCATAGCAATATCAAAACGTTCCAGGATCCGGAACATCTCCCTAATATCATCATTAAATGCAGTATCAGTGTCCAAATATAACGTTTGATCAAAAGGAGTCAGAGGTAAAAAATCAACTTTGGAACGTCGATGCGGGTTTTCAATGATTCCAGCCGTTGTAAAAGGATATGACGATTTGTCAAAATGAAAATCGTAATTCTGCCAGTCAGCGTATAAGTGTATAGGTAAATCGGGGCAATATTTAAGCACACTTTTTGCAGAGCGAATAGCTGCTTTGATGTACTTTTCACCTGCTGCGATATAGAGTACCCCTCGATTTTCCATTAAGTGAAAATTCTCCTTTATACAGTGACAACCAAATTTATTAGAATTCGAAGTAGATAAATCTACTACTTTCCAGTATTATATCCTTTTCCCTTTCTGTAAATGATATACGGGAAACATTGATAAACTATCCCTTGGTAAAAGATATTTGATTGGAATAATAAACTGAATTTGTGCAAGCAATCTTATGATTAGTGTTTTGCCAATAATCATTGTTGATTCCTTGGTTTTGTAATAAAGCCCCAGGTCAAAGGCTCAGGAACATGGAATATATACAAAATTGCTTTACCAACCAAAATCAATACCGGTTAAATCGTAAAGTGCCAGGTTGTGAGGCCTGAAGTATCCATCCAGATATTCCCTGGCACCTGGGGTAATATCGAATTTCTCTTTACCAGAATTTCGTGGAGACAAATCTGTGACCTTGAAATCAGGATTTACATCAACAAAAGCAAAAACCTGTTTTAATGTACCAATTGGATCATCGAAAAAATCTTCACTCTTTAATAGAAGAATATGATCTTTTGGGAAAAATTTGTAATAAGTAGCTAGTTGTGCTGCATAGCAGCCTCGAGCCTTGTAACTATAATCTGTGAGCAATGTTTTCCGACTCCCTGTGTGGCTTAACAGCTCCTCTTGTCGTCTTTCTTCCATTTGGAAAGCTTCGAGCATAGGCAACGGTTCCCGATATTTCCGTTTGACCATGAAGTAGTGAGAAATGGCTCGTTCAGTCGGGTTACGCAACAAAGCAACCAATTTAATTTCAGGGATCATTTTATGGATCCGCTCCGCCGCAAATGGATGAAAAATGTATAGGGGAGTGGTTTCGAAAACTCTAGATTCCTTACTTATTGACCATTGCAATGGGAAATGGGCTCTGTACCAGGCTTCTCCCCTTTCATAGTTATCTCTCTTTTGAGTGTGTATTCCGCTGTCAAAAAAGTGAATCTCATTCTTTATCGATGAAGAAAATAACAGCGGATGTTGATTAAGGTACTTGTTCAGACTTGAGGTTCCAGATTTTTGTGCTCCAATAACCAGAAAATCAGGCAATGGACGATACTGCGATGTTGCCAGCCGAAATTTAAAATCTACATTATTTCTAAGTTTACGTAATTGATCTTCAAACATGGTTTCGGCGATTCCAAATGTGTTTAAGATAACTATCTCAAATTTCTACTCGGCATCATAATTCTTATTGTAGTACTAGATTGTAACGATAAAATGTTTATCAATATTTCAACCGGACTCCCATTTATAATTAAAGAATTCGATTTCAGCGGCGCAAACTTTTTCTATATGTGATCTGGCCTGGAAATTAATTAATTGGCTGTAATGTTTGTGATTCTTCCGTAAGGTTGCTTTGGCGTGAGGTAGATCTACTGGAGGGATTCCGATTAGGTTTGAAACAGTATCAAAATCTGATTGTAAGTTCTCATAACGGCAGTAACTATTCATTGCTGGCATATTGCCGATTATATATCGATACCATGTACTTAGTTTTTCATATGTCTGGCATAATATGTAATCGTTTAAATCAACGTCACTATCGTCGCCTTTATTTTGCCAGTAGAAAAGGCTGATGGCTCGATCAAAAGGGTTACGGATTCCACAAAATTTGTGATAAGAATCCCAAATATTGCCGCCAACCATTCTTTTTATTTGTTCAGCAGTTGCATGTCTAAGATCTTTAGGATCTTTTCTTAAAAATATTAAGCGGAACCAGTCATTCGGCTGTAGCTTCCAAAAATTTCGATGGTGGTTTTGAGGACCTTTAAATCCTGCCTGCCTGCCCTCAGGATCGCGCCAAAAACCCAGGGGTGTAATAACATCTTTTGGTCCACAGGTCTTGGATAGTTCAATTTCGATGCTTGTACATGCAGTTTTAGGCACTCGAAGAAAAATATATTTATGCTTGTGAGATATGATCATAGATTATCACGCAACTAATAATTTCACTTGGATGAAACAGGACTTAATCATAGATTATTGGTAGCCAGAATACACATAAATAAGATGTCCCTAATCCTTCGAATTTATTGAAGGTACATATAATAAGAAGTTACTCCATTGATAATTCATTTCTGAATAGCTTTTTGTGAAAAATGTTTTTTCATTCTGTTCCAACGAATTACTTCCGGACGGGTACTCCAAATATGATTAATGTAGGCACAATACCCATTGATTAATCTTTCTACTTTATCCTCCCGCTCGCCGATGCCTGCATCAAGTGGTTTCCCAAAATTCAATTGGACTCTTCCATCTGGAAGGCAACATCTGTAATATGGAATAATCGCTGCCCCGGTATTCAAAGACAATTCAGCAAATCCAGCTTTGATAAGGTATTCCCGTCCTCCTAGATTGACCTTATATCTTTTTCCGTGCTTATCGCTGGCATCTCCGGGGATATTTATAACTTTACCTTCCTGTAATAATTTCTGAGCATAAAATGCCATTTCTGAATTCAATGTGGAGACAACTTCTTCAGACATTTCTGCCTTGTTATTCCGGTATTGGCTCTGACGAACCGGAATTTGATAACTAATAGTTGGAATACTATCCAGGTTTAGAAATCGCTCAAGTGCAAAAAAACGGTGGGATGTCGGTGTACCATGAAAAGCTAACAGAATGATCCCTTTACCTTTCCTGTGTGCTTCAGAAAGGTATTCGGTCCCAACCATTGGAAAGTCATCATTGAGTGTACCTGAGGGTATTGCATCAAGAAGCTCGCCAAATGTCCTCAAGTACGGGTATTTTGAGCTTTTGTATGCCTGGAGATCTGTTTTATGGGTCAATTTAAGTTTTCCCAAATACCTCGTTGTTCCTGACAGCATATTGGTCATCATGTTCATTTGGAAGGCTTCAGATGGATCCACTGAGCAATCCTTGAGACTTGCGACCCAGCGTGAAAACAACTTATATCTTGTGTTATAAAGTGTATTGCGTACCCACACATTTTGACACCAGGATACAATCCATTTATTGGCATCAAAATATGGTCTCATGACTATTTGTCTGGCAACGATCAGATCAATAACTCTGTCTAATTTTTCGGAAATGCTAAATGACAGGATTCGGGAAGTTAATCTATTAATATTTCTTTTTGTTAATTTCTTAATTATTCCTTTTTTATTGGAACGTGAGCTTTTATTAAAGCTCTCAAGTGTAAATTTATTGTTTAGAGTTGTTTTTTGGGAATCCGACTCAAGGATTTTAGTTAAAGTGGAAATTGTTGGATTCTTAAAGAATGATTGGGGAACAGGTCTTAATGTTAGTTTCTCAACTTCCAGGGTCATAACCAACGCCGATAACGAATCCCCTCCCAATTCAAAAAAGTTATCATTTATTCCAATCTGATCCATCCCTAAATTTTCTTGCCAGATGGATGCTATTTTATCCTCTAATTCGTTACTTGGAGGTAGATAAGGTGTCTCCAAATTTGGTCGCTTATTGGAAGGATCAGGTAGCTCAAGCCGGGCTAGTTTTCCAGTTGGTGTGCGCGGCAAAGTATCCAGTTGGATGAACAATGATGGAATCATGTAGTCTGGTAATTTTAAAGCAAGAGCTTGCTTCATTTTACTAGTCGAAAAGTCTTTCGGATCATGTAAAGAAAGGTAGGCTATAATTTTTTGCCCATTACCAGAAGATTTATGGACTATCGTAGCTGCATCTTTAACGTTTTCCAATTTACGCAGAGCCAAGTCAATCGCTTCCAACTGTACCCGAAATCCACGAATTTTCACTTGGGAATCTTCACGGCCGATGGTTACTAATGCTCCATCCTTTTGCCAGAAGCCGCGATCACCAGTATGATAAATTCGAATTTTTGGGTTATTCGGATCGGTAAAAAATTTTTGCGCGGTTAATTCTGGTTTTCCCCAGTAACCCAGGCTTAGAAATTGGCTTCGGACGATTATCTCTCCTACAGCTCCATTTTCCACCTCTCGTCCATCTTCGTCCAATAAAATTACTTCCTTGCCCGGTGCAGGAAAACCCGCCGGTAAAAAACCAGTGAATGCAGGTGTGTTGTGGTTTACAGGGTAATGACAGATGGTGCCAGACTCAGACGCTGAAAAATTATTAATTAAGACACAGTCGTCTGCTGTATGGGCCTTAAATAATTCAATATCACTATCAGATACTGGTTCTCCACCCAAGGTCATAAAACGCAGCGTTGTAAATACCAATCCGTTGGGAGCATTGCCGAAGACTGACCGAAATATTGATGGAGTAGAACGAAATATCGTCAAATTCTCAGACACGATCCAATCCATTACTTTTTGGGCAGAACTGGATTTAATATCAAAAATACAAAGGGTTCCACCATTCAACAAAGCACACATGATACTAGGATAAGAAGCGCTATAACAAACGGAAGTCACTAGTGAAATTCGATCGCTAGGTGAAACAAACCATTCATTCGTCATATACATTGCACTTTGTGATTTATATAGATGGCCTTGAGAAATACCCTTTGGTTTACCTGTTGAACCAGAGGTATAAAAAATTCCAAAAATGTCATTAAATTGGCTATGAACCTTAGGATTAGGTGAATTTATTTCTGTTTGAATTCGATCTAAATAGAATAACTTGATCGATTGACATTCCTTAATAGAATTTTCAACTACTTCTTTGAAATCTTTTGTAGTAATTAATAGGGAAGTTGTTGAATCTTTAATATATCCTTTGATCTGCTCCTCTGAATTGCTAGGATGCAACCCGACATACATCCTGCCGGTTTTTAGAACAGCCATAAATGTAATGACTGAAAATACTTCATCGTTAAGTAGAAAAGCTACTGGAGATTTATCCTCGCCCATCAAATCAATAATCTGGTAAGACAGGTTGTTTATTGCATTGTTTAATTCACGATAAGTAATCCTATGTATCGAGCTTGTTATGGCTGTTTTATTCGGATACTTTTCAACAATCATTTCGAATTGCGGAATGATTGTTTTTTCGAGAATTTCATCACCTATCGGGACAAAATCATCTGGGCATTTTATACCAAAATTAATAATGGACATAATTAATCAATTAATAATCATCGCCACCGATAAAATTACCGATGGCCAATTAAGTTTTATTGTGAAAGTTGATTATATGCTTCATTAACGAATACTGGTTCATAATACTGATCCAATTCCAGTAGGCTATCCACGTAACCTTTTTCAAATGCCCATTTTTGGAAGGCTTGCATGGTTCCAGAATCAATAGTGCCATCGGTTTTAAAACTGGTCCAACAGGATGCTTTGATATCCTCGGGTTTTAATTTTGTATAATTCGCTATGATCTCTACATTACGATCAGTTTTACCTTTATTAAATTGTTCAACACCTTTCAAGTAGGCAACCATAAAACGGGTGCCAGCCTCAGGTTTGTCCTTTAAAATACCAGGGCCAAAAATGATGACACCCATGGAAAGGTTGGGAGCTATAGCCGAAAAAGGAGCCCAGACTTCACCAGCTTCCATTGTTTTTGCACGCGTAATCCACGGCTCTGAAAGCACACTTACATCTACAGCACCAGTTTTGAGTCCATCTACACGAGCAGCAGAATCAGCAATATTGGATGATTTAATATCATCCATTGATAAATTTTTCATTTTTAACAACACATCCATGGTGTATTCAATTGTTCCACCGGTAGGAAAAACAACATTTTTTCCTTTAATGGTTTCAAAGCCAGCAAGGCTCCCTGAATCAATAGCAGTTTTACTTCCAACCCAGGCATCTGTTGCGCAATTATCAGGGTTGATAAATCCTTTATCAGCGACATATTTCAAGTTGCTGCCTTGTGAAATGGCATTGAAAATCGCCGCATTAAGGCTTGGGGTAGCCGCATCTAATTGACTGGTGATCACAGCAGGTATAAGTTCGTTGGATTGGGATCCAAAATCAACCAGTTCCACATCCAAACCCTGTTCAGTAAAATAGCCTTCATCGCGGGCAATAAATAGGGGTGCATTGGAAATATAATTATAAGTACCAACATTCAAATGGATTACCTGCTGCGCTGTTGGCGATGGGGCTTCGACAGGAATGGATATAGCAGTATCAGCGGCTGGGGCTAAAGTTGCGGGAATACCAGTAGGCGGTGTCGTGACTGGTGCAGGAGTACATGCAGCAAGTAAACATAACAATAAAAATCCATTAATCATATATCCAAAAGTTTTTTTCATTGAATTAATCCTCCAAAACCCAAGTTATTAAGCAGTTTCAATTTTATCTCAATTAATGAATATTAGATATAAGGATTAATTCCGTTTCCTGAAATTTATATATATTTATTCACCCATCCAGGGAATGCATAAATGAGTCAGTTTGTCCAATAGAAAACTGAATAAAATACCGAGCAAGGAAATCACAAACAGGACTGCATATAATTCACTGACCCTGAAAGTCTGCCATCCAAACCATAAAAGAACTCCAAGGCCGGTCTTTGCAGCAACTATCTCGACACTAATGGCGATAACAAATGCCATATTTGTAGAGAGACGCAAACCTGCTAACAGAGATGGAAGACTACCGGGCAGTAAGATGTGTGTGAGTATTTGTCTACCGTGAGCTCCGTAATTTTTGCCCACTTCAAAATATCCTTTATTTATCTGCCATACTCCAGCCAGGCTGGTTATCAACATCGGGAAAAAAGCAGCCAAAAGTACTGCAACAAACTTTGATCCTTCACCAAATCCAAAGATGATCATGAGGAGGGGAAAGATAGCTATCTTGGGAATAGGATAAATAGCAGCCATGATGGGATTGAGGATGTCATAGAATAATGGCCACCATCCCATTATTAGTCCAATTAATGCTCCTAGTACTGATCCACAGATCAACCCTAATGAGAAACGAAAAAGAGTTGCTGAGAGCGCTTTTAGAAGTTCCCCGTTTTCGACTAGCTTGAGAAAAGAAACCCAAATCTTGCTTGGTGGGGGAAAAAAAATGGCAGGAATTAATCCTACTTTAGATGCCAGTTCCCAAATTATCAGAAATGTGATTAATACCAATACGGGTATAAATTTAGATGAGGTCTTTCTTTCGTTATTCATAATGAAACTCTAAGATCCTGAGCGACTTCATCTCGGAGCATGTTCCAAATTCGGAGTTGGATATCCATGGCTTTACCCAACATATTATTTCTCTCTCTCGGTCGAGGAAAATTAATAGGGATATCCGCCAAAATACGCCCGGGTCGTCCACTCATTACTAGAATCCGGTCACCTAAAAAAATGGCCTCCTCAATGTCATGGGTTATATAAACAATCGTATGTTGTCGTTCCTGCCAGAGGTTTAGTAATTCCTCTTGCATTATGATCCGTGTTTGAGCATCCAGCATTCCGAATGGTTCATCCATTAACAATATTTCGGGATCAGTTAAGAAAGCTCGTAAAATGGCGACCCTCTGCCTCATACCCCCTGAAAGCGTTTGTGGAAACGCTTCTAAGAAGTCCTTCAACCCTACTTTTACGAGGAAATCGCTCGCTAGTTCATAACGTATTTTCTTGTCAACACCTTGCATTTCTAGGCCAAAAGAAACATTATCAAGGACATTCATCCAGGGGAACAATCCCTGACTTTGGAAAACCATGGCTGTTTGGGGACGTTGCCTATCATTATGCACAAATTGGATATCGCCAGATGTTTTTGGAATTAATCCCGCAATGATCCGAAGCAGGGTCGATTTACCACATCCACTCGGACCGACAACACAAACAAATTCACCTTGTTCAACTGAAAAGGTTACATCCTGCAATGCTTCAATATTATTTTTTTTTGCTGAAAACTCTTTAGTTATCTTTTCGCAGAAAAAAACCATATTTTCTTTGTTTTGATTTAGCATAAATTTCCTGGTAATTGTTATTACTCTTAGGTGAGAATCTTTGAAAACAGCTATAAAAGTATTTTAAGCCTAATTATTGTTTGTCCACTTATCAGAACATCTTCCGATTTATTATTGCTAATTATTCTTCCAGTGGGATAAATCTCGCCCGATAATCTTCTCCAGCTGCCTTATCTCATCTTCGTATCGTGAATATAATTCAACCTTAATATCATTTCCCATGGGGGGGTAATTAAAAGGCTTCAATAAAGCTTTGTAGCGAAACCATTTTCGGAATTTTGATGGGACAAATATTTTTAAATAATCTTTGATCTTCGTTTTTTTAAAATCATTAAATATTTTATAAGAATTCTGATCGCGCGGAACGGTAGATTCGTTACTAACAACTTGTTTTAATGGAAAACCATCATCAATGTCCAGAAAGCGCAAAAGGTAAGCCATGTTTACACTAAAATTTTGATATAGATCTTCCTGCAACATAAAAATAAAGTTCTCGCGGGGAAATAAATCCAGGTATGGTTTTAATCTTGTTGCATAACAGCCTGCACGATAATAACCGAATAAACCGTTACCTTCGTATTCCAATCGCTGCCAGCAATCTCCAAGCCGTTTTTCCTCAGTGTGTATTGCTTCCTCAAAGGATAATCGAGCAGGGTCTTCGTCACCTTGACGAACACGATGCCAATAATGCGAATATGCTCGTTTTACAGGATCGCGGAAAATTGCAGCAAATTTAATATTATGATCACCATACATTTCCTTGATTCGGGGAGCCACCTTATCGCTCCAAGTTAGATATGCTGGAGTCGCTTCGGCCCGTACTTTATATTTTTCTGCATTCTGAAAGTGGGTAGTTTGGTACCAATCAACACCATTATTGAATCGATCATTATTGCTAAAGAAACGTATCTCTTTTTTGGGAGATGCATAAACTTCAGGGTGTTGAGCGATAACATCAAAAAGGGATGTTGTTCCAGACTTTGCTGCACCTATGATTAAAAAATTGGGAAGTTGGTTGAAGTCCATTTAATCATACCTATTTTGGCTTTTAGTTATATTGGTTATTACTGATATCTGATTCCCAATGTATGGGTATGTGCACTTCACCCATCCAAGGAAGGCTCACTTTCGACAAAATACTGCCATTATCATAGATCTCAAATGGAGAGATATGATCTACCTGATGAAATAGTTCGCGTCGACGCTTATCCAAATTCCGTTTAAATCTGGAAATTTCAAATCCAAGGAAATATTTTCCGGGAGGAAGAATATTCCCGGGTATCTGAATATCATATGTATATCGTCCAATTTTTCTCAGTTGAAGTCGTGTTTCATCTTCTTCAAAATCATAACTAACCAATATAGTGTCAGCATCCTGATTGTAAAGCTTCATATTGATATAAGTATGGGAAAGAGGTAAAGATACCTGGATTACTAACCGCACATAAATTGGTTCATCATGGGCGAGATAAGTAGATGGAATTTTTTCGCTATTAATAATGTTAGCTGAAATTACCATGGTACCAGTTATTGCATCTTCAAGAGGATTAGATGGTTGGCTTAAACGACCTTCGTTGGCATCGAGGTATTTTTGTATTACCTGGTCAACACTACCAATTTCCTGAATTATCCCTTTGTCTATATAAATCACTTTCTGGCATAAAGCCCGTATTGCTGCCATATTGTGACTTACAAATAGAACGGTTCGACCATCGCCAACAACATCATTCATTTTATTTATACTCTTGCGTTGAAAAGCGACATCGCCAACCGCCAGTACTTCATCAATTAATAAAATCTCCGGTTCCAAATGTGCAGCCACAGAAAACGCAAGGCGCATGCGCATCCCACTGGAATAATGCTTTACCGGTGTATCAAGGTAATCCTTGATTTCAGAGAAAGCAACGATCTCGTCGAATTTATGTTCGATTTCTTTTCTTTTCATTCCCAAAATGGCACCATTAAGAAACACATTTTCTCGGCCCGTTAGTTCAGAATGAAATCCTGTTCCTACCTCTAACAATGACCCTACTCTACCTTTAATATGTACCTTTCCCGTTGTCGGAGTTGTGATGCGTGATAATACTTTTAATAAAGTACTCTTTCCTGCCCCATTACTTCCAATCACCCCCACTGATTCTCCTGCTCGAATATTAAATGAGACATTCTTCAAAGCCCAGATCAGCTGTTTAGAAGAAATAGTCATGCCGCTCTGATTCTTATTGTTCTTAATTATGTTAATTATATTTGTGGTTGATTCAGCTATTACATCCCGCAACATGCGTCTTTTTTTTAAATTGGTTATGCGGTATTGTTTACTTAGATTTTCTGCCCTAATCACATATTCGCTCATAATTACACCATATCAGCGAATGTTTGTTCCATGTGCTGAAAGTATATCAATCCGCCCAGGAATAAAACTATCACTGCAATAATGGAAACAAGAAACATGTTTCCCAACCCAAATGACTGCCCGAGAACTGCCCAACGAAATCCTTCTGCAACACCAGCCATAGGGTTCAATCCATATATTGCGCGCCATTGCTCAGGAATTAATGTACTTGAGTATGCGATAGGAGTCGCATACAGCCAAAACTGCATTATAAATGGAGTTACATATTTGACGTCTCTATACCTGACATTGAATGCTGATAACCACATACCTGCAGCCAATGCAGTCGTGAGCGCTAATAGGATAAAACCAGGTACAAGAAGGATTCTCCAAGTTAAAGTAATTTTGTAGTAGAACATCATCCCCAATAAAACCAGGAAAGCAATCCCAAAATCCACCAACCCGCTTACAACGGACGAGGCAGGTAGAAATATACGCGGAAAATAGGTTTTGGTGATCATATTTTGATTACCAATTAAACTGGATGAGGCATCACCAATTCCTCGCGAAAATAGTGCCCATGGAAGTAAGCCAGTATAAGAAAAAATTGGATACGGGATACCATCTGTTGGTAACTTTGCTAATTTACCAAAAATAATACTGAAAACGACCATCGTTAATACAGGTTGAATAATGGCCCAAGCTGCGCCAAGTAAGGTCTGCTTATAACGGACAGTGATATCACGCCAAACAAAGAAAACCAGTAATTCGCGATATTCCCATAGCTCGTTAAGACGTAAATTTAGCCACCCACTTGGTGGTTCTACAACTATTTCATTTGTTGAATTATTAATACTCTTTTTTGTCATCTCTTACATTCAGTCCAACATAATAATGGAAAAGTGTATCATATTATTTTTTTTAGGGGGAATTACTTATCGTCTTTCACTATGTATAAACAGGCTAATAATGGATGTAATGATTTCTTAAACACTTATTTGCCAATTTTATTTCTGTTTCACCAATTGGTCACACTTTTCAATTTCAAAATCTGATATAAGCTGAGTGGCTCGGCCAGATCTTACTATGATCAAATCCCGGACAACGACCCAGTTGTTATGCACACAGCCAATTATTATTACTTCGTCTTGATTCTGAATATCTACCTTCTTTTTATGTGGAAAATAGCCTGTCCAGTTTTGTCCATTTTGAATAAAATAAAATGATAGTAGTGTGCTTTCACCTATTTTTTGAATAGCTGATGGAATATTCATATCCTGGATTTGACGCTTTACAGGATAGAATGCAGGTCCAGATAATAATCTTGCATTATTTTGGTCAAGAAATTGACTAATATCCAATAATTCAGGGGCAGTAAAACTAATTCCTGGAAGATATTTTAGCATTTCAAATGTAAGCGGCTTCTTTTCTGTATGAAAAAGTGCAATCGAAATTCTTTCATACATCACCGGGATTGCCCCAATAATTAAGATGAATAAGGCGGTTATCGCCATCTTCTTCCAGTTGAATGTAAGATTTCTCTCCTTTTCCTCGGAGGACTTTACTCTAGAATCCAGTTTTCCAAAAAGATACAGAAAACCTGCAAAATAAACAATGACCACAAGCCAATCAACCGGCACAATATATCTGCCACCAGATGTTCTACCCATTGCATTGGCTGTTTGAACTCCCATGAAGGTAAAAATAACAATTGCTGCAGATACCTTATCTCTTCGGACAATTCCAGTGATTCCAAGTGATAAAATGAAAAACTGGAACAAGAGAAGAATTACCCGGGTTGCTGGTAAAACACCATTCCAAGAAGGTTTCCAGATTTGGCCGCCCAATTCCAGACTGGTTCTCAATGAGGCAATTTCCAATGAAGTAGGTAGAATTAAGATCGAGGACATAACGTTATGGATAAGGTGGGCAGTAAACCACGATAAGAAAGGTAGTGAATTAGGACTATTTTGGTTATTACTGGAACTAAAATTATTCTGTTCCTCTGTTGTCAAAGATAATGCCGGTTCGATACTATTACCACTCTTACCTGGTGTTATGAACCATTTTGTTGATTGTGTTTCTATAGGCTGGTAACGGTTTTTTATTACGAATAGAATTTTATTCGTAAAAGGTATCTTCATCTCTTGGCCTGCAAGAATATTGCGGGTGTACCAGGGAGAAGTAAATAGCAAAAAACCAATAATGACCAATAATGCTTCTGCCAGACCTTTTTTATACGATGGTCGATGTTTATTTATTGCAATTATTAATAGAATTGGAATTAAAACCAGACCACTGTACCTAACATATACCGCTGCAGATAACATTCCACCTGACAGGAGGGCGTAAAGTCCGGAATTTTTCCCACTTTTTATCCACTTGAGAGTAACAAATATTACAAGGCTGAGCATAATCGCCATTGGAAAATCAGTTAGCATCTGTTTCGGGTTGGATGTATTCAGCATTCTGTTCGACAGGATGGCATTCCAACCCCAAAGACTAATTGCTGAGGCAGAAAATACCCCCCAGATTCTCGAACCTAATTCAGTACAAATCAAATATACAAGTGCTGGAAAGATTCCAAACAATCCAGCCTGTAACATCATATTATTTGTAAAAATTTGCCCACTAATCAGGTGGATCATCGCTAAGAACAATGGATAGATCGGTCGATCCAATGGCGAACCGGCATCAAAGCCTAATCCTACTAAGGTAGATTGTGCTTGTAAATCAAATCTAGCTGCATCGCTATAAGGGTATTGAATATTGTTGGGTGGAAAGGGTCCCGGGTTGAAGAAACCGTGAGCCAATGGAGTAAAACTCCATAAAAGACCACATAACAAAAATATAATTATAAAAGTAATGAGATCGGTTTTTCTACCTAATTTTATTATAATCTGTTCATGGAAGTGGTTATAGATAAGTCCAATAAACAATGACAGAATAATTTGCCAGCCTAAAATAGGCACGCCAGTTTCATACCAATAATCTTCCTTTATAGCTTGAGGATATACAAGAACAGATAGAACATAAACAATAACTAGAATAACCATAGTGATAACAATGGAATACCTAGAATGGATAATTCTACTGGTCATCCATCCATTCATTTCTTTTAAAAATCCTTTTGTTGCAATCAGGCAAAGGAAAAACCACTGTAATGAAACCAAGCCAATCCAGATATTAAATGGTAAAAACCGTTCAAACATCGCCCCCCATTCCCCCCATTCAGATTTTGGAACCAGGTTTATAAGAAGTAATATGGAACCAGATAAAAGGGAAATACGCATCAATTTCCGTTTTTCTATCCATTCATAAACTAGATCATTCAAAAACGGGTAACGGAAAGAAACAAACAATAAGGTCACAATCGATACAACACCTATACATGTGACCCCTAGAAGAATTAACCTCGGTAGTGAAAGTCCTATAAATAGCGCATTCTTAGTATCTGTGGGAATGATTGAGATCCAAACAATAGCTAAAAGACCTTCTACAAATGAGGCAAGGGCATAATACCTGAATAGTTTACAGTTTAATCTAACCTTACATTCCATAATTTATATTTTCAGATTTCAATAAATTAGTTATCTAAATATATTCTACATGCATTCAATAGTTGGTTTAACATTCTTTCTGTAAATTGCTGAATCTTAACAAAAACGGTGAGTCAGAAGTATCCTTAAAGGTGACCAAACCAAGAAAGGAGAACAAAATGACTCACCATATAGATTATACCCTTCCCAATGAACTGGTGGAACAAGGATTAGAAGCTGTCCCGGAACTGATGTGGATCCTTATCAAAAACGTCATTCAATGGATAGATCACTTTCTCACTACCATAGGTTCAGGAAGGAGGCTACTATCCAGCGCACTGGAAAAAAGGCTGAGAAGTGAGAGGGCATTGGTAACCGCACTGGCAGAGATGTATGTGCAGGGAATGTCCACCCGGAAAGTAAAGTCCATCACCGAAAAGCTCTGCATGACAGAGGTTTCTGCCATGCAGGTAAGTCGGGCAGCTGCACAACTGGACGGAGTTCTTCAGGAATAGCGGGAAAGACCTCTAGGGGGTTTATGTAGATGCTCTTAGAAGGTGCGAGAGGCTGGCCAAGTGAGAGATGCGGCTGTTCTGGAGGCTTCAGGATCACTCCAGAGGCGAAAGGCAGGTTCAGGAGGTTTTCCGTGTCTCTCAGTGAACATGAACCCATTGGAAAACATTCCTGACAGGTCTGAAAGATCGAGGGTTGAATGGTGTGGCTATGCCGGTTTGGGAGCGGTTAGAAGAGCTGTGTTGGGGAGTGTCTCCTGGCAGAGATGCCAGTTCAACCATCAGCAGAATTTCGGTGCTCTGTCCATTGAGCTACCAGGGAGTGGATACAATGATATCACTTATGGCAGGGCCGAATACCCATAAAAATTCGTGCACCTGAAAGGAGTCTTAAGATAGTTTCTCCAGATTTTCCAGCCAATTCTGCGAGTTCGTCGGGTGTGAGTGGTGTGTTCCCGTTGGAAAGAAAGATACGGAAAACGTTATCCACCAGGCTGTGACTGGAAGAAACAAATCCTTCCTGCTTGGAACAGTGTGTGACCAGTTTTTGTTGTAATCCGTCCACCTGGTGAATTTCTGCAGTTACCGGGTCGATAAAATCGATGAGCAAATCACTTTCCTGGTTTGAAAAAACAGCTTGATGTTCCAGACAGAGAAAATCATGTAAAAATACATGCCAATTATTGTCATGTTCTTTCCACCAGGCGAAATCGATATGGAAAGGTGTGTTTGTGGTCGGTTTGACCAAACTATAAGCGTGCGTCTCAGGCATATTTACTCCTGCTCGGATACGTCAATTAATCGATAATACATGTCACCAACATGGCTGAAAGCAGTATTGTTAGCCAGGTGGTGGAAAACTAGCTGCAAAGGACACCGTTTTATTACATTTACCGCAGAGTAAAGCTCAAGAGCATGAAAATGTCCTTGAGGATTAAGCTTAGTTAATTCTTTAGCAATCCTAAGAATTGATTGCTCAGAATTCATATATTGTTTACCGGTTTGAGCCCAGACCTGGTCCAATGCATCAATGTCGGGAATGATAGTGGTCATTCTTTCATCGTAATTTGTATTGATCTGTTGTTTTAATAATGCTAAAACTACAATTCCGTCTGCAGCAACTAACGCTGTTCGTGCCCATTCTTTTACCGGTCGCCGCTTATTGGCACTCAGTACAACATCGCCGGCCGAATTTGCCTTATGAATGGTAATAATACTCCCGGGAATAACCCCATTCTCAATATACCAATCTCGTAAACCTACTACATAGTGATGCGGCCGGACTACCCAGCCCGGAATTGGAGTTTTTGTGTCATTATCAATAAACAGAAATTTAATTCGAGGGGATTCAAAAGAAGTTGGGAATAAATGGTCTGTTCGATTTGATAAGGGCAAGGTGCCAGCACGCCAATGAGGGTAAGTAAGGATCACCTGGACTTCATCCTGTAGTGGGATGGAAGGATCAACAGGTGAGAATTCATCATCCATTTGCTTCTCTGCACGAAGCATTTGCACATCAAATAACGATCTATCGACTAGTTCTTCCCGGTATTGGAGGTAAACCGGAACGGTTCTAACATTTTCAGGTTCCAACTTTTCAAGGAACCAAAGAACTTCTCCTGATGGACCCACTTCGTCAAACCGGGGATCTTCCTGTAATTTTAAGTTTAATGAAAATTCAATCAAGGAGTGATTTACATCTGTAGGCAGATCCAGCTGGGACATTAACGAAGGTGTTGTAATTGGTCCTCCGCCTGCCATATCCAGAATTGCTTCTGCCAGATTAAGGTGTCCGAGGTTGATATCTACAAGTAAAGCACGAGGGAACCAGACTCCTGTTGTCAGGACAAGGTCTTCATCCTGGGTTAAAACTTCTCCTAATTTATTTAACAAGTTGCTCGAATAATGCGATAAAACGAAATCCTTATCCAGGTACTCTAAACCAGCCAGACTGTCTTGTGGTAGATTTAATGGATGGTCTGCGTACTCAGATGCAAAACTGCGTACATCCCCATTTTTAAATTCAACATCCATGACTTTAAATGGTGAATATTCAGGGTTTATTCCGGGGCGGATTGCAGTTACTTTACCAGCCTGCCAATTCAACGCACTGAATAATATTGAATCGTTGATTTGATATGTTTCTTTGGGTAGGTAAAGACGACCCTGTTCTTGTTTTTTCTTTGTTAGGGAGACTTTTTCTTTTTGGATTCTGAAAGTAACTAAAGCTTCTAATAATTGCTCGGTAGTCTGTGGGGTTTCTAATTCGAAGAGATGGTTGTTAATAAAATCCAAATCTTCTTTTGTAACTTCAAAATCGTGCCAGAAATCTATTTCTGGATTAATTTGAACAGATGCCATTCCCTAACCTTTTCCTTTATAAAATTTCAGTTCAATGCGCGTTTATTATACCTTAGGGAACTGGGAGGAGCAAGTTTGAACTAAAGATATAAAAAAAATAAAAAAAAAGGCGGGTGTTGATTTACAACACCCGCCTTGGAAATAGAAAAACTATACGGTGATCTCATCCGGCGCGCGCATTACTGCGTTAGCCTTCTTGACACTATCAGGTACATTGAAGTCAAGTTCAGCGCCGACCATCTGTTTCACGTATTTCTTTACAGCGGCATCCCAATATTTCTTGGTTACATAGTAAACCCGGGCACCACCCAGTTCATGCTGGTACTCTGGCCATGGGTAGGAAGGCTGAGCCATTCCAAGACCCCAACGCATCCAGCCGTTATAGCTTTCGTAGGTAGCCCACCATTCCTTGTTACCAAGGATCTCAAAACCGTAATATGCTTTGGCGTAATACATAATCGCGCCAATGCGGCCACCACGGGCAAGAGCCATTGTGTGCAATGAAATATTGATATCTTCATTCATCAAACGGCCATTTGCGAATCCGACCCATAGACCATCAATTAAGCCAACCAGGGTGTAAGGATCTTTTAATCGTTGGCGATACCAACCCAGGATTTCGGCATATACACGGGCGCCGACGATGTCGTAAAAGTCGTGATCAACAGTCATATACTTTTTAATGTGCTCGAGCATTAAAGGAGCTTCTTCGAGTTTGGCTTCGCGTATATAAAGTGTTCGACCGTCTTTTAATTTGACCATTGCATCCGGAAATGGTTTTAAATCCATTGGGGGAGCCTGAAGTAATGGCTCGATTTCGCGGACATCAATTGTTAATTGTTCTTCAGATACTTTCTCAGGTGGTTCTAGTCTCACGGTAATTTCTCCTTCTAAAATATATTAATATTTCGCCCAATTATATCTTACAACTTGGACAATTTGTTTAGCCGATCCACATGGGTGGGATCGTAGGCATCACCAAATTTAGTTTTTGGCATAGTGGCTGCTTTTTTCATCAGAGTTTCATATTCATCATCTTCAACGAAAGCTACTGCACGGCCAATGGAAGACTCGCCGTCTACAAAGCGCCATGGGAAGAAACCGACTTTGACACGGCGATTAAGAAGCAGGTCAATTTGACCTCCAAAGCATTCTGCATGAATGATGGATTTTGCAAACAGATCGATATGCATAAGCTGATACTTGGTATCATCATAAAATTCAGCTAATGACTGTTTGTACATTTTTTGGAAAACCTTTTCTGCTTCAGCAGCCTGACGAGGCATCCATGTGCGGACGATTGTGTTCATTGGATGATCTGCAGAACCGCAGTCAACTGCAAGCCAGCGGAGTTTCTTCTTTGTCGCCCAATCAGCAAATTCCTGTCCAGGACCCGGATGTTTCACCATATAACGGATCTCATCAGCGGTAGGGTGATCCCAACCAAAATGATGGTATCCGGTGTGAATTACGAGGATATCACCTTCTTTAACTTCCACACGATCTTCGATCATCTTACTGGTGTAGACCTGGTAATCGCCAACAGCATCGGAAAGATCAACGATAGCTGCTTCATGAACCAAATAGTCTAAATCAAGTTGAGCAATATCCTTACCGGCGGTGTAGAAATGGATTTCTCCATCAAGATGGGTTCCAAGGTGATTGGAATGGGTGAGAAGTTGTCCATTTGCACCATTTGGAGCCAGACGTTTGAAGTATTTCACCTGTAATGGTTCATATGTCGGCCATGCGGGAGTTGCTATTCCCAAAGGGATGGTTAGATCAATAAGTTTCATTTTTTCTCCTTTTATCTTCTAGAATTATCTGCTGAACTTTTAACCTGACAGCTGATTATTTTGGAGTTATATCAAATGACCTCTCCAATTTATTCTACCTTAAATCGTCCCCGACAGAAGAGCTAATACAACCCCACCAGCTACAACACTTGCCAATTGCCCTGCAGCGTTCGCACCCATGGCATGCATAAGAATAAAGTTCTCAAAATCATATTCAGCTGCAAAACGTTGAACAATCCGGGCTGACATCGGGAAAGCAGAAATTCCAGCAGCACCGATCAGGGGGTTGAATTTTTTATTGGATAAAACATACATGAGTTTACCCATGAGTATCCCACCAGCAGTATCCAGGACAAACGCAATAAGACCCAGAACAAGGATGGCAAGGGTGGATGCTTTCAAGAAGGTATCACCGTTCATTGTGCTGCCAATCGTTATACCCAGGAAAAGAGTAACGAGGTTGGAGAGTTCATTCTGGGCGGCACTACTCAATCTATCGACAACACCTGCTTCTCGAATGAGATTGCCAAACATCAAGGCTGCTATCAATGGGGAAGCTTTTGGAGCAATTAATGAGACGACAACTGTGATAATAATTGGGAACAGAATTCGTACTATTCGTGGTACCGGGATCTTTGTATAAGGCATCCGAACTGTTCGTTCTTTCATGGATGTCATTGCCCGCATCACAGGTGGTTGGATGATCGGAACCAGAGACATATAGCTGTAAGCCACTACTGTAATTGGTCCAAGTAGGTGGGGAGCCAGTTTGGACGATACATATATTGCTGTAGGTCCATCAATGGCTCCGATTATTCCTATTGAAGCAGCTTCTTTAAGGGTAAAACTAAAAATTGATGGAAGTGTAGCGCTCAAGACCAGACATAACATTAGTGTTCCAAAAATCCCTAATTGTCCAGCAGCACCGAGTAATGCCATCTTTGGATCCTCAAGAAGGGGACCAAAATCAGTCATTGCTCCGATTGCGATAAACACGAATAAAGGGAACAATTCAGTCGTGATACCAGCTTTATACAGAATACCGAGCATACCGTCTGGTCCAGTGATGCCAGTAAGAGGTAAGTTGGTCAGTATGGCCCCAAAACCGATCGGCAGCAGCAAAACTGGTTCATAGTCTTTGGCAATTGCCAGGTAGATCAAGACTCCGCCAATGATCATCATGACAATATTCTGCCATGTTAACTGTAATGGAGCCTGAATGATTACAAGGAGATTAGAAAAATCCATAACTCAGCCTCACTCAAAGGATACAAGAACATCGTTATATGCTACTTTTTGTCCATCAATAACATGGATCTCTTTGATGACCCCATCAAACGGGGAACGGATAGCATTCTTCATTTTCATCGCTTCAAGGGAAAGCAGATTTTCTCCCCGTTTAATATTGTCCCCGACTTTTGCAGTGATCAAAACTATAGTACCGGGCATGGGAGCATTTACAAATTTCCCAGATTCGCCTGCCGGTTGAGGTTTCGGTGCGGTGGTGGTAGAACGTTTAGCAACAGGTGCAGATGATACAGCCTGAACATTTTGAACAGCTTGAACTTCAACCACTTCAGGCAGTTCCATTTCCACCATATAGGATTTTCCATTTACTTCCACCTGGACAGGGGATGCATTGAGGTCACCAACCTTCACCGCATAAGATTTATTATTGACCGTGATAGTTACTTCTTTCATACTTAACCACTCCTCTTCATATTTACTCCGGTGCCCTGTTTAGCTTTCAAACTGTTGGAAACCCACCAGGAACCTTTACCTGATTCCAACGATGCACCCAGCGTGGAAAATGTTTTTGATTTCATGTAGGCAATAGCTGCTGCAATTACAGCTATGACTTCCGAATCATCTTCAATTTCACTTGTACTGCCTTCCACCATGGAGGCAGTAGTAACTATGACCTGGGCATCACCAGCCTCTGGTTTCTCTCTGAAAATCCTTTTCAAGACCAGCATTACCAGGATAAAGATTCCCAGTGCTGTAAATGTGACCAACAAACCCAGTACTGTTATTTCTAAACCTTGAACGATAGGATTCAAATTTCGACCTCCTGAAAATCAGCTGATTTACTTAGATCCGCTCCATTAAAGCGGTATGTTTCCATGCTTTTTCGATGGAAGGGTAGTTTGTTTATCCTTCAACAACTCCAATGAAGCAATAAGCCTTGGGCGGGTTTCTGATGGGATGAGTATGTCATCAATGTGACCAGCAGCAGCAGCAGCATAAGGATTGGAGAATTTGTCCTTATATTCCTGGATCAAACGTGCACGCTCTTCACCTGGATTAGCACTTTCTTTTAACTGCTTACGGTAAAGAATATTTACCGCCCCTTCAGCACCCATAACAGCGATTTCAGCGGAAGGCCAGGCAAAAACAAGATCTGCGCGAAGATATTTGCTGCCCATTACGATCATTGCGCCTCCGTAACCTTTACGGGTGATCACAGTGAGCTTTGGAACTGTCGCTTCAGAATATGCATATAAGATCTTGGCGCCATGGCGAATGATCCCACCATGTTCCTGTGATACTCCGGGTAGGAAGCCGGGGGAATCGGAGAATGTGATGATGGGCAGATTAAAAGCATCACAAAAACGAACAAATCGGGCAATTTTATCAGAAGCATCAATATCAATAGACCCGGCCATGACAGCAGGATTTTGTCCAACGACACCCACGGGTTGACCATGCAAACGCGCAAAACCGGTGATGGCATTTTGGGCAAAATTGGCAGAAATTTCAAAATAACTATCCAGATCAAATATGCGGTTCACAACATCACGCATATCGTAGGATGAAGAGGGATCAGCGGGAACGATTGTATCCAGGCTTTTATCCATGCGCCAGGGATCATCTGTCGGGTTAATTGCTGGTCCAGATTCTGTATTATTGGAAGGAATATAAGAAAGGATCTTCCGGATGGTTGCAAAAGCATCAGCTTCGCTTTCGGCTGCATAATGGGCTACACCACTTGTGGAAGAATGTGTTGTAGCGCCGCCAAGAACTTCTTCATCAACTTCTTCACCGGTAACAGCTTTAATTACCTGGGGTCCGGTAATATACATATTGCCCATGTTTTTGACCATGACAATAAAATCCTGGATGGCTGGAGAATAAACAGCTCCACCGGCACAGGGACCCATGATTACGCTAATTTGGGGAATAACCCCTGATGCTTGAACGTTGCGGTAGAAAACTTCACCGTAAGCTTCCAGACTCCAAATGCCTTCTTGAATACGGGCTCCGCCGCCATCATTGATACCTATTACTGGTACCCCGGATTGCATGGCGAGGTCCATTACTTTGGATATCTTCTTCCCGGCTACTTCACCAAATGAACCGCCTATGATCGTAAAATCCTGTGCATAAACACAAACTCGACGGCCATCAATCTTGGCAAAACCGGCTACGACACCATCACCAGGATTTCGGTCTGCGTCCAATCCGAAATCTGTATGACGATGAAGCATGAAACCTTCCAACTCAACAAAAGTGCCCTCATCTACTAAATTGGCAATTCTTTCACGGGCTGTTAATTTTCCTTTTGCGTGTTGGGCTTCTACACGTTTGACTCCTCCACCCTGTTG
The DNA here is from genome assembly GCA_964387025.1 of uncultured Leptolinea sp. Taxonomy (GTDB): domain Bacteria; phylum Chloroflexota; class Anaerolineae; order Anaerolineales; family Anaerolineaceae; genus PNON01. The sequence continues at coordinate 21,230 of CAYLUZ010000002.1, read as the reverse complement.
GGCAGCTTTACGCTTCTCTTTGAGTTGGTCTATAAAATTATCTACCTTTGACTCCATACAAGGATCCTCCAAAACTATTGTGATATTATGAGTTTATTATTACTTGTCAGACAACGCAAGTGATACTTTTCAATAAGACTGCAAAATTTGTCACAAAAAATAATAAAAAATGTGCCGAATTATAACCGGCACATTTTTGTTTTACTTCTAAGAGACTTTTCCGTCTTCGAGCATCGCCAGATAGATTTTTTCTGCACTCAGAGGAGGATTTGAGACCCTGACTCCGACTGCATCATATATGGCATTTGCCAGTACACCGATTGTCGGTGTCATTGGATGTTCTCCGATTCCACGAGCGCCCCACGGACCATCGTCCTGTGCAGTTTCAGCGAATAAGGCAATATTTTCTTTAGGTATATCCGAGGTTGTGGCAATGCGGTAATCAACAAAACTGGGGTTCTTCATCACGCCATTGACCAGTTTCATTTCTTCAAATATTGCCGAACTCATACCCTGGATGAAACCACCTTCGATCTGGCACTTTACCAGGTCAGGATTGATCGCCTTACCTACATCAAATGCGCTGACGGCTTTGAGTATTTCGATCTTTCCAGTTTCAGTATCTATCTCAAGATCAATACCCTGGCAACCGGTTGTGTAGTGAACGACGGCTCGTGGTCCCTGGCCGGTCTCTTTATCCAAATTCGTGACATAAGATGGCATAAACGTGCCACGGCCTAATACTGGTCCACCGATCCAACCCTGGTCTCCTGACCGAGGAATGCCATAAACAACGATATTCTTTAAAGATATGGATTCTTCTGATTTAAGAGAAACAACATAGCCATTTTTGATATCGAGGTTGGCCGGATTTTCTCCCCAGGCTTCTGCCACCATCTCGAGAATATTCTTACGCGCATCTTCAGCAGCACGGCGGACTGCATTCCCCATGCTCCATGTGAGCCGACTGGCGACTGTCTGCCATTCATAAGGGCTATAGCGGGTATCTACTGGACCTTCGATCTTGACCATCTCGTAGGCAACGCCTAAAGCTTCAGCTGCGATCTGTGCCATGACAGTAAATGTACCCTGGCCGATTTCCTGTCCGCCGACCGATACCGTAACAGAAGCATCTTCATTCAGTCGTACTTCTGCAGAGGATCCTGCATTGGGGGGCATTGATGGGGCTTTCCAGACGATGCCGATCCCTTTACCACGTTTCTTGTTTGGGGCACTGGCGGGTTCTGTCTTACCCCACTTGAGCTCCTTGGCAACCTTATCGATACACTCCTGAATACCTACCGGATGCATCTTCATACCAGTAACGTTGAAATCACCACCCTGGATGGCATTAAGTTTTAGGAACTCTACTTTATCCATGCCGATCTTCTCGGCAAGCATATCCATGGTTTGGATAATGCCAGCATGAAGTTCAGACATGCCGAATCCGCGATAAGCGCCACCGATGGGGTGATTAGTATAAACACATAAGGCATCGGTGGTGATATTTGGAATATCGAAGGGTCCTGAAGAATTATAACCACCCGCACGAGTGATATTGACACCATACTCGGTCGAAGCGCCACCATCCCAGTATTGCTTGTTTTCCATTGCCAGTACATTACCTTTTGCATCACACCCGATCTTAAGGTGAATGATCAAGCCCTGGCGGACGAAGTTGGTGAAGAATTCTTCTTCACGAGTCAAACGAACCTTTACCGGTTTTCCGTTGGCTTTAGAAGCCAGTGCGACCGCTACGTTTTCCATGGTAACCCCGGCTTTACAGCCAAAGCCACCACCAACATAACCAGCGATAACCCGAATTTTGCTTTCTGATACTCCCAAAGCCTTTGCAAATGATGAACGCTGAGAGAAGGGTGATTGGGAAGATGCCCAGACAGTCACATCCCCGTCAGGCTCCACCTGAGCAACCGCGATATGCGGCTCTATCGGAACATGCTGCACATGTGGAATCCGGAATTTCTTTTCCATGATGGCAGAACACTGTTTAAAAGCTGCCTCTGTGTCGCCTTTTCGAATTTTAAAATGGTTGGCGATGTTAGTTCCTGGTTCCGGGAAGATGAAATTAGGACATTCGTAATTTCCCAGATCAGGGTGAATCAGCGGTGCTTCTTTCGAAGCGCCATATTCAGCATCAAATACAGCTGGAAGGGGTTCAATATCAACTTCGATCAGATCAAGAGCTTTTTCCGCAATTTCTTCTGAAATGGCGGCAACTGCTGCAATTCCTTCACCAATAAAACGGACACGATCAATGGCAAAGATGGTTTTATCTTTTAAATATAAACCTACCAGATTTGGAAAATCGTGACCGGTTACAACAACTTTCACTCCTGGCAGAGCTTTGGCCTTGGACACATCAATACGCTTGATGATACCGTGAGCAACGGTGCTGCGTTTAACGCGGCCATAAAGCATTGAATTGCCAAATGGTAAATCATCGGTATATTGAGCGCTGCCGGTTACTTTTTCTAGTACATCCAGGCGTGGGACACTTTTCCCCACTGGATTCATGGTTCCGATATTCTTTTCAGTTATAGACATATGCAGTCTCCTGTTCTTTTTTCGGAATTGGGCATTACGACAATCCTGCAGCTGCTTGTACCGATTCGATGATACGGGAGTATCCGGTGCAGCGGCATAAATTGCCAACAAGTGCCTCAACCACGTCCTGTTCAGAAGGGTGAGGGTTTCGATTTAGTAGTGCCCGGGCGGAAATGAGCATACCAGGTGTACAAAAACCGCATTGTACTCCACCTTTTTCGATGATCATTTGTTGAACGACATCCAGTTGACCATCTTTTGCCAAACCTTCGATGGTGGTTATTTCCTGACCGTCTGCTTCAACCGCCAGTACCATGCAGCTATTCACTGGTTCGCCATTCATCAAAACAGTACAGGCTCCACATTCTCCTGCAGAGCAGCCATTTTTCGTACCGGTAAGTGAAAGGCTTTCCCGCAGCATCATCATTAATGTCATATTGGATGGCACGTTAACCAATTCTTGAGATCCATTTACTTTTACAGAAATCTGGTGAAATCCCATTTTTCTTCCTCCATTAAATTCAAAACACTCGCTGCTATTATGCTGTTAATTTCTGCAAAACAGTTGTAACAGCACGATTGACAAGATTACGAACCATGTGCTTCCGATATTGAGCGCTTCCGCGAACATCATCGATTGGTGTTACACCATCCATTGCTGCCTGTGCAGCCTCTGAGATGGTTTCAGGTGTAATCACCTTATTGGCAAGAATCTCTTCTGCCTGCTTGGGTACAAATGGGACTGGTGCAACTGATGCAATAGCCATCCGGAATTTGTAACCAGATTTCGAACCCGGATCTTTATATCCAAGAACGGATACTCCGACAATGGATAGATCACTTAATCGGTTCCGGCCTAATTTTATATATTGACCAGCATGTCCTTTAGGCGGCACCGGAAGGGTGATCGAAAGAACGATATCCCCTGGGACCAATTTATTCTTACCTGGTCCGGTAAAGAAATCTTTTAGAGGAATGACCTTGTGCCCATTTACTCCGTGGACATTTAGGTTACCTTCATAAGCAAGGCATGCCCCTATGGTATCTCCAGCCGGTGAGGCGTTACAAATATTACCAATAATTGTGGCACGAGAACGTAACTGATAGCTGGCCACAGATTTGGATGCTTCAACGAGTAATGGATAATATTTAACTGCGTCTGGATAAGCTTCAACCTTGTTCATTGGAATTGCTGCACCGATTGTCAGTCCACTTTTTTGATCGAACTTTAAGACTTTTGTGCCATCAAGGTTTTTTATATCCACCATGTACTTTGGCGTAAAGAACCCATCTCTCATCCTGACAAAACAGTCAGTTCCACCGGAGAATGGGCGGGCTAGTGTGGCATTTTTTGCGAGAAATTGACTCGCTTCTACCAGATCATTTGGTTTGATGTAGTCAAACTCAGGTAATCCTGGATGCGCTGATGTCATGTTTTTCACATCCTCTCTTTGATTGGAAAAATTTTATGATGATTATTAATATAATCCGATATATTTTGTTATCGTATTTGAGTTATTATATTTTTTGGGGAAAAATCGATCGTTTAGCTTATCTTAATTACCTGCCTTTCTAAATCGATGGATTTGGAATTTCGAGAGAAAACCATTGTAACACTATTATTATCCATCCAAAAATGTAAATTTCAAGCTAGAAATTGTCAGACAAACCGCAGATATTTGTCACTTATTGTCAGATATAATAATGTATACCATGGGACACAAAATAGAACGGATTCAAGAATTTTCTTCGACTGGCTCGGGTTGGCACGCAATTCAATCATTGAAAATCCAAAATCACTGGGAAGTATGGGGAAATACATCGAAGGGGATTTTCCTTATGGGTAAATCGAAAGAATTGATTTTTTTATCCAACGAGAAATTTAAGGGTCCTCTCACGATTAATTTTGATCCAACAGTTGGTAATTACTTTAATAGGATTGAGGTCGGTTCTAAGGTCATTTATCAGCCTGGTACAGGATTATTTTTTGAACCAATAAATGTGAAATTAATTGTCGATTATCAAAATCCATGGGAACCTGGACCATTTACCTCTACCCGGAAAGATTTGGGAATTTGGAATAACCTTGATCTTCTAGGCGGATGGTTGAATACAGCGACCCCGATCGGCTCATTCGCACACACCAGTTCATTAGCTGCGCTTGGTTTAGAACCAGGTGGTAATGGAAATGTCAGACTATTTCAGCTCATGAGAGAAATGTATGAGGCACTCCATGATATAAATTCTCAGCGTTTCCAGGTAACAGCCAGGAATTTGATCGGGCTGGGAACTGGTTTGACACCCTCAGGTGATGATTTCTTGAGCGGGATGGCTCTTGCCATAGCAAGGTATTCACCAATATTACCGATCCTTTCAAAATATAAACTCTGGTTTGACGCATTAATTCCCATATTTAAGGAAAAGACAACCCTTCTTTCATCAGAGCTATTTAAAGTATCTTTACTTGGCAGCGCAGATGAAAGGATCATTGGCGCATTTGATTCAGTCATGAAATGTAATATAGAAAAAGACGATGTAATTCTTCCTATTTCCAACTGGGGTTCTTCCTCAGGTTTTGATATGATGTCCGGTTTTTATTTTTTAATGAAAGCGAACCGATCATGAGCCATACGCAAGTATTTGAAATGGAAAAAGAATCTGAGGTTTGCCCAATTTGTGGCGAATCAAAAGATACAACTCATTTATACAAAATGTACTCAGAGCTATTGAATGGGTCTCCTTCGCAAGAGATACAAGGGATCGCCAAAAAACAGTTAACTATCATTGTTTCTCCTCCAACGATTGCGAAAAATGGTGGTTTATCCTCCCTCCACCCGGATTTATTAGCCCTCCTTCTTTTTATTATTTTTACATATTTATTCGCCATTCAACTGGTTGAAAAAGGTCCCTATACTTTTATTTATGGTTTGGGTGTTGGAGTCCTCCTTATCGCCTATTGGTTCTTCCGCCAGAAATTAATGGCCAGATATGAGAAGATTAGATTTGAACGACAATTATCAATTTCTAATGTTAGAGTACAAGCAGATATTTGGATGGCGATGGTGTATTGCAAAAAAGATGATCTGGTTTTTACGCCAGATCATAAGGTTCAACTGAAATTAGGTCAATTAAGGGAATATTGGCACAAAACGGAAGAAGATCAAGGATAATTTCCTGTAAGCCAATCCAATGGGCTCACTTGGACCCCACCGACCCAAACTTCCCAATGTAAATGAGCACCGGTGACACGGCCAGTTCCACCTACCAGCCCGATCACCTGTCCTCCGATTACCTTATCCCCAGTATTAACAAGAGATTGCGATTGATGCCAGTAACCCGTATAAACCCCCCAACCATGGTCAATTAAAGTGGCATTTCCACGAACTGTTTGTGGTCCAGAGAAAACCACTATGCCATCGGCTGCTGAGTAGATTTTTACACCTTCTCCACCGCAAAAATCCACTCCCGAATGAAAGTTATTGAATGGACCGCCGTTGTAGGATCTTCGATTTCCATACCTGGAATTAAGGCAATCCTGGAAAGAATAAGGTGAAGGGCTGTAAAAAGTTCCAGTCCACAACTTTTCTGGAGATTCAGGCTCCACCTGGGTAAGAAGCCAATCCAACTCCGGTTGGGTGGTGGCAGGATCTATGAATTCATCCTTGACCATCAACACAGGATCTTTCCCGTAATTCCCATCCTGGATAATCACCATTTGTTCTTGTGAATATTGGCTTCCATCCTGAGTGGTCATGGATATCTGCAGCGGGTAGACTCCCGGTTCCTGCATGGCGTGAATGCCTTGCAATGCTATGAAATTCCCATTCCCATCTGGAAAAAAGTGAAGTGGATGATCTGTCAATATTCCAGATAGTTGGGTCCCTTTGGGTGCATCTACTTTGAATATGATCGTTTTTCCTTGTACCAGGGGTAATGGGGCTATCTCAACATTTCCCAAAGGAAGTGTCTGCAACCCCCGCCCATCCAGATTCACCCCATCGGAAGTATAAAGGACCTGCCCATAAGGAATCAATGCAGGTTTTTCGATTTGGTTTTGGAAAATTACATCCCAAGGGTTTTGGTTGGTTAAAATACTGAATTCCAGAATAGATTGTCCCTGTGAAAGTAGGTACTTATTTTTCACTGGTGGTTCCTGGTCTTTTTCCGGAATGATCAGACTAACACCCGTATACAGTTCGATCGGGGAAGTAATATGGTTTAATTTTGTCAGGAGTTTTCGGTCGACCGAGTTTTCAACAGCCAAAGAATTAAGGGTTGATCCAAAAGCAACTCTTCTGGTCATTAATACGCCGGTGATCCCTTCCAAACCGGGTATGATCAACTGGTCGCCAACTGCCAGGAGGTTTGGATCTGTTATGGCATTTGCTGCAATCAATTCATCCTGGGTGATCCCGAATTGGGCTGCAATACTCGTCAGGTTATCTCCACTCTGGACGATATAAACAGGACCGGATGGTTGATTGTCCTGTGCGTGGACAATCGCTGTCCCGTTCACCAATATCACAATAAAAAGAAGGGTAATAAGCTTACGCATCAATGAATTGTACCTGATCATTCTTGTTGAAATCGTTTAATTTTGAAGGATGAAGCTCAAGCGTATAACGAGCAGAATATTTCGGGGCATAATATGGACGCCATTTTTTTGCTATTGTTTTGTCCACCACAAGCATGGAAGAATCCAACCAAATTACTGCAATATCAAAGTTCATAAAGAACATATGGATCGAACTGGAAACAATACCTGATGAATCTGCAACCAGGGCGATCCCCTCTTGCTCGCCTAATCGGGGTTGGAGCATTAATCCCCTGAATTTGGTCAAGAATGATCTGCAAATTTGAATATTTATCGGCCTAGTCGGATTGGAAAGATTGATCAGCTGCATATTTTACAATTGTAATATAAAAATAAGAACTGCTGTTTTAGCAGTTCTTATAGATTAATCTTAAATGTAAGGAAAATTTCTATTTTTCGGTTAATACTTTTTCTATACTATCCAATAATTCCTGGGGTCTGAACGGTTTGGATATATAATCATCCACTTTTGCAATATGTAATCCCAGAACTTTATCTATCGATTGTGTCTTTGCTGTAATAACAATAACGGGGATGTCTTTTGTCTCTGGTTCTGCTTTTAATTGTTGATAAACGTCCCAGCCATCTAGATCAGGCATCATCAAGTCTAATAAAATCAAGGCTGGATGCTCCTGGTGAACAAGATCAATACCCTCACGGCCACCATGCGCTCCGTGAACATCAAATCCATGCCGATTAAGGATCAATTCAACCAGATCCAACATCTCAGGATCATCTTCGATATAGACGATGCACTTTTTGGCAATTGAATCCATTGATTTCCTCCTATAAACTCGTTAACTATACCACAGGCTGAAATCTTCGCAACAAAATTTCTTGATTAATTTCAACATTTATCCTCTTTACCTGTAAGTAATTATGGACAAAGATTTCCCATTTTTTCAAAAACAGACATCAAAATGGCTGGTGATGCAGGATTGTAGTTGTAACTCTGACGAATGTCTTCTGCCATCAGATGCAGCTCTCCACTATGAACCTCTTTGCAGAATTCATCCACGATTTCTGTTGGGGACTTTCCGCCACTATACTGTTGAATTTCCTTTAATTGCTCATCAGTCATAGGAACTTCTTTGAGCAACTCATAATAATCAGATCCTTCTGCTCTACTGATTGCGAAATTGAGGCCTGAAACATCAGTATCGTATTGAGTTATTTCTTTCGACTGATTTGAATCAATATTAATTTCTCCATACACATTCTTATCTTGGGTGATGAAATTAATCACCAAATTGGCCAACATATTCATAAAATGTTGTTCTGATGGTTTCTCTTCAGATGATACCTGCAAATTACCATAATTGGATTGAGTAAAACCTTCTTCATTTTTTGTGGGTCCGAAATCATTAATAGTTACTTGCTGTGATGAGATCTGCTCAGGAGAGGGATAATCAGAGACTATAATTTCCTGCGAGTGGTTGGGGAGGGGAGTTTGATTGGTACCATCGATCGAGTCTGATAAGCTTTGAGTGCTATATATCAAACCAGCACACATGAGAATTGAAATTATTACCAGGCTTTTTAATGACACTGCCATGGGAATCCGCCGCAATAAAGAAGAGCCCGATACAAGTATTTGGAATATTTCATGATTGATATTATTATCGGTTATATCGTCAAATAAAGTGATTACAGATTTATTACAAAAGGGAAAACTAAGATGAGCACAAAAATCACTACATGGAATATTAATGGCTACCGGGCAATTTATGGAAAAGACTTTAGGGGCTGGCTGGATAATCACAAAGGAGACATAATCTGTTTACAGGAAATTAAAGTGCAGGTGGGGCAGCTGAAACCCGAACAACTTTCATTTCCTGAATATCCTGTAACCTATTGGTACTCGGCAGAAAGACCCGGATATAGTGGAGTAGCCACATTCAGCCGTGAAACACCATTATTCCAACAAAACGGATTGGAGAATGCGGAATACGATAAGGAAGGGCGAGTTTGTATCACCAAGTTCCCCGGGTTCACATTATTCAATGTATATTTTCCTAATGGCCAGCGTGGACAGGACCGCCTGGAATACAAGCTACACTTTTATGAGCACCTACTCATTTATGTAAATCAGTTGCGGGAGAAGGGTGAGGAAGTGATCATTACCGGGGATTTCAATACAGCTCATCAAGAAATTGACCTCGCTCATCCTAAAGAGAATTCTGAGACTTCAGGTTTTCTACCGGAAGAGCGAGCGATGGTGGATAAATATCTTTCAACCGGTCTGATAGATATATTCAGGCACCTCTATCCTGGTAAAGTCCAATATACATGGTGGTCTTATGTTACAGGTGCAAGGAATCGGAACATCGGATGGAGAATTGACTACTTTTTGATCACACCCGGTCTACTAAATTCAGTGGAAGACGTTGTAATTCATGATGAAACACAGGGCTCAGATCATTGCCCGGTATCATTAATCCTTAAATAGTACAGGCAGCCTAAACAACAGCTGCCTGTACAGCAGTAAAATAATCGACTAAATTAATGGAATAATATTGCTGAATAAATTCCCTATTTGTGGTCCCAATAAAGCTAAAATGACAATTACTGCCAGTGCCACTAATAACATAATGAGAGAATACTCAACAAAGCCCTGCCCGCGTTCTTTTAATCTGTGCATCCAGCTTCACCTCCATTATCAGATAGATTTTATTAAAAATTAATCCAATACGAAATAATATAATAAAATTATCTCATGCTTATGTACTGAATTCAACTGGTAAAACTTATCAGTTTCTTAACAAAGTACTAACCAGTTGAGAAAATCAAGCATACTTTCAGCATTATTACCTATTATCGGGTAATATCTGTTTTTCCTTACCAATCCAATGTAATAAAAAGGGGTTTCTGCTCTCACAGAAACCCCGAATTTCTAGTTTTCTTCTGGTATCCAACAACATAATACCAGGTCCCGGGCGGCTTTGACTTCATCCAACCGGCCAACAGGTGTGTTGTGAGGTGCTTCTTTTAACAGTTGCGGGCTCTCATGCGCTTCCTGGGCGATCTTTAACATGACATCCGCGAATACATCCAGCGTTTGTTTTGATTCGGTTTCGGTCGGCTCGATCATCAGCGCTTCTTTTACTATGAGCGGGAAGTAATTGGTCGGCGGGTGGAATTTATAATCCATCAACCGCTTGGCTACATCCAATGCATGGACATCGTGAATGTCAGGCCAGAAACCTTCCACCACAAATTCATGCATACATAATCGGTCATAGGGGAGATGATAAGCTTTTTTGATTTTTGCCAGGATATAGTTCGCGTTCAAAACCGCATATTCTGATATTTTTCGCAAGCCTTCGGGTCCATGCATAAGGATATAGGTATATGCCCGTATATGCATTCCAAAATGTCCCTGGAAGGATTTCATTCTGCCGATGGATTTGGATGGTGTTTTGAACCCGAAAAGTGGTGCCAGTTCATCTGTGCCGGGTTCAATGATGTCGATGATAGGATCCGGCAGGAAATCCAATAGATGTTTGGCGACACCGACAGGGCCTGAGCCAGGGCCTCCTCCACCGTGCGGGGTCGAGAAGGTTTTATGAAGATTGAAATGCATTACATCGATCCCGAGGTCTCCGGGACGTACAATTCCGAGTAAGGCATTCATATTTGCGCCATCACCATAGACGAGACCGCCGGCTTCGTGTACGATGCGGATGACTTCCAGAACATTTTCATCGAAAAGCCCCAGTGTGTTGGGGTTGGTCAGCATTAATCCTGCCAATTGATCATCGCAGGCAGCTTTTAAAGCCGTAAGATCCACATTCCCGCGTTCATCAGAAGGAAGTGGTACCACATCCATTCCGCTCATGGCGGAGGTTGCAGGGTTGGTGCCGTGGGCAGAATCCGGTATCAGGATCTTGGTTCGTTTTTTATCCTTCCGGGACAGGTGATAAGCGCGCATGATCAACACGCCTACCAATTCACCCTGTGCACCCGCCGCCGGTTGTAATGACATTCCGGCAAAACCGCTGATCTCTTTCAGGATTTCCTGCAGTTGGTACATCAAGGCCAGGTTGCCCTGTACTGTTTCTATGGGTTGGAGCGGGTGGGTGAATGCAAACCCAGGAAGTCGGGCAGTCACCTCATTGATTTTGGGATTGTATTTCATCGTGCAGGATCCCAGAGGATAAAAACCGCCATCGATGGAGTAATTCAGGTTTGAGAGGTGAGTAAAATGCCGGACCACATCCAGTTCTGAGAGTTCCGGAAGAGGCAGGTCTTTCCTCAATAGGGATTTCGGAAGTTTGGAGACTGGAACATCCGACTCGGGAAATTCAACACCGATCCTGCCTGGCGAGGTTAATTCATATAAGGTTGGTTCACTCATGATCCACCTCCGCCAGGACTTCGCATAACATGTCGATCTCATCTTTTGTATTCATCTCTGTTACTGCCACCAGTAAATGATTTTCCATCTCAGGATAATCTTTTTCCAGTTCATAACCTCCAAGAATGCCGTGCTCCAGAAGGTGGGCATTGATATCTCTGGCTGGAGAAGGACAGCAGACTACAAACTCATTGAAATAGGGATGATCCATGCAAACGCTGTATCCCGGTATGGCTGCGATCTTTTCTGCTGCATAGTGGGCTTTGTGATAATTCAATTCAGCCACTTTTTTCAAACCGTGTTTTCCAAGCAAGCTCAAATGGATCGTTGCTGCCAGGGCGAGCAATCCCTGGTTGGTGCAAATATTCGAGGATGCTTTTTCCCGGCGGATATGCTGTTCTCGGGCGGTAAGGGTCAAAACGTAGGCTCTGTTACCCTTGCCGTCAACCGTTTCTCCCACCAGACGGCCGGAGATCTTGCGGATATATTCCTTTTTGGTGGCAAATATTCCCAGGTATGGACCTCCATAAGATAGAGGCAGACCAAGAGGCTGGCCTTCGCCTACCACTATATCTGCGCCCATTTCTCCCGGTGTTTTGAGAATCCCCAGGGCGACGGGATTCACAGCCACAGCAACCAAAGCTCCGAATTCATGAGCCTTGGTGATCAATTCAGTGTAATCATAGATATTCCCCAGGAAATCCGGGTATTGAACGATTACGAGTGCTGTCTGATCATCCAGTTGGTCGATAAGGGCGGCCGGTTCGCCGCTCGGATTGGATGATTTATCCCCCGTTATGATCAGGTTTTCATATCCCTGCGTATAGGTACGAGCTACTGCCCGGTATTGTGGATTTAGTGTCGGGGATAAAATGACCTTATTTTTCTTTCCACGGAAGTTCTGGTAAGCCATGATGACCGCTTCTGCGGTGGCGGTTGCCCCATCATAATGTGAGGCGTTGCTGGCTTCCATCCCGGTTAGAGCAGTGATCAAGCTCTGGAATTCAAAGATCACCTGCAGTGTGCCCTGGGAGATCTCCGGCTGGTAGGGAGTGTATGCGGTATAGAACTCCCCTCTTCGTAGAAGCATATCGACTGCTGCGGGTGTGTAATGGTTATATGCCCCTGCGCCGAGGAAACATACCAAGTCCTGTGTGGATTCATTGGCCTGTGAGATATTCTGCATTTCAGCCATGATCTCCATTTCGGTCATGGCGGGAGGTAGGTTTAATTTCGGAAATCGGTATTTTTTCGGGATATCCTTAAAAAGTGACTCAATATCCTTTACACCGACCACCTCGAGCATTTCATTGGTTTCCTGGTCAGTATGTGGAATGAACATTAGTGTTCCCGTCCTTCACAATATGCCTGATAAGATTTGGTATCCATCAGATCATTCAGTTCAGCAGGATCACTTAATTCGATTTTCACCATCCAGGCTTTTTCGTATGGATCGGTATTGACCAGCTCAGGTGAATCTGAAAGGGATTCATTAATGGATACGACTTTGCCGGATACTGGAAAATTAATATCAGAGGCAGCTTTAACTGATTCAACTGTGCCAAGTAAAGCACCTTTTTTGACCATGTCATTGAGTGAAATTGCAATTTCCACAAACACCACATCAGAAAGCTGTTCCTGGGCATAATCACTCACACCGATGGTAGCTACTTTTCCATCCACTTTTACCCATTCATCAGTATTCGCGTATTTCAAACCGGCTAAAATATTCATCTAGTTTCCTCCAAAAGAATAAGGTTAGGATTAAACGCTAAGGCACACGAAATAGTCGTGTGCCTCTGTTTTATACCTGAGAGATTCGCCCGGTAATCCATCGGGTTTGCCCCGTCGGTGTGCATGCACTTTCCAGAGAGAACTGCCAATGGGTCCTTTTTACCTGAGAGATTCATTGAAAACCATTTTCCAATTTGCCCCTTCGGTGCCTGTTGCCAAGACTCTTCCCAAAGACAATCTCATTCTACGGGTAGAGTGTACAGGTGTCAAGGGAAATCTAAATGCTGTACCAGCTCTGGTTGTTTAGTATAAGGCTTGATATCCAGGTAATTTGTTTGCTATTTCGGAAAAGAATCGAATATATTCAGGATAGATTCAGATGGCTAATTGAATTTTATTTGGTATTTCAGCAGCCCAACCATTGATTATCCTCCAATCGCGCCGGTCCTCTTCCGCTGCTTTAACTGTTTTGCACAGCAATTTTTCGAGGAAGGTCATGGTTGAGTAGTCGATCTTCCCCGCGAAGAAGACCTCGTCAACTGGTGTTATTAGTTGTTTGACACTGGAAGTGTAATTCTTGCGAAGTACCTCGCTGGCGGATGTATTTTCCCAGTTCAAACCATGGACTGTGAAGATGGCTGTTGGAATCTTTTGTAAAGCTGATTGATTGTTTTTAACAAATTCGACTGCTTCCGGCAGCCACGCTCCGACCCGTACAGCGCTGCCAGCCAGGATGCCATCATAACCGTCCAAACTTTTCACCTGGTTTACCGGCAAAATATCGACCTTATAGCCTTTTTCAAGCAGTATTTTTCCCATTGACTTGGCAATTTCTGTGGTTGACCCGCATTTACTGGCATATGCGATCAATAGTTTTTTGGTCATAATTAATCCTTTTTACTGTGGAACGCAATTGTGATTTGGATTTAATTTTGGAAAAGTACTACCAGCTTCCAACCAATATCCGCCCCATACAGACGCCGTTCATACTGGCCTGCATCAATCCGCGGGTCAGACCGGCACCGTCGCCCAGTGCATACAGGTTCTTGATGCTGGTCTGGAATTTCTTATCCACCACCAAGCGGTTGGAGTAGAACTTGACCTCCACCCCATACAACAGGGTCGCGCCGCTGGCTATGCCTGGCATGATCTTATCCAATACTTCGATGGTCTCATCGATGGCTAACATGATGCGGTAAGGCAGTACCAGGCTCAGGTCACCGGGGACAGCATCCCGCAGTGTTGCCCGAACGGTATTCTTGGCTAGACGGTCGGCTGTGGTGCGCCGTCCGCGTTTGAAATCGCCGTAACGCTGCACGATGACCTTGTTTCCTGAGAGCATGTTGCCCATTTCGGCGATATAGCGCCCATATTCTATTGGCGTCTTGAATGGCTGTGTGAAATTCTTCGATACCAGCAGGGCGAAGTTGGTGTTGGCTGTTTTGAGTTTTTCATCCTTGTAGGAGTGCCCATTAACCACAGCCAGGAACTCTCCGTACTTTTCTTCCACCACTTCCCCGCGTGGATTCCAGCAGAAGGTGCGCACCTTGTCTTCAAAGGTCGGGGTGTAATACACCAGCTTGGCTTCATACAGCACCGAATCGATCTCCGAGGTAATGGCTGCATCGGTTTCGATGCGCAGGCCGATATCCACCGGTCCGGGCTTGGAGTCGATCTTATACCTGGTGCACATCCCGTTCAGCCATTCACTGCCTTCACGGCCAATGGCGGCGACGATGTGTTTGGCTGTGATCTTGCGACCGTCCTGAAGAAGCACCCCGGTGGCCTGTTTGGTTCCATCCGGCAGCTCATCAATCAGGAAATCCGTGACCGTAGTATCAAAGAGCATCTCGACACCCAGGTTCTCCAGTTCGTGCTGGATGCGGGAGTAAATGTCATACGCTTTTTCAGTTCCCATATGGCGTACACGGGAATCGATCAGCTTCAGGTGGGCATGTGCAGCAGACCGTCGGATGGCATCGATTGCAGGGCGGTTATCTTCCCCGTAGACGCGTGTATCCGCGCCGAAGCCAACATATAACCGGTCAACATATGCCAGCGTCTCACGGAACTTCTCCAGTCCAATGTACTGCGCCAGGTCGCCGCCGATCTCGCCATCCGCGTTGATGGAAAGCTTGCCGTCGCTGAAGCTGCCCCCGCCGGAGAAACCGGTGGTAATGGCGCAGGGCTGGCAATTGATGCAGGTGCCCGTCTTGCGTTTGGGGCATTTGCGCTTTTCAATGGAATGCCCCTTTTCGATCATCAATACCTTCGTTTGAGGTTGAACTTTACGGATCTCATACGCGGTGAAGATACCGCTGGGACCGGAACCGACGATGATCACATCATAATGAGCAAGAAGGGGGGAAGCAGGCATGGCAATTCCTTTTTGATTGGTGTTATGGGGAGATTATAACCCGAAGACCTTAAAATCAATCCGGTTTTTTAGCTTTTGCCGGATATTCTAATATTCCATGACCCATTTTCCTGACTTCATCTTTAGGATATACAACGGCTGGCTGTCTGCCAGGAAAACACCCATAATGAAATTGACAAATATCAATAAAATAGGGAGAACGACAATGACCAATGAAATGGGATCTGGATCAAAGGCAAGTCCCTGGATGTTGAAAACACCCAGTGGATCGTCTGAATATAATATGTATCGGGATGAAGCAGCTAATCCGCCGGCACTGGTGTGTGTGGTCGGGAAAACGGAATTACGGTATCACCTGCGCTGCATCGAAGACCTGCATGCCATGCTCAAGAAACACGGCGATTGGATGCTATTGGGCAGCGCCGATGAACAAAAACCGGCTGCTGAAGGCACCGTGGAAGCCTGGGGACGCTCTGCCGACAACCCTGTTGGCGGCTGGTATGGGCTAAAGAAAGGTCTGCGCGGACGTTTTGGCATGTACCTGCCGCCGTTGTTGGAAGCGTTGGGTCTCGCGGAAGTGGAGCACAACCCCAAGAATAACCGCATACGGGCGAAATAGCATAACCATTGGATGTGACTTTGCGGTCAAACACTATCAAGGACAAAACACTAAAATAAACGCTTCGGTCGGATATTCAGTATGGATACCACGCAAAAAGAGAATCGCTATATTTTTATGATTTCAAATTAATATTGTTACTTTCTAGAGCGAGAAAAATATACTCTTTTGCGTATTTTTTTATCTCATCTATATTGATATCTTTTGACGTCATAAGAATGAAGATCTTATCAATATACTGAAATAATATCTCCGATAAATTGTCAAATTGAGTATCTTTACCAATTAATTCTGGTTTTATACTTGTTTCTTTGACTTTACGATTTGTTATGTAAAAGATTAATACATTCATACCAAACCAGTTCCTATCCATTCTACTAGCTGACGCAAAAGTAATACTTAATTCACCTCGATCAACAATGAATCTCATAATGCACTTTTCTGAATTTACTTCAATATACCAACCACTTCCATCTTTACGAATTTTTATATTAGTAAAATCAAAACCATAACTAATTAAGTACGAATACTTCGATTGGATATATTGTATTGATTTTTCTGGTGAGTAAATGATTTTGTATTCAAATTTTCCATTCACCTATTATCCCCTCCGAGCGCGCGGTTTTTCCCATGGGTATTCATTACTTGATTTTGAAAATTACTAGTATTAAAAGAAATACAGCAGAACCCCAAAAAAAGCATAATAAGAATACCCCATTTATTATTGCAGATATCTTTGTTAATCGCGTGTTACTAAAAGGACCGAAATATTCTTTTTTTATTATTTGAAATAATCCACCGAATCCAGCAATGAATAATCCTATCGAAAGGATAATACTTCTATAGTTTTCAGTTCTTTCAGTTTGACCTAAAGCGTTGACAATTAATATTGCTAATATACTGAATACAATCCCCAATAAAACAGGAAATAAATATAAATAAACAAAGTTTGTTTCATCGATAAAATTCATAATATTTTTATAAATACGATTTTGTTTCAGTTTATTGATTTTTTGCTTATTATTTTTTTTCATTGTTCCATTCTAAAAAATAACAATATTTGGATTCTCCGTTCGCGCCGGTGTTATCGTCCCCGAAGCGTAGCTGAGTGGGACCTCACTGCGCGCGAAGCCTTGACCGTGAAGTCTCCATTATTTCAGTTAACGAGGCATATTAGTTCTCTTGTATTCTGGCATATCTGAATTATATATTGGATTAAATTTGGTGCGTTAGGAACGCACCCTACAATTATTTTGAAACCCATTACCTTATTCGGTGTTTTCATATTTAAATCCAAAGCTATAATAAATACCAAATCCACATTGCTGAGAGGTTTCATCCATGTCGCATACCACCCTAAAGTCCGGCTACGAACACCTGGTTGACCGATTGAATCGGTTTCCGCAGGGCGCACCGCCCAGCGAAACGCTGTTCAAGATCCTGGCATTGCTGTTCAGCGAACGCGAAGCCGAACTGGTAGCCCTGCTGCCCATCAAACCGTTCACCGTGGAAACCGCAGCTCGAGCCTGGAAAATGGATTCCCAGCAGGCACAAAAGGTGCTGGATGAACTCTCCAGCCGGGCGATCTTGGTGGATGTGGACCACGACGGGAAAAGCAGTTACACACTGCCGCCACCAATGGCCGGTTTCTTCGAATTCTCCATGATGCGCCTGCGCGGGGATGTGGATCAAAAAGCCCTGGGTGAGCTCTTTTACCAGTATTTGAACGTCGAAGAGGATTTCATCAAGCAGTTATTTGTGCGCGGGGAGACGCAGCTCGGACGGACATACGTCCAGGAGCGGGTGTTGTCGAAAGAGAATGCGTTGTACGTGCTTGATTATGAACGCGCCAGTGAAGTGATCCGCACAGCCACCCACCGCGGGATCGGGGTATGCTACTGCCGGCACAAAATGGAACATGTGGGGAAAGCATGTGATGCCCCCAAGGATATCTGCATGACCTTCAATGGCTCGGCTGAATCGCTGACCAAATACGGGTATGCCCGCCCGGTTGATGTCACGGAAGGGTTGGACCTGCTGCAACAAGCTTGGGAGCATAACCTGGTGCAATTCGGAGAGAACGTGCGCCAGGGTGTCAACTTTATCTGCAACTGCTGCGGATGCTGCTGCGAGGCGATGATCGCCGCCCGGCGGTTTGCCTACCTGAACCCCGTCCATACGACCAATTTTATCGTAGAGGTCAACGCAGCCGACTGCAACGGGTGCGGGAAATGCGTCAGCGCCTGCCCGGTGGAAGCCATGACCCTGGTTTCGGCCAATGACCCTCATCAGCCCAACCGCAAGAAAGCCCAGTTGAACGAAGAACTCTGCCTGGGATGCGGGGTTTGCGTCCGCACCTGCAGCCGCAATGGACTCAGCCTGCGGTCAAGGCCAGAGCGGGTGATCACGCCGCTGAATTCGGTGCATCGGGTGGTGATGATGGCCATCGAACGCGGTGACCTGCAGGAGCTTATTTTTGACAATCAGGTATTGTGGAATCACCGCGCGCTGGCAGCAGTATTTGGAGTGATCTTAAACCTTCCACCCATCAAACAGGTGCTGGCCAGCCGGCAGGTCAAATCGCGGTATCTGGAGACGTTGATCGCCAAATATGCGGCTTGAGAAATTGGGGACGATTAGCCAAGGATAAGCGCACGGTGGGGGCACCGGCGCAAACGATGAGTAAATGATGAAAGAAAAATCGATTTTTATACAATTAATCAGAATTAAAAATATCCATCCAAAACCCTTAATTCTTGCTTATTTCATATGGTCGGGAGCAATAATAATTTTATTGAGTTTCAAATTTCCACTCTGGTTTTGGATAATAGCGTCATATACTCAAACTTTTATATTAATTTGGTTAGGTTGTTCAATTATTATTCATACCGAATTACCGACAATTAACAAACCAATTACTGGCACTTTCGCAAAAGTCGTTGGAGTACTTATCATTTTTTCCGGTTTATATACATTGATTGGTTATAAATTAGTTCATTTTATTTTCGGAATTAAATAAAATATTTTGTTTGCGCCTGTGTTTTATCTCCAAAACGAGACTGAGATGGACCACATTGTGCGGGTAGGCCTCTGTTAGCGCCGGTGTCCTCACCGCGCACTGGTTTGACCGCAGGTCTCCCATTTATTCGTATTTAGTAAATATGTTTGTTCTCTTCTTGTCAAAAACTACACCTCTCCCCATCTGTACTTCTTATTCTCCCGCAACTCATCCACCGAGCAATGCAGGCATAATCCGTTATGGCAGCAGATCATTCCGCCGCATTCAGGGCAGCTCCACTTTCCCTCTTCTTGATCCAGGAAGCTCTCCATCCCATTCTCATGGATGGATTCCAGGTTGGCCACCATGCTCATATGGTATTTGGTGCGGTACCTCTTATCCAGCGACTTCAGCCTGGCGCAGGGAAATTTTCCACATTCAAAGCAAAACCTAACGAGCCCTTTTCCCACCAGATCGCACTGGTCTTTCATGAACAGGCAGTTTTCCCCGCGGGGCAGGCAACCGGGGCAGTACTTCTTATTGAATCCCTGTTTATTAAGATCGTTTTTCATGGCCAGGTAATGGACGCATAACCCGCAGTTCATCCCGCAAGGTGCAATGAGGTCTTCTTCCATATTAGAGAATTACCTCCTAAAATCAGCTTCAATATAATGATCAACAACCATCACATTCCATATGACTTATTAATTGGATTATAGTATTTGAGATCTTTTCCCCGCAAACGAATGCTGCACTTAGCTCAAGCTGCCCCAGGGACAGTAGGAACAACAGCTTGTTTCTTCTGCGTCAGGAACAGCACAAACCCCAGCAGGCGGATGCTTGCCGCCACGATCAATCCGCCGGAGATGCCGATCGTATCTGCCAGGAAGGTACCGATGATCGGAGACACGACTGCCGAAAGGTACTGCATGCTCTGGGCAAAGGACACAAACGTGGCGCTATATTCAACTGGTATGGTACGCATCAGTTCATCGAAAAAGATCAGGTCCATCCCTGCCTGGAAGATACCAGCCATACCTGCCAGTAGAACCACCACTTCCACCCGGCCGGTAATCGCCACCAAAAACGGGTAGAGCGAAAGGCCGAGCGTGGTCCATAAAAGCACCATGCGGGTGCCATGCTTGCGTGAGCGCCTGACCCAGAAAAAATAGCCGACGATCATCACTGCGGTCGAGCTGGTATTGATCAGGCCGATCCAGGCGTCTGAGGCATGCAGTTGACGCACAAAATACAAAGGGAAGAGCGGCGCAGCCAGCGAGACCCCGGTGAGGTACACAAATCGCCGCAGTGCAAAATTGATGAAAGGTTTCTGGCTGAAGATCAGCTTCCAGTATTCCTTGAGCCGCTGCGATTTACTGCCCTGCAGGGTGATGACCGGGATGACCCGGACCGGCAGATCGAGGTGGCTGGAGAAGTAATAACTGATCAATCCGCCGATGGAGAGAACCATGAAGACCAGCTGATAGTTGAAGGGGAAACCCAGCCGGTCCAGCACCTGGCCGACAATGACCACTGTGATGGCCGAGGTGAATCCCATGATCGACCAGCGCCGGGACATCAGCTCAAAGCGGCCTTCAGGACCGGCGACGGTATTCATCACCACGCTGAAGAGGATGGACACAATCGTTTGGGGCAGGGTTGCCAGCGCCCAGATCGCCAGGATAACGAAAACGAGATACTGCCTGGGAACAATAAATGGAGCGATACCAGTCAACGCATAGGATAGGACCACCAGCAGGCGCGCCGTTCCGAACCAGGGCACGATGTTGGACTTTCGTTGCAGGTAGCCGCCGATCACCATCGCCAGCATCAAACCGGTGAGCGCGGGCATGGAGGTCAGCAGCCCGACCTGGAAATTGGTGGCTCCCAGGCGGGTAAGGAATACCGGCAGGAAAGGTGCAGCTGCATTAGCCAGCCCGATCCCGATCGCATCTATCTGGACGAAGAGAAAATTCTTCCGGTTGA
>CAYLUZ010000001.1:0-721688 GCA_964387025.1 uncultured Leptolinea sp. | reverse complement strand
GTGGGTTACGGCACCTATGATGACCGTTCTTCTGAAATCGTCTATTCTGGAAGCTGGGCGGCTCTTAGTGTACCAAGCAATTACACCGGAACTGACACGTACTCCACGGTAATCGGCAGCAGCGCACGTTTCACTTTCTCGGGTGAAAATGTCACCGTGATCTACCGCAGTTATTCAACATTCGGCATTATGGGAGTAAATATCGACGGTATAAATGTCGGCAACATAAATCAGATCTCACCAGGATTTGTCTATCAAGCTCGGTGGAGTTCTATCAACTTAGGGTCAGGCACTCACACTCTTATTTTGACCCACCTATCTGGAAAAAAAGTTACTCTGGATGGCATCATTGTCAGCGGTCCTCCCGCGGCCACTCCCACAATCGTGCCAACAGCCATAGGTTGTATGATCTTACCAGCCGACAACATCTGAAACACACGAGTGGATAGCCTTCCCACCGCAGTGAGCTCAAACGCATATATCTCTTCAATCGGCTCTTCCACTACTTTTCATCCGGATTTTGGCTCAGGTACCTGGAATGGTGCGCCAATCGGAACACCCTATAACGTGATCTCCTCCCCTGTCACGCCTTCAACTATCAGTTTTGATTATGCTGACGAGAGCGATACGGGACCTTACCCCATTCCTGCCACCCCATTAATCGAAGGTGGAAATAGTAGTACCGGGGACCGACATATCCTCGTCTGGGATACGGGTGCCTGTATGCTTTATGAACTTTATTCAGCTTACCCACAGGGGAATAATTCCTGGCTGGCTGGTTCCGGAGCCATTTATGACCTGCGGTCCAATTTACTCCGCCCGGCAGGGTGGACATTTGCAGACGCTGCCGGTTTACCTATCCTACCAGGATTAGTAAGATATGATGAAATCCTTAATGGTGAAAGCACCCACACTATTCGATTCACAGCAGCTTTAACCCGCAATCAATATGTTTGGCCGGCTCGTCACCAGGCTGGTTCCACGTCTTCCACAAGCATTCCTCCCATGGGGCAGGTCTTCAGACTTAAAACCAATTTTGATATTTCAGGTTACCCACCAGAAATTCAGATCATTTTTACCGCCTTCAAACGCTATGGCATCATCCTGGCCGATAATGGATCCAACTGGTACGTCAGTGGTGCTCCGGATGAACGTTGGAATAATGAAATGCTTATGGATGCTTTCATACCATTACAAGGATCCAATTTTGAAGCAGTCGATACATCCAGCTTGATGGTTTCAGCAGATAGCGGCCAGGTACATTAATTTCCACCTAATTATTTGCGATCCTTATATTATCCTTTGCTAAATCTCAATTTATGTATGACAATTGGGGGGAGAGGAGATTGCTTATGACAACTGGAATTTGGTGGATCCGTAGAGATATTCGTATTGAAGATAACCCTGCGCTCCAGGAAGCAGTGCATCATTCCACCAAGCTGTTGCCGTTGTTTATATTGGATCCAACTATACTTGCCCATCCGGCAGAACACCGCAAAGCTTTCTTATTTGATGGTTTACGGAAATTGGATGCACAATTAAAAAAACATGGCAGCCGGCTTTTTGTAATTTCCGGTGAGCCACAAGTTGTATTGAAGAATCTGGTTGCACTGACCGGGGCTGAAGCAATATATGCAGAAGCAGACTATTCACCGTATGCGCGTAAACGTGACCAAAATATCTCCGCTACTCTGCCTATTTGGTTGGTGCACGGATTAACAGTATTTCCACCGGGTATGATCGAGAAGGAAAGTGGTTGTCCGTACACTATATATTCTCACTTTAGCCGTGCATGGAAATCCCTGCCATTACCTTCACCGTGTTGTTCAGATATTGAATTCCGAATTCCTCCATTACCGAATTCACTTCCAAATAACGAACAAATCCCAAGCTTTCATAGCGAAAAAATAATCTTTGACGCAGGAGAGAAACAGGCTTTCATTAGACTACAAAAATTTATTTCAGGTCCAATATATGACTATAAGGACCAGCGCAATTTACTTTCTGTGGATGGTACATCCATGCTTTCACCTTACCTGCGTTTCGGGATGATATCGATCAGGGGAGTGGTTCAGGAAGCGAGATTTGCCATTGAAAACGCACCAAACGAGTCTGCCCGCCAGAATGCCCAAACCTGGCTGGATGAATTGATCTGGCGGGAATTTTATATATCCATTCTTCACTATTTCCCGGAAGTATTAAAAACATCCTTCAGGAAAGATCTAAGAAATATTCGTTGGAGAAATGCGCCTCAAGATCTTACTGCATGGAAACAGGGTATGACCGGTTACCCGGTGGTTGATGCAGGAATGCGCCAACTTAAACAAACCGGTTGGATGCATAACCGCGCCCGGATGATTACAGCTTCTTTCCTTGTCAAAGACTTGCTTATTAATTGGCAGGAAGGGGAAGCGTGGTTTATGCAAAACCTCCTGGATGGCGACCCGGCCACCAATAATGGCGGATGGCAGTGGACAGCCGGAGTCGGAACCGATTCAGCTCCATACTTCAGGATATTTAATCCAATTCTGCAAAGCCAAAAGTTCGATCCGGATGGAACTTACATCAGGGAATGGGTCCCTGAACTTGCCAAAGTACCCGATAAGTATATCCACCAGCCATGGTTGATGCCTGAAAGTGCGCAAAAGACAACAAAATGCATAATTGGTTCTGATTACCCCTACCCGATCGTGGATCACAAATTAATTAAGAACCGTACACTGGATGCATACCGTACAGGTGAGGCTCAGCAAGTCATGGAAGCTTGCCAGTAATAATTTGTAAGTGTAGCATTATTATTCCTGGAATTAATCAGGGGCAAATAATATTTTCCACCAGGGTTTGGTTTCCTGTGTAGATGCTATTTTGAATATTTTCCCGTTTTCAGCATTTATATAAAATTGCATATCTCCAACAGAATTGTGGATTTCCCCTATCCAGGCTGGAAGGAGAACCATTTTATACGCATCGATCATTAATTCGTGTGAATCATAAGAAACATCAGTGGAATTCGGCGGCAATAAGCATTTAATATCATTTTTTTCCAACTTGAATGCCATCTGCCGTGCTTTGAGCGAAGCGTCAGCAACGCTTTCCTGGTAATTCTCGGCCGACCAATCTGATAGATAATCTGGAATATAAGGAACGATGCTTTCTGGTATTGTTTCATTAATCTGCCAAAATAATTGTTGTTCAAACCTTTGTTCAGCAGGGATCATGATGTCTTCTCGTAAAACTGGATGGCTATCCCGAATCAATTCCTTCTGTGCTTTATTCCTGTTTTCATCATTGTCAATATAATATCTATAATTGACCTGGCCTCCAAAAGAAAACCACCAGACAGGTAAATAAATACCTTTAAGTGGGAGGAATCCGGGTGTTGCAATGTGTCCATTTTCAGCGACCCATTGCTTAAGAATTGCATAAGCAGCATCTTTTGAGACCCTGGCTGGGACAATTCCGCCAGGGGAAATCGTATGCTTTATTGCTGAATCATCCACCACGTAGGAGGTATTACAATGTGGGCATGTAAAGGATAAAGTGGCTGGTGGCAATAGAAATTGAATCCCGCATGCTTTGCATTCAATCGATAACGATTCAGATGGTTGATCATGACCGGTTGAAGTCGCCATTGCCAACAGGAAATCCTGCTCGAAAAGCTTTGTTCCCATGGTCCCTTCCTGTTTTATTTTTCTAGACTCGCAATATTCACAAGTGAGAGAGGTGCCATCAGGCGTATACACCATCCTTCCACCACAATTAGGACAGGTAAAAGATAATACTTCCGCTTTTCTTTCTCCATTTGCTCCTTGAAACAACTGGGTCTGATTCGGGTCAATGATCTCGTTTGGATCCAATTTTCCATCAATGATCATAAGGTCCCTGCGGGCAAGCAGGTGAAAAGGCT
This sequence comes from uncultured Leptolinea sp., assembly GCA_964387025.1. GTDB lineage: Bacteria > Chloroflexota > Anaerolineae > Anaerolineales > Anaerolineaceae > PNON01. The sequence goes on along the minus strand of CAYLUZ010000001.1, from coordinate 717,781 downwards.
GATTGGCAAGGATATCTTCGAGATAATTTCTTTTCTCTTTAATGTCGGACGTAACCTTTGAAAGCCAGTACCAGGCTTCAATTTTCTGTTCCAGGTCAGCGTCCAGATCCAACATCCACTCTAAAAAGAATTTCGCTTCTTTTTCATCGCCTGACCTTGCAGCGGCAGTTCCACGCACCAATAAATCTCTGACTGATTCCGACATATCGGTTTCCTTGCTTTGGTTAAGCTTAAAATCCATTATTTTGAATTAAATATAACTTAGCATAATTATTATCGTCAAGTTTATTGGATAGGGGAATTATTTCAGGGTGCTTTAAATAGCAATAGTTTCCCCTGATACACTATTAATAGCTAAGGCAAGATTTATAAATTAATAAAAATCCATACTTACAACTAATGCTTGTTATTCTGCTCGATCAGCTTTTCCATCGTATTAATCATTTCCGCCCTTGTCCCAGTCATTATGGGGTGAGAAATGTGCATTTTTCCGGATAATTCTTTGAATCCCTGGCCGCCGAGCAGAATGGCTGGGGATGGCTTATTGATTTTTTTCATTACTTCCGCCAAGTCATTTACCCGTGAAGCAGTTTCAGGAAGTGTTGCACTTAAAAGTATTAATCGTGGATTAAGGCTGTGAACTATCTCATCCAGACGGTCCAGATGCAAATTCGGACCCATAAAAACCACATTCCATCCCCGCATCCTTAACTGGATCACTAACATGATCAATCCTAATTGATGTTGTTCTCCAGGCATGCAACCCGCCATGATTGTACCGGATCTGAAAGGTTTGACAGCGCTTGACAGAATACTTAATAATTGTTCCTGGAAAAATTCAGTGGCAAAATGTTCTTCGGCAATGGTAATCTGTCCATTATGCCACTCTTCACCAATCTTGACTAATATCGGTTCAATGAGATTTGTAAATACATCTTCCAAAACATAAGTATTTAAAGCTTGGCGTAATACTTCTGCCGCGGTTGAAGAATTGAAAGACTTTAAATTCGACTCCAACTGGGACTGTAAGTTGGTCATGGTCAATGAATGTTCATTATGGATAAATTCTGCGGAGGTTGGGTCTTTTTTGGCCTCTAAAAATTGATGCAACCTCTGTGCAGCTTGACCAATATTCATTCCAGCTTCCAACTGCTGTTTCAGCCAGCGTAGTGTCTGAAGATCATGCTCTGAATACAATCGATAACCTTGACCGCCCCTGGATGGAGAAGGTAGTCCATAACGGCGCTCCCAGGCACGCAATGTCACCGGGAGCAAACCCACCATTTGCGCGACTGCTTTTATATTATATGAGGGTAGATCGTAATCAGTATAAACCGTACTTTCCATGAGCCAATGGTAGCATCCCGGTAGCCGGTTTGTCGATAATTTGTATAATCTAAAGGCGAATCACATATCCGCAATAATCACAGGTGATAGTATCCATTCCACGTAAAACCGGTTTATTGATCCCTCCCCCGCAACCAGGACATTGAGAGGGGGCTTTTTTTACTTTTTCAATTTCCTTCTCATTTATTGCTATCACTCGATCCAGATCGTATTCCTTTGCTTTAACTTTGCCGATTTGACTTAGCCATTCATTACAATCCTGTCCATCCAAATGAAAATGGACCACCGGGAAAGGTCCACCGGATAATAATTCCAGGTCAATATGGTCTTCATTTTTGAAGAAACCTTCCTTTCTGACGCTCATTTTATCCACCAATACGGCTGGAAATTCGAAGAGCAGCTTGTGCACCAATGCTTTTTCAGTGGTAATAAACAGGACTTTTTTTGTGGCAATTTCTTCCTTCTGTTCAAAAAGAAGGCGCTGATCTGTGAGGTAAAGGATTCCTTTCGGATCACCTTTTCCGTCTTTACCTGTGATTTCCCAGGCTGCTTTTACAGCATTTACCGGTGCTTCAGTATTCAGCAACTGAAAGGTTGCAGCAGCATATTGCGCCAACATCCAATCGATATGATCCAATTCAGATGATAGTTTGTATAACCCCGCCGAAAATTCATCGTACATTCCCCGAATGGTGTTTTTCGTGGATTGCACCTTACTTTCGAGTGTACTAATCCCGGTATTGACTTGAAATAAGAAAGGTGTCGCAGCACCAACATTGGCAGCCCGTGAAGTAAGTTGTAGCAATACCGATTCCAAAGCGCGCATATCCATGTCTAACCGGTTGGAATGGAGGTTCGTCTGTTCCAGGACATTTAATGAAAGGCCTACCCAATCTGATCTCAAAGTCAATGCCCGATTTTCTATGTTCCTTCCAAATACATACCCTTTCGTTCGTACCGCAGCGATACGTGAGGGCAGCATACTGGTCTTGGTTTCAAAATCTTCAATTTGATCGCGAATATCCGTAAGTCTTACCCCAGTTTGAAGGTCATTCACTTTATTTTGTACAGCTTGAATATCTGCTTTAAGTTTTGTCAACGGATCAGGAACTGCAGATTGAGCCATATAACCATCTCCTATGTTTATGTTGAGCTCTTATTGATATAATGCAAATAATTAATAATTATATAGGTATAGGGAAGGAAAGCAACATGAATATTCAGATGTGGGGTAAGGCGCTTAAAGGAATTATCCGGTTGGATAAAGATGAATGGCATAAGCTGGATCTCATCAGCCGCTGGTTGATTGCCACCCGGGCAGCAGTATTGATCATGACATTTCTGTCAGCGGCTTTTGCCGGTATCCTGGCTTATCGTGACGGTCATTTTATCTGGTGGCGTTGGGTGTTGCTGGCCATAGGTTTGATCTTCGCTCATGCCACCAATAACATCATAAATGACATCACCGACTCGAAAAAAGGTGTAGATAAAGACAATTACTTCCGGACGCAGTATGGTTTACAGCCCATGGAAATGGGCTTACTGACTGAAAAACAAATGTGGACCTATGCGGCTGTGACTGGTCTGATCGCTCTGGCAGCCGGCATGCCTCTTGTCCTGCTCAATGGACTATTTGCCTGGATGCTCCTGGGTTTGGGTGTCATTTTTGTTTTGTTCTATACATACCCATTAAAATATATTGGCCTGGGGGAAATAGCTGTGATATTGGTATGGGGACCATTAATGATCGGCGGCGGATATTTTGTGATCACAGGTGCGTGGAGCTGGCAGGTGGTTATTGCAAGCTTACCGTACGCACTTGGTACGACCATGGTGATATTTGGCAAACATATCGATAAATTGGACGCCGATAAGGCAAAAGGGATACACACCTTGCCGGTTTTATTGGGGGAAAAGGCAGCCCGATATTTTACACTAGCCATGATGACATTGCAATACCTGCTGGTAGTTTATCTTGTCATCACCCGGTTCTTTTCCCCGGTTCTGCTCCTGGTTTTTCTGGCTCTGACAACAGTTCCCCTGGTCTGGAAAGTATATAAAGCACCAAAACCAATGGAGCGACCTGATTGGTTTCCCGAGAGCACCTGGCCGCTTTATTTTGTGGCAATGGGATTTTTACATAACCGTCAGTTTGGAATCTGGTATCTATTGGGTATGATCGTGGATGTAGGTTTAAGGTCCTTTCATATAATTGGGTAATATTTGAAAATAAAAAATGAGACTCTCCTCAAAATGAGGAGAGTCTCTGTGTCTTTTTTCCATCAAATCACATTCTGATCACAAGTTTCTTTTTGTATACTTTCTCAAATAGATCCCCTTTGTCATAGGCATTCTTTTCTTCTTGAGAAGCAGGGTGAGCAACAGTGCATTTAATTAACACTTCTTTTTTACTGATCACACAGCGGAGATCGCTAATCGCTTTTGTATGGGTTCGGTCCATTGCATCTGCGATACGTAAAAGTGCCGCCAATTTTGAAACGATCTTGCGCTCATCTGATTCGAGGGCAGCATAATGATCATGCTTTAATGAAGGTAAAGCCTTGCGGTGATACCGCGCGATGGATCCGATGATCAGCTTTTCTTTTCCATCGAAAGGCAAGAGCTGGTTATCGAGGATCATTTGCAGAGAGCTTTTATGGTGTCCCTTCCAGCCTTGAACCCAGCCTATGTCGTGTAACAGAGCACCACATTCCAATAAATACCTTTCTGTATCCTCCAATTGATGCAATGGGAGCAGTTCATCGAATAGCCGCAATGACAACATCGTCACCTGGTTGGTATGTTCGAGGTCACCCAGGTAAGAGGCAGCCAGTTGTCTGACAGCAGCCAGCGAATCGGAGGTCAGATTTCTAAGATCCATTATGGTTCCACCTTTATTTCTTCAGAATCATGATTTTTTAGATCATCCAACGATATTCCAGATTCCACCAGTCGGGCATAAGTTTCAGGGAGACCTGCTTCCCGGATTGAGTCCACAGCCAATTGCAGATCAAATTCCACGCGGTAAAACTCAACACCGACATATTTCTTCTTCAAGGTCAGTACTGCATAACTCGCCCGGGGATCATGATCGATGGGTCTGCCTACACTTCCAGGGTTAATGATATGAACATCCTTTACCTCATGAATAAATGGTTTGTGGGTGTGTCCACAAAGGATGATTTCCGCATTTACTCCTTCAATCAATTCTTCAAGCCTCTCTATTGGGGTATCTATATAAATGGGATCAGCGTTGGCTGCCGGGCTCCCGTGTACAAGTAAAAATTTGAAACCCCGGAGCTTAACTTTCGCCTTTTCAGGTAACTTTTTTAAGAATTTTCTGCTCTGCTTTGACAACTGCAGATATGACCAGGCAAACGGACTTAATTCCTCCGGCAATTCTTCGATTGGTAACTGTTTCAACTCCGGTTTCATTTCCATTACTTTGAGGTCAATATTTCCATGAATGCAAACGGCTTTCAATTTTCGAATTGTCTTGACAACCTCTTCCGGGAATGCATTAAACTGCACCAGATCACCAAGGCACCAGAATCTTTTTATACCTAAAGATTTCGCATGGGTAAGAACTGCTTCCAAAGCCGGTAGATTTGCATGAATATCACTGATCACAGCTATTCTCACTTGTTTCCTCCTAAAAGGTTATATTTCGTTGTATTTGAGCGGAACTGACCATCTCCGCTGGATAATTTTCAGAGAGATGGTCAAATAAGCTTTGCCATAACAGGTTTTTTTGTAAAGAGTCCCAAAATTCAACAAATTGTTGATAGGTTTGATTGCGAATTTCCTGCCTGTTCTGCTGGAAGTTAAGAATGCCAGGAATGATCCGGTATTGGGTGTGGGAATGACCGTAATAATTCAGCGACAAATCATGTTCAGAGTTCAAAAACTGTGGCAGAAAATCGATCCACATATCACAATCGTGGATCACGCCCAACTGTTCTTGTGCTTGCCTGATGGGTTGAAGCCAATCAGATAACTCTCCCGGAAATAATGGTGCAAATATTTCCATGGTATATCGCAGATGTTTCGCAGCTATCCGCATGGCATGCAATTCCATTTTTTTTTCAGGAATATGAACAAAAGGCTCATAGCTTAAGAAATTGGCCAACTTTTCATTTATTGCCAGATTGGCTAGCAGATGTAAATGCATTGAAACGAAGGATTCATTTCCACTCGACCCAACCAGATGTGTCAATTCTTTTTGGACTCTTTTTATCACCGTGTTGGATGTAAATTTCGAAACTGACAAGAGAACAGACAACTGTGCCTGTTTTCTTTTTTGTGATAAACGCAGAATAAGTCGTTTGAACCCTGGTTGAAGTCTGATGTCGTCATTCTGAAGCTGATACTCCTGGATCGCCTCAATTTGAATGTCCAGATCCCTGGCGTTACCCAAAGCAGCTGTTATTGACTGGATCTGCTTTTCCCATATTGTGGAATTCTTTTTGCTTAGGATTGAATCAAAGTATTCCTGTGCTGAACGAAGCCTACGGGAAGCTACCCGCATCCTATGGATGCATTCAATATCTAATGCCGTCTGAACTCCCTGCACTTCATTTTGCAGGTTCTTCAATTGGTTCAACATGAAAGCAGCGCCATAAGCGCTAATACTTCCATCCACTTTTTCCGCCATATTTTTCTCCTGAAACCATTATGTCGATATTTGTTAATTAAATCAAGATAAATGATTAATATATTTGTACCTACATTAAATGTATCTTTATACAAACTATCTCATCTAATTCTATAAATCAATCGTGAAAGGAAAAATCTAATGAAATTTATAAATGAAGCTGGATGGGATCGAATTGCGCGTGTTGTTCTCGGGGTATTACTTTTAGTATTAGGTTGGGGTAATTTTGTAACCGGCGGTTTTGGAGAGTTCTTGAAATATTTCGGATTAATTCCTCTGATAACCGGTTTAGTAGGTTTTTGCCCAATCTATGCATTATTGAAATTCAGAACGAAAAAAGCATAATCATTTATTACCTGAATAAAGATACCACCTGGTTTTTTAAACAAATGATGAAATGGATTTTATGAATCTAAAATTGTGGAACAATAAAGTAAATAAATTTGATAAGCCAGTTGTAGTAGAGTTTTGGGCCAAATGGTGCGGACCGTGTAAAGTGATGTCTCCCAGTTTGGAGCAAATGAAAGGTGAATTTACTGGGAAAGTTGACCTGATTAAAATCGATGCAGATTCTGAGTCCAAATTGATGCAGGAATTAAAGATATTTAGCATACCCACTTTTTTAATATATAACCGTGGTATTTTGATTGCCCGAAAAACCGGGGCAATGGGTGTCGGTCAACTCCGGAATTTGTTTATCATGGCAGAAACCGGCCAAAAAGGCTCAGTAAAAATTTCATCAACTGACCGCATAATCAGGGTTGCCACGGGAACTGTATTTATAGCAGCTGCTTTCCTTACGGGATTTACAATACCTTTACTGCTCCTGGGTGCAATAGTATTATTCTCGGCTGTTTACGACAGATGTCCGATCTGGAAATTTGTTTCGAGCAGGATCAGCAGTTTGTTCCATCAGACTAAACCTGGACTAAATAACGAATAACGAACATTTATTCTTACTTAAGTAATTTAAACCCAACAGGACACTTATGTATTAATCTACATAAGTGTCCTGCTTTTAAGCTACTTATTGATTAATAAATCTGATTTGTGATCTGGCTAAAGACATCACCAATTTGCGGACCTAACATTCGAAAACTGATAAATCCACCAATAACGCAGCAGCAGCAAAGTACAACCAGGACAATGATAACAATGAGCCAAACATTTGTTTTCTTTTTTGGTGCTTCAACCTCTGGCATAACAGGCATTTCAGGTGCTTCCATATTCTCCTCCTAACAAATGGTTAATTATAGCAACTTCATTATATGAGAATATACAACAAACTACAATCAATAATCATTAGGCAAATTAGTCTTCCGGTGGCGACGCAGAAGCGCGAAAACTGCCCATGAGGTCAATAGGATAATGATAGCTGCGATTACCACCGGAACGACCACAGATAATACTGAGATCAAAGAAGAAATAAAATCTTCGAGGATGCTTACCGGCACATTACCTGCCCCACCAGTTGTAGCAGTTACCGTGGGTCGGACAACCAGGGATTTCACTGCATGCACTCCCCCGGCTACCAGAAGCCCGGCGGCTATCGATAGGACTGGGTGAATATCTGTAATCACATGGGCACTGGCTGCAAACACGATCGCTCCGGCAACCGGGCGGATGATGGTCTGGATGATGTCATTAATGTGGTTGACTGCCGGAACTTTATCGGCGAAGAATTCAACCACAGCCAGGATGAGGATCAACCCTATGATCCACCAGGATGTCAACGTATCCCAGGGTTGGGAGAGTTTTATCAGGTTGGTAAACTTCGCCAGGAGCGCTATCGCCAATAAAGGGATATACGCATTCAAACCGGCGCTGGCAGAAAGTCCAAATGCTGAAAAGATCCCGAGTATTTCCATTCTTACCTCCTTAGAACTTGAAGCCTGCCCATGTACCAGTTAAAGCATACCTCAGCCAATCAATGGCTCCAATCTGGATTATGGCTGTAAGCAATCCGGCACAAAGAGGAAGGACAAGCTGTCTCCAACCTTCAGCCTGGTTATCCTTATGGAAAACCATCAGCCAGATAATAGCATAAACCATACTCAATACCATTAATACTCCAGCGGCACTGATGAGAGCCAGGTTATACCTAAAAAATGGATTGTTATAAAGGATGAGGCTTGAGAAGGTGAATGGAATGCCAATTATTCCAACATATCCTCGCCAGCTGGTAAATATTGACCCGGAATCCCAATGTTTCCAGACTGATTGGTTGAATGCGGGGACAAGGACCGCGGAAATCGAAATGCCCATTCCGGTGCCTGTGATCAGGCGAAGTACATTATTGGGTTCATAGGCACCTGGTAATCCGGGAAATAAGTGCAGGTACGAATTTAGACCATCAATACCGAAGGCAAGAACAAAGATAATAAACGGAATACCGGTTTTCCAACCCGGCATGCCGCCTTTTCGCGGGTAGCAGATAAGCTGAAAAAGTATACCTGCAACCACTCCCAGGTACATTCCTGAACAACGTGCACAAAGTGGCAGAGGACGATCTTCCAGAAAAAAAGAACGCACTTCGATACGGTGACATACCGCGTATCCAATGGCGTCTGCTTTTCCCAGCAAACCTGCTGGTGTCTCGATCCACCAGGTTACAATGACAAGCAGGCAGACCAGGTAAACCAGGTATTTCCATTGGATCGATCGATGCTTTTCGGGAGGAAATGGTTCCATTACATTGCATTATAGGTGCTGGAAGAAGAGTCCGCAAGTTATTCGAAAAATAGCAGCCCCGCCATAGTACTTTTAAAGTGGCGGGGCAGATTCATTACTGATATTGCTGGAAATGTATAAAATTTTATACTTAAACAACTGCATCTATTGCCATTTTTCGAGAATATCCACCACCATGCTCAAGAAACCATCAGCAGAGGTGCCATCCAGGATACGGTGGTCAAATGTGAGTGAGAGATAGACCATGGAACGGATGGCGATCGCATCAGAAACAACAACGGCTCGTTTTGTAATCGCTCCCACACCCAAAATGGCACATTGCGGCTGGTTGATGATCGGAGTGGCGAACAAAGAACGTCCGGTGCCATGATTTGTGATTGAAAATGTTCCACCTGTTGTTTCATCCGGGGTCAATTTCTTTGAACGCGCCCGGGTTGAAAGGTCATTCACCGCCCGGGCAAGCCCGGACAAAGACAGACGATCTACGTTCCGAATAACAGGAACGATCAAACCTTCTTCTCCCAGTGACACCGCCATTCCTATATTTATATCGCGATGAAGTATGATCCCCTTCTCAGACCAGGTGGAGTTCAGCAGAGGGAATTGTACCAAGGCCAGGGTAGCAGCGGCAACAAAATAGGGTGTATAGGTCAGTTTTAGCCCATCCGCATCGAATTGAGATTGATTGGCCTGCTTATGTAGTATCACACGACTCAAGTCTGCTTCCATAACCGTTGTCACATGTGCAGATGTATGTTTGCTCATGATCATATGGTCAGCTATTGCTTTCCGCTTGGTGGTCATCGGAAGCAGGGTATCTCCTCCCAATGTAGCCGCTAAAGGCGGCGTCGATGCAACAGTGGGAGGTATTGACAGATCGACTGTCGGCTTGAATAGATCTCCAGATCCCGGTGTTTCCCAAGGTGCAGGCTCTGGTTTTGCTCCTTTATTCTGGCTGGATTTTTCGATGTAATCCAGAATATCTTTTTTTGTTATCCGGCCATGTTCACCTGTTCCTGGCATGTTGGCCAGATCCACTTTATTTTCTGCTGCCAGTTTTGCAACCACCGGGGAAATGAAACCCAGGTCTCGCTCTGATGATTGCTTCTGGCTTGTCACAATAGTGGTAGCTTGGTTCGTTACAGGAGTGATCAAAGTGGCTGCAACAACACCGGTCTTACTTTCTGCAGAAACATCAGGTACATCTTCCCCTGCCAGACCAACCCAGGCCAGGATGACACCGGCATCCACTGTTTCACCCTCTTGAACAATAATTTTTAATAGCACTCCTGCGGTAGGGCTGGGAATTTCAGTGGTAACCTTGGCTGTTTCAACTTCCAGAAGAGATTCAAACTCCTCTACCTGATCCCCTTCGTGTTTTATCCAACGGTTAACGGTACCGTCCACAACAGATTCTCCTAATTTCGGCATGATCACTTTTACTGGCATATCTTCACCCTCCTTACCATTTGGCCAAATCCCTGATCGCATTGGCAATTTTTTCAGGATTGGGCATGAACCATTCCTGAAGTGGATGGCTGAATGGGACACCGGGAACATCTGGCCCGGCCAAACGCCTCACCGGAGCATCCAGATCGGTGAATGCACCATCCGCAATCGTGGCAGCGATTTCTGCGCCGTAACCACCTGTAAGATTATCCTCATAGACAATCAATGCTTTCCCTGTTTTTTTCACACTCGCTAAAATTGTCGGCCTGTCAACCGGGTAAAGTGTCCTCAGGTCAACCACTTCCACGCTTATCCCTTCAGAAGCTAATTTTTCAGCTGCCTGAAACGTGTAATAATGCATCATGCCATAGGCAAAGACACTCACATCAGTTCCGGATCTTGTGACTTGCGCAGGTCCAATGGGCACGGTATAGTCGGTGTCCGGTACTTCGCCTTTGATCAGGCGATATCCTTTTTTAGGCTCAAAGAAAATAACGGGGTTCGGATCCCGAATCGCAGATTTCAACAATCCTTTGGCATCATACGGGTTTGAAGGAACCACCACCTTCAGCCCCGGGACGTGTGTGAAGAAGGCTTCCAGGCTTTGTGAGTGATACAATCCACCGCCGATTCCGCCGCCATATGGCGCCCGGATCACCATCGGGACAGTCCAATCCCCATTTGACCGGTAGCACATCTTTGCGGCTTCACTGATGATCTGATTCATGGCTGGGTAGATAAAATCAGCAAACTGGATCTCGCAGACGGGGCGCATACCATATAAGGCAGCCCCTATTCCTACTCCGACAATGGACAATTCAGCCAGAGGGGAATCGATCACCCGCTCAGCGCCAAATTTATCATATAGACCAACTGTGGCTCGAAACACTCCGCCGCGTTTCCCCACATCTTCACCTACTATAAAAACGCGCTCATCGGCCGCCAGTTCTTCTTCCATTGCCAAGCGAATGGCATCCACTAAAATCATTTCAGGCATGGGTCACCTCTTCAGCATAAACCGGGTGCATGCCATCCTGCACGTCAGGAAACGGTGCTTTTGAGGCATATTCTATGGCTTCATCGATCAGCCCCTTTGCTTTTATTTCCATTCCATCCAATTTTTCCTGCGTAAGGACATTTTCGGCCATTAAATTCCTGGTGTTTATGATCATCGGGTCAAGTAGTTTGTTGGTATCGACTTCTTCGCGGGTGCGATAAGACCGGTCATCATCATCTGAACTATGCGGAGTGATCCGGTACATTTTTGCTTCGATAAGTTTGGGTCCTTTACCAGCCCTGGCATTATCCACCGCTTCTTTTACCACCGTATAGACTTTAAATAGATCTGTTCCATCCACCTGAACACCTGGCAATCCTAAACCACAGGCTTTGTCTGCCACGCTTGGTACTGCCATCTGCTTATCCACTGATTCTGAGATGGCATATTGGTTATTCTCTACCATGAATATCACGGGCAGCTGGTGGACAGCGGCCCAATTGACCGCCTCATACCACTCCCCCTGCGAAGTGGATCCTTCTCCCAGCGATGTGAATACCACCTTGTCTTCCTTACGTATTTTGATCGCCAACCCCACACCGGCTGCGTGAACACATTGAGTTGCGACAGGAGCAGAATGGCTGATCACATTGGCCGCGCGCAGACCCCAATGGCTGGGCATCTGACGGCCGCCACTACCCGGTTCTTCTTTTTTTCCCATCATACTCAAGGCAAAATCCTGTGGTGAATATCCCACAGCGATCATTAAGGCCAGGTCACGATAATATGGCGCTATCCAGTCATACCCCCTCCGCAAGGCAAATGCCGCCCCGACCTGGGCAGCTTCTTGCCCGATACCTGAAATATGGAAATCTATTCGCCCCTGACGATGAAGCATCCAGGCTCGTTCATCCAACCTGCGGGCAAGCAGCATTGTCCAAAACATTTCTAGTTTTATTTCATTGGTAAGATCCATTCATCGCCCTCTGTTTCTTAAGTATTTGCTTTATCTAGTTTAGCATGCACATAGTTAACCTTCAATTCCCAGTGTAAGGATGGTAAATAAACGTACCCGGCTTTTTGTATAAAAAGCCGGGTACGAAAAGGATATCAGGATAATGAGAAATATTTATTGGTTATTGACGATCATTATCAACTGAATTGAGCAAGTACCCCTGAATTTAGGCTTTCTGAGAAAATTTTCCGGTCTTCTTCATCCTTTATCAATTTCCCAGCTTCAACTGCAGATTTGAACATTTCCGCAGTTTTCTTCAACTCACCATTTAATGCATATGCTCTCGCCAGCGCTTCAAAACTAAACGCTATGTCGAAGTCTTCCATTTCATTTAAATCCGACACGGTACTCTCCCTGCATAATTTGGCAAATAGCAGGCAGGCGTCTGGTATCACCAGAACAGCATAGACTCTGCTGATCAGCCAATAACCCCGCTGTTGATTGACCAATGTTCCACAGAAAGACCAGTGATATGCTGATGAATGAGCAAATTCCAACATGGTTGCGTCTTCAGCCGGAGTTCTATCCGTTTTATCCAATAACTCCCAGGTTTGATTGAATAATTCAACCCCCAGGCTGCGGTGAACTTCTGGTGATAATTCAACGTTACTCATATTTGTCTCCTCCGGATCGGATTATAAATTGACTCTACTACCGGAGGATAATCGTTTAAAGTATTTGTGGAACGTGAACTTGATTATTGGTCTTGTGCTTGAATAGTCAATGCATCCAGTCCGAAATTGTAATTGGTTGACTCTAATGCTTTTCGGACAACCCTAAACGAGAGGGTATGGCTGCCGGCTTCAAGATAAAGCTTTCCAAAAGAAACAGGACCAGTCGGCATTGGATATAAAGAATATAGATCCATCCCATCGTTGAGGATCCATTCATCTATCATAATTTCAACTACACCGTATTCCGGCATTTTTGTAGCGTAAAGCACTAATTCGTATGATTTAGTTTCAGGAAAATCGATGGAGAAAGTACAGATGGAGCCGTACCCGGCAGGAATATTTAAGGATTTACCGCCATTCCAACCCCGGTTTAATATCCCGGACATATCCATGGTTTGCGGCTCACACCAGGATCGGTAGGTCAGAGGAAGATCTTCAAATTGTATCGGTGAGACGGGACCCTGATTTGTGGGGATCATCGAATCGTTACGTGACCGTAAGGCAGAAATAAAACGAAGCCGGGTGATTTGTATTGGAGTAAGCTGGCTGCGTGGCATGTAATAAGACATCAGGTTGCCTCGGGTTAGGTTGAAATCGGCATTGCTGATCTTAATACTCAACTTTTCTCCGCATTGAATTTCTGCATGGTTTATGTAAGCATCTGGAGGAGTGTCGGATATCCCATCCCCATCAAAGAATAGTGCATCAAAACCGCTTTTTTCATAAGCTTTTTCAGCTTCATTGATACTGGAAAATAATTCTGGAAAGGTATTACCTAATCCCAGGTAATGACCTAATTGATGTGCCAGCAAAGATTCATCCGGTTGTCCACAAATTTGCTGAACAGTTGAAGGCATGAAGATAAAATCTTCCTCCAAACTTCCTGCATCTCCAATCATGGGAGGATTTCTAAATAAAACTATGATTTTTCCGCCATAGGCCTGGGCTAATTTCTCCCCCTCAATAACAGACTTGTCCCAATTAGGATCCTGAGTTCCGGTGACATTATTCAAGATGGAATTTTTATATTCATTGGTATCAACCCCTGGGTCAAAGTAAAATCGAAGGCTTGCCTGTGAAAATATCAGGTTTGCCTGGTCAACCCAATGAATGATCTGATCCTGTGCAATGATAGACCGATCGGATCCATCATCATTTGCAAGGAATACTGCCTGTATGTGGACAGAAAAAGCGGTATATGTCGGATTAATCGCAGGCAATGCCTGCGGATACGGTGACGGAAGAGCTTCAGGGGTCGCCTCTTCAATATATACGAGTTCAGGAGTGGCAGTCGGATCATCCAGTATTGGATGGTATTGCGGGCTGATACCACACGCAGATATAAGGAAGGTAATCATCGAAACAACAAGCAAAGGTTTTAAACGCATCACTATCCACTCCATAAGGGTAACAATACCTAAAACATAACAAGAACCATGCCATTTCCTGTTTTATCAAATAGTGCATTTGGTTATAATGGATTATCAATCATGGAGGAAAAATGAAAAAGTATTTGGTAAAACAAAACAGTAGGGTAAAACTCTCAGATTGGGATCCTGATGATACTTCAGGGTTTGAAGGTACCAAAAAAGAAGGCTTGATCGTCATTAAGAAACTAAACAAAAGGTTGGAGGTGTTACAGGACATTCTGTATGCTGAACATAAACAAAAAATACTCATTGTTCTTCAAGCCATGGATACAGGAGGTAAAGATGGCACGATCAGCAGTGTTTTTGAAGGAGTAAACCCACAAGGTGTTAAGGTTGCAAGTTTTAAAGTCCCCACACCTGAAGAGCTGGACCATGATTATCTCTGGCGTGTCCATCCACAAGCACCAGGTAAAGGTGAAATTGTCATCTTTAATCGCAGCCACTACGAAGATCTGCTGGTGGTGCGCGTACATAACCTGGCTCCCCAAAAGGTGTGGAAAAAGCGCTTTCAACATATCAATGAATTTGAAAGAATGATGAAGGATGAAGGAACAACCATCCTCAAGTTTTATTTGAATATCAGCCAGGATGAACAGAAACAAAGATTATTGGAGCGAATCATTACGCCGGAAAAACGTTGGAAATTCAACCCTGGAGATTTGGAGGAACGCAAGCTGTGGAAAGATTATATGGATGCGTACCAGGATGTTCTTTCAAAAACGAGCAAACCCTGGGCCCCCTGGTATATTATTCCAGCTAACCGCAACTGGTACCGCAACCTGGTCATTTCTTCCATTCTGGTGGATACATTGGAAAAGCTGAAAATGCATTACCCGCAGCCTGTTAAGAACATCAACCAATATGCCGTTCAATTGGATCCAAAGAATGTTGCTCAACTGCAAACTGCAGACCCAGTGGAAGAAACAAAACAAACGACCGGTTAGCTTACTTATCAATCTCTGTATAAATCTAGCCGAAGCAGTTTTTAAGTATAGTATCATTCAGTATTCTCAATCAAATGATAAACTCTTATAATGAACTTGATGATAAATAGCCGAAAAATGATGCCAATACTTACTGGTGTGGGGGTTGTATTAGGGTTGTGTTTCTCCATCCTGCTTTATATTATCTCTCCAGCAACACCGCCATGGTTTTATTTTGCCTTAATTATATTGCTCGCAGCCACTGGTTACCTGGTTGGCAGGTATCATGATTTCAGTAGAAAAACTCTAATATCCATTGAAGAAGAATTAAACACATCTAATAAAGATCTCCAGGCTCAAATTGAAGATAACAAAGTCGTTATTGAAAAACAAAAAGAAAACGAAGCAAAGATCAGCAATGCAAAAAAAACCTGGGAAACCATTTTTGACGCGGTTAATGATCTGATCATTTTAACTGACCCCAAAAATACGATCATTCGATGTAATAGCGCCACAATCAAGGTTCTAAATACCAGTTATCAAGATTTACTTGGGCAGGAATTTAATTCAGTCTTCAGTTGTAAAGATGGGTCTGCTCCAATTATTGGAAATAATTTACAGTTTACTAATATTCCTGGTTGGTTCATCATTAACTCTTTTCCTGTTGCCCTTTCAGATGATCAAGTAGGTTCTGTCTACATTATTCGCGATATTTCCATACAACATGCTGCAAGCAATGAGATCATCCGCCAGAAAGAATTTTTCGAAGCGCTAGTAAAAAACAGTCCGGTGGCGATCGTGATCATGGATATGGAATCCAGCATCATCTCCTGCAATCCTTCTTTTGAAGTTTTGTATGGATATCAGCAGGAAGAAGTGATCGGAAAGAACCTGGATCGGTTAATAAGCAAAAATGCCGACCTGGAAGCAGCGAATCAGTATTCCAATGATGTAGCTCAGGGAAAAACAATACATGGATATGGGCAAAGAATTCGAAAAGATGGCTCACAAGTGGATGTCGAGATATTTGGTGTTCCTGTCATAGTCGATGGTAAAGGTTACGGGATTCTCGGTATTTATCATGACGTCACAGAAATATTACAAGCCCGCCGGGAAGCCGAAGCTGCTGATCGCGCCAAGAGCGAGTTCCTTGCGAATATGAGCCATGAAATACGTACCCCTATGAATGGAATCATTGGCATGGTTGAACTTGCCCAGGGAACCGACCTGACCCTTGAACAGAAAGATTACTTGAATACAGCCAAGGAAAGTGCTGATGCCTTACTCAGTTTATTAAATGATATTCTCGATTTTGCAAAAATCGAATCCGGATATCTATCTTTGGAAGAAATAGATTTTGATCCCGTGCATACCGTGGAAAGTGTGACAACAGCCATTGCTCCACGTGCCGATACTAAAGGGTTGGAAGTACTTTGCCTTATCCAACCTAATATTCCTACCCGATTAATTGGCGATCCGGGCCGGTTACGCCAGATTCTGATGAACCTGGCAGGAAATGCGATCAAATTCACCAGCCATGGTGAAATTGTGATCCGCGTAGCTCTCGAAAAAGAAGAGGCTAACAAGGTCATTTTAAAATTTGCGGTCACAGATACGGGAATTGGTATTCCACAAGACCGGCAAGCTGCAATTTTTGACCGTTTTGTCCAGGTGGATAGTTCCACGACTCGAAAATTTGGCGGAACCGGTTTGGGGCTGGCGATCTCCAAACAACTGGTTGAATTAATGCATGGCAAAATAGGCATAATCAGCGAACCAAATGTTGGCAGTACATTCTGGTTTACAGCAGAGTTCGAAAAGAGCACCACTCCCATCGTTGAACCTTTACAAATACCAAGTGATCTAAAGGATACGCACATTCTCATCGTAGACGATAATCCGACCAACCGTTTGATTCTTACAAAGGAACTACAATATTTCGGCTGCCGGGCAGATTCCATAGGCGATAGCATGGTTATCCTTCCGCAATTGACAAGCGCAGTTGAGATCGGTGATCCGTACAAGATCGTCTTGCTGGATATGCAGATGCCAGAAAAAGATGGAATGACTGCCCTGGCGGAAATTAAACAAAATGATAAGGTTAAAGGCGTACATGTGATCATTCTTACATCCATGGGTCACAGGGGAGATGCAGGAAAATTGACATCTTTGGGTTGTGATGGATATCTAGTCAAACCGGTCAAAAAAGATCATTTGAGGGAAATGATCTTAACCGTTATGGGTCAAAAACCAAATGAACCAACCCTCAAAACTCCAACTGGCCCGCTGGTTACCAGTCATACAATTTCTGAACGACGCAGAAAACTAGTTCATATACTATTAGCTGAAGATAATGCAATCAACCAAAAACTTGCTGTAAATCTTTTGCAGAAATCCGGCTATTCTGTTGATGTTGTGGATAACGGCAAAATGGCTGTCGAGGCTATGCTTAATCAAGCTTACACTCTGGTACTGATGGACGTCCAAATGCCGGAGATGGATGGATTTGAAGCTACACGCGAATTCCGAATAAAGGATTCTGCGGGGAAGAAGACACCCATTATTGCAATGACTGCCCATGCAATGAAAGGTGATCGTGAAAGATGTCTTGCTGCAGGAATGGATGATTATCTCTCCAAACCATTGGAACCCAGGGAGTTTTATCAGACAATCAACAAATGGATCAGTTTAAGCCTTCCTAAAACAGGAACTCTCGACCTCGATAGTATCTCCCAACCCGGGACGGTACTTAACGAAACTGTTCAGGAAGTAAATGATCCAATCAATATGGTGGAAGCCCTTCCACGTTTTGGTGACGATCTTGATTTCTTTAAGTCGATGCTTGGAGAGTTCATAAAAAATTTGCCTGAACGGATATTAAAACTGGAAGAAGCTGTCATCCAGGATGATATTAATAGTGTGACGAGGTTGGCACATAATTTAAAAGGTGCCTCAGCGAATTTCTCGGCAGAGGTAGTAAGGGCTGCGGCCGCAGAGATAGAAATTAATGGATATAGTGGCGTTATGAGTAATGTGTCTTCATTGATCAAGACAATAAAAGAAGAAATTCCAAAAATTGAGAGCTATTATGAAGTACTAATTAATAAATAGTGGTATTAGCTGTTTTTCTGGGTAAATGGGTTTTTGGAGGTAACATGGCAAGAATATTGGTTATTGATGATGATTCAATATTTCAAAAAATGATCGGACATACATTGGAACCGCTCGGGTACGAGCTTTTCTATGCAAATGATGGACTCCTTGGATTGACACAGGCCAATTCGATTGACCCTGAAATGGTTATCTGTGATGTAATGATGCCAGTTATGGATGGTTACGATGTCGTCCGTCGATTGAGGAGAAACCCAAAATTTGCTCAAACACCAATTCTAATGCTGACCGCCCAAGCTGATCTTGACGAAAAATTGGCTGGTTTCGAAGCTGGAGCCGATGACTATATGACCAAACCATTTGCCCCTCCTGAACTCGTTGCACGGGTAGGGACCCTTCTTCGAAAAGTACAATCTTATAAAATGACCCCGCAAGACCGGAAAGAGAAAAACGGGAAAATTATTGCGGTTCACAGCCTGAGGGGAGGTTCTGGCAGCAGTACCTTAGCTGTCAATCTGGGAGTCGGGATTGCCGGTTTATGGGCTAAGCCAACGATAGTACTGGATCTTGTACTCACCTCTGGTCAAGTTGCATTAATGGTCAATGGTACCCTGCGCCGAACTTGGGCAGATATCGTTAATTTTAAACCCGAGGAAATCGATCTTGCTGCTTTACAGACTATCATCAACCAACATGACCTCGGATTCGACTACATTGCCGCACCCACCTTTCCACCGGAGGCAGTCCTCCTAACGATTGAGCATTTTAAAGCCTGTATGAAATTGCTACGTAAACAATATGACTATATAGTCATAGACCTACCGCATGATTTTGGAGAAATTTCCTTTAGTACCCTTGACCTTGCTGACAGCATCGTGATTGTAATTGCTCCTGAAATGGCTTCGATTCGTGCAGCGGCTGCAGCAATAGAAACCTATAAGAAATTAGAATATGACCTTGAAAAGATAACATTAATAATGAATTGGATATTTGAAAGACACGGATTAGCCAGAAAGAATATCGAAGTTGCTTTGCACCATTCAGTGGATATTATTCTTCCATTTGCTCCGGATATCACCATTGAAGCCATAAACTACGGGAAACCATTTCTTGCTTCAAAACCAGAAGAAGAAATCTCAGAGATGATAGAAAACCTGGCATTTGGGATGAGCAAAGAAGAAGACCGAACAGTCCCACCCGTGAATCCAACCAAAGCCTGGCACAGGACCATGAAAAGGCTTAAAGGATAATTACCATTAATACTCCTTAAAAAGATATCCACGCTGTTATCAAGAGTGGATATCTTTTTATTCCCATACCTGGAATATGCATGAGGGTAACTGATAATGGTTAAAGGATATTACAATAGGATATATGGTTTCATTTTTAGTGTGGATGAAAAGGTGGTTGAATGGATCTATTTGAACATTCTCTCGAGAAAAAATTACGACAGGAAGCTCCCCTGGCTGCCCGTATGCGCCCACAATCGCTGAATGAAATTATCGGGCAGGATCATATCGTCGGGGAAGGCAAACTGTTACGTCGGGCGATAGAAGCAGATAAGCTTTTTTCATCCATATTGCTCTGGGGTCCACCTGGAACTGGAAAGACCACTTTGGCACAGGTCATTGCGCTGACCACAAAAAGCCACTTCGAGACCATTTCCGCGGTTCTGGCTGGTGTTGGTGAATTACGCCGCGTGATCTCTGAAGCACAGGAGAGGCGAAAATTATATAACATTAGAACCATCTTATTCGTTGATGAAGTTCACCGTTGGAATAAAGCCCAACAGGACGCCTTGTTGCAGCATGTTGAGAGTGGCGTGTTAACACTCATTGGGGCGACCACTGAGAATCCTTACTTTGAAGTGATCAAAGCTCTGGTTTCTCGCAGCCGGATATTTCAATTGAATTCTTTGGAGGAAAAACACATTCAAGAAATCCTTAACCGCGCCGTCCACGATCAAGGAAAAGGGCTGGGGTCGATGCCGGTCAAGCTCTGGGACGATGCCCGTGCACACCTAGCTCGTACTGCTGGAGGAGATGCCCGCAATGCTCTGAATGCGCTGGAATTGGCTGTATTCTCAACCCCACCGGATGCAATCGGGAATATTCAGATCACCCTGGAAGTTGCCCAGGAATCGATCCAGCAAAGGGCTGTTCTCTATGATAAAGACGGCGATGCCCATTACGATACCATTTCTGCTTTTATCAAATCTATTCGCGGGTCAGACCCTGATGCCGCCTTGTTCTGGTTGGCTAAGATGATCCAGGCAGGAGAGGATCCCCGCTTTATTTTGCGAAGGTTGATCGTTCTTGCGGGTGAAGATATCGGACTGGCAGATCCCAATGGGTTGGTTGTCGCTACGGCTGCAGCATCTGCATTTGATTATATTGGCCTACCGGAAGGTGTCTACCCTCTCGCAGAGGCCACTCTATATCTGGCAACGGCAGCCAAGTCTAATTCAGTAGGGGCATATTTTAAAGCGTTGGAATTAATCAATAAAGAAGGGGCAGCGAATGTCCCCAATCATTTAATGGATAACAACCGGGATGCGGCTGCGCTGGGGCATGGCAAGGGATATCTTTATCCGCATGATTTCCCCGAGCACCATGTGAATCAGCAATACTTGCCGGATGCTTACCAGGGAATGAAATTCTATGAGCCATCAGATCAGGGCTATGAAAAGGAAATTCATTCAAGAATCATTAACCGTGAAAAAACCATTGATGGTTTAGAAGAGAAACAAAATGCTATAGGGATTTCAAAAAATAGGGAGCCAAAAGGAAAAATTAATGACAACTATCCTTCTAATACGACACGGCGATAATGAATCGCTCAGTAAATATCTCCCCGGTCATCTTACAGGAATCCATCTGAATGAAGCTGGTAAAAACCAGGCGCTGCTTGTAGCAGAAAGCCTAAAGGATGTTCAGATCGCATCAATCATATCCAGTCCACTGGAAAGAGCGGTTGAAACAGCAACTCCTCTGGCAGAAAAACTTAACCTCAGTGTGGATATCCACAAGGGATTTATTGAGATGAACACCGGGTCTTGGACCGGGAAGGATTTTAATGAAATAAATGAAGATCCGATCTGGAAAAAGCTCAGGGAAGATCCTGAAAATCATACATTTCCAGATGGGGAACCTTTTGCTGATGCCCAGGTGCGTTTATGGGATGCTTTGAAGACAATTATTAACACACACGATGAACATGCAATCGTGGCAATCTTCTCTCATTCCGACTGCATCAAACTGTTGCTGGCAAAAGCGATGGATGCTCCGATGAGAAGATATTATAGTTTTTCTGTTGATCCGGCATCGCTGAGTATTCTTATCATTAAGAAGGATCGCATTTATCTGGATGGCTTAAATTTAAAGCTGCCATATCAATGGCAGCCCAGATTGGTTAGTTCTTCAAATACAAAGATAAGTAAGGATTAAATCATTCAGGTTTATTCCCTAATATCCCTTCAATCCTGCCCATGACTTCCTTGGTCAGCATGGAAACCGCATCCAAAGCTTTCATATTCTGGTGTACCTGTTCCACCCGGCTCGCTCCCGTTATTACTGTGGACACGTTGGGATTCTTAAGGCACCAGGCGAGAGCAAGTTGAGGTAAGCTAATTCCGAGATCATCTGTAACTGTTTTCAAATGACGTACAATTTTTATTTTTTCCTCTGTCAGTTCTTTCCTTAGCCATCCATATCCTTTTAGAGCCATTCGGCTGTCATCCGGTATACCATCATTATATTTTCCTGTCAGGATACCTGAAGCCAGGGGAGACCAGATGGTCGTTCCATAACCAAGTTCTTTATATAAAGGGGCAAATTCTTTCTCCACTTTTTCTCGAACCAGCATATTGTATTGCGGCTGTTCCATACTGGGAGGAGTCAGATTGTATTGCCTGGCAATGGAATCAGCTTTCATAATATCAGCAGCGTTCCACTCAGATGTACCCCAGTAGAATGCTTTACCCTGCCGAATGATCAGATCCATCGCCCGGACTGTCTCTTCAATGGGGGTTTCAGGATCCGGCCGGTGGGCAAAAATAAAATCCACATATTCCATTTGCATTCGCTTAAGCGCTTTGTTTGCCCCTTCAACAATATGCTTATAACTTAGCCCTTTATCATTCGGGCCTTCCCCACCCCAGAATATCTTGGTTGAAATGACGTATGACTCACGCCTCCAACCTGTTTGTTTGAGAACATTTCCCATAACGACTTCTGCTTTCCCATTTGCATAGGCTTCAGCATTATCAAAAAAGTTTACCCCATTCTCGTAAGCAGCGATCATGCACTCCCTAGCAACTGTCTCACCCACCTGACCACCATAAGTGACCCATGCGCCAAGTGAAAGTTCGCTTACTTTTATTCCTGCTTTTCCTAAATGTCTGTAGTTCATCTGTCCTCCATAATACTATTAATAAATTATACCTTTCCTAATGGTTTACACTTTTCTGGAATCACTCATTTAACAATCGAGGGTTTAATATCTTTTCAAGTGTAAAACCAAACAACGAAAAAGAAATACCAGTAAGAAGTACCAAAGCCAAAGGTTCCAGTAACCGGTATTGACCATGGTAAAGTGCCCCCGCTTCGATCGCCTGGTAAATAATTGTGCCCCAGGTCGGATAACCGGTGTTGATATTAAACAACCCCAACGTAACCTCAATAAAGACAAAACTTGGAATCAGGATAATCAATTGTGGAATCATAGTTGGGATTATTCGCGGCAACATATAACGCATAATAATTCTGGAATTGCTAGCCCCATAAGACTGAGCAGCTTCTATATATGGTGCTTCTTTGATAACCAGGAAAGCAGCACGAAAATTCTTGGTCGGGCTGCCAAATACGTTCAAAAGGACAATTATTATCAAAATAACCCACAGATTAACTCCCAAATATGCATATGCCAGCACACTCATAGCCAGGATGGGTAAAACCAGGTTGACCTCAGTCAATCGCTGAATCAAATTATCCACCCATCCGCCAAACCAAACCCCGGCCGCAGAAAGGATCATGGAAATAATGGTGGTGATAATTGCTCCGAACAAACCAACCCCGAGTGCAATTGGCATACCCCACAAAAGTGGAGTCAATAAATCCCGCCGCATATTGTCCGTTCCAGCCAATCCATAAACTTGCCCAAGCATGACTAATTTCGCCTGGATATCGCTATCTTTTTCAAAAGTCATTCCACTCAAATGAAGGGTAT
The DNA here is from genome assembly GCA_964387025.1 of uncultured Leptolinea sp. Classification (GTDB taxonomy): domain Bacteria; phylum Chloroflexota; class Anaerolineae; order Anaerolineales; family Anaerolineaceae; genus PNON01. The sequence continues at coordinate 694,264 of CAYLUZ010000001.1, read as the reverse complement.
ATCGCCCTGGAACTACTTTCGCATAATCCAGGTTTGGGTCAGCAAACAAAACATAAAATGCAGGGGTGGGATAGATCTGGCCAAACGTAAACCATTTCTGGAGCTGAGGATTATTGTTAACAATCCTTCGAATCGAAATACTATCAGCCACATTGTAAGTCGTACCAGGAATTACTGCGGTGTTTTTCAATTTGAACTCCCTGCCATCCGGAGTTGTCCAAACTAAAGATGCAAAAGGCCGCTTAATACTGTAATTTCCATCCAGGTATAGGAACACTTCTGTCGGAAAATCTCCATAATTGTAATCAAAAGTATAAGTTAGGGAAATCTGCTTTGTATCCTTGTCTAAGGGAGTTTCAACGCGCGTTGTTTCCCCTTGTTTACTATCCAGGATCAATGTGGAAAGATAATCTTTTTCTTTAAATAGATTTATCCATGTTGGAAGGGCGGTTTTTGGTACAAGCGGTTGTCCAGTCATTGGGCTTCCGAGCCATTCCGAGCCTATTTTTGCATATGGCAATCCGAACACAGCATAAAGAGAACCCAGGAATAACAATAAGATGATGACCAGCCCGAACATGGCAGCAGGATAATGTATTATCTGGATCCAAGCGGCTTTGATTCCTGACCACACCTTCGAAAGGAAATATTTCGCTTCTTCAAACTTGGAGATTATGTTGATGTTTATTTGATTGCCTTGAGTGCTACTTGTTTTGTAAATCTCGGGTTTTATATGTGGAACATACTTCTGATGGGGTCTTTTCACTTTCCACCAGCTTTTTTTCTGGTGAAGGGAAGCTTCATTTTTCATCATGTGGATCCGCGGATCCACCACTACATAAATGATCTCCAGAAGAAATACAACAAATCCAAGAATGTAGGCGAAAATGACGATCAGAGAGATTGCAACGATCATCTCGCCCGGGTACATATTTTCTCCCCAAAAATTAGGCAAGCCAACCTTAATAAAAAGCCATCCAATCCCTGGCCAATTGAAGATCACCTCCAAAGCCATGGTCATTTGCCAGAACGTGACCAACATCATGGAAAAGCTGGTAAGGATATATTGAAATGCTGGTTTTAGGACATATTGTTTCTGCAGCTTATTGGCTGGTAAGCCAATTGCCTTCCCCAGGATTACGTAATCTTCCTCTGAATAAATCAGGAAATATGTGCGCCAGGAATAAACAAGTTGAAAGAACATGCTGAGGAAAATTGCCATGACAGGTAATACCATGTGTTTGGCGATGATGGGAATGTAACCTATCGGGTTGTCCGGTGGAAGTGTATCCAGCATTCCCCCAAATGGCAGTAAGCGAAATTGAAATGCAAAAATAGAAATCAATATGATTCCAATAACCCAGCTTGGAATGGAAAATATTGGTGCCAGTAATGCAAATAATTTATCCAACCTGCTGCCATATTTTCTTGAAAGACTAAGAGAAAGTGGAACTCCAAAAAGAAAGATAAGGATGTTAGCCGTTGCAGCCAAAAGCATGGTGTTAGGCATGTGCTTTACGATAATATCATTCAAACTCATGTATGACCGCCCAAAGCCCAGCATGGGCAATAGGTTGATACTTACATTCCGTAATTCACCCCAATCGAATTTCATGGAATTGAAAGTCCACAGTAGATGCCGCGGCCAGTAAGGTAGATTTAAACCTAGCTCCTCGGTCAATTTCGCTTCCATTGTAGTAATGACCTGATCTTGCTCTGTTTCTGAGAGCTTATAAAAAGTGGGATTATCAAACTTATATATGTCCAAGGCTTGCGAAATTTGCTTTCGCAAGTTTGTTTCCAGCTGGGGGGGATTTTTTCGGAAGCCTAATGATACCGGACGATTAATGATTATTACAGTAATGAATATTCCCACAAAAATGGTGATTGAGATTAATAATGCTTTTTTTAGTAAGTAGCGAAATATATTAAATACAGTAGATAGACGAGAGATATTTGCTTTGATGGAAATATCCTTTTTCAAGGATTGAGGAATTTCTTTATTCTTCGATGATGATGGTATGTTATCCAAGAAGGTGAATTTATCTTCCATTTTTTCCATCCAAGTATTTATATAGAAATTACTTGCTTAATACTATACCAAACATAAAAAATGAAAGTGACCCTGCAGATTCAAGATGATACAATGAATCTTAACATATTATAGTATTCAATCCAACGAATCATTTCTAACTCTGAACATTTATCGAGAAAAATATTTTCATCGGTAACTGCCAGATAGGAGAATTGCCTCCGATGGAGTACGAATAGGATCCCCTTCCGGGGATCCTCGTTTTGATAACAATTGTTGATTCTTGTGCCCCCAGAGGAATTCGAATCCTCGTTTTGGCCTTGAGAGGGCCACGTCCTGGGCCACTAGACAATGGGGGCTTGGCAGACAAGGATTCTATCACAACCAACCGCCTTTGCGTAGGAATTCGCTTTGATAATGGACCGATAACCTCACACATAGTATTCTTTGCCAAGTATTTTGACTTATAATTTAAATGAGGGCAAATTCAATGAAAAGAAAATCTCTTCATCTCATAAACTTTAGCATTCTATTAATTTTCCTGAGCTTAGGTCTTTCTCAACCTGCTTTTGCAAAAAATAATTTACAAAACGGAAACCAGGCGATCGTGATGAATGCTTCCGGACCGTTGACACCAGCCATGCTGCAATATCTTACTCGCGGTTTATCTTACGCCCAAAACCAGGGAGCTGCCTTGGTCATTTTTCAATTGAACACTCCCGGGGGTGAAATTGAACTTCTCACCCGTATGGTCACCGCCATTCGTGGGAGTCATGTCCCCGTTGTAATTTTCATCGCTCCCCGCGGTGCGATGGCTGGCAGTGCCGGAACAGTGATCACGCTTGCCGGGCATGTTGCAGCCATGGCTCCGGAAACCACCATCGGCGCTGCCTCACCCGTAGGATCTCAGGGTGAAGATATTGGTCAGACCATGCAGGCAAAAGCCAAGGAGATCCTGAAAGCGACAGTGCGTTCATTGGCAGAGCGGCGAAGTCCCAAAGCGATCGCTCTAGCTGAAGACACTATCCAAAATGCGCGAGCTGTATCTTCAGCAGAAGCATTGAAGATCGGATTGATCGATTTCATCGCAAATGATACATCAGACCTGATTGCTCAATTGGATGGATTCCAGGTCTATACGGTGGATGGCGCTATGGTGCTATCTACGAAAGACCTTGTTCAGGTACCGTACAACACCTCCCTGATAGAACAGCTATTGCAAATGTTGACCAACCCAAATATCGTATTCCTCCTGCTATCTATCGGTGTTCAGGCAATCCTGATCGAATTATCCAGCCCTGGAGGGTGGGTGGCTGGATTTATCGGTGTAGTCTGCCTGGCTCTGGCAACATACGGGTTGGGGATTCTTCCGGTCAACTGGTTTGGAATATTGTTTTTGCTCCTATCTTTTGTACTATTCATACTGGATATAAAAGCTCCAACTCATGGAGCGCTGACCGTTGCCGGTATTGGAAGCTTTATCGTTGGCGGCCTGGTCTTATTTAACTCCCCTGGGATACCAGATTTTCAGAGGGTTTCAGTGCCTTTGGTAATTGGATCGGCATTAGTGACTGGAGCAATATTCTTCATAATCGTTGGGTTTGCTCTTCGAGCCAGGAAAAGGCCAATTATTTCCGGGCAGGAATCGCTTGTTGAAAAGATCGGTATTGTCCGGGAAGTGCTGGACCCGAATGGCAGTGTTCAGTTGGGTGGTGAGTTATGGAGCGCTGAATCTGAAGGTGAAGTGGTCTTACCAGTTGGAATAAAAGTAAAAGTTGTTGGTGTCAAGGGATTGAAGCTCATCGTTCGGGAGGTTATGCCTTCCTTGGACAAATAAGTTCAACTAGTAAATTTCTTTTTCCTTATGAATTTGAATTGAGTTTTATTAAAAATTCGTAAATGGTTATCAATTAATCAAGAATGTTGGATTAAAAAAGTATTAGCAACTTGACCCAACGAGCAGTTTACATGCGGTTTTAACTGATTTGTGCTCAGAATAATGCGCTATTGTCTAGACAATAGCGCATTATTGCACTCAGTTCTGCCGAAAATTGTCAAATATTTCAAATTCCTTCTACACATTTATGACCCTACGATGGTGCATGTTATAATCCTGATATGCAAAAATCGCCTACACGCGACCGGGTAAATCCTGAGATCATTGATACAACACCACTCCGCAGACCACCGTGGATAAAAGTTCGAGCACCTTCTGGTCAGACCTCTGAGTGGTTAGACCAGTTGATGCGGCAGAAGTCACTGCATACAGTTTGTGAGGAAGCCGGCTGCCCAAATATGGGTGAGTGTTGGGGCAGTGGAACAGCCACTTTTTTAATGCTGGGCGACACATGTACACGTGCATGTGGTTTTTGCGACGTGAAACATGGAAAACCGGAAATCCTGGATTGGCTGGAACCGGAGCGTGTTGCTCAAGCCGTAAAAGCTATGAATCTTAAGCACGCTGTCATCACCAGCGTAAACCGTGATGAACGCCAGGATGGCGGTGCGCCTATTTTTGCAATGGTCATTCATCGAATTCGCCAGTTGTTGCCCGGTTGTTCAGTGGAAGTGCTGATACCGGATTTCAAAGCAAACCTTGAGGCGTTGACCATAGTGATGCGGTCGCGACCCGAAATACTAAATCACAATATCGAGACTGTTCCCCGGCTATTCAAACTTGTACAGCCACAAGACCATTACAATTGGTCCAGGTCTGTTCTCATCAATGCAAAAATCCTCAATCCCGATGTCCTTACCAAAAGTGGGGTGATGGTTGGGTTGGGTGAAGAGATCACAGAAGTCAAAGAAGTAATGGAAGACTTACGTTCTTGGGGTGTGGATATTCTGACCATCGGCCAATACCTTCAACCCAGCAAGCAGCACCTGCCAATTCGCAAATATTACACCATGGAAGAGTTTGAAGAACTGAAGCAGTATGGCTTGTCGATTGGTTTCAAGTGGGTGGAAAGTGCTCCCCTTGTCAGGTCCTCGTACCATGCAGCAGATCAAGTACGAGCGTTAAGTAAAGTACATCACGAATTGTATCAATCAGCTTGATCCAATTATTAAGCATACAACCCGGTCATAAAATTGGGCGGGTTGTATATTATTAATAAAATGAGTTTATCACCCTCGCCGAGGACAATCTTCAATACGTACACGGGTAGTATCATCGTATGTGGCAAATGAAGCCCAACGCCCATACTCCTGGAAGGAATACGCCGCTATTCCCATATCATCATTAGGTATCGACGGCGGTAAAATATGCGGTGCCTCCCGCCGGTATAAGTGGCTTTTTACCAGGAAATCCACAGCGCAAATTGTCACCCATGAGCCACCGATAGTGGTTTGCCGAATTGCATCAATGTTTGAAATGATTGCCTGTGTATCCATGAAAGCAATGGCTGCTTTATACACAAGCACTCCCGACCAACTGCGCGAAAAATAAATCATTCCATCGAAAAGGTAGACATCCCACTTATCTTCCATTTCACGTGCAAGGTATAAAGCTCCATCCCGGGTTTGCCCCTGGTGAGGATACATCAACTGACAGTCAACATGAACAGGTTGATCAGGGGTAGTATCTTTAATATGATCTCCATTTGATTTACGGAGGTCAACAAACTTGTTAGATAATTTTTGGTCCGCGGTTGTGGAAATCATTGTCGTAGTAAAACTGCGTACGTCCAGGTACCGTAGTTTAAATTTACTGTCTTCACGCGAGACCCATTTCAAGTCAGGAACAATTGGGAGAGTATTCATCATAATCATAAGGACAAACCTTCATCCATAGCTTAAATACAAGTTATATAAACAGCTAATAAATATGCTACCGATTTACCTTGCAAGCTATGTGCCATAATTGATTCAACGTCTCTTCCAATCGTTTACCAAGAATCTCTCCACCGGCCGTCGTGACATCGTCTTCATTTTGCATGTTCACATAAGGCACCCGGTTACACTGAATGTTTATGTTTTCAGTTGATCCAGCTGTTACTTCCTCCCAATCATTCTCCTTGTATAACCGCACCATCTTATTGTCGGATAAACCATGTTCAAGAATGCTGTCAGGTTTTGCCGGATTGAATCGTTTACGGTTCTTGCGAAGGGATTCTTCCCAGCTTACCTGGAGGAAGAGAATGGACATTCTGCCAGCCATATCTGCCGGGATGTGTTTGAATGCTTCTGCATAACCGCCATGTTCCTTTCCTCTCGAGAATTCAACCAGCAAGGTGTGCTGCCTATGAAGATTCGGTTGGTCCCGCAGCATTTTATGGTAATCCAATCCGATCCGCTGGATGAGCAAATTCCACAGGTAAGGTGCGATAAAGAAACCATCCTTGTTTGTGTGTAAACGTGGATGCCCCATTCGCTGCAGGAGATCGTCTTCTTCAAACCAGGTCCACAACATGGGGAAATCATCCAGTTCCAGCAGATTCCCAATATGGAACCTTTCCAATCTCTCTTCCGCCGGGAGCGATTTGAGGTAATGTATCACCTCGCTTTTACCGGCTGCAGGACGCGCCAGCAATACCAAAATCTCAAAATGATCAGTCATATCCATCACCTAAAAAAGAATAATAGAAGGTTTTGTCCACAGATAACCATTATCGCATAGGATAAAAAACATCAATATAAGATTTCTGACTTGCAAGTATATTTTCAGAATCCAGAATTCTGGAGAAAACTGTTTTGAGCAGTGATTGGCTCAATAATTGAGAACAAACTCAATGATTGTGTATGTAAGTTTACAATAAATGACAAATCACGTAATATCTTCGGAAGCATCATAGGTGATCTATCCATTTTCGGATGTATTATTAATCTTTGGAAACATTCCTGGTTGGCTTCTACCGTTTTCTAACCAGAATCATAAATACTATTCCTGATATTCGTCCAGTATTATATTTTTATTAGAATTAAAGGTATTATAAATTTCTATTGTATAATGTTTGTTAGAGGTGCTATTATGACAACATTAATTGAACTCTCGTCTGACGCACGATACACGATTAAAACAGTGACCACTCAAACAGGCATACGTGCGGTCACCATACGAGCATGGGAAAATCGTTACAGCCTCCTTAATCCACAACGTTCAGAAAATCGGTATCGCTTATATTCAGACCGGGATGTGGCCACCTTACGCTGGGTGAAAAGCCAGGTTGACCAGGGTATATCCATTTCAAGTGTTGTCCGGGACTTAAATAATATTATTAATCGGGGTGAATTCCCTGAAGTACTACCTGCTATTGCACCACGTACCCGCAGCTACCAACCTGTTCCTCCAGAAAAACTGGCTGACCAGCTATTTCGAGCACTCTTCAAACATGATGAAACGACAGCCACTGAGTTGTTAAAACAATCGAATACCATGTATGACCTGACAACTGTTTGCATGGATGTCATCGGCGCTGCCCTGGTGAAAATTGGCGATGCCTGGCACCGGGGAGAGATGCGCATCACAGACGAACATTTCGCCAGCCGTATCCTCGAAGGTAAACTGCTCAATTTACTGCAGGCATATCCCAATAGACGTGGAGCCCCGCTGATATTAATGACCTGCGCACCCGAAGAGACACATGAGATCGCCATTTTGATGATGTCTGTTCTTCTACGCCATACCGGTTACAGGGTCGAATACCTGGGACCGGATCTTCCGATTGAAGATCTGATTGATTATGCTCGTCAGGAAAAACCTGCCATGCTCTGCATAAGTGCCACAGTGGAAGAAAATGCTTTAAGATTAACACATGTCCAGGAAAAACTAAGCAGGGTGCGACCCAAGCCGATATTCGGTTATGGAGGTCAAGCCTTCATGTTAAAACCTGACCTCAAAAACAAAGTACCGGGGGAATACTTGGGAGATAGTATTGCTGAAGGGGTCATTAAGGTTGAACAGCTTTTAGGTTGATGAAGTTATCCCACCAGCGCTTGATTTAATAGACAATAATTTAGATAATTAGCCGTATAATCCATCAATCCTAATATAAAGGGGAACATCATGAAACGTATCGGATTAATACTCATCTTCATCCTTATCCTTTTGCCACAAAGAGTGTCAGCTCAGGGAGGAAACATCTCTGTAAGCGCTAATGCTGCAGAAATGACATTTCCTAATAATATTACCTTCAAAATCTACGCGAAATCTGATTCTGAGATCACCCTGATAAGGTTACACTATGGAACCACACAGGATACCTGTGGAAAAGTGACTGCCTTTGCATTCCCTGAATTTGATAGTGCTAAAGACGTATTTGCAGAGTGGGAATGGGACATGCGTCAAAGCGGTGGCGAACCCCCCGGAGCAACGATCTGGTGGCAATGGGAAATCAAAGATAAATCCGGGAATACGCTCCTGACCGATAAAAAGGAAATCATCTGGCTGGACAAAATCCATTCTTGGCAGGAAATAAGCGATGGCATGATTCGGATCCATTATTATATGGGGAATAAATCCTTCGGGAATACCTTGAAAGACGCCGCTGTTACCGCTTTGGATAGGCTAAGTGCGGATACCGGAATAACAACTGATCAGCCAATTGACCTTTACATCTATGGCGAAAACCAGGATATGCGCGACTCAGTCCTCTATGAACCAAGGTGGACAGGCGGTCTGGCGTACCCTGAATACAATATTGTCATCATTGGGATTGCACCAGCAGATGTCGATTGGGGAAAACGAACTGAAGCCCATGAATTAACGCATGTATTAGTAGGTGATTTTACATTCTCCTGCCTGGGAGCCATGCCTACTTGGATGGTGGAGGGTATTGCTGTATATGGTGAGGGAGGTCCCGAATCATCCGGAGTGACCAATTTCGAAAAGAGCAAGAATGATAATACGCTCCTTTCTTTCAAAGTCCTTTCCGGTGGATTCTCGGAGGACCCGAATCAGGCTGATCTTTCATATAGCCAATCCTATTACATGGTTAATTATTTGATCGAAAAATACGGCAAGGATAAATTAATTGGATTCTTAAAATTGTTAAAGACCGGTGGGGAATTGAATGAATCTTTGAAATCTACCTATGGGTTCGATTTGGCCGGTTTTGAAAACGAATGGCGTTCTTCGTTGAGTCTGCCCATTGTTGAAGTCAACTCCGTTCAGGTCACTGCCACACCCACAATTATTCCTACGATCATTCCCATTGAGGGAATGCTGCCTGCAGCAACAATTTCTCCTCGGCCAACATTTCCAACAACCATTATTGATAAAACACCCCTACCATCTGATACAACAGGAATTCAGAATTTCATGCAAAGCAGTACTGTCAAATCGATTCTAATGGTCATTATAGGCGGGACTTGCGTATTTGGAATATTATTGATCGCCGGAATAACAATATTGCTCGCTAGAAATAGAAAACGAACAAACCAGAAAGGAGGCTTGCAATGAAAAAGGTAACAATCTTCCCCTTAGTATTTATCGGTCTTTTCCTTCTAGCCTCCATCATTCCCTTGCAAAAGAATGTGAATGCTGCCACAGCGACTCCCCCTGCATACCCGCCATTTCCAACTGCCACTGTTTATGCGCCTTCATCTGAATCAAGTGACGTATATGTAAATGAAGAATCCGGTTTCAGCATTAAAATTCCGAATAAAGTAAAAGCTACGAACTCATCGCCTGATAGTGGAAATTTCCAGGAATATGAGGTTGGAAATGGAGAAATTTTCGGATATCTATATCCAGCCAATATGCAGGCAGGTGATAACTTACAAGAAGTTGGGGAAAGGTACCGCGATCTTCAGACAGGCGGGCTGGAACAACTCATTTATATTACAGATAAAGAGATCTCCCTATCAAATGGGATCAAAGCCTGGTATAGCCAATTCCAGGGTTATTATCCAGAAGGTAAATACTCTTTGGAAGTCAGGTTAATCACTGTTCAAAACTTTGACCATGCAGTCGTATTAATGTTCTATTCGCTTCCTAAGTATTTTTTGCCCTGGACTAGTACCCTCAACGAAATGCGTGATTCGATCCAACTATCAATTCCAACTGTGATGGGTTACCCCAGGAATGAGGTATTGATCCTGGAAGGCGGAGAAAATAAAAATCCACGCGAAAATGACCCTGCCACAACCCATAGTGCTGGTGACGACCTGGTCTTCAATGGTTTGGTTACCTACAATGATAAGCTGGAGATCATGCCCGAATTGGCTGCCGGATGGGATGTCAACTCCGATGGGACAATTTACACCTTCCATTTACAACCAAACGCAGTTTTTCATAACGGAAAACCAGTTACTGCTGATGATGTGGTCTATTCATTGGAACGAGCTGCCGACCCCGCTACCAGTTCAGATACTGTGATGACGTACTTGGGCGACATCGTCGGAATAAAAGAAAAACATGAAGGCAATGCAGAATCGATATCAGGTTTGAAGGTCGTTGATGAGCACACCCTGCAGGTTACCATTGATGCGCCTAAACCATATTTCTTGCTCAAACTCACCTACCCCACCGCCTTTGTTGTTGATCGTCAGAATGTGGAAAGTGGAATAGCATGGTACCGTACACCCAATGGAACGGGACCATATCGCCTTGTTCGTTGGGACTCGATGGAGAAAAAGGTATACCAGCGCTTTGAAGATTACTATGGCACAAAGCCATCCATTCCAAATATTGTCTTCACCCTTTATACCGGTGAAGGTATACGGTTGTACGAAACTGGGGCAATTGATATCACGGGAATCGGAAGTTACAATGTCCAGCGGGTCACCGATCCGAGTGATCCTTTGAATAAAGAATTAATGTCTGGCGTGGATTTGTGCACTTCTTTCGTCCAATTTGATGTCACTCAGGCTCCATTTGATGATGTAAAGGTCCGGCAAGCTTTCTCAATGGCATTCGACAGGAATAAGTATATCGAAGTTGTCCTGAATAATGCGGCTTTACCTGCTAAAGGTATTTACCCACCTGCTTTACCCGGATACAACCTCGAGTTGAAAGGGTTGGAATATAACCCGGAAAAAGCACGCCAGTTATTGAAGGAATCCAAATACGGATCAGCAGAAGGACTCCCAGAGATCGTCTATACAGATGGCGGGTACGGCAGTTATTTGAATGCTGAAGTTGCGGCATTGTCGCAAATGTGGGAACAGAACCTCGGCGTAAGTATTACAATTCAAAACCTTGAACCGGAAAAAATGCTGGATGAGATTGCATCAGGAAATCATGGACAGATCATTAGCAGTGGGTGGTGCGCTGATTACCCCGATCCTGAAAATTTTGCCGATGTTTTGTTCCATACTGGTAAAGAAATGAATTATGGGAAGTATAGCAATCCCACCCTCGATACTCTTCTGGAACAAGCCAGGGTGGAACCCGATGTTTCTAAAAGGATTGGTATGTATCAACAAGCCGAACAGATCATCGTGGATGATGCACCGGCAATCTTCCTGACCCATTCAATATCGTATATCCTTGTCAAACCCTATGTGAAAGGATATATCCTTTCACCGGTCAGTACTTTCCCGGGATTTCGGTTCTTATGGATGGATGATAGTTACTGGAAATGAATCTTCTTAACCAATTGAAAAATATGATGTAAATCACGATGAAAGGTTGACCAATAGGTCAGCCTTTCATCTTATTCCAAATTATTAGTCTATTTTTTTAAAGCAGTAATTCAAACGAGAAATCCCCGGTACGCTCTTCCCATCCCAGTTTCTTATAAAATTCCCGGTGGAATGATTCCTTTTTACGCATATTGATCAACCTCAAGCGGGAGCAACCTCTTTCCTTTGCTTCCAATTTGATTGATTCAAGGATCAGAGTACCTACTCCATGGCCACGATCCAATTCTAAAATGAAAAGTTCGGAAATATAACCTTCAAGCCCTGGTAAATAAAAATATGGCAGCCAATGAACACTGGCATAACCCATTACCCGGCTATCATCACCTTCGGCGACAAAGACCGAATGACTGTCATCTGCCTGGCACAATAGTAATCGTTCTTTTGCTCTTTTTTTTGATTCCTCGAAGGATTCTAAATCTATGGTCTCAAACCATTGCAGCTCACGCAAAATGGTCGTAATGCCAACCACATCACTCATTTTTGCTTCACGCACCATGATATCCACAATTCACCTCCAGGAGTTGTTCATTGCCCACTGGATTAATTATAACAAAATAAAAAATGGACAGGATTAATCTGCCTGTCCATTTCATCTTACTTAATGTATTTGTCTATTTTTTCCAGGTTATATCCACACCATCTTTGAAGACATAAAGTGGGGCTTCATGCGACCAGATCGCTTCCCAAACTGAGTCGGCGTCTAAAATGACCAGGTCGGCATTACTGCCTTCTTTCAGTTCATAATTCTTAATACCTAATGCTTTTGCAGCATTGGTTGTGATCAGGTCAAATAATATTTCCAATTCATCCCGGCTGGTCATCCACATCAGGTGCGCTGCCAGGAAAGCGATCTCCTGCATATTGTTGCGTCCAAAGGGATAGTACGCATCGGCAATATCATCCTGACCAAGGGCGACGTTTACACCAGCTTTGTAAAGCGACTTAACCCGGGCGTACAGGGGACCGGTCTGAGGGTCACAAACAACACCCATTCGCGCTTTCTTCAACAAGTATTCCATCTTGCGGTAATACGGTTCCGGGTACAGTGCCATCGCGCGTGCATGTTGGACAGTTACCCGCCCTTCCCAGCCTTCGCGCAATGTCGTCACAGCCAGCATTTCCAATGTTTTTAAGGTTGCATCACCTGCATCATCGATCAGCATGGAAACGTCTTTATTATATTTCCTAGCCAGTTTGAACATGCGGTCGATATGTTCCTGGGAATCTGCATCGGTATACTCGATCCAGGGGATGCCACCGACTACATCTGCCCCAAGTTTAAGGGCTTCTTCAACATATTCTTCAGCACCCGGATCACGTACCACACCGTCCTGTGGAAAGGCTACTACCTGAACTTCAACCCGGCCTTTATACTCTTCACGTGCCTTCAGTAATGCTTTGACGCCTTCCAGTTTACCGGTGGTGTCGGTATCTGCGAAAGCACGGATATGGGTATTACCGTAACGGACAGCCAGGTCCAGCGCTTTACGAACATTCTTGATGATCCATTTCTCGTCGTATTTTTTCTTCACAGAGGCAGCCAGCTCAATGGCTGTCATTGCGCCACCCATGGATTCACCAGTGTATGCACCGAGTGCTTCATCATCCATCATGGCGAGCGTGTAAACCTTGCAAAGATGCAGGTGTCCATTGACAAACGATTCGGTGACCAAATGCTCTTCAGCATCCACTACTTTTTTAGCTTCACCGTTCACCTGGTTGGCGATCTTTACGACCTTTCCATTCTCTATGGCGATCTGCATAAGCTTGCCATCAGAGGCTCGGGTTTTCGCGTTTTTTATCAAGATATCATATGCCATGTTTTCCTCCGAATGTTAGGTTAATAGTGAATTACAAAGATTTACTGACGATTTTCTGTCGTTGCTGTACCATTTTTTGAGCGATCAATGCCCCATCCCGGATGGGTTCATAACCTGTGCAGCGGCATAGATGTTTATTAAGTGCGTTCGACATTTCCTGCTCAGTAAGTTCCGGGTTGGATTCAAGCAGTCCATAGAGTTCCATGACAATTCCCGGAGTACAGAAACCGCATTGAACAGCTCCTGATTCTGCGATCCCGGTCTGGATGGGATGCAGTTCCATACCCTTTGCCAGTCCTTCCACGGTGACCACGTCTGATCCAGCAGCTTTTGCTGCAGGTGTATTGCAGCTCTTGATGGGTTTACCATTCATTACAACCACACAAGTTCCGCAGGTGGAATTATCACAACCGCGCTTGGTACCGGTGAGGTTCAGAACATCCCGGATCACATCAATGAGCATCATCTCCGGTTCATATTCAACCATACGCTCAATTCCATTTACTTTAAAGGTAAGTTTTTCAGCCATTATTTCGACTCCTTTCTGGCTTCCAGCGCTTTCTTGATCTTTTCGGGAGTAACTGGGATTTCAAAGAAATCCACCCCAATGGCATCATAGACGGCGTTGAGTATTGCAGGTGCAGGGCCGATCACCGAATGTTCGCCTATTCCTCGTGCGCCAAATGGTCCGACCGTACCCGGATTCTCCAGGAAATTGATCTCCTGTTTTACAGCATCCTTATAGGTGGGTATGTGGTATTTGAACAACTGCGGATTGGTTATACGGCCTTGCTCGTCAAAGTTAAGCTCTTCGTATAAAGCTGCACCGATCGCCATGGTCACACCGCCCAGCACTGATCCGCGAATTTGCAGCGGGTTGATCACCTGACCAACATCAAAAGTGGAGACAAAACGGTCAACCAATACCTTGCCGGTTTTCTTTTCGATGCGGATCTCAGCCCCTGTCGCCCCGAATGTATATTCCACGCCGATACTGCCCTGCCCATTCTTGTCCGGGTTGGAGTAGCGCGGTAAACGGGCGTCAGATGTGGATTGTGCGAGATCGCCAATGGTGATTCCATCGCTCGTGATATAGCCACGAGCAAGATCGCCTACAGCCACCCGAATTCGCGGGTCATTAGTCAGATAAATGAACTCACCATCGTATGTCAGGTAATCTTCATCCGTCTTTAATACCTGGGCTGCTGTGCTTTTGAGTAAAGTAATCAATTTTTTCGCGGCGCGGATAATGGCGCGGCCACCCTGCGTGGTGAACATCGATCCGATGGTCTGCCATTCATAAGGTGAATATTGGGTATCGATCTCGGTATAAACGCGGATCTTCTCGGGTGGGATCTGCAGGGCTTCAGCTGCCACCTGTCGAATGACCGTGCGCAAGCCCTGGCCGACTTCTGCTCCGCCCATATTGACATTGACACTGCCGTCAATGTTCATCTTCATATAGCATCCCTTGGTAGAGAATGGCGCTCCCTTGGGGGATTTGAAGACAGCAGCAAAACCACGGCCGTAATAATAATCGTTATCTTCTTTGAGTTTGGGAGTGCTGAATACAGCTTTCTGCACCTGATCTGCACAACTGCGTAGATCCCCGTTTGATTCGTACATCATCTCGCCCATAGCATTCATCTTGCCTGGTCCGAGGTAATTCTTCTTACGCAATTCGAATGGATCCATCTTCAATTTGCGAGCCATGAGTTCGATCATTCGCTCTGATCCAAGTTGTGATTCTTGATGTCCATAACCGCGGTAAGCACCCACCGCTGGTGTATTGGTGTAAACGGTGTATCCGGTTTGCTCGACATGCTTAAACTCGTATGGACCGGTGGAGTTATGGGTGGAAGCCATGGTCACATTCACTGGTGTATCTGCGTAAGCTCCACCTGTGTGATAGATGGTGGCCTTGAAAGCGACTAGGGTACCATCTTTCTTTGCACCCATCTTCATGACTGAGCGGATTCCGTGGGCGATGAGACTGCTGGTGAAATCTTCTTCACGGGTTGCCACCCATTTGACTGGTCGCCCGGGAACCTGGCTGGCGATCCAGGCAATTGTTTGTTCAACTGTGATGTCAGATTTATAACCAAAGCAGCCGCCAATATCAGGGATATGTACACGCACATCAGACACCGGGATACCATAACTATTGGCGAGGTCTTCACGAATAATGAATGGACAAATGGAGGATGACCAGGCTTCTATCGTTTTATCTTCTTTGAACCAGACAATCGAACCATGCGGCTCAATCGCGGCGCATGAACCCAGCGGATAATTGAATTCAGCTTCGACTGTGACATCTGCTTCGTCAAAACCTTCTTCGCCGCGGCCTTTTTTGAGATGGTAGACATTGGCCACATTTGTACCAGCTATTGGTTGGAGAGTTGGCAGACGCCAGTAATCCATTTGATCCTCGTGGATCAATACAGCATCTTTTTCCATTGCTTTGCGTGCATCGGTGTATACAGGTAATGGTTTGTATTCGACTTTGATCTTATCTTTCGCTGCCAGAGCATGCGCAAGTGTATCTGCGATCACCGCTGCTACCGGTTCACCAATATAGCGGACCCGATCAATGGCCATCGGCTGAAGGTCTTTGATGTTATCTCCATAACGGAATTTACAACCCTTACCAGTGACAACTTTGACGACTCCCGGGCAGTCTTCTGCTTCACTGGTGTCAATATTCAGAATTAACGCGTGGGCTGTTGGCGGGCGAAGGATCGCTGTATACAGCATATCCTGCAAGCGGATATCATCCAGGTAGATCGCTTTTCCGGTGACTTTGCTGATCGCATCCGGCCGGATATAGGGTTTACCAACATATTTATATTTCATACTTTTGCCTCCTGAAGATTCTTGAGGTGTAATATCTCCGCTTTACTCGCGGCGATAAGCTTTTAGAAGGGCGGAAGGCGCAGATGCATTCCGCCCCGCGATTGTTAATGCAATGATCGTGACAATGTAAGGTAAAGCCAGGAACAATTCATATGGCAGCTTGAAACCCAGAGTTTGCAGTCGCAATTGCAACGCCTGCACTAGTCCGAACAGCAACGCTCCCCAAAAAACACTGATCGCCTGCCAGTTGGCAAAGATGATCAGAGCAATACATACCCAGCCGCGACCGGCTACAATTCCAAATGTAAAAGACCCTAGTTGTGCCAGGGTCAGGAAAGCACCACCGACAGCCATTAATCCACCACCTATGCATAACGCCCATGTGCGAATGGCATAAACATTTAATCCGGCGGCGTCTGCCGCTTCAGGATTTTCACCTACAGCTCGGATTTGAAGACCAAAACGAGTCTTGCCAATTAACCACCAGACCACAAATATCATGGCAATACCAATATAGGTCAATAAATATTGGTTTAGGATTGGTGCAAACAATGAGGAATCAGGCAGGATGTGCAGCTGGGGAAAGGTTTCTATCGATGGTTGGACTTTGGATTCACCAAAGATGATCCTGAAGCCGTACAATGAAAGACCTGTCCATAATAATGTAAGACCCAACCCGGAAACATGCTGGTTCACGCCCAAACGAACTGTTAACAGGGACATCAACAAGCCGGAAATAACTCCAGCAGCAATCGCACCCAGAATACCAATCCACAATGAACCGGTTTGAGCCGCCACTGCGAAGCCAACAAAAGCACCAAGGAACATGGTTCCCTCAATACCCAAATTGAGTATCCCAGCCCTTTCAGAAAACAACTCACCCAGAGTTCCAAAGATCAGAGGAGTGGCTACTCGCAGCATGGCTGCGATCAATCCAACTAAAAAGAGTGTAAGGGTCATTATTTTACCCTCCGGATGCGGAAATTTTGCAGAACGAAGAGGGAAAGGGTAACCAGGAGCAGTGTAGATTGAACGACATCTCCTAAATAAACTGGAACTCCCATAACCCTGGATACGGTTTGTGCTCCTGTATCGATGAGGCCGATAAATATCGCCGCAATTCCAACCCCGAATGGATGCAATCCGCCGAGCGTGGCTATGATAATACCACTGTAACCAAGCCCATCGGATATAGCATCAATCAGGTGGAAGTGAATTCCTGCCACTTCTCCTGCTCCAGCAAGACCTGCAATTCCGCCGCTAACCAATGCAACGATCATCATTGTCTTATTTACTTTGATACCCGCAAAATGAGCACCATCTTTACTTAATCCTATCGCTCGCATTTTTAATCCAAATGAAGTTCGTTTGATGACAAACCAGGTGACTAATATGACAATTATGGCGATGATGAAGCCAAAATGAAGTCGAGTGCGAGAGATCAATTTAAAGAAGACTGTACCGGCTGCGATCTCAGGTGATTGCGGCCACATGGATACTGGATTTCGCCATGGTCCGTTTAGTAAAAAGCTGGTCACAAAAAGGATAACCGAATTCAAAAGCAATGTTGTGACCACTTCATCCACATTCAGTTTCACTTTCAATATTGCTGGAGGGAATGCCCACAGCAATCCACCAACGAAACCACCTAAAACCATGGCTGGAATGCCGATGAAAGGTGATATATCCTTTACCAGCGTGCCTATCCAGGCAGCAGCAATTGCTCCTGCATACAATTGCCCTTCTGCTCCAATGTTCCAATAACCGCTATTGAAAGCAAAGGCAACTGCAGCACCTGTAAGTAGTAAAGGTGTCGATTTCACCAGAACTTCGATGATGCTTGTTTTGCTCGCCAGAGGTGAAATAAGAAAGTGATAGTATGCAGTAAACGGATTTGCCCCGGCAGCTAAAATTATCAGCGATGTAATGAGAAATGTAACAGGAACGGCAATAATGGGTATTAATGTTCGCATCCATACAGGAGCGGGGGCACGTTCAATTTTAAGATTCAACATTGAGTACCTCGATCCCTGGTTCAAGCTGAGAGCCAGCCATCATCAAGCCTAGTTTTTCAGCGGTAGCATCCTTGGCAGGAATAATGCCCATGATCCGACCTTCATAAATGACCGCAATACGGTCAGACAAAGCCATGATCTCTTCCAGATCTTCTGAAAGTAGTAGTACTGCTGCACCCCGATCCCGCTGTTCCAATAGCTTTGAACGGACATAATCCGTAGCCCCTACGTCCAATCCGCGTGTAGGTTGGGAGGCAATCACCACACGTGGCTCCTGACTTAGTGTTCGTGCCAGCATGACCTTCTGCATGTTGCCCCCTGAAAGAGTTCGTACCCTGTCGTTTGGTGACGCTTTGATCTGGTATTCCTTGATCAGTTTTACAGCGTTCTGCTGTATCTTTTCTTGATCCAGGATGCCGTTCCGTTCAAAATTATCCAGTTGGTCCAGGACCAGGTTTTCTGCTACAGTCAATTCTCCCACCATGTTTGTATGGCGGTCTTCAGGGATGCGGCCTACCCCAGCAGCCCAAACATCTCCAGGTTCTGCCCGGCTCAGGTCAAGGTCTTCCACAGAAACCTTGCCACTTGTAGCTTTGTGCGTCCCACAGAGGACTGCTGAAAGCTCAGTTTGGCCGTTCCCGGAAACACCTGCAAGACCAAGAATTTCTCCCTGGTGAACTTCCAGCGAAATATCTTTTAATGCAGGTAGACCTTTTTTATCTGTCGCACTGATGTTTTCAAGTTTTAACTCGATACAACCTTTTTCACGCTCCCCCTGCCTGGTAACACCGAAGTTTTCACGTCCAACCATCATGTTCGCCAGTTGCTTAAGACTTGTCGAATCTTTCTGGACAGTACCTATTGAGCGGCCATCACGTAAGACTGTGATCCGGTTGCAGATCTGCATGACTTCATTCAAGTGATGGCTGATAAAAATGACCGACAGACCTTCCTTCTGTAGGCGAATCAGCGCCTCAAATAAAACTTCTACTTCCTGGGGGACAAGAACAGCTGTAGGTTCATCCAGGATGAGGACTCTTGCATCGTGGTATAGCGCTTTTAATATTTCCACTCGCTGACGCTCACCTACCGATAAATGCTTTATCAATGCCTGCGGTTTGACCGGTATTCCAAATCTTTCCGAAGCTGCAGCTACTTTCTTTTCGATATCAGGAAGGTTAAGTGTAAAACCTCCTGTTTCTCCCAAAACCATATTTTCTGCAACAGTTAATGTGGGAACAAGAGTGAAGTGCTGAGTTACCATACCCACTCCCAGTTGAATCGCTTCGCGTGGAGAATGAATTATCGCAGTTTTTTCATTGATCAATATTTGTCCTGCATCTGCATGGTATAACCCGTAAAGGATACGCATCAGTGTCGTTTTTCCGGCACCGTTTTCCCCCAGTAACGCATGAATTTCACCTTGCTCTAGATCAAAATCAACATGATCGCTCGCTAAAAGATCGGCAAACCGCTTGACGATCCCTTTCATCTGAACAGAGTACATGAGACTACCTCAATAAGCAGTGATATTTACTTATAAGATGAAGTTTCAGAGGAGTGAAAGCGAAGGCCCTCCTTATTTTGAAGAAGAGACTTCGCTTCACTCATGAAAATCTGTTGTGTTGGTATTTGCTCTCTGGAAATATCAAGGATTGAGCAAAGACCTGTGTAAAGAATTAGTTAGATCCAGCAGGTTGAGCTTCTGAGACGTCGACACGGAACATACCGCTCATGATCTCAGCTTCCCTGGCTTTGACAGCTGCAACCAATTCGGCAGGCAGCTTGGATTCCGTATTATGGAATGAAGAGAGAGTCGCGCCTCCCTTGCCCATCATGGAGAAATCTTTAAGGTCCTGGGCAGTGAATGTACCGGCGGCAACCTGTTTGATTAAGTAATCTACGGTTGGGTCCATATTCCAGACTGCACTTGCAACTACGAAATCTGGAGCCAGCTCATTTTGGTCGCTCATATTACCAAAGGCAAATAATCCTTTTTCTGCAGCAGCTTCGATGACACCAAAGCGTTCGGCATAGAGAACATCCGCGCCATTATCGATCATGGCAATAGCAGCTTCCTTGGCGGCAGCCGGGTCAAACCAGCTATTAATAAAGGATACCATTACGATGGAATTCGGGTTCTGGGCTTTCGCACCAGCTGTAAAGGCGTTAACCAATCGGTTAACCTCAGGAACCGGCATGGCTCCTACGACACCGATCTTATTTGATTTTGTAAGTCCACCAGCCAGCATACCCATCAGATAAGCAGGTTCATGGATCCAGTTATCAAATACGGCAACATTGGGCTCGGTCGGGCCAGATCCGGAGCCAAAAGCGAAGGCTATTTCGGGATAATCTGCCGCTACACGACGAACAGCTTCTTCATTACCGAAAGCGTCACCCAGGATGAGGTCTGGTTTCTGCTGATCGCATACTTCGCGCAGAACACGTTCCATATCACCAGAGTATCCTAATGCTTCCTGCTTGGTATATTCGATCTTTCCTTCATCAGCAGCCTTCTGCAAAGCAGCGTGAATTACACCATCCCAGGGCTCTTCAATTGGGGTCGCAAATGCTCCAAAAACTTTGATCAATTTTGCTGGAGCAGGAGTGGCTGTTACGACAACTTCCACCTGGCTTTCGACCAATTTGGTCACTTCTACTTGTTCCACAACTTTTTCCGGGGTTGGAACAACCGCGGGAGCGCAAGCAGCCAATACCATCGTGGCTAACATCAAGACTGCAACTAATTTGTAAATATTTTTAAACATCTTTCTCCTCCAAAGGAATATTATTAAAAATTTTTATATACTAGGACTTAGAAATTATCTTTTGCTTTCTTCCTCCTTTCATCCTAGAGTCTATCACAAAGACCTGAATTTTGACCATTAATCAGACGAATTGAAACAAAGGAAATGTGAAATAGTTCTATGGAATTTTCAAAATTAAATTTATATTTATTATAACGAATTATGTTGTCATACAAAATAACAAAGGTAATAAATATTTCGGGATTATTATCAAATTTCGAATCGGAAGCTACTTCCTCTTTTTGGTGCAGATCATCGGCAGCATAATCATAACTGCCACAGGCCAGATCCAGGTCAGGTCTCCTGGACCTCCCGTACCGGTCCTGGGCTGCTTCCGTAAAATATGAACCAATCCATAATCTTTACAAATAACAAGCAGTTCATCATCTGAAATTTCCGGGTGAATTCCAGCCAGTCTACCCGCAAAACCACTGCATCGTAAAACATCCCTCAAGATAGGTAAAACTTCTCTAGATAAAGGAATCATTTCAGCTTTACCTGACCAGCGGCTGTCCGGAAGCCAGATCTCTACATCCGGATTTGCTAACATATTCTGATACCAATCAGAATAACGTCCTACACCGGCTAAACAATAGATCTCACCCGCCACTTCGGCGAAATTCACAGGTGTTCTCTTCAGTTGGCCGCTTTTCCGGCCAATGTGGTTGATGACCATAAATTGCCCAAGACCGGATGGCCAGAAAGACAACCATCGATCCAATCCCAATCGCCACATTACCAACATAAATTTATTAAAATACTTAAAGAACAAGCGCATATCTTTCTGATCGATCGACATATTTTCCTCGTTTCAATAACGCTATGAACAACAACATTTATATCTATAATTATGATTGAAAATGAATAAAATGATAAGCATTTATAATAAAAAAGGTACTTTTCGACCCTTAAAAGGTTTGATTTATACTGGAGCCATTTGATCATTTTTTATTACGAATAATAGGTTTAGCCAAAAAAGAGGTAAATAGTGAATACTCAATTGGAACATAAGCGGATCTATATCTTTATCGCAATCGCATTTGGACTAGCATGGATCGTTGGATTGGTGGTTTACCTGACAGGTGGAATTGTAAATAGCCCTGAGATCATTCCCGGAACTCAAATCACCCTGGCTTATATATTGATAGCAGTATCTTATATGTGGGCTCCTGGTCTGGCCAATATATTTACCCGAATCATCACCCGGGAAGGCTGGAAAAATACATTGTTACGCCTGCGATTCAAGAAATCCTGGAAGTTCTGGCTGGCAGCCTGGCTTCTTCCTCCTGTTTTTGTGATCGTTGGTGCTATAGTTTTCTTTTTGATCCTGCCGAAATACTTCGACCCGGGATTGACCACCCTCAAATCGTTGCTTCCTAATGCAGGTGAAGGATTTCCAATTCCTCTGTATTTAATTCTCATTGTCCAAATGGCTCAGGGTCTGATCTTTGCACCTATTATTAATAGTTTGTTCACGTTTGGAGAGGAATTCGGCTGGCGTGGGTATCTGCTGCAAAAATTATTACCAATGGGACCCAAAAAAGCAGTCATTTTACTGGGTGTGATATGGGGAATCTGGCATGCTCCGGTCATCGCCATGGGACACAATTATGGCTTTAGTTATCCTTTGTTTCCTTGGGCGGGAATTTTGATGATGGTATGGTTTACTACCCTGATCGGAATATTTTTGGCCTGGGTCACTCTTAAATCAAATACAGTCTGGCCGGCTGTGCTCGCACATGCGGTGATCAATGGGGTTACAGGTTTTTCCATACTGTTAACCAAAGGTGAACCATCCACATTGATCGGCCCTCTGTCCACCGGAATACTGGGCGGACTTGGATGGTTGGTTGCCGCAGCAGTGATTTTCTACTCCAAAACTGCTTTACAACCGTCAACAGATATCACGATTGGCGATAATCTTGCAATTCATTCGGAAAGTGAAATAGTATGAACTCGATAACAAGCTTTATCCAAATACTTATTGCTATACTGACGATCCTTCTGGGAGTGTTTGTTATTGTTCGCCCTACTGCCATCTATAACTTCACCGGGCTTAGCGCGAACGGGGTTAGAGGTATTACTGAAATCCGGGCGATTTTTGGTGGATTATTTGTTGCACTTGGGGCAGCTCCACTCATGCTCAATACTCCGGCAGCGTTCATGATGTTAGGAATCGTTTATATTGGAATTGCTGTTACTCGAATTGGAAGCCTGGTCAATGAACCTTGCTTTGAAAAGTCAAATCTTATCAGTCTCTTCAGTGAACTTTTATTTGGAGCACTATTGTTACTGTTATAAACGATAATAGTCAAGTTTAAGGAGAATCCAGGTGCGAAACATAGACCCAGATCTGATCATGCCGGGTGCCCGGCTTCAAGGAATGGACCTCAGTGATACAAACCTGGTAGGCGTAAATTTAATCGGGGCAAATTTATCACAGGCAAACCTGCACTCTGCTTTCCTTGGTAAAGCAAATCTTTCCCAGGCAGACCTGTCGGGAGCTGACCTCACCAACGCGAATTTGATGGGAACAAAACTGAAGCAGGCAGATCTTAGCCGGGCAATTCTACATAACTGCAGCATGCAAGGCGCGGACCTTTCCGGAGCTACTCTTGCAGGGGCAGAAATAAAACTGGGTAATGGGTTATTTGGTGCAAATTTAAGCGGCGCCAATTTGGAATTCACTGTAATGAAAGGCAATTACATCGAAAACGCAAATCTAGGTGAAGCAAACATGCAGGGGGTGGATTTGGAAGGAACATCTCTCATCCAATGTAATCTAAAGAAAGCCAACCTTCAATCTGCACGCATGATCAAAACCGATTTTGGCGGTGCGGATCTAACGGAGGCTGACTTCCGGGATGCGGAAATTAATTCCTCTGATTTTTCCATGGCAAAAATGGAGGGGGTTGATTTCCACAATACCCGGCTGGATGAAAATTCACAGATAGAAGATCGGTATAAGCTCGTTTGGGAAATTGTGAATCATGGGGCAATAAACCGCGATCTAACACGGGCTGACCTGACCCAGGCGTGTATGTCTTATTCCAATTTTGAGAATGCCATTTTGCATGAGGCGACCCTTGTTCAAGCTAATTTCGAGCATGCAAATCTTGCCGGCGCTGATCTTTCTAAAGCGAACTGTGAGAAAACCAATTTTTCCAATACCAGGATCCAGAATACCAATTTTAGCCTCGCAAATCTGAAGGGTGCAAATATCTCGAATATTAATTTAATGGGTTGCAATATGATCCTGGTTAATTTCAAGGATGTAATTTGGGATGATGGTACCAGGATGGATGCCAAGTGGCGGGTGGTCATGATGGCCATCAATCATGGAGCAGTGAGACAGGATAGATCGAATTTGGATCTTTCACAAGCCTATCTAGCTGAAACAAAAATGAGCTACTGCAACCTGACAAATACAAATCTATCTTATTCGTATCTTCAGAAAGCCGATCTCTGGAACGCAAATCTTACCGGGGCAAATCTGGAAAGATGCAATCTGGTAAAAACCGGCTTCCGCTGGGCAATTATGCAAAAAACGAATCTACGCGGTGCAAATATGGAAAATGCCAGCCTCTTCGGCACTGACATGCAAGGTGCTGACTTACAAAATGCGAATCTAATTGGTGCAGACCTGGAAGCAGCCAAACTTGAAGGGGCAAATCTCATTGGAGCAGATCTATCTCGGGCAAGGTTGGTTGGAACAAAGATTTCTGAACAACAATTATTGAGTGCAGCGTCGATCAAAGGGGTGACTCTTCCCGACGGCAGGGTTATACCCGAATAATGTTCTTTCTCCTCAATAGATTTAAAGAGGTAAAATTATAGGATAATTTTTATCTATTTAGGAGGATTATTTTGGATATTAAAATAATGAAATGCCTGGTTTGCGAACAAACCAGTGAAGAAGTGCCTTTGATCACGCTTAATTATGCCGGTAAAGAATATCATATCTGTCCTGGACATTTGCCAATACTAATTCATCACCCTGAACAATTGACAAGTAAATTGCCTGGAGCAGCAAATATTACTCCTCATGATCATTAATCCAGGGATTCTGTATATAATTTAGCTAAAATTCCAACCGATTTATAACCTGAAAAATAGAATCACCGCCCAAATGTAAGCTAACCGTTACCCACCCCCTATTATTTAATGCTATGATTAATGGCATGAATATTGTAATATTAAGTGATAGGGATTATTTTGGTTTCTATCGGAGGTTAACTTATGGATATAGGGACGATTCTAATTGTCGCTATTGTTAGCGTTGCAATTGGTTATTTTGCGGGTTATATTCTTAGTTCTAATAGAAAGAGTAAATCCGACCCCGACACTGAAACCGTACCAACAGAAACTGTTGAACAGGGACCCCGTTTCGAATCTGACCGGTTATTAATGGTGCTTTGGAGCAAGACCCATGATGGCCCGCTCTATGCAGACGTCAATGGTAAACCACTACACTCACCTACCGAACTCTCCCAAGTAGAGCGGGCGAAGGTTGACCGGGCAATAAATAATTTCCAAATGTGGTTGGGACGGCCAATATTAAGAACAGGAAATACAGGATCCTTACCCCCACAACCAGAAATCATGATTCAACCGGTTGTTGAACAATCTCCCACGACTGAGATTTCTGATACACCTGCAAATGTTGAATCGCCTGAAGCAATTCCGACTCAAGAGAAAGTCGTAGAGGTTGTAGCACCTGAAATTCCTGCAATTCTCGAACAGGAAGCTCCTCCGGTTAAGCCTATTCCAGCAGTGATCTCATTAAAATCCAAACCTAAAACGAACGTTCAGGTGACAAAAAGTATTGTGGAACAGATAAACGATCTAATCCAGGACAAGATCACAAATACACCGCTTGCAGAAACAGGGATTAAGATTCAAGAAACACCCAAAGGTGTAATAGTCTGGATTGGGAATCAATCCTATCCAGGATTGGATACTGTTCCTGAAGGGGAAGCCAAACAAATGATCCGTAAGGTGGTTGCAGAGTGGGAAAAGAAGTAGTTACCGGAATAGTTCTTCAAGACAGAACATCCGAATAATGAATTTATCCAATTCCCAACTTATTATTCCTGATCCTCGTCTACACCCTTGAATCAAGGAGCATTATGCAGCCAAAAATCGCATTAATAACCATATTAACTGACTACGTTCCAGATATGCTGAAATTTTATACACAGGTGCTTGGGTTTAATATGAAAATTAATATGGGCCAATATGTTGAACTGGAGAATGATGGTGTCCGGTTTGCGATCTGTGACCGTGAGATCATGTTGAAGGCCACTGGCAATGCCACTTATTTAAAGACTCCAGACGGGCAAGCATTTGAACTCGCTTTCCCGTGTGATTCGCCTGAGGAAGTCAACAGCACATATGAGTGGATCGTCAGCAAGGGAGCCAAACCAATCCACCCCCCTGCTTCCATGGAGTGGGGTCAACAAACTGCATTTTTCGCGGATCCCGATGGAAATATTCACGAATTATTCTCTGAGATTAAAAGTTAACTGCCGGAGAAGATGAATAATGACTCCTGAACGCATTCTAGTGATCGATGATGACCGCAATATATGCAATATTATGAAATTCGCACTGGAGTCCTCGGGTTATTTTGCTGAAACAGCTTATGATCCCAGGGATGGAATGGCAAAAGCCTGCAGTAATCCACCAGCTTTGATCCTGTTAGATTACAATATGCCAGGAAAAGACGGTCTCACCCTGATGAAAGATTTTCGCACCATTCCGGACCTCGAAAATGTACCCATAATTTTCGTTACCGCTCTTAGTATGCCGGAAATTGTAACCGCGGCTCTCACAGGTGGAGTTGCTGGTTACCTCGTCAAACCCTTTGCGTTAAAAGCGTTATTAGATGCTGTAGCAGCGGGCCTGAAGAAAAAATGATCAGGCGAAGGGGGCTGTCAGCTTTTCAGTTTCATCCCACAACCGCAATGCCACATCCGTATCATACGATTCATTCGAAGATTTCACCGCTTTACATTTATCATAAAACTTACCTGTGAGTCCCTCAACCTCAGGGGATGAAGCCAGGAATATACTTGTTTTCGCACCTTCACGGGTATCGATCGCTCCAAGGTGTACCAATTTGAAGACCGGCACCATGATTCCCCCATTACTTTTTCCAAAGTTAGAAGCAACAAACCCGGGGTGAAGCGCGTTCACAGTAATCCCGGTACCCGCCAGCCTTTTTGCCAGTTCGTAGGTAAACAACACATTCATCAATTTTGATGCACTATACGCACGCATCGGGCTGAATTTATTGGATTGAAGATCAGAAAAATTGATGTGCCCAGAATAATGAGCCGAGGATGATACATTCACAATTCGGGCTTTGGGGGTGGATTTAATAAGATCAAGTAACATTTTAGTCAGGAGGAAGTAATTGACATGATTTAGCGCAAAAGTCATTTCAAAGCCATCGATACTGACTTTCCTTTGCATAAAAATTTCTCCGGCATTATTCAAAAGCACATCCAGATGATCCAGTTTTGAAAGGATCATGCGGGATAAATCCTTTATCGTGGCAATACTGGAAAGATCAGCGATGAAGTAATCAACATTATTATTTCCTGTCGTTTGCTTAATGTTTTCTACAGCCAACTTTGTCTTTGGCTCATTGCGGCCAACTATCCAAACAGATGCACCCATATCTGCCAACCCCCTGGCTGACTCCAAACCAATACCGTTTGAACCCCCGGTTACGATGATATTTTTATTCTGCAATAGATTTTGCATGTATGATTTCTCCTATGAAAATTGAGCATAACCAACCTTTGACATTCTCCTCATTATGACCGGTTTCGTAATGTATTTCCCTTATATTTTTTATACAAAAATAATCAGGGAAATTGCCTTCGATTGCTTTTATAACATCGCTCTCCGACCGGACTGTTAAATTCCCTGAAGTCGAAGGAATGATCAAAATGATTGAACCTCCAGGCTCCAGCAAAGGAACCAGTGACCTGGCGTAGGTTTCTCTCTCTTCGATTGGGATCGTTTGAAAGGTAGAATTATCGATAATGACATTAAAAGATTCTTTTATCAGCCCCAGATTTAGGGGGACGAATTGTTTGAATCGTGCACAAATTCCTCGCCTGGCAAGCATGACCTCGGATTTCTGCTTTGCAATTAGAATAGCCTCTTTGGATGGATCGATTCCCAGGGTGGGGTATCCGGCACCGGCTATATGGAGTGAATTTTCCCCAAAGCCGCATCCGATTTCGAGAACTTTACCTTTGACCTCGCCGGTTTCAACCAATTCGACTATGATATTCTGTGGTTTACCAGTATCATGATGGAGTGTTGATTCATTCACTTTACTTGATTCGGTCATTTGCACCTCGTATGACAACATAAAAACCAATTTATCCAGTATTCCCTGTATTATACTGGAGCTGAATATAACCAAATTACCTATTTTGAATTCTTAGCTAGTTTGTACACTTAACTTAGATGCAAGTTATGAAAAAAAGTTTATCGTCATTCCTTTTATTATTGCTTATTACAGCCTGCTTTCCAGCAAGGACAATGGAAAAGCCAACGCCAACAAGCACTTCGGTTGACACACCGGTTTCGACTACAGTACTTACCATTCTGCCAACTAACACCCTCATACCTACACCTATTCCAACATTGACCGCCACGCCATACCCACCGGTCCAACCGCAGATCACAGCAGGCGATTACCATACCTGTTATTTGTCCTCCACCGGCAGAATAAAATGCTGGGGTTGGAACCAGTTTGGTCAGACCGGTCATGAAAGCAGTTCGGAACAAATGATGTCGTCTGATTGGATAGATCTACGCGGATTGGTTCAAGTGTCTGCAGGTGGATACCATACCTGTGCCGTGAATGTGGATCACCAGGTTTACTGCTGGGGCCGTAACAATATGGGGCAGCTTGGTAATGATTCAACAACAGATTCTTCAACCCCTGTTTTAGTCAAGGGTCTGGAAGGTGCCAGTATCACTGCGCTCGTAAGTGGGTCATTGCATACCTGCGCATATGAAAGTAAGGGGCGAGCCTGGTGTTGGGGTTCAAATCGGGATGGCAAGCTTGGCGCAGGAATGGATGCGATATATTCAACCATCCCAGTGCCTGTGTTAGCACCGGTTGATCAAATTATCAGCTTATCGGCAGGGGCTACATTCACCTGCGTGGCTGGTAGAACTGGTCAGACCTGGTGTTGGGGAGACGGTAGTTTTGGCCAGACCGGGAATAAAACATATACGGGCAGCCCACTTCCACAGGAGATCACTAAAAACATTCCAGAAGTAAAACTCATATCTTCCGGCTGGTTCCATACGTGTGCATTAAGCACAAGGGGTGAAATTTCATGCTGGGGAAAAAATTATGAGGGTGAATTGGGAAATAGTTCGACTTTATCACGTGCAGAAGCAATAACGATCAGCGGGGTACATACCAACGCGGGAGTCAATCTTTTAGCAGCTGGCGGAAGATTTACCTGTGCTGCCACGCTTGATCATCTGGTTTATTGCTGGGGGAAAAATGATTACGGCCAGGTGGGTGATGGAATTCCTAAGGACCAACTCTTCCCTAAATTAATCAGCACCTCTGAAACTGGAATAATCAGTTTGGCGCTTGGAGCAAGCCATGCCTGCTACCTTACAGAAAATAATCAACTTTGGTGCTGGGGAGCGAATGACCATTACCAACTGGGAGTAAGTTCTCCAGCAATGGTAACCGTTCCAATTTTAATAGATATCCTACAAAAATAGGTTTGAATTACCCCGTAGTTATTGTATGATTAACTATCTTTCAGTACGGAGTCAATATTATGTTAAAGACTAAGAAAATTGCTGTTATCGGGTATGGTGTGATGGGTGAAGCCATCTTATCCGGTTTGATAAAGAAGGGCGGTATTGACCCCAAAAATATCACTACCTCGGGTCCTCGTGAAGACCGTCGGCAGGAACTCTCAAATCGGTACGGCATTCAGGTTGTCAAAGACAACCTCCAGGCAGTAACCGGTTGTGAGGTGATCATTCTCGCCGTAAAACCGCAAAAGATCCAATCTGTCATCAAAGGATTAAAGGGAAAAATACCTGCAGGCGCTGTCGTTATCTCGATAGCCGCAGGAGTATCCCTCGAACTTCTATATAAAATGCTGGGGCATGATGCTGTCGTCCGGGCGATGCCCAATACTCCTGCCAGGATCGGTGAAGGAATTACCGTGTGGACTGGCACCCAGCACGTCAAACCGGACCAGCTCGAGCTTGCCCGCCAATCCTTGCAATGTCTTGGAATCGAACTCTTTGTGGAAGAAGAATCTTACCTGGATATGGCCACTGCCCTATCCGGTACCGGTCCTGCTTATGTCTTCCTGTTTATGGAGGCATTGATCGATGCAGGCGTTCATATGGGTTTCCCGCGCCGTATTGCTGAGGAACTGGTTGTTCAAACCCTGCTAGGCAGCGTGGAATACTACAAATCCATGAGCGAACACCCGGCTGCCATGCGCAACCAGGTCACATCACCAGGTGGAACATCTGCAGAAGCACTGTATTACCTGGAGAAAGCCGGTTTCCGGACAGCCATATCCAGGGCAGTCTGGGCTGCCTACCAACGCTCGCTCGAACTTGGAGCCGGGCAAAACCGGATGATCAAAGAGAACGAAACCAATTAAAGCGCAATGAAAGTCCTCCATTTCGCCGATGCACACATAGATATGGCAAACTATGGCCGGCACGATCCCATGTCGGGTCTACCGCTGCGGGTGCTTGATTTCCTGAAATCGCTGGATACCATCATCGAAACTGCCATCACTGAAAAAGTGGATCTTGTACTTTTCGCAGGCGATGCCTATAAGGACCGCTCCCCAGCCCCCACCTTTCAGCGGGAATGGGGCAGACGCATCATGCGCCTCTCCAGGGCAGGCATTCCAACAATGCTGCTTATCGGTAATCATGATGTCTCTCCCTCCTCCGGACGCGCTTTTTCCTTCCAGGAATTTGATACCCTCGAAGTGCCACATGTTCAAATTGTCTCCAAACCGGGTCTACTTACTCCAGACCAACTCGAGGGATTGCCTATCCAGATCATCGCCCTGCCCTGGATTAACCGTGCTGCGGTCGCGGCTGCCCTTCAAAATAGGGAAGAAACCGAAAAAGATTCCAACCAGTCGCTAGTGGAAGTTTCGGTCGAATTGGTGGAAAGATGGTTGACTGAACTTGACCCTGCACTTCCGACGATCTTATTTGCCCATGCATCGATCGAAGGTGCAATATATGGCGGTGAACGCAGCGTCATGTTGGGTGGTGATTTCACCCTGCCTCCTTCGCTGGTCAAAGATAAACGCCTGGACTATGTGGCTATGGGTCATATCCACAAGAAGCAGGATGTGAACAATGGATCCCAACCTCCAGTGATCTATCCCGGCTCCATTGAACGGGTGGACTTTGGCGAAGCCGCTGATGACAAATTTTTTGTGATCGCTGATGTGAATAAGAAGAATACCAAAGTGGATTTTCGCCAGCTCACCGGGATCAGGCCGTTTATCACTTGCGAGGTGACGATCAATGACGACAGTCCGGTTACAGACCAACTGATCCAAGCTTTGCCAGCCAAAGAAAAGCTGGCAGGAGCGATCGTGCGCTTGATCGCCAGATTTCCCCGTGACAAGCAATCCCAGATCGATGAAAAGGAATTGCGTGATCATGCTTCTTTAGCGTTCGAATTCCATTTTGTACCGCGGCCGGAGATGGATGTCCGCGTTCGCCTGGCTGAAAACCAGGCTATCGCTGCTCTTGCCCCGGCTGACCTGACAAAAATTTACTGGCAGGGATTGCATGTATCCCCGGATGATATTCTCCCATTGGTGGATCTCGTTCAACAGGTCATCACCGAAGTCACCGATGAAGGGAGTGAACTTTGATCCCGATCCGGCTGCAGCTATCCAATTTCCTTTCCTACCATGAGCCAGTGGATGTTGATTTTACCCAACTGCATCTGGCGTGCATTTCCGGCCAAAATGGTGCCGGCAAATCCTCCCTGCTCGATGCCATGACATGGGCGCTGTTTGGTGAGGCACGCAGCACCAATGATGCCCTCATCTTTTCCAGTGCTGATACCGCTGAAGTCACTTTGGATTTTGAATATGAGGGACTGGTTTATCGAATTGTGCGCCGAAAGCCACGCAATAAAACCGGGACGCTGGATCTATTCCTGAATTACATCACTGAAGATGGTAAGACCCAATGGAAACAGCTCACTGAAAAATCCATTTCTAAAACCCAGGAAACTATCGTCCGAATTTTACGCATGGATTTTGATACATTCACAAACGCTTCTTTCTTCCTGCAAGGCCGGGCGGACCAATTCGCCCAGAAAAATCCCACCGAACGGAAGAAGATCCTGGGGAGCATATTGGGATTGGATATTTGGGATGCGTACAATAAAAAAGCCGCTGAAAAAAGGAGGAAACTGGAGACAGATCGTTCCATGATCGATCTGCGAGTCGCGGAAATAGATGAAGAACTGAATGAGGAGACCACACGAAAAACGCGATTTGAGGAATTAAACCAGTCATTGATCCAATTATCCCAACAAAAGAAAAGCCTGGAGAATTCTCTCAACAGTTTACGGCTGTTGGATGGAATGTTGAAAGAACAAAAAAAGCAGTTGGAAATATTAAATAACCAGTTGACAGTCAAACGGAAAGCATTCGATTCGACTGTTTCCCTGCTTGAAATCCGTAAAAGTGAACAGGAAGAAATGAATCAGTTGTTATCCAGGTCAATGGAGATCACGGAAAATTATAAAAAATGGAAGGGATTACGCACCTCACTGGAAGGGTTGGAAGTTCTCGCGGGAAAGTTCCATAATCTACGCGAAGAAAAAACGGCTCCCTTCCTTGCCATAGAAAAAGCCAGGAGTTCACTGGAGCAGGAGTTGAAATACCTACTGGAATCAAAAGCCAGTGTAGAAGGACTATTGAAGGAAATACCTGCCCGGAAAAAAGATTTTGAACGTGAATTGAAACTCTTAGCAGAATTAGACGAGCAAATAAGCCGAAAACCGGGGTTAGAACTCCAAAAAGAGGAACTACGCCTGGAAAAGGAAGATATCTCGGCAGAGAATAAACGCTTGCGGGCAGAGATGGGCTTGCTTTCAGCCCGCCGGGATAATATGCAGTCCACCCACGAACCCACCTGCCCCTTCTGTGGACAAGACCTCAGCCCCGACCATCGGGAAACCCTTGTGGAAGAGATCGAAGCGGATGGAAAAAAGCTGGGCGATGAACACCGGGAAAATCAAACCCGGATCAATACGATCGATGCCCGCCTGAAAGCCCTGGATGGAGAACTGCAAACCATTGCCAGGCTTGAAACGGAAAAACATGCTTTGGAGCGAAAAACTGATGTGACCCGCGCATGGTTGGGCGATAGGGAACCGGAAGTTGAGAGATGGGAGAACACCGGCATGATTCGTTTACCCATAGTGGAAGAAACTCTTCAGACTGAATCTTATGCTCTGGATGAAAGGTCCAGCCTGATAAGGATAGAAAAAGACATCCTCGCACTTAAATACGACGCCGTTGTGCATGAGGATCTGCGTATACAGGAACAAAACCTGCGCAATATTGATGTTGAATACCGGAAACTCGAAAACACACGCAGCGCCATCGCCCCCCTCGAAAGGCAGATCCACGACCTGAAGATCCAACAGAATTCCGCGAAAGAGGAACTGGACACTCTGGAAAAAAGTACATTGGAAGCAGAAAACGATTATGCGGACAAAACTGCCGGGATGCCCGACCTGGCTGAAGCGGAATTGGATTTCCGCCGGGCAATTGAACAGGAAAATGCCCTCAGGGATGACACAGCCGCTGCCCGCCAGAAGGTGGAGGTGCTTGCCTCATTGAGGATAAAGAGAAAAGAGTTCCAGGGGGAGCGCGAAGCCATTGCAAAACAGATCGACCAGTATAAACAGCTCGAACGTGCCTTCGGGAAAGACGGCGTACCTGCCCTGCTGATCGAACAGGCGCTGCCTGAGATCGAGGCCGAAGCCAATGACCTGCTGGATCGCCTGACAGCCGGAGAAATGTCGGTGCGCTTTGTGACGCAGCGGGATTATAAAGATAAAAATCGGGAAGATAAAAAAGAGACCCTGGATATCCAGATCAGCGATGCAACCGGAGTCAGGGATTACGAGATGTTCTCAGGCGGAGAAGCTTTCAGGGTGAATTTTGCCATCCGCCTGGCGCTCTCACGGGTGTTGGCTCAACGTGCCGGGGCCAGGCTGCAGACTCTGGTCATAGATGAAGGTTTTGGCAGCCAGGATGCGATCGGCCGGCAGAGATTGGTCGAAGCCATCAACCTGGTACAGACTGATTTTGCAAAGATCCTGGTGATCACACACCTGGAAGAATTAAAAGATGCTTTTCCATCCCGGATCGAGGTGGAAAAGACAAGTGCAGGTTCGGTTGTCTGTGTGGTCGTTTGATGTTAGCGGTGTTCCTGGCGCCGGATAAATAATTTAACCTGATTTTTAAGCTCTTCAAACACACTCGGCACCGGCAGATTCGCATTAATTGTCTTGAACTTATATTCTTTGGCCATGCCGTCGAACTGCTCGATCAGCCTGGATTGATACACCACAAAGCTGTCATATAAGTTGTCAGCACAGCGAATATCCATACCCGATTCCCAATAATCAAAACCGCGTCCATTGATCATACGGGTAATGATATGGTGCAGGTCACACTTCAAGTAGAACACAATATCCGGTTTGAGGGCAAAACCATACACATCACGGGCCCATTTCGGGTCCGCTCCTCGGACGATATCCCGGGCGATGACCGAAAAAAAGTACCGGTCTGAAAGTACATAAAACCCGGCTTTCAACGCGGGGATGATCTGGTTTTCCAGGCGGTCCGCGAAATCGGTGGCATAGAACAGGCTGAGTGCTTTCTTGCTCATCGTGTGACCGCTCTTGGCAGCTTCCAATCCCGGTTGGGTCAAAGCAGAGCGGCGTAATCCTGTATCAGAAACTGCGAAACCTTCATCCTCAAGCCATTTTCGCAGTAATTGAATTTGCGTGGAACGACCAACACCATCGGTGCCTTCCAGCACGATCAATTTGCCCGGCAGACCTTTATTCGCCATATATGGAAACCCTGCACCAAAAAATATATTCTTTTTCATGCCACACCTTCCCCTGTCTCTGTGGTTTCATCGATCGGGCTTAATTCTGTTTGCACATGCTGGAGCGTTGGAAATGGATCTACCAGACCCCGCCAATCTTTCAGGATACCCTTCACCACCTGACGAACCAGTTTTTGCTGCTTCTGAACAGGCAGCGTCCCGTCAATTTTCGTCAGGTTGAATTCAGGGATCATACTTTCATATTCATCAATGACCATTTGTTGGAATAATCTGAAGCTGGTAACCTTATTATCCGATAGACCCAGATCCATTCCCGCTTCATAATATTTGATCTTCGCCCGGCTGGATGTAATCCGCTCGACAGCGATATCCAGTGGAACTGAAAAATAGAGCGCAATATCAGGCTGCAAGGCGAATGAATATAAATTTCGGACCCATTGCCTGTCCACCCCGCGGGCAACGTCCCTGGCAAAAGCGGTAAATGCAAAGCGGTCAGCCAGGACCAAAGCGCCGGCTTTTAATTGCGGATAGATGCGGTTTTCCCAACGTTCAGCAAAATCAGTTGCCTGCAGCAGGCTGAAAGTAGTAGGAGTAAACATCTTCTCCGATTTAGCCAGGCGGGTTGTGCTTTTCACCAGGTCGGATGAATTCCATTCAGAGAAATAAACCGACCTGCCTTGGGATCTCATCCATTTGGCAAGTAAATCTATTTGAGTGGATTTTCCACTTCCATCAATACCTTCCACTATGATCAACTTGCCAGGATACGGATTTGGTTGCAGCATCTAATCCTCCTCTTAAATAATTTCTTCATCATTTGTGGAAACTTCAAGCAATTCGCCGGTGACCACAAATATTGTTCTTTCACAAATATTACTTACCCGGTCGGCTGTCCGTTCAAGATTATGGGCAGCCCACATGTAGTAATTGGCGTGATCAATGAATTCCGGATTCTGGATCATCAATTCCACCAACTGTCGATTAATGCGTTCATACATTTTATCGACCTTGTCATCTTCTTCTGGTATTTCCCTGGCAGCTTTTTCATCTTCCTTGATGAAGGCGGTGATCGATCTGTGCAGCATAGATACAGCCAGATCAGACATTGCCTCAAGCTCCAGGATGGGGGCTTGCAGCAAGGTATTTTCAAGCAGGGTATTGATCTTGGCATTCCCCTTGGCGTAATCGCCAATGCGTTCCAATTCCCCGGCGATCTCTAGTATTGCAGCCAACAGGCGCAGGTCATGTGCCATGGGCTGTTGGGTGGCGATTACCAGTAATGTATTGCTTTCGATGTCAAACCGCTTCTGATTTACTTTTTGATCAGACAGAAAGACCTCACGGGAAAGTCTGGTGTTCCTGGTCTTTAACCCAGTCATTGCATCCACAATATTTTTTTCAACCAGGCTACCTAGAGTGAGAATATCATCCAGAAGTTCTCTTATTTCTCTATCTAGTGTTTCACGGGGCATATCGCCTCCTTATCTCTCTGATAACAATGATCAGGATTCATCCGAACCTTCCGGTGATGTAATCTTCGGTGATGCGGTTTTTGGGGTTCGTAAAGATCTGTTTAGTATCTCCAAATTCCACCATGATGCCCGCCCGGTCATGATCCATGGTAAAAAAGGCGGTCTTGTCGGAAGCCCTGGCTGCCTGCTGCATGTTGTGTGTAACGATTATTATAGTGTAATTTTGGGATAGTTCACGCATCAAGTCTTCGATTTTCAATGTCGCGATCGGGTCAAGCGCCGAACAGGGTTCATCCATCAGGATGATCTCTGGTTTGACCGCCAGCGCCCGGGCGATGCACAATCTTTGCTGTTGGCCGCCAGAGAGTTCCAGAGCGCCTTTATGCAAATTATCTTTCACTTCATCCCAAAGGGCTGCCTGCCGTAAAGTTGTTTCAACAAGTTCATCTGTATGGTCGCGGTAGCCATTGATCTTTGCCCCCCAGGCGATATTGTCATAGATCGATTTGGGGAACGGGTTGGGTTTCTGGAAGACCATCCCGATCAGCCGGCGAACCTGCACCGGATCCACCGATGGATCATACAGGTTTTGCCCGTGGAAGATCACTTCGCCGCTGATGCGGGCAATGCGGATAAAATCGTTCATGCGGTTGAAGGAACGTAATACCGTGCTCTTGCCGCAGCCGGATGAGCCGATGATGGCAGTGATCTTCTGCTTTTCCACTTTTAACGAAACATCCTTCACCGCCCGAAATTTTCCATAATGGATATTCAGGTCCCGCGATTCTATGGCTATTTCAGTGGAAGGTGCTGCTGTGTCAAGGTCGATCATTAATCTGCCTGCCTGTTTCGTATCTGGTGGATTTGTTCCTCTATTTTATCCCAGAATCCGCAAGAGACCACTTAAAAAGGTTTTACCTTCCTTTTATAGAGGTGACATGTTCTAAAAGTAAAGCATAAGAACATGCGGGGAATTATATAATATCCATACACTTGAAATATGAAACAGACACACAGTGGATGAATTGGCTGATCCAGAACAATTTGATCATTACTATTTGTTAATACCACCTTGATACCTTCTTAATCATAGTCATATATAATAGTGAAAGAGAAATTTGAGGATGATTATGAAAAAATGTAGAGTATTGTTTTTATGCGTTGGGAATTCTGCCCGCAGCCAAATGGCAGAAGGACTATTGCGCTGGCATAACGGTGAACAATTTGAGGTAGTCAGTGCTGGAGTGGAACCCAAGGGGATCAACCCGTTGACCATTGAGGTAATGACTGAAATGGGTTATGACATGAGCGGTCACAGATCCAAGCACATGAATGATTATATTGGCAAAGAAAACTTCAATTATCTCATTACCGTTTGCAGCGAGGCTGAAGAGAAATGTCCTTTCTTTCCCGGACAGGGAATCCGGATACATTGGCAATTCGACGATCCGGCAGCTTTCGAAGGAACGAAGGAAGAAAAACTGAATAAATTCCGCCAGGTGCGCGACCAGATCGACTGCAAAATGCTGGAATGGATGACTGAGATCGGTTACCTGGCCACAGCTTAATCAGCAGTGTGTTTGGGGTCGGAAAGATCATCAAGGATGGAGATGGAATGTATAAAAAACTTCAATTCGTTTTTATTTGCATCTTGTTATTTTCCCTGCTTTCCGGCTGCACGGGAAAAACCACTGTGAAGGTGAATGAATCCCAGAATGGAACCAGCGTGGATTTGCAAACAGGGGATATGCTCGTCATCACCCTGGAGGGTAACCCAACCACCGGCTATCAGTGGGAAATGCTGCCGAACACGGATGGCATCGTTGAGCTGCAGGGTGACCCGGAATACAAATCCGGCGGAAACCTGGTTGGGTCAGGCGGGAAGTATAGCTTTAATGTGAAAGCAGTCAAAGCAGGGACCACCAGGGTGGATCTGAAGTATTACCGCTCGTTTGAAGCAGACGTTCCCCCGATCCAGACCTTTTCGATTGATATTACGGTTAAGTAATTGTAGTGGTCGACCTGCGTGTCGACCCAAATGGGTCTATGATTTCACCTTTTCGCGATGGTGAGATCATCCTTGAAGCGGAGCAGAAAGGACACCACCGAACGTCGGAGCGAAGCGTAGATCCCGGTGTTTTGTCCGAGCACCCGGGTTTGACCGTAGGTCTCCCTGGTTGATGGGCTTCAGCCCATCCTACTCACTACTTACTACTTCCATTATTCCTAATTATATACATGGATGAACTAAGAGTTAGCTGTTCAGTTCCAGCTTTCCCCAACTCTCTTATTTATCTGCCATTGTTCTATTTATGACAGGATAATCTTTGCGAATAATTATTTGAATGCTATGATTAATCAGCGCATTTAATGAGAAAATATGAGGTCATTATGAAAAACAAGATTTCTATATCTGTCGCTCTCGTCATGATCTTGTCGACCATGCTCGCATGCAGTGCACCTGTTGTCAAACCAGCTGCTGCCACGCAGGAACCGGCTCCAACGGAGAATACACAACCCAAACCATTACCCACAGTGCAGCCGGTTATACCAACCGAAACCACTGCGCCAACAGCAACACCAGAGCTATCCAAAGCCCAGATCGGCTATTCAAAAGTGACATATTTAACATATGACCCTTCGATATGGCAAGTTGAGTTCAAAGTCGGTGCGGATTCTGCGATGAGTGGCCAGGATGTATATGATCTCATTCACATCCAATTTGGCTGCATTCTACACGACAATCTCGGACATGGCGTTCCTGAAACATGGACCTCAACACAGTATCTTCAGCAATTAGGAGCCATCGAATACCAGGTGGAGAAATGGATGGATACAACTACCGGTGAGGCAGTCCTGGTCGTATATCACTACCCCCCTGGAAACTGGGAGAATTACAGCCGCATTGAGTTGGTGATCGATGGGAACCCGGATGCATGTATCTCTGCAGCCGAGACGGTCCTTGGTTTGTCCGAAGCAGATATCATCGGAAATTGATCCGTTTACAGATAAGTTATTAGATTCTGTCAAAGCAGATTCCTTGCAGAGTCATACACCCTGTGATATACTTTGCCTTCGCGCCGAGATGGCGTAATTAGTTTGTAATGTAAGGAACTGAGAAAATGACAGACTTAATGAAAGCCGTTCAGGCACCCGATAATCCAAATATCCCAGCCCTGCGTCCGGGCGATACGGTCAGCGTTCATGTGAAGATCAAAGAAGGCACCCGCGAACGTATTCAGGAATTCAAGGGCACTGTCCTCTACACCGCCAAGAGCGGTAACAACGCCACCTTCACCGTTCGGCGTGTTGCCAGCAACAGCATTGGTGTGGAACGAACCTTCCTGCTGCACTCTCCCCGCATTGAAAAAGTGGTCGTGGAACGCAGCAATGTCGTCCGCCGCGCCCGCATGTACTTCCTGCGCGACCGCACAGGCAAGGGTGCAAGACTCAAGCAGAAATTCAGCTAATACCAACTGATTCGACTTTTACCGGGTGCAGCCTTATTGGGTTGCACCCTTTTGCTGTTCTGGATAAAATGAAACGGGAGACCTGAACATGCTGCAACCAATTATCGCCATCACCACCAAACGGGAAAACATCGAACAACCCCATATAACCATTTGGGAGTATTATATTCAGTCCGTCATAAAAGCCGGCGGAATACCGGTCCTGCTGCCAGTCGGACTGGACAGCCGGCAGGTGGATCAGATCGCATCCCAAATGGATGGTATCCTGATCTCGGGCGGTGGCGATATCGACCCGGAAATATTTAATGGTAAAGCACATTCCAAAGTCTATGACGTTAATGTAGACCGCGACCGCATGGAGCTGGAACTTGTGCGGCTGGCCGGCAAAAGGTCCATCCCATTGCTGGGAATCTGCCGCGGATTGCAGGTGATCAATGTCGCCATGGGAGGGACATTATTTACCGACCTTGACGATCAATTTGGCAAAGTCATCCAGCATTCCAATAAATCATTCACCACCCTCGTTCACACCACGGCTGTACAAAGCGGCACGCGACTGTCGAATATAGTCGCACCCGCGACGTTGGAGGTGAACAGCCTGCATCACCAGGGGATCGAGTGTTTAGGGTCAGGCCTGATAGTCAATGCGATCGCCAGTGATGGCCTGGTGGAAGGTGTCGAAACCGATCGAGGCGGATATTTTCTGGGTGTCCAGTGGCATCCTGAAGCTCTTACTGAAGATCCTTCTTCCCGGGCACTCTTTTCGAGTTTGGTATCTGCCGCCAGAGAATTCAAGGAAAAGAATGGGTGAAATTAGTTCCAGGCTGAAACCGCTGCTGCCGATCGGAATCTTCGATTCCGGTATTGGCGGATTGTCGGTTTTGCAGGCAATCCAGGCCCTTCTACCTGCCCAGCCCACCATCTACCTGGGAGACCAGGTGCATGTGCCATACGGTTCCCGGCCCCTTGAACAAGTGAGAGCATTCTCCGAGGAGATCACCCGCTTCCTGTTAAAACAGGGTGCCGGACTCATCGTGGTCGCCTGTAATACAGCCTCGGCGGCAGCCTTGCATCACCTGCGCATGACATTCCCGAACACTCCATTTGTCGGCATGGAGCCGGCAGTCAAACCTGCAGCGGAAAATACTATTACCGGAGTGGTGGGCGTGCTGGCTACCCCGGCGACTTTTCAAAGCGAATTATATGCATCCGTGGTCGAAAGATTCGCCCACGGAGTCACGGTTTTGCAAAACACCTGCCCCGGGTTGGTAGACCAGATCGAAAAAGGAAAGCTCGACGATGCGATGACCATTCAGATCCTGCACAATGCGATCGACCCCATGCTCGAGCAGAATGTCGATACAATTGTCATGGGCTGCACGCATTACCCGTTCGTGATCCCGCAGATCAGGCAAATTGCCGGTGACTCTGTCAGGGTCATCGATCCGGCTCCGGCCATCGCCAAGCAGGTGGCCAGGTTACTTCATGAACACGGCTGGCTGGCTGGCAGAAATACCGGCATACCGAACAGCTACTACACTACAGGCAGCAGCGAGAAAATGCAGGCACTGGTGGAATTCTTATGCAGCCAAACGGTGCTTCCGGTAAAAATTTCGTGGGGAAAAGAGCTGTCAGAAAAGTAGCTGAGGTTGATGTCCCGGTTTACATGTCCGCCGGATGAATATTGATCGCCTCAAAATCCGATTGTGTAACTTTGGTTTTTTCAAAGGCAGAGAAGATCAGGTTTTCGACCTTTAGCTTTCGGCTGTTCTTGAGAGCTGTAAAAATTCCCAGATAGCTGGTTAATATGCGGGAATCCCAGTGCAAAAACAGGGAATCGACCACTCTCCTGATCTTTTCGGGATCCGGGGCTTCAATTTCGCAAAAAAAGCCAAAAGGCATTTCATCCAGGGTGACTTCACAATCCATATAATGCCAGGTGGTCCGGAATTTTTCGTACATCACGAATACCGAGTAGCCAAGGACTTCCAGTATTTTTCGCATGGTGTCAAAATTACTGACTTCCACTTCCAATTCCTGGCGGTCAGAGACTTCCTCGCTCAACGCGGCTTCACTTTTATAAGTCAGGCGGCTGATCTGATCTTTGCGCAGGCGCAGCACCTGGCCGGTGGAACTCAACCCGTGGTTAAGCGAGTCAAACCGCAGATTCCACTCATTTACCCGCGGTTGGGATAAAACGGCTCCATTGGTTTCCAGGTTTTCCATAAAGGACTGTGGGTTGAGCAGGTAAAATTTGACTTCAATTTCGCGATCATTGCTTGTCTGCATACACTACCTTTCGGACACCATTAACAAATAATACAACCACCAGTGTGATCAATACCAAAACCTGCAGCCCGAGACTCAACCAGTGTATGGGTGCGAACGGATCCTTTGAAAATAGTACCGTCCGGCTGATTCCAACCAGGGTGGAAAATGCCAGGTAGCGGATGCTCCAAACTGGCGCCCATGCGGAACGGGTGACTAGTCCTGCAAAAATGGGTATGCTGGCTGTAAAAAGGATAAACGCCAGGTTTGCCAGGAGCCACAGTTGCAATGGATCGATCATGGTGAGTAAAAACTGCCAGTTTTGAATATATTGGGCTACACGATACAATTCGAAACCCGACCCGAGGATGATAAAACAAATCACTATGGTCATAAACAACGAGAGTTTATATTGTGGATTCTTAACCATTGTCTCGTTTTGGGGTTCTGTGATCATATGCTTGCTTATTATAGCAGGCAGTTAGTGTATTTCGACCTTGTAGAGGTAATACAGCAGTTCATTCCATGGCATAGGCCCATACTCGGTACTGACGGTGCCGCCAGGGAATTGTGCTTTGCACGCCTCGAAGTCTACCTGTCGCACTGGTAGAAACACAAATAGATACTTACCCGGTTTAATCATCGGATTCTCAGGATCGCCCCATGGTTTGAATATATCGATCCCTGTTATATTGGGTACGAGGTAAGGCAGGCTGGAAATCGAATAATATCCCATTTCAGGCCAGCCGGAGAATATCACCACCCAGGAACTATCATAACTCTTCAATGTATTCGCCAGGTGCTGGGCGATCTGCCCGTGGTAGCCGCCGAAATCGCTTCTACGGGTGTAATCATAAAAATAAAAACGCGCATCATCCACCGCCACCACCATGGCGCAAACCATGACAATGACCGTGATCACCTTGATGCGCTTCTCCCAGATCTTTCCCGCCAGTTCGATCATCCGGTTAAAACCATAACCGATCACAATAGCACAGGCGGGAATGGCTGCCACGTAACGTTGAGCGGCCGGGGTGCTTTCACTTAATGCACCAGATACTGCAAAAACCAGCAACCATGAAAGGATCAGCCAGTTGCGGTTGTCTTTGATCTTGAGCAGCAACAAACCCACACCAAGCAGAAAGATCACTGCTTCCGGCCTGCGTAATAAAGGTGTGCCGGGGGTGTACCAGGCTCGCAATGGCAAATCGGTATAAGCCAGGAATCCGGAGCTTAACTGTTCATAGAGCAATCGCCACATCGGTTTCCCGGTCGCTTTCATATTGAAACTTAGCCAATCTCCAAGAATGGTTACCCTGGACATGGGTGCCATAAATTCATTCGGGTATTTGATGAAAAACCAGGCCAATGGCAATACAACGATAAATGCGCTGATGAACATGATCAGGATATTTGGCAGCATGCGCTTGAATTTCTTCCAATCCTGAATGGCAACCAGAATAAGCCAGATGAACACGACAGCCACAATTCCACGGGAGGTTGTATAAAAATACTGGGCGAAACCCATCGCCAGGCCGGATAGAAGGAAAGCAGCCCTGCGCTCGGCTTTCCACCCCCACC
Organism: uncultured Leptolinea sp.; assembly: GCA_964387025.1. Classification (GTDB taxonomy): domain Bacteria; phylum Chloroflexota; class Anaerolineae; order Anaerolineales; family Anaerolineaceae; genus PNON01. The sequence continues at coordinate 650,195 of CAYLUZ010000001.1, read as the reverse complement.
AGAGAGCACCAATGGCAACCACAAACCCCAATCCGTCCCAGATATTGTTGAGGCCGATCCGGCTGAAATTAATATGAAAATGTGAAAAAGCAAGGATCGCCGCAGCGATCAGGGCTGTTCGTTGGCCAAACATAGCCCGTACAGCCAGGTAAAGGGTGGCAACAGTCAGAGCGCCAATAATTGCAGCGGTGACCCTTAATCCTACCGTGGTTTGCCCAAGAATTGATATGCCTACCGTTTGGAGTAGAAAATACAATGATGGGAAGGAAAACCACCCTACGTTAAACGGATTGTTGGTATATCCCTTAAGAAAATTGACTGTGTGAAGGCCGGAAGATGCCTCGTCTCCGGATAGAACCACCGGAATGTAAGTCATATTGGTCACACGCAAAGCAAGTGCCACCAAAAAGATGACCAGGAACCAGATCAGAGAAGGACGCGAAATGGTGATCTTTTGAAGTTTCTGTTCCCAGGCAGCTGCAATTATGAGAAAAATAGCTCCTGCCCAGCAGAACATTGCTGCCAACGGGTTCAACATTTTGGCTTCGTATCCATCCGCAAGCGTTGCGATCATCACCAGTATGATACTGAAGAATATATAGATCAGTTTGGTCGGAGATATATGAAACCAACCTGACACACAATTCACATTTTTTTCCACCCATTTCGGCATCCGGCTGTTGTCAATGCTCCAGGCACCAAACAGGAAGAAAATAATCCCGATGGCAAAGAAAATATTAGGGACCCAGCGCAGTTCGAGGTAGGCAGAACCACGCACCCACTGTGCCAAAGTGGCTACTACCGCCCCTCCGAACAGCATGGTCACCTGGAAACTGATATTCTTACTTGCTTCGGGTTTATTCTGAATTTCCTCTTCCATTACAACCCCATACAAAACAGGATTTACCTCAAGGTTATTATAGTGCAATCTTCTTGCCAGCGTATTTTTACAATGTTTACAAATAATATCTACTGAAGAATGTATAATGATAACCAATTGATAGAATCTGCGTTATAAATCCATACACTGAAGCTTAAGTCATGGATTGATAATGAAGAACTGACCACTGACTGAGTGAGAAACTGATTTGTTATGAGTATCGATAAGAAGTGGGTGCTTCCGATCACTGAGGACCAGATCATCCGCGCACAGGGTGCAGATCCGGAGATCATCCGTACCCGCAAACCGGGCATCTACGAGATAGCCTCACATGCGCTTACATTGGGTATGCCACTGGTCAAACCAGTGGTTGTTAGCCACTATTACCCGGTAAAGCATGTTGTCCACAATGCGATCATCCTGGAAAATGAAATCAGGATTTCAAGTTCGCTTGTTTCCAATGTGCTAAAGAATGCCCATACCATCATCCCGTTTGTTTGCTCCATTGGGAAGGACCTTGAAAAGTTAGCCAGTCAAACGTCCTCCGAAGATCCGGTTCTATCGATGGCACTGGATGCACTTGGGTCGGCGGCTGTCGAACAACTCATCATGGAAGTCTGCCGGCGGTACGAAAATGAAGCTTCCGCAAGTTCAGAATTTGTTTCCCAGCCAATTGGCCCCGGGTTGGAAGGCTGGAGTGTGCAGGAAGGTCAGCCATTGGTATTCAACCTGGTGGATGCAGCCAGCGCCGGAATTTACTTATCTGACTCGAAGCTTATGGATCCGATCAAGTCGGCCTCCTTCATCCTTGGCATTAGCAGAACTCCTTTCGATACCGGAAGCACTTGTGAGTATTGCAACTTGAGAGAAACCTGCAGGTATAAAGGGAATCACGAGCATGCCTGAGAAGAATTCTGTCCAGGTGGTTTTTGAACCCATCGGTAAACGGGTCACCATCGAATCCGGTCAAACCCTTTTGGAGGCCGCACAAAAAGGCGGCATTGCCCTTTTATCGGTGTGTGGCGGCAACGGTTTATGCCAGGATTGCAAAGTGAAAGTGATCCGGGGGAAAGTCTCTCAAATTACCACCGATGAAGAAGCAGCTCTATCAGCCGCAGATATCGCAGCCGGAGTTCGCCTGGCATGCCAAACCAGGGTTTACACTGACACAAAACTCGATGTTCCACCCGATTCGCTGAGCGGACCACAACGCTTACAACTGGAGAGTCTGGAGCGTCCATCAGCGATCGATCCATTGGTCAGACCAGTTGATTTTATAATTCCGTTTCCCATACCCTCAGATCCAATTGCCCGCGCCGCCCTGCTGCTCAAGATATTGGATAAATCAGGAATAACTGGTCTGACCTGTTCGCCGTCGATCATGAATTTGCTTCCTGAGATTGATAATAATGCCGAACAGAAAGGCAGGGCATTGGTTCGCAGAAAGCAGGTGGTTGGATTATTACCGTACCAATCAGCCATCTTTGGAATATCCGTCGATATCGGAACCACAAAGATCGCCTTTTACCTGCTGAACCTGGAGACCGGGGAAATTCGATACCAGACTGGAATTATGAATCCGCAGATCGCCTTTGGCGAAGATGTGATCTCCCGCATCAGTTATGCCAATCAATCCATAGGGAATGAACAGGATATGCATTCTCTGCTGATCCAGGCCTTGAACAAAGCCATCCGGGAATGCTGTGTGGAGACATCCATCGACCCTGCTCAGATCGTGGATGCTGTTGTTGTCGGAAATACCGCCATGCATCATTTTTTCGCCGGCCTGCCTGTCAGGCAGCTTGGGGAAGCTCCGTATGTTCCGGCAGTCACCCACTCCATGGAGTTGAATGCCCGGGAGATCGGTCTGGATATCTCTCCTGTTGGTTTGATCTATCTGCCGCCCAATATCGCCGGGTATGTCGGCGCTGATCATATCGCCATGCTTCTGGATACACAGATCCTTTCCGCTGCTGATACGGTTGTCGCCCTGGATATTGGGACAAATACAGAGATCAGTTTGAAGACCGGGGGTAAATTGTATTCCTGTTCCTGCGCATCCGGACCAGCTTTTGAAGGGGCCCGGATCGAGATGGGAATGCGCGCTGCTCCGGGTGCGATTGAAAAAGTGGACCTGATCCAGGGAAAACTGGAATACAGTACGATTGACGATCTCGCCCCGGTTGGTATTTGCGGCTCAGGGATCCTGGATGCAGTGGCAGTTATGTTAAGGGATGGCGCCATTGATTCTCGCGGAGTACTTCAAAAGACACATCCGCGAATTGTGGAGAGCAACACCCAGAAAAAATATTTATTGGCACAAAAACCGAAGTCAGGAAAAAACCATGATATCCTGGTCAGCAGAAAAGATGTAAGCGAAATTCAACTGGCAAAAGCAGCGATCAGGGCAGGGATTGAATCACTGCTTTCGCAGGCGGGAATCACAGACAACGACATCGAACGGGTGATCATCGCAGGTGCTTTCGGCACCTATATCAGTATAAAAAGCGCTATCCAGATCGGGATGTTTCCAGACATGCCGATGGAAAAATTTTCCCAGGTCGGCAATGCAGCCGGTGCTGGAGCCAGGCATATGCTGTTATCCATTAATGAACGTAAAAACGGGGAAGAACTTGCTGAAAGATCTCAGTATATAGAATTAACTACATTCAATAAATTCCCGGCATTGTATATGGATGCCATGCGTTTTTAATTTTCAGCGCTGAACAAACCAGACCGCCAGAGCGATCGCAACTCCCAGAATAACCCCTCCACCAACTTCTATCGGTGTGTGCCCGAGGACTTCTTTTAATTGTTTTTCTGAGATCGGGTGCCCCTGTAATAACTCATCGATAATTTTATTGATCTTTTGGGCTTGCATACCTGCCTGGCGGCGCACACCCGTTGCATCATAGAGAACGATCATTGAAATGGCAACCGCCAATCCGAACAACGGGTCGTTAAATCCGTGGAACAAACCAATCCCCAGGGTAGTGGCAGTCATCATGGCTGAGTGAGAACTTGGCATTCCGCCCGCACTAAAGAATATGCCCCAGTGTATCTTTTGTGTCCGCCATAGATCGATCGGGATCTTTAAGATCTGTGCCAGGAACCAGGCGATCATACAACAGATCAAGACATTGTTATCAAATATATTTCCCATGATGTTTGCGGTATTAATCTTCTTGCGTCTGAAAGGCGGGCGGAGTGTCACCAGCCAGGGTGCGAATTTTCAATTCAGCCTTGTCCAATAACTCAGCGCAATGTTTGGATAATGCCTGTCCCCGTTCATATAGCACCAGAGTGTTTTCCAAAGGTAAATTGCCTTCTTCAAGCAGCTCAACGATCTGATCCAATTCTGCGGCAGCTTCTTCATATTTCAAGCTGTAAATTTCTTTTTGAATGATTTTCTTTTCAGACATGTATCACCCTTCTTCTCCCGCCACTGCATTAAAATCGCCATCTTTTACGCGGATATTTATTTTATCACCCTTCACAACCTGCCGGACGCTGGTAACGATATGGCCGGAGTCCTTATTCGTTACTATGGCATACCCCCGGTTCAAAACCGACGAAGGGTTCACCGAATTAAGTTGATGCATAATTCCGGCCAGGCGTAGTTTCCGTAAATCTGCCTGATGATCCATAGCAGAATGCATACTTTCCAATTGATCATCCAGGTTTTGGCGCTGCATCTGTACTCTCGAAAGTGGAGAAGATAATTTCAATCGGTAGGACTGCTGTTTATTATCCTGACTCAATTGTTGAATGGTGTTATTAGTCATATCCAGCAAATATTTCTGGTATCCCAGAAATTGCGTGATCAGGTCCATACGGTTTGGAGTAACCAGTTCTGCTGCCGCGGTTGGCGTTGGTGCACGCAGGTCTGCTGCAAAATCTGCCAGCGTGAAATCTGTTTCATGACCAATGCCGGTAACAATCGGTACAATGGTTTCCGCAATCGCTCGAACCACCTGCTCGTCATTGAATGCCCACAAGTCTTCCAGGGAGCCTCCCCCCCTGGCTATGATAACGACATCCGGTTTTCCTTCCCGGATCACCCGTTTCAATGCCTGTACAATTTGAGCCGGAGCTTCAATTCCCTGAACTGGTGTTGGACAAAGAATGACTTCCGCAATGGGATATCGCCTGCGAATAGTATTTAGCATATCCTGAACAGCCGCCCCGGTTGCAGAGGTTACGATCCCGATCCTTTTCGGAACGCCGGGGATGGGACGTTTCCTACCTGGGTCAAATAATCCTTCCGCTTCCAGGCGCGCTTTCAATTTTAAGAATTCCTGGAAAAGGTATCCTTCCCCGACAGGTTGAACAGCATCCACGATCAACTGGTATTGCCCGCTCACCTCATAGACCGTGATGCGCCCATGAACATCCACTTCAGCTCCGTCCATCCAGGAAATGCGTATCTTGCTGGCATCTGTCCTCCAAACCACACACTTCAGAGCAGCATTGCTGTCCTTCAATGTAAAATAGATGTGGCCGGAACCGGGACGGGAAAGGTTGGATATCTCCCCTTTCACCCAACAATCCTGGGTTGCCGGTTCTTTTTCCAACAACCTACGGATATATGTTGTTAATTCTGTTACTGTCCAAAACCGTTGGGTGAAGAGTGGTAATTGTTCCATAGATATAGCATACTCGCGGGTGATTCCCGTGTCAATATTTTTGAATATACTATCATGTGAGCTTAATCAATGCTAAAATAAAACATCATGAAGCAACTCTGGACACCCTGGCGGAAAAAATATATGCAAGGACCTAAACTTCAAAATGGTTGCATTTTTTGTTGTGCTTTGGAACAGGAAGATAGCCAGTCATTGATAGTTCACCATGGGAAAAATGCTTTTGTTATCCTCAATCGCTATCCCTATACCAATGGTCATTTAATGATCGTTCCAAATGCGCATCAAAGTACTTTGGAAGAACTGGCACCGGAAACCAGGGCTGAGATGATGGAATTGTTATCCAAAGCGATCACAGTTTTAAGGAAGGTATATAATCCACAGGGATTTAATCTCGGGGGCAATATTGGTGAAGCTGCCGGGGCTGGCGTGGCAGACCACGTTCATTTCCACGTACTTCCTCGTTGGCTGGGTGACACCAATTTTATGACTGCCATCGGGGAGACCAGAGTTCTTCCAGAAACGCTGGATGAAACCCTGCAAAAGATGACAGCAAGCTGGAAAGATTAATTATTTCCGATATCAATCAATTTAAAACAAAAAGGAGTGTTTTGAGACACTCCTTTTTGTTATTTGTTCGGGGAAAAAATCTCAGGACTACTTTAATAATTCTTCCAGCACCTGGCGGGCTATGTTCGGGTCTGATTTCCCGCGCATTTTTTTCATTACCTGGCCTACAAACCAACCCATGAGGGTAATCTTACCAGCCTTATAAGATTCCACCTCATTCGGGCTCTCAGAGATGAGCTCCTGGCAGACCTGCCGGATGGCTGAATCATCACTCACCTGGGCCAGACCTTCGCCTTCTACGATCTTCCCGGGGGCGGAACCAGATTCTTCCACTTTGATAAGCAGTGCTTTACCAGTGGATGTATTCACGGTTCCTGTATCAACCAATTTTATAATATCAGCAAGATAGACTGGCGTTAGCTTGAGATCCCCGGCTGGAATGCCCTTATCATTGATCATCCGTAATATATCATTCATGATCCAATTGGATACGCGTTTCGGGTCGCCCGGATAGTTCTTTACTGTTGCTTCAAAATAATCTGATAACGTCCGTTCGGATGTGAGGACTTCTGCATCGTACTCGGGTAAGCCATACTCGGAAACGAATCGTGACCGTCGTACCAAAGGTAGTTCCGGGAAATCTGCCAGAATCTTGTTCCGCCATTCATCATCCAACCGGACGGGAAGTAAATCTGGTTCGCGAAAATAGCGGTAATCTGCTTCGGTCTCCTTTGAACGCATCTTTTTCAGGACACCGGCATCTTCATCCCATTCAAGGGTCCAGGCTTCCACCCGGTTCCCAGCTTCCACTTCACGAATCTGGCGTTCAATTTCTTTGTCTATTGCTGATTTGACTGCCTCAATGGAGTTCACATTTTTAATCTCAGTCTTGGCGTTGAGCTTTGTCTCACCCTTCAGCCGAATGGATACATTCGCGTCGCAGCGTAACTGCCCCTTTTCCATATCTGCTTCTGATATTCCCAACCATCGCAGCAATTGTCGTAACCGGATCAGATACTGCCCGGCTTCTTCTGCAGTGCGGATATCCGGGGCAGTGACCATTTCGATCAGGGGAACACCGCAGCGGTTGTAATCCACCCAGCGTTCGCCGGCGACATTCTTCGTTTTCCCGGCATCCTCTTCCATATGCAGTTTCCAGATTCCTACTCGGCAGGTCTTTCCATCAGGCATCGGGACATCCATATACCCGCCCTTGCCGATCGGCTGGTCATATTGCGTGATCTGGTAGCCTTTGGGCAGGTCAGGGTAAAAGTAATTCTTACGATCGAAGAAAGAAATCGACTGGATATTGGAATGCATCGCCTGGGCTAATGAAACTGCTTTTTCGACCACTTTTTTGTTCAAGACCGGCAGCACTCCCGGCAATCCGCTGCAAACCGGGCAGATATTGGTGTTGGGGGCATCATTCCAGCTATCCGCCTTGCAGGAACAGAAAATCTTGCTGGCTGTGTTCAATTGAATGTGGGTTTCCAGCCCAATGACTGGTTCGTAATCGGTCATGTTATATCCTTCTTCTTATTCCTGATATAAGTTTACTTTGTTAGGCAAAATTGGACAAATTTCCATGAAACCTCCTTACGAAGCTGTTTCTTCCTTCGCAAGATTTGGATCAAACACCCATCCTTTTTGCCAACATTCTGCCCAATAATGTATAGTGATACTTTTTGCCTCTCAATACCTGCACAGAAGCAACGATTCCCAAAGTAGCCAGCAGAGGAGTAACTAACAAAACGAAAAAATTGATTAACAATAGGAAAATAACGAGCAATCCAATACCAAGTATAACTGGTTCACTCGTGAAGAGCTGCCCATCAAAATTCAAAAGTACTATTGGGACCCCCATAATAAGTACCAGAACCATCTGGCACCCAAATAATACAAAGTTGATCACCTGCCCCAACAGTTGAAAGATCAAAGACTGCATCACCTGGAATCGGTTTTGCTGCGATTTAGCTTTATCCATAGTCGCAAGAATAAAAGGAACCAGGAAACCCATCAACGGGATAAGAATCGTAGCATGTGATACCGCTGCTACCAACTGGTCCTCCCTGTCGGTAATACTCTCTGGAAATGCAGCATTGTGGGATTCTGTTCCCTGGTCTGGATCAGACGAAATACCTTGTCTCCTCGCAATATATTGGTCGATCCAGCGGCCAAGCCAGGGATACCGGTAAATGCGGCCAGTTAAACAAACAACTGCACCGATCACGCCAAATAACAGGTAAATGAACCAGCAAATAACAATCACAATATTGGATACAATAATGGCTGTCAGCATGCGGCTGGAATAAACTTCCGGAGGCAGATGGCTTGCCGTCGAGATGGAAGCATAGATGAAGACAACAAAGAAAACTACCAGGGCGATCAGCTGAATCCAGATCCATTGAAATAACTGAAAGATCAGCGCTTGTAATGTTTGGCTTTTGACAAAATGGGAGTATTTTTTTCGATAGATCCAGAGAATTAATGGAACAAATATTCCAATTCCCGGGAAAAGGATGGAAGCATGTGCAAAGGCAGAAGCTATCCTAGCATCCATTGGAGGTAAAGATACTGGTTTCAATTCAGAAGGAGCCATATTAACGAAGTACTGCCGGTTTTACTTTTCGCCATTCATCCGTTTCTGTTGCCATCTCAAAAGCTCTGCCAATTCGCAGCAATTTCGCTTCTGAGAAGTCCTGCCCCAGGAGTTGAAGTCCGACCGGTAATCCTTCCTTGCTTAATCCACCGGGCAGGGATAGTCCTGGTATACCGGCATGATTGGCTGCTACTGTCAACTGATCGGCATATTGCATAAGTACAGAATCGCCGTACACTTTGTCAATTTCAAATGCTGGAGTGGGAGTAGTGGGGGTCAACAGGGCATCCAGCCGATACTTACCGGTGGGGTCAAAAACATCGTCGAAATCTTTCCGGATCAGGGATCTTATCCTCAGAGCCCGGTTATAGTATTGCTCAGAATACTGAGCTGCCGAGACGTACATTCCCATCAAGATGCGTAATTTTGGCTGCAAACCGAATCCTTCCGCCCTGGATTGCCGGTACATGGATTGTAGGTCATCGACTTCACCCGGGGTTCTGTATCCATACTTCACCCCATCATACCGATGCAGATTGGAGGAGGCTTCCACCCTGGAGATGACAAAGTAAGCAGGAATGCCATAGCGATTGTGGGGCATAGGTACATCTTCAATAATTTCAGCACCCATCTCTTTTAATAGGTCGGCTGCCCGCCTGACCGGAGAAACAATATCATCCGGCAGAAGTTGTTCTATCATTTCACCAGTATTTGGATCAGGGTAGGTGATCATGAAATAATCAGGGGAAAGCCCTATCCGCAGACCTTTCACTCCTTTTTCCAATTCTGCAATGTAGTCATCCACGGGTATAGAGGCTGCAGTGCTGTCATGTGGATCGGCTCCAGCAATGACTTTCAGCATGGCTGCTGCATCTGAGATATCTTTTGCAATAGGTCCAGGACAGTCAATAGACGAAGCAAAGGCGATCACACCGTAACGGCTTACCCGGCCATAGGTGGGTTTTACCCCCACTACACCGCAAAAAGCAGCAGGCTGCCTGATTGAACCGGCTGTATCGGTACCCAAGGAAAGGGGACCTTCTCCGGCAGCCACTGCCGCAGCGCTTCCCCCAGAAGAACCTCCCGGGACACAGGCAAGGTTCCAGGGGTTTCGGGTGGTAGGCTTAAAAGCTGAAGATTCAGTGGAAGAACCGTATGTGAATTCGTCCAGGTTCACTTTTCCCAGCATGACTGCTCCAGCTTTGGTCATCTGCTCAACACAGGTTGCAGTATATGGAGGTGAAAAATTCTCCAGGATCCGTGATGCGGCAGTGGATGGAATTCCTTTGGTGCAAAAAATATCCTTCACAGAAAAAGGTACCCCGGCGAAGATACCTGCATCCTCGCCATCTTTGACCATTTTATCTATTTTTTGAGCGGATTCGAGGGCGGTATCGGGTGTAACAGTAATAAAACCATGCACCTGTTGCCGGTCTGCATCTGTAATGGGACCCGGGTCAATGGTTCCGGGTCGGCCGTCCACCTGCCCGATCCTTTCCAGGCAGCTTTCAAGAACTTCCACAGCTGATGCTTTTTTGTTTTTTACAAGACGGGAGATTTCGAGTGCAGAGAGGTCACACAGTTGCATATTATCATCACCTTATTACAAAATGAGAGGGTGAGGGAATTATACATATCCACTCACCCAATCGGTATTTCTTTCATCAAGAGCATCATTCCAAACGGGTATGCGGAATCTCTGGAACGACAAAATAATTATCTGCAGTCTGAGGTCCCTGCGCCATTATCTCGCTGGAATTTGGAAAAGGCTGCCTGGCATCTTTTCGCAGCTCGGGGCTAATTTCAGCTGGAAAAGGAACGCCATGACGTGCCAACGGTACGTCAGCCGAGAGTGGAATTGACTCCAATTCATGCACTGACAGGAGCTGTTTGTTCAACTGTCCACGTAAATATTCGCCTTCGTCTGGATTTAACTCCAATGCTGCCAGGGAAACCAGTTTTGCGAATATGTCCTTGGTTATTTCCTCTGCCATGCAACCTCTAGCTGATTATGATCGTTAATGTCTTGGTTCCGGTATTTACACCATCTGAAACTGTAAGAATGACCGTATAGGTTCCTGCACTCGGTGAAGCACCGGATATGATTGCTACTCCAGATGAACTCGTAGTACCTAGGGATAATCCTCCTCCCAATCCCGTCTCGGTTATTGTCAATACATCTTTACAATCTGCATCATTAGCAGTAACACTGTAGGTGAATGGCACACTTGCAGTACCAGTAGCTGTTGTTCCGCTGGTAATGGATGGGGCGAATTCATTAAAATCATTAACGGTCACATTAAAGGCTTCTTCATAATAAAAACCATCCGAATCGGTAGTTCGGACACGGATGCTTAAAGTGGGGAATACTTCGCAGTTGACCATGGCCGCAGAAATTAGGTCATTGCCGGATAAACTGAAATAACTATTATTCGTACTCCCTGTGCCACTCACAAGTGAATAGGTCCATGTACCAACAAGGTCACCTGTATCGGTAGTTGTGAAGTTTCCTACAGTTATTCCAGCGGTTTGCTCCTCTAAAAGAGACATGGCGGGTGCAGAGATATCTGATGGAGGGCTATGGTTGACGCCAGTAACCATGAATGTAACTGTAGCCATGTCCACCTGGCCACCTTCAGTTGTGATCTTATAATCGATCGAATCCATACCGAAGAATCCGACAGGGGGAGTATATCGGATCACTCCATCTACAGTAGAATACTCTTTCGTTAATATGCTTACCTTACCACCTTGGTGAGTTGTGTATCGGTCCCATTTATCTGTTTCACATTGATTGGCACAGTCGAATAATCGTGGAATTTTTACGGGCACCCCATGTAAAGTATCATTGGCAATCACGTTAATATCAATAAATGCCGGGAATGTTGCTGGATTTACCAAGTCGTCTTTTGCAAGAATACCACAAACTCCTGGCGGGCAAACAGTCGGTGTTTTGGTAGCTGTTTTTACCTTTGTCTTAGATGCCGTTTTTGATGCACCTGTTGATACGAAAACCGGGTTTTTAGTATTTGTCGCAGTCCTTGTAAAGGTCTGTGTTTTCGAAGGAGTTAATGTTGTGCTGGGGGTTACATAAATCGTATTAGTTGGAAGCGGAGTATTTGTCAATGTCGGAGTAGCTGTTGGCAAGGGAGTGTTTGTGTCAGTGGGTAATGGTGGAACTTTTGTCCAGGTCGGTGGAAACTGAAAGGGTGTTTCTGTAGCTGTTGGCAGCACTAAAGTAGGTGGTATGTTAATTGGGCGCATACCAACAGGTAATAACTGGTTGGGGAGGATGAACACAGCCCCGAATACCACGACCATCCCAAAAGTGCCTATGAGAAGAAGGATTGTGAGCAAATTCCAAATTGACATTTTCATAGCCGCATGATCCTTATATTTTCAATTAAACACAAACACACTCTATGCCTGAGCGATTAATGTCAGTATATACCAGAATTTTACCATGTCAAGAACATTGAGCACGGATTGAAGGATATTACCCTGCTGCACCGGCCATCATCAATCCCAATTTAACGGGATTCGCATCAGAAATGGGTAATATGCCCATGATCTCCCCCTCGTAGAATACCATTATCCTGTCAGACAATGCTCTGATTTCATCCAGATCTTCAGATATCAAAATCGTTGCAGTCCCGGCATCCCTCTGCTCGAGCAGCTTTTGGTGGATATACTCCGTCGCACCAATATCAACACCGCGGGTGGGCTGTGCTGCGATTAGAACATTTGGTTTTCGCGATAATTCACGTGCAAGGATCAGTTTTTGGATATTTCCCCCGGATAAATTCTTGATGGGTGTTTTTATGGATGGTGTTTTTACGTTATATTCATCCACAATTTTCCGGGTGGTATCTTCTATTTTTTGAAAATCCAGAAATACTCCCCTGCAGAATGGTTCATGATTATGGTCCTCTAAAATAAAGTTTTCTGCAACGGTAAAATCTTTAATAGCACCTTCACGCATTCTTTCTTCCGGAATATAAGATTGACCGGATTGGATCCTTTTATCAGGAGTCACTTTGGTAACATCTTTACCGTTAATTGTGATCTTTCCTTTGCGAACTAATCGTAAACCAGCTAATGCTTCAGCCAGTTCGCGCTGACCATTTCCGGAAACACCGGCCAATCCCAGTATTTCTCCTGATCGAATATCAAAGGAAATATTCTTGAGCGCATCTTTTTTTCGATCACCTACTACGAATAAATTTTCAACACTTAACTTAATATCACCTAGGTGGGCAGGTTTTTTATCATACTGCAAAATTACAGGTCTACCCACCATCATAGTTGCCAACTCTTCTTTTGTGATGTTTTCATTTATAGTTGTGCCCACAACTTTTCCATCCCGCAATACTGTAATGCGATTGCTTATGTCAATCACTTCATGCAGTTTGTGCGAAATAAAAATGAGGGTATGTCCATCTGTCGTCATTTGCCGTAAAGTGACAAATAATTCATCGACCTCTTGCGGAGTAAGCACAGCTGTTGGTTCATCCAGAATCAATAAATCAGCACCGCGATACAGCGCTTTTAATATTTCCACCCTTTGTTGCTCACCTACTGCTAGCTGCCAAACAAAGCATCTTGGATCCACTTTTATGTGGTACTGTTCGCTTAATGTCATCAACCTTTCTTCAACTTTGGGTAATTCCAGTAGCGGTCCTTTACTTGACTTAAGGCCAAGGGCTACATTTTCTACGACGGTTAATGATGGAACCAGCATAAAGTGCTGGTGGATCATTCCAATTCCAGCCTGAATTGCATCCTGCGGGTAACGGAAATGATGTTCGACTCCATTTATAATAATTTTTCCTGAATCAGGACGGTACAGGCCATAAAGTTGGCGCATAAGGGTGCTTTTCCCTGCACCATTTTCACCGAGTAAGGCATGAATCTCTCCGGATTTCACATCAAAGCTGACATGATCATTTGCTAGAACACCAGGGAATCTCTTTACAATATCTTCCATCTTCAACTGGTCAATTCTTTTGTGTATGCCGGTATTTGTTGGAGGATTCATCTTAATTCCTAAAAAATAATTCATTATGACTACTCTCCCTTTGTCATCGATTTTGATGGCAAAGGGAGAGATCTATCTGTAAGGTTTACTATGGTACGATCGGTCCCTTGAGGGGGTCGATGGTTCCACCCATGATGCCATCAATGGCTGCCTGGGCAGCGGCTTTAGCTTCAGCAGGGATTGCAACTGCATCATTATATTGGATCCTAAGGCCTGCGTTCTTAAATGTAAGAGTATAGGCTTTTCCACCAAGTACACCGGCTTTACGGCTGGACACCATATCTTTAATGATTCCGGTCCAGTCGAAAATCTGGCTGGCGGCAACTGCCTCGGGGGCCAGACTGGTCTGATCCCACTGTGTACCAAACCAAAGTACATTGTTATCCTTGGCGATACCGATGGCTCCAACAACTGATTGTGATGAGCCGGTGAGGATATCTGCACCAGCAGCAATTTGGGTCTCAGCACAGGTGGCCATTAAGGAAACATCAGAGAACGAACCAGTATAGTTAACCTGGTTGACAACTTCTGGTTTCGTAGCGGTAGCACCGGTTTTGAATCCATCGACATACAGCTTGGCATCACCTGCTTCTACCGGTCCGCAAATGCCCATTTTTCCAGATTTGCTGATCATTGCAGCGAGAACACCAAGAACGTATCCACCTTGTTGTGCTTCAGCCTGATAGGCGAAAACGTTGTTGATGCCATCCGCCTGGAAAGTGTTCAAGGAAGTTCCCCAGGCAAAACTGGTCTCGGGAAATTCGGGGGCAATCTGCTGTAAAGAAGTGCCATACTGTGATCCATGGGCAATTACCAGGTCAAAACCCTGTGTGGCATAGTCGCGGAGGGCAGCAGCGGCATCCGGAACTTTAAATAAGCTTTCGGAATAAGCTATTTCCATTTTGTCTTTGCCCATTTCAGATTGAACCACCAACAATCCTTCGTACATGGATTGGCTGAAAGCGGCATCTGTGATCGTGGACGGCATTACAATGGCAACCCGGAATAGTTTTTCTACCATGACTTCTGGGGTTGCTGTAACCACGACTTCTTGAATCACGGGTGCTGCTTCAACCAACCTGGTCACTTCCACAGGAGCTACAGGGGCGACTGGTGCAGCAGGAGCACAGCTGGCAAGCAAAATTGAAAACAACACGACCAATATGCTAAATTTATGGAACTTTGTATTCATTTATTCTCCTCTAATTGATTAATAGGTTGAAACCTCTTTACATCCTCGGATAAGAAATTAGTCTTTCCATCACCTCCTCTAGTTTGTAATGTATTTAATGGGGTTACATTTCCCCTCGTTCGAATGGCTTACTCAATGCTGCAGGTTGAGCAGAGCGGCGCACAGCAAAAACCAGTGCGACAATTGTGAGCAAGTAAGGCAGCATGACTGCAAAATCTGATGGGATATTGATGCCTTTGATCTGTAACCAAACCTGGAATGCATTCACAAAACTAAATATCAGGGAACCTACCAGGACACCACCCGGTTTCCAACTACCAAAATAAACCAGTGCTACAGCAATAAAACCCATTCCGTTGGTCATGTTTTCCTGGAACAGATTGATCAGCGCAATGGAAAGGGTAGCGCCAGCGATACCTGAAAGTACTCCTCCCAGGCATACGGTCGTATATCGAATTCGAGCCACATTCACACCCAATGAGTCAGCTGCCTGTGGGTTTTGTCCAACTGCCTTTATTTGAAGTCCAAATGTGGTTTTGTTTAAAACAAAGCTGGCAATAGGAACAAGGAGAAACCCGCCATACACCAGGATATTGTGATTAAAAAATGCCTCTCCCAAAAAAGGTAGATCGCCAAGGAACGGTATTTTCACGGGCGGGAATCCAGCGATGCTTTCCACACCACCCATCGTCATCTTAAATAAAAGTGTGGATAGGCCTAGTCCGAATAACTGTAATCCAATTCCGCTGATACCCTGCTCGGCTTTTAAAGTAACACTTATAAACGCCATCAATAAACCCATCAGAAAGCCTGTGATAGCCGCGGCTAATAGACCCAGCCATAAGTTACCGGTCTTCATACCGACATAAAAGCCTGTGAATGCTCCCATGAGCATTATTCCGTCAACACCGAGGTTATAAACTCCGGAAGTTTGAGCAATTGTTTCGCCAATGGAGGCATATAAATAAGGAGTGGCGAGTCGAATACCACTATATAAGATCCCTAAGAGGACAGGTAATTTAAAAAGCTCATCCATTCATTTGTCTCCTGCGAGCGCGATAGCGACTCCAAATTTCTGCGCTCACAACGAAAAGAACGATCAATCCCAAAATAGTATCGATAAGGGCAGATGGTACCTGCATGGCACGCTGCATCTTATTTCCACCTTCCATCAACCCGCCAAAAAATATCGCCGCTGGAATCGCTCCGAGAGGGTGAAGTTTGCCGAATAAGGCAGCAACTATACCGGCAAAGCCATATCCACTGGAAAGCCCCTCCATCATTCGGTGTTGGACCCCGATCACTTCAATTGATCCTGCCATTCCAGCGAAGGCACCTCCCAAGGTTAATGCCAGCATCTGGTATAGTTTTACCGGTATGCCAGCATAGCGGGATGCATGGGGATTCAACCCGACGGCCCGGATGCGGTAGCCGATACTCGTCCGCCACAGGAAAATATATACAACAATAGCCAAAACGACAGCAATAATTGCTCCGCTATGAAGCAGCGTTTTTGGAACCAATTTGGCCAACCATACAGCTTTTGGAAGGAGTGCAGATTGAGCTATACGGGTTCCCGCTTCAATTTCCGCCGGGTCTATCATCGGTCCGCGCAATAAATAGTTGGACAGTTGTAATGCAATTGCATTCATCATCACTGTACTCAGGATCTCGTTTACCCCCAGCCATGCCTTCAGGCTTCCAGGAATGGCACCCCATGCTGCCCCGGCTAAAGTTCCAACAAGAATTGTCGAAGGGATGAGTATCCAACCTGGCAATAGCCTTAAAGCAATTGAGAAAGCGGTGGCGGCTAATGCCCCGACAATCACCTGTCCTTCACCGCCAATATTGATCACACCACCACGGAAAGCAATCGCCACACCAAGACCAACTAGCAGCAATGGAGTAGCTTTAACGAGGGTTTGTGTGATTCCTGTCTTATCTCCAAACGCTCCGAGGAACAATGATTGGTACGCCTCTAACGGATTTACTTTGAAGAATAGTAATAAGACAGCACCAATCAATAATGCAAAAGGTACAGCCGTAAGGGGAAGAAGAGCATCAATTGCACGGTTAAGGAAATTTTTTATCTTATCACTGTTTATCATTACGTGTTGATCCTTATCCTCTCCAGGTAATCATTTGTGATTTTTATGCCTTACTCCGAACCAGACGTAATGATAGGATCTGATCATTATAATAGTTCAAACCCATGACCACCGGCTGACTTTCTTTCGTATAAAATACATCCTTAAAAACAATCACTGAACGATCAGTTCCAATTTGTAGATGCTTATTCACGTCCTCCGGGACAGGTTCAGCGTGTAGATCTGAGACAGAATAAATTAAATCTAGGTTACAATAACCTGATAAGATCTCATATATGGAGAGTTGGGAATCTAGTTTAGGATTAGCAGCAACAAATAGGGCAGCAGGAATAATATTCGTTGAATGAATTGCCGGAAAATTATCTGCCAGGAAAAGGCGCTGGAGAATATATACTGGTTGGGAAGAGATGAGTTCGAGAACTTCTTCTTCTGATTTGGTGGATTGACGGAAAAATCCATTTAAATATCGAATTTCTGGAATTCTACCGCTTTCGCGGATAAGCTGAGGAAAACTCCATAAGTTTTGTAATTGTGTGTTAAATTGAACAGCATGTTGATTTATAAATGAGCCATTTCCATGTTTTCGGATAATGACTCCTTCGGTGACTAATGAATTGACAGCTATTCGTAATGTGGATCTGCTCACCCCAAATTCATCGGCGAGCTCAAGTTCGGATGGTAAACGTGACCCAGGACGGTATGAACCGTTTTTTACTCTTTCACGGATAATCTGGTTGATCTTTATTGTTACCGGTTCTGATCTTTCAATCATAAATTGGCAATAATCCATGAAGAGGGTAAACGTCTAACGTCTACTATTATATTACCGGATTAAGGAATAATGTCAAGAGCAGATTTTTCATACGCAACTATACAATAGTTATTACGTATTGATTATTAACAGTAATATCTTCATAATAGAATCGGTCTTAGGGGATTTAATACCTGGACATTAGGTGATCTCGTTGTGATAAAATATTTGTCCGTCCAGACAAGGGAGAATATGCGCAGGTTTTCGGTCGTTATTCCGGCATACAATGAAGGAGAAAGGATACTAACTGTCCTGCGTGTTTTACAGGAAGTTACTGGAATAAAAGAGATCATCGTACTGGATGATGGCTCAAAGGATGATACTTATGCGATTGTCCAATCCTATCTTCCCCAAGATCCAAGAATAATTTTGCTGCAGCATTCACATAATATGGGGAAAGGTCAATCCATCTTCACTGCATGGGCAGCCGTTACATCTGAATATGTACTTATGTTGGATGCCGACCTGCGCGGATTAACACCTGCGCATATAGTAGATCTTTGTGAACCGGTCCTCTCAGGAAATTATGATATGACCCTGGGGTTATTCAAGGGTGGGAATTGGAAATCGGATTTTTCTCATTGGGCTACTCCCTGGTTAACCGGACAACGCTGTCTTCGACGGAATATGCTCCAATATATTGATCATGATGCCGCAGCTGGGTATGGGCTTGAAACGGCTATGACCGTGGCTGTTCACCAACAATCCTGGAAAGTGGTAAAAGTAGCACTTCGGGGTATGAGTCACCCAATAAGCGAAATTCACCGCGGAGGATTTA
The DNA here is from genome assembly GCA_964387025.1 of uncultured Leptolinea sp. Classification (GTDB taxonomy): domain Bacteria; phylum Chloroflexota; class Anaerolineae; order Anaerolineales; family Anaerolineaceae; genus PNON01. Next base: position 631,576 of record CAYLUZ010000001.1, on the reverse strand, counting down.
AGGGGTTCGCCAACCGGATAAAAATGTATGGCCATGTATTCAGAGCCTGGTATATGGCAACTGCAAAATCACGTTTCCGATCCTTGATCAAATATAAGTGATTATTATCAATAAAAATAAAGGTATAACCGATAATTTGGTTATAACCTTTATTTTTTCTTTCACCTTTTACCGAAATGAATAGTTATAAGTCGATCAATGCTTCAGCTGCAAGCCAGAATAAATTCTCCCTTACACTCCCGCGTGTTTGCCACTCCCTATCATCCCAGCCTTCTTCCTGAACAGAATCACCTCCGTATAAGAGCTGCCCAAATTCAACACCTCGAAATTGAGCAACAGCCATAAATGCGGATGTCTCCATTTCGACTATGCTGCAGCCTTGCAATTTCCGTAAGCGAGTTCGCTCGATCGTTTCGCGGTATGCCGCATCAGTTGTCCATGTTTTGACTAACCTGTAATCCACCATTATTCGCTTCAATGAGTTTTCAATGGAATTAAGTACCCGGCTGTTTGCCATCACCTCCGCAGCTGGAGGAAAATATGCATAAGAAGTACCCTCATCCCTCACAGCACAATTTGGTACCAGTACATGACCGACTGCGATATCAGGATTCAATACTCCACAGCCTCCGCAGGCGATGAACTGGTTGCACCCGCGTGCTATCATCTCTTCCAAGCAAATCGTTGCTAAAGGAGCTCCAATACCGGGATGCACCAGCATAAAATGGCTTTCTCGTAATTGCATTTCATAGATCACATTGTCACCCAACTCAGATACCAATCGGTCCACTTTTTTCGCTTGGCCAGATTCAACCAGTTTCTCGAAAACATCATAAAAAAAACACATCAACACTTTTTTGCTATAACCCTGTTTTTTTATTACCTGAGACGGCTCGATGATGGCTTTTTCAGCCGGATCAAAATCCAGGATCGGGTATGTATGAGGTTTCATCTAATTTTCTGCCATGACAATAATCTTGTCTTTTTCAACAAAAATAATTTTGTCCGATTTATTGGGGTTTATAACCACACCGTAAGCCCTGGAAGGATCGTTCGCTTGTGATTTGATCCGGTAACCAATCGCTGTCTCTCCAAGCCTGGCTGCTGATTCCGTAATCGTGTAGAAATTGGTTGGCTGGTTGGAATTTACATAACGGGAAGATTTTTTTAGATAAATTTCGGAACCATCGGGATCGAAAATATCTGTGAAAACTGCATTGAGTTGTTTGTTCTCAGATATTTGCGCAAGCATTAAGCTAATTATTTTGTTGCTCACAATAAAATCATCCGCCCTGGTAACATCAGCTAGATTTCGGTTGCGGATATCCAACATTTCACTAACGATCGAAAACACTTTACCGGTCTTTTCTGAAATATCCCTCAAATGCAGCAGTGTCACCAGTGTATGGGCATCAGCCTGTTGTAATGATAGCAAATCAGAATAGCAAAGGATAATTACATGCTGGTATGCCCCGATATCCAAACCATCTAGTAATTTTCTATCTGTGGTATCGCCTGCCACGATTTGGACAGATTGGTTAATTAAGTCTCTGCACTCTTCTTTGATCGAATCAAGAGTTGATTCCGCCCTGGCAACAACAGTTACTTCAGAGCCCAAAGGGACATAATGGTCCAGCTCATGGATAATCTCCAACCCCCGCCAATTCCATCCAAGGATCAGGGTGCGTTCTGGTTCGTTGACTTCAGCGCTTCCCCGGGCGATTACAGCTTCATCCACATCCACATGTAGTGTATTTGATAATACTACTTTGTCGTCATCTTCTGAGATAAATATTAATTTATCACCGGGTTGAATGATCGTATCCATGGGAGGATTCAATTGAAGGTTACCAGATACAGGTAACAGCCCGATCAATGTAGAATCCTCAAAAGCAAGTGAACATTCCCGAAAAGTCTTACCGGCAAGTGCATCCAGACTCTTAAAATAAATTTCATCCCCGCCAAAATCCAGCAATTCAGTATAGACTACAGATAACCCGGATTGCCGACAAGTTTGGGCTATGATCCTGGCTACAAGGGTTGATACCAGCACCAATTCCACTTCATCTTTTCCCACCATTCTTGAAACTCCCAGATTTTTAGGGTCTCTTATTTCAGCGATGATATGAAATGGCTCTTCTCTTCTGGAAGGATTATTGACGATCGCCAGAAGAACCTTGATCACCTCAGAATCTGGATCTTCGGTTGTTGGAGATAGGATGATGATTGATTTTGAGGAATTAATACCGACGATTTCAAGATCAGCCATATCAATAGGCGATCCGGTTCTACTTACTATCCTTGTTGTTTTAGTTACAGGAATCCTTTCCCGAACCTCATCCTGCATCTCAATCTTATCTTTTTCACCAAGTAGAACAATACAGGCATCTTTTTGGTTAGCATTGGCTTCCACCAACTCCGAAATAATTGTGAAGATCTGATCGGTCCACCCAAGAATTATTGTATGGTTCTTTTCTATGACCGGAGATCGTCCCTTGCGGAGTTCATCAATTTTATTTTCCAAACCGCTGGTAAGAATACCTATCAGGGTACTGATGATAAATACTCCTCCGATAGTTACAAAGAACATAACCCACCTGAAACCCCAACCCTCATCTCCACCCATCGTACCAGCGTCCAGTGTCCGCATCAAACTTTCCCAAACAGCTTCTCCAAAAGAGAGAGCTTCTCCTCCCGGCTGATGCAACCCGCTTAGAGAAATTATTCCTGCACCGATCACGATGATCACAAGGGAAATGACTGCCAGCCAGCCAATGAGGGAAATGGTACCCTTGGCAAGGGTATTATCAAAATAATATCGTAATTTATCAGAAAAACCGGGATCTTTTTTCATGCATACCTCGTAAAACAGAATAATAATCTAACTATATTTTATTGCCTGAAAGGGAAATAATCCATATAAATAAGGTAAATCTTCAATTTGAGCTGTAGTATGGGAAAAATATAATGTTATTTATTTCCCAATCGTTTCTTTACATACTTGGATGGTGCTTCCAGTTCTTTCACCGCATCCATTCCGACCCAACGGGAGGTTTTGTTAGTGGATAATGCCAATCGCCTGCTTATCTCTAATGCCGGCTGGTAGAGATCTCCACCACGCTTACCGATCTGCCTTAATGCCCAGTTGACGGCTTTCTTTACAAAATTCCTGCCATCTTCCGCAGACGATTCAATGATTTCCAAAAATTGGATAAAAACCGTATCTGGCACATTTTTACCATGGACTGCAATATAAGCCATCAATGCAAACCCTGCCCGCTTCACAAACTCCCGATCCGATTTTGACCAGGATAAAGCTTTTTCGACAGCGAGGGGAGATCTTGAATATAAATTTCCGCACACCTGGTCGCAAACATCCCATGAATCAAAATCAGCAGTCCAAGAATCCATTTGTTGACTTGTCAACAGTTTCGGCTGGTCAATGATGGAAGCCAGGATGCGTGCTTCATGAATTCCGGTCTTCCATAAAGCCAGGGCTAGATCGTGATCCTTTTTCCGCTTCCCCAATTGCCGGATTCTGGGCATGGAAACACCCAGTGTATTATTCGGGTTGATACCAAACCTGGCCATTCCGCTGATATTAGCTGGAACAGCCAGGGCTTTCAATTGTGAAAGTATTTCATGTAATTCTTCAGGAACAGCCATAAATAGATTTATTTGCGGGCGTAATAACTTTCGAGCCCGGGTCTGGCCTGGTTAAAATGTTTATTCGCAATATCCAACACAGCAGTTGCCCACTCAGTGCAAGATAGGTCGATTGCCAAAGCATTAGTATAAGATTTTACTTCCTCCAACAGGCTGCCTTCAACCTTGCAGTCAGCCGATCCTTTGGCGACATCAGCAATAGCCCCGACAGCGCTCCAACCTTTCAAAGCAGTATCGACCTCGTTCTTCTGATAGACCATCGAAGCCGGCCATTCAGGTAACAGGCGGTCGTAAGATTTGTAAACCAATGCTTGCTGTGTCTTAAATGCACCCAAATTATTACTGCCATCACTGATCGCCATGAGCAGATCCACTTCCTGGATCAATGCTTGGGTATTTTCGTTGAAATTACTCGCTGCTGGAAAGGCCTGATTAATAATGCGGGGCAATACAAACCAGGATACCACCACAAGGATAATCAATAGAACGATTAGAACTATGATGAGGAGGGGATTTGTCTTCCCGCGGTTTTTCCGAGCCAGGCGAGGGCGCCTGCCTTTTGCACTCCAGTCCGGCGGCTCCAGTTCTGTAGTCGATGATTCTGCTGTCTCGAACTTTGACAACACAGATGGCCGGCCTTCACTTAAAGTTGCAGGCACATCCTCTGTTTGTTTGGCGCTTTGTTGAGCCTCTTCAATTATTGGCGCAACAACAGGCAAAGGCTCACCAAGTCGAGCAAGACCTTCAAGGGCGATCGGATTCTTGGGATTGATCCGAACTGCGCGGTTTAGGCAATAAATTTTCCGCTCTTGCTCTGCATAACAAACGGACAACCAGGCCCACGCAAGGTCATTTTGCGGATCCGTTTTCACGAGTTCCGCCAATACCTTTAATCCCATGGGTATATTCCCTGAACGGATCAATTCTATTCCCTGATTTAATGCATCTTCACTCATAACTGCCTCCTACCTTTGAATACGGGCAAATATCCCTCCAAAGCGGGTGGATATGTCATGAAGTGCATAATTTGTACCAATTACGAAAATAACTACTTATGGGGATGGATAGTTAGCTGATCCATTCAATATCATGATGATCGGCGAACCTGCTTTGCATCACCTCGATCGCCTGCGGGTTTTCATCGATGAGGATAAACTGCCTGTCAAGCTCAAGGCAGACCGCACCGGTCGTACCACTCCCGGCGAAGAAATCCAGCACAATATCATTCGGGTTTGAGCTGGCAGAAATGATCCGGCGCAGAATTCCAAGCGGTTTCTGGGTGGGATAGCCTGTTTTTTCTTTCCCGTTGGTGGGAACAATGGTGTGCCACCAGGTATCAGTCGGGGTTTTCCCCTTTTCAGCTTTTTCTTTCCCGACCAATCCGGGTGCCATGTAGGGGATGCGGTCAACCGCATCCAGGTTGAAGGTGTAATGATCCGGGTCTTTTGCATACCACAGGATATTATCATGTTTGGTCGGCCATTTGCTCTTTGAACGAGCGCCATAATCGTATGCCCAGATGATCTCGTTGAGGAATGAATCCCTGCTAAATATTGCATCCAATAAGATCTTGCAATAATGTACTTCACGGTAATCTATATGAAAATAAAGACTGCCACAGGGTTTTAAGATCCGGTAAGCCTCCCTCAATCGCGGCTCCAGAAACGCCAGGTAATCATCGAACAAGTCTATATATCCCTTTGAGCCGATTTTTGTGGTTTGGTAACGTTTCCCCTGGAACCCCACCCGATCTCCCAGTTCATCCCGTTCAGTCCTGATCTGGGTGCGGGATTGTTTCTTACCGGTGTTGAACGGCGGATCGATGTAGATGAGATCGACACTCTCTGATGGCAGCGTCTGTAAAATGGGGAGATTATCCCCAAAGTAGATACGATTTGGCATAAGATAAATTCTAGCATATTCTGAAATTAATCACGCTCAACTTACGTTCTTATGGTTTAATTGGATCCATGAAGATCATTCAAAGTTTCATTACCAGCATTCTTCTTATTAGTCTTTTATGGGGTTGCACTCCAACACCTCCCACTGTGGGTCTAAATACACCTACCGCAAGTATAAAGACTATCATACCTCCAACGAGTTCTGTGATTTCGACACCAAAACCACAAGCATCACCCACTATTCTGCCTACTCCCACCATGGTTGTTCCTTCACTCAAATTGGAAAAGATCACCTCTGAGAACGCAGCCTCTCTCTCACAGATCAAGCTGATCGGTGACGGACGCATCCGGGATGTTGCCTTCTCACCGGGCGGCGGGTTGATTGCTTCAGGCTCATCGATTGGGATCCGCATCCATGGGGGGCAAGACCTGATCGAGCGCGCTTTTATCCCAAGTGCAGCATCAGTGACCAGGGTGACCTTCTCTCCCGACGGCAAACTGCTGGCAGCGGGTACTGAAGCCGGGAAGGTCTTGATCTATACGATCGATTCCCTACTCACCAGCCCCAGTAACCCGATCAATCCTGTAAGGGAGATCAAAGCCAATAACTTCGCCATCACCTGCCTGCTTTTCTCACCTGACAGCCAGTCACTAACCAGCGGCTCACTGGATCGGACCATCCTGGTTTGGAACCCAACCACCGGGAAGCGCATCCGCAGCCTGGGTGGTTTTTTGTTGGGAATCAGCGCCATCACTTATTCCAGCGATAGTGCATTACTGGCAGGTGGTTCGGTGGACGGAAGTATCCGGGTTTGGAGTATCCGCACAGGAGAAGTTTTGAATAGCACGGGAACACCGGAAAGAAATCGCAGGCAGGTGGATCACTACCCGCTAGGTTTAGGATTCCTTCCGGATGGTTGGCTGCTTTTGACCTGGGCGGATGGTGCCGTATCCATCTGGGATTGGCAGGATAAGAAAAGCGAATCACAGGTGATTTTGCAAAATAATGAGAAATATATTCATTCGATCATCAGCCCTGCAAACAATAGTTTGATGAATATCACTCAAGACAGTACCTTGCAGGTCCTGCATTCTTCCCCAAATAGTACAACCGGTACAAAGCTTGAAAATGAATCTTCATTGGATTTGGGGTCAGAAGTCGTTTCTGCCTCGCTTTCCACAGATGGAAAATGGCTGGCGGTTGCCAGTTATCCGGCTCAAATAAGCCTTATCAATTTGGGCACTGAAGAAATTCTGATAACATATTCCCGCGAACCACAGGGGCAGCAGGTGATCGCTTCGGCTTTTTCGCCCGATTCCAGGTTCCTGGCAACATCTCACGGGGATAATCTTGTCCGCATCTGGGATGCCTTAAATATGCAAAACTATTTTGAGGTGAAGATCAGCCAATTTGAACCCACACAGGATCTGCAATTCTCATCGGATGGAAAGCAGCTCATTTGCGGGGCTGACGGCATCTACCTGCTGCCAACCACTGAATTCCAGGATCACATTCTGCAGCAGTTATCGGCTTCTACGATTCAACACCTGGTTGATATTCAAGCCACCAGAAAGATAGACTCGGGCGGAACAGCACAAACGATAGCCATGTCCACCAACGGTGATTATCTAGCTTCCTCCAACCTGATGGAAAAAACCATCCAGCTCTGGGATCCGGTTTTCGGAAAACTGATCGGAAACTTGGGTGGAATGCTTGATCCAGTCGAAGTGCTGGCATTCGCTCGCAACAGCCTGATACTGGCAGCTGGATCAGCCGATCATAAGGTGTACATCTGGAATCTGGAAAAGATCTCAACATCAACCAATTCCGGTAGTTCCGCAGGAACGGACAATTACCTGCTGGAAAAACCGGATCTGATCATCAAAATTGAATTCCCGGTATTATCCATGGTCTACTCCCCGGATGGCAGCCAAATGGCCATGGCTGGCACAGGTTGGAATGTACGGGTGATTAAAAGTGCCAATGGCGAGTTGATATCCAACTTAAAAGGATCGAAGGATCAGATCAATTCTCTGGCAGTATCGCCAGACGGGAATATTTTTGCATCAGGTGGAGCAGATGGAATTATCCGGATTTATGCATCCGGGCAGGAAAGCCCGCTTATCATTTTGGATGTTCATGCGGGAAATGTGAACACACTGAATTTTTCGCCCGATGGAAGAATGCTGATTTCCGGTGGGGAAGACAGCACCATCCGGGTGTGGGGAATTTCCAAATAAGGCTTCAGCTTTTAATATTCCCTTTTATACCTTCTGTTATGATCTCCAAGATTTCCACCCTCTACCATAACTTGCCGGACAAATTCTGGATCCTTGCGTTTGGAATGTTCGTAGACCGTCTCGGTGGTGCGTTAATTTTCCCATTCTTTGCCCTGTATATCACCCAACACTTTAATGTCGGCATGACACAAATCGGTATCCTGTTATTCTTCTTTTCGGTTTCCAGCCTGGTCGGGCAGACCATTGGCGGCGCCTTGACTGATAAGTACGGTCGCAAGAAACTGATCATCTTTTCGTTGATCATGTCCGCTTCATCGACTGTTCTCATGGGGTTGGTCGATGATCTGCATACCTTTTATGTTCTGGCGATCCTGGTTGGAATTCTGGCAGATACGGGCGGACCAGCATTTATGGCGATGATCTCCGATTTGCTTCCAGAAAACAAACGCAGCGAGGGTTTTGCCGTTCTGCGCGTGATAGCCAACCTTGCAATCACGATCGGACCACTCATCGGGGGACTATTGGCTGGGGTGAATTATCTGCTTCTATTTATAATTGACGCCATAATGAGCACCATCACTGCGGGAATCATCCTTTTCAAGCTGCCTGAAACCATGCCAGCCAAAGCTGAAGCATCAGCATCTGGTACGAGCCTTGGGAAAACCATCATCGGATACGTCATTGTATTCAAAGACCGGCTGTATATGGTATTCATCCTGGTTTCAATCATCAGTGTGATCGTCTATTTGCAAATGAACAGCACACTTTCGGTTTACCTGCTAAAGGTACACGATATCCCACCCAAAGGATTTGGTTACATTCTATCGCTCAATGCAGCGATGGTTGTGGCATTCCAATACTGGATATCGCGTGGATTAAAGAAAGTGCCTCCAATGATCATCATGACGTTGGGGAATCTTTTATATGCAATCGGCTTCGGGTTATACGGAGTTATTTCAGCATACTGGATGATGTTGGCTGCCATGGCCATAATCACCATCGGCGAGATGTTCACTGTCCCGGTTGCTCAGACCATTGTTTCGTATTTTGCTCCGGAAGAAATGCGCGGGCGTTATATGGCCATATTTGGTTATGCCTGGATACTACCCTCAGCCATTGGTCCCCTGCTTGCTGGATTGATCATGGATAATACCAACCCCAACTGGGTTTGGTACGGTTCCTTTATTTTAGCCCTGTTATCGGCGTTGGGATTCTGGGGAATTCATCTGAAAGCGGGATATCGGTTCTCATCGATGGATGGAATTACCCAAGCCAAAGAAAACCCTGCACTACCATCGGTTGAGTAATATAAAAAGGCTGTGGGTTTCACCACAGCCTGATTGTTTAAGTCTCTTTGAATTCGCCTTCTACTACATCACCATCCGGAGGTGGTGGTGGACCTTGCTGACTGGTCTGTTCGGGAGGTGCAGTCTGAGCATTCGCCTGAGCACTGACAGCACCCAGCATCTGAGTCAACTCTTCGGTCTTGCTGCGTATCACCTGCAGATCATCCTTTTGCATAACCGCCTTTACTTCCTGGATCTTTTCTTCGATCCGGGTTTTATCAGCAGCAGGCAGCTTGTCACCTAAATCCTTGATCTGTTTCTCCACCTGGTACACAGTGCTATCGGCATTATTGCGGGCTTCAACCAGTTCTTTTCGATGACTGTCCTCACTCTGATGCTTCTTGGCCTCTTCCATCATGCGGTCGATATCTGATTTGTTCAAGTTGGTGCTGGCAGTGATCACAACTTTCTGCTCTTTGCCGGTAGCCTTATCGCGGGCAGTCACGTTAATGATGCCATTCGCGTCGATATCAAAAGTTACCTCGATCTGGGGTAATCCACGCGGTGCAGCAGGTATACCATCCAACCGGAAGCGTCCGAGCGACATATTGTCTCCTGCCATAGGGCGTTCACCCTGCAATACATGAACATCAACTGCAGTTTGATTATCTTCCGCGGTTGAGTATATTTCCGATTTCTTCACGGGGATGGTCGTATTGCGTTCGATGAGCGGAGTCATGACGCCACCCAGGGTTTCCAACCCAAGCGTTAAAGGAGTTACATCGAGGAGCAAAACATCCTTCACCGTACCGCTTAATACACCAGCCTGGATCGCCGCACCGATGGCGACAACTTCATCCGGATTGACACCCTTGTTTGGCTCTTTATTAATGAGTGAGCGCACCAAATCCTGCACCATCGGCATACGTGTAGCTCCACCTACCAGGACAACCTCGTTGATATCTTTGGCTGCCAGTCCGGCATCCTTCAACGCACTTTCAAACGGCTTTTTGCAGCGCTTGAGCAGGTCTGCTGTCATTTGTTCAAAATTCGCCCGGGTAAGCTTAAGTTGTAAATGCTTTGGTCCGTTGGCATCCGCGGTGATATATGGCAGGTTGATCTCACTTTCCATTAAAGTGGATAGCTCGATCTTCGCCTTCTCAGCTGCTTCACGCAGCCGTTGCAGTGCCTGCTTATCCTGGCGCAAGTCAATCGCAAAATCGCGTTTGAATTCATCTGCAGCCCAGTTGACAATTTTTTCATCCCAATCGTCACCACCCAGGTGGGTATCACCATTAGTTGATTTTACTTCCACTACCCCGTCTCCCACATCAAGGATGGAAACATCGAATGTACCTCCGCCCAGGTCAAAGACCAGGATGCGTTCATTGGTTTTCTTATCCAAACCATAGGCTAGTGCGGAGGCAGTCGGTTCATTGATGATGCGCATGACTTCCAACCCGGCGATCTTACCGGCATCCTTGGTCGCCTGGCGCTGACTGTCGTTGAAGTAAGCAGGAACCGTAATAACAGCCTGTGTTACCGGCTCACCCAGGTAGGCTTCAGCGTCGGTTTTGAGCTTTGATAGAACCATTGCTGAAATTTCCTGTGGTGTATATTCCTTGTTCGTTACAGGGATCTTTACACGCACATCTCCTGTGGGACCTTTGACCACATTATATGGAACCATTTTCCGTTCTGATTCGACTTCGTCAAAATGACGCCCCATAAAACGCTTGATCGAGTATACGGTATTTTCCGCATTGATCACACCCTGGCGTTTTGCGGTCTGCCCGACAAGCCGTTCTCCATTTTTAGTAAAACCAACGACAGAAGGCAGCAGGCGTGAGCCTTCTGCTGTGGAAATTACCACCGGATTACCCGCTTCCATCACTGCAACAACACTATTTGTTGTTCCCAAGTCTATTCCAACAATTTTAGCCATATCATCCTCCTGCAATACATTTGCATAAGTTAAAAATACATCGTTAATGATAGATTTTCGTTAACAAACTGTTGGAATCTTGTAAGAATAGGTGTGATTTGAGATTTGAGATTTGAGATTTGTGTTCAGGATTGGATCACTGGCCAAGTAAAGTTATTAAATATATATTCTTTACAAACATAATTTTCAAAAAATTGCTTTCTCTTTCGGAAGAAACCGGACATTAGTAATATCAGCTTTTGAGGGAGTGTTGGAAACCGACAATAAATTATTACTTGAATGACTGAATGATATTAAGTATGGAGCGTTTCCATAAATAACATTAATATATTTAAGCCAAAACCCCGGCCACAAAAGTGGCAGTTCTTCGACTTTATTCTCTTATTTCAATATTTTTGTTTAGTATCGGCACCAGTTGTTATCACCAATCCATCCGAGTGAGTACTTGGCCAGTCCGTCGTTATAGTCGGTGACGTCCTCCCACTTGGAACCGCGGTTGATGAAAAGGCTTTCGTATTTCCACAGTTCGCCCTTCTCATCTTTAACAGAGAATGCCACACACCAACCGGTCAAATCCTTTGTTTGGGGTTCGCTAACCAGCTTGAGTGGCACATTCTCCTGGGTTCTGATGAGTGCGATCTGATTTTTGTATTCTTTTTGGATGAAAGCTTCAAGGTCTGCTGGGACTTTCGGCTTTGGAGAACACCCGGTCAGGAATACAAGGGTTAGTAAACCAATGATCCAGGTTTTCATATTACCTCATTTCTTATATTGGAAACGCTCCATGTTTTTATTATAAGGGAGGAAATGAGTTTTACAAGCGACAAATTTGTAAGGATCCTTACCAGTTCCACACATAAACTTGTTTCGGGGAAAGTTTGATCAACAGATTTTGCGAATCTTCGATCCATTCCTGCGGATCTTTTGCTTTTACGCCCTCTTCACCCAGGTACAGAGTATAGATCCATTGGAACTGCTTTCGTAGAAAATTCCGTGGCTCCATAACCAAATCTGCCTGTCCTTCTAGGATGACAGCTTTCGTTATTCCATCTTCTGCGGACACATCAATTGCCACCGAGATCTTCGGATTCTGCAGTAAATCTTTGACCTTGCGGGTATTGGAAAATGAGCTGATCCAAAGACACTCTCCATCCCAACCAAACCACACCGGCACAACATGCGGTTGGTTGTTCTTATCCGCTGTTGCCAGCCTGGCGATCAATGGCTTACTAAGCATCTCGTTCATGATGATTAGTTTATCTTCAGGCAGTTTATTCATTTTTAACCCATGTCTTTTGAATTATTGTTTCATATTGGGAAGAATCCCAAAATCATGTTATCCTGGCTTTTACCCGAAGCGTCCTTCCACGTAATCCTGGGTGCGTTTATCTTTTGGCTGGGTAAAGAGGTCTTTATCGGGTGCAGTTTCGATCAACTCACCTTGAAGGAAGAAAGCAGCAAAATCAGCGGTGCGTGAAGCCTGTTGGACAGAGTGCGGAGCTAGGATGATGGTATATCTTTTCTTGAGTTCCTGTAATGAATCCTCAATTTTTGCAGTCGAAATGGGATCCAGCCCACTGGTGGGTTCATCTAATAAGATCACTTTGGGATCCAATGCCAGCACCCGAGCCAGGCATAAACGCTGTTGCTGCCCACCGGATATTGCCACACCTGGATCATCTAGTCGGTCCTTAACTTCATCCCATAAAACTGCATCCCGCAGGGTTTGCTCGACCACTTCATCCAGTTTTTTCTTATCCTGCACGCCTGCTACCTCCAGCCCATAGGTGATGTTCTGGCGAATGGACAGGGGTAGCGGTACCGGGCGGGCGAAAACCATGCCGACCTTGCGGCGTAACTCTACCACGTTGGTCCTGGGGTCCATGACATCCAAGCCGTCCACAGTGATCTTTCCACTCACAAAAGTTACATCAGCCAGGTCATTCAAGCGATTCATCGCCCGCATCAGGGTGGACTTTCCACCACCGGCCGGGCCAAGCATCACTGTGATCTTATTGTCTGGTATGGACAGCGTGATATTCTTTAAGCTCTCGGTACCATCTGAATAGCTCAAGGAGAAATGATCCACTACGATGATATTCATACCTACCACATCCGTTTGGCCCTCGCCCTGGAGCGAATGACTGAAGCAATGATATTCATGATCAGAACAAAGAACAATAAAACCAGTGCGGTCCCATATTGGATCTTTATCGGCATTCCGGGCACCTGGGTGGAAATGACAAAAAGGTGATATGGCAAAGCCATGGTCGCATCCATCGGTGAATTGGGTAGTCTTGGAAGAAAGAAAGCAGCACCGGTGAAGAGGATCGGGGCGGTTTCGCCCGCAGCCCGTTCCAGACCAAGGATGACACCAGTCAGGATGCCTGGCAGTGATTGAGGAAGCACGATCCTTCGGATGGTCTGCCAGCGTGTCGCTCCAAGGGAAGTGCTTACTACTCGAAAACTATTAGGCACGGCTTTTATTGCTTCTTCACTGGTACTTATGATTACCGGCAGGGTCATAATAGAAAGGGTTAAACTGGCAGCCAGGATGCTTGTGCCAAATTTAAGAAAGATAACGAATATCCCCAGACCAAATAATCCATACACAACCGACGGAATACCCGCCAGGTTGGTAATTGCGATACGTATGACACGGGTCCAGCGATTATCCGGTGCATACTCGGATAGATAGATCGCCGCCCCGATACCCAGAGGTACAGAAAATATTGCTGTGCCGAAGGTCAGGTATAAGGTACCGATAATGGCGGGCAGGATACCGCCAGCCCGCATTCCATCAGAAGGAAATCCGGTTAAGAATTCCATCGAAATTGCCGGGGCGCCTTTCTGAATGATATATATGACAACAATCAGAATAGGAACAACTGTCATGGATGACATCAAGCCAAGCAATCCAAACCCGAAATTTTGGGTGATCCGTTTGATCTGTGGTGAAGTGCCTTTTTCGATCATTTTTTCCTAAGACAAGATCCGTTCGGCTCGTTTGGGTTGGCGGAAAACAATTGCGGATGCAGTCACATTGACGATCAGGGAGATCAGGAAAAGAATGATCCCGATCAGGAACAGGACATGATAATGGGTACTGCCGGTAGCAACTTCTCCCATTTCAGAGGCAATGGTCGCAGTCATGGTACGGATGGGTGATATGAATGAGTTCAAGTGAATAGGTAAAACCGGTGCATTCCCGGTGACCATCATGACCGTCATTGTCTCACCAATCGACCGTCCAATTCCGAGGATGACCGCGGTCAAGACACCCGATCTGGCTGCCGGAAGAGTTACGCCCCAAATGGTTTGCCATTGGGTGGCACCAATTGCCCAACTTGCCTCCCGGTATGACTTTGGAACAGTATTCAAAGCGTCTTCAGAGATCGACACTATGGTTGGGATGGCGATCCCCGCCAGAAGAAGTGAACCAGCCAAAGCCGTTAATCCGGTGGGGAGATCAAACAACCTACGAAGAGATGGAGAAACAACCAGAATTCCTAAAAATCCTAACATGACTGATGGGAACCCGGCCAGAATTTCGACCAGAGGTTTAAGGATTTCCTTTAACCACTGCGGTGCCACTTCAGAAATGAAAATGGCCGTCCCGACTCCAAATGGGATGGCTATCACTGCTGCACCAATGGTTACAACCAGGGAACCGAGAATAAGTGGAATGATCCCGAAGTAATTTTCGATCGGATACCAGCGAATGCCAGCCAGGCTTTTCAATGGCGCTTCAATAAGTGCTGGTGCACCTTCGCTGATGAGAAAATATAGAATTAGAACCACAAAGAGGACAGACGAATATCCCGTAATTTGAATTCCGCGTGTGATAATCCTTTCAGATAAGGGCGTCTGATCTTTCATTGAGTACTTCCTGCGGAGGTGCTTTTAACGGGAACAAATCCAAGCTTAGTCACAATTTCCTGGGCAACCGGCGAAATGATCCAGTCGAGATACACCTTGATCTCATTGATTGGCTGACCATTGGTATACATATACAGGTCTCGCGAAATGGGGTATGTGCCGTCATTGACTGTTTCTGCTGATGGAATTATATAACCACTGGCTGCTTCTTTAGCCACTGCCAGCATTTTAACTTCAGGTACGATATAACCAAGGCCATCATACCCAATAGCGTTCGGGTTATCGCTGACCTCGGCTGTGATACCTTCAGAAGACGGCAGGAGCAATGTATCCATACTGAACAGGGTTTTATTGTCTTTGCTGCCTAAACGTAAAACGGTTTCAAGAAAATACACATGCGTTCCCGAATTGGTTTCACGTGAAAGCCTTACGATGGGACGGTCTTCCCCTCCAACCTCGCTCCAGTTATTAATATTTCCGCTATAAATGTCGCTGATCTGCCGCAATGTAAGTTGGTTGACAGGGTTATTTGGATGGACGATCACTGCGATCGCATCGCGAGCGACCACGAACTCCACCGGGTCGACCTCGTTCTTTTTAGCTGTATCGATTTCTTCGGATTTGATCGCTCTGGACGCGTTGGCAATTGAAACGGTACCATTCAATAATGCCGCTATTCCTGTGCCGCTTCCGCCCCCGGTGACGGATATCCTCACATCCGGTTTTATTTGTTGATATGCTTCTGCCCATGCCAGCGCTAGGTTGACCATGGTGTCGGATCCTTTGTTCTCAATACTGACAACAGCGCCGGGTTGAGTAGTTGAGCTCGAAGGAGAGTTGGAATTGGAGCAACTGCCGAGAAGGAATAAAGCTAGAAAAAAAGTAGTCGTTCCACGAAAATTTGACATTTGTTTGAATTATAAACGATAAGAGTAACTGAATGAAATAATTTAACATTGTTATCTTATCATCTGAAGCCAAAATTTCCAGGTGATATAATCGGACTATGTTAATAAAGTTCAAGTGGCTCGGGCTGATAGCAGGCTGCACACTTTTACTCATTTTTTTGGTACTTGCGCTGTCTCCCTCTATCCGCAACAGCATCTTATATCGTTGGGATGGTCTTCGAACGCAAATCAAGTATCTGGTTGATCCACCACAAAAAGCCGTGTTTATTCCTGAAAATCAACAATCCCAGGTGGATAAGATCGTCCAGCAAACCCTGATGGCGTTGACACCTATTGTCACCCAGACCCCTCAACCCACCATCGCACTGAGCCCACAACCCAGTGCAACTCCAACCATTACACCCACCCCCCTGCCGGCACAGGTCAATCTGGATGGGATCAACTTCCAGTCCCAGAGGTACATGTGGAATTACTGCGCACCGGCCAACCTGGCCATGGCGTTGTCCTATTGGGGCTGGAAAGGCGACCGCCTTACCACCGGTCCCTGGTTAAAACCGTACAGTGAAGATAAAAATGTGATGCCTTATGAATTGAAAGACTATGTCGATAGTCAGACAGATCTTAAAGCAGTCATTCGTTTCGGTGGTGATCTGGAGATGATCAAGGCATTTATTGGCGCAGGTTTCCCTGTGTTGGTTGAAAAAGGCGAAGTTCTCCACGGTGAATACGGTCCCGGTTCCACCGGTTGGATGGGACATTACATGGTATTCAACGGCTATGATGATGCCGGGAAGTTCCTTGTAGCTCAGGATTCACTGGCCGGACCTGATCAGGAATACCCATATGAGACTCTGGAGACGGATTGGCGGGCTTTCAACTACGTTTACATGGTCATTTATCCAGCCGAAAAGGAAACAGATGTCATGCGCATCCTGGGTCCGCAAGCTGATGAAAAAACAAATTTCGAATATGCTGCGCTGAAAGCATCAAACGAAGTGATGGGGTTGAGCGGCATGGACAAATTCTTTGCCCTGTATAACCGGGGAACCAACCTGGTCGAACTGCAGGATTACGGTGGTGCTGCGCTGATCTATGATGAAGCATTTCTGTATTACGAGAGTGACATCCCCGAAGCCGACCGCCCATACCGGGCATTGTGGTATCAGACTGGACCATATAAAGCATATTATTACACCGGCCGCTACTGGAACGTGATCAACCTGGCCACTGTCACCCTGGATACCATGATCGAAGCAACCGCTGAAGAGAGTTTTTACTGGCGTGCCCGGGCGGAACTAGCACTGGGTGACACGGCGGGAGCCTATAAAGACGCAAAGCAAGCCTTGAAATTCCATGCGGGTTTTGAGCCAGCCACACAACTTCTGAAAGAAATGGGATACTAATAAAATATAAGACCCTTCGTGTAGTGCACCTCCTCTGGTTGGTTTGTGTCCAACTTTTGGGGTGCAGTTCATTCGGGGTCTTTTTGTAGGTCCAAAAATTGTAGTTTAGACAATTCCGTTGGCAATCGCTTGCAATGCCAGGTTGAACAATCCGGTGGGGATCAATCCCGCCAGGATAACGAGAACTGCCATGGTAATTGCAGCCAGGTTCACCCAGAAATCGCGGCTGGAGGATACTTCTCCATCGCGCATATACATCATGACAACAACACGCAGGTAGTACCAGGCAGACACAATTGATGTCAGTAGACCGATGACAGCCAGTACAATATAGCCGCCTTCAATTGCCGTTCGGAAGAGGAAGAATTTTCCCCAGAAGCCGATCAAGGGTGGAACACCGGTAAACGAAAGCATGAATACTGTCATGGCAGCCGCTAGCCATGGATGTCGTTTTCCCAACCCGCTATAATCCCGAATTCCCAGTCCCTGCCCATCTGCTTTTTCGACGGCAGATATCACCGCCCATGCCCCCAGGGATGTCATCCCATAAACAACCAGATAGAGAATGGCTGAAGCAGTTGAATTGGCCGCGGTCTTTATATTTCCGTACGGAACCAGCGCCATGAGGATGTAACCAGCATGAGCGATGCTGGAATATGCCAGCATGCGTTTAATATTACTTTGGGAGACTGCTGCAATGTTTCCCACGATCATCGTGAGCGCTGACAGAACTGCAAACAACGGTGCCATGACAGGTGATAGTGCAGGGAAAGCTATCGTGAATACCCGGATAAGTGCAACAAACCCGGCTGCCTTCGCCCCGATCGACATAAAGGCTGTAACCGGGGAAGGTGCTCCCTGGTACACATCCGGCGTCCACATGTGGAATGGTACGACTGCCACCTTAAAGCTGAAACCAACCAGTAGCAATCCGGCTCCGATCGTTACCAGACCCATATCCACCTGACCAATTTTGATCGCTGAAATAATTTCCTTTAATGCGGTAAAGTGCGTACCGCCATAGATCAAAGCTGTTCCATATAGCACAAAACCAGATGAAAACGCACCCAGGATGAAGTATTTCAGGGCTGATTCTTCCGATTCTGATCTGGGGACGGCAAAACCGGAGAGAATATATAGCGGGATGGATAATAGTTCCAATGCCAGGAAGAACATGATGAGGTCGGCGGCTGAAGCCATCATCATCATCCCACTCACTGAAAACATCAGCAGCGAGTAGTATTCACCACGCTGAATTGCCATCCGGTTCAAGTAATCGTAGGCGATGGCAATGGCGACCAGACCACTCACGGCAAATAAAACATTCAAATAAACCGCAAAATTATCGACAACCGCCATATCATTGTATGTCAGTGAAGGATGTCCCCATTCGAGCAGAACCACGATCAGTGAAATGACAAGGCCAGTAGCAGCAAGTAAAGCTGTCCAAGCTTTTTTATTCTTTGGTATGAACAGGTCCACCAGTAAGAGCAGGGAAGCCCAAACCAGCAGCACTGTATGAGGAAGTAAAGATAAAAATGACTTAAGATCTATTCCCGTCATGGTCATTCCCTCATTTCACGGCTGCAAGAGCAGGTTGGATTAATGCCACCAATTTATCCACTGCCGGGGCAATGAGCATAAAGAATGGTTTTGGATAAATACCGATCCAAAGGATCAGCAGCAGAATTGGAGCCAGTGTGGCTATTTCCCTGGTATTCAGGTCTTTCAATCCTTTATTTTCTTCGTGCGTAACAGGACCAAGGTAGATTTTTTGGAACATGTGTAGCAAATAGACTGCTGCCAGGATGACTCCGATGGCAGCCATAATGGTGGTGAAGGTATTATTGATGGCTGTACTTGTGTAAGATCCGACAAGGATTGTAAATTCGCCGATGAAACCATTTAAGCCAGGCAGCCCGACGGAAGAGAGCACTATGATCAGTGAAAGCGTTCCAAAGACCGGCATAACCTTCCATAACCCGCCAAAATCATCCATCAAGCGCGTATGCCTGCGTTCGTAGATCATACCCACGATCAGGAATAACGCGCCTGTGCTGAGGCCGTGGTTGACCATCTGCAATATTCCACCCTGCAATCCCTGCGAATTGAGTGCGAAAATACCCAGCATGACAAAACCGAGGTGGCTGACCGATGAGTATGCCACCAGCTTTTTGGCGTCTTTCTGCGCATACGCTGTGGCTGCTCCATAGATGATACCGATCACAGCCAGCATGGCTATCCAGGGAGCAGCTTTCACAGAAATCTCAGGAAAGATCGGAAGATTGAAGCGCAGAAAACCATAAGCTCCCATTTTTAGAAGGACACCGGCAAGGATGACAGACCCAGCAGTTGGGGCTTCAACGTGGGCATCTGGAAGCCAGGTATGCAGCGGGAACATGGGTACTTTGATGGCAAATGCTAACGTGAAAGCCAGGAATAGAGCCCAGGCAATATTGACCGGCAATCCGGTAATGTTCATCAAGTCAGGAACAGAGAATGTTCCCCGGTTAAGACCCAGCCAGAGCATGGCTGCCAGCATTAAGACAGACCCTGCCATGGTGAATAGGAAGAATTTCACAGCAGCATAGATACGCCGTTCTCCACCCCAGATTCCGATCAGGAAGTACATCGGGACCAGGGTGAATTCCCAGAATACATAGAAGAGGATCATGTCCTGGGCGAGGAATACACCCAGCATGCCGGTCTCCAATAAAAGGAAGAAAGACATGAAACCTTTTACTTTATCCTGCACTGCTGTCCAGGTGGATAGGATTGAAATCGGGGTCAAGAATGTGGTCAACAGGATCATCAAAATACTCAGGCCATCCACACCAATGTGGAAATTCACTGAGACTTTCCCGAATTCCAGCCAGACATAATTGGCAATCATCTGCAGGTTCGGATCTGAGGACTCAAATTGTGCAAGCATCCACAGCGAAACCACAAATGCAACCAGGCTGGTGATCAACGCCGTCCAGCGGACCGCACTCCTTCGATCAGAAGGAATGAGCCATAAAGCAGCAGTTCCGAGCAGGGGTATTAGTAATAAGAAAATCAGAGGATTCATCCCAGAGTTCATTTCCCGTCCTCTACCTGAAGATCAAGTATCCAAGAATAGCTGCTGCCCCGATGAAGATCATCAAGGCATAAGAACGAACCAAACCATTTTGAATGACGCCAAATCCGCGTGAAAGCAGACTGGCAAATTTACCCAAACCGTTTGCTGTTCCATCGATCACAATCTGATCAACAGGTTCAGCCAGGATGACAGAGGCATCTTTGTATGTCTGCAATAGGAAGAAATCATAGATTTCGTCCACCCACCATTTGCGTTCAAACGTTGTAAAAAGTGGACCCAATAACTTTTTCAATGGATCCTTTTGCCCTGGCTGCCAGGCTTTTCGTCCATAGAACAGCCAGCCTATCAGGATAG
Source organism: uncultured Leptolinea sp. (assembly GCA_964387025.1). Lineage (GTDB taxonomy): Bacteria > Chloroflexota > Anaerolineae > Anaerolineales > Anaerolineaceae > PNON01. Next base: position 610,911 of record CAYLUZ010000001.1, on the reverse strand, counting down.
CTGCGATAGCTACAACCAGTGATACACCGGCAACCATCGGGTTAAATTCCCCGGTATGCATCCCGGAAATGCTGTGCTCCAACCAGTGGCCAAGATTATCAACACCCGGCAGATTGACCAAACCGCCAATGACGGATAATAATGCCAATATCAACAATGGAATGGTCATTATCGGCGGATTTTCCTTGGCACCTTCTGCCGCTTCAGAGCGGGGTTTGGCAAAGAAAACCATCCAGACCTGCCTGGTCATATAAAACGCCGTAAAGAATGCAGCCAACAAAAGCATCCCAAACATGACCGGATTCTTTGTAAAAGCAAATGCCAGTATCTCATCCTTTGAGAAGAAACCCGCCAGGGGAGCTATTCCTGATAACGCCAAAGCCCCGATGAGATAGACCCAGAATGTGGTTTTCATCTTTGTGCGCAGCCCGCCCATATTACGCATATCCTGTGGGTCGAAATCGGTGTTGTGTTCAGCATGTTTCATGTGATGATGGCCAAATTCCACTCCCTGGATGACCGAACCGGCAGAGAGGAAAAGCAGCGCTTTGAAGAACGCATGCGTGATCAGGTGGAACATTCCGGCTGTGTATGCACCCATCCCAACTGCTGCCACCATAAAACCAAGTTGGCTGATGGTGGAATAAGCCAGGACCTTTTTGATATCATACTGTCCAATGGCAATGGTGGCTGCAAATAATGCGGTGATGGTACCCACCCAGGCAACCGCCTGTGGTCCAACCGGGCTCATAGCGAAGATCGGTGCTGACCGGGCGACAAGATAGACACCACCGGTCACCATGGTCGCAGCATGGATCAATGCAGAAACAGGAGTAGGACCTGCCATCGCATCCGGCAGCCAGACGAAAAGTGGTAATTGAGCTGATTTCCCGGTGACAGCCAGTAACAGGAACAGGCTGATGCCGATCACCACCCATTGACCTGCATCCCCGGGTGGAGTCCCTCCCTGGAATACCTGAGTGAAATTCAAGCTGCCAAACTGAAGAAAGATCATGAACATGGCGATCAGGAAACCAAAATCACCGATACGGTTTGTAATGAAGGCTTTCTTGGCAGCAATCGCATTCCCGATGCCATCCTTTCCTTTTTCGTACCAAAATCCTATAAGAAGATAGGAACAAAGACCAACACCTTCCCAACCGACAAATGTCATCAGGTAGCTTTCTGCGCTGACCAGGATCATCATCATCATGATGAACAAATTCATATAGATAAAGAAGCGGGTAAACCTGCCAGGATCTTCATTTAATCGAACATCTTCGTGCATGTATCCAATCGCATATATGTGGATGAGGGTGCCGACACCGGAGACCACCAGCATCATCGTCACTGATAGAGTATCCACCCGGAAATCCCAATTCACGGCCATTTTGCCAACTTTGATCCAGTCGGCAAAATGGTGGATATATGCTTCCGGATGGCCTTGAAGGGAAATGAACAGCATACAAGCAATGACAAATGCCAACCCTGATGCAGCGCTGGCGATTGTTCCCACTACTTTCTCGCCAAGTTTCCTTCCAATAACAAGGTTGACCAATAACCCGATCAGTGGAAAGAGAACCACCCAGGGAACCAGGGTAAAGAAAGTTGCCGGTGCTACAGTTTCCAGTTGCATATTTTCTTCTCCACCTAGTTCTTTAATCCGTTCATCAGGTCAATATCGATACTTCGCTTGGTATGGAAGATGGCCACCATCAATGCCAATCCAACCGCCACTTCGGCTGCTGCAACCACCATGACAAAGAAAACAAAGATCTGTCCATCCGGCTTTCCGAACGCATTGGAAAATGCAACAAAAGTAATATTGGCTGCGTTGAACATCAATTCCAGCGACATAAAAATGACCAATGGATTGCGTCTCGTGATCACTCCAATCGCACCGAGCGAAAATAAGATAGCCGATAAAACCAGGTAATAACTCATCGGGATGGTGTTCATAGTTTTGCCTCCCCCTGGCTGATCGAGATCTTCTTCTTTTCCTGTTTCGTCAATACGATCGCACCTACGACTGCGATCAACAGGATAAAAGAGGTGATCTCAAAAGGCAACAGGTATTTCTGGTAGAGAAGCATGCCGATGGTCTCGACCTCAACCACACTTCCACCAGCAGTGACAAGGAGTGTTGATGGGTCTTTGATCAGGAACAAGAACACCGCCTCTGCAATTACGATCAAACCCACGAAGACCGTGACAATCCGTTGGAATCCAATCGGTTCATACTGGGCAATGTTCTCTGTCCCCAACATCATGATCACAAACAGAAATAGCACCATGATCGCACCGGCATACACCGTAATCTGCGCAAGGCCAATAAAAGGAGCTCCCAGGATAAAGTATATAAATGCAACAGTGGTAAAGTTCACCACCAGCAGAATGGCAGAATATACTGCACTGCGGCTTAGTAATACACCCAGAGCAGTGACCACCGCGATCCCGGCCAGGGTGAAAAATATGATGAGCTGAGGTGTCAATTGAGGCATATCCGCTCCTTAATCCACTGGATCCTGCATAGCAGGGACAGAACGGGTATAAACACCCGGTTTCACTTTTTGGGGTGTCGGCTTCGCTGGCGGCATGACCGGTTCGATCAGCATATTTTTATCGTAGATGGCTGTTGCCCGGTCAAGGAATGACAGTTCATAATTATCTTCTAGAACGATCGCCTCTGTCGGACAGGCATCTTCACAAAAGCCACAGAAAATGCAGCGCAGCATATTGATCTCATAGGTACTGGCATAACGTTCGCCAGGAGAATAGCGGTCATCATCAGTCTGCTCGGAAGATTCAACGAAAATCGCGTCAGCCGGGCAGGCTGCTGCACACAGGGAACAACCAATACACTTCTCCAAGCCATTTTCATAGCGTTTGAGCACATGCCGTCCCCTGAAACGCTTGCTGACCGGACGCTTTTCTTCGGGGTATTGAATGGTGACTGGTTTGGTCCAGGCAGACCGAAAGGTTTGCCATAAACCACGCAGCATCTCGATAACACCTCTAAACATGTTATTTTCCTCCAAACAATACTATTCCAAAAGCGGTCAGCACGACATTTAATAAAGCTAATGGAAATAGGATTTTCCAGCCAAACGCCATGAGGCGGTCATACCGGATTCTGGGCAGCGTGGCTCGAATCCAGATCAATCCGTAGAGTAATATGGCTACTTTTGCCGTCAGATAGATCGGTCCAAGCCAGGGGGCGACATCGAGGAATGGTCCCAGGTACCCGCCCAGGAAGACTGTTGCACCAATGGTGGAAACTGCGATCATCTTGATGTATTCCGCCATGAAAAACAATGCGAATTTCATGCCTGAGTATTCCGTGTGGTAACCGGCAGTCAGTTCCTGTTCCGCTTCAGGCATATCAAAAGGTGCCCGGTTCACTTCAGCGATGGTGGCGATCATATAGATCACTGCTGCCAGAGGTTGAAGCACGATAAATGGAATTTTAGCCTGAGCATGCACAATATCCACCAGACTCATGGAACCAGTCAGCAGGATCGGCCCGACGAATGCCAGCCCCAGCGCCAGTTCATAGCTGATCATCTGGGCTGTAGACCGTAAGCCGCCCAGCATGGCATATTTATTATTGGATGACCATCCTGCCAGCGTGATGCCATAAACAGATATGGAGGCAATGGACATGATATACAGTACAGCGATATTAATATTTACCAGGTATAAAGGTATGACCCGGCCGAAAAGCTGGATAGGTGGACCCCACGGAACAACGCCGGTAATGATGAGTGCTGGTATCACTGTAATAATCGGTGCAGCAACAAAGATGATCTTATCGGCTTTGGCAGGGATCAATTCTTCCTTGAAGATCAATTTAATGCCATCTGCCACAGGTTGAAGGATAGCCCTAAATCCAGCCCGGTTTGGTCCCCAGCGAACTTGCATTCGAGCCAGGACTTTTCTTTCATAGAGAGTCGTATACGAAAATCCGATGGTGCAAAACATCAAGATTGCCACCGCTTTTAATACCCACTCAAGTATCTGCGCCCAATCCACTACCATTTGCACCTCTATCGATGAACCTTGACCAGGATCGGTTTTTCCAGGGGTATTCCCAGGCTGGTTGGTACAAGAACATGCGAAGTGGATACACTTTCATCCACTCTTAATTCCACCGGGTAATCTTCTCCATCGATCGTAACCTTCAGCGTTTCCCCGGCAATAAAACTTCGTTCATTTGACGTCTTAGTATTCATGATGATAAATGGAACAGAAATCCGCTGATCCAATAATGTTGTTTTTTGTAGCAGCAGACCCCTATCGTATAAGATACTGATCGGAACTGCCAGCAAATCGACGTCTTTTTGCGGATCGGGGAACACCATATTTCCAATGGATACTTCAGGTAAGGTAACCTTTTCGCTCCGGAAGGAAGCGTTGGAAAGTTGTTTTCCAAGTCCCTGGCGGTTCTCATAGGCTGTGCCACCATAGTACAAATCGCTTCTCCCAATGATGGGGCGTTGGTCTATTGTTTCAGTCAATTTTGAATAAGTGAGATCATGATAATCTGGTACATGTGACGCCATCACCATGAACATCTGTCCGGCAGAGCCAATTTCCAGGTTGGAGTGGATCACCTTCTGCCTGACTTGAGCAGTCACCAAAAAATCCGCCCGTGTTCCCTGGAGTTTTTCCAATACCGGGGTGAACCGCTGGACTCTTCGCATCCCATTTGTGTATGTTCCTTCCCGTTCGACCATGGATTGCACCGGGAAGACTACATCTGCCAGTTTGGCTGTTTCGGTCAGGAATAACTCCTGAACAATGACGAACTTTGCTTCGTCCAGTGCTGTCCTGAAAGCAGGGTTGTCTCCAACCGGGTCAGCACCGGCAATATAAACCGCATCTGCTGTGGAAATCACTTTTTCCAATTGGTCATCAGGGCGATAACCAATATCCCAAGCTCCCTGGTCATTGACATTTTGCCAGACAGGTATTAATCCGCTGCCTGGTTTTCCTAACTTTCCGGTCTTTTGAAGCAGTTTTGCACAGGCCGTGGATAATTCCACTGAACCCTGTAATCCCAGGCCGTCTGACCCGTACATCACGACCAGGTTTTCAGCTTCAGTTATCATTTTTCCGGCTTCGCCGGCACTCTCAGTGTCAGGAAATAAGCTAAGGATCGATTCAGCTTCACGTCCGTAATGGTAACGAACGGAGGCTGTTGCATATTTATCCAGTCGAGTGGAGCGGCCGTTCACCACGAGCAATAATGCACCCCGTTTTACCGCATTCCGCACCTGCAGCCACCAAACAGGCGCTTCCTGGTGCAGGTCAGATGCAACCACCAGGATCACTGTACCTTTACCCAATTTTGATAATCCGTCCGGTCCAGTGAAACCGACCTTGGACACGAGATCTCCGCCAGCCATACGGCTGTAAAGATATGCTTTACCGTTGAGGTTGTCAGTAAGTTCTTTCAAACTATACAGGTCTTCATTTGCCAGTCTGCCGCCGGCCAGTGAGACGAAGTGGAAACCAAATGTACGCAGTTTTTGTGCCGCATGATCCAGTGCATTTTCCCAGGAGGTCTCGACCAGTCTTCCGTTTTCGCGGATCAGCGGTAGTGTCAGGCGGGTTTCACTTTCAGCATGGTGGTAACCGAAGCGGCCTTTATCGCAGATCCAAATCTCATTTACAGATTCATTCTGACGAGGCATAGCCCTTTTAATGACCACCTTGCCCTGGCTCTTTGCTTCCCGGCGGGTATTGTAGGTCAAATTACAGCCAACCGGACAATGGTTGCAAATGGATGCAGCAGATTTCAATTCCCAGGGACGGGCACCAAAGCGGAAATCAGCGGTTGTTAAAGCTCCAACCGGGCAAATATCACTGGAATTACCTGAGAATATTGAGTCAAAACCCGGTTCAGAATTTGTGACAATCTCCAGGGAACGCCCGCGTTGATAGAATCCGATCACCGGGTCATCTGCTATCTCCGTCTGAAAGCGTACACAACGGCCGCATTGAATACAGCGCTCACGATCCAGGTAAATCAATTCTCCCAGAGCAACATGCTTGGCGTTGTGGTTTTTATCGTCATAATCGAAGCGGCTAGTTCCCAATCCGAATGCCATGGTCAGGTTCTGAAGAGGACATTCACCACCTTTATCGCAGACCGGGCAATCCAGGGGATGGGAAGTTAATAACAGTTCGAGTACATCATTTCGGGCATTTTTAACTTTCTCCGTCATCCCGAGTACAACCATGCCCGGGGAAACAGGAGTGGTGCAGGCAGTTTCCAACTTGGGACCAAACTGCAATTTAGGTTTACCGATTTCATCCAAAACCACCTGGTTTGTGGTACGGTCGATCACCGGTCGTCCAACTTCCACCAGGCACATCCTGCACATACCCACCGGTTCCATCTTGGGATGGTAGCAAAAAACAGGAATATCTATTCCCAACTCTTTAGCCGCATCCACTATGTACGTACCAGCGGGAACTGTTACCGGCAGGCCATCAATGGTTAAGGTCACATCATTTGCCATACTACTTTCTCCCGTTGGATACTACAAAATCTTCAGGGAACTTCTCAATGGCTGACATCACAGCCATGATGGAGAATTCTCCCAGAGCACACAGGCATTTATTTTGGATCTGCCGCGCGACGGTATTAAGTAATTGCACCTCTTCCTTGGTATGGTCTGGTTTAAGTACTTTTTCCGTCAGGTGTGCCATCCAAAAGGTGCCTTCCCGGCATGGGGTACATTTTCCACATGATTCATGTTTGAAGAAGTGGACGGTTTTGTTGATCAACCAATCCATGCTGACCGAATCATCCACTATGATCACAGATGCTGAGCCTAATTGTGCACCCAGGCTTGGCACGGATTCATAATCCATAGTAGTATCAAGGGCTTGTTCGTTCGCCAGGATCAGACTTGAGGACGCGCCAGCCGGCATGATCGCTTTGATCTTTCGCCCTTCCGGAACACCTCCACCATGGGTGAAAATCAGTTCCCTGAATGTTGTACCCAGTGGCAATTCATAATTTCCGGGTTTGTTCACATTCCCTGAAAGTGAGAATATCTTTACCCCCGGACTTTTCTCAGTTCCATATTCGCGAAACTTTGAGCTGCCATTTTCAAGAATGAAAGGCAGATTTGCCAGGGTTTCCACATTATTGATCACGGTAGGTCGACTATACAGTCCATTGACCGCCGGAAAAGGCGGGCGCAGCCGCGGCTGTCCCAATTTGCCCTCGATCGATTCAAGCAGCGCTGTTTCTTCACCGCAGATGTAAGCCCCAGCCCCAAGGTGGGTGTGAATATTGAGTGAGTATTCAGTTCCAAATAATTTATTGCCCAGGAAGCCGGAATTTTTCATTTCAGTAATGCATCTGTCCAAAAATTCCGCCAACTGCCAGAACTCACCCCGCAAATAAACATAGGCATCATGAGCCTGGACTGTATAGGAGGCAATCGCCAGGCCTTCAAGGAACTGGAAAGGATTTTGCTCCAACAACTCACGGTCCTTAAATGTCCCGGGTTCCGATTCATCTGCATTGGCAACTACATAATGCGGCCAAAGATTATTGGGCAGGAATGACCATTTTAAACCGGTCGGAAAACCTGCGCCGCCCCTTCCCCGCAAACCGGATGCTTTTACCAGATCAATTACTTCTGCTGGTTGGAGAGTGGTGACTGCTTTTTTGAATCCTGCAAACCCGCCCTGTTTCATATAAATGGCGATCTGATTGAGGTTGGGAGTATCCAGATGGCGAAAAAGGAGATATTTACTCATGCCGTTTTCTCCTTTTCCCGCAATTCTTTAATAAGTTCCATCGCGCCTACCACCGTCTGGTTCTCATGATAACTGATCCCTTCTTTCCCTTGGACCTGGAACATGGGAGCTTTATCACAAGCTGCCAGGCACATCACTTGTTCGACCGTGACCAAGCCGTCTTTAGTGGTTTCGCCGGGTTTAATATCCAATGCCTTGCACAGGTCTTTCAAGAATTGGTCAGCACCACGCAGAGCGCAGGGCAGATCAGTGCAAATCAGGAAGCGATATTTTCCTTCAGGGTGGTCCTGGTACAGGGTGTAGAACCCGACCACAGATGCAACCTCCGTTGAAGACATATCCAGAATTTCAGAGATCTCATTTATTGAATGATTACTGATGAAACCGAAATCCCGTTGGACAAGGTGCAATAACGGCATTACTGCTGATTGTTTCCGATCAGCCGGATACTTTGCCAGTAGTTCCACAATTTCTCTTGAATACTTCTCGGCTATCTGGTTCATCGGTCACAATCTCCCAGAACAATATCGATGCTGCCAATGATACCTACCAGGTCAGCTACAAAGTGACCACGGGATAACAGTTGCATGATCTGCAGGTTGGAAAATGAAGGGGTGCGGAAATGAACCCGGTAAGGCTTGGGACCACCATCTGATTCCAGAAAGCAGCCCAACTCACCATGTGACCCTTCAATCGCAACAAAGACGGAACCGACAGGTGGAGCAAATCCTTCTGTCCAAAGTTTAAAATGATGGATCAGAGCTTCCATGCTGGTTCCGATTTCAGAACGCGGCGGGGGAACGAACTTCCGGTTATTCGACCGGACTGGACCAAAGGGCATCATGTCCATGGCCTGCTTGATAATACGTACTGATTGACGTATTTCTTCGACACGAACCGTATAGCGGGCGTTGATGTCGCAGCCTTTTGAGGTGGGTATATCAAATTCATATTGTTCATAACCAGAGTATGGCCTGGATTTTCGCAAGTCATAAGCCATCCCGGAACCGCGCAGGACCGGACCTGTGATACCCCATCGAACACATTCTTCCTTACTGATACGACCAATACCAACAGTTCGCTCAAGGAACAGTGGGTTTTTGGTTAACAACGATTCGTATTCATCGATCCTGCCGGGAAGAATCCTTGTAAATTTTCGGACAGCGCTATCAAACTCCACTGGAACGTCCCGCCATAAACCCCCCGGACGAATATAGGTCGTCATCATGCGCTGACCGGAAACCAGTTCCAGTATATCCATGATCATTTCCCGTTCACGCATTGCATACAGGAATACTGACATGGCAGCCAGGTCTAGAGCTGAAGTACCCAACCATAACAGGTGGCTGGCGATACGCTGCAATTCTGTCAGGACAACCCGAATGGATTGTGCTCGCGCAGGAACATCCAGATCGCATAACTTTTCAATTGCCAGGCAGTAGGCCAAATTGTTCCCGACCGTATTCATATAATCCATCCGGTCGGTCATTACTTCAGCCTTTTGATAGGTCTTGGCTTCCATGTTCTTTTCGATACCGGTATGTAAAAAACCTATGTCAGGCACGCAATTTTGAACGATCTCACCGTCAAGTTCCAATATCAAGCGTAAAACACCATGTGTGGACGGGTGCTGTGGTCCCATATTCAATACCATGGTCTCACCCGTCAAAGCACGTTCTGAGAATAAATGGTCCATTCCGCCTAATTCGATGGTTTTCTTTTCCGTCATAAATCTCTCCAGGCAGGGTTACAACATTTACTATTCTTTTGGAGCAGGTTTTTTTAAACTAATTTGATCAAAATTAAATGTAAACTGTACTTCTTCATATCCTAATGGATAATCTTTCCGTTGCGGGTGGCCGCGCCAATCCTCAGGCATTAAGATACGCCTTAGATCGCTGTGACCTTCAAACCAGATGCCGAACATATCCCAGATTTCCCGCTCCTGCCAATTTGCATTGGGATAGACTGTTTCGATGGTTGGAATAACCGGAGAGTTACCATTTAATGGAACCCGGATGCATAATGTGACGTTGCGGGAATGGGAATAAAAATGATAGACAATGTGAAATCTTGGTTGTTGTTCCGGCCAGTAATCAACAGCAGTTTCGTTTTCCAGCATATCGAATGCGAATTCATCCCGCAAATATGTGCACATTTCGATCAAACATTCCGGTGCGATGACCAGGGTAACTTCGTCACGGAATTCGTGCAGGGTAGTCTTGCAGCGGCTTTGAATTGCATCTACAACGGGTTTAATTTTCTCATCCATACAGCCCCTCAAAGGAGATTCATTTCCATTTTGATAGATTTTCTTTTTTAACTTTTTCGTGGAGAGTAATGACCCCATGGATCAACGCCTCAGGGCGGGGAGGACAACCCGAAACGTATACATCCACCGGAACAAGTTCATCCACTCCCTGCATAACAGCGTAGTTATTAAAAACACCACCACATGCCGCGCAATCTCCCATTGCGATCACCCATTTTGGATCCGGCATTTGATCATACAGGTTGCGCAGTACAGGTGCCATCTTCCGGCTGACGCGTCCGGCAACGATCATGAGGTCTGATTGCCGCGGGGAAGGCCGCATTAATTCCATGCCAAAGCGGCTCATATCGTAATTTGCTGCCTGTGATGCCATCATCTCGATCGCGCAGCAGGCCAGTCCAAACAGCATTGGCCACATGGAATTGGTTCGAGACCAGTTCACAGCCTGTTCAAGTGTGACAGTGATAATACCCAGGTTGCCGGCTTTTTGTTCTATTCCCATTCCAAGGCTCCCTTCTTCCAGGCATAAACATAGCCCACCAGGAGAATACCTATAAAGATCAACATTTCTAACAAACCGAATAGACCTAATTTTTTGAAAACTACTGCCCATGGCAGAAAGAAAACCACCTCGATATCAAACAGAATGAACAGGACTGCCACCAGGTAATAGCGAACAGACATCCTGCGTGTTCCAGGACCGTAGGGGGTCATTCCTGACTCGTAAGGTTGAGATTTCCTGGCGGTAGGGCGATGCGGACCAAAAATGGTACCCAGAACCACAACAAGAATCGCCAGCCCGGTGGCGAGTGCGATTAGGACAAGAAGGGGGAGATATTCCAGCATTACGGCACCTTTTAGCGAAGACTGGATGAATTTAGTCCATTATACACGAAGTGTATAAATTCGACAAAATTAGGTGTAAAAGGCGGAATTTCGTTTTTACATGTCACAATGTAAGGATGAATTGTTAAGCAACTAAAAATGTTGGCTGCAAGATGAAGTTGCAACCTGGAACAACTATCAACGTATATGAAAGTGAAGAAGGAGATTAACCATGGAAAATAATATTACTATCGATACCAAAAAGAACCCTGGCTGCCTGTTCCAGATCCTGTGGTTCGCTTTCATTGGTTGGTGGCTGGGACAAGCCTGGATGATCGTTGCTTGGATCTTAATGATCACAATTGTGGGTATTCCTCTCAGCGTAATGATGCTGAATAAACTGCCGTGGATCATCGCTCTGCGGAATGAACCCGTTCGTGTCCGGGTGACCAGACGTGCAGATGGCAGCCTGGTGGAACGTGAAATTGATAAGCAACAGGTCAATATCCTCTTGAGGGCAATTTACTTTATCCTGGTTGGCTGGTGGTTAAGCGCCCTCTGGATGGAAGCAGCTTATGCCTTGTGCATGTCAGTGATTGGTCTGCCGATCGGTTTCTGGATGTTCGACCAGGTGCCGGCAGTTGTCAGTTTGAAACGATAAACGATTATCAAATATATCACTCGACAAAATCATTACGGGATGGATTGAAACTACCCTACCCCGTAATGATTTTATATTTATATGAATGGGTTTCTACTCTATTGTATCTTTTGTTCAACTATACTTTTATAATTATCTTGCTCCTCGAATAAGATTCCACTATACTGATAATATATCTTCATAAAAAGGAGCGAGACATGCAGCATAATGTTAAAGCCTGGATGGTAAATTTATTGGTCTTTATTGATCCCAATGCCAGTGTACTTGAAGCATTAAACCTGATGCGCAGGCGCTACATTAATAGCATCCTGGTCAATAAGAGCAAGACTAATAAAGATTACGGCATTATTACGTCAACTGATATTTGTGACAGGATCATTGCGGAACAGAAGAACCCGGCCACAACCAAAGTTAGCGAGATCATGCATAGTCCTATCATAACGATCAGCCAGGATGCAGATCTGATCACATGCGTTAAGCTGATGAAAGAACACAATGTTCACCATATGCCAGTAGTGGATACTGCTGGAGAGTTGGTGGGCTTTATTTCAGCAACCGATTTCCTGGTAGTGGCAGAACAACTGGCAAAATAGGCTAAATTCTGCCTTCACAATATAAGCATTAGACTTCTCATATTCATTAATACAGGTAGGTAATATGACTCATCCTGAAATTATTCATGACGAGAAACCGGTTCGATTATTCAAATCTGATTTCCTGGAATTCTTTACCCACATCAGCCCAATAACTGTCATCGTTATCTGGCTGCCAATAGCAATCTATTTCACCTGGTCGGCGATAACCGGACTGCAAGGCCAGAGCGGATGGTTCATCCCGGTCGGCATTCTAGTGGGTCTGTTCCTCTGGACGCTCTCTGAATATCTGCTGCACCGTTTCCTATTTCATTTCAAACCCCGCACACCCCGACAGGAAAGACTATCCTTTCTTTTTCATGGGGTGCATCACGCGCAACCGCAGGAAAAATCCCGTCTGGTGATGCCGATCGCTTTGAGTATCCCCCTGGCTGCTGTTTTTTATTTTGCATTTGTGCTGATCATCGGAAAACTGCTTGCCAGTCCGGGCTGGGTGGGACCGTTATTCACCGGATTTTTGGTTGGCTACCTGATCTACGACCTGACCCACTATGCCACCCACCACTTCCCCATGCGCTCAGGCTATGCGAAGTATATCAAACGCTACCACATGCAGCACCATTACAAGACTCCCGATGCCCGATTCGGCGTCAGCTCTCCAATCTGGGATTATATTTTTAAGACAATGCCTGCCTAATTCTCGTCCACCAGGAATTTTTAAAGTTAGACTTATCCGTAATCCGCGTGCGTTTAACTCAATTCAAAATGTATCGATTCAATAAGCAGTTAAGCTTATATTTATGCGTGAGCGTTTAGCCAGTCATAAGCTTCTTCCCGCGTTGAACAGGACTTTAACTCTCTCCGGGTCAGAAAAATCACTGTTTGCAATAGAACAGCGGCAACCCCTTCAGCTCCGACAACAGATGAGGCTTTCAAATAGGGGGTATTGTGTGAAACCAGACTTTTAATTGCTTCGGCTACTGGCTTGGTATAAACAGCACCTGTCACATCAGTTACCACTAAACCGCTTTTTGGAGGTAATGCCGAGATGACCTTTTTTGCTTCAAGAATTACCTGCAGTGTCTCGTTTTCTGAGCTTTTGGATAAATCAATTAATATTATATCTTTCCCATTAGTTGTAATTGTTTTAATCCTATCCACAAATTCCTCCAATAATGCATAATTTCCCTCAATAAATAGCAGGGTGTTATTTTATTAATACCATAAGGGAAGTTATCGGTTTGTTGTTGGGTATTACACATAAAAAGGAAATAAAAATAAGGTGAATTATTTGCCTGGAAAAATGACAAAATGAGATGAAGATCTTGGTAAATTGCATCATGCCGCTCAGTGTATTCCTGCAGCCTAGTCCACATCCACCGGACGTTTGCCGGTAATGGACATATATAACCTCATAATTACGCTTACCAATCCCAGCTTGCCGGCAAGAGCGATCAGCTTGTTCCCAAACCCCGGCACGTAGATTACCCTGCCTTGATTTAATGCCCGCAGCGATCCGCGCACCACATCCTCACTCTTCATCCAAAAGATGCGCGGCATCCGCTCTTTGATCCTGTACGATATATAGTCCGGAGTATCGTGAAATTCTGTGATCGTAAAACCCGGGCAGAGCGCTTGCACCTTCACCCCCGTTCGAAAACATTCCACGGATAACCCCTCACTGAAGTTGTTTAAAAAGCTCTTCGTTGCAGAATAGATCGAACTGCCGGTGGCAGCCGAAAAAGCACTGGTCGATGAAACATTGATGATGAACCCGCGCCCGTTGGCGATCATCGTCGGCAGCGCTGCGCGGGAAAACCGCACCGGAGCTAATACATGTACCCAAAGCATGGTCATAGATACATTTACCTCCGTAGCAATAAAACCGCCTGGAATCCCGAAACCGGCATTATTCACCAGCATCTCAAGGTCGGGAATTTTTTTGATCTTTTCTTCGATTGCAGCAACTCCAGCATTGGAGGAAAGGTCAGCCGGTAAGACTTCCACTTCCACTCCAGATTCAGTTCGGATCTCACCTGCAAGAAGTTCCAATTTCTCCCGACGGCGGGCAACCAGAACCAGGTTATATCCAAGTCTGGCTAACTGGCGGGCAAAATCTGCTCCGATACCTGCAGATGCTCCAGTGATTAAAGCGGTCCTGTGTTCAAGCTGTTCCATAAATCACCTTGTAACTACTGTTTATGATCAAGATGGATGGTGAATCGCCCTGATAAAGCCGGGCGTATTCAATCGGCGATCAAGTTGAATGCTGATGTAATGCTGCAGCAGGTCTTCCATTTCTCCCCGAACCATGAGATCAGGGTTAGCCCGAGTTGCTTCCTTAAAGTCGCTGCGTTGAAAATGCCTCAAGAATTTCAGGGCAGTCATGCTAACTGGACGAGCTCCTTCCACTTTATTGATGCATTTCGGACATACAACTCCACCCTGTTCAGCTGAAAAATATTGATCCACTGCCTCTATTGGATTGCGGCATTTTACACACGCAAATAATTCCGGTTTAAACCCAAGTGTATCCATGACATGCAGTTCAAAATAACGATTGGCATAGAATGGTTCGATGCCTGAATCTAATCTCTCCAATGCCTCATAAGCCATCCGGTAAAGTTCGCGGTTCTCTTCTTCATCAAATGTAAACCGATCCATGATCTCCAGAACATATGCTGCCTGGGCAGTTATTTCCAACGAATTCCGGATGTTTAAATACGCTTCGATCGTCTCTGCCTGGGTAACTATGGGCAGATCCCGGCCTTTGGCAAGCTGCAGTTGTACCCTGGTGAATGGTTCGAGATGACCTGCCTTGCGGGATTTTAATTTTCTCACCCCTTTGGCTACCACCCTGATCTTGCCTTTTTCGCGGGAATACAGGGTCAATATGCGGTCTGCTTCCCCAAAATTAGTGTGGCGGATCACTAGAGCTTCAGTCCTGTAAGAACGAGAGCCTTCGCTCATCATAACCTTGATTTGCCTTGATGAATAAAAATATTAATGAGGTAGATCTGCCGGTGTAAACGCACCGGGTAGCAGTTCAGCCACAGGCGCTTCCCACTTGATCTTGCCATCCTTATCTGCAATGATAACGATAGTGTCCATCCCAAACTCCGCCATAACTTGCCGGCATGCCCCACAGGGAGTACCACCATTATCAGTCACAACGGCAATTGCCAAAAACTCTTTTTCCCCTTCAGAAACGGCCTTGAAAATGGCAGTTCGTTCAGCACAATTGCTCAATGGAAACGATGCGTTTTCCACATTCACCCCATCGTAGATCCGTCCTGAAGCTGTAAGTAATGCCGCTCCGACAGCATAATGAGAATAAGGTATGTAGGCCCATTTTCGCACCTGCTGCGCAGCATCGATCAATAATTCCCGCTGCTCCCGGGATAGATTATTTGTCATCATTTGCCTCAGTTTCTTCATTTTGAATCTTCGTCGCTCGTACTTTTTGTATCCGCCGGCCTACTACCTTCTCAACTGTCAATTGTACACTTTCCACGATCACCTGTTCACCACCAACCGGTACCTTGCCCATCAGTCCATACATCAATCCACCAAGGGTATCAGCCATATCCTTCTCGATCTCAGTTCCCATAATTTCATTGAAATCATCCAGGTCAATATTTCCCTGGAATATATATTCATCGTCATTGATCTTCACAAATGGGAGTTCTTCCGATTGATCATATTCATCCCTGATCTCACCGATGATCTCCTCCAAAATATCTTCCAAGGTGACCAAACCCGCCACTCCACCATACTCATCAACAACGATGGCTATGTGTGTTCGATTGGATTGCATTTCGGTCAGCAGATCATCCAGCTTTTTTGCTTCCGGGACATAATAAGCAGGTCGGATAAGCACTCGTAAGGAGGTAAAATTATTTTGGTTATGTAAATAGTGTAGCAAGTCTTTCGCGTATAAGAGGCCAATGACATTATCAATAGTATCCTCATATACCGGGATGCGGGAATGCCCTGATCCGCTGACCGCCTCGACTACTTCATCGAGCGGGGCAATGACATCCAGGGATACCATATCCATACGTGGAACCATGATCTCCCTCGCCAGGGTATCTCCAAATTGGAAGATGGAATATATCATCTGGCGTTCTTCTTTTTCAAGTGCGCCATCCGACTGTCCGGTCTCGACCCAGCTCTTCAGTTCGTCATCCGTGGGTGGTGTGAACTGCTGCATTGTGATATTCGATTGTCCGGAAAACCTAACCACGATCGCTGTGAGTGGTGAAAAGAGGATATCCACGAGTTTTCCAAAACCGCTAATCCGCAAAGACCAGTTGTCCGGATTTATTAGTGCCATACGTTCAGCAAGCGCTTCGCCAAAGAACAGCACAATACCCACCCCCAGGACGATCAGGAATATCAGCCACGGAGTATTTTGATCTGTAACGTTTAGAGTTAAGAAGAATATCGACAATGCGCCGATAAATAAATGTAAGAGTGCAGCTGCCAACCGTAAGCTAACCCTGATACGAGGTCGTTCAATGGTCTTAATCGTCCGGTCAACCAGTTCCTCTTTGCCTTCCCTTAAATTCAATAACTTGGGTAAATGCGCATTGACCAGGCTATATCGGATCAAGGTTAAGAAAAGATCCAGAAGAACCAGTATTGCCATGGAAATTAAAAATGTACTTGTGTTCATTTTTCCGTCTTCTTGATCGACTTTGCTGGAACACCAACAACAACATCCCCTGGAGCCACATCCCGGGTAACAACTGCTCCGGCTCCGGTTTTTGCTTCCTTGCCAATTTTCACTGGTGCAACCAGCATAGTATCACTGCCGATGAATACACCTTCTTCTATTATCGTTGTGTTCTTGGATTTACCATCATAGTTGCAGGTGATCGTTCCAGCTCCAATGTTCACATTTCCGGCAATTTCTGCATTCCCGATATAGGAGAAATGACCCATTTTTGTGCCTTCCCCCAGGTAAGAATCCTTTACTTCGCCAAAATTACCCATATGTACATGCGCTGCAAGATGAGCTCCCTTACGTAAATGGCAATATGGACCCATCTCCACATGATCTTCAATTACTGCGAACTCTACTACCGAAGATAAAATCCGGCAGTCCTTTCCCACCTGGCTGGATTCTATGATCGTATTTGGACCAAGGACACATCCACTACCTATTTCGGTTTTTCCCTTGAGGTAAGTACCCGGCCAGATGGTTGTATCTTGTTGAATCATCACTCCGGGTTCGATATACACATGTGTTGGGTCGACCATTGCTACACCATTAAGCATCCATTCCACATTGATCTGTTGACGCAACGCTGTCTCTGCTTCAGCCAGGTGCTGTCGGGTGTTTATTCCCAGCGCTTCAGACGGAGATGCCACCTCATTTACCAGGATCATCATGCCAGCATCCGCCGCGATCTGCACAATATCTGTCAGATAATATTCGCCCTTGGGGGATTTTTGGATTTTTTTAAGAGCGTCCCACATCCACTGTGAATCCATACAGTAAGCCCCGACATTATATTCTTTAATCGCGAGCTGTTCCTTAGTTGCCTGGGCTTCTTCGATTATTCCAGTTACATTCCTTTCGGAATCGCGTAAGATCCTGCCAAAACCGCGCGATTCTTCCCCGGTGACAGTTAACAATGTCAGTGAACGTGGATTTTCTTTTTGATTTCGGATCAGTCCAAGAATGGTTTCTTTTCGGAGTAATGGCATGTCCGCACTTATCACGACTATCTGACCATTAAAACCTGCCAAACTCTGTTCAGTTTGCAAAACTGCATGTCCGGTACCGAGCTGTTGTTCCTGTGAAACGAATTTAGTTTCATTGCCTAGTTCTTTCATCAGGAGTTCAGCACCATGCCCGATCACGACGATCGGTTTATTCCCGGTGACCTCGAAGGCCATTTCCACACTAAAACGAACCAAAGGTTTACCCATCAGTTTGTGGAGTACTTTTGGGGTCTGTGATTTCATTCGGGTCCCCTGCCCCGCAGCCAGAATGATAGCGATCGTATCCATAGTTAATTCCTTGACCCTCAACGAATGATCTTCCTTCATTTTAACACAATAGGCTATGTCCGGATTTTTCCGAACACAGCCAATGAAACCTATCGCCAACTATGATCCAATGTCATTGTTGATTTATCTCGAGCTGAGGCACCTGGACTCGAACCAAGATCAACAGATCCAAAGTCTGCTGTGCTGCCATTGCACCATGCCCCAATTCCAACGAGATTGTAACATAGCTTGATTACTTTCGCCATCCATTATTCACCTCTGACAGGCAGTATCCCGATTAATTGAGACATTGTTTCATCACTTCATAACCATTGAAAATCGAATAAGTATATTTTCGAAATATCTTTCTCTTTAATGTGAAAATTGTAATAATTACGAAATAACTTGATTTTAGCTTA
The DNA here is from genome assembly GCA_964387025.1 of uncultured Leptolinea sp. Classification (GTDB taxonomy): domain Bacteria; phylum Chloroflexota; class Anaerolineae; order Anaerolineales; family Anaerolineaceae; genus PNON01. The sequence continues at coordinate 592,359 of CAYLUZ010000001.1, read as the reverse complement.
ATGATATAATTTTTTTATGGAAGCAAAACGTGTCATTATCGTTGATGATGAAATGGTACTCGGGCAGTTACTCCAAGCTGCCTTTTCCACGCTGGGTGGCTCAATCGATGTAAGCGTTCTTCCATCCGCTGAACAAGCGGCCAGCATGATGAAGGGGAAAGATATTAATCTATTGGTCTGCGATGTCAAATTACCGGGCATCTCAGGGCTCGATTTTACACGAAAATTAAAATCCAAATTACCTGGTCTCAAAGTCATCCTGGTATCCGGGATGAATGATCCTCAATTAAAAGAAAAGGCTCTTTCTGCTGGTGCAGATGCTTTTTTTCCTAAACCAGTGGAAATGCGTGAGTTTCTTGAAACGGCTTCCCGTCTTTTGGGATTGACCACTCAAACACATCCGTTTTCTTTGGATGCGAGTATCGACTTGCATTCGGACCTGATCATTGATTCATTGATCAATCTTCGTCAGGAATTATCCGCCCAAGCAGTAACCATGATGGATTACAACGGTAAGGTCATCGCCAGTGCAGGTGATTTTCCAGATGAGGGTTTTTCTTCAAAAGCTCTGCCCTATTTACTTTCTGCGATCACTAACCTGCAAAGGGTTAATTCTGAGATGGAAGTAGAGAAACCGGAAAACTTATTTTCCATTCGCGGGAATCAGTTTGATTTGCTTATATCCACCCTTAATGCCGGCTATTTATTATTTATAGTGACAAAGAAAACAAAATCTACCCTGCGATTGGCAATAGCTTTTGACGCCATCGGTTCCGTGATTACAGATCTACAAGCAAAGATTTCGCAATCTATAGAAGCATCACAAGGATTTACAACCACCCTTGAAACAGAAGTCAGACCGGATGAACACCCGCAAGAAACCATAGTACCTGAATTACCTGATGAACCAGATAAAAAGATAGAATCGCTATTTACAAAAAGCCTCAAAAAGAAAATGAAAGTGGAGGAAGTAAATACGTTTTGGGATGAAGCAACATCCAAAACAACTTTTGGGGAATCCACTGGAGCAGGTTTGTTAAATTTTGACCAGGCCAGTAAATTGGGATTAACACCTTCTGAAGAAACAAGCCTTTAAGTAACCTTGGATTTCTCTTAGAAAAACAGAACTCGCCACACACCGGGCGAGTTGTTCTTTCTTATACAATTCCAACAAAAACATTTGTTATTCCGGGGTTGATTCCTTTTTAGAATCCCTCCAGCTTTGATAACATGGCCAGACCATTGGGAAGAGCAGCTATTTTTTGGAGCAGCCCAAGGCGATTCGTCTTTTGATGTTCATCATCAGACATAACCATTACTGCCTCAAAAAACTTGTTGATGGGAGGAATGATCGGTGTGAAGGCCTGAATAAATTCCGTGAATGTGTTATACGTGTTGTGAGTTTCACATGCTTGAAGTGCATGGTAAAGCTCATATTCAGAAGGATCGACAAAAAACTCGGGTGAAATGTCAAATTTCTCTTTCTGGTCGCGGGTGATGCGCACACATCTGGCATAGGCTTGAAGGCTGACCACCCAATCAGGTTGCGCGACCGCGGCAGTCAATTCTGTTATGGTTCGATAAGCTTTCGCCGGATTGTAACCACATTCTGCAAGCACTGCGTCCAGGACATCAAACCGGAAACCCTTGTCCAATAACATTGAGCGTAATCGTCCAATAATAAACTCCAGGCAGGCTGATTTTGATTCTGGTGTCGCTTTTATCGGCAGATATTGCGCGGCTGATTCTAAACCTTGCTGCAGGTCAAAGTCTAGATTCCAGGTGATCAGGTTTTGCACCAGACCGAGCGCAGCCCTTCTCTGAGCAAATGGATCTTTTGTGCCTGTTGGAGCAAGTCCAGCCGCAAAAAGACCAGCCAGTGTATCCAACCGGTCTGCAATGCTGATCACCAGACCGGGAAGTTTCGTGGGGCTTTTATCACTGGCGCTTCTCGGCAGGTAATGCTCAAAGATAGCCTCAGCCACCTCTGATCGTTCATTGGAATGAAGGGCATAGAACCGCCCCATAACTCCTTGCAGTGCAGTCATTTCGATGACCATTTTCGTCACCAGGTCAGCTTTGCATAGCTGGGCCGCTCGGTGTGTGATCGCGATTTCTGCACCGTCCACATTCAACACAGGTATGAGGTCCTCCACAATCTTTTCGATCCGCCCGGTTTTATCCAGCATCGAACCCAGCTTCACCTGGAAAGTAAGGGTTCCGAGCCTGGGAAGGTAATCGCTTAAATTTGCGTGTAAATCTTCTTCCACAAAGAAGGATGCATCTGCAAATCTGGCGCGGATTACCTGCTCGTTCCCGTCGGTCACAGTATCCAGTCCCAATTCATCTCCATTACGAACTGCGATGAAATAAGGCATCAGTTTTCCATTCTTGATCAGAGGAAAATATCGCTGATGCTTTTTCATCACCGAGATGAGTACTTCGGGTGGAAGTTTCAGGTGGATCTCTTCAAAGCTCCCCCTGAATGCAGTTGGTGCCTCGACGAGGTTATTCACTTCATCCAACAATCCTTCATCGATCTCAACATCCGCTCCAGCATTTTGCATGATCCGGGTCACTTGCTCCATGATCACCTGTTTTCGCTGGTCCTGCTCGAGCAGAATGCCCTGGGATCTTAAATAGGTAAAATAATCTTCAATTGAAGAAACTACAAATTGTTGAGGCTGCAGGAACCTTAATCCCCGGGTCGTTTTTCCGGAGGAAATCCCGGCATATTCGAATGGGATTTCTACTCCGTCGTATAACGCGAGGAACCAGCGGATCGGACGGGAAAATGCAGCTTTGCTTTCATTCCAGCGCATGGTTTTATCAAACTTGATCTTCCCGATGAGTTTCGGTAATTCAGTCATAAAGATGGAGTTTGCGGTTTTGCCTTTCTCCTGAACAACGATAGCAGCGTAAGTTCCGCCATCCATCTCCCGGGTTATTAGTAATGCTGGTTCCAATCCCTTACTTTTTGCAAACCCTTCCCCGGCTGGCGTCAGTTTTCCATCAGCGTCAAATGCACGGTTGGCAGGTGGTCCTTTCACGATCATTTCCCGATCCGGTTGGTGAGAAACCACACCTTGAGCGTATATCACCAGGCGTCGTGGTGTTCCCCAAACCTGTAAACCCTTATACTCCAGTCGGGTTTCCTTTAATAAGGACCCGGCCAAATCGGTAAGTTGTGAAATTGCAGAATCCAGTTCTTCAACCGGGAGTTCTTCCGTGCCGATCTCCAGCAACAGATCAGCCTGATCAGCTCCAATAATGTTCTCAATAACATCCATTTTCCCCGTTACAGCCGGATTTTCCACTGGTTTTTTTACATCATTTAGCCAGGGATATTCCTGGTCTTGTCTCTGGATTGTGTACAATTCCGCAGTCCGGCGGGCAAGATCGCGCATCCGGCCAAAGAATGCCTGGCGTTCGGTTACGCCGATCGCGCCGCGGGTGTCAAGGATATTGAATGTATGGGAGCATTTTAAGATATAGTCATGTGCAGGTAATACCAGACCAGCGTCAAGGGCAGCATTTGCTTCCTGTTCGAACAATTTAAACATTTCCCTCAACCGATCTACATCAGCCAATTCGAAGTAATATTTGCTATGTTCCTGCTCTCCCATCAAGTTCACATCCCCTGCAGTCCGGGTTGAGCTCCATTGGATGTCCCTGAAAGAATGTACTTTTTGCAAGGCTATTGCAATCCTGTCCAAACCATATGTGATTTCCACCGAGACTGGCTCCAGGACTTGTCCACCAGCCTGTTGAAAATAGGTGAATTGAGTGATCTCCTGCCCATCCAGCCATACTTCCCAACCAAGTCCCCAGGCTCCAAGCGCAGGTGATTCCCAGTTATCTTCCACGAAGCGAATGTCATGTTGGCGCGGATCGATACCGATGGCCTCCAAAGATTTGAGGTATATCTCCTGCGGATTACCGGGATCAGGCTTCAAGATCACCTGGAATTGGTAATGCTGCTGCAATCGATTGGGGTTTTCGCCATAACGACCATCATCCGGGCGAACTGAGGGTTCTACGTAAGCTACATTCCAGGGTTCCGGGCCGAGTACACGTAAAAAAGTTGCAGGGTTCATCGTCCCGGCGCCGACCTGTGAGTAATACGGCTGCCAGATCAGGCAGCCCTGGTCTGCCCAGAACTGCTGCAGTTTCATGATAATGGATTGGAAATCAAGGGATTGAACCATAATTACTCCAGGATGGATAAGATGTTTTGATTATACCAAATGGAAAACCGACCTTAATGAATAAACCGCCTGATGGTAGTCAAGGCGGCTTATTATTTGAAGTTATATTGGGCTAAACTCGCCGGCCGCCTTTCAGGTTTGCCTGTAATACTTTTAGCTCTTTCATTTTCCCTTCTGATAGTAAGGCTGCCTGTTCCGGCCATGTGGATGGCTCTGCGAGGGTAAAACCGGCTTTTTTTAATAGGTTCGCGATTTTTGCAGCATCTGTTTTTGCTAGCACTTTATACGAGGTAATACCATTGTCCTTTAATACACCAGAGATTTTTGGGCCAATACCTTCTATCGCTGTCAGATCATCATGCTTCGCATGAACGCTGCCATTGGTTGATCTCGGTTTGGTGGATTCTTTCAGGGGTACCTGCTTTTCACCTGCCTTCAGAAAGACGATCAGTACCAATACAATTACGACTAAAACTACTCCAACGATTAATCCAGTAATCATGCTGCCAGTCATTTTTTATTCCTCCCGGGTAATGGACAATGATATCCCTCTCACTGTACTTCAAAACACCTTCGTATTCAATATATTGCTCGATTAGTCCGGATAATCACCCTAGTGTCCCTAAATGTATAAATAGGTCAAAAACTTGCATACATCTGATGGTAATTGAATTGGAAATGTGTATAATATGATTGTACGGCAGGAGGAAACATGGAAAAAATGGTTAAAATCCTGATTGAAAAACATCCGGATGGATATTTAGCTTATCCCCTCGGGTTACGAGGCGTTGTTATCGGTACCGGAGAGACGGAATCTGAAGCATTAACGGATGTCCGCTCAGCAATATTATTCCATGTTGAAACCTTCGGACAGGAAGTGTTTGGAAGCGGCCCCCTGGTAATGGAAGCTGTTTTAACTGAGACAGGTATCAGCGTATGACATTCTCCATCCCGGAATCTGCTCCTAAGGATAAAGTGATCCACGCATTGGAAAACCTGGGCTATCGCCTGGTCCGCCAGGGGACCCATATTTCCATGTCATGTTTTACATCCAACGGGATGCAGCTGCCTCTTACTATCCCGGATATTCCAGATTTCAAGGCGTCAACTTTACGAATGATCTTGAGCCGTGCCGGTATCCCAAAACAGGATTTCTTGAAAGCACTTAACTCGGAAGACTAACCGGGGAAATTATCCATTTCATCAAAAAAGTTCGAATATCTCATTGGGATTTGTTCATCACACCTATTTTCGCTTGATAAGAATATTTCTGTTAATACCATGGGAAAACTGATCACCGTTACAGGAGTGTCTGGAACCGGAAAAACCACCTTTACACAAAAGTTGGGAGACAAAACCGGCTTACATGTTTATCTGGAACAGCATTCCCCACGCCCTTTCCATAAGGAGACAGTATCTGATGCAGATAAGTTCATGCTGCAAAACCAGATGGACTTCCTATTATACCGAGCCGACCAGGAGACGGAAATTCGAAAATCTGGAAATGCTGGTATTGTTGATGGTGGTCTCGAAACTGATTATTATGTTTTCACGCGCTTATTCCACCAACGTGGATTACTCTCGGATGCGGGTTTTAATCTTTGCACCCGTTTTTATCACCTTACTCGATCGCTCATCCCCCCACCAGATTTGATCGTTTATCTAAAAGCTTCCATCGAAGTGATCAGCGAACGTTTTCTGCGCCGGCAGCGGGAGGTGGAAGTGTCCCGGCTTGAAGATTTGGCTGCACAGCAGGTGCTGATCGAGACCTGGCTGGCAGCTGAAAAAACCAGCCGGATCATTACCTTTGATGGAGATAAGGATAACGTCGATTACTCTCAAAGCATCGACAAGTTATTGCCCTTCATCAACGGCTTAACTTAAGTTTCTTTTCCAACTCTCATTATTGTAGGAAAAATTCAGTGGTTTGTTACTCTAGTTCAATATAAATGCGTTTATTGATCTTCCCCTTACTCTTATAATCCACGATCTTCATTCGTCCCACTTCACTCGTGGAAGCGACATGAGTCCCGCCATCCGCCTGCAGATCCAATCCGACTATCTCCACGGTCCGGACTTCCGGTATCCCGGGTGGCAGCAGGTTGATCTTGGTGCGGATCAGGTCCGGGATTTTGAAAGCTTCCTCCCGCGGCAGGATCATGACCCGTACTGGTAAATTCTTTTCTCCTTCACGATTGACTGCCTGCTCAATGCCATCCACCAGGTCGCGAGTCATAGATTCGAATTCAAAATCCATCCGTCCCTGCTGCAGATCCATATCGCCACCGGTGACTTGCGCCCCGAAGTCTCGAAAGATCACCCCGCAAAGGATATGCATTGCCGTATGGGTGCGCATTAATCTGTAACGCCGCTCCCAATCCAATCTCCCTTTAACCGGGCTCCCGATTACCGGCAATGGGTCAACCCCGGCCAGGATGTGTTCTATCCCTTCCGGTCCCTTGCGGGTCTTTTCCACCTGCCAGGATTGGTTTCCCACTGAAAGGGTACCCAGGTCACATGGCTGCCCTCCGCCTCCCGGGTAGAAAGCTGTCCTGTCCAGGACAATAGATCGGGAAGCGCCATCACTGAGTAAGATTCCTGCTTCGAATTCACGCAGATAGCTGTCGATATGGTAAAGGTTTTCGGTCATAATTACTCCATTGTTTTCTGGTACATATTATACAATTATAAACAGCATCTGAATGACCCAACGGGGTTATAACTTTAAATAAATTGCTGGAGGAGTCTTGGAACGATTTTTTGCTAGAGAGTGGAATGGCAGCCCCTTCGTGCTTTTTGGTACGGATCACCTTGCCATCATCGTCTTTTTCATTCTCTTTAACCTTTCCTTCTTCTGGCTGCGCAGGGTCAAAGACGAACGATTCCGGTTCCGTCTGCGGTTGGGTCTGGCAATCACATTACTGCTATTTGAGGTCGCCTGGCAAGCATGGAGCATAGCAGTGGGAAACTGGAATATCCGTGAGAACCTGCCCCTGCATATGTGCTCGTTATTCCTTATTATTAATTCGATCATGGTATTAACCCGATCAAAAACATTATATGAGATCTCCTATTGTTTGGGGATTGGAAGCGGATTGCAGGCATTCCTGACCCCAGACCCGGGACCCTACGGGTTATGGCACTTTGTCGCTGTCCAGACGATTTTCGGGCATGGATTGCTCGTCTCCCTGACCATCTACATGACCATCTTGGAGGGATTTCGCCCAAGGTGGAGTTCCATCCCAAAGACTTACTTATTCGGGGTGTCTGCTTTGCTCTTCTCTTACCTGGTGAATCGCCTGTTGGGCAGCAATTACATATTCTCCATGCATAAACCTACATCCGCCAGCCTGCTGGATCTGCTGGGTCCTTATCCCTGGTATCTGTTATCCATGGCTGGAGCAGCGCTGGTTATCATGCTGCTTTTAGTCGCACCATGGGAGATTTGGAAAATGATCCACCGTAATCGTACGAAAATGGTTTTATCTACTTAAAAATTTTTATTAACTCATTGTGTTTATATAATTATCTTATCACCTGGAGGCACATCATGGACGGCATCGGCAGATACTTCGCAAAAGTTTGGGATGGCGGCGATTTTGTAGTATTTGGAAAAGATCACCTTGTATTCATCATATTCTTTCTGTTAATCAACATATCTTTCATCTGGATGCGGCGTATTAAAAGCGAACGTTTTCGCCGCAACATGCGATGGGGTATGGCTTTTACTTCCATCATCGTGGAACTGTCCTGGCACTCCTGGAAGATTTGGCTGGGTGAATGGACTATTGCCGAGATGCTTCCGCTGCACCTGTGCTCTATCTTTGTCATACTCAACAGTATCATGCTCTTCACCCGCAGCTACCGCATTTACGAATTCAGTTACTTTCTTGGGATTGGCGGTGCACTACAGGCTTTTCTGACCCCCGATGCGGGGGTTTATGGTCTCTGGCATTTTCGCCCCATCCAGACCCTGGTGGCGCACGGGTTGATCATAACTGAGGGTGTTTATATGACCGTCGTTGAAGGCTACCGGCCGCAGATCAAATCTTTCCTGAATGTATTCATTTATGGAAATATCGCCATGGCTGTCGTGTATGTCATCAATTTAATGGTGGGAGGAAACTATATGTTCCTGATGCACAAACCCGTAACTGCCAGTCTCTTGGATGTGCTCGGTCCGTGGCCCTGGTATATCTTATCGTTGGAAGTAGTTGGTTTTGTCATGTTTGGCATATTGTATCTACCCTGGGCTTTCATCGATTGGCGGGCAAAGCGCCGGATTGCTTTGGAAACCGGATAATATATCCAAATGATCGTTTTGAACTAAAAGCATGGTGCAACGAAACCAACTTGTTATTGACATTTCAAGGTGGTTTCGTTCAAAGCCGAAGATTTCGCAATTAATTAATATTTCCTAATTCTTAAATTAACTTAATTCTAAGCGTCGCCTAACCAGCATATTGTTACATTTATTAGGAATTTCAATAAATAGCAAAAATAGAGGATAAGGATTGCCATTTCAGCCAATATACTCACAGTAAATTGATTATTAATACAAAAAACCAATAATGTTTTGCAGGTTGAATATTTCCCACGGATGGATATACTATTTATAAGCAATCACACCACTGGCTGAAGCCAGGTCCTTCATTAAATTTTCAAATAAATAATGCTTTAGGATTTGGATGGCGGGATTGAAAAACTGTCAGAATGTTATATCTATAGAGTGGCAATAAAACCAACTGATCCATATTGATTCCTGCTGTTTTTTCAAAGATAATTGCAGGTAAATTATTATGTCAGTTGCAATTAAGAGGAAAATCTGTGAATCAAAACCCTCCGGTTAAGGCTACTTCTGATATTCCACCTGTTGCCAGTAAGGCAATTATTAATTGGAAAGAAATACTTGAATTGCTCATAATCGCTATTGTGTACTGGATCTTGGTACACATTGGTCTCTTGCTGGTGACAAGACCTGAAGGCATAGCAGCAATTTGGCCGGTCAGCGGATTTGCACTGGCTATATTGTTGCTTAGACCTAAGAACCGGTGGCCGCTTTTACTTTCTGTTATTTTTTTTACAAATGCAATCGGGAATTGGAGTTTTGGCAATCCTCTTTTGGTCAGTCTGGGATATGCGCTTGCAAATACGATCGAGCCAGCCCTATGCGCATGGGTAATGCTTACTTTATGCAAGTCAAAAATTACTTTTGTAACCACCAGGGAGATCCTCGTTTTGTTCTTTGTTGGAGTCGCTGTTAATGCTCTCACGGCTCTGCTGGGTGCCCTGATCTCCACCCTCGCCTTCCACAGCATATTTTTGAAAGCATGGTATGTATGGTGGGTATCAGATGGATTGGGGATTATTCTGATCACACCATTTATCCTAAGTTGGACATCCCAAAAAAGAGTGTTTTCTTCAATTACAATACGTCAGATTGTGGAAACCTCTTTCCTTGTGATAATCATGGCCGTCTTCGCCTGGTTGTTATACGGTCCATTCACAATTGCAGAAAAACCTCTTCTGAACAATTACATGTTTTTTCCTTTATTCATCTGGTTGGCTTTCTTGCTTGGCCCCCGAGGTGTTGCCCGCGTACTTTTATTGATCGCAATCATTGCCACCTGGAACACGCTGCGCGGATATGGTATTTTTAGCTTTGCCAGCCAGGACCAGGCAGAGCATCTGGTGTCTTTGCAGATATTCCTTGTTGTAGAAACATTCTCAGCCTTAATTTTGAGCACCATCATTGCGGAACGTCGTAAGTCGGAAGCTCAAACGGAAACTGCTCTCACAGCATTACGGAAAAGTGAAGGTAAGTATCTGAATATTTTTAATGATGCTCCCGTTGGTATTTTTCAATCGACGCCTCAGGGTCAGTTTACCCTGGTAAATCCGGCCACGGCACATATCTACGGGTTTGAATCATCAGCAGAAATGATCGCGAGTATTACTGATATCAGTACACAGATCTATGTAAATCCTTCTGATAGGCTTGGGTTTCAGCAATCGTTTGCTCAGAATGGGAATTTGTTTGAAAATATCAGGCAAAACTATCGCAAGGATGGAAGTATTATTTGGACACAGACGACTACCCGGACTGTCAAAGACTCCTTGGGAAATATCCAATTCTACGAAGGATTTATTACGGATATTACTAAGCGCGTCCAGGCAGAGACAGTACTGAAAGAAAGCGAAAAGCAGTTTCGCGTTATGTTCGAAAAATCCTCCATTGGATATACGCTCACATCCATTGATGGAGAGTATATTAATGTGAATCAAGCTTTTGCTGATATGCTGGGTTACTCTGTGGATGAATTAGTCGGAAAGAATTGGGCGGATATCACCGTTCCTGCATATATCACTCCGAACCATGAAATTCTTAAACCAATCCTTACCGGTCAACGGAATTCTGCGAATTATGAAAAACAATATGTTTGTAAGGACGGAAGCACGAAGGAAGTATTCATCAGCACAACACTGTTGCGGGATGAGCAAAAAGATCCACGATTTTTTATTACGAACATTATTGATATCACCGAACGTAAGCAGGCTGAATTACAAAAGGAAGAAGCACTTGAAAAATTACATTATCGTGAAAATTTATTAAATGAAACCCAATTATTAAGCAAGGTCGGTGGTTGGGAATGGGATAATATTAAGCAGGAAATGACCTGGACTGATGAAACTTACCGAATCCATGAATTCGAGCCTGTTCATGAAATTAAGGATTCAAAGGAATATATCAATAAAAGCTTATCCTGTTATGACCCAGAAGATCAGTCCATGGTAATCACTACTTACCAGAGATGCGTCGATTTTGGTGAATCCTATGATCTGGAAATACCATTCACAACCGCAAAAGGACGACGTTTATGGGTGCGGACATTAGCCCATGCTGTTCAAAAAAATGGCCGAATAGTTAAAGTAATCGGCAACATTATTGACATAACTGAACGCAAGCAGGCTGAATTAGAAAGGGAAGCAGTCCTCGAAGCACTACGGGTGAGTGAACAGCAATTTAAATTGGTTTCGGAACTCACTTCAGATTATATCTATAAGATCGGTGTGTCAGCGGAAGGAAAGGTCACCTTGGACTATGTGACCGATAGTTATTACGCTGCAACCGGCCGGGATATAAATAAAACCAGAACCTTTGAACAATGGGTGGAAATATTTCATCCAGACGACCTGGGCAAGGCAGTTGTTTTCTTGCAGAATCTAATCGCAACCCACCAGCCCGGGAAACTTGAATGCCGAACCTTTAGAGCAAATAACGAAATGCGCTGGATTGAGATTGTTGCCCGGCCTGACTGGAATGAGAGAGAAAATCGGGTTAGCGCCATCATTGGTGCGGTTAAAGACATTACCGACCGCAAGCAAAGTGAGATTAAATTACAGTATTTAAGTTTGCATGATGCTTTAACAGGATTAAATAACCGTGCTTTTTTTGAGGAAAGTATGGAGCACCTTGAACACGGGAGGCAATACCCAATCAGTGTCTTGATGGTAGATGTCGACAGGCTAAAAGATACCAACGACCAATTTGGGCATGAAGCTGGTGATAAACTGTTAAAACGTGCTGCAAATGTTTTGGTTACTGCCTTCCGTGTAGAAGATGTGATCGCCCGCATTGGGGGAGATGAGTTTGCTGTTCTTCTAATTGGCACCTCTTTTCCTGAAGCTGAGGCAGCCATGACACGGTTAAGGACCATTATGGATGAGCTCAACGCTGCCAGTGAGGGGCCAGAGCTGCAACTCTCTTGTGGATTAAGCACAGCTGAACAGGGTGATTCTTTGATCGAGACTCTCAAAGCTGCCGATACGAAGATGTACCAGGAAAAAAAGAGGCGGAATATCGAACCAAAGTAAGAAAAATGGTATATTGCGACCTTGCCTTGCAACAATTTTTCCTTTTTCTCCGATAATTTTTATGTGACCATTCATTGAAAAACTTGTTACTTTTGCGATAACTCTACAAAAGTGTTATTGGAGCATAAATAACCATGAAATCCCCTTTCCCAAATAGTGAATACAACAATGAGCAGTTCAAATCCATCGACTGCCGGTCCACCGAGGTGCGATCAGCGGAATTCAATGAGTGTAAATTCAACCGCTGCACATTTCGGGAAGCCGCTTTGCTCGGGTGTAAATTCCATAACTGCACCTTTCTGGATTGTGATTTCAGCTTAACCAAGCTGAATAATTGCGTATTCACAGAAGTTGTTTTCAGGAATTGCCAACTGATCGGGATCAACTGGATGGATACATCGCTTGCAAAGAAAAATTTCCTGAAAACGGTGGATTTTCTGAAGTGCGCACTTAATTATTCAATATTTACAGGATTGCATCTGGCGAAGATCCAGATGACTGATTGTATTGCTCACTCGGTGGATTTCACCGATGCAGACCTCAGTCTGGCGGATTGCAACCAAACGGATTTCAGCGAAAGCCGGTTCCACAATACCAATTTGGCAGAAGCCAATTTCACCGATGCGACCAATTATTCCGTCTCGGTGATCGATAACAATGTGAAGAAAGCTAAATTCTCCCTGCCTGAAGCCATGTCACTGCTATACAGTCTTGACATTGTATTATCGGATTCAGAAAATAGCTTAGACTGAAACATAATAAGTAAATAGTCTGTAGACCATATTTGCTATCCCTTTACCTTCCCCTCTCCATCCACCAGACCGGCTTTCTGCGCCAGGAGCAATACCAACTCCAGCAGTTCAGCCTGTTTTAATTCTGTCACCAGCTTGCCACTCAGCTTAACCTTTAGTGCTTTCTCTTTCTCCCGGTCATCCTTTTTCTGAATGTCATCCACCACGATCCGTTTCGTCATCCTACCTCCTTCACCATTAAGCTCACTCTGACCGGCTTATCTTTCACTGTTACCAGTATCTCTCCCGGTGTGGACGACACCACTTCCAATTCACCTTTCCCAGCCGCATCCATCATCAGCGATTCTTCCATAACCAATGATCCGTGCGTGATAACCAGCCTGACATCCAGGTTAGCCCGGGATGGGAACTCCACGCAGACCTGGGCTGTATCCAGCCCATCTGCTGCGATCTCAGCCTTATCCACCCTCAGCCATGACCCTGCAAAAGATTCAGGGAATTGCCCGCCCCGCCTTTTGTGCGATTCATACATTCGCAAGACGCATGATGGATCCATTCTCATATCTCTATTTATTCTTTCCTTTAGCCAGCTCAAAATAATAAGCCACAAACTCAAAACCAGGACCCGGATTTTGGAAGTATTCCAGGTGATCTTCGCGGAATTCATCAGCGCTTCTATTTGTCTCACCTCTCCATAAACGCTCCGGAATATCCTCCCAGCAGCACAACTCCATCGCCGTGACCCGGATGGTAGCACAAGCTTTCAAATGGCTGTCGTACACATCATAGTACTCGCCCACTACCAGAGGATCATCGTATTCGCCATCCCCGCTTTCAATTTCCCCTAGGCGGACAACGCTGGCGGTTTTGATTCCATCCACAACCTGTTGAACCAGTCTATCCGAAACAAATTGCATACGTCTGTGTTTTATGTGATTCAAAATATTCCTCTTTTCGTTCTGGTATTATTACCGGGAATGCATTCTTATCTGCAAGGTTTCCATACACCTGCCCGGCTGTGCTAAAAGAAACCAAGCAGGAACGTCGCTGCCTGGTCTGAGATGCCGACGATCTTGTTCGTCGCCTGGCGGTAGAACTTGAAGCTGAGTTCCGTCTCCGGTCGGTTGTCGCTCCAGTTTGAAAAAGGTTTGAGTTCGCTCCGTCCCAGGCGCTGCTTAACAAGCGCCGTGCGCCTGACGGTGATGCTTACCCGCGGCGTTTGCCGTTCGACCCCGCTCACCCTCGCAACAGCCTCAACCGAGGTGACAACCCCGCTTGCTATCAACCCGGACCCGCCCTGGTTCTCACTCGCAAAAATATTGATCGTATCGCCGCAGGCAATGTGCCGTCCACCATACATCGTCTTCTGCGCAGTGAAGGCGAACTCCTCTGCCATGGGATCATTTATCTCTGCTTTGATCGCGTACATCGAAAACCTCATTTCGTTCAACCTATTCTGTTATACACGATTTCATTATACGCAGGGTGAGGCGGTTGCGATATCATCCCAGAAGTGAAACGGAATGGGAAGCATCCCTGTGGGACGCCTCACCCCTGCCCCGGCTTCCATCCAGCCAGCGAGGACCAGGCATTTTTTATCCCATCTTGATAGTCATTCCAAATCAATATCATAAAGATCAGGGAAGATTTATCCTATGCATTCGCCAGAGTAGTATATAAAATATTTCCATGAAGTATATTATTTATTATAAAATTAAAACAACATCACAACTCGGAGGATTTAGCCATGAACAAAGGACTAAAAATATCCCTGATTGTTATTCTTGTGATCATTGCCTGCTGTCTGGCCTTAATGGGAGTAATGTTTGCGGCCAAAATATGCCCACCGGCGGGTCCCTGGCCTCTGCCGCCCTGGTGTCAGGGAGGTATCTCCATCCCTGCCTGGCCGGGTTCATCACAACCATCACAGACTACAACGCAGGAAGAAGAACCAACCCGGTCAGAAATCCCGGTTGAGCCATCCCCTGTTGCTGCACCAATCGGTCCGCGGGTTGAGATCAGCGGAAAATGGACATTTAACGATCCTCAGGATGCTTTTTTGCAGCCCACCATTCTCTCTTTCGCTGGTACCGCCGGACCTAATGTGGAAGATATAGAGATCGCCCATAACCTGGGAATTAAGTATGTGTACCAGGTCTCCTTATGGCAGGACGATCGCTGGCATTCTGTGGAAGAGCTGCCGGATAACCTCAAGCAGGCTTTTGTCACGGATATGGATGGTAATCCGGTCACCATTCAGTCAGATTTTGTTTATCTTAATCTGCTCGACCCCGCCTGGCAGCAGCAGATCCTCGAGGATATGTTCTACAAGCTGGATGCGGGTGCGGATGGTATTGTTGTGGATGAGCTAAGCGGTGTTGCTGATTCCATCTGGCTTGGCGGCGGATTCGATTCGATCACCCAGGATGGCTTCAGGGACTACCTGGCCGCATCATTTACAGAAGCAGAACTGGCAAAAAAAGGTGTGAAAGACATCCAATCCTTTAATTTCAAGGATTATCTCATCCAACAGGGTTTTGATGATGAATATCGGCAGGGTAAGGGAATGGATGTGCCTTTAGGCCCGGAGTTTCGCGAATTCCTGCAGCGCGAAAGCAGCAAATTCATTGAGAAAGTGATGACAGAAGCACGCAACTATGCACGCGAAACCCTGGGACGCGAAATTCTTGTTTCCGCGAACATGCATCCATTCGCGCAAAATGACAGGTTGGTAACTTACTATCCGTTGATGGATAACTTCACATACGAGCACAGTTATTTTGAAGGCTGGTGGCGGAACGACAACCCGGAAGCCGCCAAACTGGATTATGGCTATCCGGTCACTCCTCCCATCAGATATGCAGCCAGCCTGGGTAAAAGATCCTCAGTCCTGATGATCCTGCGTGATTATAGCGTTCTGAGGGATCTGCAGGAACCTGCTGCAAGCCGTAAAGTGGCGCATGCATTAGCCGAAACTTACATGGCGGGTGGATCATTTTGCTACTGGGATTTTAACACCCCGTATTCCGATGAAGGCCCATATGTTGTGAATCGCCAAACCATCCGGCCCTATTTCGATTTTCTACATCAGTACCCGGAGCTGTTTCTGGATAACCAACCTGTCAAGCCGGAAGTAGCCATCATTGCCCCTCCGCGGGTGGATTGGAACGACCAGGCGCCCAATGACGCCGCGATCGGTTTTGCCTGGATGCTGATTGAAAACAATATCCCCTTTGATTTTACATCTTCAGAAAATGCAGCAGATTACAAAGTGGTCTTTGCCACTGGATACAGTTGGAGTGATACGCAAGTTCAGGCTTTGATGGATTATATCCAGAGCGGAGGGGTGGTCATAACAGGGGATAACCGTTTTGCAAGCCTGGATGAGAATTTTGTGTCTGTCCAAAGGAGTGATCTTCAAAATTTAAAAAGCCCGGGTGGTAAAAAATTTGGTGATGGCAGTCTGTACTTCTTCAACGAAAACATTGGCTGGGAATATTATTCTTTTCGAAATCAGTTGAATCTGGATAAAGTCATGTCCGTGGTTTCTCAATATGTGGAAGGCAACCATGCACCGGAAAATATATATCTCATGCCATGGGCAGGCATGGATCAGTTGGTCATCCACATTCTGAATAATAATTTCGACGGTGATTATATCCCGCAGAAGGAACTGGCTATTCGCGTACATCTGCCGGAAGGGTTCGAATCTACCAATAGACAACTGTATATCATTCCAGTTGAATCAGGCAAGAAGACTGCTATCGACTTTACGGTAGAGGATGGCTGGCTGACGTTCAACCTGCCTGAACTGGATATTTGGAGTGCGGCGGTATTTGAATAAAGGAACTAGCTCGATCTCAGTCACTATGAAATTCTGAGAGAACATCGCTGTAGGAAATTCTGGTCAAAGCTCATCCATTGTATTATGGCACATTTCAATAATGGTGTTATTGGGTATAGCAGGGGTAAGGCGGAGCCTCCGCCCCTGCTACATTGCTCAATCTGCACGCCCTCGCCTATTGCACGAGCGTTGGCGTACCTTCTATTATTGGAGCAGCGGTGCAGGATGAACCCGGACTGTAGCTGTTTCCAAAAAAACCGGGTGGCCAGCAGGCATCGGCAAAGGCCTGCGTGGTGTCGCTGCCCAGCAGGCGGTTGAGGATGTCACGGTACTGGACTACGCTCGCCGCTGGATGTGCGTACCCTTCCTGCTCCACCTGGCCTGCGCCGGATTGGTAGACCTTATCCAGTTCGATCAGGCTGAGAGCCAAATCCTTTAGTTGGAAGCCATTTTGCCGGCAGAGTTCATTGATCAACCAACCGCTATAATCCCCGGGGGCAAGTTCGCGGTAGGTGCAGAATCCGGCAGGATCAAGGATCCCGGTGGCATAAGATGGTATCGGTACGACATAATCATGTAAAAATGGTGCTTTATAATCCTCGAAATCGCCCGCCTTACCGGAGAGCCTTCCAAAGAAAAAGGTGTGCATGTACTCGTGCAGCGGAAAATATTGCCCATCGAGTGTAGCAGCCTGGCGAATCTTTTCCTCGACCGTGGGGTAATAACCGGGTCCTTCGCTGCAGGTAAATGCCTGGTGGGCGCTCGAGTAAACGTAGGCATGCCCGTATGGAGCATCCCTGCAGATGCTGTCTGTCAGATCCAGGTGCATGTCCACCGGCTGCAGCTCGGTCAGGGTATCGATTCCGGTCAATTGGATCAGTTTGGCATGGGCAGCGCGAAAGCCTGCGTACGCCGCATATATATATTGTGTGTCAAACGGGCAGGGATCCGGGCAAACAAACCGGAACGGGTCGCCGGGGATTTGATAGGCATTGTACGGCATTCCCTCAATTTGAACTGAGCTGACTGGGATGGGGACAACCGCGATGGGTGTGGATGTTGCCTCGACCGGGACAGGAATCGTCGCGCTGGGTAATGTTGTGGCTGCGGCAGTCGGTTCGGTAGCATGGGTGGCAATCTGTTGCTCCTGAGGACCTGGTTGAACGGGGGTTGAAGCAGTCCTTCCCATATTGCAGGCCATTACAAAAATACAAGTAAAAACCAGGATCATTTTCCGCATCGCTTCACCTCTTTTCTCTGTTATTACCGAATCATACACAAATTTATAAAATGTATCATTCTGTAGGGGCGAGGCGTTGCCTCGCCCCTACAACAATGCCTCGCCACAAGACCTATTCTCCACGTTCATTACCAATCTGGTTTCCCTGCACCATAATTATTTGAATTATTTACAATGTAATTCAATGTATTTTGATAACCCTGCTCATCCCGTAATATACGTTCATAATAATTGCGCTGCCAGACAGGCATCCTCGGTGTCTGCCTTGCAGAATTGATCCTTTTTGCTGTGATGGATTTGAATTGCCCGACAATTGCCCCAATTGACCCCGGTGGTGGTGCATTGGGAATGAAATTTCCGTTACGTAGGGGCGAGGCGCTGCCTCGCCCCTGTCCATTTACGCCTCCCCCCTTCAACTGCATCTTCGCCCCAACGGTCACCCCTCCGCCATCTTCCAAAATCGTGATCAACCCGTGTACATGGTCGGGCATCACAATAAAAGCATCCAATTGCAGCCCTGGACGTACCACAGCAGTCCTTTCCCATTCTTCCTGGACGATTGCTGCAAGCTTATTGCTGATCATTACATCATTAATGATTTGTCCAAAGAGACTCTCTTTGTTTTTTGTTGCCACTGTGATGAAATAACTTCCCGCCTGCGTGTAATCGATTCCGGGAATTCGTATAGATTGGCGACGATGAAGGTGGGAGTCAAATTTCATTTGGTATATTATGGCACATTTTTGTATGGATGTATTTGGGCGTAGGGGTGAGGCAGCGCCTCGCCCCTACCCATATTCGCTACGCCCCTACTACTCATTTTCACCTCGCTCCTACATTCATCCCTCCTTCCCCTTCATGTCACTCTCACCCCCAAAATCTCCATCCCACCCCCTCTCGCCCTTCCAATCACCCCATCTCACCATTTCCCGTCCCCTGAAACACTGTCACCCCTTGACATATAGATGATCATCTATATAATACATATAGAAGGTTATCTATATGACAACAAATCTGAATCCCGTTCTATTTGCCAAAGCAATTGCCGATGAGACCCGGCAAAAGATCATGAAACTCACCTGCTGCCGTTGGCCCACGGTCACCGAGATCGTCGAACAGCTAAACGTCACTCAGCCCACCGTCTCGCACCACCTGGCTATTCTACGTGAAGCCGGCCTGGTCAATTTCAAAGAAGATGGCAAGCAGACCTACTACCAGCTCAACCAGGATCTGCTTACGATTTGCTGTAACCAGATCGTCACCAAATTTTCAACCGAAGAATTGCCCGCAAATTGCTGCCCAGGAGAAAGCAAATGACAAGTATCGATAGCATTACTTCCCGATCCACATTGATGGCTGCAACATCAGAGATGACCAGCGCGAATTATTGGGATCATTTCAAAGCACGCCTGGGAATTAGCCGTAATGGCCACACCGTCCAGCCCGGATTGTACAAACTTGGTTCACCCGCTGCGGATTCTCCCGTCTTCGTCACCGCCAATTACTCTCTGAGCTTTGACGCTCTGCGTACGGTTCTTAACGGCATGGATGTCTATATTATGGTGCTCGACACAAAAGGCATCAATGTCTGGTGCGCGGCCGGCAAAAAAACCTTCGGTACCCGTGAACTGATCAACCGGATCCAATTGGTTGATCTCAAAGAAGTTGTCAATCACCGCCGGATCATCCTCCCCCAGTTGGGAGCCCCTGGAGTGGAAGCACATTTGATCAAACAGCAAACTGGTTTTACTGTTGAATACGGCCCTGTACGTGCTGCCGACCTGCCGGAGTACCTTAAGGATCACAAAGCCACTCACGCAATGCGCAAGGTGACCTTTCCAATTCGCGATCGGATGGTACTCATTCCTGTTGAGATAACTGCCGTCCTGCTCCCCACATTGATCGCCGTTGCCGTGGCATATCTTATCGGCAGCCTGCCCTATGCGCTGGCTGCGCTGATGGTCGTCCTTTGTGGAACAACATTCTTCCCCATACTGCTGCCCTGGCTCCCCAGCCGCGACTTCAGCACCAAGGGTGCTTTTCTCGGTCTGGTGGCAGCGATCCCGTTTGCGCTTTTTACCCTTATTCAGCATTCCGATTGGAGTTGGTACCGGCAGGTAGGGCAGATAACGGGATATATCCTGGCAATGTCATCAAGTATTGCATTCATCAGCCTGAATTTCACGGGTTCCTCTACCTTTACTTCCCGGGCAGGCGTACGTAAAGAGATCTTCACTTACGTCCGCCCGATGGCTGTCAGCTTTGGCATCGGTATGGTACTACTGCTGGTATTTGCTTTCGTTCATTAAGGAGTCTCCATGTTCAATTCTTACCTCGAAAACACCCTGGTTTTGGATGTAGAAAAATGCAACGGATGTTCAATGTGCGTTACCGTTTGCCCCCATAATGTCTTTGCCATAAGTGATCATCGTGCACAGATCGTAAACTCGATTGATTGTATGGAATGTGGAGCCTGTAAACGCAATTGTGCTTCCGGAGCAATTCGCGTTCATAACGGTGTAGGCTGTGCAGCAGCCATGATCTCATCAGCTCTTTTGGGGAGAAAAGAAGTTTCCTGTTGTTGATCCAAATCAATTAATTTTTAGCATGTACAAACTATCTTCGCACGTTGCCCCCGCTTGTCTTGTACATACTGAGGTGGTCAGGTTTCATCGTATACGTATGAATTTGATCCATTTCAGATAAATATAATTTTGAACTGCAAGCTTTTTATAAACCATACTTTTCCACAAGTTCTTTGGCCTTTTGCCTCGTTTTTGGACTGATGCTGTTGGCACTCTCTTTAATAAACCTGTTTATTCCATCTTTATCGATGGCTTCTTCATATACTTCATCAATTATTTCTAAAACACCGCACTTCATCAATTCTTTCTGTTTTTCGGTATAAGTGCATTGATTATCCACATCCAATAAAAGGCTAATGATTTGATTTCTCAATTCAGGCTTATTCCGAAAGATCTTTCTACTGTTTCGGACACAACATTGGCCTGTCATAAACTTGTTATCATTAATATGCTCAAAATAGTCGTGATATATCGTGGAAAACAAGTTATCCTGGTCAACCCGGGTTAGGTTAGCGATGATTGTGAGGGCAATATCTCGATGATAGGAGGTTTTATGTTTCAATAATGGAACTAACTCTGGCCAATATGGGTAAAATAATTCTGGCCTGGCCTGGCTGGCTTTGTCGACGACATAGTAACAGTGGTAATACACCATAATATCGGGGTTAGTCAGCAATTGTTTGATGACTTCATCCCTGGTGTGTTCTTCACCGATTACCAGTTGCACAAATTTATCAACATCAATATCTTTGACGGATATTTCTTGTATCAACTCAGCTGTATTCATTTTCCCTCAATTTAAGCAAATGCCCTGCAGAAATGGCTTCAAATATCTCCAATGTAGGGCGTATCGCCGACACGCCCTTAATGCGCCTATGGAGTGGGAGTTGCCGGAATCTGCGTTTCGGTGGGGGTGGACTCTCCAGCGCCTTTGCTGACTTCGATCGCCACATAAAAGGTAGTCCCGAAGATCTCTCCGGCTGTGTTGCGCAGCCGCCAAAAATTGGAATAATCCTCTTCAACATCAGGCGCTGTCATCTGCAGTGAAAGATCGATCGTTTCACCCGGGGGTACCGCTCTGGGTAGATAGATGGTGTCTGCTCCCATCGGGTTGCCGCTGATATATTGGAACCGGTATTGCGTAGTCCATGTGCAGGTGCCAATGTTTTTGATCCGCCAGGTCTTGGTGAATGTGGTGCCCGGAGGTATCTTGGAATAGTCGACAATGTCAAGGTCAGCCAGGAAGGCAGAATAATCGCAGGTGCTGGGTGTCCATGTGATGTACGGATATGGGTATGGCGGGGTGGAAGTAACTGTCTGTGTAGGTACAATCGTAATGATAGATGGTGAAGGTGTTACAGTTGGCGTTTCAGGAGTGGAAGAAGGAGCCGCCGTCGCGGTAGGCAGGCTTGCCAGTTGGGTGGACACGGCTGCAGCTATTGCAATGGGAGAATCGATGGCGGGGGTTGCTTCCGCCTGCACGCAGCCGGTGAGGAAAGCGGTTATCAGTAGAATTAGATGGATAGTTCGCTTGGGCATTTGTGCTATTGTACACCATCAAAAATCGGTTAAGTGTCTACTTACTATATTATTCTGAAAAGTATTTCAGGACTTAATGAAGATCAGCACTACATTTCCCGATTCATCCAACAGGCTCAATTGATCCTTTTCCAACTGGAAGGTTTTGATCTTTCCAAGGGCAGCAAAGTAATTTGTTTCAAATTCCATCCCTTTATCGCAGTACATCATCGTGCTGAATACTTGTGAGAATGACAGCTTTTCCCCTTTTTGGGTGAAGTCTGCCCCATAGGAATTACAGGCAGAATTTCCGCCAGCCTGGTCTTTCTTGATGTTTAGGGTGATCTGAATTTCTGCTGGCAGCTTCTGTCCGTTAAGGTCAGTAAGCTTCCAACTGGTATCGATCAATTTTGAAGAGGTTCCCGCACAGGACGAAAGCATCAGCCCGATAATAAGAGTAATGAAAATACGACTGGAGAAAATTAATTTCATAATGGGTTTCCTTTGATTTTATGGACTATATTTACATGGACGCATCCCAGGTCAATAAGGTTCCCCAAACCTTTATATTGAAAGAAAAGCGTTCACAATAATCCCCAGGTCAATTGGTATTGCGTTAAATACATTCTTGAATAGGATAGCTGAAGCTATAACGTACACGAAAAACCCAATGACAACACCGATTTGAAGGGACGAAGTTTTCTGGATCTCTTGTTTTACCTTAATTTCACAAACTCCACCAGGGCAGTATTGAGTTTTTTCTTTATGATACAGTGGATAAAACTTACACCCCAAACAAATGCCAAAAACAGATTCAAAGAATAAGAATGTCAGGCAGATTTGGCAGATAATTCCGGTAATGAAGCTATATGAATTCATTACAACTAACAAAAGGAATATGATCGATGCCATAAGCAGACCAATTGTCCAGGCAAACTTCTTTTGGGCAGCCCCCACAAACTCGGGGTTTTGTTTGCCTACGATCAAACGCCCAATGATTAATGTTGGAGAATATTTTGGACTTATTAAGACGCATATTACGAAATCTGTAAGGAAGATCGTGTTTACACACTTAATCCAGAAATAATTCTCTTGAAATATTACCAGCATCCAAGACCAGAACATAACCAAAAACAGTATTCCTGCCGACGCTCGTATTTCCCGCTCGTTTAATACAGGGATGTTATAACCTTCCACGGTTTCACCAAATTGTTTTGCTTTATTCATTTTCTTACTCCTATTTATGTATCGTGTGATGATTTCTCATCCAACATCAACTAGAGACTGTTTCTTAATGACTTTTTATCACAGAGGTCACAGAGAGAGCAGAGACACACCTAAAAACTCTGTGGTCTCCGCGATCTGTGTGTTTATTGCTTTTTTTTTCGCAAAATTGGATTTAAGAAACGCTTTCCAAGGCTGGTTTTTGATCCTTTGCACCTTTAATCAACAACCATAAGAAAATTGGTAACTCGCCAACCATAATCATTTCCGATATTGGAATGAGAATTGCGCTGTATTCCGGAAAGAGAAAAGTCGAAAGGAAACTGAGCAGATGCCCAAAACAACCTAATATAAGCAGAACGCCCAACGCTTTAGGGACGAATCTCGATTTGTAAACAAGTATTCCGAGGGGAATGAGCCAAAGACCCCAGAAAATCTCGGCTAACATAATCCCATTGTTATACACATCTAAGAATACCATCGACAGCGTTTGTAACTGAGCCGGATTGAAAGCTGAGAGATATTCGGCACTGCTTAGCAGCATGATGGGAGCGTACTGATTGAGCATATTGAGGATGCTTAGGGGAACACTGGCAACAACGAGGATAACCATCAACCTGGCTTGGCCCTTATCCACTGATTTAAACAGGTTGTATAGAGCAAGGACCAAAAACAAGAAAACGATATAGCCGCCTATCCAGCTCACGAAACCGAGTCGGAATAGCCGTTCAGATGCCAGAATATTACTGGCTGTAGCCGCGGCATCGCCGGGCACATAAATTTTTGGATCCACAACCATCCCGCTGAATATCATGAATACATCCATAATGAAATACAGGATCCCTGCGCCTCTTGCGGTTTTATTAAGTGAATTCATTTTTTCTTCCATTTTTTATGTCCTTATTGTCTGTATCGTAAACTTGTCAGCTTTTAGCATTATGGTTTACTGTAATGACTACATTTCCCTTTTTATGCCCAGTTTCGACGTATCGGTGGGCATCGGCGATCTGTTCCAACGGATAGCATCTATCTATGACCGGTATTATCTTCCCCGCTTCAATCAACTCAGAGAGAAAGACAAGATATTTGATCTTCTCACTTGAAGGTCTCAGACCCGTAGCCGCAAATTTCACCTTTTTACTTCCGCTCTTTGCAGTCCATATTGCCTGAAACATAATTTCGGGCGTTGGGGCCGTGGCAAGATAGATACCTTTATCTGTCAGCGAACCTTTGCAATCCGAAAACGAACGCTTGCCTACCGTGTCAAAAATAATGTCATAGGTCTTGCTGTTTTTGGTAAAATCCTCTTGGGTGTAATCAATCACCTGATCGGCTCCCAAAGATTTGACCCATTCTAAATTCGTGGTACTGCATACCCCGGTCACATCCGCCCCATAGTATTTGGCCAACTGTACCGCAGCAGAGCCAACCGAACCTGAAGCGCCATAGATCAGCACAGTTTGTTCACTCCGGATATTGCCTTTATCCCTAAGGAAAGGCAGTGCGGTTAATGCCCCATTCGGAAGGCTGGCCGCATCCTCATAGCTCAGATTGGTCGGTTTTATGGCCAGCGCTCCTTTCTCAGGCATACATTTATATTCAGCATATGCGCCGAAGGAGTCTATGCCAAAGACCTGGTCGCCTGGCTTAAAGCGGGTCACATTTTTGCCTATCGATTCGATTTCCCCGGCCAGCTCTTGCCCCAGGATCGGGTTTCTGGGTTTCAGAAGACCGTTATAACCTGGGGAAGCTCTCATATCCGGGTCTTCTTTTACGACTGTTGTCGCATATATTTTTATCCTCACCTCATTCACTTTAGGGCTGGGTTTTTCCACCTCTTGAAGATGAAGTACATCGGGTGGACCAAATCTTGTGTATACAATTGCTTTCATGTTTTTCTCCATAATTACTTTTCATAAATGGAGTATTGGAGAGGTTGAGAGTCATTCTCTCCAATACTCCTGTTTACAGTCTTACCTTGAAATCAAAAAGGCTGTTTGTATTAAGCTGCCATGCTTTTACTGCTGCGTATTAGCACAATTCCCATCCAGATGAACCAGATGATCTGGGTCAAACCAAAAACTGGACCCAGCATGCCGGTTAGCACTGGGACAAGTGAGATGATGCCCACAGATCCAACCGCCAAACCGAGGATATTCAAACCCTTGGGAAATTCACCAGCCCGCAGGGCAGCCAGGCTGATCAATAATGTCATAAGGCCACCCAATATTTCACCATTTGCATTGCCCAGTCCATCAATTACGGGTTCAATTCCCTGCCAGGTCAAGGCAGCCTGGGTTGGGTCAGTAACATTGATTGCAACAACTGAGGTGAGGGCAGCATTCGCGACCATACCGCTGGCGATCAATGAGCCGGCCCAGATAATCCCAATCACGGTAGCCACTTGAATAAGTGCGGATGCGCCAGCTTTCAATCTGTTATACAAAGCGAGTGAAAATACGATCAGAAAAAAGCCAAAGAAAACATACATAAGCAGGTTGGTTGAAAAAACGACAGCCTGGTTGTTGACGTTCATGGCGACCTTCTGAGCTAAATCGGTTATGCTGATGTAATCCAGAATAACAATGAAGATAATTAATCCCATCAAGTGCGCCAAAGCCATATAAAGTGCTGCAAAACCACCAAATTTCTGTAACGATTTCATTTTTATTACTCCTTTTTATTTATATTATTTTGATTTTTCTGGTTTCATTAACTGCTTTATGAAGGTTAAACAAAAATATGAACTATTCTTCGTTAACCTCCTTATTATTTGGCACGTCATTTTTTACTGAGAGCAAGGGTAAACCCACATCACGTACTTTTTTGAGTAAGCCGTGCAGGGCAGCCTGATCGGCCAAATACCCACTCAGAAGTGTGCTGCCATTTTCTTCCAGCGTGATGTCCAGGCCGTCAAACCACACCACCCAACGAGAATCCAGGTGTCCCTTTAATCGGATTTCGCAATACTGTTTATTCGAATTCGGTTTCTCAATCATTTAATGTCTCAATTCTTTCTCTCATGGTTGATCTGCCATAGGATACTGCCTGAGGTGGTGAGCTGTCATCACCATGTGATGTGATTGATATGGTGATTCATTGTCGAAAATAAAAAAGTCCCTTCAGGTGGATTGTGACACCTGAAGGGACTGGACTGGTGATTATGGTCAGCTAGAATAGATCGAGTTCCTCTGCACGGCTGACAGCCGCTCGCCGGTTGCTGACTCCCAATTTGGTGAAAATATTCTTTGTGTGGGTGCGAAAGGTGTTAAGCGAAACAATTAGCTGTTTGGCAATTTCAGGACCGGTCAATTCGCTTCTAAGCAGTTTGAGGACTTCCAATTCACGTTCGCTCAAAGGATCCAGCATGTCTGTTTTCTTATGTATGCCTACCGATTTTTCCACATCAACTGGTTTTGTAAAGGCTGCCAGGAGTTTCATTACATAACCGTGAAGCGGATGGTCTCGATTGCTCGATTGCTCTGCAATCAACAACCGCATCGGCTCGCCTTCATCCACAAAGATGCGTATATAACCTTCCGGCTCGGCCAGAAATAAGGCCCGCTCAAGCATTATAAGTGAGTCGGAGCATTTATCTTGCGCCTGGTACGCGAGGGCTTGTAATAATAAGATTTGGATGACGATGCCCATCCGACCGCAAGTTTCTGCCTCTTGCAGGAGGCGTCCCAGCAGCAGGGTAGCGTCGTCTAAGGAACCAGACTCTCGATCGTTTTTACCAGTGGCAATAAGCACGCGGGCTAGCGTGATATATTCAAATTCACGTATGAAACTCAAGTCATCATCCACTGAAAGTTTCTGCTCACTCGCCCACCGTTTGGCATCAGACAGCTTGCCTTGCTTGAGCCATATTCTCACCTTCATAGCCGTGACGGGACGTACATCAGGTAGAGGACCACGAATATGAACACGCTCGGCCTCGTCCAGTAAAATGAGGGCACCATTCAGGTCTCCCTGTGCCTCTTTCAAACATGCCTGAGATAGGCATAGTCGATACTTCCAGTCAGTCAATTCTGTCTGTTCGCCCAGTTTCTGACTGATCTGCAAATAATGTGAAGTCGATTCCAAGTCATCCCATTGAATGTAAAGTTCACCAAGACCGCGATATAAATCTGCCGTTCCAATCGGCATGAGTTCGCCCTTGCCGGTCGTGAGCTGTATCGATTGCTGATAACTGCTTTTGGCTTCATGCAAGCGT
The DNA here is from genome assembly GCA_964387025.1 of uncultured Leptolinea sp. GTDB lineage: Bacteria > Chloroflexota > Anaerolineae > Anaerolineales > Anaerolineaceae > PNON01. The sequence continues at coordinate 564,897 of CAYLUZ010000001.1, read as the reverse complement.
CCCAGCGTCACTCTGATATCGGCCAGGAGAAATGTAATCCCTATCAGGGTAGGGATTTCACCTGTTTTCTGAAGATTCAGGCAAAATTCAGACAGGGAACGCTCCGCTGCTTCCAGGTCCCCACTTGTATACTCAGCTAGCCCCAGAAGCGAGGTAGCCTGTAGGTACCTGACCTGGTCATCTTCGGGGGTGAGTTCGAGCGCCAGCCGGGCATACTTTACAGTGCCAGCGACATCGCCAAGCGCCAGGGAGCGGTAGGCTCTGGCGGTTGCGATCGAAGCTGGCAGTGAGCGAAATTGTTCATTATCCACTACAACGAACTTGTCAGTCGGCTCATTCAGCAAGCGTTCAGCATCTTGCAACCGAGCCTCGCTGGCTTCCAGCTCGCCGCCATCCAATAACGCCCAGCCATAGCCCATACTGAGCACAGGCCGGGTACGGACCAACCCGTCAGGCAGTGCTTTGACCCATCCTAGCCAGGTGGAGGATTGATAACCGAGATCCATCGCCGGCCTGGCCAGTTCGATCAGGCCGGCTGCATACTCGAAGTCCTTTGCAGCCAGCGCGTGGCGGATGGCATCGGATCGCAGACCGTTTTGCTCATACCACGCGCTTGCCCGCTTGTGCAGGCTGGTTACCTGCTCAGGTAGTGCCTCCAATAAGTGCGCCTGCAGCACATCGGCAAAAAGATGATGATATCGATACCACTGGCGCTTATCATCAAGCGGGACAACAAACAGGTTGCTGCGTTCCAGGATTTCCAACATTTCTTTGCCATCTTCCCGTCCAGTGACAGCATTGCACAAAGCAGCACAAAACTGGTCGAGGATCGCGGTTTGCAGTAAGAAACTGCGTATATGTTCAGACTGGTGCTGAAGAACTTCTTCGACCAGATAGTCCAGCACATAACGATGACTGCCTGTGAATGCCTGAATAAAACTGGCGATGTCTTTCCGCCCCTGCATGGATAAAGCGGCCAGCTGCAACCCGGCGATCCACCCTTCAGTGCGAATCTCGAGGGCAACGACGTTTTCCACCGAGAGGTTAAGGTTCATTAATTGGTTAAGAAATGCACTGGCTTCCTCAGGTGTAAAGCGTAGATCAGAGGCGCGCACTTCAGTCAATAGCCCTTGTACGCGATAGCGGGGCAGTGGCAGGGAGGGATCCTCGCGAGTGGTGATAACCAGGTGCATCTGAAGTGGAAGGTGATCGAGCAGATAGGTGAGGGCATGGTCGACTGGTTCAGAATCGATCATATGGTAATCGTCCAGGACAAGAATGAAATTGTTCGGGAAAGTTGATATTTCATTGACCAATTCTGTCAGAAGGGTTTCAGTGGATGTTGATTGGGGTTGCGGTGAATGTAGAACAGCCAACAAATCTTTTCCAAGATTTATATCGATTGTCTGTAGCGCAACAACGAGGTACGTCAGAAAGGTGGTTAGGTCGTTATCCGCTTCATCAAGTGATAACCAGGCGCATGGCTGCTGACAGCCTGCGAGCCATTCGCTGACCAGTGTGGTCTTTCCAAAGCCTGCGGGAGCAGAAATAAGGATCAGTTTATGGTGAAGACCCTCATTCAGTTGCTCGATCAAACGAGGGCGAAGGACTGTCTTGTGTCGAGGCAAAGGAATATATAGTTTTGTCGTCAGAATGGGGGTGGACATGAGTCAATTATACAACTCACTAAATTTTTCTTACCCTGTTTTACCTCCGCGAAACTATTCAAAATATTCAATAGCATCTGTTCACCCCAATTTCGCAATATCATCCCCAAAGAGAAACTGAGTGGAAAGCTTTCTAAAAGAAAAATGGAGAAGATCCGCGAAGATCCCCGGAATCCAAGCGAACCCTCTCTACCAAACATTCAGTGACAGCACATGGAAAACGTATACTGCGCTTCGTACCTTCCTTCCGATTATATGACCTTAATAATGACTTTTCCGCGAGCATGCCCTTTGCTGAGATAACGCATAGCTTCACCTGTCTTTTGAAGCGGGTAGCGCCTGTCAATGATGGGTTTGACCTTTCCTTCTTCGACCAGCTTCATTACCAGCTCCAGATCCTTCCTGTTATGTTTCGTGGAAAGGTGCCGAATTTTTTTGCTGCCGATCGACAACAGAGATCCAAATATAATGGTGCTGAATAACTGGGTTAGAGACCCACCTGCCATCACAAAAACGCCATGTGATGTTAATGTACGTCTATATGCGAAGAGCGAATGGTTACCATTTACAGCCAGCACAAGATCGTAATGTTTGCCACTTTTAGTAAAATCTTCTTCTTTATAGTCAAGGACAATATCCGCTCCAATAGACCGGACAATATCTGCATTTTCTTTACTGCATACTGCTGTCACTTCCGCCCCTAAGTATTTTGCCAGTTGAACTGCAAAATTACCTACACCACCACCTGCCCCACAGATCAGCACATTTTGACCCTTTTGGATGTTCCCCAGGTCACGTAATGCCTGCAATGCTGTGACTGACGCCATAGGTATGGCTGCAGCATCTTCAAAAGATACATTGGAAGGTTTCAATGCCAAAAATAGTTCGGGTGCAACAGCATACTCGGCTAAACCTCCGAATCCGGCTCTTGCGATATCTCCGAATACTTCATCCCCTACTTTGAAATTTTCAATATTTTTTCCGACCTTTTCGACCCGGCCTGCGATGTCTGCTCCGAAGATCTTCCTTTTTGGGATAATTCCCATCTGCATTGAACGATAATCAGCAGCATTCAAGGATACTGCATGGATTTTTACCAAAACCTCATTGTCCTGGGGAACAGGTTTTTCAACTTCCCTCATCACTAGGATTTCGGGGGAATTCCTTCTATTGTAAACAACTGCTTTCATATAACATCTCCAAATTTTTTTATTATAGTGGGCAACGGCCTACTGAAATTTTTCCGAATATAACAATTTTTGTCACGCCCTGTAAGCAAGGGCTGAGGGGGTCTGGCACCCTACAATTGCTGGTGCCTCGTGGACAAGTTCATCATTCTCCAGCGCCGCCACCATGAAAAGGGCATAATCTACCCGGTGGGTTATATTGCTCGCAAGGATCGGGTCACCCACATGCCTGCTCCACACCGGTAAGCCCTGGCTCTCTCCTTCCATGAGATCGCTTCCCCGCACAACAGTCCACCTCGAGTCACTGGCAAAGATCCGGCGGCACGCTTCCAACTGGTCATCGATATCAACCAAATGGGTCAGTCGTCCTAACCAGCGGCCAATATTCTCCTGATTCTTCAATGATTGCGGATATACATCCTTACCGTCACGGGTGATATGCCAGCCGCATGAAAAGATGAGTCTTGCCTCTGGTCGGGCATGGTCAAGAACAGCCTGGGCTGTCCCTGAAGCATAGTGGTTGGCTCCCCAGGGGACCAAAACTGTGAGCACTCCATCACAACCTTCGACCGCCTGCTTGATGACCCGTGGGTCATTCGTTGGTCCGGGAATGATGGTCATACGTGTCTTGAACGCGTCCAGCTTACTGACACTTCGTTCCCTGCATACTCCTACCACATGGTAACCTTTTTCCAATGCGTGCTGCACCATGTACTGCCCAAGCTTTCCGGAGGCTCCTATGATACATACTTTGTTTATTTTGGTTGCCATGTACTTAATTACCTTTCACTTCGTAATTGAAAACTTCATTGATATTGACACCGAAGGCATCAGCAATTTTGAAGGCGAGTTCCAAGGAGGGTGAGTATTTTCCGGCTTCAATTGCGATGATGGTCTGCCTGGATGCGCCGGCTTTTTCGGCAAGGTCCTGCTGCGTCATTTCATTCGCAAAAAAACGTAATTTTCGGATATTGTTTGTGATCTCAATTTTTTTAGCCATGGGCAATACCCCTTCTATAGAAATACAATTGGACAAATCCTTCCAATACCGAACCGGCACTGAAGGATATGAACATAATATTGAGCATGACCATCGGAGGATAGTTTAAGAGCAGGGAGACAAGACCTGCAATAAATCCAAATCCGGCAATAGAAAAACCTGCCATCATGGACTTTTGATTGATCAGCTTATCCATTTCATCTTCAACCATTTCAACTTTAATGGATCTTTCAATATCCTTGTCATCACAATTGACATCCATCACTTTTTCTTTTACAGCTATCGCTATCGAAAGCAGAATGTGAAATACGATCTGGATGACAATCCCAGCTGCGATCCCAATACCGATGAATATGAGCATGGTGGTTGCCCAGAATTTCAGGTCACCTGCTGCAACCGCACCAGCCTGATATTTTCCGAATGCATAAATGCAATATGCTCCTAAGACCAAAGCCATTGTGATCATGTTTGTTATTGTTCTTTTTTCCTGGTAAGACATGTTTGATATACTCCTTTATTATATGTATTATTTGATGTACATATAGTATCTCGTACTATACATTATGTCAAGTATTTTTTACATTTCGTTTTAAATAAATATTGGGACGCATTACACTTACCAAATGCTGCGGGAAAGTAAACATGTCAATTGAGATTGTTTTCCGCATTCTGCTTTTGGCTTAACTCAATTGCAGTCCCTGGCGTGGTTACATAGGATTATGTGCTGCTAAGATTCGCCCCTATAGCTTCAACAATGCCTTTTCCCCCTCATTTTATATTTTACCCATTTACCCTAAAGTAAAAGTTAACCTTACCGTGGGAATCATTTCGATATAGTGATCATTTTATTCGTGTTAATGTAATCACCGGGATAACACGTGTTGTTTTCTGCTGGTAATCCGCAAAACCGGGCATCATACCAACCATTAAGGAGAATAATCGGGTCCGTTCCGGCTCTTGCATAATTTCTGCCCGAGCCTGGAATTTCTCTCTGCCAACTTCCACCGTAACTAATGGATTGGCAAGAATGTTGAAGTACCAATCCGGATTGGTCGGAGCGCCACCTTTAGATGCAATGATCACGAGCCGATCACTATCCATGACATAAGTAGTCGGATTGATTCGTTCTTGTCCGCTTTTTGCTCCAACTGTATGGAGAATAAGCAAAGTTCTACCAGCAAACCTACCGCCAACCTTGCCTGAGTTAGCCCGAAACTCATCAATAATTGCCTGGTTCCAATTGATCGAATTATTCATAAGGTTTCCATTCGTACTAAATTACGCAATCTAAGCTGGAACGAGTTCTCAATTACACCCCGACAGCTTATGTAAGCGTAAACCAGGTTATATTAAAGGTATTCCAAGGTGGGTTCAATTCCCGTCACATGAATTGATGTCACCTGACTGCAGCCCTGTCATAAGAGCCTGCTGCCGCTGCTCAGACGATCCATGCGTCCATGATTCAGGGGAGACATAACCTTGGGTCATGTTCTGAATGCGATCGTCGCCTACAGATGCCGCCGCATCGAGACTCTGAGCGATCTCCGCTTCTGTCGGTTGGGTGAGATACCCGGTTTCAGTAGCGTGAAACATCCAGACGCCAGCCAGGCAATCAGCCTGGAGTTCGGTTTGTACTGAAGCGCTCTGAGGCCCAGTGGCACCAGAGTTCCCCGAGGCGTCAAGCACACCAGCCAGATCCTGGATGTGATGGCCATACTCGTGAGCCAGAACATAAGCTACGGCGAACGCACCGCCTTGAGCGCCAAAACGCGCTTGCAACTCCTCAAAGAAGCTGAGGTCGAGGTAAACCTGCTGGTCATTTGGGCAGTAAAACGGACCTACTGCAGCAGATGCATACCCGCATGCTCCATCGGTTGATCCTGAAAAAAGGACCGTCTTGGCTGGTGTGTATTCAGCTCCCTGGCTGGAAAATTCTTCAGTCCAGTATGCCTGGATGCTGTTGACAAATCCTACGATCTGGCAATCCTGCTGGGTATTTGCATCCGCCCCTGTCTGGCATTTATCCGCAAGGTTATTGACCTCACTGGTGGTATCAATCGAAGCCGATGGCTGCTGCCCGGTTACGTCTATTAGATCGTTGAGGTTCACTCCCGTCAGCAAAGCAATCACCAGGATCACCAGGCCGATTCCGCCGCCCCCGATGGCCACTGCAGTTCCTGTTCTCCGGCCACGCCGGTCATCAACCTGTGATGAATCCAATCGGGATTTACTATTAAATGGCATTAGTATGTACTCCTCTCTTACTAGTAATCACCAGGGTCAGGATGGTTATCAACCCACTCCAACACATCTGCGTAGCGATCGACCCACCTTCATTATGACCAGTCCTGACGTTTTGTAAAGACCAACCAGGTTTTGCGGAATGCCTGGTAATTAATACTCATCCCATTGGCTCATCATGGGGTGCAGGTTGGGAAAAAGCACTCGTGCCAACTCAACGGATATACCACTGCATTCCATCTCTGCCTGGCGGATGATCTCATCCGCCTCATCCGAACCGATCAGGAAGCGGGCAATTTCAGCTCCTCCGCGGAGTACATTCTCTGAGATTCCATCTTCTGTTATTTCGACTCTTCCTTGATCCATGTTGATGCTGGCTTTCACAAAGCCGGCATCCAGCAGCATGCTTCCCTGCCAATTTGCATATCGCGATTCTACCAGCCGTTTCTCGAACAATGGGATGAGTTTGGTTAAGGTTCTTTGCAGGTTGATGATGCGTACCCGCCAACCGGAAATATCAAAATACCGTTCTTCGACAATTACTGCCCCTTTTCGTAAGGACTGTAGCATGGGGTGCAGGTACGGCAGGGTGAAGCAGGTCAGTTTCTCATATTCTTTGCCCTGGTAGAGTTCAGCCAGCACCGCCAATCCCTGCAGCGGATCTCCCACGGCTTCCACACACTGGAATTCTTTGGGGTTATCCTCATCCGGCATCGCCCGGATGTATCCTTCGAGTTTACCCTGTACATCGAACCAGCCGTACACATGGAGGTTATCAGGGTGCATTTTTAAGTATATGGGCCGGATGGCAGTGCCGCTGTAACCGGAGTATGCCTGGTTATATAACTCTTCCACTTCACCTATATGCTCCACAGTCAACCGCTGATAAGGTTGTTGTAGCTTATGTTTCGTAATATCCTCTTGCTTTATGTTGTAGTGGATATAATTCCACGCCCGGGCATAACCCATTTTCACATAGTGTCTGCCGCGCAGGATGCTGATATCATAGCCATCATGTTCCATTGCCTCAAATGACTCTTTCGCTGCCAGATGCATCAGACCCTGCTTACGGTAATCAGGATGAGTGGCAACCGCACCTATGCCGGCCACTTTGAGCTGTACCGATTCCAACCGCATCTGATAGCCCCACACCCCCCAATGGTGGATCATCTTCTCACCATTCAGCATCACTCTGGAGGTATTCCAATCATATATGCTGTTGCCGATGTAGTTTTCACAGTATTGTTCAACGTACTTTCCTTCGGAAAAGGTATCAGCACAGAGTTGTCCGATTCGCAGGATATGCATATCCTGGTCAGGTTGAATAATGGAATAATCTTTATTGGTTTTCATGGTTTAATTATAAGAGATTTCAGGATACTTTTCAGATTATTCCAGGGACCAACCGGTAGCGCACATGCTGTAAGCAGATCCTCTAATGGTCGCTCCGGTCTTTGAGTCTCACCAATTACTACGGTCGCCAGCTATCATAAATTAATGTAAATTAACTGGTAAACTGTGCAATAATGATAATATATTCGAATGCACGAGGTGGAGTCGATGAATATTATCCTGCGTTGGTCTACAAAAGAACAACCCCTGTTGATTAGAGTGATCGCGATGATCTTCGCCGGAATACTTTTCATATTCCTGATCCCATACGCTCTCATCATCGCTATCCCCAAACTGGATACACTACTTCACTTGCCATCTTTTTTCTTTGGTTTGGTCAATTTTCTGGTGGCGGGTATCATGCTTCTGACCGGCCTGTTTTTTGCCTGGTGGTCTATTGGCATGCAGCTCTTCAAGGCCAACGGCACACCTCTGCCAATGATACCCACCCAAAAATTACTGATCAGCGGACCCTTCAAATACTGCCGCAACCCCATGACCTTCGGTACGATCTGCGCCTATGGGGGCGTCGCAGTGGCTGTTGGATCGTTGGTTTCCCTGTTTACTGTTGCTCTCTTTGGGGGATTGTTGATACTCTACCTGAAACGAATAGAGGAACACGAGTTGGCTGCGAGGTTCGGACAGGATTATCTGGATTATAAGGCGAAAACTCCCTTTATGATTCCTAAGTGGACTAGGCGGAATTAATCCCGCTCATACATATAGAAAAATTTGATTATCGGTTAGATAGTCGTAAAATTTCCTCGTGGAATTCCAAAATCCCTTCCTCCCTTCTATGTGAGTAAGCTTATCCAGCCAATTGCTGATTTTCTGTTCTTTTTTCCTTCCATTCACAATTTTCTGATCTCTTCTTTGCTATAATTGTTCACATGGAAGAGGAACTCATCGAACTTTCCCGACAATTCATCGCAAGGGTCCAGTTGGATATGGGGAAAGACCTGGATTATAGTGCTGAGTCACTGGAATGGGCTGATGCATGGATCGAAGTCTACCGCACCCGTATTCCCATCGAAGAACTCGAAATACTGGCTGCACAGATCGGAGCATACTTCGGGCAGTGTCTTATTCATGGTTATGGCGGAGAATGGCATATAGATAACGCCAGCGATCCTCACAATGCTTCCTTGTTGGTGCGCATCAATCCAAAAACTGGTATTTATCCCTTCGCCAAAGTATTAAAACAATTGCAACTGGGTGAAAACGAGTCGATCTATAAGTTTTATGATGCCTTGCCCGCAATCATAGGTATGAAGAAATGATCTGTGCTCTTCTTAAAGGTTATCTTGTCCTGTTTCTGAGTAAATTAAATAGTTAAGTGTAGGAATAAGGTTGGGATTTGTTTGCGTCTTATAAGACCTCGAAACCTCCCAACAAATTACTTCTTCTCAACTCGATAAACAATTACATAAATTGCCTCTTGACTCTCCAGTTACTGGAGGGAGTAAGATAAAAATTGAAAGCGCTTTCAGAAGGATTCTATGATCAAAATAGGAGATTTTTCCAAACTCAGTCAAGTATCTGTTAAGACTCTTCGCTATTACAGTGACTTCGGTCTTCTAAAACCGGCACATATTGATCCATTCACCAGTTACCGATATTATTCAGCCCCTCAGTTACTTCAGCTAAATCGCATCTTGGCATTAAAGGACCTTGGTATCTCGTTGGATCAGATTAAAAAACTCATGGCTGACGGTCTTCCAGCAGAACAGATGACCGGTATCCTTCGTCAACACCTGGTGGATCTGGAGCAACAGATTGAGATCGAAAGCGAAAAAGTGAAGCATCTTACAGTCTACCTGAGACAATTTGAACAGGAGAAAAATATGTCTACATTAGATATCGTAATCAAGTCAATTCCCGAGATTGAGGTAGCCACATATCGCGAAATAGTCCCCTCTTACTCCGCCCAGGGAGTATTATGGAAAGAGCTTGAAATTGCATTGCAACAGGCTAGGATTAAACCGACAGGACCTTGCTTTACCATCGATCATGATGAAGAGTATAAAGAGACTGATCATGACCTGGAAGTCTGCGAACCTATACCTTCCAATCTCAGGCTCACTGGCAAATGTGAAGTGAAGACCTTACCAGCGGTAAAAGAAATGGCCAGTTTACTGCATCATGGCTCATTCGAGACCCTTTCAGATTCTTATCATAAGATGATTCGTTGGTTGGATGAGAATAAATATCAGATCTGTGGTCCTGGTAGGGAGATCTATATCTATACAGGCGAAGGTCTTGCTCGACAGGATGACGCCAGCTATGTGACAGAGATCCAATTTCCGGTAAAGAAGGCATTAGTATAAACATTATTCATCCTCCATTAAAATGGGTATTTATCTTTATGCGTTCTTTTCGCGAACCAACTCTAAAACCAGAAAATAATAAAAACACACCCGATGAGGGGGGCATCGGATGTGAGTTGTAGATAAGATTGCTCTTATCTACAACATTATTTTACACTATCTGAAAAATAAATCAAGGAAAAAAGTACTGTTTTTTTTCATTTTCCAATTAATAATATTAGTACTTTCTTTAGGATCAAAACCTTCTTCTTTGGGAGGATTGAGAAGGCGAAGGCGATGCATGCCAAACAATGGCACTCGGATGAATGCCTCGATGGTGCCCGCAACAAAATCAAAACCCTCTCCTTTGGGATATCATGCCCGCAGGGTAGAGGGTAGGGTGAGGGCTGAGCGGGCGACGGGACTCGGATGAATACCTCGATGGTGCCCGAAACAAAAAGAGCCGGAATTCTCCAGCTCTAGAGCGGGCGACGGGACTCGGACCCGCAACAACTTGCTTGGAAGGCAAGGACTCTACCATTGAGTTACACCCGCTAACTTGCTTTCGGAATTATAACCTTAAAACTTCAGGCTCGACAAGGGTTTTATTATTTTGATTTCGGGAGGGTGATAAGGACAAGAATTTGGTGTTTATGAATTCTTACCCGTTCCTTCTTTATCCATTTCCATTAAAATGCTGTATAAAAGTTCCAATAGAACTGTTTTTACCGATTCTTTGTCCATCGCAATACAAGGCATCAACTTTACTCCAGGATCAAGCCGTAAAGCATGCCTAATATCATCCACTTCCCATGCATCAGGACGATCCTGTTTATTCGCTGCAACAATATACGGGGTGGGAGCATATGCTCTGAAAGTCTCAAGGATGCTTCGAGCTTCCCTGAATGTCTCAGGCCGTGTGCTATCCACCATAACGATAAACCCGAGCATTCCTTCAGATAATATTTCCCACATGAAGTCAAACCGCTTTTGCCCAGGGGTACCAAAAAGGTAAAGGACAAGATCCTCATCAATGGTGATCCTGCCAAAATCCATAGCCACTGTGGTCGTCTCTTTGATCTGTTCGCTTTCCAGAGATACTTTCTTTTCGGTGGAGACAACTTCAATTTCGCTAACAGAGCTTATCAGTTCTGTCTTGCCTGAATTGAAGGGACCGGTAACAACCATCTTAACGGTTTGCATAATACATCGACCTCACACCGAAATTAAAGTGACCTTATTCTATTAATCAAACGATTCACAAGCGACCTCTGCTCCTCGCGATTTTGAGTTGGGAATACACTTCGTCCTAATGAAGCCGTGGCACTTACTGGACGAACGATCTCTATTAATCCTGCTTGTAACAGACTGTAAACTACCCTTCTTATCTGCAGATCATCCATTTTGGTTGTCCTGGCGATCTGTTTGATCGAGTTCTTGGGATTGATAAAAGATACCACCCGCCACTCTTCCACATTAAGGTTGATATTGCGCAAATTTGCTCCCGGTCGGGCGGTGAACTTCAAAGCCATGTCCAGGCTGGGAATTTCCTCCTGGAGTAATACCATCTCCTTGAGCTGACGCGATCCTTCTATGATCAGGTTCTCGAGATCCACCCGCACCATGATCTTGCCATCTGGCGGCATCATCCCCGCTTCGAAGTGAAAGTATCCTTCCACCCATGTGAACACCCTTCTAACCAGGTCCAGGTAATATTGCTGCAGGCTGGAGAGGATGACATCCTGGCTAAAAAATCCAGCATTGATCAACAGCAAACCAAGTTCTTTGTCTGTCATTTGTGCTGCACGGACTTTTAATGATGCTGATTGTTGGGATGTGATCTTTTTTGTCAGGAATAATATCGCTGGCAGATTGTTCTCTTCCTGACCGATCTGAGCATACGAAAGTTTGCCGTCTCGAAAAGTGATCTGTGCAACTTCCACAGGTCCTTCGATCACCAGCATACCTGTTTTGCAGGCCAGGTTGATCAGATTGAGTAATTGCGTAATCGAAAAATCACGCAAATTCCCCTGTAACGCCATCGATTGCCCTCTTACAGTAATAAAATTACGTAAGTTTCTACGCCTGAATGATTAAATTATATCTTGTTGAAAACGATGCGTCAAATTTTATTGAAGTTTACTTTTATATATATTAATGCCTATGTCATTTATACACCATATTTGATAAATGTCGATTCATACATTCCATCAATATATTGATCAATACTAATATTATTTTCACAAATAAGTGCTACAATGATCGTGTATTTACTTCACCATCCCATCGACAAGGAGGTGATGCCCAAAATGAACGATAGTTGTAGTACCCAACCTAGCGCTGTGGCATCCCTCCTGATTGTCGAATGATCAGGTTGCCACAGCGCGGATAGAGCCGCCCCATCGGGAGCGGCTCTACTCTTTAATTCTTACACTTTTTTTACGTCTATTTCATCTTTGCTCATTGAATATTAACCATATTCATCCGATAACAATAATAGCATCCCTCCTTTCATGGTGGTTATTCTCTTTTCGGGTGGACCTATGAACTCAAATTATCGAACATGCAATCAACTTAGGATTATTAGCCTGACTTTATTAATTTCATTGGTTTTTTCATTCTTTCTGCCGCAGCCAATTAACGTTTCCGCACAGGGAATTGATACCGAGACACCGACACCCACGATCACAGAAACTCCTACAGATACACTTACGGTGCTACCATCAGAAACCCCAACCAGTACAGTCACCCAGGACCCGTTTGCAACATCCACCCCAACAGCAACAATTACACCTTTACCAGTCGACCCCGGCACGTACGATGACAAATATTTTCAGATTCATTATGCTGGTTGGATCTTTCACGCATTAAGTGATACTTTTCAGAATGGTGAACATTATTCATCCACATCGGGCAATACTGCTGTCCTCAGCTTTTTTGGTACCGGTGTGACTTTTCTCTTCCGTAGATTTTCAACGATGGGAAATGTCAGGATCAATATCGATGGTGTTGATGTGGTTGATATTGACCAATTTTCTGAAACAGATATGCGCAATCAATCATGGTCAAGTGATCCGCTTAGTCTTGGATCGCATTCCATCACCTTTACTCATATTGATGGACTATATGTTAATTTAGATGCGATCATAATCAATGGTCCACCTACACCTACTCCTACCCTCACAAAAACACCTACTGCCACGAACACTCGCACTGCAACAGTAACAGCAACAGCCTCAAAGACGCCTATCCCAAGTTACACACTCAGCCCTACCCAGATTCCTGCTCCTATGGATCCTGGATTGATGGATGACTTGAGCGGACAATTTGGATACGAAGGCTGGTATTATCATAAAGTGTCCGGTTTGATAGCAAATAGTGAGCATTTTTCCAATAAATTAGGCGGGAAAGTCAATTTTCGCTTCAATGGCACCGGGTTGAGTATATATTATCGAAAATACCCGACATTTGGAACCTTGAATGTTTATATTGATGGCGGTCTGACAGCTTCCATCAATCAAACAGCCCCGGTGGAGCAGCGTGGTCAAATGTGGACCAGCCCGTTATTGGCATCTGGAATTCACACTGTAATGCTTGAGCACCTTTCAAATTCATATACTGTGTTGGATGCTGTTACCGTATATGGACCTCCAACTGCTACTCCTACCCCTACCCTCACCTTAACACCTTCGCGAACATACACACCCAGTAAGACACCCACGATCACTCTGACTATAACTCCAAGCCGCACACCAACTAACACAAAAACCCCGACACCAAGTTATACATCGACAGTGACATCGGTCCCGGTAGTGATCAATCCCGGCTTGGTGGATGACGCCGATTACCGTCTTCAATATTCAGGATGGGTCCAACAAACTGTAAAAGGGATGCAGAACAACACAGAACACTATTCGAAAAAGATAGGTGGTACAGTTTATTCATCGTTCAATGGAACTGGCGTTACTATTTACTTCCGCAAATATGCAACGTTTGGGATGCTTAATGTTAAGATCGACGGTGTCTCAGTCGCTGATATCGATCAATTTGAATCCCGAGAGATCCGTGGCCAATATTGGGAAAGTGATATCCTTACTCCAGGAATTCATATCCTCGAACTAACCCATGGTTCAGGCACCTATACTGTGTTGGATGCAATTCGTGTCAATGGGCCAGCTACAGCCACTCCTACAGCATCCAGTACACCAATTCCTTCGTCGACTAAAACCTCCACAAGTACTCGTCCACCAACCAATACTTTCACACCCAGTTCCACATCATTGCCCACGAATACGCCTACTATCACCAAAACACCAACTGCTACGCCTACCCCGGCAAATTTAGGATTGGGAATTGTCGACGATATGAATTCTAGCTTGCACTATTTCGGCTGGTTATCACATCCTGTCTCCGGTATGTATGCTGGCACTGAACATTATTCACCGAAAATTGGTGACCAGGTGATGTTCAACTTCAGCGGAGAATTGTTATCGATGCAATTTCGGACTTATAAGACCTTTGGTATCTTAACTGTCAATATTGATGGCCAAAATTACAGCATTAATCAACAATCCGGTGCTGAATACAAAGGAATTATTTGGAACAGTCCGGCACTTAGTCCTGGGTTACACACAGTAGTTCTAACTCATTCTACAGGCACGTATGTATCATTGGATGCTGTGACGATCTCGGGTATTCCAACACAAACCCCAACGCCATCTGAGACTTTCACACCTACATATACCTACACACCTTCTTCGACTCTGACTCCAACTGAGACGTTTACTCCCAGTATTACCCCCACACCTACCGTAACCCCTGAACCCTCAACTGCCGGCAAATATGATGATTCAAATCCAGTGATCAATTACAATGGTTGGCTCGGGCATTCATTAGCTGGTTTGTATATGGACACTGAGCATTATTCCCAGAAAATAAATAATACTGCCTCAATTCTATTTAATGGAACCGGCTTTTCTCTTTTCTTCAGAAGAGCCGTCACCTTCGGAGTAATAGAGATCCTGGTGAATAATGTATCCATTGGTACATTGAATGAATATGCTGCATCCGAAATCCGTGGTCAAACCTGGGTAAGTGGAGAATTTCCTCCAGGCGACCATATTCTGACTCTCCGCCATATGTCAGGTACAACGATCGTGTTGGATGCGATCTTGATCAGATAAGATCAATCTCCCAGGCAGATTCCTAATCCTCGTGCTGTGACAATGGCATCTCCATCCAACCACACCCGTTTTGGTTTGGATATTGCCTCGACAATGGTTACATCTTTTATTGCACCATTCTGGAGAGAAACCATGCGGCCAAACCCTCCTGCCATGACCAGGCGGATTGCCGCTGCGCCAAATCTGGTAGCCAGCCAGCGATCAAAAGCACTTGGAGTTCCACCACGCTGAAGATGACCCAGGACGGTCAAGCGTGATTCCACGCCGGTTTGTTCAGAAACAACCCTGGAAACAAGCTCACCCACTCCACCCAAACGGGCAACTGAGACTTCATCCGCTGGTAAAGCGTATAATTGTTCGCCTCCCTTTGGTTTGGCACCCTCGGCAACTGCGATGATACTGAATTTGGAACGACTTCCTTGCCTCTCCATTACTTTCTGGCAGATCCTGTCAAAACTGAACGGGATCTCTGGAATCAATATCACATCCGCTCCCCCGGCCAGGCCGGCATTAAGGGTAATGAAGCCTGCATCCCTTCCCATCAACTCCAAAACCATTACCCGGTGATGTGATTCCGCAGTAGTATGCAGCTTGTCCAGAGCATCCATCGCAGTATTCACAGCAGTATCAAAACCAAATGAAAATTCTGTTCCACCAATGTCATTATCGATGGTTTTTGGCACTCCAACTACAGGCACCCCCAATTCAAATAACTCCTGGGCAATTCGTAAAGTGCCATCTCCACCAATTACGATCAGGCAATCCAGGTCAAGTGCCTTGATCCTCGATTGTATTCGTTCAGATACATCTTCAACCACCCACTGGCCATTGATAAGGACTTTCCTGGCAAAGGGGTTGCCTCGATTCGCCGTGCCTAATATTGTTCCACCACGAGGTAGGATTCCCCTGACATCCTCCAGAGTTAATGGAAAAACGCCCTGGTCCTCAACGAAACCATCAAACCCGTCTTGCACTCCCAGAACTTCACACTGGTATTGATGTACTGCCGTCTTTACAACAGCGCGGATGACAGCGTTTAATCCAGGGGCATCACCCCCACCAGTAAGAACAGCTATTCTTGGCATAGGATATTCCTCCTGTAATCATTTTAGCAAGAGTTAATATCGTAGCATAGCATTTCCAAGGGAAGAATATAAACCTCTAATTGCTCTTTCACAATACTTTGAAAAAATTAATATGGTGATAGTGTAAAATTGCTTATATAAACCATGAATACTGGCGAAAAATTAGAATGGCAGATCTGATTCAAAGTTTAATGGAACAAGATTTCGGTTTTCTACGGATCATTGCTGATTTCTGGCATGTAGAATCTCCTGTCATGGATTCTCCACAGGAACGGGCGGCTTTGGTTCGACGAATGTTGGAACCGTCAATTTTTGCTAGAATGATTTCAGAATTACCTGAAGAAGCAGGAAAAGCAATATCAGAGCTCCAGCAAAATGAAGGCAGAATTTTGTGGAATATTTTCACCAGGAAATTCGGAGAAGTTCGTGAATTCGGATCCAGTAGAAGGGACCGCGAACAGCCTTATCTGCAGCCAGTAAGCCCGGTGGAAGTTTTGTGGTATCGCGCTTTGATCTCACGAGCATTTATGAAAAAATCGGGTTCTCTTCAGGAATTTGCATTCATCCCGTCCGATATCCTGGAGCAGCTCCCTCCCCCGATGATCACCACCCCTTTACCGCAATTGCAAGGAAATAAGTCCCACCCACAGGATTATCTGGCAACCAGTTGCAGCGATGGAATACTAGATCACTGCTGCACTCTTCTAGCAGCAAGACGTTCGGGAGATTCAGTTAACATATCCAACCATTCGCAGGTTTCAAAAGATCATGAAAATTTTCTAAAAAACCTGCTTCAATCTGCTCAATTACTCGATAGCAATGGCATTCCATTGCCCGAGGAATCAAAACAACACCTGGAATCGAAACGCGGAACCGCCTGGCAATTCCTTTTCCGAAGTTGGTCGACTTCTGTTCTATTCAAAGATCTATTCTCGATTCCAGATTTGATTGTCGAAAAGGCAGATGAATATTCGCAGATAAAATCCCGCGAATATATTCTTGAAATGATTTCAGGCTTACCCGTTGGGGAGTGGATTGATATCGGCGTATTTATTGATCTTATCAAAGAGTCTTCTGCAGAATTCCTCCGCCCGGACGGGAATTTCGAGTCCTGGCTTATTCGTTCTGCTGATACAGGCGAGTATCTGAATGGTTTCATACATTGGACCGAAGTGGAAGGAGCATACATTCGCCACCTCCTACAGGGTCCACTTTATTGGCTTGGAATAATCGACCTTGGCTTTTCCTCGCATGCCAGGGTACCGGGAACCTTCAGAGTGACAGGAGCTGGCCACATGCTTCTGCTGGGTTCAACACCAACAGGACGAGATGAGAATGGCAGAATAAAATTCAAGGCTGGGTCACAGATTCTTTGCTCAGTGCTTGTACCTCGCTGGGTAAGGTATCTACTGGCTAGAATGGCAGAGTGGCAGGAATTCAATACTGATGGATATACATACCAGTTCACACCTCAATCACTTGCTATTGCGAGAAAACAAACTCTGCGGGTAACACATCTTGAAACTCTTCTACGAAAATATGGCAGTGTACCACCTACACCGAGCCTGATCCGTGCGTTGCAGCGTTGGGAAGATCATGGGAGTGAAGTGTCTTTGGAAAATATGCAGGTGCTGCGGGTGACCTCCCCTGAGATTCTGCAGGAAATCATGAGATCCAAGGCAGCCAGATACCTGGCAGAGCCATTAGGTCCAACTGCTGTTGTCATGAAACCGGGAACAATGGAAAAAGTAACCCGCCTTTTGATAGAATCGGGGTACTTAGGGGAGATTAAATAAGCATTATAATGATGCAGATCACACTTTAACCCAATTTAAACTATAAAGGAAAAATATGGACTCTAAAATCCAATGGATAAAAGATGAACTGGATAACCTTCAGCAAAGCGGAACATTGAATCGTATTCGCACCATCGGGTCCGGTCTGGGTGCAAGCATGGTTGTTGACGGGAAAAGTGTATTAAACTTCTGCTCCAATAATTATCTCGGTCTCGCCAACCATCCTGTTCTTTGTAAAGCCGCAACTGAAGCGATTGCCAAATACGGCGTTGGTCCGGCAGCTGTCCGTACTATCGCCGGGACAATGGAACTGCATCTCACCCTGGAGAAGAAATTGGCGGCATTCAAAGGTGTTGAATCAGCGATCACATTCCAAAGCGGCTATTGTGCAAACCTGGCTGTCTTTCCAGCCCTTGTCAGTAAGGATGATGTGATCTTCTCTGATGAGTTAAACCATGCCAGCATCATCGATGGCTGTCGTTTGTCTGGCGCAAAGATCATCCGTTACAGGCATTGTGATATCAATGACCTGCAGCGAGTCATTCATGAGGCAAAAGGCACTTATCGTCGGGCAGTGATCATCACAGATGGTGTGTTTTCGATGGATGGTGATGTTGCTCCTTTAGATAAACTGTACGAAGTAGCCTCTACCAATCAATTCCTTTTAATGGTGGATGATGCACATGGCGAAGGTGTTCTTGGAACAGGTGGACGTGGAATTGTTGATCACTTCCACCTGCATGGAAAAGTGGACGTTGAAATTGGTACCATGTCGAAGGCTTTTGGCGTTGTTGGCGGCATCATCGCTGGTAATCCGGTCATTATCGATTGGCTTCGGCAGCGCGGCCGCCCATTCCTCTTTTCTTCGGCAATGACGGTGCCGGATACCGCAGCATGCATCGCCGCCGTTGATCTTTTAGTGAACTCTACTGAACTGGTCGATAAACTGTGGGCAAATGGACGCTACTTCAAAGCCGAGATGAAGAAATTGGGTTTCAATACTGGCGAAAGCGTGACACCCATTACCCCGATCATGTTGGGAGAAGTACCTCTCGCCAAGCAATTCAGCAGTGAATTGTTCAACGAAGGTTTATTCGCCATGGCTCTTGGATTCCCAACAGTGCCCCAGGGAAAAGCCCGCATCCGGGTCATGATTTCCGCTGCTCATTCCCGGGAAGATTTGGATAAAGGACTGGAGATTTTTGCCAAAGTAGGGAAAAAGTTGGCAGTTATTTAATCTACTCTATCAAAAGGAGACAATCGCAAGTAAACGGTTGTCTCCTTTTATTCGTAATAATTTGATGAAACTAGTATCTACGCGTCCTTGAATGGATCTACGATTGGATTTGTTCCCGCCCAAACGCAAACTCCCTGGTCAAACTGATTACACACCATTCCATTGGAACATCTATGTGCGCCTAATCGTGGAGCTTCGTGATCCAGGTACTCCGCTGGATATATTACTTCAACATCCAAACTTACGTCCATATCTGCTTGATCACAAAAACGAGTTTGAAATTTTTCCCAGTTCTTTTCTGCCATAAAACCTCACTTTACTATATTCCGATCACTACTCTTCTTTGTCTTTTTCTTTAAATTCCGCATCAATAACTGTGTCGTCATCCTTGATATCAACCGGCTGCGGCTGAGAATTCAATCTTAATTTCTGCCTGTGTTCCTGTACTACATTATCAGGGCATAGTTCAATGAACAGGTAGGATGCCAAACCGATGACTGCCGCATCATCCAGAGGTCCGATAGCCAGGTCCGGAATGATAAAATAGGCCAATCCACCAATTGGCAGCAGTTTAATAAATGGATTCACCCGTTTATCTCCCATCAGGCGATAAATGAGTTTGATCTGTAAAAGGATATCCTGGAAAAAGCCGGGGTTGGATGGAGCCAGTTGTTTTGGGGTTTTATTATTCATATTATGCTCCTATATGATCATAATTATCATAACACATACCAACGTGAAAACATTAACGTTGAATTTGCTGCTTTCGTCTCCACCTTATGTATGGACCTGCCACTTTCCGCAAATAATACTTAAACACTATTGGCGAGAAAAAATTTCCGCCGTCACGATAATGCACTTTTAACATCTCCGGCCAACAGCGGTCATCTGAATGTATGGTTTTTGCCTCATCATGCAGCCGAAAGTTTGCCATGTGTCTGTGAATATAAGCAATTCCGGATAATTTCGCCAGCCGTACCCATAAGTCATAATCCATCGCAAAATAGAATGAAGGGTCCAATGGAGCAACTTGTTTCCAAAGGCTTGCCCTGAAGAAAGCGGCCTGTTGGGGGATATGTACATATCCCTGGCGGAGTTTTGCATAGTTGGTTAGCGCAGCCGGGAAAGTACCAATCACCTCATCCTTCTCGTTGATGAAATTAGTGTCTCCATAAACCAATCCCACCTCCGGATGGGCTTCCAAATACTCTACGGCAAGTTTGATGGCATCGGGTTCATAGGTATCATCAGAATTGATCCAAGCCAGGATGTCCCCGTTTGCCATCGCAAACCCTTTATTGATCGCATCGGTTTGACCCTGATCCTTTTCTGAAACCCAGCCTTTGAGTTTATCCTGATATTTATGGATCACATTCACACTATCATCTTGCGATCCGCCATCCACGACGAAATATTCAATTTCAGGGTAAGTCTGGTTTAGCACGGAAAGAATCGTTCTTTCCAGGAAGATTGCCTGATTATAAGAAGGTGTAATGATCGAAACCAAAGTCATAATTTTCCGTTATTTCGCGGTGATACTGTTCACACCATAATAGATCGCAGCACATTTGTTTACCCACAGTTTGGAATTATCGGAGAGTTCACGGATTCGGCCAAAAGAATCGAGCGCTTTGGTTTCAACATCAAGGATTCCAGCTGCTTTTTCTTGTTCAATACTGGCTGCCCGTGCATCCCACGCCTTTGCTCGGATTTGATAATCAGGGATACTTCCCAAAGTTACCAGGGCACCGCGCATAACATAAAAAGATAGCACAACAATGATAAAGGCAATGAATGTTTGTTCTTTGATGAGTTGATACCTGGGGTTTTTAATTCTCCAGGTCTGATAGACAATTCCAAGAAGATAAAACCACACAATACCAGCTGAGGTAAGAACCCAACGGGCTGGCAGGAAAGCGCGGGCTTCTGCGTAAGCAGATTCGGCGTAAGCACTGGGTGCACACACAGCAACTACCAGTAAAAACGCACCTACCGGAATACCCCAGAACAACCAGGTCCAGCCACGTAGATTAATATCCTTCCAGGAGCCAAGCATTGCCAGTGTAAATGCGAAAATGAAACTGATCGCCACTGGTAGTGGTGCGCCCTGGATGGTGTTTACGATAAAACCGGCAGCAAAGCGAAAGGAAAGATAGATGAGTTTGAAAATCCCGGGTTGTGCAGGCATGTTTTCCAACCGGACAGCATTGCCGGGAGAAAGGATCATGATGATCATAGCCGCTATAATGCCTGATATTGCACAAAGTAGAAGCGTCAGTTGTTGTTTCTTTTTTTCCTGTGCAGCTTTCAGCAACACCCATACAAATAAAAAACCGAAAATCACTGTCTGGAATGCTGCAGTGGTCTCAGAAAAGCCTCCATTCAGCAATGCAAGGAAAAGTATACTTACACCAGTCAAGAACAACGCTTGGGGAACCATCATTTGGCGGTCTGCCCTCAATATCAATCCAAGCAGGAATGGTAGGATGACAATAGGAAGAGTATATGTGATCGAGCCTGATCGCCAGTAAAACGACTGGAACTGATCAGGTGCTGTATAAATCGTAAAAAAAGTGATCATAGCTGCCAGGATAAATGATTCGGTCCGCCCAATTCTCCATTTCATGCGTTTCTTCATTTCCCGGATCAACAGGTAAAGTCCCCCAAGCATTCCGCTGATCAAAACTCCCGGGAGAATTCGTAAACCAATTACTTTCAATGGGTCAATCAACCCGATTACTAATATGGTTGAAAAGCGGTTGGACCAGGTTTGATAACTATCCTTAAGTGCACCCAGGTAGCCATTTTGAATTAGAGAACTAGAAAAACAATAATCGTCCGCCTGGTAGCGGGAAAAAGTGCCGGTATATATAAAAGGTAATATCGACAATATGAGGACAATGACCATTAAAGCCAAGATCGGGTTGTGCCATTTGGGGGTACCATCGTCAACTTTAGGGTATTTTTTATGAAGTGGCGTAATAAACATGAAGAAGGCCTTTAACCTACACGAAACATACGATCTGCTGCTTGATCCATCGAATTTATCTAATAATGATTCAGCATTCTCAGGTTACAGGTCGTAACCCATTTTTGGCAGGTATTTCGAAAGCTTATCCGAAATTCTCTTCTGCTCCTCAAGTGAGAATCGTTCACGGAATCTTCCGATCTGGCCTTTAAAGAAATGCAATCCATCTTTTCCTTCTCTTGCCTGACCCGGCCGGTATTTTTCAATGACGTCATTAATCAGTTTGTTACTCTTTTCCAGGTGGATAAAATCTGTTAATTTCGTCGTTTCATTATCATAATCATTTAACAGGTCTTCATATCGTGCACTCAATACTGACTTTCTGCTGACCCAACTTTCCCAGATCACACAGTATTTCAATATGAAATCCAGGGTCATTTCCACGTCCGTCAAATGAGAGAAAGCATTCGGGTGCCCCTTATCCAGGGTCCGTTTGCCAAAATCCATCGCCGAGAGCATGGCATCCCGGGGATCGCGATAGATATATACCGCCTTCATCCAACCCATTTTTATAAATAGGTCACTGACCGCAGTTGCACCAGAATGGGCTTTGAGGACAAATGTATTACCGGCGAGGGATGCCGGCAGTACTGAGAATAATCTGCGTAAAGTCAAGGCGCTGATGTTACAGTTGACCTCAGTCAATATGTTCTCCAGGTGAAAATCTTTGCGTATATCACGCGCATTTTTACCGCCGCTCGCGATTACCAGATCCTGGATAAGGTTATAATGCCAGCCCGAACCTGCTCTGGGCATTCCGACAGATAATATGATCATAGTTGTCCCTGCGATAATAAATTGGAATAATTAATCATAACACTGAAATCATTCCTGCAAAGAAGTTACTTTTCTTAGCTTACTTTTCGCAAAAAAGGTGGCACTTAACCCCAGGAATATTCCCAATCCCAGCCACTGGTTGGGATCGATAAATGAATCCTGGGTGATATTATAAAAGATCAGAACAAACCACGTAAACAAACCGCCGATTCCGAGGTACCTGGAAAATGGGTGATGATCTATTAATAATTTGATCACAATACCCAGAATACTCATCCAGAAGAGAAGATACAAAACAAAACCAATGATCCCGGTTTCACTGAGCAGCCGGATGTATAGATTCTTCGGGTTGGGATACAACCAGGCATTTGGTGTCAGCTGCCTGGTGATTTCCGATAGGGTAGTAACTGCCCAATCCGGTATATGATCATACAGGTACAGGCCGCTGGCCCCCAGTCCAACTCCCGTTAATGGATGCTCCAGGTAAATTTCCCATCCAGCAGCTGCATATGCCAGTCGTGGCCCTGCATATATATCGACTGCATAATCTGTTATCGTCCCCTTCTGTGACCGCCAGATCTGCGCAAAGTACTTATTGGTGGAAAGGAATAAACCTGTACTTACGATTACTCCCGCAACAAATATAATGATCCCGGTCCGTAGAAGCAAACCCATTGAACGGTGCTGCTCCGGATCTTTACGAAATGGTCGAATAAACCATTTAGTCCAGGAACGCATTCGTTTTCCCTGTGTAAGCAAAAAAACCAGGATCATAGAGGCGAAAGCCATTAAAATGCCACCACGCGAGAAAGTACATATCAATAAAGTAATTGCCGCCAGGAATAAAACCACTTCGACCCATTTTCTTCGAAAAACCCTGTAACCGGAAAGCAAGGATGCCAATAGCCAGGGTAAATAAATGGTCGCAATTTGATTTGCCAGCCAGGAAGGCTCGAAACCAAAACCGGCAGCTCTTTTTTTAGCTAATAATTTTCGAATGGAAAAAGCTTCCTGGAACTTGTTGAGGTCGATCCGCTCAGGAAAACCGGTATAGTAAGAGATCATCTGGATTCCACCCCATACGACGCTTAAGAGCAGTCCGGCATATAGCCATTTTATGCTATACCGCAGATCATCCTCAGTCTGGTTCATTAATATCGTGGTAAAGAAAAACGCAATCCCACCCCCAAGCGTCGCCCAGGCTCGTAAACTACGGCCTATATATTCCTGCCCATGCATGGGAATGGGAGCAAATGCCCAGCCCCAGGTAGTTGCTGCAAAAGCCCCAACCAAAAATAATCCAAGAATGATCAAACTTCCGCTGAACTTTATCTGGATTGACCCTCTGAATATCTTGATCATGAGCAGAACAATGAGAACTGCGAGCGGATAGAAAGCCAATGGCCGAACCATGGTTTCCTTCCCAAGGAATGGGAAATACTTAAAGCTGGTCACTGGTAAACTGATCAATACCAGTGCCCAGAAAAAACGTGATAACCGGAAAAGATCAATCTTCGCTTGCATCTATTTTACTTATTCCACCAGAAATGGTATTGATCAGGAGGGTGATGAATAATGCACTGATGGCGCCAGCTAAGATATACGCCCCAATTTGGATGGTACGCTCTGCAATGATCTCCTTTTTTTGACTTAGGGAAACCTGAATTTCAGGAGACAATCCCAAGGATTCTGCTTCCAGGGTTGTTGCTCTGTCTTCCAGAGATGTGCGGATTAATTCTGTTTCAGCTGATAAATTATCAGTTAGTCCCGTCAATTCCTTCTTTACCGAAATCAATTCATTTGTTGAATTAACAGCCTTTTGTACCTCTTTGGTAAATATATTCGCCCAGGATTTTGCAAGTTGTTTTGCCTTTTCCGGTGAACTATTGACGCCATAAAATCGCCACCCGCCATCTCCCGGTTGTGATAGTTGAAGCATTCCGCCACGCAGGTCGGCAATGTTGACACCTTCAACCTGCCTGGTTACTTGTTCCATCACCACATCAGACCAGGCCAATTCCTCAAGTTTTTGTGTTTCCCTCTCCAGGAAGTAAAAGATCTCCCTGTCCGGCGCAGCGGGTAATGCCTGCTCAAGATTTTGATCGACTACTACTTTTGACATCGCCCGGAATGGTGGAGTCCATAAC
Source organism: uncultured Leptolinea sp. (assembly GCA_964387025.1). Taxonomy (GTDB): domain Bacteria; phylum Chloroflexota; class Anaerolineae; order Anaerolineales; family Anaerolineaceae; genus PNON01. The sequence continues at coordinate 539,851 of CAYLUZ010000001.1, read as the reverse complement.
TGATAAATAGCTGCACCAATTAATCCTCCTATAAATGCAGCCACCAATAATAAACGCCACGCACTGAGTGCATCTGCGAAATTTTCAGAAGTTGGTGCTGAGAAGTTTTTTTTCTTCATTCCATATCCTTAATTATTCCATGAGGACTTATGATTTCTGGTTTCAGACGTATCATTTGGATCAATAAGGATGACCAATATCAAATAGCAGGTATCCCTCACCAGTTTCCACTGGATAAGTTTTTTCCAGGTAGGTTTTTAGTTCTTGTTGACGGGCATAATCCTCAAACCAGGTGACCAGAAAATACCTTTTATCTTTAATATCTTTTTCTATCAAGGTCTGGATTTCTTTCTCCGGTCTGCCTGCCAATTTTCGGACAGCCAGATCTCCGGTTCCCGGCCAATTATCTATGCTGTCCCATCCGTAGTATGCCATACGGTAACCATAATCCTCGGTCAACCCGATCACAGATACATCCCGCAGTCTATCTCCCAGTGACAGCCAGAAAGCCGGTTCTGCTCGATGGTTCTGGCTATTGAGTATATTCCTGTTTTGCCATAATAAGGTCAAAACAATCACCACACCTAAACCGTACAGCACAGGGCGAATATTCTTCCAGGCATGGATTGACAAAATTTTTGAAATAATGAATGAGCCGAGTGGGGCGATGGACAAAGCAAGGATTGGAATTAGCGGTAGCTGATAATAATCATGGGTTCCGATATGGTAGGCAAATGTAAAGCCATAAATTGCATAACCAAGCCACAAACCCAGAATCCATTTTTTGCTTTGACCTGCTTCAAATAGGAAGATGCCCACCAACCCCAAAATCAGAGCCGGGATTTCTGCAGTATCTTTGATCTGTCCCATCCAGCGTGAATAATTGGATATATCCACCCATAAATTGGGAAAAATTCTAAAACTGAACTGCTGGCCAAGATATCCCGCCACAAAAGTTCCATAAATTGTATAAATAACCGCTGGTAACAGGGCAACAACCGCCAAAACCCATATCCTGACATCCTTAAATAGCTCTTTGATGTCTTTTCTGAATATCAGCACAATAAATGGGATCGCCAGAAAAAAGACGGATACATTCTTGATATAGATCGTTGCACCGGTGATCAACCCGGCAATGATGGTCCATTTCCAGTCAGGCTTTTGAAGCCAACGCTGGAATGACCACCACGCAAAACAGATCAAACCGACCATTAATGGATCCGGTTGGAAGGTGCGGGATGCCATCACCCCATAGGTTTGAAATAGGTAAAAAACCAGTGCCGTGATTCCCCCATCCGCATTGGTCAATTGGCTTGCCAATAGATAGATCGCCAACCCGCCTGCCACCCAGAATAAAGATGACAGAATACGCGCTATCCAAACAAATTCGCCGCCTGCTGCATTGTACAGGTTGACTGTCAGGTTTTCCATGACCGGCGGTTCAATGACCGCTTCGCGCTTCCACTGCCTTACAGCAGTTGTTACCTGCCACTCGGGTAAGTCAGTTCTCCCCTGGTAATACATCCCCCGTGCCATCAATGCAGAATGCAGTTGTCGGGTGGGATGAATATCCAGCGGTGGATCAGTCAAATCTAAAAGCCGAATCCCCAATCCCAATAGAAGCAGTAAGAGGATGGTGATCCTCCTGAGAGTGATGTTTTGAGTGAATAAGCCGATGTTAAGCGAGTAGTTTTGTTGCATGATATCTGATTCTAATCCATCTTTACCGGACGGACTAATCGGCGCAGGGAAAAATAAAGCTGTTTCACACGCCCCAATCCAATCATTGAGAGTAGTGCGTAGAACATACGGTGCAGTTCCGGCAGCACTGCTGGAGGATAAGCGATCAAACCACGCCAATAGTATTTAAATGACCCGGCTGCATCGCCGCCTTCCAATAAATAACGCGCGTTGAATCGATGCGCACCAGCCATGATCCGGTTCCATCGTCCCTCTGAAAGGCTTTTGAATGGTTGGGTATTTTTCATCCAATCTGCTATGCGATAAGCTTCCTCGCCAAACTTGGCCGCAGCCGCAACATTTTTGGCTGCCGGATGGAATCTTCCGGCTGCCCACAACTCAGGAACGTGCACCATTTTGCCATGTGACACGATGCGCAGCCACAGGTGATGATCCATCGGGTAATGATAGCTTGTATCCAGGTATCCGGATTCAGCCAGGGCAGATTGATTCATGAACACAGCTGGTTGATTTATGATCTTGAACTCCATTAAGTCACTTAATTGCCAGTCCCCGGTACGCATCCGGTTGATCATCTTGTTGTTTTCATCGACTGCCATGACATCCCCGTAAAGTAATACCACGTCAAGCCGAGAGTCCCAGCATTCAACCGCCCGTGTTATCGCTTCGGGGAAAAAATAATCGTCAGAATTCAACCAGGCAACCAATTCCCCTTTTGTCCGCTTCAAACCTTTATTGATCCCTTCTGCCTGGCCATTGTCTTTTTCTGAGACCCACCAGGAGAACCGGTCCGTATACTTATGGATGATCTCCAGACTTCCGTCCGTGGAACCGCCATCCACCAGAATTATTTCAACTTTGGGATAATCCTGTGACAGGACAGATTGTATCGTCTGCTCCAGGAATTGAGCCTGGTTATAGGAGTTGATCACAACCGTGACGAGCGGGGTTGCATTTTCCATATCATTTGAAGAGATCAGTGTAATTTACCTTGGAAAAAACTGTCAGCTTTCCACCAAGGGTTGCATCCAATACCTGGCGCCCATCAAGTTGGAAGGCTTCCCTTGCCATTCGATATCCAATCTCGGATGTTTCCAGGTCTGGCAGCTGCCAGCGGAAACCCTTTCCGAAGTAACCCGGGTTGAAGTGGTTTGGGTCGTTCCCTTGTGAGACCACTGTGGTATTCGGTGTTCCTTGCGTAATAAAGTTATGGTCGACGCCGATCAGGTAGACAGTATCAAAGCCCATATAATATGCCAATTGGAGGGAAATATAGGTGACCGTTGCGCTTTCCCATACTCTGCCGGAGATATCTTTTGAGAATCCCGGTCCGGTATAGGTGGTGTAAATGAATTGGATGTCGTTATCCAGGTTGACCCATTTTCGAGCCCGCCATGATAAAAACCTTGGGATATCCATTTTTTGGATGTCGCTGGCGCATTGCTCCACTACCAGGTCATTCATGCAGACATAGAAGCTGGTTTTATAGCCCATTTCAGGGAACGCCATATAAATGCGATTCATTCCAAAGGTGTATTCTTTTTTCAGCAGGGTCAGATCCAATTGATTCAAACTTGGGCCGTTGCCAATAATGAAACACCTCTTCCCCCGGTGAATATCTTTATATTTGCGCAGTCTCTTGATGCTTTCCAGCCGCCAGGGATGAAAGAACGCCGCTGGTGTTTCAGGTAATCGACGCAGACCGTCATACCAGATGCGAGCCGTTGGTTTCAATTGATCGGGTATACTGTTGATTAATTTCTCGCGAAACGTGCTCACTCGGTACTCAACCTTGCTGTGGCTCCGCCATCAACAACGATAGCCTGGCCGGTCATGAAGGAGCTTTGGATGTTGTCTGCCAGGAAATATATGGCATGGGCGATTTCGGAAGGCTGCCCTATCCGGCCGTTCACAGTCTTGCTGGCCAGATTTTCCAGACGGTCCATGATCGTTCCCGATCCGGCATGGCTGCGGTTCAAACCTGCCCTCAGCATTGGAGTATCAACAGCACCTGGCAGAATTGCGTTCACCCGAATATTCTGCGGTGCAAATTCAATCGCCATGGCCCGCGTGAGCGCTAATAATCCACCTTTACTGGCAGCATAAGCCGCAATATCCTTGGAGGTGGCAATGGCATGCACTGATGAAACGTTGACAATTGCTCCGCCTCCAGCCTTGACCAGCATGGGGTGCGCCAGCTTGGATCCCAGGAATACAGAACGCAGGTTAGATGTCATGACAGCATCCCATTCTTCCACGGTTGTTTCCAGTATCGGCTTGGATATTTGCATGGCTGCGTTATTAACAACCGCATTCAGTTGTTTGCTAAATCGGTTCGTCTCATCATAAACCCGTTTGATATCGTCCGGGTTGGAAATGTCAGCTTTGATGAATAATCCGTCTTTCGGAAATTCATCCACTTTGTCGGACCGGTCCACGCCTACAACATTCCAGCCTTTCTCCTTGAAAAGTAAAACTGTTGCCCGTCCCACCCCACCGGAGGCTCCGGTGATCAGCACTGTATTATTTTCTGTCATTTCAACGATCTCCGTAGTTCCTGGTAAAGATCAGTATCCTTATCTTGCAAACCCAGCCCATCGATCAAGTTAATAATCGTATTGAAATGCACCCGTTCCCATGCTTCCGGGCTGGAATTGGAATTATGCGGTGCCAGCAGCACATTATCCATTTTCAACAAAGGACTGTCATGTGGAAGTGGTTCGTCTTCAAAAACGTCCAACGCTGCACCTCCCAATCTGCCATTCTGCAGGGATTGAATTAATTCTAGCTCATTCACGATCGGTCCACGGGCAGTATTGATCAATATTGCTCCGGTTTTCACTTCACTCAAAGTATGCATATTGACCAGGTGGTAACTGGTTGGATTCAGATCGCAATTCACACTGATGAAATCGCAGCGTTTCATCAGGTCGGTTAGGGTTGTCATCTCGACCCCGGTCTCGTTTATAAAAGCCTGATCGATCTCGATAATATCATTTCCGATGAGGGTCATATCGAAAGCTTTGGCTTTACGAAGAAGCATTTTCCCGATATTCCCGATGCCGATCACCCCCAGCGTGCATTCCCTTAAGGCTTTCCCCGGGATTTTTTCCCATTTACCCTGTTTCATACTCAGATCCAACCAGGGTTGGCAGCGGGCAAAGGCTAAAATATAACCCATTACAGTATCCGATACCGGAATGGTGAAAGCATTGGTCGTTCGGCAGACTTTTATACCGCGTTCTCTCGCTGCATCCTGATTGATTGAATCGATCCCTGTGCCCCATTTTGAGATGACCTTTAATCGTGGTGAGCAGGCGGTAACAACTTTTTCTGTATAACGGTCATCCCCGCAGATCGCTCCATCAAACTGACCGGCAAATTTCAGCAGCTGATCCTCTGACAACCGTTCATGAACTTCTGGCAGGATCAGCTCAATGTCCAATCGATCAAAAATATATTTGAACCGTTCAATGGATGGCAGCATATAGGGTGCGGAAATGAGGATGGTTGTCATAAATAATTTATATCCCGGTTTTGTTTGTTTCTACTCTTCTATAGCTATTTGGCGATATCTTTTTGGCGAATATTTAACATCATTTCAGTGATGCTGAAATCCACTTCATTGTCCACATCCCATGCTTCCAATGGGTCGATCTCGAACATCATAGGCCGCTCACCCAGGCGGTTTCGTCTGGCGGTCAAATGTGACCGCGTGAAGATATACATGCATGAATTCTCTTCATAAAATGGAGGCAGATCCTGGGTTTGAAGCAGGACTGCCGGATTATGGTTGATCGGACGCCCTAATTGATCCCATAACCGCACCTGTCTGCGGGTGACCCCGAACATTGAGTCGTAGGTTGGATAGTGATCAAGTAATTCATTGACCCCGCGAGAGATGGTATCTGCCTTCAAAAGGGGATTCGTGCTATGCGTTTGCAAATAGAAATCCATCTGGATTTCACCAGTATCATGAATAAGGATCTCATTCATGGGGATGTCGTCCGCCCGTAAATGATCTGGTCTCACCAGGCGGGTAACAGTCGGGTAGTTTTTTGCCAATCCGTCTAGAATCTCATTACTGTCTGTATCCACGACCACAGCAGATAACTCGGGCACAAGCAGCAGTGTCTCAATGATGTGTGCGTAAAGTGGTTTCCCGGCTATCATTCGATAGTTTTTCCCCGGGACACGCTGTGAATGGTGGCGCATCGGAACAAGTGCGGCAATCTTTTCGGATCGCATAATTTTTCCTCTTTATTGTTTATTATACTGAATAGGTTCCACTTTACGCTCTTTTGCGTGGTGAACCTGTTTTTCAACCAGGTTGGGATAATAAAACCGCTGTTTTAACTGCCAGGTCAATAGGCCTGATCTACCATAGCCGCGATATGTTCCCCAGAACTGCATAACTCTAAACCAGATGATATCTTTCCAATGATCTGCCAGTTTTCTTTCTTTGCCGGCAGCCTTCCAATCTGAAAAAATATTTGTTGTTGTCAAACGCAAAAAATCCCACATTCCAAACCGCTCGTGCGGAAATATCCGTTTAAATGCCATACCTTCCCGCAGATAACGGCGGTAAATACCAGAAGGTATCTCTTGATGCACATGAATTATATCGGCTTCCGGAACATATTGGATGCTGTATCCCTGGTTCATCAGGCGGAAAGCCCAGTCCAGATCTTCCAGGCCAGGCAATGTTTCATCATAAGGGAATTTCTCCCACAGTGATTTTCGTATTATGGCATTGGCATTGTTGCAGAATGGGTGATCCTGCTGAGTTGTTTTTCCATCCGGGAACCATTGGCGAAACAATTGATGTTCAGAGTACTTACTGGTTTCATTTCCACGTTGTTTCCCATAGACAAGAGCTACCTTTGGGTCAGTAAACGGTTTTAAAAGTGTTTCCAGCCAATCCGGGTAGACCGGATAAACATGCGCGCTGGCAATGGCGACGAATTCATTACTGCAGGCTTGGATTCCCTGATTCAAAGAATACCCGAAAGAGAAATCTTCCGGGTTGATATGGATCAGCTTAATGGGATACTCGCTGGCAATCTCAACAGTCTTATCCGTGGACCCTGAATCTACCAGCACAATTTCCACTTCCTGTATGGTTTGTGCCAATATCCCCCGAAGCAGCTTGTCAATATGCTTTTCTTCGTTATAAGCGCGGATGACGATGGAGCAGCGATTTTTATTATCCATGATTTACAATATCTAACTCGGATGGAGCATTTACGATTCTACGGGTAAAGAATTGTCTGGCAAGCCAATACAGCATGATTAATATTGTTATGTGGCTAAAGACATGAATTAATAATCCCGATGTGAGTAGCCGTCGATCAAGTTGGATAATCAATAAGCCAAATAGACACCAGGAGACCACCTTCCAATTAAGGCCGCTCCATCCCATCCATATCAATAAAGGTAAGAGGATAAAAACGTAATGATGATACCAGGCAATATTGGGAGAGATCATCATCCCTAATGCTGTTATCACAAATAATGGTTCTCCTGGTAATTTTTTTATATATGTCAGAATGCAGCTGATTACTAATACCAGCCCAATGTAAATGGTCAGGATCCGTTGAATCAGAATATACTGGTTCGTAAAAAAGGTAAACAGACCAATTATTGAAGGTTTTATCAATTCCGGCACTAATGCTATAGCCCTCTCAAATTGAACTGTGTTGGCAATTGCCAGTTTTGCCACTAATGATTGAGAATTGATCGTAAGGTGAAATTGATTCATCAGCCATAAAAAGGTCTTGGGGTATTCTAGGATAGGGTTCAATCCGTAACGTAATATCGCTAAACCGGTAAGTAATGCTAACACTATAAAAGTTGTAATGAGTACTTTGAATTTTCGATTCACCAGAAGATATCCCATGAAAAAAACCGGTGTTACCTTGGTGATGATTGCCATTCCCAATCCTAAACCGCAAAAATATGGAGATTTGCGCACCAGAACGAACATCAGGAATATTCCGAACATTGTAATGACATTTATCTGGCCGATATGAAGCAATTCAAGAAATGGTGCAAAACCCAGGCACAAGATATACCAATACCATACCTTCTGAGCCTTTAACCCGTAATATTCTGCAATTCCGTAAGCAATTAACAACAAGAATGCAATATTGATGGTTATAAAAAACGCTTTTTGTACGTCGGGATTCTTAATAATTTGAAAAAACTCAATAATCAACAATGCTGGAGGTGTATAGACAAAACCCGAACCTATCTTCTGAATTTCGTAAGGATTATCACCTTCAATGGCATCATTCAAAGCCCGTTGATAAATTTTATAGTCTTGAAACAAATCTTCAGGAAGAGGTTTCAACGTGATAAATTGTAATTCGGTATAGATACCGCTTACCAGATATACACACAAATATAAGGCAATGAGGATCTGCAAAGCCAAAGGGGCGTTCATTTTCGATTTGAGATAATTCATGGTGCAAATCCTGGTATTAATCAGTTATCACTAAAATTTTGTAAGTTGTACAAATAGAAATTTCACTAAAACAAACCTATTTCATGGAATATACTACCCATTTACCGATATGGGCGATCGGCTTATATAATTCGCGGATCTGCGCGGAAATTTGTTTCGTTTCATCATTTTTATTCAGTCCAAATCCATTCGATATAGTTCCGTTATTGGTCGTTCCAATGATAAGAGCGGGTTTTGTGGTCAGAACTGAACTAAAGAATTCTTTTAACATCTCCCGGTCTGCATATCCCTCATAGAATAAAGGATATTGATAAATAAACTTTGATGATGCATCCCGACCTGTATGAAAGTATATCCATGATTCGGCACCCCACACAAGTATCTTATCCTCAGGAGATGAATGCTCAAAAATAAAATGGATCACTTCCTGCTTATCATTCATCATTGATCTTGAAACCGAACGAAAATAATTGGAATAAGTAAGATATTTATAAGACAAAAAAACAAGGCATAGCCCAATGAATATGTATTCTAATACCCGGCGATTAATTTTATTAAGTATGACCCCGATTGAAACAGATGAAAGGAAAATGAAGGTTGGTAATAGGGACATAAAATAAGTAATTCGTGGTCGTCCGCCAGAATATAGAAAAATCCATTCGATGAAAAACGAAACCACTGCAACTTCTTCAAGGAGAGAATGTTCTTTTCTTCTGACGGTTTTGTAACAAACGATTAATACACCTAAAACCGTAAAAGGTAAAAGCCCATTTTCTGTTAATGTCTCCAAACCGGACGTAACGGCGCCTATTTTATCTGCCTCAGACCTGACATCCGTGTAGATGTAGTTGAAGTGAAATACTTGATCCCAGAAATCTTTTAGTGCGTGATTAAAGCCAAAATATAATACCAACGGCACCACAATAATAGCTGCTCCCAGCAGAGCTTTTTCAATAAACTGGATGATATTGGATTTAATTTCTCCAAAATGGAGAAATGCAATAATTGCAAATCCAATAAAAATGCTAATTGAAGTTTGTCTGAACAGCAATGCACAAATAAATGAGAGCCCCGTAAAAAAACCAATTGAACCAATGGAATCGTTTTTCGACAACCGGGAAATTAACAAAAACATGAGAATCTGAAAAGGTAATGCGTAGAACCCTGTCAGGTTTCCTCCCCCGGAAAACTGCAAACTGTAAACACTAAATGCACAAATGAATAACAACGTCAACGGAATTGGAATATATTTGCGAAGCAGGAAATATAACAGTATATTGCTGGTGATATGGAATATCAGTTGAATAATGAATATTCCATATAAAGAAGAAGGAGTGATTAAAAGAGATAGTGCATCAACGAAATAGATCAACGGAGGTTTGTGGTCCCAAACATCGATGTAAGGTACTTCCCCATTTAATATTTTAGTACCAGTGTACAAAAAAACGCCAGAATCTTGTCCGGCATACTTCATAATATTTGGATTAAGTGGATAAATTGCTGCTATTCCAATAATGACACAGGCAGCAATTGAAACAATTAGTGACCAGTGACCTTTTAATTGAAAACCTGACAACCGCATGAAATAAGAAAAAAACCCGGGAAACCTGTTACCAGTTTTTAACATATTCATACCTTATCATTATAAGCATTTCCCCGGTTCTTCCTATCGGACAGCTACTGTATTTTGCATGGGTTATCATTTGGAATTGGGCGTAACTTATATGGAGCAACGTTCGTGTTAGAAAAGAAGGTGGCATCTTCTAGTAGATCAAGGTTTGTACCAAGGATGCTGTTTTCAACCACCCGAAAGTTATTCACGGGGGAGAGGGCTGGATACAATTCGTCCTTCAAGTTTGGAATGAGCAACGCGTTGAGTATCGAATGTCGTCCGGGAGCCCGTACGCCGTGATCTCCTTGTAATATGATCACTGGTGGAATTTTTGAATCTACAATGATCGTATCAATTAAATCCAGCATGTAGTCGTTTGTGAATTCCAATTGATACTGGAATCCACGAATGTAGAATTCATCGTTTATCGGCACACCATCGTCAAGGTAGTATCGTTCATCATTAAGAATACTGCCATCTGGCTTAAACACATATGGACGATGGGTGGTCACCAAATGAATATAAACAAATTTTGGACCGGGTAAGTCAGGGACGTTCTTCAGCTGGTTAATAATATAATGTTCCCTTGACCATTTTTCATAATACGGAAATGTAAATCCTAATAGCCTGCGGATATGCTGGTTATTTAATGCAGCCGAGATTCCCGTGTTTTGTATCAACATATTCTCGAAAGCGGTGAGAACAGGCATGGTAAGTGGGTTGGATTCTGACCGGAAGAAATAATCTGCATCGCTCCACTCTGTAAATGGGTATCCAGTCTCAAATGCAACTGTGGAATACCCGGCTTTCTCCAGATCAGTCCGGATTTTTGGATGCATAATATAAGGATCCAACTTGGATTCATCTTTATCGTCTCGAGAAACGTCTAATCCCAGATCTTCAAAATACTCCATGTTTAAAGTGGTTGCCTGGGATAGCCTTGTAAATGAGTAATTACTCATACTGCAGTCTGCTATAAAAAACCCGCGCTGCTTTAAAGCATCCAGGAATGGAGTATTATCATATTCCATAAATTTTTTAATATAATCCGCCCGTGGATAACTATCCAACATAAAATAATACACATCGGGCATATCTGTGCTTGCCTGTGAAGATACAATGACCGGATTATTAGTGGATTGTGATGGAAGCTTTATCTGATCGAATTTCAAGCCTAGTTGAACCATCAAAAAAAGGATCAAAGCCCCCAACACAACATTAAAACCCTGATAAACCTGAAAATATGGTGGCTTTATTCGAGTAATTACCAACCAAAGAATGATTACGGTAAGTATGATCACTATTGGAAGTTGAATGCGATGGTTGCCAAGGGTTACTCCCCCTATGCTAAGTCCCTTTATTACATTAAATAACGCTCCATAGGAACAAAATATTACAAACCCAATCGTCGAAGTTATGGCTGCTTTTTGAGGATTTCGCAAAATGAGTATAAAAAGACCAAATATAAACCCCATCCCGACTAAAGATACCAAAAGTGGCCTGATGATGTAAATCAAGTTAATTTCACTCACATTTAAAACATAGAGTGAAATAACTGGATATAGAGCGGTAAATATCAGAAAATATGGATATTTTTTCATTGTAATGAGTAAATTAGTTTATTAAACACTTTCCCTATGCGAGTGAGCCTGCCGTTGAAGATGGCTGCATAAGGTGTACTTTCTGTGACTGCATACTTGTTTGCATAGATATATTGGATGTTGCTTTGTTTCATTATTTCATATGTGTCTGATTTACGCAGTCCGTCAAAATATTCCTTGCTATTCATCAAACCGTCCAAATTGACAATTACACGATCCGTTATGAAATAACTTAATGATCCGCCGCCAGGAGTTCCAATGACTGACCCCGGATTGGTTTGTTCCTCCACCATCCTGGGTACTACTAGGTAATCTTCTGCCAATTCTGGCTTCACCGACCATGGATAAGTCACTACCAGGTTGTTAATAAACATAAATAACGTAGCCAGCATGATCACACCAGCGGCGGACCCAACTATTACGCGAGGGATCTTTAAAGTGGAGAAATATTCCCAGATCATGACCACAACTATCGATAATAAGAAAAACACAAAGAATGTTTCAACAGTCCAATACCAGATCCGCATGTGTACATAACCGGAAATGTAGAAATAGAGCATCCGGAATATCGAAGCTGTTAGTAATGGGAGGATTGCCATGTAATCTGACCATTGAAATATGGACTTCTGTTTCTTTTTTATGGTTAATAAAACAATGGTTCCAGCAATTATTACCCAACTAATTAATCCGATTACATAATCAGCAATTTTCGTCCAGGAAAATATAGGTGCAATGAAGGAATACAATAAAAGTAATGGCGATTCATTTCCAAGGAGATATCCTCTTATCTCATCAAATGAATCAATAGGTGAGCCATAGATTGCATTTGTTAAAGTTCCCCACCACTGTTTAATTTGTCCACTTACTGGCATGGGTGTCCCAAAGTTTACTTGACTCCAAATCAGATACAATCCTGTAAGAATAACTATCGGTAAAAAGTAAGCTATTGGTTTTTTTACCCATTCTTTTATGGAACTCATCCATCCTTGTAGCTTGATGACTAACTGAGAATGACCTGGGAACACCAGTTGTATTGTATTTCCCCTGATAATTGCCGCATAGATTATCCAACCTATTCCAGAATAGAAAAGTAGACTGAATGGAAATCTTTCAAGTATCCCTAATAGATAGAACCCGAAACAGAGAACAGCCAGGATAATGATTGACATTACACTGGCAATAAGACCTCTGATAAATCTGTTTAGCTTCAGGTTGAATAAACAAACTGAATAAAATCCGGTAATAAAGAAGGATAGAATTCCACCGCCTGCCAAAAAACCTGTCATTATAAGAATGGTTTTTTCCAGTGGATATATTCCATAGTTCGAAGCTGCAATGGCAGAGATAGTAACGATGATTATGGATGCAACGGAATCAAGGAGAAGCAAGCTGGCGTCTTCTTTGCGGTCAAAAACCAGCCACATCCCGAAGAAAGAAACAAAAATAAGATTATCCAGCCTGCTTAATACTGTCAACGCGGAAATAATACCAACGATGATCAGGTGCTTTGCCGATTTATTCTTGTCGTATCGATAACCAACGCCCTTCCAGATCAGGATGACCACCAGCATAAAACTTAACGCAGATTCCAGACCACCTGTGAATGTATTGCTGTATACCAGCCATGAAAATCCAAATGTCATTGTTAATAAAAATGACAATAGTTTTGAGACTCTTTTTACGAAAAGGCGAAAAATTACAACCATTGAAATAGCCTGCATAATTCCAAATAGGATGACGAACACCCTTAATGGGGTAATCAGATCTCCCTTTACCAAAGCGTAGACAGGGATACAGATTAGCATCCAGAGTGGATGGAACCCATTGGTCGCATTTATCCCGTCAAATGTAACTCCGTGTCCGGCTACAATATTTTGCGCAACTTTGAAATAGAAGAATCCATCATCATTGTTATACCAATTGGTCAGGCTGTTTGCAGGTGATAACGCAACATACAGACTGGCGATCATAACCAGGAGAATGATGATTATTTCCGGCAGGTAGCCATCTTTGGAGAAAAACCAACGAAACTTGCTACCAGTTGGTGTCTGTTTCATATCCCATCCTTATAAGCAATTCCCCGCCGATTTCCTTGAAAAGTGCTTTATTCTCTGGTGTAAATTGGGTCTTCCATCCACCCGACTTGCCCTGTCGAAAAGTTGGTGACCTCTGCGGGTTGATCATCGTTTCTAACTTTTCTAAAGCTTGAAATTCAGGCACCAATAGTTTAAAACCACGCAAACGGGCATGAGTGAGCACATTTCGTAATACTATCGATCGATCAGTTAATAAATCCTCATACTTCATCGTGAGTACTTCCGGATGATTCAACCAATCCATAAAAGGAGCAAATCTTCCAGAAATATCAGGAAATGGGTTGACTGCTTCAGGCCTGCCCAGAATACTGGTTTTCAATCGTTCATCAAAATTCAGCAGCACATTTGCATAATAGTCATGATGCACATGGTTGGGCTCGATCTTAGTGACATAATGTACGTGGGAGATCACCACATCCCTCGGGTCACGCAAAATAAAATAAGCACAAAATCCAGGACGAGTGAAAAAATTCACGATTTCAGGACGTGCATGAAGATGACCATAACCAATATCACCACCGGATAAATGCCCCAGATCGCGAAATATCTCGGTACTACTCCGTTCACGTCCAGTAGGTCCTTCATACATTACAACAGCTGGTAAACCAGTATTTACTGCCATTCCAATTAATGGAAAACCCTCTAATACCTGAGTTAACAGGTGTGTGCCACTTTTCGGGAAAGAATTGGTAAATAATATCGGAGCTTCCTTTAATTTGTCTCCGAGTGTTCGATAAACTTGAGCTTCCCGAACAATTCTGCGTATAAACCTGCGCAATAATTTGGCCTGATATTTCCCTTCCGATTTAATTTTTCCAAACATTCCGGGCATATTACCAGTCCTGATCCTTTTCATACCCCAGCCGCTGTAACAGATCTCCCGCCTGGTTTTTGAAAAATTCCTTGTTTGCGTCTGTAAAATGTTCCCGCCAGTTTCCCGGCTGTCCTTTTCTGAATGTACCCGAACGCTTGGGTTCGATGGATAGTTTCATGGCGTTCACAGCTTCAGCCCTGGATACCCTGGGAACAAACCCGTGCCCAGCCAGGTGATCAAGGATCTTGTTTATTGTTTGATCTTTCTCAAGTATCAATTCTTCAAAGCGAATGCTCAATACTGAGGGTTGGCTCAACCAACCCATATATCGGCTGTATTTCAAAGCAATTCCCGAGAGCGGCGAATTCTCGTCTTCCACTCCCTGTATGGCTGCATTGATCCGCTCTTCCATTGTCTTCAATACTTCCGTGTAGTAACGATGCATATTATGCACCATGTTCATTTGTGTGGCATAAAATACATGCGAAATGATCATGTCGCGAGGATCGCGATATACAAAGATCGGTGCATAACCGGGTTTTATTAACTCTGATAAAAATGGTTCAACTGCCTTCAGATAACAATACGTAAAATCGCCTGGAGCCAGCCGCTTAATATTTCGTAATATACTTTCCGGCGGTTGGATGGTATTTTCTTCATCCCTGTTCAGAGGTGGCACACCCGGGTTCACAAATGGTCCGATCTTCGGTAAGCCTTCCAGAATTTGGATGATGAGATGCGATCCTGACTTCGGCATGGAGTTGCCAATTACAATAGGCATACGCTGCAATTCACCAGAACCCCATTTCAGCATCGCCTGGGATCGGCGCAACTTCCACCGCAAAAGCTTCATTGCACTCTTGACCGTGGCTGGCATCATCCATCTCCAAGCAGGAAAGGCATGTTTTCGATCAAGCCTTCGGTAACCACCCGCAATGTTTCAGACTTATCTGATGAGAGTTGATCAACCGAAAACTTCTTCATGAAAACAAGGCCCGGTCGGCGGCTTTCTTCTAGAAAATCGTCAAAAGGTAATGCTGTTTTGAACAATTGAAAGTACAGAAAGTTGCGTGCGTTGACAATAAATTCAGGTGGGATTTTGATGTCTCTGGTATTTAGCATTTCTTCCGCTTTTTCCAGGTATTCCGGGATGGATTGCGGAAAAAATACAGTGGGGTAGCTGGTGTACCTGGACTTGCCGGCTGACAATACCGCTGCTCCCATGATCGCTGCTTCCAGGCCGATACTTGAATTGTAAACCATCACAAATTTGGATTTCTGGATCAGTTCGTACGAGGAGACATATTCCAATGCATCTATGAAGTGAATATTCTCCTGTTGAGCAGCACCACTGGCTTTCACCCAATCCCTTACTGTCTCCCGGCTTTGTTTTGCAGTTCCCGGCCTTAATTCATCCGGATGAGCCCGGACCACGAACAATGTTTCCTGGTGATCCTTTGCCAGCCTGAGTACGGTATCCAACCAGGAGAACATATCCGAAAAAACCACGTTTGAATGCGGTTGGCTGGTATCAAATATTACGTTGGTAAAAACCGGGATGGTTTGTTTATACCCGGCCATCATATTGACCAATTCGGGACTTAATGGTTTCATTCCCTGCCAGAATTGAATCCCGGCCATTTTGAAATTACCCTGAAACCGTTTTTCAAGGTATTGATCCAATTGTTGATTCTGTTTATCAGACAATATGTAATCATCCGGAATATCGATCGGATAGGCTGTCGCATCTCCCTCTGTAAAGAAAGCTGTAAATGGCAGCAATCCGACTTCATGTGCAACGGTACAGAAGCCGCGCTCACGAGCAATATATCGAACAACCGCTTCTGGAAAGAATTGACCATTAAACACAACTACAACCTGCGGAGTGATCTGTTCGAGCAATTTCAAGAAATTACGTCCGACATTCCAGGCAGAGAGAATGAATTCCCTATACAGGTATCGGGTGGCCTGGTCATCAGCCAGGTGATGCTTACGGAGTTCCCATCTCAGGGCTGGCATTACTAATTTCCCTAATGGGATGGATTCGTATGAGAATTCCTCCAACTCCAAAATGGATAGTTTTTCTATTTCCTGGTCCAGAACCGGATCCGGATGATAGTCAAACCAGATCACCCGGGCATTATCATATTCGGTCATCGATTGGGCAATACACTTCTTACAGGGAGGCCGTTTTTCAATATTATCCCTGTATGTCCCCAGGACACAGCGGCTCATCCCGCTCTTACAAACAAAATGAATGACTGGAATCCCCTGAAGCCTCAATGCCCAGGCGCTGATGAGAGAGAACCCGGCATTCAGGCTTAATCCACCCAGCCGTGTCGAAGCGTTAAAAAATATGATCGGTTTCTGGTCTGCATTGATTACCGATCTCCCAGCTATTGCCAGCGCTATCTCACGAATACGCGCATCATTGACTCTCCTTGAGAGACTGGTTTGAACTTTATTACGTAAAACGGATAAAGATTTATTGATCATTGGACAGTTACTGGCAGATCCTTTTATTCTCGTTCACTTCATAATCGTAAGGTCTTTTGGCTTTGGATGCGTAATTAATATCCGGTAGAATATTAAATTTTTCCTGAAAGTAAGTATTATAGACGACTCTAAATGTATTTACGGGAGAAATGGTTTGCCAGACTACGTCTTTGTTAGCACCAGGCAGGTAATAGGCATTGAGAATGAAGGACCGTTTTGGGTCAACTCCATGGTCACCCTGAACAATGATCACGGGAGGAGTCTGCGAGTTGTCGATAATTTCTTTCAAGATTGGTATCAATCGTAAATTGATGTAATCCAATTGATGCCGATATCCGACCGCGTAATCTTTGGTGGCAGCTGGTCCTCCATCGTCCGGACCATAACTGGTTGGGAGGGTCAGATCGACGCCATTTTTTGTGAAAACAAATGGCGGGTGTGGAATGAGAATATGCGCGTAAACGAACTTGGGGCTTTTTTCAGCAGCTAGTTTGGGCAGCTTATCCAATAGGTACATTTCCCGCACAATGTGCTCTCTTCTCATGTCAAGGGCATCTGTGATCGGATGCAGCCATTTTGTCTGCGCGTCAGTAACGATAACGAAAGCAGTTGTCTTTATCAGTAGAGATTCAAATTCATTCAGCCTGCTTAATGTTTTCCCGGTTTCCGGGTCGCTATCCGGTGGGACAAGAAATTCATCAGCATCGCGGATCTCTGTGAAAGTGAAGCCTGTCTCAAAATTGATAAAACGGTACCCCATATTTTCAAAGATTTTTCGCACTGCACTGTGATGGATCAAAGATGGTAATCCGCTGCGGTCTGTATTCCCTGCTGTATATTGGCTTCCCAATTCATCCAGGTAATTCATATTGAAAGAAGAAGCCAGGGAAAGTTCTGTCATGTTGTAGTTGGAAACGCTGCAGCGTGTCACAACAAAACCTAACCCCTCCAATGACTTAAGGAATTCCGAATTATCGTATTGGAAGCGGTCCTGTAAAATGTCATCACGGCCGTACATATCCAGGATGATATAGTAAACATCCGGCTTCTCTATTGCTGTATTTTGACCATTCAGCGTGATGGTGGATATAGAGGCAGCGTTGGTCTTTTCGTTTCGCAAGGTCATTATTGAATTACTGATAAGTTGATAAACAGGCAGAACGATCAATGCAATTGAAACGATATTCATAACATTGGTTATTGTCATCAGGTTCCGTTGGATTCTGGAAACACCCCAAAATGCCAGTGCGCTGATGACTATCCATGCTGGCACGAGGTAACGATGCCTGCCAAGAGTATCACCCAGTATCACTAACGGATTTAATGCTGTATAGACTTGTCCATAACTGATAAAGAGCAAAATGAGGACTGAACTGAATATTGCTGCCCGTGTCCAATCCTTAAGTTTGATACGAAAAAGAAGATAAACTAATGCCCCCAGAAAGAAGAATACCGCTATTGAACGAATCGAATCAACCGGCCTGATCTGAAGGATATTGCTGGCTAGTAGTGCTATTGGAGCATAAAGCGCGAAAAGTAAGGGGTGAAACGGAATCATCCCCTTAAGTGTCTTTTCTTGCATGCCTTTTTACTTTCTTTCCAGTAAGTAAAGTGTCCGCTTGGATCCACCGATCGGCTGGGCGTCCAGGATTTTGAATAAAGTAGTGAATGCTGCCTCGAAACCCTGGATATTGTATGCTGGGAAGATGTCTTCTCGTGTTGCCAGCAATCGTTCCACCTGTGAGTCTTCTTTTGGTACAAATTCAATGATCAGGTATCTTCCAGTAGCTGAGAAGAATTGGGCCAAAATGGGCAGCGGAACATTATTTGAAATCGACAGGTGGTGGATCAAAGCTAAAGCCATGACACAATCCACCGGTCCACGCTGCAGAAATGAATCTCTCTCGGCATTTTGCCAGCCAATTGCCGGGCTGGGGTTGGTCAGGTCTAGTACCAGTGGGAGGAGATGTTTTTCTTTCTTCTCTTTCATCACCTGGTAAGCCTGTTCCACCGCCATGGGATCGATATCAAAAGCAGCAGTAAAAATTCCTTTATCGCTGGCAATACGGCTGAAGTAACCGGTGTTTGCACCCAGGTCCCATACCGTGGACGGCTTGATACGGGTGACGTATGCTTCCACTAGTTTCCCTTTTTCTGCCAGAGAACTGTCAGAATAATTGGTCGCATCATAATACTCAGCCCATTCGGTTTTGACACCCTTCAGTGTCAATCCTTTGATGGTTGACTCGAGAGAATCCATTAGGCCTAAAAACGCATTACGCCCCATCTGACCTTTGACATCTTTCTTGGCCACCGGTTTATCCGCATACTTGAGTTGGGCTGAGGCATGCGTATGGATGTGTAAATTCAATCCCAGGTTAAATTTGGTGCTGCCTGGTAATAACTTGCTGGCCAGGTCCAATGGGATGCCATCAATATATACCCGCATTAATTGCGATAGGCGAATATCTACTTGGGACATCAATGCCATCGGGGCTAAAAAGTGCTGGCAGAACTGCTTATATGCTACCCAGGGTTCTCCCTCTTTATAGGTCTCAAAAGAAAGTGTATCGATGAAGACCGGTTTTCCTTCGTAGAATTGAATGTTATAAGCGCTGGCGTCTTTGAGAGCAAATCCTTTGGCATACGCCCGTTTCTGGATTTCCAATGAGGCCAGTGCAGCATCTTTATACTGTGAGAATGACCATTCATAGGGGTATGAGATTAATGGCAATTCTGTGGGTTTTAATATCTTGTAAGCCAATTCAGGTAGCGCTGGTTTGACGTCCACTTCTTCTGCATGGATTAATAAACCCTGCAGGGTTAACTCATCCAGCAATCCGGCCTGGGTCAGCCTGTCGTAGTCAGCTTGATAATGCTTATTTACCTGCCGGTAAAGCGTCCCATCCCTGCGGAACATGAAACCGCTTGGGTCGCGAAATGAAGAAGCCAGGTTATTTTGGCTGCTCATCATCTGTTTGTTCCTTTTTACCTTTGAATAGTTTTACAAAGAAAGTAGTAATTTGACGCCAGAATGCTTTGATCACAAAGGCTCCACCCAACAAAGTTGCGATCAGTAGTTGGATCAAATAACTTCCTGATCCCGGATCCAGGTAAGCTAATTTATTGCCGACAATTCCTGCCAAAACGCTAGAAGATAAAATACTCATTAACATGGTGAATCCTCCATAAATGTACTATTTTTCCTGAACTCTGCGAAGTTTCCGCAGAGATGGTAATTCGCTGTCATATACACGTTTTACTCCGTCACCTAACGATCTCTCGGTGACGCGAATGTATTTTACAAGTTTCTCCACTCCAACCGGTTCCACTGATGCAGCCTGGTCAGTTCCCCACATTGCACGGTCGAGAGTGATATGCCGTTCGATGAGGCAGGCGCCCATGGCAACCGCCACTGCTGAGGGGATCAACCCCACTTCGTGGCCGGAGTAACCTACCGGTACATCAAAAGTATCTTTCAGGGTCTGAATCGTTCTCAAATTCAATTCTTCGGGTTCACATGGGTATGAACTGGTTGTATGAGTCAGCAGCAGGTTATCCAATCCGACGACTTCAGCAGCCTTTTTGATCTGCTCCATAGTCGACATCCCAGTAGAGAGGATGATCGGTTTTCCTGTCTTCCGTACCTGTAGTAATAATTCATGATCCGTTAGTGATGCGGAAGGTATCTTATAACAGGCCGGATTGTAGCGTTCCATAAACTCCACGGCCGGAATATCCCATACGGATGCAAACCAGGTGATATCCAATTCCCGGCAATACCTGTCAATTTCGCTGTATTCCTTTTCGCCAAACTCAACCTTCTTGCGGTAATCCAGATAGCTGATGTATCCCCAGGGTGTTTCCCGCATTTGGGTTTGCTGCTCAGGTGGAACACATAGTTCTGGTGTACGCTTCTGAAGCTTGATGGCATCCACCCCATAACGTGCTCCCACATCGATCATGTGTTTAGCCAGGTTAAGATCCCCGTTATGGTTGATTCCAATCTCAGCTACGATGTATGTCGGGAATCCGTCTCCTACTTTTTTTGAACCGATTTGTATTGTTCGGGACATTATTACTCTCTCATTCTGATAATTTGATCCTATCAATTACAATTGGATCTTTTACTTCCTGGTTTCCTTAAGCAAGCAAATACCTGGTCAATTGTACTATGAGTCAAAATAATATATTTGGTCGATCACTTCTGAAGATAATTGGTGTTTTTTTATCCTAATTTTGAAAATTTAGCGATCAAAATGTCGCATAATTCGCGTACAGCGCCATGCCCGCCTCGACGGGTCAGGGAGATATCAGCTTGCTTGATCACATCTGGTTCTGCATCGATCGGTACAACAGCGCAGCCAACATGCGGGAAGCAAACCAGGTCATTGACGTCATTGCCAATATAGATCACTTCAGCAGGATTAATACTACGCTCTGCCAAAAACTTTGTGAGTGCTGCATCTTTCTGGGTGATCCCTTGCAGCACCGGTACATTCATCTTTTTACACCGCGCGCTCACCACCGGATTTGTTTCCATTGAGAGTACCAACGATTCAATTCCGGTTTTTTGGCGCATGATCGCCAGTCCGAGACTGTCACTGCGATATGCTGCTACAGTCTCTTTTCCGGATTCATCCACCCAAACCCGGTTATCGGTTAGTACTCCATCAAAATCCATCACAACCAGGCGCACTTTCTCGGGAAGTGGGCGGGGGGCTTTCCCGGGGTAAACCATGTCCAGACTGGAATGCCATACCAGCCATTCTGCCCGGTTCCAATCTCTCGGGGAATCAATATCCACAGCAAACGCTGGATCAACCATATAAGGTAAAATCACCTGGCCGCTTAATGATTTTAAATCCAACACCGTACTTGTCCTGATTACATCAATATGCCCTGTTTGCCAGTAGGTCTGCGGCAGCTGCTGCCTTGGAGCATTAAATGGCTCTGGTACATCAGGAACTGTTAATAATTGATTTAATCGATTATCCTGACCAATGGTCCACATTTTATACGGATTCTGGCCGGATGGGATCACCCCACGCACGGAATGTGCCTCCGGATAATCAAGCAGCATTTGTACGGCTCCATCCACCATTTTCATCGGCCTGATGGGAGAAGTCGGACGTAGTTGAATTAATATATCCGGCTGATATCCCTCGTGTTCTTTCAACCAGGAAAGCGCATGTTCAAATAGCGGAAGATCCACTGACAGATCTTGAGCTAATTCAGATGGGCGCAGGAAAGGTACTTCTGCCCCCAACCGGCGGGCAACGACCGCAATTTCTTCGTCATCTGTTGAAACAATGATTCGGGTGACCAGGTGAGATTGTTTCGCTGCAGCGATGCTCCAGGCGATCAACGGCTGGCCAGCAAAACTGAGGATATTCTTGCGTGGAATTCCTTTCGACCCGCCCCTCGCGGGGATGATGGCCAGTATTTCCGGTCTTTCTACCATGCTGTCCAGCCTCCGTCCACAACCAGGTTTGAGCCAGTCATATAAGATGAGGCGTCTGAAGCCAGGAATAATAATGCCCCGTTCATTTCATCTTTTCGCGCCATACGGCCTAAGACCGTCCGTGCAGAATAATTCTGGGTAAAGGTTTCGTCGTGGTCATTATAGACGCCGCCAGGAGTAAGCGCATTCGTCCGGATTTTTGTTCCGGCATAATATGTTGCCAGGTATCGGGTTAACCCCAGTACACCAGCTTTGGTGACCGAATAATAAACCGGTTTGACCCGTCGTGGCTGCCCGGGTTTGATGTAGATTCGCTGATCAGGTCCGACCAATCCATAGGTTGAACAAATATTGATGATACTGCCCTCACCTTGAATTGCCATTTGCCTTGCTGCTGCCTGGCAGCATAAGAACATTCCAGTCAGGTTGACATCCAATGCTGAACGCCACATTTCCAACGGAAAATCTTCAAAGGTGCCATTCTGCTGGCTGGCATGCTGTGCATCGAATTTTGGATCCATGGCTGCGCTATTCACAAGAATATCCAGTTGCCCGGTGAGTTCGGAAGCCCTGGCTGCCATATTTTGAACAGATTGGGCAGAAGTCACATCCATGCCACAACCTTCGGCTTTGTATCCGGCTGAGGTTAATTCCTGGGCATACTGCCCGGCCTTGTTTTGATCGATATCAGCAACCAGGACAAATGCCCCGGCTTCAGCCAGGGTTCTGCAGAATTCTTTCCCCAGCAAACCGATGCCGCCGGTGACGATTGCAGTTTTTCCAGTCAGATTAAACTTATCCTGAATTTTGGACATCTCACCTCAATACACAAACACCTAACTTACCTGCCAATACGATCAAATTTATCCCGGCAGTACTACAAAAACTGCCGGGATAACTATTTAGCTAATCAACCACACCCACAACATCCGACAACAGGAAACCCTTTTCTTCCAGATGCTTAATAATGATCCGCGCGTTTTCTTCAGGGGTAACACCGACGGTCATCAATGTGATCTCGGGATTTACAGGTGCCTCATAAGGATCATCCACACCGGTAAAACCTTTGATCTCACCGCGAAATGCCTTGGCATATAGTCCTTTAATATCACGGGAGGCGCATACATCGATCGGTGTATTGACATATACCTCGATGAACTGATCCTCTCCTACCATTTTTCTGGCTTCATTCCGGATGGCAATATAAGGAGAAATGGCTGCACAAATAACTACACCTGCATGTCGGACGATCTCACTGGCAACAAACCCGATCCTTAAAATGTTCGTGTCACGATCTTCCTTACTGAAACCAAGTCCCTTCGAGAGGTGTGTGCGGACAACATCTCCGTCCAGTTGTGATACCTGTTTTCCGTGTTCCAGTAAAAGCGTGGTCAATACTTCTGCAGTCGCAGTTTTTCCTGCTCCGCTTAAGCCTGTGAACCAGACGCAGAAGCCCATGTTGTGGCGGGGCGGGTACATCTGGCGCAGGATTTTGGCAGTTTCCGGTCGGGTAAACCAATCCGGTAGCAGCTTGCCTTTGGCAAGATAGTCATCCCGCACCTGGGTGCCGGAGATATTCAACACCTTGGCTCCAGCAGGAACCTTGTCGGCTTCCACATATTCCTTGGTATCCGGTAGGTACAGCAGTTCCTGAAAAGGAACAGCTTTCATTTTCAACTCATCTGCATATTTTTCAAATATTTCCTGGGCATCGTATGGACCATAAAATGGCTTTCCGGTGCTGTCTTTGCCAGGTCCGGCATGATCGCGGCCAATGATGAAGTGATTGGCCCCATAATTCCGGCGGATGATGCCGTGCAGCAATGCCTCTTTCGGACCAGCCATACGCATGGCCAACGGCAGCAGGCTGAGCGTTGTGTTTTTCTTGTCATAATATTTTTCAACCAGTGCTTTGTAAATGCGGACGCGGGTGTAATGATCCACATCACCCGGCTTGGTCAACCCAACCACTGGATGGATGATCAAACTTCCGCCAACAGCTGCGGCTGCCCGTTTGGTTAGTTCTTCATGAATTCGGTGCAAGGGATTGCGTGTCTGGAATGCGACCACATTATCATTACCCATTGCCTCCAACTGTTTTCGAACTTCAGCCGGGGTTTGGCGAAGATCCTTGAAGTCATAGTATTTGGGCATATTTACAACTTTGAGCTCACCGGATATGCACAAGTTACCCCAACGCACCATTTCTGAAACCATCGGGTGTTTGGAATCGTTTGAACCATAAGCTAACAATGCTTCACGGTCTCGATCATAGGGAAATGCTTCTTCAACTTTCATTACCGCGATCAGGTTATTCTGGTTATCCCGTAATACCACTTCTTCACCCAGTGAAGCGTAAGCCTCTTTATCCACAGTCAGGGTGATCGGCAACGGGAACATGGTGCCGTCCACCAACCGCATTTCATCCAGCACCCGTTCATAATCCTTATGACCCATAAAACGGTCTAGGGGTGAAAATGCGCCGGTTGCCAATAGTTCAAGGTCGCAAAGATTGCGGGATGAGATCTTGATCGAGGGCAAATAGCTGGCTTTTTCGATCAATGCCAGCCGCTCATTGCCTTCCACGACAAGATTGACCAACTTTCCGCCGTAGGGAGGAATGAGGTTTGCCTTATTATTTTTCATAGCCATTTAATAGTCTCCTTGAGATTTTTTATAATTACCTGTACCGATGTTTGAATTCGGGTAATGATATCCGTATTTTTCCAATTAACGACCGCTTGATTATACCCTATCGATTCCATCCCATAGTGTGCGATGCCTTGAATGGCAGCAATTTCCGGGGGAGTTAGCGTATCTTTCCATCGTCCGACTGGCGCCGCACTGATCTGGTTGAATTGATCCGACCACATGGAATTGCCTTTCCATTCTTTCCCCTCCCGGGTGGGCTGCCGCAATGCCTCGTGGTCTCCGATGGATAAGAAAGAAAGTAAACGCGCCAGGTTTTCTTCCGGTTTCTGGACAAACTCTTCATAAGTAATCAGCAGGTAACGGTCTTTTCCAAACTCCTTTACGTTTCGCAGCCCCAACCGTGTACTCGATTCCCAACTCTGGGCGAAGAAACTTGCGGTCCAATCCGGGTGCTTACGGCGGTATGAAACAAAATTATCCCGAGGATCGCGCACTACATGTATGCAGCGGGCTTCCGGCCACCATTGGTAAATCTGCCTAGCAAATCGTTCGTTATAGGGAGTTTTTTCTAACCAATATTTCGTGATGTTTGTGGAATGCCCGGTTACAACGCCAAAAGCAGCCATGGCTGCGCTTAACATGTCACCATCGTGCACATATTGCTGTGCAACCTGGTTGCGTAATTCTTTCCTAACTTCCTCGAAGGGAATACTGGAGTAATCCCGGTCAGGGAAGCCTTCCTGATGTTTTGGGGGATGTACCTGATTCCACTCAAAAATATGGATCAGATACCGGTCTGCCAATTCCAGCTTCTTTTCGAGGGATTTCCCCTCCGAATTTGGCAGGTATCGGCGGAAGAATCCGGTTTCTTCTGGATATACAATAATTTCCGGATGCGAATCCAGTATGGAACGCAATAAACTTGTCCCCGATTTGGGGTGCCCGCAGACAAAAATAGGAGAGTCTCTTAATACTGCCATATTACCTTCTTAAACTTATAATTCGTTTCTCATTTGCCGATCGAATAACTGCCAGGGAGATCTCCAGGGTAGAAATACCATCAGATAATGTGCATGGTGAAGGAGCATCTCCGCGCAGCATGGCAAGGAAAGCTTTCATCTCAGCAATGAACAGATCATTCCGCTCGAAGCCTGCCGGTGGGAAGAAGCTGGTCCATTCTTTGTTTGTTGACCGGTAAAGTTTCAATTCTCCGGTTGCGTTATCCCAGTGTAGAGATCCATTTGATCCAATGATATCCAAAGTGTGTGACCCAGGCTGTTGGATATAATCAAGATGCACTGAACCAGTGGCTCCATTTAAAAATTGCAGACCGACCTCTGCTGTGCTCTCTGTTCCAATAGCAAGTTCCTTAGATTCCGAAGTAAGAGCCCATAAGGAATCGACCTCTCCCATGATCCAGCGCAGGTAATCAAATGGATGGCACAACGTTAAAACCACCCCACCACCCAATTCTGGTTTGGCCGCATAACTATTGCGGAAATCTTCCCATGGATGCCAGTTGGGTAAATACTCTCCCCAGTGCGCCCGGGATGAAACCGGTGTACCTATTGCGCCTTCAGACAATAAACCTTTCATTCTTATTAAAGTCGGTTGGAATCTGAATTGAAACCCAACCAATATTTGGAGATTCTTCAATTTTTCCAGTGCTGCTAGTTCCTCCACTCGTTCCAACGAATGGGAAACAGGTTTTTCAAGTAACAGATGGACTCCCGCTTTCGCGGATGGAATGGCAATATCCAGGTGCATGGCTGTCGGGTTGGACACAATAACAGCGTCCGGTTTGCTATCCAACGCCTGCTGAAAATCGTTTACTGTTTTAAATCCATCCAGGTCTTCCTCTGGCATCGTACTTAAATGTGTGCGGTATAGCAGAACATCTTTCTCACCCAGACTTACCAGGTTGCGCAGATGCCTGCGGCCAATTGAACCTAAACCGGCAATGACAAATTTCATATTCTTACCAATTCATATCCTTTTCATAACCCCATTTGATCAGCAATTCTCCAGCTATCTGTTTATAAATTTCCTTATCCCTGCTGGTAAATAAATTCTTCCAACTGCCTTGCTGACTCTTGGGGATGTACTGCGCCAGGCTGCCGCTTTTTTCATGCTGCCAATCCTTATCTGGATTGGTTTTCATCTCGTCTAACAACGCAGCATGGGTTTTCTTATCCGGTTTTTTTGCATCCAGAAATTGCCAGATCTTGCACATCTCCTCCCATGGCTGCGCCATTAGATCCTCATAGCGGAGTTGGTAAAAATGGCTGCCAAATAGTTTCAATCCTTCTTCTTCTGTCTCGGTAACATTCTTTACCCAGCTGCTGGCTGTTTCCACCATTTCTTTTTCTATAAAAAGAGATTTTTGCCCGTGGAGATATGGCTGTGGGTCAATAATAAAGTTCGCCCGTATTTTTCTATCTTCTTTGGTCATTTGTTCTTGTCTGTCCACAAATCCCTGGAATCTGTGCGACAGCGAAGTATCCCGACCGTCCCGGATGATGTTGATCAACCTGCCATCCGGATAAACAGCTGCCATCTTCCGCACAGCTTCACCATTAAATATACTGGATGGGCTTTTATCCCCTACAATCTTCTTTCCAACAGCGACGGCATCCCGTTCAAGGATGAAGTCTGCAGCGGCTCTTAATACCACTGGAGAAAGGTCTTTACCCCTGTTCCAACGGTTGCTGTGATGTGAGAGCCATCTTCCAACATCAGGATCAGAAACCAATGAGCTTAATAATGGGGCACGGGTAAAAAAATGTGCCTGCCAGTTGCAATGAATCTCAGGATGCAACCGAATCAAGCGCGCTAAAAGGGTTGTTCCAGACCTGGCATGACCAAAGATAAAGAATTTTTCTCGTTTAAAAAATATTCGTGCTTCTTTTACTTCTTCCGCAGTAATGGCAGGGATCTCCCGTTTGGCAGGTTTTCCTACTGCGGTACCTTTGACCATTATTCTTCCTGCCAGCTTGATCCGGGTGAATATATTATCCATGAATAAAGCTCCTGTTACGCGTTTATGAACTTGTACAACCAGTTATATATTTTACGGGCTAATCCATTGATCAGCGGTAAACGGCCAATTTTTTGAATCGTTCCCGCGGGGCGGGAAGTTTTTATTCCATCTCTGACTTCCAATCCCAATAATCGTGCTTCGGCTGCATTTTCTTCGCTCAATGCATTTCCTAGTAACCGGGTGACAGGGGTTGGAGTGTTAAGTCTTAAATAACCGAGTTTATCGACTGCGTCATCAAATTCACGCATTTTTCCCATCAACCTGCCTGTCCAGCTCTCTGGTAGCGCATTCAATAATACTTCTTTATATGCCATGAACTGGTGATGCCCGGCAGAAGACAATGCCTGAACACCATCATACGTTAACCTCACATCTTCAAGATCGCGTGTTTCTTCATGATAGCGTTCCCAGGTACGCCCCATATTATCCAGGTAGTGCTGTTCCCACTTAGGTTCTATCAACTGGCCTCGCTCAGTTTGGACGTCCAACCGGTTGGCAAATTCCATCGTTGATTTGACACTGAATGCCATTTGAGATCGGATATAGAAACCAGTAACCATACCTGCCTTCGGGAAGGTGGTTAGAACCTTAAGGTGAGCTTCCAACCAGCCGGGGAGAAATAAAACATCATCATCCGAATAAGCAACAATTTCACCCGGAGCAGACCGGAAGATCATTTGCAAGGCATCCATTTTACCGACATTTCGACTGGAAAGCATTAAATATTGGATCTTATTGGTAGCCTTCAACCCATTCAAATACTCCACTACTTCCGGACTGCTGGCATTGTCAAATATCATCACATCCACTGATTTACCGGCTGTGGTGATCATGCTTTCAATACACAGCCGCAATACCTCAAACCGGTGCTCAAAATATCCTTCACCGTGAGGAACGTGGGTTAGTATTGCAGCAGTAACCCTTTCAGGGGAAAATCCTGTATCCCGGTTTCTGGACGGATTCATTCCAGTTCTAGGCATTGAAACTCCAAAATTCGTTAATAAAGGATATTTCTCTCACTATTATATGTCTCATAAATCGTCACCCCTGATCTCATCTGCTTTTCCTTTAATACCCAGTGTTTTTGCCAGTTTGGGAAATTTGTGGCGAATGAATTTCCGTGGATTGAGCAAATAGAACATGAAATTGTTAATGGCTGGTGTGTCACCATGAAGTATGGAATAAATCTCCAGCTCCCGCTTTATTTTAACAGGGTTAAGCGGCGCATTTCGAATCCGACCTTCCCTGTCCAACCTGAAGTTAGCGTCAAACAGGGTAAAAATATGCCGTTTTCCGCCTGCGATCCTTAAATTTTCGTTAGATTCTGGCAAAGTATAATGGATCCTCCCACCCGGTAGGTGGCTGTAATCATGCTGTTGATGTATGACCGTGATCGCTTCCGTGGCATCGATCACCATCCATCCTTCTTTCCGGGCGTGATAAATGGTCCAGTTGTCCCAACCGGCTCTTCCTATTGCAAATTTGGGAAAATTATGAAAAGCCTCCCGTGGAAAAATAAAATAATCACTGCCTTTCGATTTATGCAGCTTGCCTTCCTGTTGGGCCAACATTCTTAATCCAGAATGCCACTCTTCTGCAAAAGAAAGTGGTTTCTTTACATCCAGATCCCATCGTTGACCCATCAGCAGAAATGGTTTGCCTTGCTCAGCTATGTTTTGAGTCGCTACTACAAAATCAGGTTGCAAGATAATATCTGCATTGACTATCGCCATTAACTTACCTTTTCCATTTTTAATAGCTTGCTCAAACATCGAGCTGATCAATGGAGTCCCATCTGAGTTACGCTGCAGTCCAGGGATCCATCTCACTCCTAATTCCCTGGCGGCCAGTTCCAATCCTTCTTCTTCGCCTAACAGCAGCACTTCCACTGCTTTTCCCAGCGCTTTCCAGGATTGTATGGCATTTCGCTGGATCATCGCGATATGCGGGTCGGTAAATGCTTTTGGAGCTGAAAAAAGGGTGATCAAAGGCATCGATGATTACTTTCTCTCATCCACATCGAGATAAGTCTTATGCGGAATATCTGCATTCAAATTATTCAATTCAGGGTTATTTAGCATCAAATCAAGGATGTCCTGCCAGGTAAAGTCCTCCCTGTCCAAACGCTGGTAGATCTGTCGGATCAATTCCAAATCCGGTTTTGTATCCACTGTCCAACGATATTGCCCATAATCTGTTTTATATGAACCTATGATACAGCGGAACCTGTTTTCAGCATCGTAAAGATAAGGAAGAACATGCTCCCGCTCATGCTGTGCTTCTGCTTCTTTCCAGGCTCGCTTCAAAGCATTAAATGTGACTGCTTCCGCATCCAACCCGATCGGGTAAGTCCGCTTCCAGGGTGGGGGTAGCCGGGTGGCAGCATAATCCCACGGAATCCCCGGGACTGTTGGTGAAGGATAAACCTCAGAATTACCTTGCGGTTTCCACAACCCGTTACCCAGCGACTCGCCGGTCATAACACCGATAGTTTCATCGATCAATACTGGGTCAATCACCGGACAATCAGCAGTGATCCTGACCACAATATCGGGTGAATATTGGATGGCACATTGATAATAACGATCTAAAACATCCTGCAAACTACCCCGATAGCAGGCAATATTCATTTTTTCACAAAACCTTGCAATCGGATCTTCATCAATATCAGAAGTGGTGGCAACAATTACTTGATCCACCATCCTGGCTCTAGCAGTTCTTTCCACCACCCGTTGCAACATGGGTTTACCGGCAATATCCAGCATCACCTTGTCCGGCAAACGGCTGGATTTCATCCTGGCTTGAATAATGGCTATGGTTTTATATCTCATATTGTTATCGGATTTCAGCGACTACAGGCAGTGGTAGTTTTTCCACCAACCCCTGCTCATGGAATTTATTCACATAATCATAAACTTCTTCAAATGTCAGCTTGGTGATCTCAGCAATCTCAAAGATAGAATCTGACCCTTCGAAATGCATCATGATCTTTTCGATTGCGCGGTTCAAAGCCCAGTTCTTTCGCCAGTCTACCCACAAACCGTATCCAGACAGGAATACCGGGCCGCGAAATGTGCGTTTGGGAATGTAATTGGACGCATACATCCGAATGGTCTGTTCGATTATATCTGCTGCTTCCTGCAATTTATCCTCATGCATGATGGATGGATTGTCGTCAGAAGTATGGTACTCATCGTACGGCCAACGGCTGATGGATATGCATGGTACATTTACCCCTGGTCCATTGATGACCCGCTCGTCATTTGCCACTACCTGGGCAAATTCCCCTTCCCTAAATTCATTTCCGGTCCGGTTCAGAACAGTCCTGGCGACCCTATCGATCAATGCATTATCCTGCCGGCTGCGCAGTAAAATGAGGGTATTATCGTTGCCGGTCATTTCAATAAATATTCCTGCCCTGAAATCCGGGATCAAGTTTTCGTGGTGTGCCAGGTAGGCTATACTGCCGATCGTTTCCGGGCAGAATAAGAAACGCACACTCATTGAGCCGGCTGGGAGAGGGCTGGCTGTCAATCTTCTGGCAATCTCGATGGCGGTCACCACCCCGGCTGCATCATCATTGGCCTGATTGGGATGGCATACGTGGGTACACACAAGAATCTCACCGGCTCCAGCCGCTTTACCCCCGGCAGGATGAACTACTCCTGCGCCTATACGGAAACCCTGCTCCGCTGCAGTTCCAAACTCCACATCGATGACAGCATGGTACCTTATCGTTCGGTCCAGACTATCAAAATGATCCTTGCTCAGGCAGAATCCCCAATCTCTTTCATAATACTTGAACTGCCATGGAATAGCAGCAGACCGTTTTTCACTGAAATATAAGTGTGGCTGCAGTTCATCCCAGGTTACCACCAAATTTGTTGGCAACGAATATGATAGCAAGTGCAAGGGATTATCCTGAAAATCCACAATCTTCTCACCCGCTTCGGTTTCCAGGATTGCCCGATGAACAATATATCTCTCCGGAACTTTCCAGGTCCAAACCTTCTTACCCGGAGAATAATTCTCGATCTGGTAATTCGCTGAATCGGGAAAATATTCGCCGACGATGCGAAGTGTTTCATCCAATCCATCAGATACAAGCGTTCGATGTAACGGGTAGATCTCCTCGAGGACTGATTTTATCGATGGATAATCTTTCATTCATTCCTCTACTTTTCTATCCTGTACATTAATCCCGGTTTCTTTTTCATCTCTTCAGCGGTGATCCGATATACATCATTGGCTTTCATGATTTTTACATCCGCCACACCAATCTTGTGGATGGTCACTACTCCCCGTTTCTCAAGCACTTCTCCCATCGGGTCAACTTCGGTTTGCACACCCCTATCAACATCTCTTACCAGCATCGTGAAAGTATCTTCGTATGTTTTTCCGCTCTCATCTGTTACCAAACCGGTAAATGCCTTGATAAAGCGGTAGTCCACACCTTCCATTTGCTCAATATGATGGAAGAATGTCATCGAGTGTGTATAGCTCAATCCTATGACCATGATCTTCGCATCCAACTTGCGTAACTGCATGAATATGGAGTCTGGACCATAACTGTCTTTGTAACGGACCTTGGTGAGTTCATCTTTTAGCTTGCCAAGGATCGCAAAAGAATAAAAGGGATGAAAAACGCGCCTGCTATCCGGATTCAATCGTACGATCTCGGTCAGTACTCCCATGTGGGAAGGTGTTGTTCGAACATCCCAAGATTCGCCTTTGTTGAAGTTGAAATTAAATGTCGGTATGATCAATGTTCCAGTCGGGGTGATTACCTCCAACAGAGCATCCACCACGGTCTGAGGGCCGCCATCCACCGCGCCAAGTGATTTATAAGAACTATGCACGAGTACAACATCACCGGCAGTCAGCCCCGTTTTCCTGAAACCAACGACCAGGTCATTTTTTGTTAACATGAAAACCTCTCAATCTTCCACTGGTTTTTGATAAATCACCGTATCTTTTACACCATTTGAACTCCAAATATATTCCCAATCCAATACCATGTTTAGGAATTCCTGCCACTCTTGATCCACTGGTCCTTCGCTGATTTTTCGAGCCAGGGGTGCCCGGCTTTCACTGGGTAAATAACGGTGAACATCGTCTATGACCAGAATTCCACCAGGCATTAATTTTGGCAGGCTTAATAATGCACACTTTGCCCGGTCTATTCCATCCACCAGGATAAAATCGAGACTTTCATCTCTGAAAAGACTGATTGGTTCAGAGTAAGAATTGTCAGGCGTGTTCTCCCGTAAAATCATATTCACATTTTGAATACCTGCTTTTTTCAGGAGGTTGTTTACATTAACAAACCACTTTACCGAGTGCTCCACACTGGTTAGCTTGCCTAACCGGCGTGCGAACCATGCAGTGCTTCTGCCACTGCCAAACTCCAGACCGCTCATTTGTTTTGTAAGATGATTATCCAGAGTTTGAACTACTGCTGGTGTCAGCCAGGGTTCATCCGGGTGGAGACGGCGGTGTAGCTTATCCTGCAAACGGCTCCACAAATATTCAAGAGACCAGTGCTTGAAGCTGCGTTTCATTTTTTCACCGCCATGTTATATCCTTTCAGCATTTTTTGTTGATTGGAATTCCAGTCTGCAGATTTTTCAGCTTTACGTCGGGCTTTGATCTCCATCACCGCTAAGTTGACCTTTTCCTGGATCAATTTTTGCATGAGAACTGATAATTCTTCAACAGACCCATCAGTAAACAGCCAGCCTTCTTCTCCAGGTGAGACCCATTCCTTATTGGATGGAATATCAGAAATTGCAGCCGGCAGCCCACACGCTAAAGCTTCCATAAGAGATACGGAAGACCCATCTGTATGAGAGGCGCTGATATAAAGGTCTGCCACCCGATAATAATCTGGCAATTCAGTATTAAGTACTTGTCCGGCAAACACCACCTTATTCTTTACTTTTCTATCCTGTAGAATTTGCTCAATATTTTCCTTCTGTGAACCACTTCCAAGCAATAATAGGCGTAAATCCCCATTAACTTCCGATGCTTTTACAAAAGCTTTTGCTACGATATCTACACCATACTGCGGTTCCCATGACCGGTTGCAAAATAGGATGGTATTATCTGTCCAGCCTAGCTGTTTGCGAAGCCTGGTTCCATCACCCGGGGAAAAATGGTTTAAGTCCACTCCCCAGGGAAAATATGAGCTTCGGTTCAGGTTATACCCGAATTCCTCTGCTTTATTTAACACTGCCTGACAGTCTCCGAAGAGCCAATCTGATCGTAATAAAACGTTCCGGGTAACCCAGCGAGAGAAAAGGGTTTTTTCAGCATCCTGCATCAGGTCGAATCCCCAGGACATGGAAACCAGCGGATGAAAACCGCTGAGTACGCTCACCAATCCCACGCTTTGGATAGGTCCAGCATGGATCAGATCCGGTCGGACATCGATTATCACTTCCTTCAGGCTTAAAACGAGGGTGGGAATATCGTACCAATGGAATTTTTTCATTCCACCCCGCCATTGCACCACCTGAACTCCTTCAGGTATCGGGCGGGATTCAAGCTTTCGTCCTGCATCTTCCAGGCGAAGATAATGAACCTCATGACCACCTGCCACAATGGCAGACAATATACGATGGTCATGAGGGCAGTAATCTCGCGAGAAATACAATATGCGCATTATTTTCCCAACTCTCCCCACCGCAATTCTTTACCCATCGGTAGATCCTTCAAGGCTTTTAGTCCGATAACGCTCTGGATATCATTAGGGAGGATTGCCCCCGGTGTTGCCGGGCGCAATACGTCTATCATTTCCCGGGTGAGAACTTCACCAGACTTGATTTCCCTGGCGGCACGTAAACAGCGTCGCTGGACGATCACTGTCTGCTGTTCGTTTTCACATACCACCTTCTCCGAAGAACCAAGTGACCGTTCCAATTCGCGTGTTCGGTCAACCATATCTCTCCAGGATGTTGGCGTCATTGAGAAGGGGTGATCCGGTCCAACCCTGGAATTATCATCAGTGAAATGTTTCTCGATAACTCGTGCACCGAGCGCTATCGCGCCTAAAACAGTTGCATGCCCAAGGGTATGGTCTGATAAACCCAATATCAGATCCGGGAACAATACATGGTAACTGGCAAGTACCCGGAGGTGGATATGGTCATAATTCTCGATACTGGCAGTGTAATTGGTATTGCATTGCATCAGCACAATTTGGGGGTTGATTGCCCGAATAACTTGCACTGCATGCTGCACTTCACCAATATTCGATGCGCCAGTTGCTAAGAGCACCGGCTTGCCGGTTTTTGCCATGCGGATCAGCGCTTCATCCCAGGTGATGTCCCCCGAACCGATCTTGTACGCAGGAACATACAGGTTGAGCATATCGATCGCATCAAAATCATAAGGTGATGAAAAGTAATCAATTTCTGCTTTATCGCATTCTTCTTTAAGTATAGGTGTCCAATCGAACGGGATTGAAGCTCCCTGGTAGACTTCATAGACAGATTTCTTCCAGTTTGACTGGTGTGAAACCTGCTGATTCATACTCTTGAACCCATAATCTGAAACGATCTGGTTCGCCCGAAAGTTTTGAAATTTTGCTGCATCTGCACCTGCATCTTTGGCAAGACGGATCAATAATTTTGCCCGTTCCAAATCCCCGTCGTGGTTGGCGGAAATATCTGCAATGAAATATGTGGGTTGGTTTTCGCCTATCTGGTGTTTCCCAATTTTAAGTTCCATCATTTCCTCCATGCCTGTATGGATTCGGGTCTTCTATTGAGTTATCCACCATTTTTCGTAAAAGATGTGGATAACTCTGTTGATATTGTGTGAAAAAATGATCCAAACCGGTGGATAACCGGGGGATGGACTTGTGCAAAACTTTTTGCAGTTTATCCGTATTCAAGTGAAGGTTATTACTCCTCGCAGCCTTCAAACCAAATTCTTCCACATGTATGGGTGTTACCATCTTCTCAGCAATTCCCAGTCTGAGTGCAATCTCGCAGGCAAATTCATATTTGCTGACGCAATCAGCGCCTACTACATGGAATAACCCTGATAAGTTTTGGGATAGCATTTGGAACAGTACACTCGCCAGGTCATTCACCAATTGTGTACAAAAGAAGACATCAGTAAAACCCTTTACAGGTTTTCCTGCCTGTAAATTATAGAAAAACCACTCTGCCAGGCTGCGAGTGCCATATATACTCCACCCGAATAAATTAATGCGGGCAACAATTGCCTCCGGATCATTCTGCATAACATTCTGCTCGCCCGCAAGTTTTGTCCGGGCATAGACGCTTCGCGGATTCGGTACATCTTCCTCGTAATATTCTTCTCTGGTCCCATCAAAAACTGCATCTGTCGAAATGTAAACCAGTTTTGCGCGGCCTTTACATGATTTCGCGAACGTTCCGGGCAACTCCGCATTCAATTTTTCAGCCAGTGTTGGATTATTTTCACATGCGTCGATATCTGCCAGGGCAGCACAGTGAATCACCCAATCTGGTTGGGCAGCTTCAAGCAGGGAATCAACAGCACCCGGTTTCAGTAGATCGCCGGAAATCTGCTCAAATGGTGCGTCTTTGAGGAACAGCTCGTTGATTTGACCGGTAACAGTGTGATCCTTTGCCGCTTCTAAAGCCAGGTTAACTCCCAATAAACCGCTTGCGCCTGTAATGAGAACACGCATCAGAGTTACTCTATCTCCACCTGTTCGACAATCTTTTGGATTTCAGCAATATTCAACCATTCCGGGTTGGTATTGCTGGCATATCGGAAACCATCTTCCATCTTTTTACCTTTATCCTTCCACTCCTGTCCAAACCACATTTCCTCTGCCGGCTGGACGATATATTTGTCGTCGAGTTCAATAGTGGTCCGGGCTTCATCCTCCGAGATCAAAACTTCGTGCAATTTTTCACCCGGGCGGATTCCAATGACCTCGATCCGGGCATTCGGGGCGATTGCCTTTGCCAGGTCGACCATTTTCATGGATGGGATTTTAGGGATAAATACCTCTCCGCCATACATTTCTTCGATGCATTCAATGACAAAGTGAACGCCCTGGTCCAGTGATAACCAGAACCGTGTCATCCTGTCGTCAGTCAGGGTCACTCTACCGCTTTCTTTTTGCTTGAGGAAGACAGGGACAACACTTCCGCGGCTTCCAACAACATTTCCATAACGAGTGCAGGAAAAACGGGTTCGTTTGTTTCCAGCATAAGCATTCGATTGGATGAATAGTTTCTCAGCGGCCAGTTTCGTGGCTCCATACAAATTGGCAGGGTTCACTGCTTTGTCTGTGCTCAAAGCCATCACCTTCTCGACACCCGCATCCAAAGCTGCGTCGATTACATTGCTGCTGCCCAGAATATTGGTTTTAATGGCTTCCATCGGGTTGTATTCACAGGCTGGCACCTGTTTTAACGCGGCTGCATGCACCACAATATTCACTCCCTGCATGGCTCTTAGTAACCGGTCGCGATCGCGTATATCCCCGATAAAATACCGTAATGATGGGTGGTCAAATCCTTTCACCCGCATCTCGTGCTGTTTTAACTCATCCCGGCTATAGATGATGATCTTGGCTGGGTTGTATTCCTTCACCATAATATCAATGAATTTCTTACCGAATGAGCCGGTTCCCCCTGTTACCAGGATAACTTTATTTTTCCAGTCCATGACTTCTCCTTCACTAGATAATCGTCAATACAAGAGTTCTGATACTTAATATTACAATCAAAATTCCAACACCGACCATGATCCATCGGGTGGGTAGTTTACTCGTTAGCATCGCTGCAATAGGAGCGGCAACTACTCCACCCAGGATCAAGCCGGCGATATTCATCCAGTTCTTCAATAACCCAAGGGTGAGAAAGAATGTGATCGATTCTGAAACTGTCACAAAAAATTCGGCAAAATTCACCGATCCTATGCATTTTCGAGGATGATGACCATTTGCCAGCAAAGTTGTGGTGACAATCGGACCCCAACCTCCTCCACCAATTGAATCAAAGAAACCGCCAGCTAATCCCAGTGGAATGATAAAGCGGGTGCGGAAATGCTTTTCAATCGTTTTTTGATTGGATTTTACGATGATCACAATACCCATGATCAGCAGATAGGCTGAAATATACGGTTTAATTGCCTCTCCGTCCACCCGAGTCAAAATATACGCCCCTGTCACTCCACCAATTATTCCTGGGATCAATAGCCTCAACACCAGGCTTTTATCCACATTCCCGAACTTGAGGTGGGACAATCCCGAAACCAGGGTGGTAAACATTTCAGCTGCATGAACACTCGCGCTGGCAATAACCGGGGATACTCCCAGGCTTAATAAGAAAGTATTAGAACTAACACCATATGCCATTCCCAATGCTCCATCAATCATTTGAGCACAAAACCCAACTAGAACAAATAGGAGAAAGGTGAGTAAGCTAGGTTCCAATGTTCATTTCCCTTCGGTGAAATAGTTATGGTTTGTTAATGACGATCAAAGGATATTGACCATTTTCGCCGAAGTAATGTGGATACTTTTCTTCAAGCGCAAATAACCATCGAAGTAATTGCCGTCCTGCCAGTTTTTGGTGGATGAATGTTCGCAAAAAACGGACACTCGCACTTCGCCAAACCAGGATCTCATTGGGTACTTTTCCATTCAATTCCTTTTTTAACCAGGCTGCGTTATATTTTTTTACAAATGTACCTTTATCTTTTGCCTGGTTGTTTCGTTTATCCTTTATTGTTGGTGCAGAATTCTTGCCTAGTTTACGCCTGGTCCGGTTGATAAATTTCACCATTCGATCCAGCCACCCAAGTAAAGCCGGGTCTGTCCAACCATTGACCACCACCCCTGTGGAACTCGGTGCCAGCACCCGGTATAGCTCCTGGTAAGCCCGACTATGGTCCTCCCATGGCAGGTGATGGATGGTGTGCATCGACATCACTCCTTCAAATACTTCATGCTTGAAAGGTAAATTGGCGATATCCGAAACTACATATAGACCTTTTTTACCAAGCTTTTTTCTTGCTTCCGTTAAGGCAACAATGGATATATCCGCACATACCCTGTATCCGTAATCACGCAAATATTCCATATATTCTTCATACTGCACCGGTCCGGATCCGGCATCCAGCAGGTATTTTCCACTGGTTTTCAAATGCCTGCCGACGCGGCCATGACAGCGATGAATATATTCAGCCGAAACCGGTCGCAGGTCTTCATAATGTGCGTTCTGGTACAGTCCATCGGCTTCCAACTGCCAGCCTACCTGGTCATAGAATTTTCTAACTTGTTGCTTCACATCAGGTTCAGTCATATTTTCTACCATTCAATGGGATCTCCGGCTAAATACCGGAAGGTTTTTTCGTATTTCTTATATCCATCGCCAAGCACGTAAGAAACCGGGCGTTCTCTTACATCCTCCCACAATTTGAATAGCCTCCAAGGGAATGGAAGAGAAAATTCGAAGAAAAAGGTGTAGGCATATCTCCAGGCTAGTTCCACTTGCTCCTTACCTAAGCGATATTTTACCGGCTGCGAAAGGATATCATCCAATAATCCATAATACTCCGGATATGTTTGCGGCTCGTATGTAAATCCATTATTTTTGTAATGTGTCACTCCGGCAACGATCACTGGCACACCGCTCATCGCCATCTCCATCCCGGTCGTTGTTGTATAAACCAGACCCAGATCTGCCATTTCGATCAGATCATAAGTATTCACTTTTTCTCGTGGACCAATCAGGTGGATGTGGTCAGGCAGCTTTGGCAGAATATTATTCACAACATCCACCATGGACGGCC
Source organism: uncultured Leptolinea sp. (assembly GCA_964387025.1). GTDB lineage: Bacteria > Chloroflexota > Anaerolineae > Anaerolineales > Anaerolineaceae > PNON01. The sequence goes on along the minus strand of CAYLUZ010000001.1, from coordinate 500,104 downwards.
CATGGGTCAGAATTTCACCCGGATGTATGCGGATCACCAATTGAACATCTATACGTTTTGTAAAGTATTCCACACTGCGTTCTATCCATTCTGCCATGGTTTTGCTGAATACCTGGCGGCCAAGCGTTAGGCTGTCACCCAACACATTCGTGGCAAGCAAGATCATAGGGCGGTCATCTAATCCCAAGGACTGTTTTACTTCGTCCGAGCCCTTACGCTTTGACGACTGCCAGTGCCTCGCAAAATTCTCGAACAAGTCTCCCTGAACTTTGGCTTTGTATAATGACTCGATACGGGTGCGCTGCTGTTCAGTCAGTGGTTTATTTTCCCGTGACTCCCAAATCCTGGTTGTATCTTGACGCATGATCTCTGAATTCTGTGCCATCCAGATGCAGTCTTTCTGATCGCTGAATTCATAGGTAGTGACAGGTACTCCCGCAAATTTTGCCACACGGTATGCCGCTCCCAGTTCCTGGATCGTGCCATTTGGAACGATGACAGCATCCGGTTTCGAATCTTCCAGAAGCGCGTAGAATCTTTCAGCCGCGAATAAATTTCGCTGCAGGCGCATTTGATAGATATCAGATCCCATGTCAACAGTTTCGACTTGTAGTGTGTATTGCGCATCATAATAACTGACTGTTTCGATCTCTTTCACGAGCTCAGCAGGTAATATTGCCTTTTTCCGGTAATCCAATAATGGAGTTACTTTTAATAATGGACTGGCTCCAACAAGAACTTCTTTTGCATACAGGTTGTTACGCCGCAGGTCAAACTTGCTCATTGGTTTCTGCCAGTCAAAATAGGGCAGAAAAGCAAGGTGTGGACTAAATCCCGCACCAGCCAGGGTCAATCCCAATAAGGCAGTCTCTTCGATCCAATAATGCAACGAAGCAAAGAGGAGCACCCGCTTTCCTGTTTGGTTCTCCCTGGCATTGTTCTTAACCTGGGAAAGTACTTCCGGCAGATGCTGCTGGAGATTCTTAAGGGAGAAACGGCTGTGGAGTGGTTTTTCTCTATTTCGGAACAACCAAATTAACTCTGCGGAAAATGGCAGCTCACCTATAAGGTCCTTCAGAGGATTTTCTTCAGCTTTTGCCATTAACGGACCTCGATCTCCCAGTTCAAAGCCGGTCGAATTGGTCCCATGCGAACTTCACTCCACTGCGTTCCGGGAGCACCGGTGGCATCCACGCTGAATACCAGTGCCTGTTCATCCTGGAAGTAGCGTTTGATACGGTAGGAGCTGGCATTCACTCCAAGAACGATCCTGCCCTCGTTGAATGTGTTTGCCGGGACGGTGCAGCGGCTAAAGTATTGGCCGCTCTTGCGTGTGGATTGCTCTTCAAAACGCTGCGGGTCATCCGTATCGAAACTGGTAAAGATGTGTTCCCCACGTGTGCTCATGAAATATAACCCCACCCGCAACCCAGTCAGGGGTTGATCCAACCTGTATTCAAACTCCACCTGGAAAGGTTCTGTCGAACGCACGGTATCCACCAATCTGCCTTTTGCATCCTTGATCCTTAGCGCAACTGGTTTGAAAGGGGCAGCATCCAGGGGGATATCGTCTGCCAACCAGGTACGCTCTCCCTGGTTTGAGAAGCCGCTTGATAAGTAGTAATCCACTGCCTGTTGAGTGGGTGCTCGCATGACAAGCTTGCCCTTATCAAGTACCATGGTTTCCTCTGTCAGCCGCAGGATGGCGCTCATGTTATGGCTTACAAAAATAACAGTCCTTCCTTGCTGGGCGACATCAGTCATCTTACCCATGCACTTGCGCTGGAACTCAGCATCTCCGACCGCCAGCACTTCATCCACCACCAATATCTCCGGCTCCAGATGTGCAGCCACAGCAAAAGCCAGGCGCAGGTACATACCACTGGAATATCGCTTCACAGGAGTATCGATAAATTTCTCGACTTCAGAAAAAGCGACGATCTCATCAAATTTGGCTGAGATCTCGGTTTTCTTCATACCCAGGATCGCGCCATTCAAGAAGATGTTTTCCCGCCCCGTCAGCTCCGGATGGAACCCTGTGCCTACCTCCAATAATGAGCCGACCCGACCATGGATTTCAACGTATCCTTCTGTTGGTTCGGTGACTCGTGAGAGGATCTTTAGCAGCGTGCTCTTACCCGCCCCATTTCTGCCCACGATACCAAGAACCTGACCCTGATTGACTTCAAAATTAATATCCTTCAAAGCCCAGAAGCGATTCTCATCTGTTTTCTGGCCTTGGGTTGTTCTCTCTCCGGCATGCAATAAGGCCTGGGTGGTCGATGTAAAGGTATCCACCAGGCTGTCCCGCAGGGTGCGGTAGTTGGTACCCAGCGCACCGAGTTGATATTTTTTTCCTAAATTGGCAACATGGATCGCGATTTCGCTCATGGTTACACCGTGTCCGCGAAGGTTTTTTCCATTCGCCTGAAATAATATAGCCCGCTGATCAATAAGATCACCATCACAGTGGCTGAGATCCACATCAATTCCCCCGGTGGAGTCCCCCCTAACAATGACCAACGAAATGCCTGGATGATCCCTGCCAAAGGATTAAGTCCGTAAATCAATTGCCATGATCGATCAGTGATCATCCTCGCAGAATAAGCGACAGGTGAGGCAAACATCCATGCCTGGATCAGGAACGGGATCATTTGCTGAACATCACGGTAGCGTACATTCATTGCTGAAAGCCACAATCCGACCGCTAATGCGGTGATTAAGGTCAAGATAGTAAAGGGAATGATCCATAACATGTTCCAGGTCGGATAGACTTTGTAATAGATCATCATCCCGACCAGGATAACGAAGGAGATTAAAAAATCCACCATGCCACCCACCACCGCGGATATGGGAATGATCAGCCTTGGGAAGTAGATCTTCGTGATCAGATGGGCAGAACCCACCAGGCTGGTACCCGACCTTTGTAGTGCATTGGCAAACAGCTGCCAGGGGAGCAAGGCTGCAAAGGTGAATAATGGGTAGGGAATGCTGTTATCCGTGGGGAGCTTGCCAAATTTACCAAAGATTACACTAAAAATGACCATCGTAAGGATCGGTTGAATGATCGCCCAAGCAACACCTAGGGCAGCTTGTTTATAGCGGACCTTGATGTCCCTCCAGATCAGGAAATACACGAGTTCACGGTACTTCCATAGGTCTTTAAGGTTCAACGCCACCCAACCTCGTGAAGGTTTGATCATCGTTATTTCATCAGTCATATCTCTCCAACACTACTGCTTGGTAATTGCTTCACTATTAACATCCTCACCCAACAATTCTTTGCGGTTAGATTTTATTCTTTATATACCAGTCGATGGTTCGGCGCAGGCCTTCCTTGAAGGTCATCTTGGCTTTAAATCCAAAGTATTTCTCCGCACGGCTCACATCCAACCCACGCCGGGGTTGACCATTGGGTTTACTTGTATCCCACACCAGCTTGCCATTGAAACCAGTAAGTCTTGCAATCAGCTCTGCCAGGTCCTTGATACTGATCTCATTACCGGAACCAATATTAACCGGATCTGAATCATTGTACTTTTCTGCAGCCGACGCAATTCCTTCAGCTGCATCTTCCACATAGATAAACTCCCGGGTGGGTGAGCCATCTCCCCAGATCTCTACTTCTTTATCACCATGGTCGACTGCTTCCACGCATTTCTTGATCAGCGCCGGAATCACATGCGATGATTCTGGTCTAAAGTTATCTCCCGGACCATACAAGTTCACTGGGATCAGGAAAATAGAATTATAACCATACTGTTGGCGGTAAGATTGTGACTGTGTTAACAGCATCTTCTTAGCCAATCCATAAGGTGCATTGGTCTCTTCGGGGTAACCATTCCAGATATCGTCCTCCCGAAAGGGGACTGGTGTGAATTTCGGGTAGGCACAGACTGTACCGATTGCCACGAATTTTTCCACATTACGCTTCCAGGCTTCGTGGATCAATTGGACACCCATCATCAGGTTGTCATAGAAAAATTCGGCCGGATGTTCACGGTTCGCCCCGATGCCGCCTACATGAGCTGCGAGATGGATAATGAGATCTGGTTTGGCATCATCCAACATCCGCTTGACGTCCGCTACCTCCACCAGGTTGTAGTCTTCAATTTTAGGTACAAAGATCTCTGTCGCCCCGCGGCCTTTGATATTCTTGATCAAATGCGTTCCTAAGAATCCAGCTCCACCGGTTACACATATTCTTTTATTTTTCCAGAAATTATTATCAGTCATTTATTCCTCAAATCAATCATTTATGGATTAATCTTCCATCTCATGGATTTTACTGGCAATATAACCATATCCGTCATTCGCATAATTTCCGAATTGCTGGAGGTCAATTTTCTTTTCTTCCGTCATCTTAATGATGATATCTTCGCGGATCTGATCCTTAAGGAAGGAAGCTGCAGATCCATATATTATCTCGGCCAATCCGAGTTTTTTCATCGTTTTTTGAGTATGTCCCATTTCTGGGTCTTCAACAAAAGAGGTTTGAGCCAGGGCATCTGGCTTTACATTTGCCAGGCACTCCCAAATCGTACCCCAGCCCCCACGTGAGATCACTCCTTTTAATAGTGGGTCACCGAAAATCGTTGCATTTACATAACGGAATTTCTTCTCAGGAAAATCGCGATTCAATCCTTTACTTCCCAAAACAAGACGCTCATATTCGGGAGGAATTGAATCAGCGATCTGGTGAAGTTTTTTTAGATCGGTCCGTGTTCCGGACGGTACTATTAAGTAACTCTCTTTATTCAGGATACTAACAACCGGACGAGCGAAAGCAAATGGTGGGGTATGGACTACTTTCTGAGCATCGTAATTCTTTCGATAACTGAAAGCATTGATCCTGGGAATAAATTCAATATCAAATGTATCTTCCACGTCTGCCCACAACTTCGCATATGGGAGCAGGTCAGCTACAGTTTTCATGGTTTCATCCGAGTTGTCACCATCCGGGGATAATCCGTATAGATCAGACATTTTTGCGGTAAAGAAAAAGTAACTCCGTGGTAGGTTCACCCGAATGGGTAATGTCGTATTTATCACTGCGGAAAAATCAGATCTATAAAAACGTCTGTGTTCCATTCCATCCAATGAGGTGGCTGGAATACCTTTGTCCAGGAACATAGATAGCTTATTTTCTATTGCTCTAGCACTGAATGGATTGTCGTCCCTTGCCAACGAGGCACCAAATTCTGAGAAACTCAGCCTTTTTTCGGCATCCAGCAATAACGGTTTGAAAAGATCCCCTAACTCAGTTGATAGAAAGATCCTTCCACACATTTCCGGGATCTCGTCCTGTAGAATGGATATTTGCGCATCACAATAGTAATGTGGAATAACCACCGGGTAATCTCCAAGGGCTTTGGCAAATCGGCTGGCCATTAAATAAGGAGCATTACCATGACTGGTGATCGCCAATAGAGTCGGAATCTTCATTTATCTGCCTGCTCTGGATAATCGACATAAACCTTCAATCCATCCATTCGTATGCGCGGAGTGTTTTCATCTTCCACAACCGTTATTCCGTGCTCCAGGCAGGTAAGGCGGATAACATCAGCCATATCGCCAACTACATCCAATCTAACCTGGTGATATCCGGCTTCTTTTATAGTAGGGATCAGTTCCGCTGCTCTTCCACGGATTAGTCGATAAAGAGAAAAGGACTGCTGAACAAAATCAACAGCTAATCTCGCTCGTAAAGCAATTCCTTCGGGAGTGATAATATAACGCAATTTCTTACGGGATGCCCGCTTAACCTTGATGGCGCCCTTTTCGATCAATCTCTTGATGTGCCAGTTAACTGTGCCTACTGCAATGCCAAGCTGGTTGGCCAGCATGGACTGGTTCACATCTGGATCTTTTTCTATTCCCTCAAGCAGGCTGAGGTCATGCGCAGTGATAGAAGTTTCATCCATTATTATCAATATTCAACAATTGAATTATAACCTTTTTTAGGGATGCCGGTCAAGATGCAAGGTAGGCAGGTAATTTTATTTATAGAAAGTATTGGGACAAATTATATTTATACATTTCAGCATTGCTGGGGTGGATAATTCCATTCCATATTGTTTACCTTCGTGTTATATAATCTATCCATATGAAATCAATTTTATCGAAGCTTTGGGTGTTCCCTTGGATGACCGAAGGCATGCCCTGGCTTTTATTAGGTATTACCTTTATCGCCTATGGTATCTGGATTCCTCTCCTTGGTTATTATGGTGACGATTGGTCTTATATCTGGTTGTCGTTCAATGTCCAGGATTTGGCCCATTTTTTTGAAGGTAATAGACCAAATTTGGTTTATTTTTACAACTTTATTAACCCGATTCTTGGTCCCACTCCCTGGCACTGGCATTTATTCATTTTTATCTTGCGCTGGTTCAGCATACTGGCATTCTGGTGGCTCTTATGTTCATTATGGGGAAAGGAAAACCGGGTCGTACAAATCGCTGCTCTTCTATTTGCTGTCTATCCCGGATTTTTTCTTCAGGCAAATGCGGTTACTTTTTCAATCGTTTTTTTCTTTCTTACCGTATTTATCCTTTCCTTTATTCCGTTATTTTTTGCCATCCGTTATCCTCGTTTTTTTGTTCCACTAACATTATTAGGACTGGTTCTATCTTTTATCAATCTAACAGGATCAGAATATTTTTATTTTCTAGAGCTACTAAGACCCCTAATGATCTGGCAGGCATTAAACCGGTTCGCCGGATCTGTTGGTCGCGGTAAACGCATTCTTGCCCATTCTGCAATATATTTCATTCTATTTGCTTCAGTCAGTTTCTGGCGTGCATTTAATCAAACCCAGATCACCGGGAGTTATAAATTTATCCTTCTTGATCGCTTACAACAGAGCTTCATTCCAACTTTACAAAACCTGGTTGGGACGGTATTAACAGACATCTACCACACCATGCTCTATTGCTGGTTATATATTTTTCATCCGCGTGAAATCTCACAACAAAATACTACTTTCCTTGTGATTTATATCGCAGTCATCCTGTTGGGATTAATACTCATTGTCGTTGCTTCCTGGAAGAGTCGATCCTCCGCCGATAAGAATAACTATAAGATTTCAGTTCAGTTTATTCTTGTTGGAATTCTTTCAGCTTTACTCGCGGGAATTCCATTCTGGCTGACAGGTATTAGGATATTTAAGGATTATTCGACAACACGTTTCTACTTGCCATTTATGATGGGATCGGTCATGCTTCTTTCTGGTGTGATCAGTCGTTTACCTTCCAAATTTCGAATCAATCTGTTCGCTGGCGCAGTCATTATTGGGTTTTCCATTGGTCTTCAATTCCTGATTGGCAATTCTTTCAGGCAGGATTGGGTATTGCAAAAGTCCTTTTTCTATCAACTTAAAGCGCGTATGCCAGAAGTAACGCCTTATACAGTTCTTGTGATCAACCAAAATCCAACAAAAAATGGTGAGGAGAATTCTCTATCAGCAGGGATTAATTGGGCATACGTACAACCTGGTTCTCCTGCGAAAGTGAAGTACTATTTATATTTCATCCCAGAACGGATTCAAGTGGATTTAGGTGAATTAATCCCCGGGAAGGCATTTACTAGAGCACACTTGATTGGTGAATTCTCAGGAACTACTGACCAGATCATCAGTTTGAAACTAGACCAGCGCGGATGTGTACGTGTATTGGATCCGGAGACTGACTCCCTTTCCAAGAAAGGAGGGGAAGTCTTTATGGAATCGCTCTACCTTTCAAATCCATCTGACATTATTGACACCCAGGCTGAAGTAGATTTTTCAAATCTCAACAAGGTGTTTTATTCACCACCTAACTCTAATTGGTGTTTGGATTATCAAGATGCAGAACATAATGGAGCATCAGGAAAATGGAATCTTGTCAGGAAACAGGCTGATAAAATAAACATTGAAGATTTTAATCCAGACCCGCTTAAAATAATGATATATGTCGATTCATACGCATACTTTGATGAGTGGAAAAATGCTTCTGATCTCGCTGCCAAAATCAAGGCTGCTCCTTATGATGAACCCGTTTTCTGTGCCAGGCTTACCAGGTTGGATCAGATTCTTCCTCTATCCACCGAAAAAGAAAAGTACCTGGGATTAATGAAGGATCATTTTAATTGCGAGTTTCAATAAGTGATCGTTGTACTTGATCCTCCCAATTAAAGAATGGGAAAAAGCAGAAGTTTCTTAGTTCTTTTTTTTGACAATTTTTGAGTTAGGATCAAATTGACGAATTATTAGTACTAATTCATGTTCTTCTGCTTAAGGGAAATAATGATGGCTGATACAATTTTTCAAGACAATTATAAAAAATACATGGCAGAAAGAATTCATCATTGGGACCAAAATGCCAAATATCATAACTCGCAAAATCTTTTAAAACGAAGATATCACTTACGATTAAAAGTAATCTATTCGAATGTAATCCCTCAAGGGAGCGATGTTCTTGAAATTGGGTGTGGACAAGGCGATTTAATTGCTGCGCTTAATCCATCATATGGTATGGGAGTAGACTTTTCTGAGGAAATGATAAAAGTTGCAAAGAAAAATCATCCGGATTTAGTTTTCAAATGCGAGGATGCTCATCAAATCGGTGATAATCAGCATAAATTTGATTACATAATTCTTTCTGACCTTGTAAACGATCTGTGGGATGTTCAAACGGTGTTTGAGGAAATTAATAAAATATCAAAGCCAAGTACTAGGATTATCATTAATCACTACAGTCGAATTTGGCAAATCCCGATAAAAATTGCCGAAGCATTACATCTGGCAACACCAACCATGGAGCAAAACTGGTTAACTTTATCTGATATGGAAGATATTCTCAGGTTAAGTGGATTCGAAATCATAAATTCTTGGAGAGAAATATTATTTCCGCTTACCATACCAATTATTGCAAGTTTCTTTGATAAATTTTTAGTGAAAGTATGGCCATTTTCGTTGTTTGCTATGACAAATTTAATAATTGCTCGGCCTGAACCAAATCCCACATTATCAAAACCAGCGGTTTCAATAATTATTCCTGCCCGCAATGAAGCTGGAAATATCTCCTCAATTATTAATCGCATACCGGATATGGGTGGGAAAGTTGAATTGGTTTTTGTTGAAGGTAACTCCACGGATAATACATTTGAAACCATTAAGAAAGAGATTTCGCTACACCCCAAAATCGATGCGCAACTAATAAAGCAGCCCGGTAAAGGGAAGGGGGATGCAGTTCGTGCAGGCTTTGAGCTGGCGAAAGGCGAAATATTAATGATCTTGGATGCTGATTTGACTGTCCCTCCAGAGGATTTACCGAGGTTTTATTATGCCCTGATTACCGGCAAGGGAGAGTTTATTAATGGCGTCCGCCTGGTTTACCCGATGGAAAAGGAAGCCATGCGGTTTTATAACTTTTTAGGGAACAAGTTCTTCAGCATTGCATTTAGCTGGCTGCTTGGGCAGCCAGTGAAAGATACTTTATGTGGGACAAAAGTATTGTGGAAGAAGGATTATGACCGGATTAAAGCAGGTCGGGCGTATTTTGGTGATTTCGATCCATTTGGTGATTTCGACCTGCTTTTTGGGGCCGCCCGCTTGAATCTTCGGATCATTGATTTGCCTATACGGTATCATGAAAGAACTTACGGAACCACCAATATCTCACGTTGGTCCCATGGATGGCTGTTATTAAAAATGGTGGCATTTGCTGCTGGAAGAGTAAAATTCATTTAGTAGGTGGATCATTGATTAGTGAACGGAACAAACACGAAATCGAACATGGTAGACTGCTTGCTGGTCAGGGTGCTGAAAGCTTCTGGGGATGGGAATCCCCGGCTGGTAAGGTTAGAGCTCAAAGAAGGGCTCGCCTTATCCTCTCCAGGATAGCATCAGGAAATAACAAGTCATATCTAGAGATAGGTTGTGGCACGGGTGATTTTACCCGGTTGTTATCTCAGTCCGGTGCATCAATAACAGCTGTGGATATTTCAAAGGATTTGACAACTATCGCCCGGAGGAACCTTTTAGACTATCCAAAAGTGGTTGTTATCACCTCAAGTTTTGAGAATTTGAATAAAGAGTCCACATTTGATACCGTCATCGGTTCATCAGTATTGCATCACCTGGACATTCAGCCAGCTTTAGCTCATATCTTTAACTTGCACGTACCCGGTGGTATACTCAGCTTTGCTGAACCTAATAAGCTTAATCCTCAGATCATGATTCAGAAGAATATTCCATGGATTAAAAAGAAAATGGGTGACTCACCGGATGAAACGGTTTTCTTTAGGTGCAGATGTTAAATTATATGAAATCAGCAGGTTTTTGTGATATGCAAATCACTCCTTTCGACTGGCTCCATCCATTGATTCCTCCCTCATTAATCTCTACTATCAGTGCTATTGGTATCGTTTCCGAGAAAATCCCAGTGGTTAAAGAATTTGCCAGGTCGTTATTGATTTCAGCGTGTAAAGGTAATGATAAATGATTGACAAACGAACTTCCATTTCTCCACTGAAGTTAATGCCTGCCAGTTTTTACCGTGGCGTAAATTCTGATGACCCTATCCGTTTCTATTACTATCCAATATTTGGCCGGATGTATCGACGCAGAGTGGAATTATGCCTAAATGAATGTAATGGAGGGGAGAAAATACTTGAAATCGGGTTTGGAACTGGTCTTGCATTTCTAAATCTAGCCGAGAAGTATAAAGAGATACATGGCCTTGATCTAACAGCCGACATTAATAAAGTAGGTTTGGCATTTCAGCAAATCGGGCTAACCACTTATCTAAAAAATGGTGATATTCTTGACCTTCCTTACCCGGACAACACTTTTGACACTGTTCTCCTGATCTCCATCCTGGAACATTTACGGCCAGGAGACCAAAAACGAGCATTTTCCGAAATCTCACGGGTGCTGAAACAAAATGGGTATGTGATTTACGGTGTTCCGGTGGAACGTCCTTTTATGGTCGCAATGTTCAAATTGTTAGGCTATGACATTCGAAAGGCACATTTTTCAACCGAAATAAATGTTCTGGAAGCTGCTCAAAAAATAATGAAAATAGAAAAAATTGTCCAAATGCGATCAACACCACCGTGGTTTGGCGTGGTATATGAAATTGGTCATTTTACGAAAATCTAGTTTTGTGAGCAATCGGTGATCTGGTACAAGCGTCTGCCGCGGTCATTAATTTGGATTTTCTTCAAGAGTACCGCACATCCACTTTTATATTCTGCCTCAGCACTGGGTGATAAATTTTCCCAATCCTGGAGATCGAAGTAAACATAGTCAAAACCAGCTTCGTGTAGTTTTGATGGAGATGGATCTTGTTTCATCGTCAGCCATTCTGGCGAATCTTTAAACCAATTCAGGCTGGATTTCGTCGCTCGGCCAAAAATCGTGACGGCTCTCTCGGGGTAGGCATCATACACCAGTGAGTTTCCGGGTAATTTGTTCCAGGTTTCGTTGAACATCTGTAAATCCATCGCACCGATAAAATCTCCATTTGTTGGTCGTGATATACCAGCCAGGCTAATGGCAAAAATAACAACACCACTTATTATACTTGTAGCATATATTACAACTATCATCGTTTTAAGAAGCGTAATACATTTATTGGCGATGAACCATGTGTATGGTACAGCAATTAAGGTGCAAGTGAATAGAAAAGATTCCAATAAACGCGTTGTCCCACTTACACCTCCACTCCCCAGGTATATGAGAAATATTGTTAGTAAACTCATTAATGCACTGCAACCCATTACGACTTGAGTAATTTTTTCATTGCGAATTCCAGTGCTTATAAACAGAAAAATAAAAGGGGCTATAAGAAGGACCGGCCCAATCTCTACTAATCCAACAAATAATTGATAAAAATTATTAATATTTAATATCCCAAGGTGACCCGAGACAAGAACTGGTGGGAAAATGAACTTTATGGTGGTATCGTAATATGAATTTGCCGCAGTGTTTGCATTCAGGATTGATAAAAATTTTTCTGTTATCATGCCACCTTGAAAAAGAGCAACAACCGCGCCTATGAGCGCAGGGAATGCGATAGACAATACTTCAATTTTCCAAAGTGCCCTTTTATTTATGAAAATGCTCAATCCACTAAGAATCAAGCCTGCTCCAAATAGAATAAACCAGACCTCATCCGCGAGTGCCAAGGCTGCTATTTGGATTGCAATTACTATCAAAGAATACCAGCCTCGTCTGGATTGAAAGATCATTAGAATTAACATGATAATCATCACAGCAGAAGCGCCAATTCCACCAAGAGCCAGTATTAATGGTCGATTAATACCACTGGCGAAGGCAAAGGGGAATGGGATGGGACCGGCTTCGATCATCCAAGGTTTATAAATAGCTTCAAATAAGATATTTCCTGAGGCGGCTCCCGAACCAATCAAATGAATTTGAGTATTCAGAATATTTTGTAAAGCAGGTGGTACCAGCAGAAGCAGCCATCTTGCTCCTGAACTGAAGAGCATAAATATCATTCCTAGCATTTCAGCGATACGACTCTGTGTCATACGTAAAATAAATTTTCCACATATAAAAACAGTTGTCACCATAAAAAAGGCACGAGTAAGGTCAAGGGCAGCAGCCGGGAATAACCCACCGATTCGCACAATCTGAGCTGCCACCAGCAATAAAAAGTAATGATATCCAAATCTTATTTCCGGATTTAGAGGAAAATGCGGAGCAATATCCCCCGCCGCCAATCGTGAGACGGTCGGTAGATTTTGAAAATCATCGAAAATAGGTATTCCACGACCGATCAGAAAAAATAATACCATTGCAACAATGAACCAGAAAGATGATGTTGTAATAAATATTTTCTTAAATTGAAGTTTTCGAAAATAATTTAGCTTGCATTCTAAAAAGACTCCGGTCAACAATACCAATCCGGGTGCCAACCAGAATCCAATAATTGGATTCATTATTTGTCCAAATACATTTGCTAGCCAGTTTTCCAGGACTAATCCTGTGGCTGCACCAAGATACAATGTTTCATTTTCATTTACAACAAACAAATTGGCAATAATTAATAATCCGCCAATTAACCACGATATTATCCATAAGAAAATTGAAAAATAACCTTGAAATTCCATTGCGTCCTTTTACTGATTTTAAATATTTACTACATTAATAATACAATGTATGTAGTATATGATACCGCAAACTACCTGAGCGCCAAAGATTTACCAGAGAATGATCCTTGCTGGGGTGTTATTTTTGCCTAATGATTTCTGGCTAAGGAAAAAGATTATCGAGTGAAAAAATAGGATAAAGAGGGTGATCTGTGTACTCCAAAGGAAGTTTCCAGAGAAAATTGAACTACCACCTTCGGTAAGGAAATATCCGTTGAATGTCCACATAAGTCAGACACAAAGTCATAACATTATCAAAAGCTGGGTAGCAGAACGTAAGATTTCCATATGAATTATGTTGCTTTCAGAAAAAATGTTGTGATTTATTCTATCAGACAAATGCAGAAATATTTTCATTTAGAAAAACACATCTTACATCCTTGTTACCCAAATAATTGGGATTCTTTATATAATATTATAGCCTATCGAATTGTGTTCTTATTGTTGTAAAATTCCACAGTAAGCTCATAAACTTCCGGTATGCCTTAATAATATCTTCATATAATCAAAATACGATTTCGTAGTTGAAATACTGTTCCATGAAATTACGCACTTATTCTTGTTTTAATGACAACTTACTCATAATGATAATAATCTACAGATGAATTAATTTTACCTAATGATGATGAGTTACAAAAATATTATCTCTTGTTAGAGAAAAAACCTATTAATCTTTAATATTTATGTGAAATAAATAATCAAAAATATGAAAAAGTTATCATGCTTTCCATTTCACTCAATATTAGCCGCCATATTCCCAGTAATTTCGCTAATGGCTATGAATAGTGGGCAAATTAGCTTAGTTTATATCGCTCGGCCACTGATAATCTCATTAATAATTTCAGCCATTATTCTTACCTCAGTTAATTTGATTATCAGGGATTGGATAAAAACTGGGTTGATTGTTTCTCCAATTATTATTGCGAATTCAATATTTGGTATTTTGTTTGGATATATTCAGAATAAATCAATTTTTGGTTTTAATCTAGACCATAGATTTGTTCTAGTTATCTTTCTTGGGTCAATATTGGGAGTGATTGCGATTTCTGTCATAAAGAGCAAAAATAACCTAATAATTTTTCACCAATTCTTTGCTATCTTTGGTCTGGTAGCAGTATTAGTGCCTACTATCCAATTAATCTACTTCCAAATTTCAGCTTTTTCAACATCTTCTCCAATAAGAAATATTGAAAATAATGGTAAATCGATTAATAAAATTAATAGTGAATCACCAGATATTTATTATTTTATCCTAGACGGTTACACACGATTAGATAGATTAAAAAGCACCTTCAATTTCGATAATACTAAATTTCTACAAGAATTAAGTCAAATGGGTTTTTATGTTGCAAAATGCAGTAGATCCAACTATGCACATACACGATTATCTTTAGCATCTTCTTTAAATATGGATTATTTGAATATAATAGCACCCGAATTGACTCCGGATATCCAAACAAAAGTAAGAGTGGATGAACTAATCCAACATAATAAAGTGCGGTACGAATTTAATAGACTTGGATATAAGTTTGTAAGTTTTCAAACCGGATATCTGTTTACTGAATTTCGCGATGCAGATTATTATATAGATACTTCATCAATAACTCTAAATCAGCCATTTATTACCCCATTTGAAAAACAACTATTGAATGAATCTGCTTTCACGGTATTGGAAATTATTCCGCCCGTTAAACTCTGGTTTGAAAGTAGTTCACAATCCGGGAATTATCTAATAGACAAAAATAAGATTGACATGCTAAATAATCTCAATCTTCCTTCTCCAAAATTTGTATTTATTCACCTTAATCCAGCTCACCGCCCGTACGTATTCACGCCAAATGGAGAATTTCAAAGAGATAATAGTTTTTATAGTAAAGACGATGGATGGCCAATCAGTCAAGCTATAGGTAAAGAGGGATACAAAAATGGAATATTATACTTGGATAATGCATTAATTCCTATTATCAAGGGATTACAGTCCACTAAAAACCCTCCAATAATCATCCTCCAGGGAGATCATGGCTATATGAATTTTGACCAGACAGAGATATTAAATGCTTATTACTTTCCAGATCAAGATTATCAAATTCTTTATCCGACTATCTCACCAGTAAATAGTTTCAGGGTGATATTGAATCAATACTTTAATCGATCATATTCTTTGCTTCCTGATCGCTCTTATAAATCACAAATCGCACCAAATCCATTCGCAATTAAGGAAATTAAGGAAAAATTTCCGGGGTGTATCGAAGAATAATCAAATTTTGATTTCTAAAAAATTGAAATGGGTTTCTATAACATCTGTTAGCGAAAACCCTATGTTTGCGCCGTATAATCACTCTCGTTGATCATGACCACTTGCTGATATGTAACTGGAAAGAAGACGCCAGCCAACAGGAGGTTGAATATTATCAAATTGCTATTTCTTAAAAAAAACGGCGGACTTTATCAACTATCGTATTCATTCTCAATCGTCTTCGCGGATAGTTTGTGATGATATAACCACAATACTCACTACACTATCCTGACTTTCATTCCCCGATTTAAATTCCGGCCTGATACGATTCTTAACTACATTAAAGTGCTCCAGATCTCGCTCTAAAATATTGATCTGAATATCTTTAAAATATCGATTAAAGATATTCCTGTAATCCCAAATTCGGTATCGGTTCAAATTACTGGTTGGGTTCAACCATTTTTCCCAACTTTTTGTGCTGTAACACAACATTTCGAAAGGAAACTTAAAATAATGGTCCCTCAGATCGATATATGCTACGGAATGACCGGATGGCTTCAAGAGCCTGCTTAAGGCTGCGGTGATACCATCAACGTCGTCGAGGTGTTCATAAACAGAGGAACTTACAACCAAATCAAAAGGTCCCAATCGAATAGAATCGGGAACTGTCCGGATGTCTCCATGATAGACTGTGATCCATTCTGGTTTTGGGACCACAAGGTCGGTATTGATCTCCAGGTATTGCGAAAAGTCTGGGAGGAGAGAATCATCGATATGTCTATTCACAGGGGGGAAGAGATCGCATACTGTTACATGTGCGCAGCCCGAACGTAGCAATTCAACTGTAACAGCCAGGCTCCCCCCGTATCCAAAAACCAGAACATTCTTACCCGTAAAAGACAGGCTATGTTCTTTTAATAAGGCTTGATACCTTTCAACAGCTTTTCGTGGTTCCCGGGTCTCCAAACCCGGCTTTATAATTAGCCTTTTACTTAGAAGAGTTTTAATAACTTTTTCCGGCAGGTTACGTCGGATGAAACGAAGCAAGAGATATTCAAAATTCATATACTCAGCCTATTAAGCTTTAAAAGCTGTGGCAGCTTCGACCACTCTCTGAAGATCTTCAGGGGAAATTCCGCTGTAAAATGGTAATCGAACCAGTCGGTCGCTCATCATCTCTGTTACCGGGCAATCGCCTTCCTTCCCTCCAAAGTTCATGCCCATTGGTGATAAATGCAATGGAAGATAATGAAAAACACACATGATTCCTTGATCTTTCATATGCTTGATAAATGCTGTCCTACTCTTAAGATCTGGTAGTAATAAATAATACATATGATAAGGTTGATCAGCATAGGAAGGAACCAGTGGCCGGCATATATTGTTTTCTTCGGTCCAGGCATTCAGGTTCCTGTCATAATATTCCCATATTTTTTTTCTACGGCCCTGGATATCCTCACGCCCTTCCAGTTGTGCCAGTAAAAATGCGGCCAATAATTCTGATGGCAGATAACTTGATCCTATATCCACCCATGTATATTTATCCACCTGCCCACGAAAAAACCTGCTCCGGTTGGTTCCCTTTTCCCTTATTATCTCTGCGCGGTCGATCAATTCCTGATCATTGATGAGCAAAGCACCACCTTCGCCGCTGGTAAAATTTTTGGTTTCATGGAAGCTCTGGGTTGCCATGGATCCAAAAGTCCCAAGGTATTTTCCTTTATACTTGGCAAATAGACCATGGGCATTATCTTCTACAACCTTCAAGTGGTGTTTATCTGCAATTGTCTGAATTGCATCCATTTCACAGCCAACTCCAGCATAATGCACGGGAACCAGTGCTTTGGTCTTATCTGTGATCAGTGCTTCGATCTTAGTCTCGTCTATATTTAATGTATCTCGCCGAATATCTACAAAAACAGGTTTTGCACCTCTTAGAACGAAAGCATTTACCGTCGACACAAACGTGAATGAAGGAATGATCACTTCATCACCTTTCTGAATGTTTATTAATATCGCTGACATCTCCAGGGCATGGGTGCATGATGTAGTGATTAATACTTTTTTTACACCTAGCTCACCTTCCAATAGACCATTACAGGCTTTTGTAAATGCTCCATCTCCTGAAAGCTTGGCAGTCTCCAATGCACTTTGAATATACTGCTTTTCTTTCCCCGTATAATACGGCCTGTTAAATGGTATATTTTCCATAAAACCTCGAATTTATTACCTCAATTTCTTGAATACGAATAATTTTTGGGCGCCAAAATCTCCGACTGCCGGAAGCTTGGAAAACCATTTATTCCAGTCCATATCCGGATTAGCAGGATTCACTTTTCCACCCAAAGCCTGGCTGAGCAGGACTTTAAATACCCGGGTTCCCACGTAATAACTGGAAGAAAAATTGTCAAGTTTGACTAACTCCATCTCAGGCTTCATAGCTTCAATAACCAAATTCTGGTCAAGATAATGGTTGAATGATGGCATTGGTATGTCTTCTAATCCCCACTCATTTCGGAAATGGTTCATATTTTGCCACCCTTGCAGAGTTGCTTCAGAAAGCAGTAATAGACCGCCCGGTTTCACCATTCGGTGAAGCTCTCGAAGTCCTTTCCTCTGAGTTTCCCAATCAAAAAGGTTGATTACCACGCGGATAACAACTACTTTATCAAATGAATTTTCCAATTCCGTGAGATGTGTAATATCACCTACATCAAAACAAGCTTTTCCCTTCAGTTTTCCCTCAAAATCAACCAGATTACTCTTGGCATTTTGAATCATCTCAGGAATATAATCCAACCCTTTTATTTCTATGTTCTTATTTGCTGCAAATTCAAGGGTCGAAAATCCATTTGCACAACCCACATCTAAGACTTTATCGCCATCCTCTAACCAGTTGAGAATCGTCCGAATCTCTAATTCAATAGCTGACTGATCTGACCACGATGCAATATATGATTGTCCATGTTGTAATGCCTGTTTTGTCCAGAAATCTCTGATTTCCTCATAAGATAAACCTGTCATATGCCTACCCTCATTCACTTTCAAAAAATATTCTATTCGCTTCGAACCAGGATTCTGGTGTTCCAGCATCCATCCACTTACCATTAAATATTTCGTATTCCATTTGATGCAATTTTATATATTCATTATTAAGGGATGTCACTTCCAATTCACCTCTGTCTGAATACTTTAGCTTATGTATAAGATCAAATACTTTTTCATCATAACAATATAAACCGACCACAGCAAAATCTGATGGTGGTTCTTTTGGTTTTTCTTCAATGTACATCACCTGCTTTTCATCCAGGGCGGCAACCCCATATCTTGTTGGGTCGCTCACTTTTTTTAATACCACCCTGGCACCTTCTTTTTGTTTGGCAAAATTCTCGACAATTTGTTTAATACTGCTGCCAAATATATTATCAGCAAGGATGACCACAACTTTATCATCGCGGGCAAAACTACTGGCCAGGGATAAGCCATGTGCGATTCCTAGCGGCTTCTCCTGTACCCTGTAGCTGAAGGTGCAATCAAAATCTTCTCCACTCCCTAAGCATCGCACCAGATCTCCCATGTGTTCTGTGCTGGTGACTACCATTATTTCGCTAATACCAGAATCCACCAATTGTTTCACTGCATGAAAGATCATGGGAACCCGTCCAACTGGCAGTAAATGTTTGTTGGTGGCTTTAGTCAGCGGAAAAAGCCGAGTTCCCTGTCCACCTGCTAAAATTACACCTTTCATTTCTTCTCCTCAAACCGCCAAGAATAATTTTTGTGGATCCAGTTCAAATACTCACCACTCTTAACATTTGATACCCATTCCTGATGATCCAAATACCATTTCACCGTTTTCTTCAATCCATCTTCAAAGTTAACTTCCATATTCCAGCCGATCTCCCTTTTGATCTTGGTGGAATCTATGGCATATCGGCGGTCATGTCCCGGTCTATCTGGTACAAAAAAGATCAGGTCTGAATATTGTTTTAATCCACGTCCGGATAATTTTTCATTCGTCCAAACGGGTTTAAATTCATCTAAAATGGAACAGATCAATCTTACAACATCTATATTTTTTCTTTCATCGCTTGCACCAATATTATAGATTTCCCCCGGACGGTTTTTATCCATGATCTTTTCCAAGGCGGCACAATGGTCTTCAACATATATCCAATCCCGAACATTAGCCCCATCACCATAGACCGGCAAAGACTTCCCATCCAAAGCATTATTGATGATCAGGGGTATTAGTTTTTCGGGAAACTGGAAAGGTCCATAATTATTGGAACAATTCGTTGTTACTGTTGGAAACCCATAAGTATGGAAAAACGCTCTGACAAAGTGATCACTGGCAGCTTTTGAAGCAGCATATGGTGAATTCGGCAATGTCCTTGAGGTTTCGGTAAACTTGCCCGTTTCTCCCAGCGATCCATAAACCTCATCGGTTGAGATATGTATGAATCTAAATGTGGGTTTTTTTTCACTTTCCATGTCCAACCAATATGAGCGAGCCTCCTCCAGTAAGCTATATGTCCCAATAACATTTGTTTGTAAAAAAGCTTCCCCATCCATGATCGAACGGTCTACATGTGATTCTGCTGCCAGATTAAATATTGCCCTGGGTTTATATAGCCTTAGGAGATACCTGACCAATTCCCTATTACCTATATCTCCTTGAACAAAAACGTGATTAGGATTTGAAGACAGATCATCAAGCGATTGCAAGTTGCCGGCGTAAGTTAACTTATCAAGGTTGACAACGCCTAGAGAGTTGTTCGATAATAGCCGGTGAACAAGATTTACCCCGATAAATCCTGCTCCTCCAGTTACTAATACATAATTCTCTACCATTGCCTCTCCTCCTGCAAAAATATATAAAACATCATCCAGTTAATTGAATTGTCTATAAAGTGTTAATAATTTCCTGGTTTATCACATAGGGGGGACGATCAGTTGAACGGTTAAAAATACTTGCGATATATTCACCAATAATTCCAAGAGTGAACAGTTGAGCCCCACTGAATATTGTGATGATCGATGCCAGGAAAGGGAAACCGGGTAAGCTTCCCTGTAGAATATACCGGATGATGACGTATAAAAAGACAGCCACACCAAAGAGGGTGACTGCAAATCCCAGCATGCTGGCGAAACGTAATGGTATGGTACTATAGCCGGTTAATACAAGGAAAGCAGCTGAGGCTAATTTGCTGAATGTGTAATTCGATTTTCCGTACATCCTTGGTTGTTCATCTACATGAGTAACAGCAAATTTCGTCGTTGCCCATGAAAGAAGCACATCGATTATGACATTTGGACTCTGATAGGTTGCAAATGCTTTTCGAAGGTCGGTCCGGAAGACCCTAAATGGACCGATATTGATCACATTTGGAATTCCCATTACATACGCCATGATCCTTTTGGTGAACCTGGAAGAAAAATTTCTCCAGAATTCATGTGGTAATTTATTGGGAGATCCATAGACCACATCGTAACCCTCGTTGAATTTTGCAAGGAGCTTATGGATCTCTTCGGGGGGTTGTTGCAAGTCGTCGTCAAGGGTAATGGTAACCTCGTATTTGGCGGCCCGGATTCCACAAAGCAGGGCATTATGTTGTCCTGAATTTCGCATAAGATTAATCGCATGAATCCATGGATACTGACTTGTTAATCCCAATAACACATTCCAGCTTTTATCCCGGCTGCCATCATTTACCAGGATCAATTCAAATTGATTAGCAATTTCCGACATCACATTTTCGATTCGCGAAATTAATAAAGGTAAAGATTCTTCTGAGTTATAAACTGGAATAACTATAGAGCAATTTGGTTTGTCTTTCATAATTGCTGAATTATTTATTGGCTGCATCTTAACTCGATTTTTTGCTCAGAAATAAAGGATTTATCTAAAGGTGCAATAGAATTTGTAGTTTCTATTCTACCCCATATCTTACAAATACTTTTCCGAATGGAGGGTTTTTGATCCATGGCTGATTGGGTCAATAAAACCATCTCATCCAGTTTACCTTGAAAGCCTAATCCTTCAATGAATGGTAGGTATTCTGCAGCTTCAGAAGGTTTATAGGATTTTTCTTTCGCCTGTTCCCAAAGATTCACAATTTGCTCATAATCTCCCACCTGTCTCGCAAGCTCAGCTTTCTCAAAGTAATAACACCATGGTTTAATACTTGGTTGATCGAAATAATTTGGAATTGGAAGAGCTGAAATATCAGGATGGGTTATGATCCGATCCAGGTTGGATAATGCAATTGCTTTTACACTCGGCGAATCATTATTTGGAATTGTCTCCTGTCCTGAATATTTCTCGTCGAGAACTCGTAAACATCCAGTTTCAGGCTGGTAGAGAACGATCATATCAGAAGTATTGCCATGAAATTCCATCGCCCGGTATTTTAAAGAAGTAATAATATTTGGATCCAACTGCTTTAAAACGCTATTCTTCCTCACGGTCAAATAGAATAATACATATGGAATGTTTCCCGTCTTATATTCTGGAGCATAAGACCAATTGATAGGTGCAATGAGAGAGTTATCACTGTAATAACGAAATGGTAATTCATAAGCTACCAGCATGGTTGCCGGCTTCATACCTGGAATTCTCCATGTCAATTGTTGTAAGAACCCGGCTAATTGCCTCCATTCAACCCTGAAAGTATTCGCCGTTTGTAAGTGCCAACCCGCTGAGAGTGCCACTAAAATGCAAATAAATCCAATCCTGATTTGTTTTTTAGGGATCAAATAGATCGATCCAGTCAACAAGATTGCTGATCCAAACATCATTGCCAGCATAAACCGGTCGTATGGGAAAATGAGATTAAATGGAAGTCTTGCCATCCAGACTGGCAGGCTGCCGCTTAAAAGCATGATCACCCCCAGAAAAATGGATTGAATCTGCCAGTTCTGCCAGAACCTTGCTGACCACTGGTGATCCGTTTTGGAATTCAGATATCTCCATCCTATCCATGCAACGAATATCAAGACTGATAAGGAAATGGCAAAAAATAGTATATTTATCGACTGCTGCCATTTCTGAACCGGTGGAACTGAGAATATCTGTACCCAGGCCTGGATCCCACCCTTATATGCATTTGAGACCATGCTTGATATCAGATTCCAGAACAGTGCAGGTATACCCCCATTCGATACGCGATTGACATTTACATCATAAAGCGAAGACTTTACTATCAGTACCCGCCAGAACACATATGCCATGACCCCTGCAAAATACGGCAACCAATGCAATACTGCCTTTCCTATTTTTTTGCTTAATGTCTCAGGTAAAGTGCTGACCATGATCCAGAGAATGACTGGACGCGCTAATTCCAAACCGATAAAATATTCTGACCCCAGGAGTGATAATGCTCCAAAAACCATAGATAATATTAAATAAATGAAATAATTCCGTGAAGACCGCAAAGATTTAGCCATGAAACCAAGCGAGAGCAGGAATAAACATAACAGAATGAATATCCGGCTATAAATTGTAGAGATCCATTGTTGGCTGAAACCGGGATAAACTAAAAAAAGGAGTGATGCAACAAAAGCAGCTTCTTTTTGTTCCGGCCAGATTAAACGGATAAGCCAACCGCCACATAGAGCAGATAACCAGCGCATGATGATTGCAAATATCTGCCAGGCAAGAATATTTTCGCCAAAAATAGGAGCCGTGAGATTGTAAAGGAGAGTCAGAAGCGGTCGCTCATCGTAAAAGACTTTATTGTATTGGCTGGTGCCAAGAACATGCCCAAACCAGGTGTATGGAAAATCATCCCAGTAAAGCCCTAATCCCCTAATGAGTAACCCATAAGTAAACCATGCCACGATGAGCAATATCACTGGAGTAATAACATCAATTTGCAGGATTTTTTTCAAGTGTTGCCCTCAACATGGGGATAGGAAATGTGCAATTTATTATATATATAAACGAATTGAATAATAAAATTAATATTTATTTTGGAATATATATTTCAATATTACTGATTGGCAACAAAACTATTAATTTGTAAGATTCTAAGACAGGTTTCTCAACTTTATTCACCCATTTATTGTTTTCAATATTAAATCGTGATCGTTTATCTTGTAAATTTGCATTGATAGGCCTTGTAACAATTAATGAAAATTTTTTATTCGAAATGTCCGATCGAAAATTGCTTAAATATACTGAATTATTTGACATTACCATTTCCATTAGAAAAACATTTTCATATTTTTCTTCAAAGTTTTTTACATATATAGTTTTCGTTGATAATAGTTGCCTTTCAGAAATGAACAAAACTAAATGATCATTTTTATTTATTATGTTTTGTAATGTATTGATTTCTTTACTAATTACTTTTGTAGATGGGTAATTTACTATTGAAATACTATTTAATAAACCAAATGTAATAATTAACAACAATATTCCAATTTTTAAAATCGGTAATGAGCCTGGATTCTCTTGAAGTAAACTTTTGTATGATGACTTGAAACCATAAGAACCAATAATCAATAAAATTACAATAAAAGCATCAAAATTATGTAAATTACTGCCTCCTCCAATTTTTAAACTTACAACTATCCCACCTATGTAGAATACTAGTAAAGTAATAATTGCGATAAGTGACCTAAGAATACCAAGTTTTCTAAATAGGTTAGGCAGGTTGACAACAAGCAACAACGGTAAAAACGTCATTAATGATGATAATAAGATACCTAAACTATAAGTACTATTAGGGAATAATCGATCAATAAGCAAATTCGATTCTAAGGCTGATCCAAAAAGATAAGGTGGGTTCCCAGATAGAAAAATATATATTCTATTTGTTATATAAGCAGCAAGAACCCCTGCAACTGCCCAAATTACTGGCCAATACATATACCTAAAAAGTTTTTTATTTTCGATTGGTACTTCAATAATATAAAGCAAAATGCTTATCGCAGCAGGAACAACAATCCAATTTAACCTACAAATGCCAGCCCAAATGGAACAAAATACAACTAGCCCTAAAGTGGTAAATGGTTTGTCGTTTTTTGCCCATAATAATATAGGGATAAAACATAAAGTTAAAAAATAATATACAGGGCCTATTAATAAGTAAAAAAAACAAAAGGAAATCAGGCAAATGTTTATCCATTTATCATCTATAAATTGCCTCTTTATTATCGCTTTTGAAGTGCCCCAGAGTAACACTAACCAAAGCAATGATTGCCAAATACGGTGGAAAAGGATATTTGTTACCCCTATTGCGAATGGAACGGATTGTAATAAGTACCTAGCAGGGTGTAAAACTGGCCATGCCATCTTTTTTCCATAAATCAAGTTACTGAAAAATAACGAACCGTAATAGAACCTGCTACCTTCTGACCATCCTTCACTAAAGGGGTAATTTGATATAGGTGATATTAAGATTAAGAAAGCATAAATAGTGCAGGTAATTAAAAATGGAAGAGTAATTGATGTGAGTATTTTTAGATTGGATATTTTATATAGAATTAAAGAACTAATTAATGCTGACCCAAATATTAACCAAATTTTAGATAAAGGATCTCCAATTTTTTCTTGTTGAATAAAAACCGAGAAATACACAGTAACTAAACATAATAAAATGATCAATATTATTGAATATATTTTTAATGGTTTGGTACAAATAACTTCAGAATCGATAATTTTTCTTAATTTATAAACAACTAAGGTGCATAAACCAATTATTAATATTAATACTAATAGAAAGACCACCCAACCAGCGGAATAACCGGCATATTTCCCTGTTTCTTTTCCTTTATCAAACCAAAAAGAAAAAATATATATAGAATAGATAAGAAAAACAGAAAATAAATATTTGAATACATTTCTATTGTTAATTTTTTCCATCTATACTCTCGGTTTAATTAATATAGAGGGGAGGAATAATGCACCAGGAAGGCTAGCAAATGATTGAAGTATTCTTATCATAATTGCTGTAACCAAACAACTTTCCAATGATGCACCACCAATTGTAGAATATAAATATGTTATTGAGATTTCTTGTAACCCTAACCCATTTATTGATACTGGTAATAAGGTAAAAAAGTAACTTAAGCTCCACAACCCAGCTATAGAACTAAATGGAATATTTACTTTTTGTATGTAGAATAAATACCATATTGTGATAAAAAGACAAATCATATGCCCAATAGTAGAAGTAAATGAGAATATGACCGCTTTGGGTTGGTTTTTCCATAACTTTAGAGTATTTAATAATTTAATGAAGATATTTGTAGTTTTCTCTTTAAGTTTATTGAAAATAGTATTACCAATCAATACTTGATTAATTAGAGTATTATTGCTTTTTGGTAAGAGTTTAACTACATTTGGGATAAAAATATTCAAGGGTAAGGCTATTACCATACCAACCATTCCAACTAACCGATCAAATAATAATGATGTTGATAGTTTTACTGGATCATAGCCAAGTTGTAAGCCCCCTGCTACCCTTACCAAATCTCCACCAATTGTAGTGGGTAGGAAATTTGATGCAAATAACCCGGTAAAAGTTATTTTAATCACATTAGCTAATTTAATTTCTGGCTCAAGTGCTTGTATCAAAAAAAACCATCTAAAACTGACAAAAAATCTTGAAACCAATGTTATTATTAATAATAGTATTACTGGTAAGATACCTAATAGTTTAATATTTGAAATGAGTTCATTCCAATGATTAAAAACAAAAAAAGAAAATAAAATTACCGCAATTATTGTTCCAAATAATTTAATGTATTTTAATATATTTTCTTTTCTCATCTTTACTTCACTCATTTTTGTTAGTAATTAACACTATTTGCGGGGTTCTAATAATTGAATGCCCAATTGTTTTATTGTTAATATTGGTTGGTATGCATTTAATAAAGGAATCGATACCCATTTTATATATGCATTATTCTCTTCGCTAAAGGCTTCATCCTGCTTTTGTTTATTTGTTTTTTGAATATCACTTATGATCAACTTGAATCTCTTATTCTTTAAATCTGTGTAAAACTGCTCAAAATATTGCGCATTATCTCCCATAGCTTGGTCCATCATATACTTCTTTTCATATTCAGGAATCAATGTGACATCTTTGATAAATCCAAAAGTTAATAACTGGCGTTGATCAATAAACAATATCTCCCCCGTTTTCTTTTTTGAGGTAACTAATTTGTCTATATTCTGAATTGCATTAATAATTCTTGGTTTTTCCAATATCGGTATCACCCTTTGACTTTTATAATTTAACCAACACGGTACAATAATAACCAATAATATTGCTATTATGTACCTAGACGGAACCTGTTTTTGGATCGATTCTAGTTGGGATTGTAACTGGGTAATAGCTAGTACTGCCAGGAATACCAATGTCAAAATGAACATATCCAGGTTGTGCAGGTTCGAACCCCCCCCTATTTTTGTACTTGCAATTAGGCCAAGAACTAAAAAACCGCACATCGTTACTATTATCGTGGCCAGCGCTAATTTATTCACTTTCCAAGTTCCACTGCCAATCAACCAGGACAGAAATGCGATCAAAGGTGCAAAGACCAATACCGCTCCAAGCAGTATTCCATCTCCATATGTTGCATTTGGAAGCAACCGGTAAAACAGCAGGGGTTGAGCTGTGGCATAGCTCTGCTCCGGGTTTATAACACCTCCCCACGATTCAAGTACACCGGGCAGAATTCCTGCCAACCCCAAGAGGGTAGATGGAATAAGTTTATTTATCCAACTTCCACTCCGTTTTGGATATTCAACGATCAAATCAAATAAGACCAGCCATGTTCCCGGGAGTAATGCCCAGGTGAACCTGCTGATCCCGGCGTAATAGCTAATGGCTGCCCCTGCCACTATCTTCACCCATAATAAATCTGACCACAAGAACAACACTAAAAGAAACATAGGTACTAATAAATGTGGATAAACCGGTCCCTGCATGATGAACAATGCCCCCCATAACGTTACCCCCCACTTCAATAACTTATTTTGAATTTTACGTGACAGAAGTCCGCTGAGTAACAGCGGCATAAAACCCCACAGACATGCATCCCACAATCTGTGTGCCCAGATAGGCAAACCTGGAATTAGAAATAGCGAACCCCAGAGCGCATACCGGCCTGGAGTAGAATAGGGAACATATAAATCTCCAGCATAGGTATATAAATTCTTGGCAAATGTCAGAGAATAATCATAAAACCGGTTGCCTTCGGACCACGAAAGCGAGAATGGTGTAGTTCTCACCCCGGATAGATTTACCAATAAAGAAAAAAATATAGCGGATATTCCAAAACTGAGTACGAACCCCTGAAAATTCTTCCACTTGTCATCTGCCTGGAATAACAGCAATGCTGTAAAAATACTCACAAAGAGATATATTACAAACCGGAAGTATGCTATGGTAAAGTAACTGCTCCACTCCATATAGATAAAAAATAACCCGGGAAGAATATTAAGCATGCATGCTGTAATGATTTTTATAGTAATGGGTAATCTTGCTATCCTTATGCGGATTATTTCCCCAAACCTGGTAAATAATCCAGTAAAAAGAATTGCATTCATTAGGACTATTGTGAAAGAAAGAATGTAAAATATTGCCATCCATTTCATTGAATTGACAGGTAGAGATTGAAGATCAATAATAGCCTTAATCGAAATCCATAAGATCGCTAATTGAATGGATATCTTCCAGGGTGTGTGAAAAAGCATTGAAATATACATATTTATTTAAATAATGGTTTCATCTGATAAATTGTTGTCGCTTACGAAAAAGCATAGAAAAACATTCCTTTACGTTTTTATAAGAGGAATCGCATTGAAAATGCGATTCGCCGTAATAATTTTAACTTAATAATATTATCATCCAATAGTCTTATTTACTAATGGCCGATAACATAATAGACTCTTCAATATAACTTTACAATCTGCTATCAACTTAGCTTCATCCCGAAATCTCTTAATATGTATGTAATGATTATAAGATATTTATTAGTTGAAATTGCGCTACTATAACGGGTGACTCATTAAGAAAGTATAAAGTATTGTAGTGCACCCTTTCTGTTGGTTGTGTCCAACTTTTGGGGTGCAGTTCAATATTATTGTGGATATATTCAATATTTCGAAAACAGCATCTGGTTGGTTTACAGACTATGCTATCAAGTTTTTATTCTAAAATATTTATATTCGATTCTTTGTGCATTATTCTCGTTGATGATAAAATGTAAACCATTATTGGTGTTTGGGAAGGGAAGCTTTATTTGATTATTATAGAAGATCTGAATCATTTTAAATTCGGTGAAAATTGGAGAGATTTCTCGGGATTAATCACTGAGGAAAGGATAGAAGCAGCTAAACAATCGTTACTTGAATTAATTCCCTTGGGAAAACTCCAGGGTAAGTCATTTATGGATTTCGGCTGTGGTAGTGGATTGTTCTCTATTGCTGCTGCTCATTTGGGCGCTTGGCCGGTCTTTGGTGTGGATCTGGACCCAGATTCTATTCAGACATCAAAAACAAACAAAGAAAGCTGGCTTCCCGGAAAAACTATCCGGTTGGCACATTTATCCGTTCTAAACGATACAGGTATGGCAAATTTACCAATGGTAGATATCGGGTATGCATGGGGTTCACTACATCAAACTGGTGCCATGCGGAAAGCCATTCACAACTGCATATCCCGTGTCAAACCAGGCGGAGTCTTTGTCGTTGCAATTTACAACCGACATTTTACCAGCCCGTTATGGCAGCCCATTAAGAAACTATATAATATCTCAGGAAAATTCATCCAGGGGGCGATGGTATTTATATTAACCCCCATTATCGCACTGGCAAAATTCCTGACGACCGGTCAAAATCCATTTTGGCCACGAAGAGGAATGAATATGAAACACAATGTCATCGATTGGGTGGGCGGTTACCCATATGAATATGCCAGCATTAAAGAATTATCTGTGATTTTGGAGAATGAGAATTTGGTGGTTGAAAAGGTAATCCCTGCCAACGTTCCTACCGGGTGCAACGAATTCGTTTGTATTAAAAAAAGCTAACTGGGACGGTAACTCGGATCAGAAATTACCAAATAATTTTAGCAACCCGTTACCAGAAACAACCTCATCATTAGTAAACGATACCCCGGGAGACTATGCATCTCAGGAATTGCTTCCGGCAATTTTATTATTTGATAATATTAATCCTGTATGTGTAATAAGTGAAAAATAATGAATAAAAATCCGATTGATCAAACCGTACAGGCTCAATACGACAAATTGTGGAATAATGAATGGCGATATTTGCTTAGTGTTGGTCCAGGTGTTCAAACAAGATTACGCATTATTTTGAAATTCATTAAGAAATATATGTCTCATGGGTCGATAATTGATATCGGTTGTGGAGATGGAAAATTACTGTCAAATATTTATAAGACCTTTAATAATAACCTTACTTACAATGCAGCTGAGATTTCTCAAAGCGCTTTGGATATAGTAGGGAAAAACAGCTTCATCGAATCTACATTGATAATGGATATTACGAATAGTAGTACCTTACCCCAAAGAGCATACACCGGGGTTGTAGCCTCAGAAGTTTTGGAACATATTGATGATTGGAAAGGTGCATTACTTAATATATCGAATCTCGTGGATTCTAAGGGATTTATCTTCATCACTGTTCCCGCATTAATGAAACATATGAGCGCCCATGATGTATTTGCCCACCATTACCGCCGCTTTGAGATCGGAGAGTTGGAAAATGCGCTTAGGCAATTAAATTTCGATGTTCTCGAAAATTTATGCTGGGGGTGGCCAATCTATAGTTTATATTATTCACTGGTATTAAACAGAATAAAACCTGATGCTGTAATGCAGGATAATAATTCGTTAATTAAACATCTCGCTTCAACAATTCTCTATTACCTATTTTTTATAGATGATCTTTTTCCAACACCTAGAGGGCGGCGCTTATTCATCGTGGCAAAAAGAAAAAGATAGATTTCATCAACTATTCATTCTTCTGGATTAGAAAATGGGCAAGATCATTCCATTGATGAGCGAGGAGAAGACTGATGAGTACGTTTCCGAATAGGATAGCTCGCGATAACCATATACATCGATATTATTCTTCTTTTATAGTAGCATCCTTCTGACGATTTCTAGTTAGTGACAACAAATCTCTACCAGCCACGAGTAACCAAATACCTCCCATTAAACTCACTGATAACGACATGAGCCTTGTTAATAAAGCAGCAGCAATACCCTCACTGGATGATAATCCGCTCAACACCAGCAAATAGGTAATGCTGCCTTCCTGAACTCCAATCCCATTAAGTGAGATTGGAAGTAATCCAACAAAGTACGTGAGAATCATCACCCCAAATACTTGCAGGTATGAGATTGTTGGATTTAAGGTATGGACGATTACCCAGAACGCAATCCCATTAATCATCAGGGACGTCCAGGAAATACTCAGAATTATTGCCAGGTGTTTGATTTGAAACCAGGGCCTGATTGCTATTAAATACTTATTAATCATTTTCCTCATCTTCTTGGGAAGACCTGAAAGGAAGTATGATGAGAGTAAGATTTCATCAGAACGTGCAAATGTAAGAATACCTCTGAAGTACCAAATCGTCAGTGGAAGCAATAGTAGCTTACTTAGAAAACTAAAACCTCTATCCGCAATAATGGTTGATATTTGCACAGTTCTGCTGACGGAACCTTTGGAATCCACTACACCTATAATTTTAACAAGATCACCGCCAATTGTTGTCGGTAAAAAATTTGATAAGAATAATGAATAGAATACCAAGCTTAATATATAACTAAATTTATCTTTTGAGCCAGCTGTATTCAATAGATAAAACCAGCGCAGACTAAATAATAAATTCGAAAATATGAATAATAAAACCGCGATAATAAACATGCCAACCGGGAAACTGCGTAATGCTGTTAAAGCTTCCTTCCAATTAATTTTCCAAATTAAGATATAAATCAAAATAATGGGAATAATAATGCGGAAAATTTTTATGCCCAATTGAACATACTTGTTATTCATTTATGAATCTCAATCCTTATGTAAATTATGCCACCACGGTAATATCTCCATATGCAAGAAGCCGTTATGTCACATTTTACTTTCCATTCCATCGGTATCACCATTGGCAACAATCATCCGACTCAATTCTATTCCTTACACTCCAAAAATATCCGCTCATACTCTTCCACTATCCGTTCCATATCAAATTTTGTTGAAATTTCCCGGCTTTTATTTCGAAAATCGAAAAGCTGTTTATGGTCATTTAAAAGAAACCTCAATGATTGGGAAAACTTCTCGATTTCAGAGGGGAGGTGCAAGAATCCATTTTTTCCTACATCCACTAGATCAATAAATCCGCCAACTTTCCCGGTAACAAGCGCCAACCCCATGGATATTGCCTGAACCCCAACCACTGGTAATCCTTCAGATAATGACGGCATAAAAAGAATATCGCTCTTTTTAAACCATTCGTGCACTTGATCTGGAGAAAGCCATCCGGTGAAGGTGATTCGGTCATTGATTCCCAGGCGGACTGCTTCTGATTCCATTTCTGATTTCAAAGATCCATCACCAACAATTACGCAAAGCCATTCCAGCTCTTTGATCTCAGCTAATGATCGGATCACTTGGAGTGGATTCTTTTGAGGAACAATTCTCCCGGCAAATATAATGGTGGGCGGTTTCTGAATGGATATTTTTCCCGGATCGAATTCATTTGTGGAAACGCCATTTGGTATGACCTGAATAGTTACAGGATAATGCTGAAGAGCCAAAGCTTTTGTATATTCACTTACAGCCACAACTCTTTTCGCACGATTCCATATGGGTGGCGTAAACGGAGCCACCCAGCGGAACCATTTATCGGTTTTTTCTGGTACTCCTCCCGGGACATCTCCTAAATGAGCAGTTAATATATAGGGAACATTGGTGAAAATGGATAACCACCAACCCAGAACACCCGTGGGGACAGCGAAATGTACATGAATAATATCCGGTTTCCAATTGTGTATCTCTTCCAATCCATGCCAAAATCCGGCAAAGATAAAAAATAACATCGCTGAGAATGTCGCTTTGTAAGCAAATTTACGCCCGGAACGTAATCGAATTATCTGGACACCAGAACGAATTTCTTTAAGTGGCAGCCCTTTCAGGTGAGTTGTAATTACTCGAACTTCATGCCCGCGCTTAACCAACCCCCCGCAAATATCTTCAGCGACCTGTCCGCCACCTCCTCCCACCGGAGGATATTCATGAATTAGGACAAGTATGCGCATTAGCTTCTGTGCTTTGGCTCTGGAATGATTTGATCCGAGATAATGTTTTTTATGTTATAGATCGGTTTACCCTGTGATTCATGATAAGTGCGCACCAAAAGTTCAGCAATCAAACCCATCATAACTGATTGAAATCCCATCAAACCTAACAAAGTACTTATAAGAAAAAGAGGAGATTGTGTGACAGAGACTAAGAACCATATCCTGCGTATGAATAAAAAGAGCAAAAACAGTGCAGCAACCACCATCATTAATACACCTGCTCCACCAAAAAGATAAATGGGTTTACTGGAATAGCTAATCAGGAACTTCACGGTAAAAAGATCCAGTAATACTTTGATCGTTCGTTCCAATCCATATTTCGTTTTTCCAAATTTTCGTGGATGATGATGAACAGGTACCTCGATAATCTTTGCTCCGAAGCGGTTGGCATACACGGGGATGAAACGGTGCATTTCCCCATACAACCTGAATCCGGTGATCACTTCCCGACGGTAAGCTTTCAATGTGCACCCATAGTCATGTAAATGTACACCAGTAACCCATGAGATCAATCCATTGGCTATTTTCGATGGTAACGTCCTGTTAATAAAAGTATCTTTCCGATCCTTCCGCCAACCTGAGACAACATCATACCCTTCATCAATCTTTGCAAGCATCATTGGGATATCTATGGGGTCATTTTGCATATCTGCATCCAACATAACGATAATGCTTCCCTGGGATTGGTCTATCCCAGCTGCAAGGGCTGCGGTTTGACCAAAGTTACGGCGTAATTCGATCACACGAATGCACTCCGGATCACCCTCAACCAACGATTCAAGCACTCTCAAGCTATTGTCTTTACTCCCGTCATCCACAAAAACTATTTCCCAACTTTTATCATAAGCTTTCATTGATTGACGGATGGCTTCATTGAGCAGGGGTAAATTCTTCTCTTCGTTATAAACAGGGACTACGATCGAAAGTTCCATCTTTCACCTGAAGCAAAAATAAATTTATAATACCTGATATTCAATAATTCGCTAATATGAGGTTGTTTTCTGATTATAACCTGCTATTTCAATAACAGATGGATAAGAAAACTCGAGGTTTCGTGTGTCAGGTTCTATTAGTACCCCACGTTTTAGATCACTAATTAAACAATCTGCCCTCCCCCTTAAACTCATCATTTTACTAAATATATATTGGATCAATGAAACAGTGGACATAATAAATTATACCGAAGAGCACCTGCGTAGTGAAAATTGACCATAAAACCACTTTGGTTATTTTTTGCCAATTTTCTGTAAATTTTTGGGAAAGTAAAAAAATGATGGATTGAAAGAACAAGATAAAAAGGGTGATCTGTGTACTCCAAAGAAAATTAGCTGCAAATTCTGACGTGCCCGTCTGCGTCAGAAGATATCCATATGACGTCCCGATTCCAAAAATCAACCAGGCAATCACCATTGCTCTATCTTGAACTACTTTCTTTAGAAAAATCAACGATAAACTTAATGGAAAAATGATTGAAAGCAAATATTTGAATATCAGATATCTGCTCATCCAATGCGTTACTCTAAATGGGGCAATCATTATTCTATTGTCTCCAAATATAAGATTATTAAGAGTCTCAAGAGGTAACCTGATTATTATAAGGATTGCTGGTACAAAAAAAACAATAATCGCATACTTCCAATTAATTTTCCTGTGTGTGAGGAGTTGCCATAAGAAAACTATACCCATCCCGGGAAAAATACAAATGGTATAACTTGGTTTCGCGATTGTGGCAATAATCATCGCACCAAGTCCTAAGAAAATATCCCGAATGATAAGTTTCTCTTTGAAGAAATTACTTATAGTTATCAACCATAATAACAAGGCAAATGGACGCAGCATGATGATCGTGGGATTGTGGTACAACGCAAACCCGACATATCCAAAATAGAATTTGTGGTCCACAAATACCAGAAAAAATAGGGGACCGGCAATGATTATCCCCAGAGTGACAAGCATTCCCTTCCACCCGTCCATTGCTCCGTTTACTTTTCTTACCTGGGAGAAGATGATATTCCCCATGAGTGGATAACATAGGAGAATTGTTATTATCTGCCCAAACTCATATGAAAATCCAAAAATCTCTTTAAAAAATAGAGTTCCGAAATAGAAGAGCGGCGTATGAACACCTTGAAATATGTCAAACACCTTACCTGTCTCGCCAAAATACTTGGCAACATTCAGCTTGGATCTATAATCGCTTGTATCGAACATGACTGTTTGTTGATATGTAATAGGGAAAAAAATAAGTACAAGAATAAGATTGAAGACGATCAATCTCCAATAATTAATGAAGAACTTGCGTGCTCTGTCAATAAACAGAAACATTCCTCTACTCCATTTGGCTAAAACCGTATAGCACGGAGAAAATAAATCTCTGAATTACATTGTTCAATCAGCCAAAAAATATGAGATATTTCAGTACAAAAAACCTTCTTTTATCAATTATATAACCTGCCATAATAATCCATAGAAATAGTAGGTTTTGAGTTTTAAATATATGGTT
The DNA here is from genome assembly GCA_964387025.1 of uncultured Leptolinea sp. Lineage (GTDB taxonomy): Bacteria > Chloroflexota > Anaerolineae > Anaerolineales > Anaerolineaceae > PNON01. Next base: position 464,861 of record CAYLUZ010000001.1, on the reverse strand, counting down.
TTCGTAAGATTCGTGAGCTATTGCAAATTCAAATATTAAAAAAAGGGTGAAGCCTCTAATAAATCTTTAATATTTAATTCTACATAATTGGATTTTATTTGAGTATTATTACCGATTACTTTTAATATTGAATTTCTTCCATCCCAACATTTTTGAATTTTTTCGAGTAATTTTGGGATAGTAACATCTGTGTAATTAATAATAAAGTCTTTATAACCTAATTCCTGAACAATACTCCACTTCCCCCCCTTATCGTATGATATAGCAACTAATGGAGTTCCAACAAAAGATGCGAAAATTGCGGAATGCATTCTTGTGGCAATAAGGAAATCTAATTTTGAATAAATGGAAAGCAATTCATCAATTGTTGGATCGCCATTAAGTATAGAAATGTTTTCTTTATTGTCTTGTGCTTGGACTAATTCTGATGCAAGGGAAGTACTATCTTCCCACTTTTTAGTGACTTGCGGAATGATTACTATTTTTGAATTTTGCTTTAGACAATATTCAATTACGCCAGATATTACCTTTTTATAATCATTTCGAACCTTCGCACCATCATCTTTCCAATCATATATCGTAAGACCAATAGTCTTCGGAAATTGAGAATCAGAAATTGGTTCCCGTTTTGCTTTTATTTCTTTTCCAATATCAAAAACAGCAAAAGACAAATCAGGTAATAATGATATTCGCGTTTTGCTTTTTCCTCCTAAAAGTAATTTTGCTTCATTAAAGGATAATTCTTCTCGCAATGATAAAAAGAAACATTTACTAAAGGTATACTTTAATATTAATCGCGATAAAGGATTGTTTAAATGCCAAACCGAAGCTCCAACACATGAAATAGGCTTGGAAAGGGAACTACAAACCAAAGCATGATAAACCACATTCAGTGTCCTAAATATTTCAACTATTTGATTTTCCCTAGACCTAAAATTTCTTCCGTTCCAAATAATTAAATCAGCGTCCCGTATATGCTTTAATGAGTCGTAGTATTCCAATGGTAAAAGAACCTTAAGAATCGGAAATGGAGTTTTTATGGTTAAAAGAAATAGTAAAATTAAATTGATACCAAAACAAAAAGCCTGTTTCAATTCAATTGATAATATGGATGGATTTTCAGTATTATCCAGCGGATAAAACGTAGGTTTTAATCCGCCGAGAATAGTAACTGGGAATTTACTAGAATGATCATATTCATTTAATAACTGTTTGGCTTGATTTGCTCCAAACACCGAGATAATGGAAATTATCGGTTCGTTGATAAATTTATTAACTAGCTTCAATAAACCAACTTGCATGGCAGCGTCGCCACGATTTTTTTCAGAACAAAAATCTAACAATACAATATTTTTTAATTTATTCATTAATCATTCCCCGATTCAAGTAAAAAGAAATATTTATATCCATCCTTTTTTAATATGTGTGATGAAATTATGCAATAACCAATTTTTTTTATCGTCTCTTTATATTTCTTTAAAGTAACATTAAAACCTAATTCCCAGTAATGCCGTGAATCGACCATCCCTTTTCTATTCTGCCAAAACGGTACTTTCAAACAATATTCAATTTCTTGCAAAAGAGGCATTTTGAGTGTTCCCCGTATTGTTATAGCTTTATATGGTACGCTAAGGATCACATATCTTGAGAGTTTTTGCATGTGAGCTAAGACTAATAACGATTCTTCAAAAGGTAAATGCTCAAGGACCTGACAGCATAAAATAATATCGTACTTTTCTGTAATCAAATTATTGATTTCAACCAGATCTCCCAAAATATCTGGATGTAAGTCTTCTGCAAAATCAAAGGTTTTCACCACCAATTTAAGGTTGAATAATTCGTCATATGCTTCCAGTATTTTTTGAACAACCCCATCTCCTTTTCCAGCAATTAATATTTTGGTGGCTTTTTTTGTTTCAACAAGGAACATGATATTCTTTATCTGATGATAATAACTTAAATACCTTCTTTCAGATGAATAATTATTAAAAGAATAGTGCAAATTGTTTACTTGGAGAGAATTAACATTTCTCATAACTTCTCTTTTCTCTGGGGGAATTTTGGGTCGAATTTATGAATATGGTTCATTTATTAATCGTTCATATACATTAAGGTGGATTGCCATTGCAGCAGGAGTGCTATAAGTCTGTTTGATATATTCATGACCCTCCAACCCTTTTTCTCTCCATAGGTTATTTTTGAGTAATTTTTCCAGCCCTTCCTGAAAATTCCCGTCTTCTACATGGCATCCAAATCTTGAAGCGAAACCATCCGGGTCAACCTCGCTTAAAATCGCGCATTGATGGGCGGCCGCCTCCAGGAAAGAATTAGGTAATCCTTCTCGCAGTGAGGTGTTTACAAGTACCCAGGCACTCGAAATTATCTCGGAAAAACGATTGTCATTAAATTGATCAATAAAGTCGTATAACTTCAAATTTGGTGTATCTTTGTATTGTTGATTGAGCTCAGTTATATATTTTTCATCTTGTCCCCTTCCAATCACACAGAATGTCGCTTCCGGGAAATTCAGAGCCAGGTCATAAAACTTTTCAGGTCTTTTTCGTCGATCTAGCCGTGAAACAAATACAATTGTCGGTACAGTCGCCTTTACAATTAATGGCGGAATTTGTACCGGTGTTGGTAATAATATCGGTGGTTTTGTTAGTTTATATTTTCTCTGTGCTTTTTCAATAAGGAATAATGCTGCAGCACCTAATACATCCGCCCGTTTGACACTGATGTGCGTAAATATGCTATCCTCAAAAAACATGTTTTTTATTACCTGGAACTTGGATTTTGAAGGTTGATCGAATTCAATCATCCAGTCCTTGAATGTCCTTGTATCTCTAAAAGTGATGACATGATGCCTGTCAGGCAGGTATTGCAGCGCTAAAAAAGTAATAAATGAAGGCTCTTCAGAGTGGTAGATCTGGGCATCCGCTTCAAGTAGGAGTTCTTTGGCTTTGAATGGGTTGTTGATCTCATAACCCAGAACCTTAATTCCGTCCAGGACTTCATATTTTTTTTGTTCACCGCGCCTGGGTATGACAACATAAACTTCATGCCCAAGTTTATATAATTCCCTCGCGATTATCCGGGTTGCCCGACCAAAGCCCCCGTGTTTTCCGAATGCAAATATCTCATTTGAAATGAAACAAATTCTCATATTTTTCTTATTTCCTTCGATCGAAAAGTATCAATTAATTCTATTATACCGCCTGTTAGACCTAGCAAACTGATGCGAACATAGTTCATCACTGAAAATGCAATTGCCAGTTCCGGCGATACACCGTTGGCGGTCATAAGGACATAAGTGCTTATCTCTCGAACACCTAATCCTCCAAAAGTATTAAGGGGGATAAGTGATGCGATCGCAATTACTGACCTGATCCAAGCCAATGTCGCAAATGCCAGCGGAATATGCAACGCGCGGACAAATGAATAATGGATTGTTGTATTAAAAAGATCGTAGACCAAGCTGGTAAGAACCAGGAGAATGACTTTGCGAAATGGGATGGTTCTAAATTCGCTTAATGAGATGGCATACTTCTTTATAAAAAATAAGCTTTTCTTGATATAGTTGTGCACTTTCGGCGAATCCAGAATCTTGTCCAATAGCTTGATGGTCGGTGAACTGATCTTGAGAAAGATAATCCATAAACAAACGACAGCGAATAAGAAGATGCCTATCCACCAAAGGTTGAACTTATCATTGTACAGGCTGATGATGATCCAGAATGTGCCGTCGATCAACGTTACAATAATATCCATGAACCTGGAAAAGGTAATTGCGGATAATGCGTCTTCAACCCGATGGTTTTCAGCTAGGCGATATAGCCGAATTCCACTCCCGACTAAAGAGGTGGGGGAAAATAAGGAGTAAAATTTTATTTCCAGGTTGATTTTATACAGTCTTATTAAAGTGATCTGGATTTGTTTCTCCTGAACTACGATCCACATAAAAAATGTGTACAGGAAGGTACTTAAATAGCCTAAAGAAACACCTAGGACTGCAAATCCGATATTAATTCCGAGAAGGGCATCCATTAACTTTTCTACCGGGAATTTTACAAATAACATCCCAAAGATACCCAGAATGATTACGAGTTTTATCCACCGAAAAATCTTCTTATTATTAATAAAATACTCAATAATTTTCATGGGTAAGGTATGTTTCTCGTGCAAGTTTTCCTCTTATTCCGGGTAAATCACAACCTTGCTAACCATATTGAAGCTCAAGATCGCGCTTGATCAAACCTTCCTTTGATCGAGGGTTATTTTATACAGCCCGGCATAATTTCCGGGACAGATGTCAAGTCATATGGAAGTTCATAAGTGGATAAATAACTATGATTTTCCAAGATTTGATATTTTCCATTAAAGAATTGATTGAATATGGTTCTAAAGGTATTGACAGGGGTCAATGCCTTATCAATATTCACTTTGCCTCCGGAGAAATATATGGCATTTAATATCTCCAGTCGGTTATCATCTCTTATTCCATGATCACCTTGTATGACGATGATAACAGGTCTGTCTGTATTCTCAATAATTTGTCTGGCTATTTCAGGAATCCGGTTATTCAAGAATTGAATCTGTTTGATATACCCTTCTTTAAAATATTGCTCATTTACCGGGTAATCTTGTGGACCACGATAAAAATTCGGGTCATCCACCAGGCTGCCATCCGGTTTAAATATAAATGGAATATGTGGAACGTTGATATGTGCATATATAAATTTCGGTCCTGAAATGGATGGCATCTTTTCCAGCCAACTTAGAATAAACATGGTTCTTTTTACATGCGGTTCATGATGGGTTAATTTTAATGTACTTACTGCTCCGGAAAGGAAATTTTTATTGGTATCGGCTAAAAGCCTGAGACCGGTACTCCGAATTAACATTTTTTCAAATGGTTGCAGTTCTGCCATTGATAATGGGTTTTTATTCGGTGTCAAATACAGGTCGGCATCTGTCCATTGATTCCAATCATAACCTGTCTCAAATGCCACGATTTTATATCCAATATTCTTCAGCTGCCTTCTGAGATAATTGTTTTGAATTATTGCGGTGGCTACGGTGAGGTCGCTATTCCCAGCCTGCATTTTTGGGCTTAAATCCGACAAATAATTCAAGTTTAATGCGGAGGCCATGGAGACTTCAGTAAATCCATAATTGCTTCTACTGCAACTGGAGACAACAAAACCTAGCTTTTGGAGTTCTGCTATAAATGGCGAATTATCATAATTGAAGTCCTGTTGCAATGAATCTGCCCGGGTATATGAATCGAGAATGATATAGTAAATATCTGGGATATCCTTTGTATCACCGTTGAAGCTGATGTCTGTAGTTTCCTTACCGGGGAGATTATTCTTGGTTTTTTGCAGATTGTATGAATAATTTATTATTGGGATGATCGTTAATATTAAAATAGCTGCCGAAATTATATTTACTGTGGTGGTTATCGTTTGAAATTGATGGATCTTTCGGATGATCGTTATAATGCCGATTACAAAAATAATTAAAAAGATCGCTCCAAGGTATTTATGGTGGCTAATTTCAAATAATAAATCCTTGGAATTTAATAATAGCTCATGAACTTGCCCATAAGAGAAAAAAAGAACCAAAGTGAAGGATGAAATTATCGCGGCTTTTTGAAAGGGTTTTATTGCTAACGCCAGAATACTTGAAAGAATAATAGCCGCACTGATCACAATTAAGAGTGATCTCCAGACAACCCATACTCCCACCTGATCAATATTAAAGGATAGCAGAGCCAGGACCGGGTAAATTGCCAGAAGAAACGGATGGAAAGGGAATTTATTTATGTTTTTCATTGCTATCATTGTGTGATTCTAACAGAGAATGTATCGTCTGATTTACGGTGAAATTCGCTGGTAAAGTTGCAGATTTCCCGCAGAATCACATTGTCCCAGCCGTAAGTCTGGACCAATTTTTTTAAATATACCGCTATTCAGTGTTTCTGTTTGCCACTTTTTCATCCACTCTTTCTCCATTAGGATAAAATCTGCTTCCCCAAACCATTTACTTGCAAGATGATCGTTATACCGGCCCAGCCTTAAAAGTTGAGTATCATCACCTCCTTGAAAATAACTGTGAATATGATTCAATTGTGGCGGATAAAATATTATTCCTGGTAAATAAAGGAAAATTGCAGACGATCTGCCTTCCCAAAACACAGATGCTCCCTGAGGAATTTGTTTCATTATCGATGCGCCTGCGTCTTCATATGCTTTAATTACATCACCCTTACAATCGAAAAAATTATTTCCAAGTCCAAATAGTTTTGTCGGCGATAAAACTAGTCCTAAACACATAAATAATACTATCGCTCGAGGAGGGTCAATTTTATATCCCCAAGTATTGGATTTTTTATGGAATAGAATAAAATAACCAATAATCAAGAGAACTATGCCTGCAATTATTACTCCAAAAGTTACGATACGAAGTGCAGGATAATACCTTATTCCAAATAGATCTTGCACTAGTTTTATAACACCTGAAAACAACCCACTCCCCAGTTTTAATATACTGTCATCACTCTGCTGCATCAAGGGCCGGATAAAATCTTCAATGGCTGTATAAACCATTCCTAATAAGGATAAACACCCAACAATGACCATAAATGTTTTACGCCAAGGAGGGTAATTCCAATTTAACGACATCACAACAAGAACAAATGCTATCATTCCTGTAAAGTCAAAGAATGATGTATATAAAATAATACATGAAACGCAGTAATCCATTCCAAATGTGACATATAGATGAAAAATAAATAGTATGAAGAAAAGTACTGTTAGAAATAATGCTGTTTTACGCTTCCATTCATTATGCCAATCACTAATCTTTGGAAAAAGTAAAGCAGCGGCAATTGCCCCAAAGGCACCCGCGAAGTGAAGCCGAATAACCTGCCAGAAGTTTGTAAATCTTTCCATAAAAGGATCCGCTTTTGTCGGTAGCAGGTATTGAAGAGAAACACCGTCGGTGTTTTTTCGCCAGGGATCAAGAAATGGCGTTATCGATTTCGGAAGCCAACCAGCCCAAACCTGGAGAATTCCAGGCCAGAATATAGCATGGCCGATGGCCAGAATTATTAATCCACTTAAAAAATAGACCAATGCATGTTTAAACCCATTCCGCCACCAAAAGTACAGCGCAAGCAAAGGAAACACGATGATCATATTTAATCTAGTTAGTACCATTACTGAGGTTATCAATCCTGCAATCCCAGTCTTCCATAAAGATTGCTTTTCATTGAGGCTAAAGAATAATAACCAAACGAACATGAACGCAATACTACCTTGCGAAATGGCTATGGTATAAATCTTAATAGAAGCGGGATTAAGGGCGTATGCCCAAACAGCTCCTGTTGCCCACCAGATTCCTGCTAATTTTTTTACAGTCAGCCATAACCCAACTAGCATCAATATTGACAGGAAAATTGAAAAATATCTTCCAGTTTGTAAACCAGGTCCAAACCATTCCTGAATTTGCCCGGGAATTAGGAATGCTAAAGGTAATTGGTTTGTTCGAACACCAAAATCTGCGTAGGGGGTAAATTGGCCGGTAGAAAATAAATATCCTTTGAACAATAACAAGCCTTCATCCAGGAAGGATAATTTATTATGTGCATATTGGATGGCAATATAGAAGTAGGTAAGAATTCCGACGAGACCAAAAATTATTGCAAATATTTGGTTGTTTATAAGTAACTTCCTAATATCATCTATTAATTGTTGAGGTTGCTTTTCATTGTTTCTCATGTTTTGGAACCTTATGGAGAATGTTATTTCTTGAGTTGAATATTTTATCCTTTACCCACCCGCCTATGACCACCACCCCTGATAATCCAAGAATCCATCCAACCATTATAAAGAATGGCAATTTCAAAAAGATCCGATAATACCTGGCGGCATACCACTGCATGAAGAATAATAAGAAGATGCCTTCCACTAAGACAATCCGTTTCAGCCAGATAAAACTTTGAATCTTCGCTCTTTCCCATGCCCAGGCAGCAAATACTACCATAAATACAAGGATGATCGTGCGGTAGCGGGGGTTATCCCACATGTCACCACCTGCCCTAGTGGAACATATAATGATCCAGGTCCAGATAACTAAAGCCAGCCAAAGCATTTTATTTCTGGTAGACTTTTCAAGTTCAAAAAACGCAGAAACCGACCCGTAAACAATTAACGGTAAAAGCAAATACCATCCAAATGCAAGATACGTTGTAATCAAACGCCAAATCCAGACAGAAGTATCCATGATCGTTGCTGGAAGGACGGGTTGAAGAATTCCATAAGTAATAATAAATGGCAACTGCGACCATTCTGGGATGTATTTAAATATGAACTCCAGGCGGCCGGAAGCTTCTTGGGCTAGATTTACATCCCAGGCTGCAGCGTTTTTGAACCAATTGAGGACAATTTCGATGGGAGAATCTTTGGAAAAGTGTTCCTGTCGTGCCACTCCATATGCCATTAGTGTTGTTGCGATTATGATAATTCCCAATACAACCGGGAAAATCCACCATGGAATATTTCTTTTGCTGCGGTCAAGCCAGATCCAAACGGCAAGAATGATCAGGCTAAGCAAAGCAACCCCCGGCGATATTAATAGCATGCCAAGTAATCCGGTTAACAACCATGCCCAGCTCGCTTTTATACCTGAATATTGCCACTCAGCTGCTGCCCAAAAAACGATCGTGACAAATGTGATTAGGAAAGGTTCCCGCATTTGGGATGCACCTAATAGGACAGCTTGGGGGTATAAAACATACCACCACCCGGCAAATTTATGCCAGGAACCCGTACCAGTTTTCAAACGGGATAATATCATCCAGAGAAATGGCACTCCCATGGCTGCCGCAAGCGCAGATAGGATCAACATCAGGTGCGGGCGATAATCTCCTCCGGAGAGAACACGGTAAACAAAAACGCTCAATCCCAGGTATCCGCCATACTGATCGGTTGCATATTTTTTAGAAAAAACGGAGAGGATCGGTTTATCAGATCTGGCAATATCCATTGCCTGCCATTCCCGCCGGAATGCATCATAAAACACATAGCCTGCCTTTTGTTGTTCGGTGTCATAACCGACGACTGGCAGGGCTTTCATCAAAGTGATCCCCAAACCCAGCCGCAGGAAAAAGGCAACTACCATCATCCATCCCAGTAACCTGGCAGAGCCGGCTTTTCTAAAAAGGAGGAATAAGACGAAAAAACTCAAGCCAAGCAATAGGCTGGTAATAAGCCACCCAAACAGCCGATTTTTCTGGTCCATTAATACTGTGATCAATCCCCCCAGGGCGATGCTGGCACCAATAAGTAGAAAGACCTTCAGGTTAAAATATTTTTTCATTGCAGTTTATTTCTCACTCAGGAATTCCAGGATCATTTTTTGTCTGTTGATAATGGAGTAATTTTGAATTTTATCTTTTGAGTGACTGGCAATTGAATTTCTCTTCAAAGGATCTGCAATCAGGTCACCAACCGCCTGTATCCATGCTGATGCATCTTCGGGCGGACAAAACAAAACCGACTCCTGGTCAAGGATTTCATGTAGGACCGGTAAGTCACTGCTGATGATCGCTCTACCGGCGGCCATATATTCAAACATTTTCATGGGGCTGCAAATATCCACAGAGTTGCCGCCACTGCTGCCTGCGATCGCTTTTTCATATGGCATCAGCAGGATCTCACATGCAGCCTGGTAGTTTCCAATTTGCGAATTATCCACAAACCCGGTGAGAACTACATTCAGTAATTGCTCCTGATCCAACCTGCGCCGAACCTCTTCCAGTTCATTCTCCCGGCCGCCGATCCAAAGGAATTGTACTTCAGGATACGCTTCCGCCAGGTTAAAAAGGATTTCGATCCCTCTCCCCGCATAGAAATGGCCGGTATAACCAATAGTGAATTTTTGTTTCAAATTCAAAGATTGACGGGCAAAATAGCAATCCGGAATGATTTCATAGCGTTTCAGATCCACCCCATTTGGAGCAATCACCACTCCATTTTCGGAAATTTGTGCTGAAATCTGAGTCTCCAAAGCTTCTTTTAACGCTCTGGAAACGACTACCAGTTCTTTTTTGTGATCAGAATTCAGGAACTTTTTCAACCAGTAGAGTCCGAACTTACCGCTTGCCCGATCATGCATTTCCAGAACTGCCGGTTTCTTCAAAAAAGTCAACCCGCCCCAGGCAGCCTGCGGCAGCCAGGTGTAGATTAATTCCGCCTTCCATACAGAAGCAGCACTAAGGGATGAGACGGCAAAATCATATCTTTTAAAGCTTTTAAAGGAACGCAGCCAGGATACTACGAATTTATTTTTCAGGCCGTAAAGCTGTATCATCTTCTCAAATGGGACAGCGGCAATCCCTGGCACCCATAAATGCACCTGGTGGCCAAGTTCTGTCATCGCCTCACAAACCTTCATCACCTGGATACTGTTTGCAGTATTTGAAGGAATAAGAGATGTGGAGATACAGGCAATTCTCACAATGACCCTGCCTCAGCCTTCCTGATTTCCGATAACCCTTTTCCGGCTAATAGAATGACTGTCACACCTAGATAGACTGATAACAATACCGCTTCCCATTGATACCCAAGTATTGGGACTACAGTCACTGTCAATAGAACTTTGGCAACCATCGCCCAGAATGCAACTTTCAATGGATAATCTGGTTTTCCGAAAGCCAATAGTAATGACCTGTTCCAGTATAAACTATTTGCCAGGCCAAATCCTACCATCAAAATGATCAACAATAGCAGGGATGGTAGGAATTCTTCCTTGTATATTGCATGTAATTGCCCCTTCCATGGGATCCAGGGTGTGAAAAAAAGTTGCCTGCCAAAAATGATAAGGAAGGTTCCCACTGCAACTGTCCAACCACCGGCAATCAACGTTACCCGCCGCAGTAAAGACTTCAACTGGCTCCAGGCCTTGTTCGTGATGGAACGGATGATCTCCGGGTAGGTTGTGCTGATGAATGGGTTGATCGGCATGATCAACAAATTGATGACTGCGAGTGCAGTCTTGTAATACCCAGCCACCTGGGTATTAAACAACCACCCGACCCATAGTAATTCGCTATCCCGCACAACCATGTTGATCGTCCCGCTAAGGTTAGTACTGACTGCAAATCTTGCCAGTTCTTTGAATGGCGGCAGCAATTTGAATGAAGCCTTCCACCAGGTTTTCCCGAGCATCTGGTTCAACCTTACCAGAGCCATCCAGATCGGTCCAATTCCAGCCACCAGCTTACCCGCCAGATAGGCTACCAAAACAACCAGGATCCCGGAATGGGTAACATACGCATAGAAGATGATCCCTGCAGTCACCAAACTCTGGATCAGGTTGATCAGGGATTGACTGCGGAAATGATTGCCGACCTGTAATACTCCGGTTGCAGTCTCTGTAGTCAACATTCCCAGAATGGAGACACCATATAAAAAGAATAACGGGGTTGTTGTTGGGTCATGGGCAATATACTTTGCGCCGAATGGGGCAGCGATTAAAAGCACAACATATGCCAGGATTGAAGTTGCCGCTTCCATCAATCCTGCTGCTTTTACCAGTGCCCCAGCTTTATCCAGCTCATTCCTGGTCATGAATTCGCCCAGGTATCTGACTACAAGATCTCCCATCCGGAAGGAGAGAAGGCGGTTGATATTGGACCCGAAACTGATCACGATTCCAAGCGCGCCAAATTGCTCAACACCCAGCAGGTTGGCGGTAAGGATACTGAGAACAGCACTGATCACATTACTGGTGAATAATAAACCTGAATTCTTGACGATCCGCCCCAATAATCGATCCTTCGACCAGGAATGATATAGGCGGGACAAAAAACTCATTCAGTTAACACCTGGCTGGCCCAGGTCCGTTCTTTACGATACCAGTCAACCAACCTGGAAACGCCTTCATCCAGCGATACCTGTGGTTTCCATTCAAGCAGATCAATTGCTTTACTGGAATCTGCCCAATTCGCCTGGGCGTCCGCCTTATGGATGGGCTGGTAATCCAACCTGGCTTTTTGACCTGTTTTTTGCTCAAACAAATGGACAAGGTCATTCATGGAGATCTGTTCATGCCCGCCAAGATTGATGATCTCGTATCCAACCGGTTTCAGACCTTGGATCGTACCCCGGGCAATATCATCCACATAAGTAAATCCGCGGGTTTGGTTTCCGGTGCCGTTAATTTTTACCATCTTTCCCTCCGTGATCCACTGGGCAAAACGGAACATGGCCATATCCGGACGAGCGGCCGGCCCATAAACTGTAAAATACCGAAAGAGGGTCACATCCAGTCCATGTAAATAATGGTACGTGTAGCTCAGGACCTCTGAAGCCTTCTTGGATGCGGCATAAGGCTGCAGCGGCAGGTCTGTATTGGCATCCTCCCGATATGGCATCGGGTTATTATCGCCGTACACGCTGGAGGAGGACGCCTGTACAAATTTCGGGATGCCGTACTGCTTGCAGCACTCCAGCATATTCAAAGCGCCGTCAACATTTGTCTGATAATAGATCCATGGATCGCTGACGCTGGATCGAACTCCCGCCCTGGCAGCCAAATTGATGACCGCGGCACAATCCCTGGCATGCTCCTTGAGCATCGGAATGATCTTCTTATCCGAAATGTCTTCCCGTACAAACAGGAATCCCGGGAGTTTTTGCAATCTCTCCAGCCGCCATTCTTTTAACCGGACGTCGTAAGCATTATTCAAATTGTCTACGCCGACAACTGTATGCCCGGCTTCCAGCAGCTTTTCAACCACCCTCGCGGCGATGAAACCAGCCGCACCGGTAACAATGTATCTGAACATTAGAGCCTCACAACCTTCTTATTTCCCTTGCCGATCTTTCCCAGTGCATTCCGGGTATCCACTATCAGAGCGGCGTTATCCAGGATCATTTTGTAGTCATACTGCGAATGGTTGGTGACGATGACCACACAATCCATCTCTTTTACTGCCTTTTTAAGATCAGGTACGGATTTCTTTTCCCATGAGTCATGTTTTAATACCGGAATGTACGGGTCATGATACTCAACTATCGCGCCTTTGGCCATTAATAATCCGATCACATCCAGGGCAGGGCTTTCGCGCAGGTCGTCGATATCCGGTTTATATGAAGCACCCAGAACCAGGATCCGGCTGCCTTTCAGCGGTTTTGATAGGTCGTTCAGCGCATCCTGCACCCGGGTGACAACGAAACGCGGCATATTCGTATTGATCTCAGATGCAAGTTCAATAAAGCGCGCATTGTAATTGAGCGATTTCATCTTCCAGGACAGATATAGCGGGTCGATCGGGATGCAGTGTCCCCCCAATCCCGGTCCCGGAGTGAATTTCATGAAGCCGAATGGTTTGGTGCCGGCGGCTTCGATCACTTCCCATACGTCCACACCCAGCCGGTTGCAGATGATGGCCAGCTCATTCACAAGGCCAATATTGATCATCCTGAATGTATTTTCCAGCAGCTTGGTCATCTCTGCGACCTCAGCCGAACTGACTTGAATGACCGTCTTGAGCGCCTGTTGATACCAGGTGGCTGCCACTTCACTGCAATCAGCAGTGATTCCACCTACCACCTTGGGAGTGTTGTACGTGGTCCAATCTTTTCTGCCTGGGTCGACCCGTTCCGGTGAAAACGCCAGGAAGAAATCCTCGCCGGCTTTCAACTCGCAGCATTCGCTCAACCTCGGCAGGATCAATTCCCTGGTAGTCCCGGGATAGGTGGTGGATTCAAGCGTCACGACCATACCTTTGTGAACATTCTTCGCCAGGTCATTAGTGGCATTCACAATAAAAGAAAGGTCGGGGTCGCCGGTTTTCTTTAACGGCGTCGGCACGCAAATGCTGACAGCCTGGACGTCCCGAAGTGCGGAAAAATCAGTGGTCGCAGTCAACAATCCGGCATCCACCAATCGCTTCACATCTGCTGTTGGCACGTCCTGGATATAGGATATTCCCTTGTTTAACAGGTCAACTTTGCGTTGGTCGGTATCAATTCCGATCACTTTGTAACCGGCATTTCCGAAAACCACTACCAGTGGCAGGCCTACATAACCGAGCCCAACCACTGCGACAACTGCGGTTCTATCTATTAATTTCTTTAATAATTGTTCTTTGATATTGTCTGTCATACGCTCTCTATATTTTGCCTAGAAGAAAGTCATTTGCTTTGGATCTTCAGTTTTAACTTCTTTTTCTTTGACCAGGTCAGGGTACGATTTGATCTCTGTGGAAGCTGGTATTAGTTTTTCTACTGTTGGATTGTTGTGCAGCTTTAATAACCTGGGTAGGTTGCTGAAATCCTGCTCGATCGCCGGCTTGAGACCCGGTTGATGCAGAGCCGCTGCCGGGTGGAACATGGCAACCACCAGGCGTCCATCCACATCGGATGCTTTCCCATGGATTGCAGAAATTTTCGCACCCGGCAGGAATTTTGCCATTGAAAATCTGCCGAGGGTGACGATCACCTCAGGGTGGATCGCTTCGATCTGCCGGTCAAGGTATTTCCCGCAGGCCAGGATCTCGTCCGGCAACGGGTCCCTGTTGCCCGGCGGACGGCATTTGACAACATTGCAGATGAATACATCTTTCCTGGCTAACCCTGCCTTGGCAAGCAAGTCTTCAAGCAGTTTCCCGGCTGCCCCGACAAACGGGCGGCCCTGCTCATTTTCGTTTACTCCAGGGCCTTCCCCGATGAACATGATCTTCGCATCTGCAGGTCCCTCTCCGGGAACAGAATTCTTTCGGGAATGGTGCAAAGTACAATTTTTACAAATGCGCACTTCGCTTGCAACGGTATTCAGGGTGTCTTGAGCTTCCACAATTTACCTCTGCTCGAATTCTACCTTAATTTACAGTTTTGATGATTCCATCCTCTGCCTGATGATCTTATCTAACTTTGTTCGCGCCGATGTCCCCGCCGCGCGCGAGTCTTTGACCGAGAGGTCTCCATTATTCATATTACCTTTCCAGACGTGTAGTGCTTTCCCAATGCACCACCAGCAATCTCCGTTATTCGTACCAGTATTCCAACCAGGAGTGTGCACAAGTTAATGGGTTTCCTTGTTGGTGGGATTCAGCATATCCTAAATACTAAACAACTTGAATAAAGAAAGCATATAAACCGAGAAGAACGATACATACACCTGCAATCTTTGCTGGAATACCAGTGATGGACTTGGTACCTGTAGGTAATTCGTTATGGTAAAAAATCGAACAACCTGTAGATATCAATAAAATATTATGAATACTAACTATGATATTCAAAATCCACAAAGGATGAGTGATATAACCAATATAGAAAAAATTTATTCCCCCCCACAAGACATATGAAATAATGAATAATCCTGGACGGATATTCTTAATTTTGGTAAAGAGGTTTAATAAAGTTATTTTAACAATCATACTGATTACTAGCTTTCAAATATTATTATTCTATAACGCGTAGTGTGCCTTCCCAACGCACCAACCACAATCTCGACAACAACAGCTTCACCATTCCTGAAACATACCGGGTATCCCAATGGTTTGCCCGATAAATATTGCCTGACCTGGCGTTCCATCATTCTTTTCAACCCATTTCCACCCTCAGCGGATCCAACAGCATGATGATCGCATCTTCCTGGTTATCCACATAATATTTTTTCCGCAGGTCAAAATCTATAAATCCAAGTTTCAGGTATAGATTGTGGGCAGGCAGGTTTCCGGCTCGTACTTCAAGAAATACTTTTTCCGCTCCCCTCTTCCCTGCTTCGTTTAATGCCGCCGAGATCAATAATTGGGCAACTCCCTTGCGGCGGTATCCTTCTGCGACAGCAATAGTACCTATGTGCGCTTCGTCCTCGATCGCCCAAACGACGATGAAACCAGCCACCTTATTTTTATTCTCTGCGGCTGTATCCAATGCCACCAGGTGTATGCTGGTCTCATTCTTTGAAATTTCAAAGATATAAGACCGTTCTGTCCATGGCAGCGAAAAACTGGCTTTATCCAATAAAAAAACTGCTGGAACATGTTCTTCAAGCATGCCGGTGATGATGATTCCCCGCTCGTTGTTTGGGCTCATTCAGGTATGGGATCTTTATAATGCAGGTAGGATGGTGCCAGGGTGACGACATCATCCACATCCATGGAAAGCCACCTTTTCCAGGCCAGCTGTGCCAGGTAGGCCGGCCTCCGGATGCTCATGGCCGGTTCTGCCAGGCGGATGTTCTTCCATCTCCGCGCCAGGGTCTTGCGTTCTTCAGAGTTGATCTCCCCGCAGATCAACGTGGGTTTCTTAATGGATTGCTCCAGTTCACCGGGGGTCATGACCACTGGTTCCCCGTGTTTTTGCCAGACGTTGTTCTTTACCCTGTACCAACCCACCGCCAGGCGTCCCCTGCCTGCCTGGAGGACAGCAGCTAAAGCAACATCCTGGACAGGGACAGCGGCAACCGTAATATCCAACGATGGTATCCCGATGACCGGCAGGTTCAACGCGAGCGATAATCCCTTGACGAATGCCATGCCAATGCGCAGGCTGGTAAACGAACCCGGCCCGGTAGCCACCGCCAGTACTCTCAGGTCTTTTCCGGTTATCCCTGAACGGGTGAACAGCGATTCAACCGCCGGCGCCAGTTCAACGCTGTGATGGTTATGCGTCTGCCATATGGTTTCGCCGATGATCTGCTCGTCATCATATAATGCCAACCCCATCCACTGAGTGGAGGTATCAACAGCTAATAACACTACACACCTCCATAAATTTGTTTTTGAAGTTTGTGGATTATGGTCATGTACCTTTTCCCCACAGCTTTAAAGAGCATGCCGCGCTGCTCATCGGCCAGCCAGCGCATGGATATCCACAATCTTTCACGGGGTAATACCGCCTCGATCCGCTCCGGCCATTCGATGACTACGGGGCCATTATCGATCATCGGGTCCAGGTCCAGGTCTTCCGCTTCAAGCGCAGATTGCATCCGATATGCATCCAGGTGAGATAATGTCGATTTATCCGGTCTGCGATAGACATTCACCAATATAAAAGTGGGACTCGAGACTGAATCCAAAGAACCCCAACCTTTGGCTATTCCCTGTACCAGGGTGGTTTTCCCTGCACCCAGATCGCCGGAAAGGCAAATAATATCTGTTTTATCCAGCAGCCTGCCCAGTCTGATCCCCATTCGGCGGGTTTGTTCAGGGCTTCTGCTGAAGTAATCCAATGAATTCGCGTCTAATATTGGCATCTGAAATAATTATAAGGTTTTCAACCCGGCCGGGCAAGCAGGGGTTGATTTACCTGGTTACCCCGACTTGTTCTGCTATTATCCCTGCGATCTTTATCGCTGCATCCGGTTTGGCGATCGCCAGGCAGGCTTCAACTGCTTTCTGACGTTTGGGTGGATCGAGGATCCAATCCTGTATCGCTGCCACTACCCGCTCCGGGTGCGGCGCCCACACCCCTGCTTTGTGGTTCACAACATAGAATACATTGCCATCTTCCTGCCCGGGCAGCCGGGAATAGATGATGATCGGCAAGCCTGCGATCAACGCTTCGCTGATGGTTCCGGGTCCCGCCTTGGTCACCAGGATATCCGCTGCCGCCATGAAATTAGGCATGTCGCGGGTAAACCCGTAGATATGAGTGGGTATATTCCATTGGTAGGTCTCAAGGGTCGTTTTCAGCTTGGCATTCCGCCCGCAGACGATCGCCATGGATGCCTTCAAGCCCGAATCATTGATGGCGTGCGCGATCTTTTCCAGCGGACCCATGCCTTCCCCGCCGCCCACCAGCAGAATCACCGGCAGGTCTTCAGACCAATTCAGTTCCTTTTTCACTTTTTTCTTATCAGTCGGCGGATGACAGAATCGCTCTGCCACCGGCAGGCCAACTACGTGGATCTTTTCCGGGTCAACTCCATAGCAGATTCCGCGTTCTTTCGCCTCAGCCGTGGGAACCACGACCAGGTCCGCCCGGTTGTCATACCAGAAGGCGTGGGTTGAGACCATATCCGTGACGACCGTCATAAAATTTTGGTGATCGTTCTTTATGGCACGCAGTACCGGGCTGTTTGCAAAAGGATGCACCGAAACGATGAGGTCGCATTTATTTTCCCTGACCAATTTCTTGGATGCGCGCCGGATATACGGCCATACCAGGGTGGTAAAAGTTCTTGCTTGCCGCGCCCCGTCGCTTAATTTATATCCCAGTCCCCACATTTCCGGCATGCGGGATAATGGCGGGTATATGGCTGCTGCACGGTTGAGCGGTGTAGGAGCGTAATCTCGAAATATATCCACCAGTTCAGCGGTCATCTTTCCGGGAAATTCACTGCTCATTGCTTCCAGGATCGCCTCGGCTGCACTGCGGTGCCCCCCGCCGGTATCTGAGAACAGGAACACAATATGGGGTATTTTATTCAGGGGAATTTGCATGGTTCGTTCCGGGAATGATCTTCTTGATCCGTTTTGCCAGTTCACGGCGTTCCAGTAATACCTTATGGCCACAAGTTTGGCAGACCAAACCGATGTCCGCCCCCATCCGGACAACTTTCCAGGTCGTACTTCCGCAGGGATGCGGTTTACGCAGCACAACCATATCGTCCAGTTGAATATCCGGGAGCATAAAATGATTATATCATCCACATGTTATAATCATTTGCAGGTAATCTTCTATGTTTAACTTATCCCCTTCCATTGTTATTTCACGAATTATCATCCTGCTGATCGCCCTGCCTGTTCATGAACTGGCACACGCCTGGACTGCTCATTATTTCGGTGATTCCACGCCCGAGCGCAATGGCCGCCTTTCTTTTAATCCGCTGGCTCACCTGGATCCAATGGGCGCATTGATGCTTTTGTTTGTCGGTTTCGGTTGGGCAAAACCGGTCCCTATAAACCCCTATGCCCTTGAGAAAAGAGCACCTTACGCAAACCTGCTCGTTTCACTCGCTGGAGTGGTTGCTAATTTCATTCTCGCGATCCTAGCTGCCATTCCTTTCCGGTTTGGATTGATCCAGTACTACTCCGTCCCGGGTTCATTCCTCCCCTCTCCCTCTGAACTTCTACTGCAATTCATCATTATTAACCTGGCTTTGATGCTTTTTAACCTCATACCGCTGGCGCCTTTGGATGGTGAGAAAGTCCTCAGTTATTTGCTCCCGCCAAAGTTATCCCGCTATATGGATATCATTCGTCCGTATGGACCTCTGGTCCTGTTAGCCTTATTGGTCGCCGGCCGGACGATTGGATTGGATGTCATCGGTTGGATCATGGGTCCACCTCTCAATGCCATATTTGGACTTCTCGTAGGAAGTTGATCATGGGAACTCAGATCACCATCATTGGAATGAATGTCACCGGAGCATCCATCGGCCTGGCTTTGGGTGCATATCCGGAAGAGATTGTCCGGGTGGGTGTTGATAGGAACAAGGATTTCCTGAAGAAAGCTGAGAAATCTGGCGCAGTAGATAAGATAGAAATGAACCTGCCTACTGCCATCAAAGGATCTGACATAATCATCCTGGCAGAGCCCCAGGATCAGTTGCTGGAGACCCTGAATATCATTTGCGGCGATCTTAATCCTTCTGTGCATTTATTCGATGTCGCAGGAATCAAGCAAGCCATTAACATGCATCTGGCAAAAGTTGCACCTGATTATCACAACCACATGAATTGTTCGCTTGTCGTAAACCCTGACTACATGCTGGCGATGGCAGCTTCACTGGAGGATGCCCGCTCTGATCAATTCAAAGCCGGATTAATGGTGGTAGGCATTCCCGAAGGCACTTCAAAGGAAACAGTTGAACTGGTTGGTACGTTAGCCCGATTGCTCGAAATGCGGGTAATGTTCTCTGAACCGGTCGAAATGGACGGATTCCAGTCCGCGGTTAATTATTTACCCCAAATGCTCACGACCACCCTCATCAATGTTGCTGGAAGTCAAGCCGGTTGGCGGGATGCCCAAAAACTGGTCAATGCTCCATTCATGATCCCGGCCGGCACGCTACAAATGTTACCTGAAGGAGCATCTACAAGTGCTGAGTGGCTGGCAGATAAAGATAACCTCATCCGTTATATAGACCTCGTCACGCAGGAACTGCTGGAACTTCGTTCAGAGTTGAAATCGGATGAAGCTCAATTGCTAACTGAACGGGTGAATTTTGCGAAAGAGATGTATTCCAATCTTCTCAAACAAAGAATGAAAGGTGATCTGGCAGACAATGGACAGGAGAAGGTCCATTTTCCTTCCTCAGGTGAAACCTTGCGCAACCTCTTCACGTTCGGAAGAAAGAAATAAGAAAATATGGGAACCGGGGGTAAGGCAGCTTATTTTTGCTATATCGTCCAGTGCCAGGATAATACATATTACACCGGTTGGACCACCGATCCTCAACGCAGAACGTGTCAGCATAATAAAGGCTGTGGGGCTAAATATACCCGAACTCACCGTCCGGTCACACTTGTTTATCTCGAAGTAATGCCTGACAGGAGTGAGGCGATGAAGCGGGAGTACGCCATCAAAGCCATGTCCCGGAAAAGAAAAGAAGCCCTGATCCAATCTCACCCCATATCAACAGGAATGGAAGATGCCTAACGTTCAATACAAGTATCTGTCTGTCGCACCGGGCCGGGTGAATTTGCTGGGTGAACACGTGGACTACAATGGCGGGTCCGTTCTCCCTGTGGCGATCAACCTGAATGCCCGTCTTGAATTTTCCCCCCGTAAAGACAAACAAGTTCATATTGAAGCGCCGGACCTGCAAGGAAAGGTTGTTTTTTGTCTTGAAACACTGGACCAAAAAGCCGACCTCGCGGGTAATCCTTTGCTTCGCTGGGCTCAATACCCGGCCGGAGTGGCCTGGTGTTTGATGCAGGCAGGGCTGGAATTGGGCGGATTGGATGGGAGGTTTACTTCCACTGTGCCGATAGGATCCGGCCTAAGTTCATCAGCGGCCATGGAAGTAGCTTTCGCCTCAGCCTGGAATTTTATTAACAGTGGAAAACTGGATAACACCCAGATCGCCCTGCTTTCACAAAAAGCAGAAAACCAGTATGTGGGGGTGAATTGTGGAATAATGGACCAGTTCGCCTCTGCCAATGGGATTGCAGATCACGCAATCCTTCTTAATACCCGAACGTTGGATTTTCATCCGGTTCCGCTGCCTGCGTATACTGATATTGTGATCGCCGATTCCGGGGTGAGAAGGTCCCTCTTGAATTCTGAATACAATGTTCGCCGGGCAGGCTGCGAAAAGGCCCTATCGATCCTGGCAACAAAAATTCCCGGCATACAATATTTACGGGATGTGAGCAGCCAGCAATTGAATCAATATTATTCATTATTACCAGACCCGGTAAATGGATACGCCCGCCATATTATTGAAGAATGTGAACGCGTCGATCAGGGTGTGGCAATGCTGGAAAAGAAAGATGCTGCAGGTTTCGGTGACCTCATGTTCAAATGCCACGCCAGCCTCAGGGAATTGTACAGGGTGAGTGCTCCGGAACTGGATATTTTGGTTGAGATCGCGTCAAAGCACCCCGGCTGCCTGGGAGCCCGGTTGACCGGAGCAGGTTTTGGCGGCTGTACTGTCAACCTGGTCGAAACTGATGCAGCGTCTTTCTTTATTGAGGAAATAAAAACCGGTTACCTGAAAGCAACCGGTAAAGTGGCAAAAGTTTATCGCTGCACTGCCAGTGCAGGTGTTACAGTAACCCCACTCAATTAATCAGTAAATACAGGTAAATGCCCCAGCGAGATGATCTCGCGCCATTTAGCCCTTTCCCCTTCCGTGAAGATCGCTGCTTCAGCAACAATTTGCGCGCTGGCTTTCTGGATCAATATCCTCATTCCCTGTAAAGTGGAACCTGTGCTGATGACATCATCGACGATGACCACTTTTTTTCCATCCAGCAGATCAAGATCCTTTTCATCCAGGTACAGCGTTTGGTTTTGCCCGGTTGTGATCGATAGTGTCTCTGCCTGGAGTGCTTTGCCCATGTACGGTTTATAAGATTTGCGCAGGATCACGTATGGTTTTTTTGTTTCAACCGCTAATGCATACGCCAGCGGAATACTCTTCGCTTCTGCGGTAACTAGCACATCATAGGTAATATTTTCCAGCTTTTTAGCCAGTTCCCTGGCGCAGTTTTGCACAAGTTCGGTATCGCCAAGAATATTAAGGATTGCGATCTTCAAGCCTGGTTTAATTTCAAACAAAGGTAGTTCCAGTTTTGTTCCGGCTACTTCAACAGCGTATGTCTTTCTCTCGCCCATGGGAATATCCTCCACAAAATGAGTTTACACCATAAGTTTAGCACAATTCTGGAATTTCACCTTAAGGTGCAGAATCAGCATTTTGCAGGGGCGATGTTGCTCCACTAGCCGCAATCGGATGGAATAATTAACAATAGGGTGAATTATTTGCTGCAAACTTTATGGGATTAAAACAAAATTCTGGCTTTTGCCAGAATGATGAGAGCCGGAGACGCCGACCCCGGCTCTCAATTTAAGGAGGAGAAGAAGAAGAGAAGTCGCCCTTTGATATATAATAACAGCAGAAACTATGTTCTACTTGACGATTACCCTACGCTTACTCTACGATATTCGTATAGAAAAATAAAAGGAAGCCAAAATGTCGTTTATTGCTCCATCCGCGCAGTTGTATCACCCGGTATTTGGTGTGATCAGCTTGTTTACCAGTTCCGATGGGTTATTTAAAGTATCATTCAACCATCCCGGTAATGTGTCGGGTAAAACGCTAAAAGAACCATCCCTGTTGAGCTCAGTTAATCAGGAAGCTTTGGATATTTCTCAGAAGTTATTGAGCTATCTAACCGGTACAAAAGATAATTTTGATATCCCGATTGATTGGTCAATATTCTCAGATTTTTATAAGTCAGTCCTCAAACAAACAAATGAAATACCGTTTGGGAAAATTCTAACCTATGGTCACCTGGCCGAACTACTGGGTGATGCCAAAAAATCAAGGGCGGTCGGTGCTGCTCTCGGGCAGAATCCGATCCCCATCATCATCCCCTGCCACCGGGTTGTCGGTTCGGATGGCAGCCTGCACGGGTATTCTGCACCGGGCGGTTTGGCCACGAAAGCCTGGCTGCTGACACTCGAAGGACATAAATTCAAATCAGACTCGCCTTTTCTATTACAAAAGGATGAAAATGGAAACTTCTAACGAATTTCGAAGCGGATTTGTAACGATCGTTGGCCGTCCCAATGTCGGAAAATCAACCCTGCTGAACAATATCCTCAAGCAAAAGATCGCCTCCATCTCCCCCCGCCCCCAGACCACCCGCCGCAAACAATTGGGTATTTTTACAGACGAGAAGGTGCAGATCGTTTTTGTGGATACCCCGGGTATCCACACTCCTGTCCATAAGCTGGGCGAATATATGAACCAGGTCGCCGAAGATACCCTCCGCGATGCAGACTTGATCTTATGGCTGGTTGATGCCACCGTACCTCCACAGGAGGAAGACAGCCTGGTTGCCCAATTTGCCTTGCGGGTGGAAACTACGGAAAAGGTGATCCTTGTCCTGAATAAGACTGACCTGGTGGACCCTGCCACCCTGCAGAAAAGAAAACTGGAATATGAAGCCCTGATGGATTGCACTTCCATCCATATGATCTCTGCCCAGTCCGGAAAAGGAGTCAAAGAACTAATTGCCGAACTGACCAATCGGCTACCGGTCGGCTTCCCATTCTATGACCCTGAGCAGGTCACCGACCTGTATGAAAAAGAGATCGCAGCCGATTTTATTCGTGAAGCAGCCATGATCCAGCTCAAGGATGAACTGCCGCATGCTGTTGCCGTGCGGGTGGACGAGTACCACGACATCGGCGAGACCAATGCCGAGATCTCCGCCACCATCTTCGTTGAACGGGAATCACAAAAACCCATCGTCATCGGCAAAGGCGGAGCCATGATCAAGGTCATCGGCGAGACATCCCGAAAAGAGATCGAAAAGCTCATCGAACGTAAAGTGTTTTTGGAATTAAGGGTAAAAGTGTTGAAGAATTGGCGAAACGACCCCTCTGCGCTCAGGCAATTTGGCTACCAGCATCAGGATGACAAGTGATTGGCTGAAATTGCTGCTTTGAGCGTGATCGTATTCATTGCCATCCTGGATTGGCTGGCAGTGGCATTTGGCTGGCACCGGGCAAAATATGTCACCAAGCCTTTGGTAATGATCGTTTTGATCGCATGGCTAAGTCTCAACGGCGGCTGGCAGTATCCGGCGTTTTTCTTCCTGGCGGGAGCGGTTTTCTCTCTGCTGGGGGATATCTGGTTGATGCTTCCGGGGAATTATTTCCTAGCCGGGCTGGTCTCTTTCCTGCTGGCTCATCTGGTATACATCGTCGGGTTTTCCGTGGAAACTCCCGTTTTTACCCCGTTATTAATCCTTTTATCAATCCTGACGATCGGCATCGCAGTCTTCGTGACCCGCAAGATCCGCCAGGGCGTTTTCCGGAAGACCGGTGCCAGGCGAATTCGCTGGTCGGTCACATTGTACAGTATCGTGATCACGATCATGTTCCTTTCAGCCCTGGCGACCATTGGTAAACCGGGATGGGAACCTGCAAATTATCTGTCCGTTGCAGTGGGCGGACTGTTATTTTATCTATCCGATACCCTGCTTGCCTATGACCGTTTTGTCACCCCCATCCGGTACGGCCGGTTGTTCGTGCGCATCACCTATCATGTGGGGCAGATATTGTTATTGACCGGGGCAGTCAACCATTTTATCCATTAACTGAACTTCGATTTTAGTGGTCTGAATCCTTCTCCCAACGCTTCATGCGCCTGGCCGATCACCATGAAAGCCGATGGATCCTTTTCATGGACCAGCGCTTTGAGTTGGCTGACTTCAGATCTGGTCACCACACAGTACAAAACGTCCCTTTCTGTGCCTGTATAAGCCCCTTTACCGGAGAGGAATGTTACTCCCCTCTCCATGACGGTCATGATCTCCTGCGCCACCTCCTGCGGGCAGTCGGTCACGATCATCGCCGTGCGGAAGATATCCGTACCTTCCACGGTAACCTCCGCCGCCAGCCCGCTGACATAGATCATCACCAGTCCATACAGGGCATGCTCCCAGTCAAATACAAAACCAGCCAGCAAAACGATCACCGCATCTGTTATTAGATACGCCTGTGAAATGGAGATGCCAAAACGGTGATTGAGGATCCTGCCTAAAATATCGCTGCCGCCGCTCGTCCCCTGCCCGCGATATACCAATCCCAAGCCAACGCCAAGCATTAAACCGCCATATAGAGAATTCAATACCAGGTCTTTGGTCATTCCCGCGGGTGGAATAAAGAAGGCGAACACATCCGTCATGACCGAAAACGCAACAATGGCAAATGCAGTCCTGAATGCGAAGCGCTTGCCGCCCAGGTATCTCCAGCCCAGAACGAATAGCGGTGCATTTCCTACCAGAACCATTACACCGATCGGCCAGTGCGTGACGTGGTTGATCAATTGGGCTGCCCCGCTGACCCCGCCGCTGACCAGTAATCCCGGTATCAGGAACAGCCGCATCGCCAGGGCTTGTACCAGTGATCCGGCCAGGATTAGAGCGTAATCCCGTACAAGTTTCCACCGGTTTTTCCGGATAATGCTTGCCGATACTGAGGTTTTTACAATTTCAGATCCCATTTGGTCGTTCATGTTCACCTGCTGGTCACTTCTTATTTAGATTTTTTCGAAAAAAAAGCGCCTCATTTGAGGCGCATGATATTGATAACCCAGGTTACTTCGTGGAGGGCGCAGCCTCTTTTTTTTCTGGTTTTGGAGCAGGTGTCGATGAATCTGATTTTGTGGATGTTTCGCTCTGCGTTGAAGAATCAGTGCTGCTGCTTTTTTCTGAGGTACTTTTCTCGCCTTCAGCTTTATCTGCTTTGGCAGATGCAGCATACGACATACCGCTCGAAGACCGGTGATCGGTGGAATAGAAACCGGAACCTTTGAACACGATCCCCACCGGTTGGAAAACTTTTCTAAGGGTCTTCTTCCCGCATTCCGGGCATTTCACCATTGGCGGGTCTACAAATTTTTGGCTTTCATCGAACTGCACACCGCAGTTCTCACAACGATAAGTATATACTGGCATTTCTAAACTTCGATCCTGACACTGAATGATGTTATCTGGTAAGTGTATAATTATAGTCGCCTTGAGCTTGAATCGCAAGGACAACAGGCCATCCCCGTAAAATGTTGCTGAAATAGCGTGAAACCATTATCTTTTTGTGGTACGGGTAGATATCGACTTGAAAGTCAAGAGTGAACTACCGGATGATGTTTTATTAATTCCTTGGCTTGTTGAATGATTATTGAACCCAGGTCAAGAAATTTGCCAGTTCGAAAAGACTCATCAATTATCTGCAAACCTCTACTTTTTTCACCTAATTCAAACAAACAAAGACCTATTCCCAGTTTAGGTTCTCCATTAATTGGGTCATGTTTTGATAACTTTTCATATTCCTGCAAAGATTCCCTGAATTGCCCGGCTAAATATAAACAAGATGCATAATGCTCTAGCCAGTCATCATTGCTAGGATAGCGAAGTACGAGATCATGAAAGACTTCGCAAGCGTGATGATATTCTTGGTTCATTTTTAGAATCTCAGCGTAAGTAGCACAAGCACTAGCTATAGGCTGATACTTATTGTAATGCCTTGAAATTCTAGAAATACCTTCTTCCTTTTTCCCTAACTGCATTTCGAAAATGGATAATAACCCATTTATATAAATACCTTTATTCTGTCCTCGTTCAACAAACTCCTTGGCAAGTTTATACCCAATCTCCCAATCCTCTGTCTTCAAAAAATATTCAAGCAAAGCTTCTTTATCACCCTTGTTCCAAAATTTCCCTAGTACTTTCCTTTCGTAAATCATTTTTAGTGCAATATCTTTTTTCCCAGCCCATATTAAGCAGATGTAATAATCAATTATCTCTTGGCTATAACTACTAACTGAAGAATAAGTTCCATATTTAGAATCAGTTCTATTAGATGTTTTAGAGGAAGTGATGTATTTCTCATAATACTCAATCGCTTTTACTGAATCATACAAATAATAATGATATTCGTTTGCCAGCATAATATATATTGGATAAAGGTCCGGGTACCTTGAAATGACGTCTTCTAATAACGGGATTATTAATTCATTTTTACCATCGTCGCGATATAAATCAATAAGACCTGCAATAGCATCAACATGATAAGGGTATTCCGTCAAAACTGTCTCAAAGTAGGACTTTGCTTTATCGTATTCTCTGCCATCGGTTAAACAATTTCCAATATGTACTTTGATTTTCGCTAAGGTAAACTCGTGCGTATGGGAATCCGCAAAATCTAATGCTTTTATTAAAAATGGGAGGGCTTTTTCTGAGTATCCATTAAAGTAATAATGAATTCCAAGAATGTAATTTATTTGGTAATCATCAGGCTGAATTTTATGGACTTCCAAAAATGACTCAACACTTTTTTTATAATTCCAAACATGGTAATAACTATACCCAAGGGTAACAAGATCATCAATGTCTTTATTTGGAAGGTTTTCCAAGTAAGAAATTAACTCAGAATGTTTTGATAGCTTTAATAGACTTTTTTTGACTAAGGTTTTTATAAAAGACGAGTTGGATATACCCATTGATTAACCCTCTGTTCTCGTCGGTCTAAACTACCTCACTCAAACCCTACACCCTGCGGACCCCTTCTCCCCTAGGGACATAGTGCCGTCAGGTAGAAGGCCGGGATGAGGGGTTGGCTTAATTATAGTGTACTCATCCGCGGAGGATGGGGGGGCAAAACCGCACCTGGTGTCCCTTCCATTTCACTTCGGGGATGCTCCGTAAACGCGGTGCGAAAAAAAGGTTAAGGTGTAGGTGTAACAGCAGCAGTTTGGGTTAAAAGCACTTCAACGGTTTGCGCTGCTGCGGTTAATACCACTTCCATAAGGGGATTATCACCAGGTGTAGGAGATGGTGGTAAAAAACGACTAAATGCATTTTCAAAAACCACTCCACCAGGACAGAACATTCCCATTGGCTTTCCCAGAGGTAGTTCAAGCTCTTCAACGAGTTTACTCATTTTAATTGCAAATGCTGGGGAATATTGAATGTATGTCTGCCCATCAATTTTTGTTTGCCATGGACCACCAAAACCAATGTAATTCGAGGAAGATTCCAAGTCCAATTTTGTGCCGTCAGTGAAGGTAAGGGAGACAGACCATTCCGGGTAATTATCGGTACAGTAGATAAGTTGTATTCCTGAATCAACGGGTAATAAATCATTTAAACCTTGAGATAAGTCCTGAACCATGTTTTTGTCCAAGGTGATATTAGTATTAATTGAATCTGTTTTTGAAGAGATGATTGGATTAGTGTTTGCCTGGTTGATGTCTAAAGCATATTCAATCATGGATGGCTCTCCCAGGCCATTCCATATGTAATTGATTTCAACTTTTTCTATTTCTTTCCCTGTGAATTGAGGCGTATTTACTAATGGAACTGAGCTGAAGTAATAATCAAATATACCAGTAGCTAATGCAAAACCATAATTTTTAGAAATCGCTTTTTTGAAAGCTTCCAATCCTAACGGAGAGGGAGAACCACTATCATTACGAACTGCATATCCAAAAGATAATACCGCCCAATCACAATCTGACACTGGAGGAAAGCTTGCCAAAAGGTGATCTGTGTCAATATTTTCCGGATACCTTTCATTTGCCAGTTCTTGGACATGGCAATCAGCCACTTCTTGTATTTGTTCCTGCCTCAATATAGGTAATGGAAATTCGACCGGGTAATTAATTGTCTTTTGTATTGTTTCTGCGGGTGGAGTTGCGGTTGCCGTCGGGGTCGAGGTTACTAGTTGAGTGTTGGTACCTGTCGGTGGAACTGCGACGGAAACCGTTGGACCAACTGGCACGTCCATAGTTGGTATGGTATTAGATTCGGTTTTACATGAAGATAGTAAGAATATCAATATTCCCAACAATATTAAACATTTTTTCATCCTTGTTTTCCTCCCATTTGCACTTGAATGCATGAATGTTCTTGACCGCAAGGTCTCGAATGAAGTATACCCCTTCCCCGCATTCTAGATTTTCCTCTCCCTAATCCTCCACCCTACAAGCACCTTCCCCGGGGACATAGTGCCGCCAGGTGGAAGGCTGGGATTAGGGGTGTGCGAT
Source organism: uncultured Leptolinea sp. (assembly GCA_964387025.1). Classification (GTDB taxonomy): domain Bacteria; phylum Chloroflexota; class Anaerolineae; order Anaerolineales; family Anaerolineaceae; genus PNON01. Next base: position 435,611 of record CAYLUZ010000001.1, on the reverse strand, counting down.
CCACTGGATTAATTATAAGTCAATAAAAAACGGAGGTAATTGGGGCACCACCCATTTGCGGAACATTCTTCGCACCCCGGTTGTCCGTTGAAGTAACTCCGATTACAATAATATTCATTATGCATGCTTTAATCCCATCTCCAGCAAGAATAATTGACACCGGGAGCATAGTATCCATCTTCGAGGTTTCATAAATGGCAATTGATATCCAGCGTGTGAAATTATTATGTTTTGATGTCGATGGCACCATCAGCGATACCGATGATGTCATGGTCAACAAACTCTACCGCTGGATATCCTTCATCACCAGTGTTTATCCGTCCCTGGATACGTATAACATCGCCCGGCGGGTCATCCTCGGGTTGGAAACACCTGCCAACCTGGTTTTCAGCATCCCCGACCGCCTGGGAATTGACGATGAGATCGCGTGGATCATCAACCGCTTCAATAAATTGGGAATAGGGAAAAGAAAGCCGCCCTTCTGGTTGATCAAAGATATCATCCCCACCCTCGATCAACTCTCAGTCCAATATCCAATGTCCATTATTTCAGCCAGGGATCAGTTCGGCACAATAGCTTTTCTGGATTATTTCAACCTCTCTCCACGGTTCCACTCCATCATCTCTGCTCAGACCTGTGCGCACACCAAACCCTATCCCGATCCGATCCTGCATGCTGCCTCTCTGGCCGGAGTAAAACCCGAAGAATGTTTGATGATCGGAGATACCACGGTCGACATCTTATCCGCTCGAAAAGCCGGCGCTCAAAGTATTGGTGTTCTCTGCGGGTTTGGCGACGAAACCGAATTGAGAAAAGCCGGTGCAGACCTGATCTTGAAACATACTGCCCAAGTGGCAGATTACCTGTTGCGCCCGGCTATCTAATAAATACGCTATAATTTTAATATCATGACAAATAAATTGAATTCCATTTGCGTATATTGCGGTTCTTCAGATGATATTCATCCCGTCTATTATCAGGCTGCCAACCAGCTGGGAAAGCTGCTGGCTGAATCGAAGATAATCCTGGTCTATGGCGCCGGGAAGACGGGATTGATGGGTGTTCTGGCCGATAGTGTGTTGAACCATGGGGGCACCGTTACCGGCGTTGTTTCTGAAAACTTGAACCAGCCACAGCTCATCCATGCCAAATTGACCTCCCTTGAAGTTACTGCAGATATCCAGAGCCGGCAACGCCGCATGCTGGATATTGCCGATGCGATGATCGCTTTACCGGGTGGTTTTGGCACTTACTACGAACTGCTCGAAGCCCTCACGTGGGCTCAGATCGGTATTCACCAAAAACCGATAGGGATATTGAATATTAATGGGTATTTTGATCCATTCTCGGTAATGATCGAACATGCCATGCTGGAGGGTTTCCTTTACCCTGAGCACCTTGAACTGATCATAAAAGCAGAATCTCCGGAAGATATTTTGCCAGCCCTTCGTAGTTATTCCCCTCCAGCCGCCCTGGCTCGCTGGGTGGATCGAAAATAATCCCTTTCACCGTATAATTCAAAAATCTGCTGAGGATTTATTTCAGCAGATTTTTATTTATGCATCCTGATATCACGTCATAGTTGAATTTATATCGCCGCTTTCCTGAATTCGCGGTTTGCCAGGATCCAGAGGACAAATAACAAACCGCCGCCAATGAGGAAAGGATAGGATGGGCCAAGCAGTTGGAAGATCCCTCCACCAATGACCGGGGCAAGCGCGTTCGCTCCTGAAAGCATGGCCGCTGATATACCCAGGATCCCTCCAATTTCACTGACATCAACGCTCCGCGTAAGCAGGCTGTTGATGGCAGGCTGCAGAACTCCCCCGCCGATTGCCGCCGGGATCATGGCTGCCATTAACCAGATGATACCCAGCCAGCCCTGATTTTTCTCCACCGGGAGATCTATTTTTAAGTTTTGGGTGGGAGGAGTCTCCCCCGGTAATGTCCGGGTTCCACTTAATTGAGCTTCAACAGCACTCCTGGAATACCAGGGTACAGGCTGTTTGGGAGTTAACCCTGAAATAAGTAAACCGGCTGCCAGCAATATTAAACCCATTCGGATCAGCCATTTATCGCCAAATTTCTTGCTCCACTTTCCAATAAAATATCCCTGGACAAGCACAATGATGATTCCCACGAAGACGAACAGAATCGAATTTCCCCTGGCGTCCAAACCAAGCCGGTTGAGGGTGAAGAGTGATAAAAGCTGTTCGAAACCTCCAAAAGCCAGTTGAAAAGCGAACATTAAGATCAGTAAAAATCCGGTAATGGGTTTACGTAAACCTGCGACCATGGTTTTGAATGAGATCTCAGCGTTGTGATTTTTACCTCTCTGCCCTACCGGAAGTGTCTCTTTCAGGACGAAAATGGTAGCAAGGATGGATATTAACGAGAAACCGGCTGCTACCCAGGCAGGGACGTGGAAATTATTCCCGCTGGCAGCCAGTGAAAGAAACGCGATTACCGGTCCGATGATAAATCCGAGTCCAAACGCTGCGCCTAATAAACCCAAACCCTGGGTACGCGTCTTTTCATTTGTACTGTCGCTGATCACTGCCTGCGCTGTGGAGATATTCGCCCCCGATATTCCGTCGATCATCCGGCTGAGGAATAATAGCCAAATGGAATGTGCGCTCGCAAGCAGGATAAACCCTGCAAGTGTTCCCAACTGGCTGATCAATAATATCGGTTTCCTTCCATACCGGTCAGACAACCTGCCTAGTATGGGTGAACCTACGAATTGAAGCATCGGGTAGGTCGCACCCAGCAGCCCGATGATAGCCGGTGAAGCTCCAAAACTGGCTGCATATAAAGGCATTAAAGGAATGATGATTGTTAATCCCATTAGATCGATCAACACGATCAGGAATACCGGGAGGACCTTTTTAAAATCTAATTTATCGATTGGCTCTTTGTTTTCTATAACATTTGTTTCAGACATTCATTACTCCTGTGGATTGGATAATCTTCCAATGATTTGATTGACCCACTGAATTTCCCGTTCAATGGTTTGTTCTCTGTGTTCGATGACCCATTTTGGTCCACCAGAATGAGCTGGGATGGACCGGACTTCTGCAAGGTCATTTTCCAAAAGTTGTTTGCGTTCATCCAGAAGGGTGATCGATTCCTCATTGGGAAGATCTTGAATGAAACCAAAAACGATATCTCCCCTGGAATCCATTTTCAATGGTGTCCGCAAACTTTCCCGTAAAATGGCCTGGTAAGCGCTTTCACCGGCCTCCGTGATCTGATATACCCTGCGTTCCGGTCGTTTTCCGTCTTTGACCGTTGTGGAGGTCACCCAGCCTCTTCCCTTCATCTTTTCAAGTATGAAATAGGATGTAGGTCGCTTAAGGTCTGCACAAACGGACATCACTTTATGGATCCTGTCCATCAGTTGATATCCGTGCATGGCTTGATCTCTGAGCAAACCTAGAATTAATAATTCATTTTCCATTCCAGACTCCAATATAGTCAATACTGACTATAATATTCGACTTATCAATTCTGTGCAAATAGTTTGTACAAACTATGTAAATATTATTCTTTTTCAAATTGAGATCGGATCCTTTTCGGTGGATTTCCATTCGAAATTTCACTTGACTGTCCATTTTTTAATAATTAATGCTATTATTAACCGCATGGGAACGAATCGTGATCGTATATTAATTGTTGAGAATGATGCTGATATTTGCGATTTGATCGGCAGGCAAGCCCTTCAGTCGATGGGGTATCAAGTACAAACGGCAGGGGATGCTCAAACAGCCATCGCCAAAGCCATTCAGTTTGTCCCTGACATAATGATCGTTGACCTCAATCTGCCCAGTTTAAGTGGAAAAGATCTGATGGTCGCCCTCTCGTCCCAGGGTATTGCCACCCCGATCATTGCATTAACAAAAAAAGGCGGTGAAGAGAACCTCGTCCAGTCTTTCCGCCTGGGAGCTACAGATTTTCTTCTTTGGCCTGTGCGCGAAGCGGAAGTGGTTGCAGTTGTGGAACGTGTGCTTAAACAGGTTCATGATCGCCGTGAACGCGAAAGGTTGGATAGGCAGCTCCAGCAGACCAACCTTGAACTCCAAAACCGTGTTCGCGAGTTGACCACTATATTTTCAATTGGTAAAGCAGTCACCTCGGTCACTGACCAGGGTATGCTTTTTGACAAGATCGTTGATGGCGCCCTAAAGGTTTCTTCCGGTGACCTGGGGTGGTTCCTGGTGAGGGATGAAGGCGAAAAACCCTTTGTCCTGGCAGCACATCAAAACCTTCCTGTTTCTCTTCACTATAAGTTGAATCAACCCTGGGATGATGGTATTTCTTCCCTGGTAGCAATGAGCGGAGAGACCCTTGCCATTCATGGCGAGCCCCTAAAAAGATTCAAGGTAAATGATCTGGGCCAATCAGCATTGATTGCACCGGTTAAAGTGCAAAAAAGGGTCATTGCCCTTCTGGTAATTGTCCGCAAAGCCCCACGGCCATTCAATGGCAGTGAACAAAAACTGGTCGAGGCAGTCGCCGATTACGCATCCATCTCTCTGGTGAACGCCAGGTTGTTCCGGGCTCTTGAAGAACGAGCCAAATATATGCAGCGGGCCGCCGAAAACGCCCAGGCAGGCGAAAAATCCAAAAATGAATTCATTAAAAATGCCGGTAAAGAATTGACATCTCCTCTTGAAGAAGCGAATAATTCCCTCGAGATGCTGGCTGCAGAACTGAGTGGAAAATTATCAAAAGAACAGCTTGGCAAGTTGGATTCTGTTCGTGATAATCTAATTGAGGTGATCAACCAGGTTGAGAAAGTACTTAAGATTCCAACAAGTCCCTTGCCTGCTCAAATGAAAGCGATCAATATTGTTCCGCTTGGCAATGAGGTTATGGAACGATTCAAACGTGCAGCTGAAGAGGACGATATCATTCTCACCGCTGACTTTTCTTTGGACGAGATCTTCGCCTATGCTGATCCAGGCCAGGTGACCGAGATCTTTGATAAATTACTAACAAATGCACTCCGCCGCTGCCCGCATGGTGGGCAGGTTTCACTAAAGGTCGAAAAAATGATCGATGGACAGGTCCATGGATTCATTAAAAATTCTACTTCTGAGATAGACACCAACCAGCTCTCCCCTCTTGGTGATGAAGACAAACCCCAAAAACGGTCTTCTTCTGAAAAATCGGATATGAATACACAGGCATTAACCCAGGTAAAAGAACTTATATCAGCCCATGGTGGCAAGGTATGGGTGGAGTCAAGTCAGGGACAGGGATCAATTTTCCACTTTACGCTCCTCCCTCCTGCTTAATGGAAAAGTCTAACAATATTTTGGGGAACTAAAGCATGCCAGAAAACAGTAAAGAATCAGTCTTTGTGATCATTTCTGATAACCAGGCGAATTATCTATTGGAACGTGTTTTACGGTCTGCCGGCTATGCCGTCACTTCAGCCAGGGATAAGCTCAGCTCTGAAAAGCTGATTGAGACCAGCCAGCCTTCCATTGTCATCCTCGGTGAAAAATTGACTGATGGAAATGGCTTGGACCTTGCCAGAAACCTCATCCGTCGGTTCCCGGCGTTACCTGTTTTACTCTTCGTAAATTCTGACTCTCCGGAACTCTTAAAGGAAGCTCTCCGGTCTGGTGTGACCGATTACCTTTGCCTTCCACTTCATACTGAAGATATCTTGCAGGCAGTGCAACGCAGTATTCGTCAGGCGAAATTTCGTAAAGATTGGGTCATCCTGGAGTCCAAACGGGCAACAGCCAGCTTACAGCACCGGATGGATGAGATCGAAACCCTGGCGCAACTTGGCCGTTCGATCACTGCGTCGTTAAATTTGGATTATGTTCTGGCTTCTGTGGTGGATGCTGCAGTGGACCTCACCGGCGCAGAAGAAGGCAGCCTGTTGCTTTTGGATGATATTTCAGGGGAATTATATATGCGCGCTTCCCGCAACTTTCAGGAAGAATTTGTGCGCACTTTCCGCTTACCCATTCACGACACTCTCGCAGGAAGTGTAATTCGTACCGGCCAGGCAGTCTTACTGGACGAACAAACCCCTCAAAAAATTAAAACCTCCTATCTGGTCCATAGCCTGATCTACGTTCCTCTTCAAAGTCGGGGGCAGATCGTCGGTGTGCTTGGGGTGGATAACCGCCATAACCGTACAGCCTTTTCTGACCACCACGTCAAATTGGTATCAACTGTTGCTGATTATGCAGTAATAGCTATTGAAAATGCTCATTTATACACAACCGCCACATCGGACCGTAATAAACTTGAAACCATCCTGACAAATATTCAAGATGGTGTCATGGTTTTGGATCCGGATCAACGCTTCATGCTTGTGAACCAGACTGCCCGGGCAGCCTTTAATCTCGGTGATGGAAGTTTTATCGGGAAACAATTTACAGACGTTATCCAAAAAACAGAATTACTGGAACTATTAAAGTCACCTGGTAGCGAACATTACCCCAATCAATGTGAAATCGAATTGGATGATGGGAGGGTTTTCTCTGCACAGTTCACTCCCATCACGGATGTAGGCATTGCTATAACATTTCATGATATTACCTATCATAAAAAACTCGATCGCCTTAAAAGCGATTTTGTGAGCACGATCTCGCATGATTTGCGCTCCCCGCTGACAGCCATTCTGGGTTATATCGAATTGCTGGACCGCGCCGGACCGATCAACGACCTGCAGCGGGATTTTATCAATCGTGTACAAACCAGCGTTCACAGCATCACTTCCCTGGTCAACGATTTGCTCAACCTCGGAAGGATCGAAAGTGGGTTTGATACCAGGAAAGAGACCATATCTCTATCCGATATTCTGAATTCATCCCTAACTTCAGTGGATGAGAGGTTGAAAAAAGGGAGTCTCACCTTATCCAAGAACTATAAGAAAGATCTACCTCCATTGTATGGAAATCCAATTCAAATTCGGCAAATGGTCGATAATTTATTAGATAACGCCATTACTTACACCCCCGAAGGTGGAAAGATTAAAGTAGAAGCGCAAGTGGATGGAAAACAGCTGATCCTGCTTGTTTCAGACACAGGCAACGGTATACCTGCTTTGGATATGCCGTATATTTTCGATAAATTTTACCGGGCCAGTAATACCACATCCGATATCCCCGGCTCCGGGTTGGGTTTATCGATCGTAAAATCCATCATCGAAACCCACCAGGGCAGGATTTGGGTCGATTCAACCATAGAAAAGGGAACAAACGTAACCGTGGTTCTCCCCATTGCAGAAGGCGCAACCACTTAATTAATTACAACAATAAAAACAAACCAGCCAGAAAAATCCTGGCTGGTTTGTTTTTATTGTTCATGTTTATACTATTAAAATTCTACGGTTGGTTTTGACCATTACCTCCCCCACGGTTAGGTTGGTCTGTTGGCCATAAAGGTGTGACTTCCTGTCCATTTCCATTCCCTGGGACTGGCGTTTCTTCAGGTGATCCATCCTCATTCTGATATCCGGGTTGCCCAGTTTGATTCTGGTCGTTTTGGGAATTTCCGGCATCAACGGGTTGTTGAGTCTGAATACGTAGCTGTTCCTGCTCTTTTATTTGTTCTTGCAGTTGGTTTTCTAACTGCATCTGTTCCTGTAATTTTTGCTGTAATTGTTCTTGCGTCATCTGGGAACTGCCGGTTGCTAAATCAAGTAACCTGATGCGGTCCTGAAGCATTGCGCGGATCTGTAACATGTTTGGATCATCAACTCCAGACTGTAATTGCTGAAAGAGCTGCTCTTGTAGTTGTATTTGATCACGGATCTGCTGCATTAGCCGCAGACTATCTTCCTTGTCCAAATGAGTCGCCTGTTGAAGAATTGTGTTAATTTGTTCTTGTATTCGATTAATCAATCCGGTGGATGGAACCTTGTTTTCACCAATAATCGCTTGTAATTCCATAGTCCGTCTGGTGAGGAATTCCAATTCCAGCTGAAAAGCTTCAGGCGTGCCATTGGTCAATTCAAGCCGCACGTCTTCACTAAATAGTTTAAGTGGATACAAAAAGTCATCCGAATTGCTCGATTGAGCTGCGGCTAGAGTAACTCCTGAACCGCCTAAGGCCAATACAATTGCTAGAAATGCACTTACTAAAGTTGTAAACATCGGGGATGTCTCCTTTCGAAATATCCTGGTTGTCCAGGATTTTTTTTGGTTCCATCCCTTATGACGTAACATTTCGGAATTAGATACGTTTAGTTGAATTTTATGAGCTTCTCCTAGAAAATTTGCCCGGCCTTTAACAGCATTTTCAACTTCGCGGTGAGGTACATTCCTTAACTTATCTAGTGCATTTTCAATTCTTGGATCAAGCGGGTCCATCATGATCACACTCCCATCTTTAATTCCGAATCTATTAATAACGTATTCAACTTTTCCAAACCTCGGTGTTGAAGTGCTTTTATTGCACCAATGGATTTATTTAAGGCAGCAGCGATCTCCCAATAATCCCATCCATGCAAAAACCTAAGGACGATCACTTGCCTTTGATCTGGATTTAGCTGCAAGAGAGATTCTCTAATGATTTGACTCGATATTTTAAATTCCAGTGCATCATTTGGCTCCGCGGTTGGGTCTGTTATTACCTGTTCATCGATATCTAATTGAGGAATTGGTTTACTACGATAATAGTCAGTAATCCAATTGTGGGCGATCCGATAAAGGTAAGCCTGAAGGTGCTCATAAGGTCCTGATTTTCGTTGCAAGGCACTTAAAAACCTTGAAAAGGTATCAGCTACACAGTCTTCAGAAGTTTGCACATCACCTATCAACCGGATTGCGTAGGAAAAAAGACCGGGGCTGTAACGGTCATAAATTTGGGCCAGGGTAACATGATCATACCGTCTGGCACCTTCCAGCAATTGTTGCTCCTCGGTTTTATTCATTTCTCAATCATTATGACGTAATACGTGAACTTTAGATACGAAAATTTTTGTAACAGGCATTGGATGAATCCTATGCCTGTTACATTTATAATAGAATTACCTGGCTTTATCCAATTCACCCTGTAAGGCAGTTTTTACAGGAGAAAATTCCATTCCCAATCCTGTTACATAATCCTTAATAATGATCCCTCCTCCCGGAAACGGTGATCCAATAACAGATTCGATTACTTTCATATCTAAACCCCAATCAACCAATTCCTGGAAAGTTGTCTTTCCGGTAATCGTTTTTTCTGGAGCGGTATGTGTTTCTGTTATTTCGACTGTTGGTTGCAGAGGAATACTGTTGGTTGCTTCCTGAGTTGGTGAAACTTCATTTTGTAAGGATAGCTCAGTTGACATCAGGGTTGCCATAGCAGGCACTTCGCCGTTCATCCTCGACACAAGCCATTCACGCAGTAAGGTCACTTCAAAAGTCTCTGATTCCAGGTCTTTGATGGCAGTATCACCACTTGTCGCATCGGGTAACGAAAATTCCCGCAATATCTCTGTGAGTGGAACTGCATATGTATCAGAAATTTGATTCAAAGTCATCCATCCTTTGATGGTTTCAACATCACCTACAGAAGGGTTTACCAGATCACCGCTTGTTGTCACTTTCCCGGAGGTTGACCAATATCCAGCAGCCTGTGAGATTACGATCACAGACATAAAAACGATCACCACTACGACACCAAATAGGATCGGTTTAACTCGCATTTTCGCCACCTTTCGGTTTCCTGCCCGAATAACCAATATGAATCTCGAGTGCTCCTTTGCGTGGACATGCGCTAACACATTCCAGGCATGAAATACAATCCACGCTTTGAATGGTTTTGGCCTTATGGACCTCTATTCCCATCGGGCAGGCTTTTGTACAAACCTGACATAAAGTACAAGCACTTTCTTCTCGCTTCAAATAAACCGGGCTCAATTTCCCGGCTAAACCGCTGATGGCACCTAAAGGACATGCATACCTGCACCAGGGGCGTTCAACAAATAGCGACAATACTATGGTCAGTATAAGAACGATCAATCCCGGAGTAAAGCTGAACTCAGCGATATTGATCAAAGCGGACCATGGATCATAATCACGAAAGACCATATAACCAAAATATGCAGAACCTCCAATAGCCCAAATCAATACGATATATTTACCAAACTTTAAGACTCTGTCAACGGTTGATAACCAGGGTGCATTCCGTTTGATCGACTGTAAACCTTTTTTTAGTTTCGGAAGTCGTTTTTGTATACCCTTGCTTATCCCGCTTACCAGATCCTGCAATGACCCTAGCGGACAGATCCAGCCACAAAACGCTGACCGGAGTAAAATTGCTGTTACTATGACTGCTATGAAAAGTACAACATTAGATAGATGAGTGTGAGATACAAAAGCACCTCCTGAAACCAGATATTTATATAATGTTTCAAGTCCCCCGAAAGGGCAATATGCTTCTGCGGAAGCAGTTATTACTGGGCCATCTTCACCGATCACGATGTGCCTTAGAACAGTGACGATGATGAATGCGGCAAAACTAAGCTGCACTAGACGCCGAAGCGTCTGGTGATTAAGGTTATACTTCTTTATTAGCTTCTTTGTGGATTCAATTACCGAAATGTTGGGGGATTGAGAATTCATCATTATTTTTACCTAATTAGCACAAGCTTCAAATGCAGTCAGGTGCATATTTAGCGAAGCACTCTGAAGGTTCGAATATACACGTAATACATCTGTATGAGTCGTGACTTTCATTAATTGGGTATATAGATCTGCATCAGCTATCTCTGCTGACACCCCGATTTGGCATGCTTCTGTGAGTGTTCCAATAACTGGTGAGTTAGTTAACCCCGGGTTCACCGAGGCAATGATCCCATATCGATCTGCTAAACGTAACAAAGCTTTCACATGTTGCTGTTCTGATCGAGCAATTTGGAAGAAAGGATAAACAGCACCGAATTGGTCAATAACTGCATAATAAGTATTTAATGCACCATATTCTTCCAGTACGGCCTGTTTCAACGCATCAATTTCTGCTGTGGTAAGTGGAGTTGTGGATAAATTTCCTACAATACCGGATCCGCCATAACCACCCTGTCCCCCTGGTCCACCTCTGCCCTCTAAACCAGCAGCTGAAACAGGGATTGCGGTGAAAACCATCGTGAGTATGGCAGCAGCAATGATTCCACCAGATACAAACTTCATAACAATATTATTCTTCATCAAAAAATCTCCTATAGTTTTTTGAACTAAGGAGATATTATCTGAAACAATTGAGTTTCATGTGTTTAGATTGTGAGGAAATTATGAAGATATTAAAATTAGGGTGTAAATTCTACCGATCTTCATTTTTCTTGACCATCGAATTATTCAAGAATTCATAAATTGCTGCAATGAATTCTTCCACCCCGTCATATGCTAATACATTTATCCGCGGGTGAGTATTACCGGAAAGCATCTTGGATACCCGCTTTCCAGCCTGGTAACCGCAAATAACCGGTTTATCTTTCTCCAAGGCGTATGCGATCTCGTACCCGACACCGTGTGAAGGAGTACTGATCTCAGCCACCACTGCATCACATTCGTTCAGCCAGTCAATGTCGCGTTGATAGACCTCAACGGCTGATGTTGCTACTTCGTAATCCAGAATGTGTGGATCCGCCAAAATCGCAGTGGGTACAACATGACCCGCAGAAATTAAGGCTGAAACGATAGCTTGATAGTTTTCCTGATCTTTTCTGCCGCCTGTGATGGAACATGAGAAGTATATGTTCATCTGGCTTAATTACCAAAGTAGATTCCCGTGTCATCCATCCGTTCAATGCACACCAGGGAGTGGATGGGGACATTCAGATATTCCAGGGCTTTACGGCCGCCTTCGAACGATTTCTCGATCAGGGCACCGATTCCGACGATCTGTGCACCAGCAGCTTGAGCCAGCCTGACCAAGCCGAGAATTGTACTTCCTGATGCCAGGAAATCATCAATGATCAATACCCTTTCGCCATGAGCCAGGTATTCAGGTGATACGATCAGGTCGGTCATGACACCTTTTGTATGTGATGGTGCCACAGTGAGATAAACAGTGTCGGGCATGGTGATAGGTTTTGTCTTTCGAGCATAAACGACAGGAACGTTAAGATGCCGTGCAGCCATCAGCGCTGGGGCAATACCTGAAATTTCAGCAGTCAATACGCGGCTGGCATTTACATCTGCAAAAAATCGGGCGAATTCTATGCCACAATCTTCCATTAAAGCAGGGTCCACTTGATGATTGATAAAACTATCTACCTTTAATATTCCTCTTCCCAGGTAACAGCCTTCCTTGGAAATTTTTTCCTTTAGCGCAAGCATATCGACCTCCACGTAATGAGTAAGTTGTATAGACGATTTTACATCACAACCATTTCAAACAACAAGTCGGTTTGTGTTAGAATCGATTATGAATACGATGCCTCCGCTCATTCTTGCTTCCAACTCACCTCGCCGCAAAGAACTTTTATCACTCACCGGTATGTCATATATCATCTTACCCGTGCAGGTGGACGAAACACCAATACCGGGAGAGGAACCAAAAGCATGCGTTTTGCGTCTGGCTAAGTTAAAGGTAAAAGCTGCGCAACAACTTGCAGACAGTCTGGGATTTCCTGCGGGTCAGTTGATCTTGGCTGCTGATACAATTGTGGTAAATATGAATAGTATCTATGGGAAACCCGTGGATGATCTGGATGCTCAAAGGATGTTGATGGAACTCCGTGGTCACACACATATGGTCATGACTGCCATCTCCATTACCGGGGTGCAAGAAACAAAACAATTCGCTGTGCTTTGCGAAACCGAAGTTCCGATGCGCAATTATTCTGAGTTGGAAGTGGATGAGTATATTAAAACCGGTGACCCATTTGACAAGGCTGGTGCCTATGCAATCCAACATGATGGTTTTCATCCCGTTAAACGTATGGCAGGTTGTTATGCAAGTGTAATGGGATTACCATTATGTCACTTTGTGCGAGAGTTGGAATCCTTTCAAGTTTATTTAGAAGAAGATATTCCTGCAGCTTGCCAGGCGAAGTTAAATTACCAGTGTCCGATATTTTCGACGATTCTAACCAGGCATCATGATAACCAGGAGATATAAAATGAAATTTTGGCGAATAGCGATGTTGTTGGTAATCATTACCACTGGCTGCAACGCTGCCACCGGTTCCACCCCTCCACAGCCTGTTTTATCGACTAGCCAACCACTGCCTACACCAGTCGTATATACCACTCGGGTTCCGGACCCGGAATCTGCTGCGAAGGCATTTTTGGATTCCTGGAAAGCTGAAGATTATCCCAAGATGTACAGCCTGTTAACACCGATAAGCAAAGACGCCATCAGTCTGGAAGATTTCAATAAAAAGTATACAGATACTGCCATCAATATGTCTCTTCAAACAATTGATTATTCGGTGATCTCCACCCTGACAAATCCAACCAACTCACAGGTGGCTTTTCGGATCACCTACCATACAGTTCTACTGGGAGACTTGGACCGGGATATCACCATATCTCTTGACCAGGATAAGGGATATTGGCTGGTCCAATGGGAGGATGGGTTGATACTTCCTGAGCTTAAAGGTGGTAATCGTCTATCTCTCGATTATAAGATCCCGGCGCGTGGAAATATTTATGACCGCAACGAAAAAGCAATTGCAGCACTCACAGATGCCGTAGCTCTGGGTGTGGTGCCTGCTGCGATCCTGCCAGAATCCGCAGATTCGGTCACCAGCATCTTAAATCGTCTTACCGGAATTCCGGCTCCATGGATCAGCTCGATAGTCCAGGGGCAGCAAAATTACTATGTTAATGTTGGTGAGACCACCGCTGATAAATACAATGAATTTGCAGGAGCCCTGGCTCAATTTAGCGGCGTGGATGTGACTCCATACAATACACGATTATATTATGATGGAGGAGTAGCTCCCCAGACTATTGGTTATGTGCAGCAGGTCCCTGCAGAAGAATTGGATGCCTATCGAAGAATGGGCTACCTCGGCGATGAAAAAGTGGGCGTGTCTGGCCTTGAAAAATGGGGGGAAGAATACCTGGCTGGTAAACATGGTGGTAATTTATATGTAATTGACCCCCAGGGACAGATCGTGACCCGCCTGGCTTCTGCTGAACCCTCTGCCTCACAATCCATTTATACAACTTTGGATAAAGACCTCCAAATTGGAGCGCAGAATGCCCTGGCAGGTTTTGCCGGTGCAGCTGTTGTCCTCGAAAGGGATACTGGTCGGGTGCTGGCTATCGTATCTTCTCCGGGTTATGATTCAAATCTGTTCGACCCTTATAATGCCAATTTCCAGTTTTTAGGGAGTATGCTTTCTGATACCAACCAGCCGCTGTTAAACCGTGCTACCCAGGGTCAATACCCCCTTGGCTCTGTGTTTAAGATCATAACTATGGCTGCAGCTCTGGACAGTAAACAGTTTACAAAAGACACATCTTACAACTGCACCTCTCAGTTTACCGAATTGGCTGGTATCACTTTGGATGATTGGACTTTTACAAAAGGGTTGCCTGCAAGTGGCATGCTGGACCTTCAAGGTGGTCTTATGCGGTCATGTAACCCGTGGTTCTGGCATATCGGTTTAAATTTATACCAGATCGGCTTGACAACCGCTGTAACAGATATGGCACGAGGTTTTGGGCTTGGTACAGAAACTGGTATTGGTCAGATCGCTGAAGATACCGGAAATGTACCCGATGCCGCCTCTGAAGGTGATGCAGTACAACTGGCTATCGGCCAGGGGGAGCTACTGGTCACTCCTCTACAGGTAGCCCACTTCATAGCTGCTGTCGGCAATGGCGGTACCTTATATAGGCCGCAGATCATCGAAAAGATAACACCGCCCAATGGTGATCCGACCCTGGTCTTTCAACCTGAAGTTCAAGGCAAGCTGCCAATTTCTGATGAAAACTTGAAAGCCATCCAGGAGGCTATGTATATGGTTGTTGAAAACAACCGCGGTACAGCATATCGTACATTTGTGGGTATGGGGATTCCTATCTATGGAAAGACAGGGACAGCACAGGCTAATCCTGGTGAAGACCCCCATGCCTGGTTCGCAGGCTATACCGATGCTCGCAATCCCGGAAAACCGGATATTGCAGTCGTCGTACTCATTCAAAACCAGGGTGAAGGGTCAGAATGGGCAGCGCCTATCTTCCGTCGCATCGTCGAGCTTTACTTTACCGGCCAGATCAGTCGTCGCTTCCCATGGGAATCAAATTATTACATAACTGCAACTCCCACTTCACCTTTGGATCCCACCATTGAGGTAACAAAGACGCCGAAGAAAAAGAAATAACGATCCCATGGATATAACAAATGGCGTAGTGATCCGCTCTCAATCCGGTTTTTATCATGTCCATACATCAGTTGGGAGGATCGTCTGCCAGTTGCGGGGGAAGTTAAAACGTAACCGCTTTGATGGCGACATTATTGCTGTTGGCGACAAAGTGGATGTCTCCATTCATGCAGAAGGTGTGGGGATGGTGGAAACAATTCATCCACGCACCAGTATGCTCGCCCGTCTTGCTCCCACTCCGAAAGGGGTGTACCGGCAGATCTTGTTGGCCAACGTGGAGCAGATCGTGCTTATTTTTGCCAGTACCAACCCTGAACCACATCTGCGTATGTTGGACCGCTACCTGGTAATTGCTGAAAAGCAAAAACTTCCTGTGGTCATAGTCTTCAACAAGTTGGACCTGGTAACTCCTGAAGAGGCCGAGTCAAAGTTCGGGTTCTACAAAAGTATCGGTTATCCTGTACTATTTACTTCCAAGATCATGGAAACAAGCATTGAAGACTTGAAGCGTCGATTGATGGGAAAACTGAATGCGTTTACCGGGCCTTCAGGTGTGGGAAAGTCCACCCTGCTTAACTTGATCCAACCTGGATTGGGATTAGCTGCCCGGGAAGTGAGCGACTCCACCAGCAAGGGTCGTCACACTACAGTGGTGCGTGAAATGTTCAGTCTGCCTGATGAAGGCTTTGTTGTAGATACCCCGGGAATCAAAGCACTCGCATTGTGGGACACGGAACCGGAAGAATTGGACGGTTACTTCCCCGAGATCGCCCCGCTAGTTCAATTTTGCAAATTCAATGATTGTACTCACCGAATGGAACCTGGCTGCGCAGTCAGGAAGGCTGTGACTGAAGGTAGTATCCATCCAGCCCGCTACGATTCGTATTTGCGTTTGCGCTACGAAGAATGAAACAAATGGATCTTCAGCAATTCATTTGCATTCTCAACCCGACCCGTATCGGAATGCTCACCGATGGACCAACAGAATTTGAAGAAAAAACTGTATCCGCCCACTTTGAATACCTTAAGGAAATTGAAAAAAAAGGAGTTGTCCTGCTTGCCGGCCGTACACTCACCGAAGATGAAAAGACATTCGGTATAGTGATTTTCGTGGCCAAGGATATGGATGCGGCGAGGCAAGTTACAGCGAACGACCCTGTGATAATAAACCGGGTTATGCAGGCCGAAATATTCCCTTTTAGAATTGCTTTGCCTCAAGGCGAATAACTAATTTCCAGCTAATTAAATTTATCTCCAAAAAGAATATACCAGCAGAAGGAGTCTATTCCTTCTGCTGGTATTTAGACCTGTTTATCCTTGGTTACACTATTAGGCTTAGTCCGATTTCTGATTGCGCTTTCGGTCACCCACGAACATGGAAAGCACAAAACTGACAATGCTGATGATCAATGCACCAACCAGTGCTGTCCAAAAACCATCCACCTTGAATTGTAATCCAACCCAGGAAGCTACCGAACTTGTGGCCAGTAACATCAGGGCATTTGCGATGAAGGTGAATAATCCCAGTGTGACAATATACAGACCACAGGTCAGAAATGAGAAGATCGGCTTAATTACGGCATTTACAATACCGAAAATGAGTGCAACCAATAAAATGGTGACCCATTTATTCCCGCCAATGGCAATCCCCGGCAATAGCCAGGCTGTTACTGCAATTGCAGCAGCATTTACAATTAATCTAGTCCAAAATGATTTCATTTTTTCCTCCATATAATAATACGTTGATTTTCCCGAAAAGTTACACGGAAGTATAATGAGTACTATATATGGATCAATCCCGATCTTTCTCGTTACCTCTAATGCAGGTATTGTATTCGGATATGGGAAGGGTTATAAATTGATATGGATGTTTCAGGAGGAAATATGGCAAAATGGCCAAATAATCCAGTGATCTATGAGATAAACACATGGGTCTGGTTGCATGAGCTTAGTAAAAAATATGATTACGACATCACCTTCGGAAACGTTCCCACGCAGGAATGGGAAATAATCAAGAAAATGGGTGTCGATGTCGTCTGGTTCATGGGTGTTTGGGAACGCAGTCCTGAGAGCAAAAGCATATCGTCGGCCAATGAGATGCTCCAACAGGATTTCTACAATGCCTTGCCAGATTTTGAAGAAGATGACAATTTGGGTTCAGCCTATAGTGTTAAACGCTACGTTGTGGATGAACGGTTGGGAGGAAAAAAGGGACTGGCTGCAGCCAGGCGTGCACTGCTTGCCCGCCGTATTCTAATCATGCTGGATTTCGTCCCGAATCATGTCGCCCGTGATCACCCCTGGGTGATTCAACACCCGGAATACTTTATTCATGGATCTGTTCAGGAACTATTGACGGCATCTGGTTCTTACTTCGAATCGCGTGGTGAAGTGATAGCCTGTGGTAAAGACCCGAATTACCCCGCCTGGCAGGATGTTGCCCAATTGAACGCCTTCCATCCCGATTACCGAGATGCAGCATTAAAAACACTGGAAGATATCGCCCACCAATGTGACGGGGTACGTTGCGATATGGCTATGCTTATGCTCGATAAGATCTTTAGCCAGAATTGGGGTGAAAAAGCATCTGCTCCACTTTCACAAGGATTTTGGGATCAGGTAGTATCCTCAGTTCATAAGACCCATCCTGATTTCCATTTTATTGCTGAAGCTTATTGGGGAACTCAACTGGAGTTGGCGCAAGCCGGAATTAATTTTTGTTACGATAAAGATTTATATGATCTGCTGGTTTTTGCTAAAGCTCCATCCATAGAACGGTATCTGGAGGCCGTAGTAGAAAAACAGCAGCAAATGTTAAGGTTTATCGAAAATCATGACGAACAACGCGCCGCAACCATGTTTAATACACCCAAAGCGATTGCGGCCGCAATAATTCTTTCAACTATTCCGGGAGCAAAACTTTTTCATCTCGGCCAATTTGAAGGTCGGAAAGTAAAACTACCGGTTTTCCTTCGCCGATGGATGGATGAACCGGAAGTGATCGAATGGAAAAATATATACAGCCTTTTAGTCAGGCTGTCATCTTCACCTTTACAAAAACTTGGTGAGTGGAAAAGATGTCTACACTATGGTTGGGAAGACAATCAAAGTCATGAACAGCTATTGTGTTGGAGTTGGCATCGCCCCAATGAGACCTTGTTGGCAATTATCAACTATTCTGACCAACCTGCTCAGGGTAAGGTGGTCCTTCCATGGAAAGATCTGGATGGTGCCAATTGGCGGCTTGTCGACCTGATAAAGGGGGATGCTTTCATCCGCCCAACTTCAGAATTAATTTCCGACGGATTATTTGTTGATCTTCGTGGATGGGGTTTCCACCTGTTATGGTTCGCTCGAAAACTGGATGAACAAACAGGTAATCCATCCAAATCAAATTAGTTTTCTAACTTCAGGCCAGCTTAATCCATTTAAAAAAATTTTCCCTTTCCAGTCTCGGGATTGAATTAAGATTCTGGCTGGAAATGATATACTATCCCTATCATGTCAAACGCAATAATCATCTTGGATTTCGGATCTCAATATACGCAACTGATTGCTCGTAGGGTACGGGAGCTGTCGGTTTATAGCGAATTGCTTCCATGGGATACTGAACCGGGGAAAGCATTATCGCTACAACCGGCAGGTTTTATTTTGTCTGGCGGCCCATCATCAGTTTATGAGATGAACGCCCCGCAGATGCCGCAATATGTGATCGATTCAGGTCTGCCAGTACTTGGAATCTGCTATGGGATGCAGGCATTAACACATGCTCTGGGTGGCAGGGTCGCTTCAAGTACACAGCGTGAATATGGCCATGCAGACATTCAAACAGAAATGAACAATCCTCTGCTTCCAAAAGGATCACACCAGGTTTGGATGTCTCATGGTGATCGAATTGAAGAATTACCTCGTGGTTTCTCAGCGATCGCATCTTCAGCTAATAGTCCGATTGCAGCGATGGGAGACTACCACCGCGGGTATTATGGTGTTCAATTTCACCCTGAGGTTAGGCATACACCGGATGGTCTTGAAATTCTACGCAGGTTTGTGTTGAATATTTGTCAGGCTGTCACCGATTGGACTCCTGAGTCTATCATCCAAACCAGTATCGACAATATCCGCCACCAGGTAGGCAGCCAAAATGTCCTCTCTGCTGTGAGTGGTGGAGTTGATTCAAGTGTTGCAACTGCACTGGTACGTAAAGCGATTGGTGATCAGCTTTCTGCAGTTTTTATTAATCACGGAATGCTGCGTTTAAATGAGCAGGAACAGGTTGAAAAAGCATTTCATAACAACCTGCAAATGGACCTTGTAACTCTGAATTCGCAGAAATTATTTTTGACCGCATTATCAGGTGTCACAGATCCTGAGCAGAAGCGCCGCATCATTGGTGAGACTTTCATCCGTCAATTTGAAGAACACGCCCGCAAGTTGGGTTCTCCTCCGTTTCTTGTGCAGGGAACGATCTATCCAGACGTAGTCGAATCAAGTGCTCCTGAGAGAAACAAAGGTGATCGCATTAAAACCCATCATAACGTGGGTGGACTTCCAAAAGAGATAAATTTCAAGCTGATTGAACCTTTGCGCTATCTTTTTAAAGATGAAGTCCGCAAAGTGGGTGAAGCCCTGGGATTACCACATGAATTAGTCTGGCGGCAGCCATTCCCTGGTCCCGGGTTGGCAGTTCGCTGCCTTGGCGAATTGACTGAGGGGCGACTGGACACTCTACGGCACGCTGATGATATTTTCACTTCTGAACTACAGTCCGCTGATCTGCTTAATCTGTCTGGTGGCGATGACCTGTCAGCCGCCCAGGCGTTTGCTGTTTTACTGCCAGTTCGCTCTGTGGGTGTGATGGGCGACCAGCGCACTTATCAGGAGACGGTCGTTCTGCGGGCAGTATCGACTGATGATTTTATGACAGCCGGTTGGACCAAATTGCCTTATGAGCTGTTGGCAAAAGTTTCAAACCGGATTGTAAACGAGGTAAAGGGTATTAATCGTGTGGTTTATGATGTAACCAGTAAACCGCCTGCAACCATCGAATGGGAATAATAAAGCGAGGAAACTATGGATTACGGTGAGGTTTTAAGTAAAGCCTGGAAAGTTATCTGGAAGCATAAAGTTCTTTGGATTTTCGGAATTCTCGCCAGTTTTGGACAGGGCAGCGGGGGTGGCGGCGGAGGAGGAGGAAATAGCAGTATCTCTGACGGGGGTAATTCATCTGGTTTTGGCAATCTTCCTCCCGAATGGGCACGCCTTCTCGAAAATGCTCAACATTTTATAGAGAATGTCCAATGGTGGGGGTGGGTTCTTTTTGCCCTGGTGATCATCCTGTTGATAATCTTCTTTGCCGTTCTTGCCACGATTGGTAAAACGGGATTGATTCTCGGAACACAACGGGCAGACAAAAGTGACGATAAAATTCCTTTTGGTTTATTGCTCCGCGACAGCATGCATTACTTCTGGAAAGTTTTCTGGTTCAATTTTCTTGCGGGTTTGGCAGTCGTCATCGTTCTTCTGGCATTCATGCTGCCTTTAATTCTCCTGGGTGTGGTCACGGCAGGAGTTGGTATGCTTTGCCTGATACCATTTATTTGCATACTGGTTCCGGTTTTCTGGTTAATTTCGATCCTTCTTGAACAGTCCATCATCGCCATAGTTGTTGAGGGAACGGGAATATTCGCCGGATTAAAAAGAGGCTGGCAGGTGGTCAAAAAGAATCCCTGGCAGTTGATCTTGATTAGCCTGATCCTCGGTATTGGTGGCGGGATCATCAACTTTATATTAGCGATTCCCATCTTCCTGGCCATGCTGCCTCTCATCATTCCACTGATCTCCGGTTCTATGGATGCTTTAAAAACCACCGGGATCATCTCTCTGTCGCTATGTTGTATTTATTTACCTGTTTTATATTTGTTCAGCGGCATATTAACAGCCTACCTCCAATCTACCTGGACCCTGACATTCATGCGCTTGACAGGAAAAACGACGGAAGAACCTTTGGCACCTGTTGAAGTATTACCTGAGGTACCGCCATCGGTATAAATGAAAAAAATTGTACTAATCATCTTGGTGTTAATATTGAATGTGCCAGGGGCGGTATTTGCCGCGGAAGGTTCAACCGTTTTTGTGTCTGCTCCTGACACGACAAATTTTCCATATAACGTCACCAGCCTTGATCTGCATGCAGCCGATGGTACATTCATTAATGGCTTAACCAAAGATAGTATCTCCATCCTGGAAGATGGGAAGGCTGCAACTATCACTGATCTACAGGAAAAACGGATTGGGTTGCAGGTCACAGTAGCCATCAATGCAGCCCCTACATTTGCCAACCGCAACACGCTCGGGATCACACGCTTCCAGTACCTTGTGGAGTACCTGAACCTTTGGGCTGATCAGCAGCGGGAGATTACGATCGATGACCTCAGCCTGATCACTAACTCCGGGTTACACCAAATCCATCTGAAGGATGTGACATCCTGGCAGACCGCTTTTCTTTCATACGATCCCGTATTAAAAGATTCAGTCCCCTCACCGGATTTATTGGGACAAGCCGTGGATATTGCGCTTGGATACACTTCTGATTCTGTTGTTGGTAAAGCGATCTTATATATCACCCCTCTTCCCGAAACCGAACTTGGGCCAGTGTTAAAAGATGTTGTGGATCGGGCAAATCAGGCTAAAACCAAAATATTCGTTTGGATGATCACATCCAAAGCGCAGTATACCGATCCCAGGGCTGAAGAACTTCGCCAGCTTGCCATCCAGACTGGTGGACAGTTCGTCGCTTTTTCGGGTACCGAAGAAATGCCATCGATCAGTTCCTTGATTGAACCACTGAGATCCATTTACCAGGTCACATACAAATCCAGCCTCACCCAATCCGGACAGCATAACCTGCTGGGTCAGGTTCGCCTGAGTAATGAAACCGTTACTTCCCTGCCCGTATTATTCAACATCAATATACAGCCGCCTAACCCTATTTTTGTGAACTTACCCGGCCAGATCATTCGTTCCACTACAGTTACCAACAAGGATCAGATAGAGTTTCTTGCGCCTACAGATCAGTCGGTGGAGATACTGGTGGAGTATCCGGATGGATACGAAAGGGTGCTTTCTTCATCCAGGTTATTGGTGGATGGTGAAGTCGCGGCTGTTTCCAGTCAACCCTCATTCGATAGATTTACATGGAATCTCATCGGGTTTAAAACAAACGGGAAACACCTTCTCCAGGTTGAGGTCACCGATGAATTAGGTCTTACCAATCGCAGCGTGGAAGTTCCGGTAGAAATTGTGATCATATTACCTGCTATAAATCGTTGGGCAGATTTTTGGAATGGTGGAGGAATCTATATCCTGTTGGGGTTGATCTTTGCTGCAGGTGTTCTTAGCACTGTATTATTCCTGAATTGGCGAAACCGATCACAGGCAAAAGACACACCCCAACCTCCTGGTTCCAGAAAGGATCCGGTATCTCAACCGGTCAAGATCCGACAGGACAAGGCAAAAGAGAATCAAAAGTTTTCAAGGTCTCAGCCTTTCCCAAAATACAAAACTGTCTCCCTTATCCAGGTCAATAGGGACACAGAGTCAACCCCGGGATATGATATACCCATAGGTGAAAGAAAATTCACCATCGGGTCAGATAGGCAAATAGCAGATGTGGTGCTAAATGCT
Source organism: uncultured Leptolinea sp. (assembly GCA_964387025.1). Lineage (GTDB taxonomy): Bacteria > Chloroflexota > Anaerolineae > Anaerolineales > Anaerolineaceae > PNON01. The sequence goes on along the minus strand of CAYLUZ010000001.1, from coordinate 412,633 downwards.
GAAGGAGTTGCTCCCCGGCATACACTGATTTGGACAGACCACAATGGAAGTTATTTCGCAGCAAACGCTGTGCCGGGTGTAATAACCCTGGTAAATGACAATCCTGTTCCTGACGAAGGTGTAACCCTAACTCAGGGAGATCTGATAAGAATTGGTGTAGTTACTTACAGGTTCCAGGAATACCCTATTCACAATTGACGATTAATCATGATTACGTTTTATAATTATCTAGATGCACACATCAGAACCTAAACACATGCTTCAAGCTACAGGAACTCATCCTGGAATGACCGGTAAGATCAATGAAGATCGTTTCAGCGTAACTTCATACCAATTGAGTTCTTCAAACACGACTCCGGTGACATTTGCTGTGGTCTGTGATGGAATCGGTGGGCATCGTTCTGGTGAAATTGCCGCCGAACTGGCTGTCAATATCATAACAAAGACAGTGGGCAACAGTTTTGGGGACCGGCCATTAAAAACAATGTTGCTTGCTGCTCAAATGGCAAACGAAGCCATTTATGCCAAAGCACAAACTTCGGAAGATTTCCGTGGAATGGGAGCCACCTGCGCTATGGTTTTGGTGGTAGGCACGCAACTATTTACCACTTCAATCGGCGATACCCGTATATATCTCATTCGTAAGCACATGATAAAACAGATAACCGTCGATCACACCTGGATTCAGGAAGCTCTTGAAAAGGGAACCATCACCCATGATCAGGTTGTCGGGCATCCAAATGCGCATGTGATCCGCCGTTATCTGGGTGCCCCGGTTGTGCCCGAGGCAGACCAACGGTTGCAGTTGAGACGCGGGGAAGATGATAAGCATGCCTTGGCGAACCAGGGAATCAATCTGCGGCCGGATGATATTCTCCTGCTCTGCACTGACGGATTGACAGATTACCTGAAAGATAAAGAGATCGTGAACATCGTCAACAAACACACCGACTCCTTGGATAAAGCGATTAATGAGATGATCCTTCTTGCGTGTGACCGGGGTGGGCATGATAATATTACCGTTGTAACCTTGAAAGTACCGGATGGAAAACCTGTTGGCCTGATTAACAAATTGATTCACTCGATCACTCACTTCGGGTAAACTCCACCCGGTGTTGTTTTCCTTGACCATACCTTTCAACTGGGGTAGAATCGAAACGCTAAAAAGCCCTGCCCCCGTAGCTCAATGGATAGAGCGCCTGCTTGCGGAGCAGTAGGTTGGGCGTTCGAGTCGCCCCGAGGGCACACAATAATGGAGCGGTTTTCCGCTCCATTTCAATTAGTTGGGATAGATCATGAACAATACACCGATTCAAATATTATTAACAAATGATGATGGTATTCAATCTCCGGGGTTGTGGGCTGCCGCAGAAGCACTATCCTGCCTTGGTTATGTTTCCGTGGTCGCCCCACTTGATCAGTGGTCAGGTGCTGGGCGAAGTCATCCGGCCACATCAGATGGGGTGATCATTCCACAAACCCTCAATGTGCACGGTAAAGAATGGACGGTCTATGGGGTCAATGGCACACCTGCTCAGACAATTGCCCACGGAATTATGGAGATCTGTCCCAGTCGTCCGGATCTGGTTGTGTCTGGAATAAACTATGGAGAAAATGTAGGCTCTGGTACCACCGTATCTGGCACAGTCGGGGCTGCACTTGAAGCTGCCGCCTTCGGAATTCCTGGATTGGCGTTATCTTTGCAAACACCCGAAAGCTATAACCTCACATATTCCCGCGATATCGACTTCTCTGGTGCAAAGTATTTCACTACGATCTTTGCCAAAGTTCTACTGGAAAAGAAAATGCCTCCGGATGTGGATGTGTTAAAAGTGGAAATTCCTGATAATGCAGATAGCAGTACCCCCTGGTGTATTACACGAGTAGCTCATAACCCATACTACCATTTACATCTGAATAAGCGGGACCATTGGGATGAACCGAACCCGCTCAAATACGTGATCAGTTACGAAGGGGAAGAGCTTGACCCCGAATCGGATGTTTTTGCCTTACGTATTGCTCGAGTGGTATCAGTGACCCCCATCAGCATCGATCTCACCTCCCGGGTGGAAAAATCCATGTTGGATTCCCTTATCCGGTCCCAGGTGAATCTCGATCTTAAAGCCTGTGACCCGGAATAAACCATTTAATATCTCACTTCAATTCAGAATGCTTTCAAATATCAATCGTCAGTATTAATTAATATATGGGTAAGTAATATGAAAATCGACCAAATTACCCGCTTCAATTCCCTTCTTATCCCCGCAGAAAAACTTATCGTGGATGGATTGGATACCCCCAGTAAAATTTCCTTGTTTCTGGATACTGTCCAGTATCCTTCCACAGGGAATAATCGCAGTGTGATCAACGTATTACGCGATCGACAGGCGCACTGCCTTGATGGCGGTTTGTTCGCTGCAGCGATGTTGAAAAGGCTGGGCTTCCCTGCACAGATCATCGATCTGCTCCCCCAACCCGGTACTGATGATGACCACATCCTGGCATTGTTCAAGCAGAACAACCGCTGGGGCTGTGTCGCTAAATCCAATTTTATCGGATTGCGTTACCGCGAGCCGATCTATAAGTCGCTGCGGGAACTGGTCATGTCCTATTTTGAGGTGTATTTCAATATGGACCGCTTGAAAACCTTGCGGGGTTACACTCGACCGGTACACCTAAAGATCTTTGATCGCTTGAATTGGCTGGTGGATGATCATGCCGTTGATGTCATTGAAAAGCATTTATACACTCTCAAGGCAATTCCTTTGTTGACACCGGTAATGGTACAAAGCCTCGCGTTACTAGATCAACGCTCCTTTGCTGCTCATCTATCTGGTGTGAATATGGATGGGTTGTATAAAGGATGATCAGTTAAATGACATGGCCTTCAATCTGAAAATAAAAAGACCGCACCTGTATCCTCTGGTGCGGTCTTTTTATTGGTGTACGACTTGAAGAGAAGGATTAGAAAATTCTGTTCAAACCAGGAATTCGACGGAGTCCATCAGCGAGCAGATAGGTCATGGGAACTGTGACGGCGATTGCTATCAAGAATTTGAGCAATCCGGGCAGAGTGATGAAACTGATACCAAAAGTGATCGGTACAAGGATGAGTGGGTGGATGAAATATGCTCCAAAGTTCGCTTTTCCAACTACAGAAGCCAATTTTGAGTTTGAAGCAGTTCGGTTACGCAGCCAGAGGGTCAAAGAGACACTGAATGAGATGCAGGTGAAGCTTAACCAGGTGCTTGTTAAGAATGCCCATATATTCCAGCCGCCCAGGAATAAATTAATCTTGCCATCTGCAGCTCCGCCACCCAACAGCAGGATCGGCAGGGTGATGAGAAGACCAAGAGACATCCAATTCCAGAAGCGCTGTACTTTCGTATCGAATTGTTCCATCCAGTTGCTGCGGTAGGCAAGTATACCGGCGATGAAGAAAAGGATGTAAGAGGGAAAGAAGGTCAACTTCATGGAGAATATTCCGAAGATATCCACAGCTTTATCCATACTGATGAATTGTGCGACCAGGAACAAGGCGATGGATAAGAAAGCAGCTGCGGTGATGAGAGTCAAATTACCGGGAACAGTGAGCTTCTTCATCCAGGTATTGTTCACAAGCAATCGCTTTCCTGCTTCACGGCAGATGAAGTAACCAACACTGAAAACCAGCAGTGCAAACAGGAACCAGGTTGGGCCTTCATCCGGGTGCAAAACATAGTTTGGGAAAAAGGTCCAGAATCCGCGGTGATAACCTTCGTTGGCTGTGGCATCAATATAGTTGGGGATACTGCCAAGGAACCAGGTATACGCAATTAGCGGAATACCCAGGCGCAGGAAACGATCCTTCCAGAATCCGCCCCATCCTTTGCGATCTACTGAACCGGGAGTGAAGTAACCTGCAAAGAAGAAGAGCAGCGCCATAAAGAAAGCCTGGCTGTAAAACACAAGGAAGGAGAGTACTATACCGGATAACTCATCCTGCCTGGGGTCTTCATACGTCCAATCGCCAATGGATCCATTAGTAACCGCAGCATGCACTGCTATCACCAGGGCGATGAGAACAAAACGGAGTATGTCGATATATGCGGTCCTTGATAAGACTGATGTTTTGGCGATTGTGTTGCTTTCTGATTTCGCCAGACTGCCTGTTTGGTAAGATTTGCTTGTGATCATTTTATTTTCCTTTCAAATAATAGGTTGATAATTTCCGGAAATCCGGATTAATTGCGCCGGGCGGCTAATATCTCTGCAGTCCGTTTGATCGGGTATAGGATGTTCTCGGCTTCGAATAGCTTGTTCGTTGGAACGAGTATGCTTAGTCCGGGTTCATTTTGAGAATTGGCTACCTTGGAAGGTATTCCGGCATTTTCAAGTCCAGAGCGTATGTACATGGCCTGGAGCATTCCACTCACTTTATATACTGTCTGGTAATCACACATTTTTTCCTAGCCTTTCTTTCTATTGGTTTCCATTTGTCGGTATCAATATACGGTTGTCGTATTTTATTTCCATCGACCGGGAGAACGAGATGTGAATAAAAAAGACCGATCTTTTCGATCGGTCTGGAGATGTAGAAGATAGGGCTTAAGACCTAAGCCTAATCTGTATTGTTGTATCCTTGTTTGACCGCGTAGATCGCCAGTTGAGTTCGGTCTGCCAGATCAAGCTTGGATAGTAAAGCGCTGACATGCGTTTTCACTGTCTTCTCACTGATCACCAGCTTTGACGCAATCTGTTTATTGCTCATTCCGGCAGCTATCAATCTTAATACTTCCATTTCCCTGACTGTAATGGTCACCTTTCGTTCATGAGTGTGTGAGGCAGGCTGCGGTATAACCTGGTCCATGAGTTTACGGGCAACCGATGGGTGAAGGCGGGTTTCTCCATTGTACGCGGCTCGCACTGCATCGCACAGATCTCCTGGAGTGACATCTTTGAGTAGAAAACTGGTTGCTCCAGCCTGGATGGCCGGAATTACTTTTGAATCTTCCGCGAATGAAGTGAGGACAATAATCCGCGCCTTGGAGCCATTTTCCTTTAGCAGCTTGGTGGCAGAAATACCGTCCATGTCCGGCATAACCAGATCCATCAGGATGACATCCGGTTGCAGGGCTGCCGCTCGTTCTACAGCTATGATTCCGTTTGAAGCTTCACCGACGATCTCAAAATCATCCACCAGTTCAAGGTATGTCCGCAGTCCCTGCCGGACTATGGCATGATCATCCACCAGCATTACTTTGATCCTTTTCGTTTCAGCCATGAATTTCCTCCTCAGGCAATGGGATTTGGACATCAATCAGTGTGCCCGCCCCGGGTGCTGATGTGATTTTGATCTTCCCACCCATTGTCTTGATCCGTTCTTGCATTCCTTCCAATCCCAAATGCCCCGGAATCCCCATGTTAGCAGCTGGATCAAATCCAGCACCATGATCCTGTACACATAACCGGATCGGGTCTCCACTCAGATCAAGGGACAGCCAGGCTTCCTTTACCCCGGCATGTTTTACGATATTGTTCAATGCTTCCTGTGCGATCCTGAACAAACCGCTTTTAATAACTTCCGACAGCGGTTGATTTCCTAGCACTTCAAGGTGTACGGTCAATCCATCCAAAGCCTGTCGTTCATCAATGTGTTTACTCAGCATCCCGTTTAGGTCAAGTTCCGTTGATTCGACAGGTTTATTCTGCTGGATAAGTGTCCGCATCTCTGCAAGTGCATTTCTGCTAAGCGTTTGTAGTCGGTCCAGTTCCTGCGGAACCCGTGACGGGTCCCGGTCTAATAGCAACCTCGCAGCCTGGGCAGTGAGTGTGAGACTGAAGATGGTCTGAGAGACTGAGTCGTGAAGTTCACGCGCCAGACGGCCACGTTCTTCCACGATCGCCAACTGTTCCACCTGCATGGAGTATTCTTCCAATTTGGCATTGGCAGCCTGTAGTTCCTGAAATAGCATCTGGGTTTGGTTGCGGGCATCATCAGCACGGCGGGTAACTGAACTGAAAATGGCAACCAGCACAAAAATTGATACAAACGCCAAGCTATACCCGACTCCTTCCCAACTGTGCTCATAAATCACAAAATAGGAGGTCAATAGGATGGTTATGATCAACCCCAATAAACCGACCCAGATCATTCCCTGGTTTTCCGGTAGATACCACATGGCCTGCATACAGATTGGAACCAGTAACAGCGCAAAGAAGTCCAGTGGAGCATCATCCAGGAAAATGGCTGTCATCATGATCAGTGTGATGCCCATTTGGATGGTTGCATAAAGATGAAAATATTCTCCACCTAAACGTCTGGTTATAAGTCCGCGTGTAGCAAACATCAACAGATAGCCAGTCAGCAAGGCAATCATCGCTCCAGCCTTGGATGTACCGATGTAGAATGGCAGCATTCGCCCGGCGACCGCTCCGATGAGCAGCAGGGCAACCAGGTTGACCACAGTGAGACGGTTGGATAACAGACGGTTGAACATTATACCCCTGTATATTTATGTCATAAATATAGCATATTTAACGTATTTGAAAAGCAGGAATCATTTCTCATTAACGAATAATTCGAATTCAAGATCCATCATTCTGTAGATTTTTAATATCTGCAGAGGATATTCACCTCTGCAGTTGGGGATTAAATAATACTTGCGGGTGGTGGATTATGGTTCGATTTATGCGATAATTTACCAAAGATGATACTTTGAATTTCTTATTCGCCGAAATTTGGAGGAAATTGCCATGAATGATCAACCCATCTTTTATAAACGTGTGGACTCAACCCTTATTGCCTACATAAAGACCCGTGTGGACAACCGGGACCAAATCGTGCCTCTAATAGATTTGTTACGCTCAGCCTGTGGAGATTCCATTTGTGGTGATGCGATGGTGATTTTCCATGGGGGAGCAGTAAAGGATGGTTTCCTTCTGGAAGTGGCTTTCCCCGTTTCCCAACCGGTCAAAACAGATTCCATCAACACCCGTACTTTGGAGGCAGTCCCGGTGTTGAGCACCTTGCATCATGGACCTCATCAGACTATCCGCGAGACTGTATTGAGAGTGTATGATTATCTCGATCAGCACGCATGGACAACCTCACTTCTTCGCCGAGAGATATACCATTTGAACGATCCTATTTCACCCGAGCGGAATGTAACAGAGGTGCAGGTCGTCATACACGAATGGGACCGCCTGTTGGGTGAGGGAGCTGAACAATACCTTGGGGTTGATGCCCGACACACCTTAATGCAGGGAATGGAATCTATCACACCAAATTCGACATTCGCTGAATATACAGCCTGGATCAGCAGCGCCATGCAGAGATTGGATATTTTGACTGATGACCCCGAAGTGAAATGCCGGGTGGTTGCCAATTGCGCACATGTCTTCCCACAAGAACGTATCGACCATCTCCGCGAAGTTTACTTACACGGAGAATTGGATGAAGTTCTGCAGGAAATGTACAGCGATGATTTCTGGTATGAAAAGCCGGTTCGCCACGGTAATGTGCTATATATGCGAAAAAATCCATTCGACCCTGAAGGATACAAGAACGCAGTTTCCCCCGCTGAAAAGCGTAGGGCTTACTGTCATTGTTCCTTTGTACATCCATTTCTGGATGAAATTCCTTCGAAACTTTCTCCTACCTTTTGTTACTGTGGTGCAGGCTGGTACACACGCTTATGGGAAGGGATCCTGGGTAAGCCAGTAAAAATTGAACATGTGGAAACTTTATTGCGCGGCAACGACCAGTGTACCATGACCATTACTCTCCCAATGGACCTCAGCGGAGAGTGTTCACCGGGTTAATGAATTGAGGGTGAGGACTTTTCTTTTACGTAATACTTCCTCAAATCGCTGAGGATAAGAACCGTTTCTAGTTTCTTTTACTTGTATAATCGAATTTGAAATGGATCTGAAGCTAGAAAACCCTATTGATTTTTCCCTAGGGCAGCCAATTGCGCGCGGTCGAACTGCTGATATCTACGCCTGGCAGGATGGTTACATCCTCAAATTATTTCACAATTGGTTTGATATAAATTCCATTCATTTTGAAGCAAGAATTGCTAATGCCGTACAAGCAAGTGGACTTCCTGTTCCACACGTAGGCGATATCATTCAAATCAACGGGCGTAGCGGTTTGATCTATGAACGTTTGAACGGGTGGTCCATGCTAGAAGCACTATATTGCAAACCCTGGCGGATCTGGCATTATGCACGACGACAGGCAGCTTTGCAGGTTCAAATACATGCAGTGGTATCAGACATACACCTTCCATCACAACGGCAAAGGTTGGAAACCAAGATCCAAAATGCAAAGACCTTGTCCGCAATAGACCAATCTGCAATATTATCCTTACTCAATTCCCTCCCTAACGGTGATAGTATCTGCCATGGTGATTTTCATTCCGGCAACATCATGTTGACCCCTCACGCTGAAGTCGTCATTGACTGGTACGATGCTTCTCTCGGCAATCCGCTCGCGGACCTGACACGCTCCAGTATTATTATTCTAGGCTCTGCTGCAAGCGATTTAATCCCCAACCCTTTCATGAAGAGGTTTACCCGGCTCTTCCATACTATATTCCTCAATCATTACTTTAGACTGCGTCCGGGAGGAGAACAGGAATACCAGCGCTGGTTACCCGTCTTGGCAGCTGCTAGGCTCAATGAGAATATCCCGGAGCTTGAAAGCTGGCTGGCAACTCAAGTAAAAAAGGGTCTGTAACTTATCCCTATCATCTCTCGCAATTTATAAAGACTAAATATTATATTGCCGCGCAACCGAACTCTGAAGATTTCGTAGTTATTATGAAGGGTTCTTTACAAAAGGAGAAATTATGGATACTGAACAGTCTGAACACGAACACCATCATGACCGGACCAGGATCATTCATCGTGGTGGATCCGGAGCTGTCTATGGGCTGGGTTTTATCGGCGCAGCGGTGTATTTCATCAGCCAGGCTACCACCTTCTGGTTGGGTGTTCTGGGTTTTCTCAAAGCCATGGTATGGCCGGCTTTCCTTGTCTATGAGGCTTTGAAATACCTAAAGCTGTAATTAATCTTTCCCACTCTATCTTGTTAGGACGGATATGCGTGCCCTTCGGGATTTATATGTTCGCCCTTATGATGAGGTTTTGAGCTTACTAATTTAGGGTTTCTGCCTGAGGCCAGAGAACCTCACGAGGTTCGGTGTAACCTTGTTATTCCACCCCGCACTCCTGCCCAAATGATGGTTTGCTATTCAGTCAGAAGAATCGCTCGTTATATGCATCATTAAGCCAAATGGAATTTAGATTTTCTCGCCCAATAGGCTATTTTATACAAAATAATTCCCAAGTCATCTTAATTAAAATATTTCATATTTAGGTGAATTGTGGATTTTTATGCTTAGTGATCGCTGCAACCCTTGTCTGAAGTTATCGTATATATAGTGAGCCCTATTTATATAAAGGAGGCAGATCGAGTAAGAAATGCACCTGTAGTGAATATGATCCAAATGAGATAGACCTGGTACTCTGCAGCCATTTTCTTTATTGGTCATGCCCCACATTATAGATTGGCCTTTTAGTCTTTCGATAAACCATTGCCTGACCAGACTTTCTGACACTGGAAAGGTTGAATACTTGAAGCATTGACATTGCATGATAGCTTTACCCTTCCTCTGTGCAGAGATCCAATTGTGTAAATAAGTAAGGAGAAATAATTATGAAATTCTCTCGGATATTAGAACGTGCCTGCCGCATCCTGTGGGATTATAAGGCGTTGTGGATAATGGGTTTCATCCTGGCCTTCGTCAGTGTCAGTTATGGTGGCAGTGGTATGACTACTCCCTCCAATAATAGCTGGAGATATCAGTTCGACCAGGGCGGCAACCTCAACTTACCCGGTAATTTTCCACCGGACTTACAGAATGAAATAAACAAGTTCGGTCAGGTTATTGAAAATATCTTCACGGGAGAAGTGATCGTAGCTCTGATTATTATAGGCATCGCCTTGATGAGCGTCATGATCCTCATCAGCTTGGTATTTACTGTGATCCGTTATGTGACCGAAACGGGTATCATCCGCATGGTGGATAAATACGAAACCAGTGGTCAGAAGATGAAGTGGACCCAGGGCTTAACCTTGGGATGGAGCCGTTCCGCGTGGCAGCTGTTCCTCATCGATCTACTTTTCCACGTACCGGTATTCCTTGTGTTCTTCTTTCTCTTTGTCTTTGCCGCCCTCCCTTTATTCATCAATCCAGCAGGGATCTTCATCACCTTTGGGGTCGGGTTAATGCTGATAGTCCTGGCGATCGGGGTTAATCTGGCAACCAATTTGTTCACGCGTATCGTCTGGCGGGCATGTGTGATCGAGGGGCTGGGAGTGTTTGATTCGATTCGCAGAGGCTGGAAACTGTTTGTGGCTCGATTCATGGATATATTCATGCTTGGTCTGATCAACACAGGTATACGTATTGGCTATGGGCTGGTAATGATCCCAGTTTTCCTGTTCCTATTGGGGATGGGTTTGGTAGGCGGCGGGGCGATAGGGTTAATGCTCTTCCTGGCGATCAAAGGTGTTGGAATGGTGCTGGCAATAATTGTGGCTGTGATTGTTGGCGTCCTAGTAATGTCCACGATCATGGGTCTGCCGATGACCTTAATCCAGGGTTTCCTGTTGACTTTCCTTTCCACCGATTGGACCCTTGCTTATCGGGAGTTGATGAATACGGAATCCGCACAACTGCTTCCTGCAGCGCCGGTTGTACCGGTGGAGTCTGCACCCCGACCAAAGCGCAAGGCACTAAAGCAAGATATTGAGTAACCTTGGAACGAAATGAGAGAAAAAGGGTGAGCCAATGGCTCACCCTTTTTAGTTTAGTTTTGCGCCTACGGCCAGGGAATCTTGACTGCCTTAGAATAACCGTGTTTTTCCACCGTTCGTATCTCTCCACTGGAGGGTTCGCCGCAGCCGGCATCGTCCTGAACGGTGTAAGTGGTTTTATTTTGCTTATCAAAGGATACAGTCCACCACAGATAAGCACCATTCTGGCATATCCAGGCTTCAATGAAATAGCCACGGTCATCATCCTGGGTCATCGCGACTTTATTCCACGTGATCGTAACCTGGTTTCCGTTGCGGACCGCGCTCACATTTTTCGGGGGACCATAATTGTTGTATCCAACCCTTAACAGGTCTGGCTCTGTTTTATAAACCCGCGTGATATCCCCGGTGACATCCACCACCGAAGCTGCCACCCAGCAAAAATACTTTAGCTTATCAAACTTGATCTGCAGCCAGTTGCTGTATTCAAAACTGCCTCTCACTTCCCCTTTGTCTCCGGCATAGAGATCCGCCGCATGCAGGTACGCCACCGAAGGACCATAACGGCAGTGCGCCTGTTTGTTTACGGTCACCTTCGGGAAATCGAAAGTCGGCGATGGCGTAATACTCGGTGTAGGGGTGACGGTTGGAGTGGAGGTGCTGGTAGGTGTATGGGTGATCGTTGGAGTGGATGTATTTGTAGGGGTGCTGGTTGAGCTTGGCAGCGGAGTAAATGTAAATGGGACTGGTGATGGCGACGGTGTGTTGGTTGCTGTCGGAGCAATTTGCGCCGGGCTGCACGCACTGATAAAAAGCAGCGAAAGGATCAGGCACTTGGCAGGAAGAGTCGTTTGCAAGGATCCATTGTAGCATATGCGCTGATGTCTCACTAACATTAATTTTGGACTTCTGCCTGCGGCCAGGGGATCTCACGGGGTTTGGTGTAACCATGCTTTTCCACACCATACACACGCCCGAATGATGGCTCACTGCAGCCTAGTTCATCCACAACTGTTGCTTCGGTATAGTATGCGCCGATAGGCACAAAGGTAAGCTTTCCGTTCCGGCATACCCAGGCTTCCACCAGGTAAGGCTCCTGCTCAGAATCATCGCCCGGGCTCATGCCCAGCTCTTCCCAGGTGATGATTACATCGTCGCCAGTGCGGGTGGCTTTGACCCATGTCAACGCGCCGTAATAGGGCGATTGTGGCAGCTTGACCTCCAGAGGATCAATCGGCTGCACCAGGTTAATGTCTCCCTGCACATCCATCCACTCCATGTTCATCCAGCATGGATTGTTGCCGCCGATGGCTTTCACTTCGATGTAGCCTGTATCTGCCATATACCCGATGATGTCAAGGCGATTACCCTTCAACAATCCGTATTTATACAGGTATGTTTTCGATGGACCATAGAAACAGCTCACATGCTTCTGGTTAACGGTGCCCCGCAGCACCACATAGGTTGGCTCTGGTGTGACGGTAGGTGTGGGGGTGCTTGTGCCCGTTGGTATGGGGCTGGATGTGTTCGTTGGTGCCGGGGTCAGGGGGGCTGTTGCCGTAGTGGTAGGGTTGGGCAGTGCCGTAGCTGTGAAGGAACCTGTCGGCATCTGCAAAGTGGCAGATGTGGTCATTCTAGGCTGCGCCGGATTGCATGCACCGAGGAAGAATAAAACCAGTATCAAACTTTTCACTTGAAAGGATCTGCCCATAAAGTCATTTTAACACATACAAATTGTTGGGGCAGACCTGTGTGTCAGCTGTTGCAGTGACTTTATATCCGCTCTTCTTGTATGTTGGATTTCGCTCTGCTCAATCCAACTCCTTCTTGTCGGGTTTCGGAAATAACCCCTCATCCCGATATATAAAAGCAGCCAGCCATCTTCATTCCCAACGGAAGGTCTTTACCGAAATGATGACCCCCAGCAGGAGCATGCCGGTCAGCACGGCAACATCTAGTAGGTGGCTGCCCCAGGGTTGGCCGGTCCACAACCCGCGCAGCAGGTTGACCACGTATGTCAGCGGGACGAAGGCGGAGATCTTCACCATCGTCGCGGGCATCAATTCACGCGGCCAGGCTGCCCCGGAGAAGATCAGCATCGGGTATAGCAGCACCATGGCGATGATCTGGGCGGTGCGGGCTGTGGGCATGGTGCCAGCCAGAATGAATCCTATCCCGAAGAAGCTCAGGCTGCACAGGATAAATCCGGCCAGCATGCTGAATACGTTGCCCGCGAACTGCACATGGTAGAAGAGTCTCCCGGCAGCGATGAGCAGCAGCATACCCAGGCCGGTCATGGTGAAGACGACGACCACCTGTGCTCCCATGACGACCAGGGGATTCACTGGTGTGGTCCGCAGGCGGCGCAGGATGCCGTTCTCGCGGTAGGTCGCCATCGTGATGGTAACAGACATCAGTCCGGCCATCCCGATGACCATCGCAGAAAAGGATGGTATCAATGAATCGATTGCTCCCATGCCGGTGGGTGTTGGCGGGGGATTGCTGCCATATATGGTGCCAAAAATCACCAGCATCAGGAGCGGGAAGATCAGTGTGAAAAATGCGCCAACTGGTTCACGCAGGAACAGCTTGGATTCCATCCAGGTCATTTTGATCAGGCTTTTCATCTGATACCTCACTCTCTCATCTCGCTGCCGGTCAGGCTCAAAAAGACATCTTCCAGGTTTGGCTGCTCGGTGCGCAGGTCACGGAATTTGACACCTTTCTCTGCCAGAAGGTTGACCACCTCGGTCACCAGTGGGATTGTGCGGCCATTCTTCCCGTGGATGACCACGTGCTCTCCCTGAATCTCCTGCCGGACAGTTCCTGCAAAGGCTTTTTCGAAGCCTTCCGGAAGGACCCCTTCCAGGTTGAAGACGACACGTTCCTCCACCCCCAGTCCACGGATCAGGGCTGCCGGGGTATCCAGTGCAACGATCCGCCCGTGGTCGAGGATGGCTACCCGGTCGCACAGGCGCTCGGCTTCTTCCATGAAATGGGTGGTCAGCAGGACGGTTTTACCTCTGCCGCGTACTTCGCGTACCAGGTCCCAGATGGCGTGGCGCGCCTGCGGGTCAAGGCCGGTGGTCAGTTCGTCCAGGAAAACCAATTGCGGATCTGGCAGCAGAGCCAGGGCAATGAACAGGCGCTGCTTCTGCCCGCCTGAAAGTTTTGAGAAGGGAGTATTGCGTTTCTCCTCCAGCCCCAATTGGGGGATGAGTTTTTTCCAGTCAGCCGCTTTGGGGTAAAACGAGGCATAGGTATCCAGGGCTTCCCATACCCTCATCCGGTCTGGCAGGTTGGACTGCTGCAGTTGTATTCCGGTGTGTTCCCTTAAGAAATGGCTATCCAACTGCGGGTCCACATCCAGAACGCGCACGACTCCCCGGTCCGGTTTGCGCAGGCCTTCCAGGCATTCGATGGTGGTGGTCTTTCCGGCGCCATTCGGACCAACCATCCCGAATATCTCGCCTTCTTTCACCTCGAACGAGACTTCATCCACGGCTATGGTTGCCCCATAGGTCTTGCGGAGTCCTTCAACTTGAATGATGGTATTCATATCTTTCCTCACTTGCTTTTCAAGATCGATTCCAGCGCTGCCACATGTTCCCGAAAGACTTTTCGTCCCTCATCTGTGATGGCAACAAAAGTGCGCGGTTTGCGATCGACGAATGCTTTGTTAATGGCAATATAGCCAGCTTCTTCCAGCTTGCGTAGATGAGCGCCCAGGTTGCCATCGGTGACATCCAGTAAACCGCGCAGATAGGTGAAATCCACCTCACTGCCAGCCTCCAGGGTCACCAAAGCAGCCATGATGCGCAATCGCACCGGTTGATGGATGGTTTCATTTAACTCAGCCATGGCTTACCACCTTGTGCGGATGTATATGCCCAGGGCGATCATCCCGCCGCCTCCCAGAACACCCATCCACAGGTAGAATATCCCCGGGAACAGGAAGTAACCGATCAGCGCCAGGGCTGTGATCGGGATAGCCCACCAGACGGATGAGAAAGAAAGCAGCAATCCCATGGCTGACTGGCCGATCATGATGAACACTATAATGAACATGGTGATCTGCTTCCCGTCCGTAGGCCGGGCAATGGCGATAGTCGCAATTGCATAGAAGACAAGCAGCAGCCAGAACAGGCTGGCTCTTTTTGTAGATATGGCAGTGGATGGTCCGCGTACGCGCGGCCCCATACGCAGACCGAGCAGGATGGACAGGGCGGTTCCAAGGATGCTCACACCTGCCCAGATATAGCCAACGATTGCGCCGGTCAGGAACTGTGTGGCGAGAAACCCAACCAGCCAGACGGTGCCGGTTACGATCAGGAAGATATACGCGCCGCTGTTCGCAATGGTGTGCCGGGTCTTCTTACCCATCTCCTGGATGAGATCCAACGCTTCTTCAGCTTCTTTATGAGAAAGGTTCATTTTTCAACTCCATATAGAGCACTCTGTTATACAGAGCATTCTATATAAGTATTCATCCTTTGTCAAGAGGGTATTTTCCTCGTTGTAGGGGTGGACCTGCATGTCCAGCTTTAGTGCGGTTGGGTTTCAGCCCACCAGTAGATATTATTTAGGTATTTGTGCCGGTATGTGGGATATTATCGCCGCAGTAGGGGTGGTCGACTTGTGTGTCCACCTTACGTTTTTCCTAGTATGCCCACACCGGAGTTTGGGCAACCCCTACAAAATTAAACTTAAAAAGAAATACCTCCCGTTGTATTAATCCTGGAGGTTAAATGTAAATTCTGTGAATAATACGATTGAATAGTCAGGCTTATAAAAATAACGGTACCAAAAGGTATCCTGCAAGCGCCAGGAATACTATGATCTGAACAATATCCCATCCATTGATCTTTTCCAGGACATTAATATGTTCCTTGGGATTTTGCGGGTTGTACCTCAGCTCGATCGTATTTTGTACATTAATCATCGCGTTCTCCGCACCTTTTTCGGAATTCGTGCCTTTCAAGCGGGTCTTTTTTTCGAATACCGTTCCCATCACCGAATACTTGTAGGAGATCTCTGGAAAATAGGCCATCATGCCTTTAGTAGTCATTGTTTTTGTAATTCTTTTTGAAACCACCTCGCCGGCGATCACTGGCCATATACTGCTGGCGGATTGTCTTCGATATAGTTCAACTAATTTCCAACCTTTATAAACGCTGAATGCCAGGATACCGATACTCAATATGATAGGTAAAAGTGACACATTCATATCATCCTCCTTGATTAGGCAACTCCTTTTTCACCTGAGAGAATTAGGAAAAGACTATATTGATTATATAAAAATTCACAAAGGAAGGGCAATTAAAAAAAACAGAGTATTGCTTTCCGTTTGTGGCAATTCCGTGTCCAAAAGTCGACTCAATGGTCTTTGTTGGTGGATGAACCTATAAAACAACAACACCTGAATAGTTATTCCTCAATATTAAGTGGAATGGGAGGGTTATCCATCCAATATAATGTGTAGGTTTCCGGTAAAGGTTGGAATACCGTGAATCCAATTACAAACTCATCTTCAGTAAACCATCCGCCCATCCCGCTATAAAATAGCTGTGAACCATCATCTCTTAGTACATAGATTTCGTCGCGATTGTCCAGGATCAAGTTTTGAAAATCTTCCAGAGGAAACTCGCCCAGCACTAGTTTTTCCTTGCCTGGACGAGACAGCTCCACTAGCAGGAATTTATCTCCTGGAGGGGCTACAGTGCCATGAGCTTCATCAACCAGCCGCGCTGAAACAATAATAAAGTCCCCCATTGTTGTCTTTATCAGAGGATATTCTGGATCTGTATTGGATGGAGTCTCCGCACTTAATGCTGGCGTGTTTACAGCCTCTATTTCTTCTTTTTCCGGTGGTAAAGTGGAAGTTGACAATGGCTTGCATGATGCTATGAGAAAAGCAATCATAATAAAAATTATTATTTTTTTAGTTTTCATATTTCTCCGCTTTTCAGAAAATCGTATTTGAATGAACAACGATTTAGAAAACATAATGATCAAAAATTGCATAACCGGGAAAAGGTAACCCGGTTGTGCAATGATGGAGCTAATTCTAGACAAGCATCTCCGAAGTGAAGTGGAGCGGGACTTAGGATTGGTTATTCTTCGACTTCAATGCGATCCACTTGGACCTGGGAACCATTATAATCTGGCACATTGCTGGACAATTTACCATACAGATGAACGATCTTGCCGCTGTCACGCAGCGATTCGATCTGATCCTTTACTTCCTGGTCCATCGAATCAATACCAAAGTAGATCACTCCACCCATATCCTGCCGTTCGAAGTAGTCATCAAATTGTGCGCCAGGTTCTGTACTCTTGATGATTCCCCACCAGTCAGAAAATTCTTCTGAAGTACCGGGTGGCATGTAACCTCCCGCGCCGTTATTTCCTTCTGCTCCAGCTTCAGTTGTTATTACGGGTGCCTCACCGGCTAATTCAGGTGTTGGGCTTTTTTGTGCTAACAGGCCGCATTCTCCCCTGTAAAAGGCCCATTCGTCACAGCTGTTTCCATCCGGGAAAACGCATACTCCATTTTGGCTGCCATCAGGCGCAGTATTAATGACGAGTTTGTTCCCTTTTTGTGAACAAAAGACTGAGGCTGGATTAGGCATACCTACCTGAGGTATGTCTGTTGCAGGGGATTCAATTACCACCTGAGTTTGAGGTGTTGAACATGCTGCCAGTGCCATCAAAATGATGGTGAATGTAATTATACTTTTCATTTTTTCCTTCTTTTTGTTTAGATTTCATTTGGTTCGTATGCAGGATACGCAGGAAAGGCATCCAATTTGGTTTATAGTTTCACCCTATCTGCTTTATTATTTCACGCGCGATGTACCAGGCTGTGATCATAGCTGTCGGGACACCACCAGGGTTGTGAACGTAATGGCCGACAGGATAAAAATTCTTAATCGGCAGGTCTTTGGCAAAGTCGAAATGTGGAGTGTACTTCGGATCCCAATTCCAACCCGATGTACTGCCACGCCAATTGGTGGTGTAACGCTCATATGTCAGGGGCGAGGCAGCCTCTTGAACTTCGATGTGAGCACGTAATCCTGGCAGGAATTCTTCAGCGCGAGTGATCAGTTCATCCACATAATCGGTTTTTCGTTTATGGTAAGCTTTCCGATTGTCTCTAAGAGGCTCCCAATCTTCATAAGCGCTGATTGATCCGATAGCCAAGGCATGTTTACCTATTGGCGCGATAGATGGATCGTCCTTACTCAGAAGTACCAGCCGGATATATTTTCCGTCAGAGCACGTGAAAAATACGTGGCTTTCTTTGAATCGTTTTAGAGTAGCGGAAAATTCTTCGCTGCTGCCTACACCTAAAAATACGGAAAAGAGCGCCTCTGAGGAACGCGCTTTCCCAAGTTTATCGATCATCATCGAAGGAAGATGTTCGCGTCTGATCAAATCAAAGCAAGTATGGTGTAAATCTGCCGCAGATACGACCCAATTAGCAGCAACGAATTTCCCGTTCTGCAATTCCACGCCAATGGCCTGATTGTTTTCTACCCTGATTCGACGGACTTGTTTCCCTAAGTGAACTTCTCCACCATATTTATGAATATAGCTCACAATTATATCGGTTATGGCCTGCATACTTCCAACAGGAGCCCAGGTATCGAAATAGTATGACGCCCACATACCCAGTGTATTTTGGCCTGCCATCACCGGGAAACCAAGTTGGTTAAGGATTTGTCGTAAAAAAATATCTTTAAAATAACGGTCGTGCAGGCTGCGATTGGTTTGGCCTTTTGCCACCCAGGAAGCCCATGCGAATAACGGGTGTTGAAAAGCAAGTTTAAGGATCGTTTTGAAAACATTACGCCCGAACATCATCCCGTTAATTAATGAGTCGTGAAAACCGGAACCGCCGACCTTAACCCAGCGGAAGTACCGCTTCAATCCGCCCTTTTCATCAGGAAAACTTTTTCCCAATTCAAGGCAGGTCTGGTCGGGATTAATTAATGGGATATCATGATCACCCCAACTGATTTGGTGTCCTGTGCGGACAAAAAGTTTATCATCTTCCAAACCTAGTTCCTTGAGAATGGGAAAAACGATACCATTCGAGCCAAAGGATGTCGGTCCTGAAGGGAAGGTAAATCCCTGCCGCACAAAAGATGAAACATATCCGCCAGGTATAGTGTGCTGCTCAAAAACTATTACTTTTAATCCCGCTCGCGATAGATAGGCAGCAGTAGTTAATCCTGCAAATCCTCCACCTATGATTACAATATTGATTTGAGTCATACCGAACACCTTGTTTGAATTCTACCTATCGTTTATCAATCAATTCATTACCAGAGATAAAAAAGGCAATCCCCTCAAGAGCCATTGATGCAGCAGCTTGTTTTCCTGAGAGAAGAGTTTTAAAGTTGCTAAACTGTGTGTTTTTGGAACACTATTACAATTAGCGAAATTACATAACACAAAGTAATAATTAAAAAGGCAGATAACATTCCGTATTTAAGGCCGGGGAAAAGTGACCCTTGCGGGTAAATCACCTGAAATGTCAATCTCGTCAGCCATAGAATACAGGTTGCCGCAAGCATAATAATTATTGAATATCGATTTGATTTGTCACCGTTAATAAACAGGATATTTACGATTCCAAACAAAACCAAAGATAATGAAAAGAACACGTTAATCGCCCGAACAGCAACAATGAGTTCTGTCGCATTAGCATTAATGTATGAATACCACTTCCAGGCTTTGGGTACAAAAAAGTGCCACACTCCAAACCCTATGGAAGCAATACTGCCAAAAGTCACTAAAATCTTTACAAGTAGATTCAAAATCACAACTCCCCAAAATTATTGAATATGCACGACCTTTTTGCAGAAAACTTCATGCAGTTTTAAACACAAGCAATATGAAATTGCTGAATCCTTTTATTGACGATTAATTATCTATTTTGTTCCACGATCGAATTTCTTCCAAAACAGCCTTGGCTGTTGCTGCCCACGAGCTATAGCCGCCATTTACCATGGACTCATATTGTTTTTCCAGCTTTTGACAGGGATATTCTCCACAAAAGCCGCAATTAACGGATTGATGCTCAATGCTGCATTTTCTAACCTCACATTGCCCGCAATAATCCACCCCGGTGATACCCAGGCAACCTTCCGGGCAGCTGTTCTGGTATTGAGGGCACTGGGAACAATCGATACCGCAATAGGCTATATAGCGATTGCTCATATTTATTGGCGTGGCAGATGGATGAGGGTTGGGCGAAGTTATTGGAGCTTCGTCCGCCTTAGGTGTATTGGAATTATTTTTAACATTCATACCACGCTCTTTGCTGCTCACTAGCCATATTTAACAGTACTGCAATTGACCAGAAACTTCACTATTCCTGTTGTTTTCCCGCACTGGCAAAACAAAAATCACAATATTCATTTCCCCTGGCAATGGTCATTGACCTCTGCCACTTCACTGCGGGCGACATATTTTCATAAATAAAGTCATCCACTTTACAGAAAGAAGCTGTTAATTCCGGCGAACCATATTTGGTCAGGGTATCGTAGTAAAAACAACTTTTCATATTAAAACGAATCGCATTCTTATCGTTCTGAATCCATTCCAGTTTCCAACCCTCAGGCGGGTACTGACGCATGGCCGGTTTTATGTAAAGCCTCAGGATGGGATAGATAAAAGGAAGTCTTCCCAATTTTTTCAGTTTTGCCTGATTACCATAAAACAGCTTCTCGAACGTCTGATCAATGTTCGCCAAAGCACTTTCTTGAGAATCGCCACTTTCCCGAAGGATCTGGTAGAAGGCAAGCCCCGGAAGAATTCCATCAATTAAATGTCTCTTAAGAATTGAGTTATCGGGATAATTGTGGTTTGCATAAAGCTCACGACACCTGTCGTTAATCATCAAATATATTGCATCACCCACGAACTCCCTCAAAGCTGGGAAGAAACGTTTTGACATGGGAATTTCGATTACTTGATTCATTGTTGACTCCATTATTAGTTAACCAAAACTAATTAGAAGATTAAATATTTTATTCTTTCATACCCTGCAGTGCTTTGTTTAGGAGCTTCGCCAGTTGATCTATTTCCCCAGGGTCCAGTCGCGTTGTCAATTGATCTGTAAAATTCTTATGGATGCTCTGATGTAATGTATTAAATTCCTCTGCCTTGGTGGTAGGCATAATATGGTACGCGCGCAGATCGTCGTGGTCCTGAACTTTCTTTACATATCCTTTTTGAATTAATCTGGTCACATTTGCAGTCACAGAAGGCTTTGAGACACCTAATTCCTTTGCCAGGTCGCTGAAAGTGGGATGCCCCATTTGGATGATCGTGTTCAAGTAAAGCATCTGGCGAACTGAAAGCTCAGAAAAGCGTTCATCATGAAATGCGCGCATTTCCATTTCAGCCAGGATTGCGCTGGCAGAATAAATCGCCTTTTCGAGGATATCAAGATTAGGATTCATAATTAGTTATGCCTCACTAACTAATTATAATCAAGCCCGATATATCTGTCAATGAATATCTGGCACCCCCCTTTTCTTGAGAGTCTTATAGTGGACCATATACAATTGTGCGCAATCAGAGTCATTCTTACAAGAATGACGGTTCCATCAGGTAAATCGCAAGAACCAGGATTGCTATGTTTAATGCAATATCCCATACATTGATCTTGTCCAGAACCGTAATATGCTTTGTGTAAAGAATTGTGAGTAGTAATTGAAAAATTAATAATCGTAATTAATTTTTCTCTGTGTACTCTGTGGGTTCTATGGTCAAAAACGCTAATACGCCGGCGGGTAGCCCGTGATGCTGCGGATCTGTTCATATAGAGGTTTCAGCGTGCTGTACATGCGCCGGTATACCTTGTGGAAAAGTTCATCGTAGATCCTGCTGGCTTCAGGGTTCGGTTCAAACACCTTGCCGATACGGGTCATACCTTTCACGGCGCTGTCAAAATCGGGGTAGAGTTTCAACCCCACAGCTGCGTCGATGGCTGCCCCCAATCCAGAGGCTTCATACACATGCGGACGCGCAGTTGGCAGCCCGAAGATATCCGCAGTCAACTGCATGGCAGTTTCACTCTGGCTTCCACCGCCTGCCACGCGTACTTCGGTGATCTTCACCCCGCTGCGTTTTTCGGTGCGTTCAGCACCTTCGCGCAGTGCGTATGCCACCCCTTCCAGAATTGCCTTATAAACATGCGCCTTGCCATGCACATCCCCGAAGCCGATGATGGCGCCTTTGGCTTCCGGTCCGGGATACTTCAACCCCGGCGACCAGAACGGCTGCAGCATCAATCCCAGCGAACCGGGCGGGATTCCTTTTACCATCTCTTCTAGCAGGATCTCAGCTTCCACGCCGCGCTCATCAGCAGCCAACTGCTCCAATGCTCCAAATTCCTGCTTGAACCAGCTCACCATCCAGTAGCCTCGGTAGACCTGGATCTCCATGCTGTAAGCGTCCGGTACAGCCGACGGATAAGGCGGGATAAGCGGGATGACTTCTACATATTTTCGGTGGGTGGTATTGATGGTAGCGGTAGTGCCGTAGCTAAGACAGGCTACATTCGGGTCGATGCATCCAGCCCCGATCACTTCTGTAGCTTTGTCGGCTGCAGCGGCGATCAACGGCAATCCAACCGGAATCCCGGTGTCACGGCTGGCTTCTGGTGTGATCTCACCCAGCGTCGAACCCGG
This sequence comes from uncultured Leptolinea sp., assembly GCA_964387025.1. GTDB lineage: Bacteria > Chloroflexota > Anaerolineae > Anaerolineales > Anaerolineaceae > PNON01. Next base: position 390,118 of record CAYLUZ010000001.1, on the reverse strand, counting down.
CGGCAGCAGATCAGGCAGGATAGACTTGTCCATCGGGACAGCCTGCCATTTCCAATCCAGCCTGCTGCTCCACTTTTTTGCTTTATAGTCGAACGGGATATACCCCACCTGGCAGCCGGTGGAATCAACCATGCGGCCGGTCAATTTATGAGTCAGGTACCCCGAAAGGAGGACATATTTATGCGTTTTCTTCCAGATCTCCGGTTCATGGATTCGGACGTAGTTGCACTCTGCTTCCGCCTGGAGGTATGCGACCGTTTCAGTCATACCTGACAAACCAAACAACACTCCCCAGACGCCACTGACGGGTTTCAATCCGAAGGTCCGGCGGTTGTCCATCCATGTGATCGCCCGGCGCAGGGGCTGCCCATCCTCGCCCAGATTGATGACCGTGGAGCGTTGCGTGGTCAGGGCAACACCAACCACCCTGCCCTTGTCTATGCCCGGTTTTTGCCACAATTGCTGGCAGGCCTGGCAAACCGCGTCCCAGAATACCTGAGGGGTCTGCTCCGACATGCCCGGCTCGGTGGAAATATATGCTGGCAGCGGAATACGTACTTTCTCCACCAGGTTGCCGTGCAGATCAAAAAGCAGTGCGCGGACAGATTGTGTACCGTTATCAATAGCCAGGATCAGGGGGGAATCGTTCATGGGTGTTCCCTTTCTTGAAAGGATGGATTCATTATACAACACAGCCCGCCGCATCCGGTAGCGGAAAACCCTCGGATATTTTTTCCAGAAAAAATCAAAACATATAACAATCATTATACAATTAATAGAAATAGATTATACAAACATGTAATATATATTCAACAAACGGTAAACAATAGTTTACCAATAAACAATTATTATCAAAGGAGATAAGAAATGAAACGCTTTACCCTTTTATCGGTAGTCCTGACAGCATCCATGATCCTCGCCGCATGTGCACCAGCCACCCCGGCCCCCACCGCAGAACCATTACCGGAACCCACAGCTGTTCCGACTGAAGTACCCGCACCTGTTGAAATGCCGAAAACCATTGTCGATATAGCAGTGGCTGACGGTCGTTTTACCACCCTGGTAGCAGCAGTTCAAGCTGCTGGATTAGTTGAAACATTATCCGGTGAAGGTCCCTTCACAGTCTTCGCCCCGACCGACGATGCTTTCGCAAAGTTACCCGCAGGCACCGTTGAAGCCCTCTTGAAAGATATTCCGTCGTTGAAAGACATCCTTCTTTTCCACGTCGTTTCCGGTAAAGTAATGGCTTCAGATGTGGTCAAGCTGGAAACTGCAGACACAGTTCTCGGCAAACCGGTCTCAATCAAGGTGGACATGGACAAAGTGTATGTCAATGACGCTCAGGTGATTATCACCGACATCGAAGCCTCAAATGGCGTGATCCATGTCATCGATACTGTTCTCCTTCCCCCGGCTGATGAAGCCATGATGGAGAAGGATATAGTTGACACCGCAGTAGCAGATGGCCGTTTCACTACCCTGGCTGCAGCCCTGACCGCCGCGGAACTGATCGATACCCTCAAGGGTGATGGTCCCTTCACAGTATTCGCCCCGACTGATGATGCCTTTGCAAAACTTCCCGCTGGTACAGTGGAAGCACTTTTAAAAGACATCCCGGCGTTGAAGGATATCCTGCTGTATCATGTGGTATCCGGTGAAGTACTCGCTGAAACCGTAGTTACCCTCACATCAGCAGATACAGTTCTCGGGAAACCCGTCACTATCAAGGTAATGGACGGTAAGGTGTACTTGAACGACACTGTGGAAGTTATCATTACAGATGTCAAAGCTTCCAATGGTGTGATCCACGTGATCGATGCAGTGCTTCTTCCCCCTCAATAATATCGATCCTCCCTAGAAAATACCGCCGGTGCCAAGAACCCGGCGGTATTTATTCATTAAGGTAGAGAGTAGCACCCTTTCCACAAAGCCCGGTAACGGGCTTCTTCGAACTGCCAGGTTGGGTCTTCCCAGCGTAATTCCGACTGGGCGATGGCCTTAATGCGTTTCATTTGTCCAACACCGCCTTCGTTAAGGGTTAATCCGAACCGGGTGCGGCGCAACAAAAGGTCATCAAGATGCACCACACCTTCTTGCCTGGCTCCCCAGCGCAGTTCCGCCCACAGTGCCGGCAGACCTTCCGCGCTGGTCAACTCTTCGTCTGGGCATGTCCCAGCAAGATCATTCGACAGCTGACCATAACGCCCCAGCAACCGGTGCCAGGTCGGATCATCCATTCCTGTTACTTTATGGACTGGAGCTTGATTAAGCAGAGGCTGATCCTTATTAAAGATGGGTGCACCGCTCAATGCAGTACGGCAGCCTTCCAGAGTTTCAAAGGCCATTAAACGGTAGGTGGTCAGTTTTCCGCCGGTGATGGTCAATAATCCACGTTCATTCCACAGGGTATGCGCCCGTGATTCTTTGGACGGGTTGTTTTCCCCGCTGGTCACGATCGGGCGCAGCCCGGAAATGGAAGATAGCACATCCTCCCTGCCAAGCTGGCTGTCCGGGAAGAGGTAAGTGACAGCCTCCAGGATATACCCGACTTCATCTGTTGTGATTGCCGGTTCGGGATGCTGAATTTCAAGTTCGTGGGGATGGTCCAGGTCCGTCGTACCGATGACTGTAACTCCTTCCCACGGGAATACAAACATGGCGCGTTTATCTCGCGGATGCAGCAATGTGATAGCTTGTGCCAGTGGCAATTTTGCCCAAGGGAAGATGAGATGGCTGCCCCGCTGTTTGCGGATGCGCGGCGGCTGGCCGACCTGTCCGCGCAGATCGTCCGACCAGGGGCCGGTGGCATTGATCACCACCCGGGCAAATACTTCTACCGTTTGACCATTTACGGAAGGTGCGTTGTCCCGCAGTAAAGCGCCTGCCACCTGCCCATTTTGTTGAAAGAGCAATGTCTCTGCCTGGGTATAATTCAACGCTGTACCACCTGCTGCGATACCTTCCTGGATGACCCTTAAAACCAGGCGGGCGTCATCCACCTCGGCATCATAATAATAAAAACCGGCATTCAGCCTGTCATTAGTCAACTGCGGGCAAATGCGATGGATCTGCTTCGGGGATAGATCCCCGTGCGCCCACTTGGAAGCCAGCAGGTCATAAATGGTCACCCCCAACCGAAACACCTGCCGTGTCGCCCGGCTAAATCCCAGGCTGGGAAGCAGGAAATATAAGGGCGTGACAAGATATTTTGCCTGGCGAAGCAACCTCTCACGTTCCCTGACTGATTCACGGGTGACATTGAACTGCCTGTTCTTCAGATAGCGGAACCCGCCATGCACCAGCTTGGAACTGCGGCTGGATGTTCCATAGCCATAATCACGCGCTTCCACCAACAGTACTTTCAATCCAGCTCTAGCTGCTGCATTGAAGATTCCTGCCCCGGTGATCCCCCCACCGATGACCAGGATGTCCCAGGGCTGCTGTAAAGTGTTCCAGATCTCTCCGCGTTGTTCAGGTCGATACATCATGTTCACTGCCAGATGTTATTTTTGAGGAGGTTTAACTAATTTTCCGGGATTCATAATATCATCCGGATCGAGGCTGCTACAAATGGTTTGGATCAACTCCATACCCAGTTTCCCCTTTTCTGCTGCTAAATATGGAGCGTGGTCAATGCCCACACCGTGCTGGTGACTGATCGTCCCGCCGTGTTTGATGATCACCTGACTGGCCCCAGTTTTGATATTTTTCCAGCTTTGTAGAGTTTCATCGGGGTCTGGTGACCTTCGCCAGAGATAGGTAACATAACAGCTCGCCCCCTCTTCATAGAGATGCGACAGGTGGGCAAAGACCAGAATCTTCTCCTCCTCCTGCTGCATACTGCCAGCAATAGTGGCTTTTATCTCACTCATACACTCCAGGACCTTGCTCCAGCTCAAGCAGGTTTCCAGGGTATCGAGCGCATAACCTGCGTCCCATAGTGTGTTACGCAGATAGGGGGTTAAGAATCTCGACTTTTGCCATGTGTGGCCGATGAAGAAATTTACCGGGAAGCCTTTGTGCTTGCGACTGATAGACTGCACCTGTCGGTATGCCAGGTGACACGCTTCAGGTCTGCCAGTCACCCCATAAATCAGCAGACAGCGATCTGCACCGATACCGATCAGGTTCAATCCTTTATTTGCGAGGTCGACCAATTTTTCTTTTCCGGATAATTGCAGGGTGGTGTTTGTTTCATCGCTGTCTGCCAGCCGCAGCATGGAAACATCCACCTGGTTTTGCACAATTTCCCTGGCTGCATCAGCTCCACTCTTCCAATCCGGGAAAAAGACCGAGTAGAATTGCTCCTCTTCCGGCAGGCGGTGAACCTTCATCGTCGCTGAAGTGATCACTCCCAATCGCCCTTCGCTCCCTAAGACAATTTGCCTTAGATCAGGACCGGCAGCGCTGGCAGGAATGGCTGGAAGATCAAATGGTCCGTGTGGTGTTTGCATCTCACAGCCCAGCAACATTTCATCGATGCGCCCATAACGATACGATTGCTGCCCCACCGAACGTGTAGCCACCCAGCCGCCTAATGTGGAATACTCAAAACTCTGCGGAAAATGCCCCAGGGTGTAACCCTGCCTGTTCAATTCCGTTTCAATTTGCGGTCCGGAAGCACCAGCTTCGAATCTTGCAGTCCGGCTGACTTCGTCAATATCCGAAATACGGTTCATCCGACCCATATCCAATGTCAGTACCGGCTGACCTCCGTCAGGGTTGATATGTCCGAGTACACTGCTTCCCCCACCATATGGAATAACGACAAAATGGTGGCGCTTGGCCATTTGAAGCAGGTCTGCGACCTGCTCCCTATCTTGCGGATAAGCAACACCGTCTGTAAATTTTGGAATTCTGCCATGCCGTAATGCCACCCAGTCGGGCAGGCTTTGTCCGCGGCTGTGAGTTACTCTCTCCTCAGCCGATTCATTGATCAATGCATGATGCGGCAGCCGGCTGGCGGGTACCTTACGATTAACATCTTCCAACCTAGCATCCGCAATGATTTGTCCATCCCCGACGATGTTGGATAAGTATTTCGCAGCACTATCAGCTAACGGATATGTCTTTTCGGAGTTTCCCCACCCATTCCAACGTTTCAATGACGCCCTCCTTAAATATTCTTGCCTGCTAGGTTGTTAATGGATTCCTGCATTACTCTGCGGGTAACCGCCTCTGCAGCATCTGGTTCAGCTGCCCGGGCAGCTTTATAGATCATTCGAAAATACACCCTGGCTTGTTTTCGTGCTTCAGCGTCCTGATAAATGCTGGTCATGGCTTTTGTATACAACATTTCCAGATTATTAATGGTCAGGGCAAGTATCGAATTTTTACTCGACCGGCTCAACAATTTCTGAACCTGGAAATCAGTATTAGCCAGGATGACCGGATCTTCGATTCCTTCTTCAATCTTTTGCATGAACTTTTCAACCTCTTCCGGCGAGTACGTAATCGCGAGACGGGTGTATGTTGGAGCCAGCAGTAGACGAACATTCAATACCTGATCGATCAGTTCCATCGGGATCTCTTCCATTTTTTCGGCCAAAGTCGAGAGGATGGTCAGGGTTCCATCTTCCAAATAATTTCGGACTTTTGTGGGTCTTCCGTGGTGAATATCCAACCAGCCATCCCTGGCAAGCCTTTGCAATACTTCTCGTAAGGTAGGCCGGGTAACTTGCAGGTCAAGAGCCAACTCTCTCTCAGGTGGAAGGTTACTGCCAACCAGGTACATTCCAGACTGGATCGCTGCCAATATTTGTTGCTCTGCTGAAATGGATGGTTTTAATTTCATAATTGTTACCCTGCCACCTTTGGTATGAACCATACTGCATTAATAAGAGTCAACTAATATCAATAAAAACTACCCGATACCTGTGGACTATATATGAATCATGGAAACTGATCATGTGATTTCAAGAGATTGGATCATCAGGCTTTGTTCCTGACTGACTGCCAGGTAACCGACTTCAAATTCTCCATTCGGCTTGACAGTAGCATAATTGTTATCGATCCACGCGACAAAAGCCAATGGAACACTTACTTTCACCCTCGCTGCTAATACCTCTTCACCATCAATCCGAAAGTGGATCGATTCAGGCAGCCAGTGGATCTCAAACTCGTGCCATTCGGTAAAATCCCATTCCTCGAGGGATTTTTCTTTCGCAGGCATTCTTACACCTGTCAGCAGTCTCCCAAGCAGGGGTATCTTCATAAAAGTGTTGGCGGCAGACATCGCCCTTTCCCCGCCTTTTCCTCCATACACAGCAGAAGCTTTCCAGCCATTTGCAATTCCGTTTGTTAAAGAGATCGTAGATTGGGGAGAAGCGTAATAGTACCAGATCCAGTTGGGATTGACTTCCATGTGAGTGCCCCAGAGCGGTGCCATATTATTCCAGAACCCGAAACCGGCTGTACCCAACAACTCTCCGGCAGGGTGAGAGACGCGGGCTTTGAGACGAAAGATTTTGGGCGGCAGCCACAAGTAATCACTACGCGGCCGATTGATATAATCATCGATCTGGGCTACTGACAGTTTACTAGAAGGAGCATCATGCAGGGATAATCGCAACCCGAAAGATTCTTCGACCCAGGCTGAACCTGCCGCCAAACGGTTCCAATGGGCGTTGCGGACATCTCCCAAAAACTCATCCACCACTTTCATCGTTCGCTCCTTCCCCCTGATGTTACAACATTCTAGCTATATTATAGACAAGAACAATGGTTCGTGGTTAATTTTTTTATTCGGGATGGACTCGGGATAGTTCCACTTCAAAGTGCTTTTTCGATCTTTCTTTAAACCAGGTAAAGATGCTGATCGTGATACCCATTGTCAGCAGGATCACCACAATAATTGTCGTATCATTCAGTGCCTGAACTTGAATAAGTGGAGCAGCTTCTGAAGAAGTGTTAACCACTACCGGCAGGCTGCGATGTATGATCCGAGCTGACCAGATGGCACCAAGAATAGCAATCCCGGTTATTTGACCAAGTGTTCGGGTGATGGAAAGCAACCCTGAAGCCACACCCATTCGATCGCGTGGTGCCTCACTCATGATCGCACTATTATTTGGAGATTGAAATAATCCTGCCCCAATTCCAACAGGTAGAAATCTGAGTACATATCCAATCGCTGAAGTCTCCAGGGTCAGCGTACTCACTCCTATATACCCAATGATCAACATTCCCAATCCGGCTATCGTAAACGGGCGGCTTCCCCAACGGTCAGAAAGCATCCCGGAAAGGGGGGCAATTATTCCCATGCAGACCGGTACAACTGCCATAAGTAGCCCAACCATTTGAGGAGAATAATGTTGCAGATCTTCCAGAAAAAATGGCATTAAGATCATGGTCCCTGAAAAAGCAATGAAAGTTATAAATCCGGTCACCAGATTAGTGCTGAAATATAGATTTCGAAATAAGCCCAGATCGATCATGGGTTGAGGACTCTTCGATTCAACCCGGAGGAATGCACCAAGAAAAATAATAAAGCCAATTGCCAGAGCAATCACAGGCAGGTTGATAAAACCGTTGGTTTCTCCAATGGTTAATCCAAAAAGCAGGCAGACCAGGCTGATAAACAAGGTGACCGCCCCAAGAAAATCAAATTTTTGTTTTTCCCCCGGGATGATATCTGGTACAAATTTGATGACCATCACCAATCCAACAATTCCAACTGGAAGATTAACAAAGAAGATCCAATGCCAGGAGAATGTTCCAAGGATCAATCCGCCCATCGTTGGACCAGTAATGATACCAATGGAAACGATCAATCCAGTAATACCCAGAGCTTTCCCCCTTTCACTCGGAGGGAAATTTTCAGTAACTATCGCCGAACCCAGGGCCATCATCATGGCCGCACCGACCGCCTGAATCACACGAAAAGTGATCAATGTAAAAACATTTGTGGAAACACCGCATGCCAATGAACCTAGGGTAAAGATGACAAAACCCCAAACATAGATGCGTTTTTTACCGACCATATCTGCCCAGCGACCAATACTGAGCATTAACGTAGTGATGGTTAACAAGTAAGCCAACACCACCCATTGGATGGTGGAGAAATCTGAATGCAGTTCATTTACCAGGGAGGGCAGGGCAATGTTGACAATACTTCCGTCAATTGTGGCCAGGAATATTCCCATGGCTACAGCTGCCATGACGTACCATTTGAGGCGATAATCCTCCGGTCTTGATTGGTCCATTCTTATTACTTTACTCCATGAGATACGTACCTGCGTTGTATAATTAAAACCAATCCCGGGAGATTGTCAATTGTCAAGTATAAACCAGAATGAGCAACAAACTAATAGTCGGCTGGATCAATATCTTGCACAATCAGGTCAGGATACCCTGGTGTGTATGTTGCCTGAAAATGTAATGTACCTGACCGGTACATACCCGGTCCATGGGGTGTCAATCGCAGTATATATTCCGGATATGGGCAGCTTTTTATTGCAGCCCGATTGCGAACAAAACTGGGTGGAACCCAACAACACTCAGGTCACTATCTTTGGGTGGGGGCACCTGCGACATAACTCGCTAGAAAAAACCTATGCTGATTTTCTTTCCCTGCTTTATCGCAAATATAGCCTCCCAGGAAAACGGATAGGGGTTGAAAAACATTATAAGACCTGTGCTCCTGCTTACCGATCTGCAGAAATGAACCTGCCGGATGCAGCCTGGTTGGAAATTGTTCAGTCGAACATGCCGGGGTGTCCATTAGTGGATTGTATTCCTGTGATCGAAGCCGCTCGTGCTATAAAATCACCTTATGATATAGACAAATTAATAAGAGTCAACCAAATCGCCCAAATCGGATTGGATGAGCTACAGAATAAAATACATCCCGGGATGTCAGAGGTAGAAGCTGCGTCGCTTGTCGAAAATTCCATTCGCGTAAATGGCAGCGGTTTTCAGGGAGCCCGGCTTGTGCGCGCATTCGCCGAAGCAACCAGTGGACCGGAAGGCAGCCTGCTCCAATCCATGCTCATTCCTGCCGGACAGAGAAAATTTGAATCAGGCGATCTGGTTATTATTGAAATGGCAGTCGTAGCAGACGGCTACTGGAGCGATCTCACCCGGGTGTTTTGTACAGGTGCATCAAACAATGAACAAAAACGAGTTTACAATACTGTGCTTTTAGCACAAAAAGCTGCTGCGGCTCAATTACTGGCTGGTAATCAATATTCTGCACCTGATGCTGCTGCCCGGAAAGTAATCACGGAAGCAGGCTTGGGCGAATACTTCATCCACGGCACCGGGCATGGCGTCGGCTGGCGCTATCACGAAGCCATACCTCAACTTGGACCGGACTCAGTGGGGATTCTCGAAGCAGGAATGGTTACCAGTGTCGAACCTGGCGTCTATATTCCCGGCTTCGGCGGTATCCGCATTGAAGATAATCTGGCAATCAGAGATAATACGCCGGTATGGTTATCAACACCTGTTGAGGAGTGGTAGATAATCACTGCCAATACCCTGATATTTAGCAGCACAGGTCTGGAGGAATAAATGGAAGACTATTACAGCCTCAAATGGATGGGGCATTCATTGAGCATGATCGACCAGCGCCGGCTTCCACTCGAAGAAGTCTATTTGGAATTTACCGAAACAAGGGAAGTGGCTGAAGCCATTCGGACCATGGTGGTACGCGGCGCACCTGCCATCGGATCGGCAGCCGGGTTTGGAATGGCGCTGGCTGCGCTACAGGCCCAGTCAGGAAGCAGCGAGAGCATATTTCGTGATCTTGAAAAAGCCGGGAATATTCTAAAAGCCGCACGGCCAACTGCGGTCAACCTGGCCTGGGCTGTAGACCGTGTGCTTTTGGCAGTTCAGAATGCCAGAGATATCCGGGATTCCGTAATAACTGAAGCGATAGCTATCTTTGAAGAAGATGCGCAAGCCAATATCCAGATCGGACTCAATGGGCTGGAACTTGTACCCCAGAATGCCAGGTTCATTCATCACTGCAACACCGGTGCCCTGGCCACATCCGGATACGGAACAGCGCTGGGTGTGATCCGCACAGCTCACGAACATGGGCGGAATGTGTTTGTTTACGTGGATGAAACCCGCCCGCGGCTGCAGGGTTCCCGACTGACCGCCTGGGAATTGCAGAAACTGGGTATTCCCTTTAAAGTGATCGTGGATGGCGCTTCCGGGCATGTCATGCGCACCCGCGGGGTGGACCTCTGCGTGGTGGGTTGCGACCGCGTGGCAGCTAACGGGGATACTGCCAACAAGGTAGGTACCTACAACCTGGCCTTGGCAGCCAAAGCGCATAGTGTCCCGTTTTATATAGTTGGACCGACCAGCACCCTAGACATGAACACTCCTAATGGAAATGCCATCCCGGTGGAAGAACGCAGCGCGGATGAAATTTTGACCATCGAAGGACAAGCCATCGCACCGATCGGAACTCCGGTTTTCAATCCGGCTTTTGATATCACCCCGCATGATTTCATCACATCAATAATTACTGAAAGAGGGATTTTTAAGCCTCCTTATTGTGAAAGCATAAAAATGGGTATTATGTAAAATATACATATTGACAATATGCGAATAATATTTTATAAGTTTTCAGCTATACTTTAAGGAGGGAATTTTATTGGAAAGATTCGGTTAAGTGTAATGGGGGGGTAAACTCTAGTAACCTACTTCACAATAAAAAGAGAGAGGGAATATGAAAAACTTTATGTTTCTAATTGTGTCGGCAATCTTCCTGGCAAGCTGTCTGGTATCCAATCCGGGTAAACCCGGCTCAACCATTAACCCGACTGTTAGCACAGCAACTCTCCAACCTTCGGAAACCACTATCCCGACAAACACCATCATACCCAGCCCAACAAATACCCCGGCACCAACTAAAACAAAGGTACCTACTTCTTCACCTACTCCAGTTTTATTTACTGTTGTAGGGGAGCAGATAAAAACTTATAAAAGCGAAGAACTGGCACTTGTATTTAATGAATTTTCCAAATCAAGTACCCTGGTTTTAGATAATTATTCATATAACGCAGCTCGGACACGCACACTCTTTAAAAGCCCAACTGATCTCCAACTAGAAGAATTTTTGGTCATCAGTAAGGTAAAGTGGTCACATTCGCCAGGTAGAATAGCAAATGCAGCTGCCAGTTGTGGTTTTACTTTCCGCGAAAATAATGTTGATAATAGTTATTTCGCGGTTATTTCAGCCGACGGAAATACACGTTTCATAAATGCCGATGATAAATATTGGAGGGGTCTCGACCATAAAATGATATTATCGCAAGAATTCATCCCCACAACTGATGAAGTCGAAATGATTATAGCGGTCTTGCCAGAACGCTTTGTATTGGCGATAGATGGTGAAATAATCCTGGATAATCCGATGGAGTGGAAATCCACTGGATATTTTGGTTATGCACTCATATCAGGAACCAACCGGGATTATGGAACTCGTTGTACTTTTACTGACACAATTCTTTTTATCAATAAGATGGTTGATAATGCAGAATTACCAAGCGGGTAGAGATTAATTACCAAATTAAACAGCAATTGATCCGCGTATCTTCTTTACTAGCTTCCCAAAGTGATCCGAATATCGCATCTCCTCCGCTCTTGGGCGGGGGAGTTCTATTTTAAGATCCAGGTTGATGCTTCCAGGCCGCGAAGAAAGCACCAACACTCGGTCTGCCAGGAAAACTGCCTCGCTGATGGAGTGGGTCACCATTACTACTGTCTTTTGCCGCACTTGCCATATACGCAGAAGTTCGGTGCCCATGCGTTCCCGTGTCAGGGCATCCAATGCTCCAAATGGTTCATCCAACAGCAGCAGGTCAGGATCATGGATCAATGCCCGGGCGATCGCCACTCGCTGCGCCATCCCGCCCGAAAGATCTTTTGGCCAATTGCCCTCGAAACCCTGCAGTCCCACCAGATCGATCAGGTCAGTTGCTTTCTTTCGAATCTCATCCTGAGGTGCATCTGCCAATTCTAAAGGCAGGGTGATATTTTGCAGTACGCTGCGCCAGGGCATAAGATTGGCATTTTGAAACACAAAACCCGTCTCTGGTAATTTTTCTGTATGCTCATGGAAAGTAATTATTCCGGAAGTCGGCTGCAATAAACCAGCTAAAACCCGCAGAAGGGTCGTCTTTCCGCAGCCTGACGGACCTAAAACACATAAAAATTCCCGTGGTTGAACTTCAAAACTAATATCCCGCAAAGCTTCCAAACCACCATTCCCGTTCGGAAAGGTAACGGAAAGATAGCTTAGAGTAAGTTCTGCAGTTTTTTGAGGATTGTTCATTTATTAATAAACTGACTGGTATAAGCAGATTGCAGGTCCTGAGACGCAGTGAGCAATCCCATATCCAGTAACACCTGCTGCATGTTCTTCCAGCCGACAGGTAGGGGAACCCCGGGTTGATCCGCCTGCCACAGGCTGATGGATGTCACAAGTACTTCTTTTTGTACAGCCTGATCTACCTGGGACAAGTTTGGTACATATTTTTTGGTGATCTCAAATGCTTCGTCTGGATTCGCTATGGTATATTCGATCCCTTTTAGGGTGGCATTTGTCATCCTGCGAACCAGGTCAGGATCGTTCTTGCTCGTTGTTTCATTGGTGATCATCCCGTTGGAAACCAATTGGAGATAATCTGCAACCTTGATCACGTTGATCTCATATCCTTTAGATCTGAGTACCGTTGGTTCGTTGGCGACATAGATCACTATCGCGTCTTCCTGCCCAGCTGCAAGAGCTTCCACTTGGTTGAACCCGATCACATCAATAGTGACATCCTTTTCCGATAATCCGCCAGCATTCAGCAATGCAATCAAACCGATGTAACTTGCCCCGGAAAGCACTGGCACTCCAATTCGCTTACCTTTCAGATCTTCCGGTGTGCTGATCCCGGATGACTTCAAAGCTGCAATCCCCACGGGATACTGCTCGTACCAGGCGAGGGTATATACGACCGGCAGCTGCTGTGCACGAGCCAGTAAAACTTGTTCGCCTGATACTATGGCAAATTGCAGATCATTCGCCCCAACCAAGGCCATGGCGTCAGTTTCAAAGCTGTAATCAATTTTGACGTCCAAACCGGCATCGGTGTAATATCCTTTATCCAATGCAACGTAAAGGGGGGCGAATTGGACATTGGGAATATATCCCACGGGCAGCGAAATCTTTTTTAGCTTCGGAGCAGGTTCTATTGTTGGGACAGATACGCAGGAGGTTAATAGTATTCCAAGAATGAAAATTAATAAATATCGTTTTATCATTTAATCTCCTTGCCAAATCGAAAAAAAATAAACGGAATAGTTAATATTCATCTTTCGCCTTGTTCCATTTCAACATTCGTTTTTCCACCAGAACCACTGCATAATATAGACCCAGCGCCAGAGCGATCAACGTGAAAATGGCTGCAAAAACTAGGGCTGTATCATACTGACCCCGGCCGACATTGATCAAAAATCCAAGTCCTCGGTCAGAGCCGACGAATTCACCCACCACAGCTCCAATGACAGATAATGTTGCTCCCACCCGCAACCCGCCGAGAAATACCGGCAATGCAGCCGGGACTTCCAGTAATCGTAAAGTCTGCCTTCGATTTGCATGCAGGCTGCGCATCAGGTCCCGCAGGGTGTCTGGTACTGCGCGAACCCCCACGATCGTATTGATCAATATGGGAAAGAAAACGATCAAAGAACAGATCAGGATCTTTGAAAATAATCCCGGTCCAAACCAGATGATCATTAGAGGCGCAATTGCAACGAGGGGAATCGCCTGACTGGCGACAAGATATGGTGAAAGAAATCTTTCTGAGGCAGGGGATTTGGCAAGCAGATACCCCAATATGGTCGCGAAGCCAGCTCCAATGACCAGCCCCATGATTACCTCAAAAAGGGTGATCAAAAAATGGTGTAAAAGGCTTCCATCGATGGCAGCTCTAAAGAATCGAACCGCGACCAATCCGGGTCCAGGCAGAATAAAAGCAGGAAACTTCCAGATCAAGATGGCTGCTTCCCAAACGCCTAATGCGATGATCATGGAAAGAATGAAGAATAATGTGCGGTGTTTACTCAGTTTTATGAACAAAACAAAAACCCCGGAACATGATTCTTCGGGGCGAATTTGCCGACAGGCGGTTTACGTCCTTATCAGCAGCCTTCTTCTTTCCGGACTATACCGTCGGCCCCGGAATTTCACCGGATCATGTCCATATCTGGACTCGTGGGCTTCTCTTGCGAGTTACCACCGATCGGGAATTGGATCTTTCGATCCGCACCCTGCCCCGAAGGTATTTATATTATACATGATATTTTGTTATTGCTTGATATTTATTAATGGTTAAAAATAGATTCTTACAATCTGTACGGATTGCTTGATACTTCTATTCTATTGATTAACAACATTGGCTTCACTTTTATCCTTGCATAAGATTGCTTAAGATGACAGCGTGGTATAATATTTTACAATTCAGAAATTTGGATAAATTTACTCCTATTCGGAAAAACAACCATCATGTCATCATTAGACCTAACATTTTTACATGCCCCATCTGTATATGACTTCAGGCGGGAATCCATTCTCTACGGCCCGGTAAGCGATCTTGTTCCATCCACACCGGTTTTCGAAATGTACCCGATCGGATTCACTACCATGGCGGAATATCTCGAACGCAATGGGCTGCGCTGCCGAATCGTCAACCTGGCAGTCCGGATGCTGGAAGATGTTCATTATGATGTTGAGAAAACCATTACGAAATTAGATTCAGCAGCCTTTGGTATAGATCTGCATTGGATGCCGCATGCTCATGGGTCAATTGAAGTAGCAAAGATCGTAAAGCGCATACATCCTACCCGCCCTGTTATTTTTGGTGGATTCTCTGCGACTTACTATCATAAAGAATTGATTATGTATCCTGCGGTTGACTTTGTCATGCGCGGGGATTCCACTGAAAAGCCGATGTTGTTATGGATGCGCTACATCCGGTCAGGTGGAAAAATTCACCCCTCTCCACAATCTGTTGAAGCGCTTGAGTTGGATAAAATTCCCAATCTGGTGTGGAAAGATTCTGAGAACAATGCGCATGTAAACCCGATCACCTACAGCCCAGAAAACCTGGATGGAATATTAATGGATTATTCAGGTGTGCTCAAGTCGGTGGTCAGATACCGGGACCTAGCTAGTTATATTCCATTCCGCGCCTGGATGCGATACCCAATCACCGCAGCATTGACTGTTCGAGGCTGCCGCTACAACTGCCTCACCTGTGGAGGTGGATGCAGCGCTTTCAAGAATCTGCACAATCGCGAACATCCGGCTTATCGTAAACCCGAAGACCTGGCTAACGATATCCGGCGTATCGGCTCATTCAGCAGCGGCCCAGTGATGGTGTTGGGTGATATTCGACAGGCCGGTGATGATTATGCCAACCGGTTCTTGGACGCAATAGACGGGTATAAAAAACCGATCTTCTTTGAGCTATTCGATGCAGCGCCAAAAGATTTTTATAAAAGAGTCGCCAAGGCGATCCCTAATTTTGTAATTGAAATATCCATGGAATCTCATGACGAAAAGGTCAGGCGGGCTTTTGGCAGACCTTATTCAAACCTGGAGATTGAACAAAGCATCAATGACGCATTGGATGCCGGTTGCCAGCGTCTCGATCTCTTCTTCATGGTCGGATTAAAAGAACAGACTTACGAAAATGTCATGGAAACGGTGGAATACTCCAAGAAGATGCTTGAAACATATTCTTCTGGTGGAGAACACCGTGTCATTCCATTTATTTCTCCACTTGCTCCATTTCTGGATCCGGGAAGCCGTGCCTTTGAAGAACCTGAAAAGCACGGGTATAAATTATTCGCCCGCACCCTGGAAGAACACAGGCAGCGATTACTTGAGCCCAGTTGGAAATATGTATTAAATTATGAAACCAAATGGATGAATCGGGACCAGATCGTGGATGCTACATACGAAGCTGGACGCAGGCTGAATCAGATCAAAGGCGAAAACGGGGTTATCAGCAGGGAAAAAGCTGAAGCCACAGAGATTAGAATTACCCGCGCTGTAGAATTGATGGCTGAGATCGACCAGGTAATGCTCATTCCGAATGCTGAAACCCGAAAACAAAAACTTAACGAGTTGAAACATCATGTAGATAATTCCAACGAAAGTACCGTCGTGGATAAACGTGAACTTGAAGCTCCAATAAAAGGAATGAAGATCAACTTTTTGCGAGCTGCAGGTGTTGTTATGCAGGAATGGTGGAAAGACGCAACGCGGTCATCACCCGGTAAATGATCAATATAGACCCTAAAAGAGGTGGCTTGAGCCACCTCTTTTTATAGCCGCCAGTATTCTCCCCCACCACCCTGCCTGTCCATCAGGTGATACTCCACCATACTCCTTCGTAAGGTAGCTGTATCATCGTTAAATCGGGAAAGGATCTCGTTTACTTCTTTTTCTTTATACCGTTTCCCTGTTTCAAATGCTTCTACCACATGCCTGAGGACCACCTGGAATTTTTTATCCTGCGCCGGAAAGGCTTTAATTCTGCCTTCAGAAGTTAGGAATGCATCCAGGACCTTTTTATCATACCCATCCATGTCTACCGAGTGGGATAATTGGTGTAGATCCTCAGTTTTTAATAGCTTCTCTGCCATAGATTTTAATGCATCCGTTTTTAACGAATAGTAATAAAAGTGGCCTTCTGCCCGTGCAGAAACCAAGCCGACGTAGGTTAGCATTTGTAAATGGTGGGAGACCGTTGATATGCTTACACCCAATAAGCCTGAAAGCTGTTCCACGCTGCATTCGTTTTGCGCCAATAGTCCGATGATCTTCAATCGATTGGCATCGGATAAGGCCTTAAAAAAATTCAATAACTCTTCAAATACTTCTTCCTGAGACATACTTACCTCTTTCATAACGTTTCGATATTTATGATAATGATTCTATCAAATATTTTCGATTTGTCAATAAGAAATATTAATAGTTGGAACTTTTATTGCATTAATGCGTCTGTTAATGTAACAATCAAAATATTCGGAGGAAGAAATGAGAAACAAGAAATATCAAATCATTACCGCAGGGATCATAATGATCCTGCTATTTAGTGCATTTACAAAAGCCGGAGGAGGACCAGCGACTGATATTCCCCGGACCATCTCTGTCTATGGTACCGGCAAAGTCATTCTGGTACCAGACATTGCCACCATCAATGTGGGCGTTCATACAGAAAACGAAGACGTCTCTGTGGCGCTTGCAGAGAATAATACAAAAGCCATGAGCGTTCGAGATGCACTGGTTAAGTTTGGTGTGAAAGCTGAAGATATCCAAACCACGAGCTTTACTATTTACCCCAACCAGCAATATGGTCCCATGGGTGAAATGCTGGGGGTGAAATACGCAGTAGATAATTCGGTCTTCATTACGGTTCGTGACCTAACCAAAATGGGTGAAGTTCTAAGCACCATTGTCAATCAAGGCGCTAATAACATTTATGGCATCAATTTTGATGTCTCTGATCGCGAAAAAGCTTTGAAGGAAGCACGCCTGGCTGCGATTGCGGATGCAAAATTACAGGCTGACGAACTGGCTGCTGCAGCCGGAGTAAAGGTCGGGCAGGTCATGTCTATCAGCATATCTTCCACCAACCAGCCCATGCCGATGTATGCAGATTATGGCAAAGGCGGTGGCGGTGCGATGGCAGCAGCTCCCGCACCGATCTCCGGTGGACAACTGATCATATCGGTTGACGCATATCTCTCTTACGAAATCAATTAATTACTACTCATATACAAGAAGGTAAAAATGAAAAAAACAATTCTTATCATCATCACTGTAGTTCTGGCAGCTGGATTACTTACTGCCTGTGGAGCTTTTGGCTCCACCTCAAACGGTAGCAACAATCAGCCAGCCCAACGTACTTTGAACGTCACCGGGAATGGCAAAGTCAACCTGACACCTGATATTGTTTACATCAATATTGGTGTCCACACTGAAGGCGCAAATGTTGCTGAGGCTTTGGCCAGCAACACTGCTCAGGCACAAAAAGTTACAGATGCCCTCAAACAGTACAATGTTGAAGCCAAAGACATTCAGACTACCGCCTTCAATGTATACCCCCAACAGCAATATGGACCTCAGGGTGAAATGCTGGATATCAAATACATGGTCGATAATTCGGTTTACGTGACTGTTCGTGACCTGACCAACCTTGGTGCGATCCTCGATACAGTAGTAAAATCCGGGGCTAATAATATCAATGGCATTCAATTCGATGTAGCCAATCGGGATGCAGCGATATCCGAAGCCAGAAAAGCAGCAGTCGCGGATGCACGTGCTCAGGCCGAAGAGCTCGTAGCTGCAGCTGGAGCAAAATTGGGTGAGGTACAGTTCATCAACGTGTCTTCCTACACCCAGCCCATTGGTCCAACCTCCCTAAAGGGTGATGGCGGTATGGCAGCCAATAGCAACGTCCCTGTCTCCGCAGGTCAGATCCAGATCAATGTGGATGTCAATGTAACCTATCTCTTGAAGTAATATGGTTATTTCCACCGCTTCACCGGGTGGAAAATAAGATCCAGTACTGAGACAAATATTCCCGATCCTCCGGAATTCTTCCGGAGGATTTACTATTAATTTCGACCTGGCTGCCAAGTTCCTAATGGTAGTTATAATGTTAATCGGTAGATAGGACTTATCTTGCAAAAGATTTATACACATGGTCCTGCTGTAACATTATGGCATGTGGTATATTTTCATAATTATTTAGATAAGGAGAAGTCTTAATTCATGGCCACAACAACGATCCATTTTGTCAGGCACGGAACCGTGTATAATCCGGAGAATATTTTTTATGGACGAATTCCCCGTTTTGGATTAAGTAGTTTGGGAATTCAACAGGCAAGTAACCTGCATACTTTTTTTTCCGGAAAACCTGTCTCCATAATATTTTCAAGCCCGCAGTTAAGAGCCAGACAGACAGCCGGAATTATTGCAAAATCTTTCGACAAGATAGATATTTCAATCAATTCCAAGATATCAGAAATCCGCTCACCTTATGATGGCCGCCCAATACCCGAGATGATCGAAAAGGATTGGGATATCTATACTGGCAATCAACCGCCATATGAGCTGCCCATGGATGTTTTTAATCGCACCAATAGTTTTATTCAGAGTATATTACGCTCATATACAGGAAAACAAGTCATAGCGGTAACCCATGCCGATTTGATTCTATTTGTTACCCTCTGGGGATACGGACATGAAATTAGCTACAATAACAAATTCTTGGTTGAACATAATATGATGGATATACAATTCCCTTCTCCCGCATCGGTGACAACATGCACATGGGAGGATGATGATGTGAAGCCAAATATTGAGTATCTAGACTCTTAACAAGGGGAATAATGGCGTTTCGAAAAATCTTGCTTGCCGTCCTTGCACATCCGGATGATGAAACATTTGGTATAGGTGGAACTTTGTCGCTCTATGCAAAACAGGGTGTGGATGTATACCTTATTTGTGCCACTAGGGGAGAAGCGGGAATAGTTGAAAAGAAATATCTGGAAGGGTTTGATTCCATCGCTGAATTACGTGAAGCAGAACTGCGCTGTGCGGCAAAAAAACTTGGTCTTCAAGATGTGATCTTCCTGGGATACCGTGATTCTGGAATGCCCGGTTCACCCGATAACCAAAATCCAATGGCATTGATCAATGCAGAAACTTCTGATCTTGCTCTAAAGATCAATAGCTATATTCAAAACCTAAAGCCGCAGGTTGTGTTGACATTTGATGAGATTGGCGGGTATATGCACCCAGACCATATTTGTATGCATCAAGCGACCCGGAGAGCTTTTTACGATGCAGCAAATCCTGCTGTCAATTGTGATGTATTACCCATTTACCAGCCGCAAAAATTATATTATTACACCATCTCCAAGAGGATTATGCGCTGGCTGGTATGGATTATGCCAATTTTCGGAAAAGACCCGGCCAAATACGGACAGAACGGAGATATTAATCTCCGTTCGATTTCAAAAGCAATTTACCCTATCCATGCAAAGATCGATTATGCAGAAGTAGCTGATATTCGTGCAGAGGCCTCTTATTGTTATGCCAGTCAGGGTGGAAAGCAGGTCAATAAAGGCGCTTCCGGGTTATTGCGGGGATGGTCTCAAAACAGCGAGATATTTGTGCGTGATTACCCGACTCCGGTAAAAGGGCATATCGAGACCGATCTCTTCGAGTGGGTTACGGGCGTGGATTGAAAGGGTTGATTAAATAAATCCTGAAGTCTTGAGTAATAGTTCCTCGTACAGGCTTTTGATTTTCCCGGCAATATTCTCCCATGAATAAGAAAGTGAGTATTGCGCTGCCTGTTTACCGATCTTTGCTTGCAGTTCTTGATCAAAAAGCAGTTGTGACACACGCATGGCCAGTGCCTTATCGTTTCGATCAGATACGGTAAATCCCGTTACACCATCTTGAACCAAATATGCCAATCCGCCTATGTTTGACGCCACAACCGGGGTTCCGCAGGCCATGGATTCTAAAGCCACCATGCCAAACGATTCATAATAGGATGGCATGACCAGCATTTCAGCCGCAGAATAATAATATGGTAATGTATTCTGATCACGCTTTCCGAGGAATATGACCGTCTCGTCCAAACCCAGGTCATGGCAAAGGGATTTCAGACGGAATAATTCAGATTCGGGATCTACAATCTGTTCATTGGAATCGCCCCCGATGATCACAACATGATATGGACATTCTTCGAGATTACAATCTTCGCGCATGATCGAAATAGCACGCAGTAATATCTCAACACCCTTAAGCGGTTCGATTCTACCCACAAATAAGATCATCCTGGCATCCGGAGGAATACCTATGAAGGCTTTTGCTTCATCCTTGGGGATCGGATAAAAATGACTGCAATCCACACCTGGAGGGATGACTGTAATTTTTTGTTGGTTAACATGGTAATGAGTGGTCAACTGTTTCACTTCTGCCGGGGTGGCAGCGATAATCTTATCTGCCAGGTCCATCATTTTCTGTTCACCAATCAACCGATATGGCCCTTCTATTTCAGTTGAATTCCGGGCTATCTTATTTTTCATATAACCAAGGGTATGGAACATTTGGATGATGGGAATATGCCACTCTTCCTTGAGCATCCCAGCAGCAATGCCTGACATCCAGTAATGGCTGTGGATCAGGTCGTAATGAATTCCCTTTCGCCTGGCAAAATCCAGGATCCCAGAGTAATAATCCGGAATGTACGTTACCAATTCACTCCTGGGCAGTGGGACTTCTGGCCCAGCATTAATATGGATAACCCGATTGGAATACCCGAGGTCGTGAAGTACATGCGCTACGTGCTCATCTTGTGAACGGGTAAAAACATCCACGTGGACGTTGATCTGTCCCAGGAATCGGGTCAGTTCCCGGACGTAAACATTCATTCCGCCGGTATCTTTTCCACCCAATATTGCCAGTGGACAAGTGTGGTATGAGAGCATTGCAATATTCAAAGGAGTCTTCCTGACAATAATCATTATTAGTATAAATCATTTGATTATTATCGGTTCGACAACTTATACTGAGGTTTGATGCCCCAAGATGGGGAAAACTGCAAACGTTAATCTGTGGTTTTGGTAGCCTGGCAGGCAGAAGTAATACTTGCGTTTGGAAGTGCAATGTACCGGAGGTTGGCATCTAAACAAACAAAATAGTTAGTACGTTTTGAATTAGCTTTCGAGCAGAATTATTAGGGCGTAAATATTTTCATAACATCGGAAGGCATGGTTCCTTATGAAAGGTGTAATTTACCAGGATGTGACCCAGGAGGGAGTAAGCGGTAATAACCATATGAGGTCATATTTATTAATTGATATAGAATTCCAATAGTAGGACAAATTATCTCTTGTGAGAACAACCACCCAGGATTGCGGTAAATAAGAGGCACTCGCTTCTTTACCTGTCAGCAGGATGGTGGGTGTGGGAGTAAGTTGAGGAATAGTAAACAATGTGATGTCGACTACCCCGCAAGATTCAAGTAAAGCAGATTGCATGTGGACAGGATATCGGGAATAACCAGAATAGGCAGGCAGGCTGCATAGTTGATCATTTACTGCCAAACTTGTGTTCCACTGTGCGAGGACCATGTCCACCGACCGATCATCATTTAAATCGGATGGTTTGGGAAGCTGGGTGATGGTAATATCGATCCCGAGTTTATTCAGTGAAAGGGTTAACTTTTCCCGAACATCATCAGGTAACTGGCTTTTCGGGTCAACTGCCAGTATCAATGGGCTAATCGTCTGACCCAGGGGATCTTTTATTGAACCGGGGATGATGCTGCCATTTCTTAAGTAATTCCAGGTGAATAGGTTTTTATCCAACATCATACGCATATAAAGCAGCCGGGTTTTATAGGAACCAGAACAACCGGGCAGATCCAAGGTTGGACCAGGAGGTGCTTCGTAAGCTTGGAGTGAGATGGATCCGGTGATAGAGCTACCTTCCCACAAGTCCGGGGATGAATATATGCATGCAATGGCCTGACCCAGGACAGGATTAACTAATTTATCGGAGATTGGATTGAAAATAACTGCTGAAACACGAGCGGTGCCATCCAGGCTCTTTTCTACCGCAATATCCGTATTTGTATTAGAGAATATTGTTTCCAGATTTCCCTGCTCGAAATTACTAACTAAATCATCACTTGACATTGCCTGAAATGCAATTTTATTAGGGCTGGATACCTGGTCGGTAAGTGCATATATTTCAACAAAGCTTTGTGAATTGGTTTTGATGCTATAAGGGATGACAAGCGGTTCTGCTCCCAAATCCAGGTCAGGTATTGACTGGATGGTTTCTTCCATCAATGCATACAGAGTGTCTTCCAATTCCTGCTGCTGCTGTATCGATGCAATCGTCTGTGATCGCATCCCATCCAATTGAATAACCTGGCTATCCAAAATACCCTGCAAAACTGAAATTTCTTCCAACAATAGGGTGATCTTATTATTGGTATCAACCAGATCTTCGCCATCTTGAACACCATTCAAATTATGCGGTGTCTTTCTACCGCTTATAAATTCCTTTAGATCACCTGCTTTAGATTGTTTATTGTTTATTTGAATTCGGGTGTCCTTCAACTGTTGTACCAGAATATTCATTTCCTGCTCCTGGTGAACCCTCATGGCCGTTAACTGATCCAAATCAGAGGCTATTGTATTAATTTTTTCAGAATCTTGATTTTCAAATACTTGATTGGTGTACTTTTCCCAATAATTCTTATGAAGAATAGGGAAAGTGAGGAGTGATTGCGTTATGCCAGGCGATGCGAAGTCGCTTTTAATCTTGAGTATTATCTGACCGGGGGAGCCTACCTCAATGGATGAGGTAAGAAGGATTTCGCGATTGGAGCCCATATGCAATGCAGCAATCTCCCGTAACAGATCAAAAGAGTAAAGGATATCATCTGTGGTGAGGATGGTTCCATCGCTCCATTTCGCTCCCGTCTTGATCTCAATCATTTGCTCCAGATACTCATCCTTTTTTATCCATTCACCCACGGGAGAATTGGCAATCACCGGGTTGAGGTTTTCATCATCTGGATTCAGTTTGAATAAGCCCGGATGAATTACTGTCTGGAATAGACTATCTGAAAAGGCCGGGTGATCATTGAATAAATAGGTCACGACGTTGGGTTGGATGGAACTGCCTTCGATTCCGATATTCAACCATGTGGCTGGTAAAGGGGTTGTCGTTGGTTTAGGGGTGGGTGAAGGCAGATTAGTTGCTGTAGGTAATGGTACTTTAGTCAATGTTGGCAGCGGCATTGGAGTTTGCACAGTACAACTTGAAAGAATAATTGTACAAAACAAGAGGAGATTTCTCAGAAAAGTTCTATTTGCCATTACCTACCTTGAGGTTTGTCAGGTTTTAGTTGTGGATGAAAATTGTAACATGATAAGTTTATCTTCAGAGCCAAAATTAGTGTTCTGCCCATTGGTTATCAGCATAATATTTTAATAAGCGTAGTTACTACACATGGAAGGAAAAATAATCCCATCCAGATATGGGATAAGCATAATAATATTTCTGAAAAGAAATCGAGGATATCTCACTGGATATCCCCGATAACCTGCCAGTCAAAACAGCTCTGGTATGTTAGATCTCCTTATATTATCTGCATGACCATATCTTTAAATACCCGGGTATGATAGTCCACATCTGCTTCTGTAGTAGCTGGACACATTAAAGACATATTGTGAAAAGGCGTCATCAGGATACCCCGATTGAGAGCAGCCAGGTGCATATAGCGGTCAAGGTCAAAATCCACCGCTGCTTCAGCGTCACCGCCATTACGCGGTGTCTGCGGGCAAAACCAATATTCAGCGCGTGCACCCAACCTGTTCACCACCCACGGCAGCTGATATTCATCGACCACTTTTTGTACACCATCCGCCCAACGTACAGCCAGAGGAATCATGATCTTGAAAGCGTCCTCTGTTAATACATTGCTCAGAGTGGCTTTAATGGCTGCAAGCGATAGAGCGTTTCCAGCCAGGGTGCCACCGATTCCGCCGATATCCGCCTCATCAATTGTGGTTGTTTCGCCAATCCGGTCGGCTATCTCCTGGGTAAAACCATACACACCCGCTGGGATTCCACTTCCTATGGGTTTACCGATGGTCAGCACATCCGGCTGGAGGTTATAGGCCTTGGTGTAGCCTCCCGGACCAGTACAGATGGTATGCGTCTCATCAATCACAAGCAGGGTGCCAAATTTACGAGTCAGTTCACGCAAGGCGTCGTGGTAACCCGGGTCCGGGTGGATGATACCGATATTGGTCATGGCTGGTTCGGCCAGCACACAGGCAATATCGCCTGGTGCAAGAGCTGATTCCAACGCAGCCAGGTTATTCCATTCGATGACACGTGTGGTGGTAGCCGGGTTTACCTGGGGACCAACCGAACCGGGACGTGGTCCGGGAACGCCATTATTAATAGTGCAAAATGACTCATCCACTGAACCGTGGTAACAGTAATTGTAAACTAGCACATAAGGCCGCCGGGTGATATGCCGGGCAATTCGCAAAATGAAGCGGTTTGCATCCGTGGCAGTTAGGGTGGTCTGCCAGTACTTTAATCCAAATCTTCGCTGCATTTCTTCTCCGACCCATATGGAATCTTCCGTCGGCAGCATGAAAGTAATACCGTGGTCAAGCTGTTCCTTTATCGCGGTCATAGAAGCTGCCGGGCTGTGACCAGTCATTGCGCCAGTATCACCCAGGCAGAAATCCACGTAATCGTGCCCATCCACGCAGGTAAAATGCGCTCCATGAGCTTCTTTCACAAACAAAGGGAATCCACCCGCCCAACGTACCATCCAGTTCATTGGCACTCCCGCCAACAGGCTGTTCTGTGCGCGGATATACATTTCATACGAACGAGGGTGCCGTTTTTTAAAGCTCTCCAATTCTGTCCCTAAAAAGTGGTTTAATTTTGAACGATCAATCTCTGTCATTCGCCTCTCCGTGGATATTAAGTTAGTTTCATTATTAATTATGTCATATCTGATATGGTACGCAAATAATTCAAGGTGTAAATTTATCAATAATCAATACTTACTTGTGAAATGATTTGCGATTATAGTAAAATGCTTCTGTCTCTTATTATGGAAATTTTATTAATTTCGCTTTAATGGTCTTCTGACGAAAAATTGTTAAATTGCTGAATCAAAATTCGACTTAGGAAAATTGTCTCCATGGCCGAGAATATTCTTGAATTAAGCCATATCACTAAAAGTTTTTCACGGGTCATCGTATTAAATGATGTCACCCTGAAGATCAAACCCGGTGAAGTTCATGCTCTAGTGGGTGAAAACGGCGCCGGAAAATCCACCCTGATGAAGATCATCATGGGCATATACTCTCAAGATAGTGGGGAAATCCTGGTTGATGGTAAAAATGTCCATATCAAAAATCCGAAAGAAGCCATCTCTTACGGGATATCCATGATCCACCAGGAATTAAACCCAATAAAAGACATGGAAGTGGCTGAGAATGTTTTTGTAGGAAGAGAGATCCGTAAGTGGAAATTAGGCGGTTTGAGCCTAGTAGATTTGAAAGAACAACGCCGCGTTACTGAAGAATTATTTAATAATCTCGGAATTTCCATTAATCCAAAATCCTTGATGCGCAACCTGAGCGTGGCTCAAATTCAGCTGGTCGAAATCGTAAAATCGATTTCCTTATCATCCAAAGTGGTCATCATGGATGAACCTACATCAGCGATTACTGAAAAGGAAGTAAAGACCCTTTTTGAACAAATAGACCGGTTACGAAAACAGAATGTAGCCATCATCTATATCTCCCATAAAATGGATGAAATTTTTAAGATCGCAGATCGCATCAGCGTCCTTCGGGATGGAAATTATATAGGTACTTTCCCGGCAAACGAGATCGACAATGACAAATTGATCAAAATGATGGTCGGACGTGAGATAAAAGAATTTATTCCTAAGACAGATGCTCCAATAGGTGAAGTGGTACTTGAAGTAAATAACCTGTGCCGGGGAAAACATTTTCAGAATGTCAGTTTTAAACTGCACAAAGGTGAAATATTAGGAATCGCCGGGTTAGTCGGTGCAGGCCGCAGTGAACTGGCGGAATGTATTTTTGGGATCACTCGTCCAAGTTCCGGTGAGGTTATTATCAGGAACAAGAAAACGAATATCCGTCACCCGAAAGACGCCATTCGAAACAGGGTTGCGTTGATCACTGAAGACCGGAAGTTCACCGGATTAAATTTAAAATCGACAGTAAAAACCAACATAACAATAGTAGGTTTGGATGAGCTCTCCAGACTTGGAGTGATCAATGAGAGTAAAGAACGCCGTGTAGCTGATAAATTTATCGATCAACTTAAGATCAAAACAAATTCCAGGAATACAATGATCTCCTCCCTAAGTGGTGGAAATCAGCAAAAGGTGGTCTTATCAAAATGGCTTCAAACCACACCAGATATCATCATCATGGATGAACCAACTCGGGGCATTGATGTTGGCGCAAAACGGGATATTTATCTCCTGATGGGTGAACTTGTCAAAGCAGGTAAAGCTCTTATCATGATCTCTTCTGAAATACCAGAGATCATGGGCCTATCCGATCGAATTCTAGTTCTTGCCGCTGGAAGGATGACTGGAGAGATTAACCGTCCTGATTTTACCCAGGAGACTATTATGAGATTCGCATCAGATTTTAGCAGCGGGAATAGAATATGAACAAAACACTCCGGAAATCCTTCGAATTTTCATCTCTTCGGGAAGTCGGCATTTTTATCGCATTTTTTGTAATTCTGGCGATTCTGATGATCCTTTCGCCAAATGCTTTTGCAAAACCGGCGAACCTGGTGAACATCCTCAAACAAGCCTCCATAAATGGCATCCTGGCTACAGGGATGATGTTTGTGATCATCTCCGGGGGTATCGATCTCTCGGTTGGATCTATCGTGGCTTTAACCGGAGTGATCGCTGCAAGCTTTGCGCATCCGGGCGAGTATCCCCTCATCGTACCCATCGTTCTTTCGGTAGTCATAGGTGCAGCAGTTGGATTGCTAAATGGGGTTAGTGTAGCTTACGGAAACATTCCACCTTTTATTGTCACTTTAGGAACCATGACTATTGTCAGGGGAGTTGCATTGATCGCTGCAAAAGGTCAGCCCGTTTTCGATGTGACAAAATTGTTTGAAGGTATTGCTGGTGGATTCGTATTTAATACCATTCCACACCTTGTAGTGTATTTTATTGTGATAACACTGGTATGCGCCTTTATCATCACCCGAACTGTCTTTGGCCGCAGAGTATATGCGGTCGGTGGGAATGAAACTGCAGCCAGGGTCTCTGGTATCAATGTAGATTGGATAAAAATCGCTGTTTATACACTTTCGGGGTTTCTCGCAGGTATTGCAGGATTGCTATTGGCATCCCGCCTGGTATCAGGCAATCCGACCGCAGGCCAGGCTTATGAACTGGATGCAATCGCAGCCGTCATCATTGGTGGAGTTAGTATGGCTGGCGGCGCTGGTAAATGGTACGGAACGGTGATCGGAGCTTTGTTAATTGCAGTGATAGGAAATGGCCTGGATATCTTAAATGTTTCTTCGCATTTTCAATTAATTATTAAAGGATCCATCATCATCATCGCTGTTTTGTTGGATATGAAAGGGAAAGGGAAACAATAAGTTTGATATAATCCACATCGCAAATAGTGGTTTACAAAAATATTAGGATAATCTTTATTTATAGGAGAAGAAAATGAAAACAGGAAAATTGGTTACAAGAATGTTGATTGGCCTGCTGGTCATCATCATGATCGCCGGTTGTACTGCACAGCCAACCGCAGCACCAGCTGAACCTGCTGCGAAAGTGCAGAAATATGGTTTATTCATGAGCCATATGACCAATGCATTCACAATCGAGATGTCTGATGCAGTAAAAGCCAAAGCTGCCGAATTAGGCGTTGAACTGACCGTCTATGATGGTGGTCAGGATGCTGCCAAACAGGTCAGCCAGGTTGAAACTGCTGTAACACAAGGGATCACCGGAATCGTCATTGAACCCGTATCAGTTGACGGAATAGTTCCTGCTATCGAAGCCGCTACCAAAGCTGGCATCCCGGTAGTCGTTGTTAACCAGAAGATCAGCAAACCTGAAGCTGCCAGCGCCTTTGTTGGTGTCAGCAATGTTGATGGTGGTGTGATGGAAATGAAAACTGCTGCAGAAGCCATCGGTGGTAAGGGTAATGTGGCCTTCCTTTTAGGCCCCATGGGGTCTGATGCTCAATTGGGCAGGACTGAAGGATATTACAATGTCCTCAAAGACTACCCCGATATCAAAGTCGTTTTCGAACAGACAGCCAACTGGAAAACCGACGAAGCCCTGAAACTCGTGGAAAACTGGCTTCAGACCGGAACTGAGATCAATGCAATCGTAGCCAATAATGATGGTATGGCATTAGGTGCATTGAAGGCTGTTGAAGATGCTAAACTGCTTGAAAAAATCAAAATATATGGTCTTGACGCGACACCAGATGCTTTAGCCGCTGTGAAAGATGGCCGAATGGCCGCCACAGTATCTCAAAGCACCACAGCCCAAGGCGCGACCGCCATGGAAACTGTTGTAAAGCTCGTCAAAGGTGAAAAAGTTGATCCGGAAATTCTTGTTTCCTTTACCTTGATCACTATTGAAAACGTCGGTGAGTATCTTAAATAATAACGGGAATTTGTAGGGTAAACCATTTGCGACGTAGAAGGGCTGCGCCATCGAGCGCAGTCCTTCTCATTTAGATTAAAGTTGATTCAAATAGAGGCTGGACTAAAATTTTTTGGGTTTTCGTTTTTCTCAGATCATTTACATTGACCAGACAGTAGTGGGGAACATCGGATGTTTGAGGAGCAAAGGATATTGGCGTGACTGGCTGCCATTGCAGTGGTGGTGGAGTCTGACCTTTCAACACCGGGTATATAATAGTAATAAATGGGAGATTTATTATTTGGGGTAACAATGTATAGTTGCAGCGCACGAAGATCTCGAATAATTAATAGTTGGGCAGTTCCTCACAAAACAAACACGGAAAATCATGATAAATCCAGAATTACACGATTGGTGGTCACATAGACGACTTACCAATCTTAGATACAAAGAAACATCTTTGAGCGGCGCTGGCATATCTATGCAAGTCCTTGCTAATGCGTTTTATGAAAGCGAATTTACATGGTTTTCTATTGTTTATGGCGAGTTCAATGACAATTTAATTCTCGCCGCAATGGATAATCATGCTGCTGAAAAATTTAGCAAGAGTAAGTATAATGACCATGATAAGAAACGAGCTTTTTTTGGTCAACCATGGAAAAATGAGTATAAATTCACAGATGAAATAGCTTCAGAATTAGGGTTGATTACTAGCAACGAAGGATATGAAATCTCAAGCAGGGATATTTCCCCTTTTTATATTTACTCCCATGATAATTGTTTTTTTAGTATTAAGCCAATTTCATCAGATTTATTTAAAAGGATAGTTCAAACGATATTAAAACAGCATAGTTTTTATTTGGGTAAAGAAATACTGTGGAAGGATATCGAAGCACAACTTACAGATATTATTTTGCGCAATAAAGAGATTGACATCCAAAGCGATACTAAAAAGCAATGTTTGTGGATACCCCAAATTGAAAGTAAAAAAAGTTGGTTTTGGAAAAGTTTCAGACAAGGTACAATCATTATTGATGGGGCAAAAGCATCGTTTAGAAAATAAAACCGCGCATAACAAAGCCTCCCGTAAGATCATTGGAATGATTTGCACCTGCCCCGTCCGCCGATTACTCAAGCCGATATTCAGTCTGGATGCCAGTTGACTCCCTGGCTGTAGTCCATATCATTTGAGTTGATTCAAAAATAGGGTGGTAAATGATTTCCGGGTTTTCATTTTTCGTAGATAATTAACCTTAAGCAGGCGGTTATAGGCAACAAAAGCCATTCGAGGAGGAAATGATGGGCGACATACTGGTGAGTCTGGTGGTTATTGCGGTCACAGTGGTTGCTGTGGTCTTGATCTTTGTCCTGGTAGGTCGGGCAAGATCGCAAAAAATGGCGAAGCTAAGCCAGATGGCAGTTGAGAGAGGGTGGAAATTCAGCCAGATCAAGGAAAGGCTGTCGGGCGGATTCCAGTTCCAAACCGAAAGATGGACCTATTCAGCCCTGTCAGAATCGATCGGGATCGAATCTGACTCCGGATCATCCAATATCCGTTTAACCACCCGATGGGTCACCAATCAACCCGCTCCCCTTTCAGGTTTTACGATGCTTGGCCACCGGCAGGATGTCTCCTCTGCTGGCGCTTTCGGAGAGATGCTTCTTCAAAAAGCTTTTTCAATATTCCTGGGTGAGGATGCAGCCAACTATGGAAGCATCAAGGAATTCAAAGGTGACTATGAACACCTGTTTGCCAGATGGATGATATGGACAAGTGATCCGGCAGAGGTGCAGAAGATCCTGCAGCCTGAGCTCGTTCGCTACATGGAGAAGTGGACCGGGAAAAAAATACCGGTGATCAAGCTTTCTTCCGATGGGATAAGGTTTGAATTTGCCGGTGTTAAACTGGAAAAACCCGAAGAGATCGCTGCGATCATTGATCTGGGAGAAGTTCTACTTAAGGCCATTGACCATATTTAATTATCTTTTCTAGAAAACTGCGGTTATTTTTTCTCTCTTGTAGCGAATCCTGCTGGAGGTATACCGAGGGCCTGGATTAATCTCGCCCAATAATTTACCTGGGCGGCAGTACTGGCAAGGATAACAATCTCCCTTTCAGTGAACTGATGTTTCAATTCGGTAATGAAATCTTGCGGAAACCTTAATGGGGTCTGAGATGTGAGCTTCGAGTATTCTATGGCCAATTGTTCCCGTGGTGTGAAACTGGTGACCAGCTTGATTTCGGTCCTTCCTTGAAGTGCAAGCAATTCCTCCGGGAGAATGCCTGTTTCCTCGGTCATGGCACTATTCATATCAATGCAAAAAGCGCATGATGCGCTGTATGAAGCCTGAATTCTGACCAGTTTCAATATTCTTTCATCAAGATTCCCATCCTTATGTGCTACCAGCGCTTCAAGCAAGCCGGAACCAATTGCCGCTTTTGGATACCAGGCTAGTAATTTGGCAGGTAGCATCTCATGACCGGTAACCCGCTCTGAAAACCAGATTCCAATTTGCAGCCAAAATGGAATATTTTTAGGTATTGGTATAAATGCATCCATTTGATTTCCTTATAGTTGTAATAATAGATGCATAAATGTTGTAATTAGTTACTTCATTTCCATGCAATACCGTTTCATTTTTTGAATATAGTTCTTTACCATATTTGGATATAATTAATGGATATAAGAACAAGGAGAATTAACATGAGGCCAGATTGGGATTCATATTTTATGAAGATCACTTACGCAGTGTCTGAACGCAGCACCTGCGACAGGGCTTTTGTCGGTTGTGCCCTTGTTCTCGAAAAACGTATCTTAACGACCGGATTTAACGGTTCACCAGCCGGACAAGCACATTGTGATGAGATTGGACATTTAATGGTGGACGGGCATTGCGTTCGGACGATTCACGCGGAAACGAATGCTATTATCCAGGCTGCATTACATGGAGTCTCCACACGCGGCAGCACTTGTTATGTGACCCACTTTCCATGCATCAATTGCACAAAAGCATTGATCAATGCCGGTATTACCCGCCTGGTCTACAGTTCAGATTATCGGGTGGATCCAGTGGCTATCGATTTCTTGAAGACAGCCCATATTGATGTCGAGCAAAAGGTTTTGGATATCCCTTTACCGGGAGCTGTTTGATCTCACCAGGGATCCTGCTATATTCAATTAGAAAGTCACGTTAGTTACCCCACCCGCTGATCCAAACGGGGGAAAGTAACTGCAGCCAAGAAATATCAAATTTCGTCTCCAAGCCGGGTACCCATTCCAGTTCGGGTTGGCTGCCATACATAATGGTCAACCACTGTTGTGCCAAACCTTCAGATTTTGCTATCTTTCCGGATACCATCACGGGAGGTGTCAGTGAAGGCACTGGGCTGATATCCCTTTCTGCAGCATCCGGCTGACATTTTGAATTAATATCATTTATTAGATACACCGGAAAACCTGAATTAATTAGGCGTGGAATAATCCCGCAAAGACTCGCTTCACCTTGCTCAGTGGATATCCATTGATCAATAACAATATCAGCTGTGGACGATTCGGAAATTATCATTTCAGAATCGTTGTCGGGATCTGTCTGAATCGAAACTTCTATGCCCAGGTTTATGATCGATCGTTTGAATTTTTCTTGCACAGCAGCAGGTAAATTTACTGAAGGAGATACATTGATCTGTAACGAAGGAATGATCTTTCCCCTTGGATCAGTAAAAGTCCCGGGCAGGATCATTCCACTCTGCTCTACTTGCCATGTAAATCCAATCCCTTTAAGGAATTCCAGCATGGAATTTAGCCGGGTTGGTAAATCCCCGGTGCATTCGATTGCATCCTTTTCTGTTGAAGGGGGTATGAATGGAGTTATCAGTATCAATTCTCCTGGTTTAGGTTCGTCAGCCCATATTTCTGGAGATGAATAAATACAGCTAATAGTGGTGCGGAGAGCTGGAAAAAGTAACTGGTCGGACTTCGGATTAAAGAACATGCCTGTCATGGTTGGGAAAGAGGCATATGAGATATTTCCAGGAGCCATAACTTGATTGTTATAGGTAAGAATTGCATCGAGTTCTCCCCTGGAATACAGATCCAATAAATTGGTTCTTTGACCTGGTATGAATGAAATAAGATCAGGCATTCTTCCATTGTGCGTTTGTATCCTTAATACAATCCTGTTTCCTTGAGAAGAATCAGCTTTGTCAAATTGATAAGGAATCAATAATGGTTCTGCCTTACCATTTTCTGATGTGCTTGTTGAAAGACCTGACACCAGGTCTTTTTGCTGCAGAATTAAATTCGTTTGTACGGCACGAAATTCATCCAATTTCGCCCGAATGTCTGCTAATTGAGACTGCAGGTCAATCTGGATATCAGTTATCATGACGACCAGGTGAGTTAATCCGGGTATTTGCATTGTATATGATGAGGCTATTTCCGAATCTTTTACCCCGTTCTTGTTAAAGTAGCCTTTGTTATCCACATAGTCTTGCATGTATTTCAAGGATACTTTTGTCCCGGACAGAACAATCGATGCATCAGAGATCTGTTGGATGAGGATATCCTGCCGGTGTTCAAGCATTAATTGGTCGGATTGGTTCAATTTTATTTGATCAGAAAGACTGCCGAGTTTACAAAATTCTTCACTTCTGGTCAGATCATCCATTTTTCCGGTCCAAAATTCCCGGTTAAGGATAGGAAAGGTAAGAACTGATTTCAATCCGATCAGCGTGGATGGATCTTTAGTTAATGATAGTTTCACTATTCCAGGTTGTGTTGTAGTGATGGATAACGAATCAACAATACGAGGATTAATTCCCGTCTGATACCTGGAGAGAGATTTTATAGTAGAAAAAGAAAAATCAACATCTTCCGCTGTAATTGGCGTGCCATTGTTCCAATTAATTTCAGGATTAAGTGAGACTTCCATCTCCCATGTGTCACCGTTCGGCAGCCATTCCAGTAATTCACTTGCAGCTATACCCTTTATTATATTTCCTGTCGTTGGGTCGATCTTGAACAATCCGGGATGAGTGAAACCAGCTACGATGCTATCTCCAAAAGATGGCTGGTTGCTAAGGATGAACTCCAGGATATTTCCCGTAAGATTGGGACTCTCAATTCCGATATTCATCCGGGTGAGAGGTAATGGGGTTGATGTTGGAATAATGGTGGCAGTTGGAATAGGTGGTGGAGCAGTTATGGTAGGAGAAGCTGACATTCCTGAACATGAAGCCAGAACGGTACTGAATATCAGTACAACGATCAATTGTATTGGATTTATTCTTGGCAAACAGTGACTCCAACCCGGGATTTTAACTTTGCCTTCCATAATTTTTCCAAACCAGATAGAAGTTAATTACTTCTTATTTGAGTAAGACCTGAGACCACTGCAGCAAGTAGAGCGCAGCCATACCGGCGGCAATGGTCAGGAAAATATTGCGCGTCTTCCATCCCACCAGGGCTGCAATGACTCCTGCTATTAAGCGAAAATTGTTCAGGCTGACATCCATAATTCCTGAGTGGATGAAAAGTTCAGGGAAGATGATGGCACTCAATACAGCCGGCGGCACAAAACGCAATGCCCGCAATACAATGGGGGGTAACTGCCAGCGGTCCAGCAGTGCAATAAACGATAACCGGGTCAGGTAGGTCAGGGTCCCCGCAATGACAAGTGTCAACCAGATTTGCGCCATAGCCCCTCACTGACCAATCCGGAAATGATCCCGCCAAAAGCAGCTGCGATAAGACCTAATTTATAAGGAAGTGGATAAGCAACCAATGCGATGAAACCGGCGAAAATGGCAGCCACCACTGCCGGACGATCCTTTAAAGCTGGAACTACCAATGCAATGAATGTCAATGCCAGGGCAAAATCCAACGACCAGGCTGCCGGGACCTGGGCTCCCAGGAATATACCTGCGGCTGTAGCAATTTGCCAGCCTGTCCAGAGTGTGACCCCGGCACCGAGGAAATACCAGTGCTTCCTCTCCAATGGGGTATCTTCGTTATAGTGTGCAATAGCGATAACATACGCCTCATCGGTAAGAAAGTATGCCAGTAAAGCTTTCCATGGACGGGAAAGATGTCTCGTAAATGGAGCTATGGAAGCGCTGTAAAGCATATGCCGCAAGTTTACGATGAATATCGTTCCCACCAGAATGATCAGGGGGATTCCCTGCGCTAAGAGTTGGGTGGATATAAATTGAGCAGAACCCGCAAATATAATACTGGACATAGCCTGAGCAGCCGCGACGGGCAATAATGCCTGCAGGGCTAATACACCGTAGATCATGCCAAACGGAAAAACTCCCAGTAACAAGGGCAGCTCGTTAACTACCCCTGAAAAGAACTCGGCGCGATTTGGAAGGCTGGTAGTGGATGATGGAGTCTTCATGTGGGTATTATTTTATCATTCCGTTCGAGATTGAGTGAACTTGACAATTAATCATTTATTGAATTTACTTTTGCAGAAAGGTGCCGATGTTAACATCGATTGCAAAGTCTGGATCTCCAATTGTCCGATGAGCCTGGACGTCAACAGCATGATTCAGATGGAAGCCATGGAAAATAGTGAATGCATTTTGTGCGGTAATTGCGTGGATTCCTGTTCCAGCAGCGTTATCCGCTATAGTCTCTAATTTATATTTTGTATAATTAACCGGGAAGTTAATGACTATCGATAATTCTTTTGTTAGGAGAATCCAGTGGAAAATTCAGTAGAGATCATTGACGTCAACCGTGAAAACGTGGATAAGACCGGGTTTTTCTGTTTTATGAGCAAGAAGAAATCACCCGGTTATGCCTTGAAGTTAGCCTGGCTTAAAGAGCGCTTTTCTGAGGGTTTGCGGCTGAAAATGCTCAAACTGCCGGAGCGTGGATTTATTGAATACATCCCCGGTCAGTATGCGTGGCGAGCGGTGAACGCGTCTGGTTATATGTTCATTCACTGTCTGTGGGTGGTCGGCAAAAGCAAGGGAAATGGTTTTTCACGCAGGTTACTCGAACTATGCGAAGTGGATGCGCGGGACTCAGGTATGAATGGTGTGGCTGTAATTGCCAGTGAAGGTAACTGGCTAATTGGTAAGAAGTTGTTCCTAGAGTCTGGTTACACTGTGGTGGATGCCGCTCCACCCACATTCACGTTGTTGGTCAAGAAATTCAAAGATGTACCTGATCCGTCATTTAGCAGCAACTGGGAGCAAAACCAGAAAGAAGCCGGTGACGGAATGACCATCTTTCGCACGGACCAATGTCCATATATCGAGGATTTGACCGGTATTTTTACTGCTGAAGCGGAAAAACAGGGAATACCGCACAGAGTGGTTCAACTGAATACAGCAGATGAAGTGCGAACAAAATCACCTTCAGCCTACGGAGTCTTTAATTCCACATTAAGCGGCAGCCTTTTCAGCTACTGCTATCTGACAGAAAGTCAGGCAGAAAGCAGGTTTAAAGAATTGACGGGGGAATAAAAGTACCCATTCCAATGGAATAATACAACATTATTAAGTGAATTAAACCGTGGTTAATCCGGATCTTTTACTGTTTCAGGTATGGTTACACCGGGAAACGATGAATTGTTTATAGTCGCCTGCGACCTGGTTTTCAAGATTATTAAGTGAAGGCTAACCCCTACCGCAATGCTGATCAATAAAATTTTTACCCAAAGATAGTCGATAAAGAAATAAGCACTCGACCCGATCGTCATCCACAAGATGATCATTGTCAATAGTTTTTGGCGCAGCGGGATTCCACGCCCTTCCCGGTAATCGCGGATCATACCCCCCAACCAACGGTTATTCATCAACCAGGTATAAAAGCGTTGAGATCCGCGGGCATAGCACGATGCTCCAATAAGCAGGAATATCGTGGAAGGCATGAGCGGCACAAATATTCCAATAACTCCAAGGATCACAAAGGCCGTTCCAAAGGCGATATATAATTTATTCTTAATTTCTCTCATCAAGGAAATAGTGTATCACAATTGGAATAGAGATATTGCCAGAAGTCTATGAATGCATAAACTTGCAATGTCTCGATTTTCAATTTTTACTTACTATGACGGGATTATCGTGGACATTTACAGGCAATTCCATCACCGGCATTGATCGCCCAGCAGTTATTGGCCGATAAACAAGCAGATCTTTCGACAATTCCAGCTTTCAGCATATTAGGGAAGTTAGGTTCCCGGATTAGAGGTCTGCAAATAGATATAAAATCAGCATCACCCGAGGCTAAAACAGATTCCATCACATTTCTAGAGCGCATTCCTCCGACCAGGGAAAGTGGTAATCGGGTAGACTGCCTGGCCAGTTTTGCCAGCGGCCTAAAGTAAGCTTCTTCAGCTTCGGTACGGACTCCTTTATGGATCGAGCCCACCCCCGGCTTACCAATGCCACTGCTGATCTCAATGGCATCCATTCCCATCGCTTCCAAATAGGAAGCTATTAAGGCGCCATCGGCCGCGGACAATCCGTTTTCGGGGTAATCTTCCATCCCCAACTTGACTAACACCGGAAAATCAGGACCCACATTCTGTCTTACACTTGTGTAGACTTCCCTTAGGAAATTCAACCTCCGGTCGAAATCACCACCCCAATGGTCCGTTCGTTGGTTGGTAATCGGAGACAGAAATTCACTGATCAAATATCCATGCGCAGAGTGTATCTGTACACCATCGAAACCGGCTTCTTTTACCCTGCGCGCAGCCTGTCCGAAATTCCGGATAGTTTCTTCTATCTCATTGATGGTCATTTCCCGGGCAGGGCGTTCCATCCCAGCCAACTTTACCGTTGATGGTGCCATGGGATCTTTCCAGTCACTGCTATTCATCCCGCCATGGTTGATCTGAGCTGCGATCAGACCACCTTCCTGGTGGACTGCTTCACTTAAGAGAATTAATCCGGGAATCAAATCATCAGAATAGACTCCCGTCATCTCCGGGTGAGCTTTCCCATTTGGGTGGACATAGAAATGCCCGGTGATGATCAATCCAGCCCCACCTGCTGCCAGGTTTCGATACAACTCGATCATCGAAGGTAGTGGAGTCCCATCCTCAGAAGCCATCCGTTCCGCAGTCGCTGAACGAATCAATCGATTAGGAATTGAGATGGAGCCAATTTTATATGGAGTGAATAATTGTGTCATGATGTGTCCTGGTGAAAAGAAGCTAATGGCTAAAAACTAATGAATGGAAATTAGTGCTCTAGCCCAATCTTGAGCTCGCTCAAGTTCGCCAATAAATAATGGACCTTCCCTGTCTTCAACAAAAAATCCTTCCGGGTGAACTGCCAGTTTACCACCTTTTCCTTTGAGGCTATTGGCAATGGGTTGCGCAGCATACCCAAAGATATTGACCATAAAGGTGAGAAATGCCGAGTTCACATCTGTGATCCTGATCCGGGTATCGAAAGCAGCAACCTGGACATTTTGTAATCCTCTTTCGGGTAAGTGCCTGACAAATTCTTTGATTGCTTTGGTAGGTCTGAATCCCCTGGTTGGTGAGCCAACTATCAACATATCAAGGCCTTGAATGTCCCGGGGGGAGACTTTATTGACCGAAAGTGCTTGCGATTCAAGTGCTTCACCAATAGCACAGGCAATTTTTTCTGTATTTCCAAAAACCGAATCATATATGATGAGGCTTTTCATAGTTACCCTTCCGTAATTGTCTTGAATTATATTCGTCTTTTACTAATTCTGTTATTTGGAAATGTGACATAATTTTTTGATCAAATTCCGGCTGAATTGCCCATTAAATATCCTGCATCATCCCCCTGAGGGGGATATAATCATCAAAATTATATACTTATCTTCTACTTATTTCAATAAGCATTTTCGAAAATATCATTAATTTATAAGTGATCTATCCATATAGAAAGATTAAAATAAAACTGAGGAGAACAGCCATGGTAAGTGAATTTATGAAATCGATCTCGTTGATCCTTCCGATCACTGTAGTCACAATGATCCTGGAAGCAATAGCTGTGAAATACATGCAAAGCGCCAAAAATTTTTCGATTGCGGGAACGATGTCGAGTTTTCTCATCGGTGGATTGATTTTCGGATTTATCGCAATTTTTGTGTAAAACAAAACCTGGTTCGTTGGCCTGAAAATACCGCTCAAATGTATCTGTGGATCGCCCTTGGAATAGCGATTTTGATGTCGGTCCTAGCTGTGGCTTTTCGAACCATGGTTAAAGCTGATTGGTTGCGGTAGTGATGTGGGTGGTCATGAACTTTTTTTGGGCAGCAGGATATGGCATTTAACTGCCGCGGATCCTCAACGCAGTTAAATAAAATAACAAATTTATAAAATCGAGTGATTGAGCTCCAAAATTTGTACCTTTTTCTTAGATGTATAAAACACACCTCATTCCATGAATGAGGTGTGTTTTATACACTCCCATTATAATGATGACATGATATATACCGATCAAACGTTTTTTAAGGATGAATCTGGCCGCGTGGTCCTGCTGCGGGGTGTAAACTTGGGGGGAAGTTCAAAAGTACCCGTGATTCCAAATGGTGCGACCTGGAATTTGGACAAATTCTATGATCACCGGGACGTCTCCTTTGTTGGTCGACCATTTCCACTGATCGAAGCAAATGAACATTTCAGCCGGTTAAAGGATTGGGGTTTCAACTTTCTGCGGTTTCTTGTTACCTGGGAAGCAATAGAACACTCCGGTCCGGGCATTTATGACGAGGAATACCTGGATTATCTCCATGCGATTGTGAGTAAGGCTGCAGAACATGGCATTGACCTGTTTATAGACCCGCACCAGGATGTTTGGAGCCGATTTACCGGAGGTGATGGTGCACCGGGTTGGACACTTGAGGCGGCTGGTTTTGATATTTCCAGGCTGCACAGTACCGGGGCAGCATTCACACACCAGGAATGTGGTGATCCATATCCCAGGATGTTGTGGCCGACCAATAACAATAAACTGGCTGCTGCCACCATGTTCACCTTATTCTTTGCCGGGAATGATTTCGCACCCGAGTTAATGGTGGAAGGGATCCCGATCCAGGAATTTCTCCAAAGTCATTATATTAATGCAATAAAAAAGGTCGCCCATAAATTGAAGGATCTGCCAAACGTGGTCGGTTACGACACCCTGAATGAACCATCGCCGGGGTATGTTGGCCTGCCGGATATTTCCAAACGGTTGGAAGCTGTAAAATTATTAAAAGGTGAAACACCCACTGTATTTCAGGCAATGGCTGCCGGAGCAGGCTTCCCGCAGAAAGTGGATGTATTTGACCTGGGGCTCACCGGGTTTATCAGAACCGGTAAAAAGATGCTTAATCCCGGACGCGAAAGTGCCTGGCAAAATGGTGCAAAAGATGTTTGGCGGCAGCATAAAGTCTGGGGATTGGATAATAATGGAACACCTGTCATACTTCAACCACGGTATTTTTCAAGTGTGAATGGGCATCCAGTGGATTTCTACCGGGATTACTTTAAACCGTTCTTAAATCGGTTTATTCAAGAGATCCGGTCAGTGGCAACAGAATCGATCTTTTTTGTGGAAGGGGTTCCCGGAGAAAATGGATTATCCTGGGAAAAGGAAGAATCAGGCAATACTGTTCATGCGGCACATTGGTATGATGACATCACCTTAGTTACCAAACGCTTTGTAAATTGGTTTACCATGGATGTCCGGAGTATAAAAGTTGTTCTGGGTAGACAAGCCGTGCAGAATTGTTTCACTGACCAGGTGGCTGATACGATCAGGCATTCAACGAATCGCATGGGTGAAGTTCCAACTTTGATCGGCGAAACAGGCATCCCGTTTGATCTGAATCATAAACGGGCATATCGAACGGGGGATTTTAATAAGCAGGAAGGCGCCATGGATGCCACCATGACCGCCCTTGAGGGTAACCTGGCCAACCTTACCCTCTGGAATTACACATCAGATAATACAAATGAGCATGGCGACCTATGGAATGATGAGGATTTTTCCATATTCTCACGAGACCAATGCAAGTTTGACGGATCACCATACGATGGCGGACGGGCAATGAAGGCAGTTGTCCGTCCTTATCCACGGAAGACCGTCGGTATTCCCGCTCAACTTACTTTTAATATGGATACATCCATTCTAGAGTATGAATTCAAACACGTTGACAAACTTATGGAATCAACGGAGATCTTCATTCCAGATCTGCACTACCCGCATGGATGCCTGGTGGAGGTGTCTGACGGAACATGGGAACTTGATCAGAAGGAACAGATCCTGCGCTATCAACATACACCTGAACGGCATAATCATTCCATCCGAATTTCACCTGCACCAAATGCAGAGAAACGTATTAATTCTTCATCAAAGTATTAGTGAATTGGTTGGGTGGCTTTAGCCTAACCTAATAGATGAAAATAATACCGGCTTGGGGAATTCCCTGCCAACGAATGATCCTATTCCGCGGGAATACGAATTTTACTGAACTAATGTCTTATTTCGATCTCCGAATAAAGCTGACTGCAATTCCACTGCCCAGGTGCGGATGGCGTTCCAATCACGATGATCGCCTTCCTTCCAAACACCAAGTGCCACACTCATTTTAAATTTGATCCGGTCACTTAATGTTGGTACTTTGCTGACATCCAATGCGCCGGCAAATAGTCCTTCACTAACAGGGTTGACCATTCCCCGCACTGGTTGAACCCAATCGGCTACACCCTGACGGTAATTCTCTCCATTCGGCATGGCGAGGGTCATGCAGACTGAAAACATGGCAACGGGCACACTTTTCAGTGTGCTTTGATGGGTTTGTATAAATCGCACCGCTTCAGGTAACCATTTTGCAGCCTGGATGGCACTGCCAACAACCACTGAAGAATATCCTGTCAGGTCCTTTACATCCTTCATCGGCAGCACATCCACCTGACTGCCATTTTCAGACAATACTTTTGTGATCTCATTCGCCACCCCGGCGGTTGTCCCGGTTCGGCTGGCATAGGTTACGAGGATATGATTAGTCATCATTTATTCTCCCTTGATTTAATCCAGTCTGCATTCCTCCACATCGTCCACACTTTTGACTTGCCATCACTGGTGATGATCTCCTGGCGGATTGTGAAGCCCTTTCTGGAATAAAATCCCACATTTGACTCGGTCTCTGTCTCCAGGTAAGCCGGGATGCCTTCCCTTTCACACAGATCAAGTATTGGCTGCATTAGTGCGCTTCCAAGCCCTTTTCCCTGCATTTCGGGAGCCACAGCCAACAGGCTAAGGTAGTAATGCGGCTCTGACGGCCGGGCTTTTTCAACATCAATGAACAGACGGATCTTTGCCAGCATCCGGCGGGAAAGCTTGATGGAACCGATCATGGACCAAACCTGCCGTATGCGGTTGCCAATCGTAACGCTGGCTCCTGGCGGTTTCCAAACTGCCACGCCTTGCCGGTCGGAGTCGGTGAAGATCAGGTCATATTGCTTCGAAATGCGCCATTCGGCCATGAACATCTGCCGTTCGGCCTGCAGTGCGTTGCTTAGGTCTTCCACCAGCCAATCGGTGAGGGGATCATGTTCGAATGCCCTGGCAGATACTTCCGCCAGTTGATCCACATCTTCGGCTGTAGCTTTTCGAATAGTAAATTGTCCCATACTTACCCTAACTTTATACCGTTTTGAAACCCCGTCCATCCTGCTTGCAGATTCGTTTCATGACCTCACGCGCGGTCATCACCCCGCTGGGCAGTCCTCCGCCGGCCTGTACCCACTGCCCCACCATGTAG
Organism: uncultured Leptolinea sp.; assembly: GCA_964387025.1. Taxonomy (GTDB): domain Bacteria; phylum Chloroflexota; class Anaerolineae; order Anaerolineales; family Anaerolineaceae; genus PNON01. Next base: position 347,094 of record CAYLUZ010000001.1, on the reverse strand, counting down.
AAGTTATCCAATCCGGGTAAAGTTTTGGAGATGGGTTTCATCATTGCCTGCGGTGTCGGCAGCCAGCCTTCGAAGTTACCCTGGTAATTGCCGGTGTAACGCTCAAAAGTCAGCGGCGTGGCGACATCCGCCATTTCAACATCGGCTTCCAACCCCGGGAAGCGGGTGGATAAGCCGCGGATGACGTTCATTGCCACCTCTTTCTTCTCGGTATCGTATTTCTCACGGTCAGCCGATAACTCCTTCCAGTAGGTATAGCTGGTGGGAAACATAACTGTTAAAGCTGTCTTTCCGGCTGGTGCCATGGATGGATCAAAGTTATAGATCATCACTTCAAGTTTATCAACCACCTCTCCGCCGGCTACAAATGAATCCTTCAAGGGAAACGTGAGTCCGGAGGTCAATCCAAAATACTCGGGAATCTCCTTTTTAACTCCCAATCCGATGAAGAGTAGCGAAGGGAATGGCTTGCCGTTGTTATACAGATCAGTTATTTTTTCATCCACATAATTACCATCCAGCATATTGAAAATGGTAGCCCGGCCATCTGCTGCAGAAATGACCATATCCGATCGTTCTTCAGATCCATCTTCCAACCGGATGCCAACTGCTTTACCATTTTCCACCAGTATCTTGTCGACCCTGGCGTTGTAATTGATCTGCCCGCCCAGATCCAGGTATCGTTTTTCAACTGCTTCAGCCATAGGGAGAGATCCGCCCATCGGGTAACCGGCAGCTTTACGATGCAACATCGCAAGTGTCATTAACAAGCCTACCATTGAGATATCCGGGAACCACAAAGTAGAGAATGTCTCACGCAGGAATGAGTTTTGAAAGCGTTTGGCAAACTCTTTCATCGTCAACTTCCCCCACTTGATCAAAGCCGGCATGACAGAAGCCATCGGGATAATCGATTTCATGGTATCCCCTAGATTGCCCTCGATACCTGGATTCCACTTGGTAAAAGCCCGGATGGTGCTGCACATCTCATGGATTACCTTTTTATCTTCCGGCGCCAGTTCCATTAAGTGCTGCTCCAATCGGTTGGCATCGCAATATAGATTTAATATCTCTCCGTTATGTCCTTCTACAACCGTGAATATTTCCGGGTTAAAAATCTCCCGCCCCTGGATCAAGCCTATTTCTTCCCAATAGTGGTAATAATCGTATTCCTTGCTCGAACCTGTTAACCAGTGAATGCAGCCATCTATGGTATAACCTTTTCGTTTCCAGGAAGTCATTAAACCGCCCGGTTGGGTGTGCATTTCATGGATCCGGCTGGTATACCCATTTAATTGGGCATAGACACCCATCGATAAACCGGCAATCCCAGCCCCGATGATAAGCATGGTTTTATTATTCGAAGATTCCATGTGAGTCCCTTTCATTCACCTAGATAACCTTTTCGTTGATATGTGTTAAACAATTCTCCCCAATCAGTCGTTCGTTGCCAGTTGGCGGCAATTCTTCGGTATTTTAACGGCCAGAACATATAATCCTGTTCGATCTCACCAATAATGGTGGGTATCACTGCAAGAGGTGTGCGGAAAATGGCCTTCTGCAGGAAGCGTGTCGGCCCATACCAGGCCAGCCATGCCAGAAAACTATGCGAGTTATGTCCAACGTGGAAACCCCAGTTTTCCTGGGCGGCATCAATGTCACCAATGATATCGATCTCGTTTGGATCGCCGCAGCCTAATTTTTGTTCATGCGCCAAACGGATATATTTAATTCCGAGCGGGTCAAAGCCCATCATTCGGGCTGCCACCGCATCGATCGCCACCTGGTCAGATGAAGCCAGAACGATATTCTTGCTGATCGGGCGGATCATCCGCGGACCGGCTCCATCACCCGCCGTTGTGCCGTCCATCACTGCAAAAATACTGGGATGAATTTCCTTCTGGATTACCAGCAAGTCTACTAAAGTTTCATGGATCCAGGTGTGGGTGTAGTGGCGGTATTTGCTCAGCAGTCCACCGAAAGCATTCTTCATGGCTCCCGTGGTGGTGGTGTACATGTGGGTTTTGATCGTGGGTAAGTGGACAATATTCTTGCCCAAAAAGAAATCCGGAATCTGAATGCCTTCCGGGTAGATATGGTCCAGGGCCAGCATTTTGGCTTTGGGTTTATAGTCCACCCATTGCATATCTTCTTTGCGGAAATTGTAACGCACAGGTAAATTGTAATGGCGGAAGATCGGGACATAACCGTTTAGATCTTCCCCTTTGAAGGCATTGGTCACCACGGTCTGATTCTGAACGCAAACCAGGTCATTGAAACCTGCCTTGCGTAAAGCAAGGATGGATCCTTCCAACTGCCAGGGAGTTGTATTCGCTCCGGGCATTGGAAAGTGCCAGGTGATATTATCTTTAAGGATTGTCGTCAGCCGGTTATCCATGACTTTGGATGCTCCTGATAATTCAAAGAGCCGCTGGAAATCTGCCAGAATGGTTTGCGGGGTAGTTCTAAGGATAGTTACAGTTGATTTCATATATGGTTTTCCGGGTGGAAGGATTTTATAATTTCAATTATTCTACTTCATAACAATTCACTGAATGAGAGTATATCTCTATTAAATAACAACAACCGTTATTCAACAAATAGTCTCATTACATCGAGGCCTGAATTGATCCGGGTCGAAAGGTAGTTAATATCCTTCTTTCCAGTGAATTTCTCAAATTGTGGAGAATATTCAAGCGTGTCTCCGCCTCCAGCCAGGAAAATTCCTTCATGCCCCTTTATGCGATGGAGAATGGAACTGTTCAAGAGGTTTCTAACTTCCAATTCGTCCTCCCCGGCAACAACAAAATGCTCGTTGAAATCCGGTTCTTCCGGGAAATCAAATATGGTCATTTGGTAACCCACCGCCCATGAGATGACTTTATTGGCTAATTGTGCCAGCATTCCCGGCATGGATAACCTGGCAGAGATGACAAAGCGTGGATATTGTCTTCCGGTCACCACAAGAGCCAGTGCCCGGTCTTGAATCACATTGGACGAATCTCCACTGGTGTCCCAAAGATCGTATAGGTACAGATCCCCCTCCGGGAGGTGCTTTACAAATACATCCCTCAATTCCTTGGAATTACTGCCATGTTTCGGGTTGATGTGAGCCAGGCGGGATTTTAATTTCACAAAGTCCGGTTTGAGTACCGGCTGAAAGCCAAGCATCGCAGCCATGTCAGCCCGTTCCTGTTTTTGCCGTTTCGTGCTCCTGGCCATCCAAACGATCATCCACACAAAAAAGAGGATGAAAACCAGGACGACCAGGATTCCGATCAGTGTATTTGTATTCAATCCACCCATGAACACCTCACTGTTTTTGAAATTAATAAAATAAACTAAACGAATTCTTTTAGCTCGGATGGCAGCGGCTTGTCTTCAATAAATGCCGCGATCGTCTTTGAAAATAACTCGGGAACAGTCAATGCCCAATTATGTTCCTGGGCTAAAGTCGCATTCCTCCCCAGATCCACAACCACTCCTTGAGCATTTGGTAGTACACTCAGCAAGTCCCGGGCTGATTCTTTCATTTGCTTATACTCTTTGCTGCCTGTCACTACCAGCACGGGATTTTGGAACTGCTCCAATCCTGCAGGCAGCCGGAAATGCAAATTAGCCAGCATCATATGGGTAAAGCCATCTTCAGTAGTTGATCGAAAACTGCGTTTGAAATCATCAAAATAATCATCCGGGATTCCTGCCGCATATTGCATGTTGAGTTTGATCCACCAGTTATTGTTTTTTAATGGCTCAATGAACCAGCGGTGTGAAGCTCTGATCAAACCGGGTGTATAAAACTGCATCCCCGGCAAAGGGTGAAGTATTGCGCTGCTGACCATTGCGCGGTCGATCACCTCCGGACGACGGCTGAGCATCGCGACAGCCACTTGCGCTCCCTCGGATAGCCCGACGATATGCGCTTTTCTCCCGTATGCCTGGTTGCCGATTAATTCAGCCACAAGGTCTGCTGCCTTTTCCATTGAAAAAGCCCCGGAGTCCACGCTCTGCCCCTGCTCGGGAAGATCCGGAACAAGGCAGCGATAGCGGTTGGAAAGCGCTTCAACCTGCTTTCTCCACATCCAGCCTGCAGCACCACCGCCATGCAGAAAGGCTATCGTCGGTAAATCTTTATTGCCGGATGATTCGAAGAATAGAGGCTTTGATCCATTCAAAGGTGATACTCTCCTTGCCAATTATTCATAAGCAAGTGTATCACGCACCGTCAATTTTGTTGCACGTCTGGCAGGAATAGCGCTCGATAACACTGCCAGGATGCTCATTCCGAACAACCATGCAACCGTACCATTCCACCCATACACTACGGGGATAGGGGCTTGGAAAACGGCCATACCGACTCCCAGAGTCAAAACTGATGTGATAGGGATGGCGAGGATGAAACTGGCTACCCAGCTGATCAAACCGATGACGACACCTTCCACAATGACGATCTTCTGGATGTTTCCGTCAGATGCTCCTATCGCCCGCATGATACCGATCTCGCGGGTGCGTTCCATCACATTGATGCTCATGGTGCCCATCATACCCACACCGCCAACAATAGCGATTAGGATGGCCATAACCAACAGGAAGTACACCAATAGGTTGGTGGTATTCGTCTGTTGTGCTTTCCACTCGGCAGCCTGTTGGATAAGCGCCACCTGGATCTTATTTTTATCAAATACTTCCTGCAAGGCTTTCTTCACTTTGGTTTGATTTTCCGGATCATGCTGATTCGTGAGTACCCGAAGTGTATATACCTGGCCGGATTGATTGATCAAAGGAGCAAGGTATTCATAATTGGTATAGATCAACGGTGGGTTGGTATTACCGGGCATACTGTAAATACCTACGATCTTCCAACGGGTGTCTTTTCCGTCCACATCCACGGTGATCCAGTCGCCGATAGTAAGATCTGGTCGAATTTTCAGGGTATGGTTGCCGATCACCACCGCATTCTCATCCTGAGGTGTAAGCCAACGGCCGGCTGTCATGATCGGTTTGATCAATGTTGAAGTACTGGGGGGAGCGAATAAAATAATTTCGTTCTTGGTATCATTTCCTTCATTCAGCAGTTGACCCGAGGTCGACATCCAGCCTTCCACGCTTTTAACTCCAGGCACGGAGAGAGCCAGTTCCTCGACTTTGGTGAAACGATAACCGCGGTTGAAGTTCACGTTGATATCTGCAAGGAAGTATCCCTGGACGTCATCCATCGTCTTATCGAACGATGACCAAAGGTTGAACACTGCAATGAAGATGGCCCCGCCTAATACCAGGGTTCCAACAGTCAGGATCATGCGGGCTTTCTTGCGGAAAGCATTGCGCAGGGAGATCATGATCGGACGCGAGACCGATACTAGGCGTTTTCCAACAGTGGCTGCTTTTTTGGCGACTCTCTTATTATCTGTGCCATTGAAGCTCAGGCTTTCGTAGACCGGCCTGCGGATGCTGTTGAGCAATGGAACACTTGCGGCAAGCAGCGGGACGACCAGAGCAACAATAGCCTGCAGGATGATGGTCTGAGGGAATAACCTGAAGTCGCCGGTATTGAAGTTTAGGAATCCGCCCAAAGATGTTTTGTATGCAGCCCAACCTGCAAGTGGAATGGATATGCCCAGTGCGATGATCCCGAAAGTGATGATGAGCACAAAGTACATCCATAGGATCTGTGACGTCCCGCCCCCTATGGATTTCATGATACCCACCTGACGGATCTGCTGGGTCATGAGCGCAATGATCGTGTTCACGATCAAAACTGCACTGAGCAGGACTGTCATCCAACCGAGGATATTCAGTACCAGGAAGGTGCCCTGGGCAATCTCCCAGGCAAAATGGTGGCCGGGATTATATACAGAAACGGTGCCGATATTCACGCCGCTGTCTTTAAGACGGTCAGCCGCGGCCTGGGCTACGCTGGTCACATAACCAAAATCAGTTATATTCTTATCGACACTGATAAGAAGCTGGTCGTAGATTTCGGAACCACCCAGCCAGACCAATGTTTCAGGTGTCACATAACCGCCGGCAAGTCCTCCAACGGTTGAAGGAATGTTATTCACATCGTGGACATAGCCGTTGAAAATTAGGGTTCGGTGCTTCCCATCGGGAAGTTCGATGACAAGTTGGTCACCCGGTTGGAATCCCATAAAGGCAGCAGACCTGTCGAGAAGGATCTCGTGATCGCTCAAGGAGGGCAGGATATCGCTTTTTGGATCCGCAGGTTTCAAACGATTGACGTGCACAGCGGCCGGTGATTCGATACCTGTGACTATGACGCTGGTCTTTACATTGTTAGCACCCAGAATTTGACCGATGATCCGGCTTTGCCCCTGGACATCTGCCACGCCGGGTACTTTACTCACAGTCCTGACACTATCATCATCCATTGGCCAGCCGTATATGACCGCCTCTGATGGATTCGATGACAAATAATCCCCATCCATGTCTTCATCCATCATCCGGCCGGTGTTTTGTACATAGCCCAAGGCAAACACTCCCACCGTGATGGTGATCACCATCAAGATGGTGCGGGTCTTGTTCGACCAGAAGTCCGCGATTACTTTGCGCCAGCGGGTAGCCATGTTACGCCTCCGCCGGGATGGAGCAGGTGGATTTCAGTTCAGGTTCAAGAAAACCGTTGAGGGTTTTGGCGTCCATTTGGACCGCTTCCACTGCCTGGCGGTCTGACGCACGTGCGAGTGCTACATGCCCCTTCCCATGGAAAAGGTGCCTCCTACCAACCACATATCCCGGTCCTAGTTGGGCAACCATTACATCAGCGGCATCAGACCGCTGTAAAACGATCTCAACCATACCTTTTGTGATTAGGAAATACTGGTCTTCAGCTGTTTCCGGCTGCATGATCAGCGCTCCTGCGTCGAAAACACGCACAGGTTTATTGCTGGATAGAGCCTGCGCTTTTTCTGGATCCAATTTTCTTAATCCGCTCGTCATGTATTCATTGGCGATCTCGCCATCAGCGATGAGGGCGGTACGCGTGGCACGCTTGGCCAGGCTGCTGTCGTGGGTTACAACGATGATAGTTTTACCCTCAGCGACCAATTTATTAAATAGTTCAAATACAGATTCTGCTGTCTTTGAATCCAGGTTGCCTGTAGGTTCATCTGCGATTACGACCGGCGGATCGTTGACCAGTGCGCGGGCAATGGCAACACGCTGTTGTTGACCCCCTGACAATGCAGTGGGGAGCTTGTATGCATGGTCAGCAAGCCCCACTAGATCAAGTAGATCCATGGCGCGCTGCTCGCGTTTGGCTTTGGGAAAAGTGTTGCAGAAATCCATGGGCAGCATGATGTTTTCGATCACCGAAAGCATGGGCAGTAGTTGAAAGAACTGGAATACGATCCCAATATTATTGCCTCGCCAGCGCGAAAGGGATCCTTCACCAAGGTCGTTCACAGATTTTCCATTCACTTTGATCTCGCCGGATGATGGCCGGTCAATACCGGTGATCATATTCAGCAGGGTCGATTTTCCACTACCGGATTTACCGATCACACTGACAAACTCTCCCCGGCCGATCTGAAGATCAATTCCCTTTAATACCGGGTAATCACCTGCAGATGTTTTATAAGACTTGTAAACGTCCCTCAAGTCAACCATGTAATCGTCGAGTTTGGGATCTTCATGGTTGTTGTTTTTATGATTATTGTTGCTTAAAAATGGCAGGGTAAACATTTCCACCTCCTGGTTGGTGAGACACTCTAATACCCGAAGGTAGTATTACCGTTGAAGTTTTACTTCCGCGGTCATTCCCCATCGCATTTGCGGTTGTGATTCCGTCAACTTTACGATCACTTCGTAAACAACATCACCCTGAACTTCAGTGAATGCCTGGCTGATATTCATCACCTCACCATTAAGAGGAGCATCTGGGAGGGCATCCAGAGTGATTGTCGCAGGTTGCCCCTCCTCCAGGTCCACAACATCGATCTCGGTGAGATCAGTAGTTTTCACTATCCAACTAGAAAAATCAGCAATTGTGAATACTGGCTGGTTGGGAGAGACAGATTCCCCTGATTTAATATCCACGCCGGTAATTGTGCCGGTGAAGGGAGCTTTTAACTCGGCATTTTGAAGTGCTGCCTGCGCTGAAGCAAGGTTCGCTTCAGCAACCGCAAATTTGGCCCTTGCCGCTGAGTTATCCGTTGAACCGGATGATCCCAGATTGTCATATTCTTTTTTCGCCTGGTCCAATTCTATGCGGGCATTTTCAAGGTCGGCTTCCAAATTCATCCATTTCACTGCCTGGTTATAATCCGCCCAGGCATCATCCAGTTTACGTTTTAGGTCCTTTACGAATTTTGTCGTCTGTTTGTAACCATGATAAGGATCATAAGCTGCCCTGGCTTTTTCTACGGTTTCGCCTGTACTGACTACAGCTTCTGATGGAGTCTTGCCATTAAATTCCGATGGGATGGGAAAGTCGTCCAATTTCTGTTGGGCAGACCTGAATGTTTCATACGCTTTGGCAAGGTCTTTTAATGCTTCCGGTTCCGAAAGATTTAAAGTCTGTTGGGCTAACAAATAAGCTTCCTGGGCTTTTATTTCATCAGCGATCATTAATTCGATGTTATCCAACCGCGCAAGCACCTGTCCGGCTTCAACCTTATCACCTTCTGTCACCAGGATATCCTGGACCATCCCGCTGGCATTAAAGCTCATGCTTGCAAAGCGAACAGGCTCCAATCTACCATCGGTGACAATCATACCTTCAGCAATTACTGGAGCTTCGGGAGTGGCGGTTGGATCTGGTTTGGCTGCACCACATGCTGCCAGTGTTAGCGTCCCTATAAAAAAAATACAAAATAAAACGGTCTTTTTCATCTTTTCTTTCCAATCTAGTCGTGATCTAACAGGAATATTTGTATCTACCCAGATTTACGCAAACTGGAAAGAAAAGTTGTAAGTGATTCCACACAATTTGAAATGACACGGCGGTGTCGAGAATTAATCAACCAATGGATGATGTTGTACTTATGAAAATTCTACGTGAACAGATTATGTTTCTTACTACTTAACTCGAAGTACGAAGGTAGTATTTTCTTCTACATTTCCTTCTTTAATTTTACTGGCTATATTCGTGTCAACTTAGGACAATCGTCTCCACTGGGAGGCACATTCACCACCAATGAGAATTTCGGCGGTAGAGGTGAGGATCGTGATGGTGGATCTTCCCGGGGTCGATCGGAAAAGGGACCAACATGGCGATCATCGGATCGGTGACATTCATGGTCATCGGAGTCCAGAAAGGAGTAGAAAAAAATATTAGGAAATAGAAAGCGTAACTTAAGTACAACAGCATCATAAAACGACAATCAGGTTTCTGTAAGTATGCTTGTTCTGGTAAGGACTCAATTTCTCGAGTCTTTATTTCTTAATTAGAAATCACTTTCAAATGTGCCAGCCATGCACGTGTTAAAACAATTTATGGGGATAGTGGAGATTTCTATCACAGAGCTGTCTATTTAAACAAATGATGGGCTTTCCATTTCAAAGGTTGTCTTTTTATGAATAGTAATAGTTGCACTGGACCATAATTTAGTTACAATTATCCATAGCAGGTGAAAAAAGCATGGGGGAAACATACGCAGCCTACGACATCGAAGCAATAATTGGGATCGTTTCTGCCTGTCAATTTAAATAACAGACATGTAAGTCAAGGAATAAGGAAGGGCAATATGCATATTCATTATCGTTTCTGCAGGATTCCGTTTTTCATTATTTTCCTTCTGCTCAGTACCAGCAACCTTGCTTTCATACCTCACTATAGTGAAACTAAAACTGCGGCTGTCATCTACTTGAAACATAATCCACCCTTCTGTCCCAGCCAGTCAGAATGTGATCCATGGTGGACACCCGAAGACCAGGCTCTCATTTTGCCCCCACGGCATTCAGCTTCCGGTTATCAATACATATTGAATTCGCTTGTAACCAGTTATTACAATCGCAATTCATTCAATCTAGTGCATATTAATTTCACCTCCATTGTTAACCCCAATAGCGAGGATGGTTGGTACGTTGCACCTCACAAAATCTTTCAGTACAATCAGGGAACTGCCGACCTGCATCTAGATGGGGTGAATGTGGCTTTTGGTGCTATCGGGAATGCCCTGGATGATTACGATTACCTGATAATTGTGCACAATTATCATGGAAGATCCGGGCAGGCGAGAGGTATGCAAGGTCCTCCGGATTTTGGACCCGCTGAAACCACATATTACGTAGGATCGGGCAGCGTGAGAATCGGGGACCTATATGTAGGTGAAAATTCCAGTGATGAGCTTTTTGCCGCCCTGGCCAGCCACGAGTTGGGGCATCTTCTGGGTGTGCCGGATCAATACAGCGGATTTACGGACGCTTGGCCTGCCATGGGACCGTGGGATTTAATGGCTGATGATGCCTTTTTTAACCATTTTTCCGCTTGGTCAAAATTGAACCGTGGATGGATTCCCACTATTACGGATATGCCCTGCCTGGATGGAGCCTGCCAGGTCACCACCACCCTGCAGGCCATTGAGCTTCCCGGGAATAACGTGCTGAAGATTCCTTTCATCGCCTCTCCTTTTACCGGTTATTTGGTCGAATGCCGCGTTAAATACAATGGCGACTTCAAAATTCCCGAGCAAGGTGTGTTGGTCACCAGCATCGACCCATGGCGGCCGGTCGGTTCCAGTATTGCTCAGGTGGTTAGCCCCTCCGGAGATAATGATTTTACTACTGCAGCATTGGCACCAGGCGAAACATTCGTGGATTCTGCGAGGGAAATTACCATCACATATGTCTCGCAGGAGGACGGTTATAAATGCAAAGTAAAAGCTGAAAGAGGGGATATCCATGCGCCGGATCCTTCCAATATTCAGAGTGTCGGAGAGGAATCGGAACCGGATAATATCAAATATAAGTCCCGTGATATCTGGATCGACAGCCAGATGAATGGATGGGATGTGTATCCCTTTGGGGAAAGCTTTTCACTTGAGGGTGAAATTATCTCCCCTGCCGGTTATGGAGACCCATTCTGGGTGGGTCACGAAAACCGGATCGGATTTAAAGTGCGGAATACTGGATACAGTACTGCCGACCAGGTAATTGTGGATATATTTGTTACCCAACCCCTGAAAATTCAGATACCATCTTTGAACTGTTCAGGTCCCAGGAAGGGGACGGCTAAACTTCTTGGCACCGTCGTTATCGATCATCTGGATGAAGGCGAGGTATATTCTGGATTTGTCCCATGGACGCCAACAATAAATTCCTCTGCTCAAGTCACCGTGCAGATCCGGGATTATACAGGGGAGATCACCCATTCAAATAATACAGCCGCAGAAACTTATATGTCGCATTTAATTGCTATGGAAAATACCCAGGAGCAACTGCAAAACATGGATTTGAGTTGGACCTATTCCATACCCGTGGAGATGACTCAGAACTGCCAGTATGGCACACCTTTCCGGCTGCAGAAGGTGGAGATCAAAGCAATCGCCAAAAAAGATTGGGTTACACAATTTAATCCGGAGCAAATGATGCTTGAACCCGGCCGGGGAGCGGAAGTCCAGGTCGTTAGTATGCCTCCATCCGATGCCCAACCTGGAGACTGCCAGGATGCGGCCTTTGAGATCACTGCTCTGGTGGGTGATGTGTTTATGCCAGTAAATGGATTCTCATACCGGAGTTGCGTCGTTGAGCCATCTATTCTCACATGCAATTCTGTAGAAAAATCAGGTGGGATCACCATTGCCGGGGAAATAGCTCCAATGACGCGCCAGGTCCCGATTACTCTTGAATTCACCTCTCCATCCGGTATAACAAGCTTGAAAAACGTTAACACCTCCAGGAAAGGAACTTACCAAGACCTGTTCATTCCGAATGAAATAGGGAATTGGAAGTTCCAAAGCTTCTGGCAGGGTGATGACCGGACTGCTCCAGCCCAATCAGGAGTATGTGATTTCACTGTCAAGAACTTTACCCCGCAGTTCGTCCTCAACCAGAACAGCAATTGTCGGTCCGGCCCCGGAATGGAATATGACGTGGTCACTGCATGGAACAAAGGCGATATTCTTGATGTTGAAAGCCGCAGTCCGGATGGATACTGGCTGTATACTCAGCATCTGCGCACCAAATGCTGGGTGGCGATTGGACTGGGCAACTTGAATGTGGATGTTGAAGATCTGCCTGTCCGCACACCTCCACCCGCCCCAACCTTGACACCCACGGTCGGGCTATGCGAGGTATATACTACGAAATCTGTTTGCCTGAGGTATAAGACTGTGTGTAAATGGCAGGAAACCGCTGGAGTGATTCCCTTGCAGGGGAAATGTGTTAATAGATAAGGATATTTAATTGAGCCAGAAAGTGAATATTGCAGACAGAAGTAAGAACAGGGAATTATAGAGCTAGATAGACGGGGTGAGTTATATTTAACACACGAAGACCACCTTGACTATCATTACGTGATCTTATTGATTTACCTGTAGTTTAAAAGATTTCTTTTCTACAACATTTCCTTCTTCGATTTTCCTAGATTTATTTGTGTCAACTGTGGCCAAATCGCCTCCTCCAACTGGAGGATTGGTAACATGCCACTTTGGCACGATCATATTCTCGAACTTTGTCAGGGTAATGATAAGGACACGACATCATCGTGTCCCTACTGATGCATGGCGGGGAGGGTGGGTTTTGAATTTAATCCCCTTCCGGGGACGCTCGGCTGTATCATTTGGTCTTAATTGAAAAGGACACGACAGTGTCGTGTCCCATACAAACAAAAGGCGGGGAGGGTGGGATTTGAACCCACGGCTGAGTTTAACCCCAGCACTCACTTAGCAGGCGAGCCCAATCGGCCACTCTGGCACCTCCCCAGTTTTATAGAGGTTTATTATGATGGCGGAGGGGGAGGGATTCGAACCCACGGTGAGTTGCCCCACACTTGTTTTCAAGACAAGCGCCTTAAGCCGCTCGGCCACCCCTCCATTTATCATAACCTCTTAAGCCCTTCGATTTTACCACAACCGATTGAATCCATATAGATTTTCTAACCGGCGTGCCCCGGTAATGAAATTCCGGTGGCAATTGACAGCCTGCCATCCTTACGGTATCCTTATGCGCGAGTGCCGGATGGGTCCGGCGCGGCGGAACGCTTCGAACCCCGTCAGGTCCGAGAGGAAGCAGCGGTAAGGAGCTAATTCCGGGTGTCGCCGGGAAACCTGTCCGCACTCACTTTTAATCATGGAACATAAAACTCCTCCAGTTTGCAGCTACGAAGATTCCGATTACCAGACCAGCTTCTGGGACGAGAGCGATCGCGCCTATGAAGACGCCGTCGAAGCTGTAGCGTTAAAACGCCTGCTGCCAAAATCCGGTGACCTCATGCTGGAACTGGGCGCCGGCGCCGGACGAAATACCCCCCGCTATGCAGGTTACAAACGTGTGGTGCTGGTGGACTACTCCCGCACTCAATTGGAACAAGCCCAGGCACGGCTGGGGACGAGCGATAAGTTCATCTACGTGGCAGCAGATATTTACCACCTCCCGTTTATTGATCATCTTTTCGATGGTGCAACCATGATCCGCACATTGCACCACATGGCAGATGCACCTCTCGCTCTTGGGCAGGTAAACCGCGTTATGCAGCCCGGTGGAAAATTCATCCTGGAGTACGCAAACAAGCAGAATTTAAAAGCGATCTTCCGCTATTGGTTAAAGAAGCAGTCCTGGAATCCATTTGCCCTGGAACCGGTTGAATTTGCTGCTCTCAACTTTGATTTTCACCCAACGGCGATCCGCAAATGGTTAACTGAAGCCGGCTTCAAGATAGACAGGCAGCTGACTGTGTCTCATTTGCGCTCACCATTCTTCAAACGCATGCTGCCTCTAGCAGTTTTGGTTCACCTGGATTCGGAATTTCAATACACCGGTGCCCTGTGGCAGCTGACTCCCAGTGTGTTTGTCCGATCACATGTTGATGGTACTCCAGAAAGTATTCCCTCAACCGGTTTCTTTCAATGCCCTTCCTGCGGGAATAATGATCTGCAGAAACAGGAATCCGGACTAATCTGCAAGGGCTGCGGCAGCCGATGGCCAATCGTCAACGGGATCCATGATTTCAGGATCCAAACACATTCCTGATCAATTTAAAATCAATGGGTTCTATTTATCGAGAGCGAGATCTTCGAGAAAATCGATGGTCTCTTTTTGATTCCGTAAACAGGCTTTGACCACGTCACTCAGCGAGATGATAGCCACAAGTTTATTCGATTTAACCACGGGTAGGTGGCGAATATTTTTCCTTGTCATGAGTTCCATTGCTTCATCATAGGTTCTCTCAGAATCAATCGAAAAAATATTTGTATTCATGATCTCGCTGACTCTGGTTGATCTGGAATCTCTGGCAAATAGATCTACTTTACGGGCATAATCCCGCTCAGATATTACCCCCAGCATCGATGTACCGCTCATCACCACCAGAAAACCAATATCATGCTCAGCCATAATTTCCAGGGCGGAATACACGGTGGCTTCCGGTGAAATAGTAAATGGTTTCCGTCTTCCTTTAAGTAGATTCGAGATTCTCTTTTCCATTTTTCCTCTTATCCACAATACCACCACAATATGGGTAGTACTGTAAATACATGCAGCCGGTGGCAAAAATAATATATCTGTTGTTCTTTACAAAGTATCAGGTTTTCTTGTGAATTCCTATAAAAGATGTGTGAATCTTTAGTTCCTCACAATTTATCATTTATTTGCTTATATTTATTCAGCGATTTCGTCTCGGTAATTTCATAAACTTTGTGTATATTTCAGGTATTTAGTCCATTATTCAGTTATAGTTTTAAAGCGCATCGCAGACCAGGTTGCATCCACAGAAAAAATAGCTACCGCATCAAAGCCATAGTCTTTTAATCGTTTCCAAAGGATATCACGATTTAAATCTGTTTTCATCTTGGATATAACCTTCGGGTATGTGATCCAGAGTATGCCTTTTGGCTTTAGGCATTTTTTCCACATATCAACATTTGGGAGTATTTCATCCATTGTTTTCACAAAAACCTGGATGACATCTGCCGGCTGAGTATTCAATTCAATATAATTTGTGGATTCCGGTAATTTGCCTATCCGATCCAGGTAGCCATCTGGCGGATTGATGATAATCAGTCTGTAGTCAGTTTTTACAACTAACTTTTGGAGAAGGGACTTTTCAGACAAAGTAGATTCCTGCATCTCAGGATATGAATATTTTAATCCTGATATGGGATTTTATGTTCAAAGCATGTATGGTTTGCTTGAGTTCTAAAGTAATTCCGGTAAATCTACAACTACCATGTTTCGTCCATTTTCTTTGGCTTTATACATGGCCATATCCGCCGAAGTGATTAAAGTTTGTAGATCGATATGGTTGTCACATAAAGTCGCCAAACCGAAACTGGCTGTTATTGTATCGATGATGCGATCCTTAACAGGAATCCTTAGTCCGGAAATCGCCTGCCTCAGTCTTTCTGCAACCAACATACCATTTTGCAGGTTTGTCTCAGGCAGCAGCACGGCAAATTCTTCACCCCCAAGTCGCCCGGGAATATCTATTTTTCGGAGGGTTGTCCCTATTGTATTAGCAACTTCCACAAGTATTTGATCACCAACTGCATGTCCAAATGTATCATTAAAATTCTTAAAGTGATCCAGGTCGATCATTAATAATGAAAGCGGGTTTCCATACCTTCTGGCTCTTTCGATCTCTTTTCCTCCCAGGTCAGAGAAATGCCGACGAGAATACAATCCCGTTAATGTGTCGACTACAGCCATTTGTTCAAGTTTTTCAAACATTCGCGAATTTTCAATAGCTAAAGCAGCTTGATCTGCAAAAGCCATCAATCGTTTACCATGGCTTTGGTTATAATCACACGTCTGGACGCTCTCTACATTAATATATCCCATGATCTTTCCTTTAACAAATATGGGTACACCAAGGTAAGATCTCGTTCTTTCCATTCCTGGCGATTTTACCCAGCTTGAATCAGAGAGTGTATCGGGGATAACGATGGGGCTGCCAGACATGGCCATTTTTAAGAGGAATGGAGTTTCTGACACAGACAACTGTCCATTTTGGAACAGGCTTTGCAATTCCTTTGCGCCATATCCATGGGCGCGGACAATCTTCACTTCACCACCCTCGCTTACCAGCATGATGTTGGCAACATTGTGCGGGATCACTTTTTCAAGATTGGTAAGGATCCTATCCAGGACTTCGTCAAAATCGAGTGTACTATTCAGGGCAGAAGCACTGTCTATCATGGCTTCGTTAAATTGCCGTTGTTCTTTTTCGGCTTCTTCCATCAGTTTCCTGGATGTAATATCATTGAACGAAACCAAAATCGCTTCTTCGTTGGCATATGGAATGATGCTTGCTGATGTTAAAACCCATATCTTCTTCGATAGATTAGAAAAAACCTGAGTTTCATAGTCAGTCACAATTCGATTTCTCTGAATTAATGAGGATAACCGGGTGTATTCGGTCGGTGCACAAAAAAGATTGGCTATTGTGTATTCATGACCATTGGAAGTGCTTGCCCTGAATAGTGTTTTTGCCAGTTTATTCTGATAAATTACTGAACCGGTTTGTAGATCACAGATCATTAATGGAAAAGAAGCATTATCGAGTAATTGTCTATATTTCTCTTCGCTTTCCCGCAAAGAGTTTTCGATGTTTATTCTTTCTGTAATGTCGGTTACATATAATGCATACCCCTCAACATCCTTGTTTTGATTAATTGGAATTTTTCGGAATCCAAATGTTTTCTTTCCGACATTATGTTCCAGCTTGTACTGGCCTTCTGGTACCGCTACTGATTTTATTAAAGTCATGATCGCAGGGAAGTATTGTTCGATGGAATGACCAATTTCAGGCTTCTGTTCCAAATTGAACATGCTCACAATGGTCTGGTTAAAATCCAGGATACGGTGCCGGGAATCAGCGATAATCACCCCGTCAGTCATGTTATCTATGATCGTATCCCGTAAAAAGGGAATGATATCCAAAATTCTATATTGAAATAATCCCCAGGTGAGAACTATCCCTGTAACGGCGAAACCTATCGGAGTAGGGTCCATACCTGGAAATGGGCTATTTCCGGTGATATAAAGAATATTGCCCAATATGGGGAAAATGGAAGATGTTAAAATAAGGATCGCTTGTTTTCGGTAAAACTTTTTAGGATTAAATGCAGACCTGAGGAATAAAATAATCCCGGCAACAAGGAAGGAATAAATAATGGGTATCATCACCCAGAATAGGGGTCCATGCTCATAAACCATGATATTTGTACCGGGAATGATACTAAATCCAGGCCAGAGCAGATGATGCAGATCATTTGTGTACGCTAAAAGGATAGCTATTATTGGAAAACCGAGCAGGAAAGGCTGCATCCATTTCTTGATTGGATATTGGTGGTATTGAAGTGCGAACCATAAAAATAGAACTGGTGAACTCATTATTCCAAAATAAGCGAGCTTTCCCCAAAATATTTTATCTGGAATAGTATAGGCATTCATCTCCATAGCACCGGTTGAGGACCACTCTGCTATAGCAGCCATAAATAACGCCAGAGGGACAGCGCCGGGTGAAGATCGGCGCTTTATTGCAATAATAAATATAATAACCGCAACTGTGGCAGTAAGTAAGGCTAAATAACCGTATACCTGGGTTAAATCCATTATTTCTCTGATGGTTAGGATGAAAAGCTAACCAAGTATACCGGTTTACATATAAGGAATTGATAAGGATGATGTAAAAAATCTATAAAAGAAAATATATAGATATTGGGATCTGAAATAAATAGCCTGCCCAGGTTATGATCTTCTCATTTCATCCTGCATTCGAGAGATCTTTTGTAGTTCCACCAGTGATAATATTCTCAACTTGATAATACACAACAGATGGCAGTTTTTTATGCAGATACCCCAGAATAACTTCAATAGTTTTTCTGGCAGAAGATTCGGGAATGGAAGCTTTTTGAGCAATCAATTTTACTAGTTCGTCCATTGTGATTTCCTTTTTCAAATTACTTGGATAGTTCCGATGTGCAATTGGGGCAGCGGGTGGCCTGTATGGCAATACTGGTGAAACAATAAGGGCAGTCTTTTTTCTCAGGTGCAACAACTGGAATTGGTTTTTTCATTTTGTTAGCTGC
Source organism: uncultured Leptolinea sp. (assembly GCA_964387025.1). Taxonomy (GTDB): domain Bacteria; phylum Chloroflexota; class Anaerolineae; order Anaerolineales; family Anaerolineaceae; genus PNON01. The sequence goes on along the minus strand of CAYLUZ010000001.1, from coordinate 328,888 downwards.
TTTGACTACCAGAAAAATTACAAAACCAACAATTATGAAGTTAATGATCGTATTGAGGAATAGCCCGTAATTAATAGTCGCAGCACCGGCAGCTTTTGCATCAGCCAGGGACTGGAAATTCATTCCAGATAGGTCGATGAACATGTTGGAAAAATTCACTTTTCCGAGAAGTAATCCAATGGGAGGCATGATGATATCATTCACCAGGGAAGAGACAATGCCTCCAAATGCTCCACCAATGATCACCGCAATTGCCAGATCAAGAACGTTACCACGTAAAATGAACTCTTTAAATTCTTTGAACATTTAATTTCCCATCCTTTTATTTTGTCTTTAGTAACATAGTATCGCAACAGAATTAACAATGCAATAGGATTAGAATATTATTTTAAATGTATAGCTAATATTATTGATGATAACCGGATATAAAATTCCTATCACCTTCCATTAAGTCGGCTTGCATAATCATTTGCAATCAATTAAAATATAAAACATATGTTCGGTATGCTGTTCGGGGAGAAACATGCCAGTAAATTATCAACAAATCCAGCGTCAAATCATCGATTACGCCGCAAAAGCTCAAAAATGGCAGCTTGACCTGGAAGCTATCAGCAAACAGAGTGTGGATCTGCTTAATTTATCTGCAGAGTTTCAAGATAGGCTGATTGAAAAAATATTAAATGCTGCCAAAGCAAATCCCGGTCTCCGCTGTGCCTTGCCGGCCACAGAAAAGTTGAATGCTGTTTTCCCGTTACCAACAGAACATATTCCTGTGACCATGCTTGCCGCAGATGGATCTCAAATCATCCCCAGCCGCCATCACCAGGTGGAGTTCGGTGTGATCAATATCAGTACTGTGTCCATGCGGACTGGCAGCGGCTTGGCACCGAAAATCACAGTGGACAGTGAAATGTTGGATTTGAATCTACTGCATTCCGAAGCTGAAATGGCGAGCGAAGGTTATATCGCGCTAATACGCGATGTTGCTGAAAGGTCCGTTCTGGCACGTGAAGCCGCCCTTCAGCAGGCTCCTGTCATCACGCTGACTGATGGCGGGTTGGAACTATTTCGTGAGCCAAAGGTCACCGAAACTTACACTAAAAAACTTACGGAATATATGCAAGTGTTGGTAGACTTGATGAGCACAGGTGCGATAACCGCGGCTTATGTGGATAAACCCGGTAGCGGATTGGTGATGCAGATGTTGGACCTGGCAGCCGCACCCACGAATGCGACACGTGGTACTGACCGTTTCCTGGGTTTTCCAGACAGGCTTCTCTTCTCTGAGATCCTGACCCGCCCGGGGGACAGATCTGCGTTATTCAGGATCAAGTCGAACTCCGCTGACAATTTTACCGGTGAGCTTACACTGCATTTTTTCTACTTAAATATTAGCAAAGATCATCATCCGGATATTGTTCGCGTGGAGATTCCCGCCTGGGTGGCTGACGACAATTCAAAGATGCTGCTATTGCAAGCCAGCCTGGTGGAGCAAGCCTGGCTGTTGGCAAATCCTTACCCATATGTGCTGCACCGCGCCCATGAAGAAGCAGTTGTATCCTTTGAGGATAGCAGCCGGCTGGAAGAAATGATTATCGGGCAATTATTGAAAATTGGAGTGAAGGTTGGCAGAAAATCCAACAAACAAACCCACAAGGATAGTGGTGGAAGACGGAGGATGTAAGCATGAAAGCGATTGAGATCGGTAAACTACTACGGGCAGGCACCACCGGTTTTGTGTTTGGCTGCCGGGTGAACCAGTTAGAAGCCCCTTCTTTTGCCGCCCTGGTTTCTGCTGACCTGGGGAACGGCGTCCAAGTGTTTGGGCTGATCACCGATATCCACATCGACGATGACGGCCTGGTCCGCCAGTTGGTCACGACAGAGAACAATTCGCCCGAAGTGATAGCTGATAACCGGGTGAATCGCAATATTCCAGTGGAGATCAGCGTCCTTGCAGTGGGTTATATGCAAAATGGTCAAGTTTCCCACTTATTACCTCCCCGCCCTCCGCTCTCACTGGATACGGTTTACCTTTGTGGTGACACCGAAATTGCCGCCTTTACCAGCCCGGAAAGGTTCGGCTACCTGAGGCATATCCTGACCAACAAGGACTTGCCCACCGCGGAATTGATCGCATGCCACTTGAAGCAAGCCCAGGCAGCGCATGCAGGAATGGGTAACCCCGGATGGATCCAATCCGCTTCTCAGGAATTGATCACACTATTGCGGGATGATTATCCACTATTGATGAATGTTCTTGGCGCAATAGCTGATATCGACGTCCGGTTATAGGGAGGAAAATATGGATGAAAAATTGAATAATACTAACGAGTCCATCGGTTATATCGTCAGCGGTGGTCTAAAAGCCAACCTGAATGCACGCCTGACGGTACCGCCCGAGGCAGTCCAGGAAGGCGCTTTTGTGATCATCGACAGCGATCAATGGCGATATTACGGGTTGGTAACAGACATCTTGCTGGGGGCGACCGATCCAAGATTCGCCGATGAGCAATCCGAGAAACGCTTTCCGCCGCATCTTTCCAGTCTGCTGCATGGGCAGACACTCTACACCAACCTGGAAATAATGCCCTCCCTGATGCTGGATCGTGGACCTGAACCCGGTTCATCCGGTTACGACCGTTGGAATGAAGAACATCCTGAAGAAACCCGCGGCGTGGTACCCGTAAAAACAGTGCCATCACACCACTCTCAAGTTCACATGGCGCAGGAAGGAGATATAGCCGAGATATTCGGTAAGGAGGGCGAAAAAGGATTCTTCCGAATCGGATCCACCCGGGAGCAGGGACATCCGGTATGTGTCAATCTCGACAAACTTGTCCAGCGTTCTTCCGGCATCTTTGGTGCGACCGGCACAGGCAAGAGCTTTTTGACCCGCATCATTCTGGCTGGATTGATCAAACATGACCAATCTTCGGTATTGATCTTTGATATGCACAGTGAATATGGCCCTGATGACACTTCATCGGATACCGGGCAGATCGTTCCTGGTTTGAAATCCAAATTCTCATCCAAAGTACGCATGGTTGGGCTGGGTAAGGGTACCATGGTGCGCGGACAGCAGCCGGATTACAACCTCGAGATCGCCGAGTCAGACATCCAACCGGGCGACATCGAAATGCTGAGTCGGGAATTGAATTTGAAAGAAACCACTTCCACAACTCTGGAAGCGCTGGTTGGGACTTTTCGCAACCGCTGGTATAGTGAGTTCCGCCAGATGAAAGTCGGGGCGATGGAAGTGAACGAAGATGGCAAAAAGTTCCCGGCAGATGACAGTGTGGCTACCTGGGCGAATGCAGAGGGTGTCAATGTGATGGCTGCGGAAGGATTACGAAGCAAGATGGGGCGACTCTTCAATCGTCCTTATATTGTCGAACAGCCTGCTCAAGATACTCTGGGTGAGATCATCAAACATCTTGAAGCCGGCCAGCATGTGGTGCTGACCTTTGGGGAGAATGAAAAAGACCTTGACTATCTGCTGGTAACCAACCTGCTGACCCGCAAGATCCGTGAAGCTTGGGAAGAGAAGACCAACAGCTTCCGCTCCTGCGGCAAGGATGAACCGCGCCCACTAGTCATTGCCGTGGAGGAAGCCCACCGCCTGCTCAACCGGGAAATGGCAGCGCAGACCTCCTTTAGTCAGATCGCTCGTGAAATGCGGAAATATTACGTCACATTGCTCATCATCGACCAGCGTCCATCGCAGATCTATGATGAGGTCATGTCACAGCTGGGAACCCGAATCTCCGGCTGGTTGGGGGATGAAGCCGATATCGGTGCAGTACTTTCCGGCCTGGCCGGGCGGGATGCCCTGCGTGGAATGCTGGCGCGCTTGCAGCCCAAGGAAGAGGTATTACTCCTTGGCTGGGGTGTTCCCATGCCGATTCCTGTCCGCTCCCGCCGGTATGACGATACATTCTGGAAGGAACTGCTGGGCAAGGGAGTGAAGGATCGCTCCACAAACGACCTTATGAAAGATATTGGATTTTAATACACCACAAAGATCGCGAAGAATTCAAGGCAACTTGCTCAGAATCTGACACATTAACAAGTGACAATCCTACTTAAAATGCTATTCCTGAAAATGAGCGTGGAGAAATCTGGTTATTCGGATAAATTAGATTTCTCCTCCTTTAAGTTGTCGAAATGACAGATAAATAACTTAAATTCGTGTATATCTTCACCTGTCGCAGTCAAGACCTTCCGTTTTATGCTACAATTCGCATATTCTACCCGTGAGGTGATCCATGTCTGAAACTCCCATCCTGGTGGCCGTCGCCTGGCCATATGCAAACGCTGAGATCCATGTCGGCAACCTGACCGGTTCTTACCTGCCAGCAGATATTTTCGCGCGCTACCAACGCCTGCGTGGACGGAAAGTGCTCATGGTCTCAGGCTCCGACTCCCACGGTACTCCCATCACCATCAGGGCGGATGCGGAAGGGACCACACCATACGAAGCCTACCAGCGATTTCATAATAGCTTCATTGAGGTGTTCCTGAAATTGGGATTAACGTACGACCTGTTCACCAGCACCCATACCGATAACCACTTCGATATTTCCCAAAAGATCTTCCTGGCGCTAAAGACAAATGAATTCCTTTATACCGATAAAACCAAACAATGGTACGCTCCCAGCCAGCAGCGCTTTCTCCCCGACCGCTATGTCGAAGGTACCTGCTATATCTGTGGCGATAACAATGCGCGCTCAGACCAATGCGACAAGTGCGGCAGCCTCCTGGAAGCTGATAAATTAATCAATCCGCGTTCCAAAGTGGATGGTTCCACACCGGAATTACGCGAGACCGAGCATTACTACCTGGACCTTGGCAAGCTCCAACAGGATGTGGTGGATTTTCTTAAAAAGAGACAGGATTACTGGCGTCCAAATGTATTACGCCAATCACTGGGACAAATGGAAGCGGATGCATTGCGCGGTCGCGCCATCACCCGCGATCTGGACTGGGGTATCCCTGTTCCTCTCGAAGGTTGGACTGGGAAATGCCTATACGTCTGGTTTGAAGCTGTGATCGGCTACCTATCCGCATCCATCGAATGGGCACAGCTTGGCGGGGATGCAAAAAGCTGGCATGATTGGTGGTACAACCCCGAAGCCAAGGCATATTACTTTATCGGAAAAGATAATATCCCCTTCCATGCAGTCATCTGGCCGGCGCAGTTGACGGGTGCAGGGGAGGAATTCTCCAGGTTTATGGGGGATACGCCGCACAAACTCAACCTGCCTTATGACGTCCCCGCGAATGAATTCATGAACCTGGAATCCCAGAAAATCTCCGGCAGCCATAACTGGGCAGTATGGGCGTTGGATTTCCTCTCCCGTTACGACCCTGATCCGCTGCGTTATTATCTCACCGTCAACATGCCTGAATCCAAGGACACCGATTGGGATTGGGATGATTTCTTTCATCGCAATAACGACGAATTAGTCGCAACATGGGGCAATCTGGTCAACCGCGTGTTGGCGTTCACATACAAACACTGGGAAGGTGTCTTACCCGATCCTGGTGAGTTACGTCCAGGAGATAAAGAACTATTGGCATCCGTGGAAAAAGGATTTGATACCGTTGCTGAATATTTTGAATCTGTCCATTTACGCGCTGCCCTGGGTGAGGCAATGAGACTGGCTTCGGAAGTCAATAAGTACCTGGATACTTCCGCCCCCTGGTTCGAGATCAAAACAGATAAAGCTGCTGCAGCCAAATCGGTGTATACGGCCATTCTTGCTGTCGATTCGATCAAGACTATGCTGGCCCCATTCCTCCCCTTTACCTGCGAGCAACTACATGGTTTCCTGGGATATGATGCCCCACTTTTCGGGACGCAATTTGTAAAACATATTACTGACAGCCTGGGTGAGCATAATGCTTTGCAATATAATCCAGCTGAAGCCAGCGGAGAATGGAAAGCGGGTAATTTGAAGCCCGACAGAGTTTTACGTCAGCCCGGCCCACTCTTTAAAAAACTGGATGCTGAGATCATCGAACAGGAACGGGCGCGCCTGGGGAAGAACTAAGAATTTTTATCCTCACAAGGAACGTAGCGATGAAACCATCTCACGCAGAGATTGATTTGCACTTCGCCTTGCTCAGTGTTCGCAGAAACTGAACTCAGCTATGTTTTATCGATTTTACAAATTCCTGGAATAATATAACCAATTCCTCCGGTCGCTCCAAAGGAATCAAATGGCCGGCATCCAATTCTGCAACTTTCGCGTTAGGAATCAATTCCGCCAGGTGGCGTGAATAAACAGGGGGAATAAATCTGTCATGTTTACCTGTACAAACCAGGGTTGGAACGTGGATATTGCCGCATTCCCCTTCCAGGTTGGTATGTAAACAGGCATATAGATCTCCATATAAAATTCCCTGGCGGGTTTTCATTAATGCTTGCCGGGTCTGATCCACCCACTTCTGTCCGTCCCGTGGAGAACGCAACTTTTCACACAACCAATCGACAGCTATCCCCATCATTTCCGGGTTGGATAAGCTGTGAACGATCTCTTCCGGGATATTACATACAGTTCCACTTGAAACAACAATTAATCCAATTATTCGTTCAGGAGCGATTAATGCGGTTTGGATGGCTATTGCTCCTCCCATGGAATGCCCTGCAAGGATTACACGCGGCAATTTGAGAGCGTAAATTAAATCATAGATATCACAGGCATAGTCGTTGATGGATTGCCTGCCTGCACCATCCGATTTCCCGTGCCCTGGTAGGTCCGGGGTAATAATCTTCATTCCAGGCTGCCGTCTCAGCAAGCTATGCCAACCAAGGCTGCTGCCCCCGGCTCCGTGTATCAATACAATTGGAATGGATTTACCCGTTCCTAAATCGCTGACTGAATAGTATATTCCGTTCTCAACGGGCAATTGTAATCCTCATCAACCGCCGCTTTATCGCTGAAATCAGCATTCCCACTTCCTCAGTCCGGATCATATATAAAGTAGCTATATAAACAAACCCACCCGACAAGATCGCAACAAGGCATAAGACCGCGTAACTGGAACCTGTGAAAATTCTTTGTACACCTAGGATCAAGATGGTCATTATTAAGACACCTGCTAACCCTTGCCAGACTGACTTAATAATTCGCGTTCCTTCGATCCCTGAGAGTTTTTTTCGGATAATGATCATCAGGACAACCATTTCCAATGCGGTTGCTGTGGAATTTGCAAGGGCTAAGCCGCCGTGCGGCATCCACCCGATGGATGAAAAGAGCCAGATAAAAAGAAAACTCAATCCGATATTGAGACCCATCGCCGCAGCACCCACGATTACCGGGGTCCGTGTATCGTGTAGTGCATAAAATGCCCGCGCAAGAATTTCCACTACTGAATGTCCCACCAAACCCGCTGCGTACCACAATAAAGCCCAAGCAACCAACTCCGTGGAATGGGCATCGAAAACACCCCGCTGGTAAAGCAACGCAACTATCGGAGTGCGTAATAACATTAATCCAGCCGCGGCTGGCATGGATAGCAGCAACACTCCCCTAATGGATGCTGCGAGCGAAGCACGCATTTCATTCAGCTTGCCAAGTGCTGCCTGCGCCGAGAAAGTGGGCATGGCAGCGATGGCTATCGATTGTGCAATGGCAACCTGCGGCATTAACATAAGCTGGAAAGCATAGACAATCCCATTCAGACTTCCATCCGGTAAGTAGGAAGCCAGCAAGGTGTTCACCCAAAAATTCAACTGGACAATAGCCGCACCAAACAACCGCGGCAGCATCAATCGCCCCACCTGGCGGACGAGTAGATTTTCCAAACCAAAAGCCGTAGTATATACTCCATCAAGCTTGAGCAATGATGGAATTTGTAACAGCAGATGTAAGCCTGCGCCAATCACTGCTCCCCAGGCAAGGCCATAAATCCCCAGCGATGGACATAGGACGATGACTCCAAATATCATGCCCAAGGCATACATTGCCGGGGTCAGAGCTGGAATGAGGAACTTCTGATGTGAATTCAATATTCCCATCACCAGACCACTTATACCGAAGATCACCACGGATGGTAGCAGGATCCGCAGCAGCCGGATGGTGAGCAGTTGTTTTTCCGGTTCAAAACCGGGCGCAAGCAGTCGTTGAACAATGACCGGCGCGAATATGGCTGATAAAAATGCTACAAATATCAGGATGCATAAAAGGAGATTTGCTATCGCACTGGCCAGTTTCCAGGCGCTGGTTTTGTCTTCTTTTGCCAGCAACCCCGTAAAAGTTGGTACAAATGCTGAAGCCAATGCACCGCCAGCGGTCAGGTTGAACAATACTTCCGCCACGCGGTTGGCTGCATTAAAGGCTTCGACTTCGCTCCCGGTGCCGAATGCTTGCGCGATGACGATCTGCCTCAGCAATCCTATCAGATTGCTGATAATAAAAGCCAGCATCACCGTGCTGGCTGCGCGAGCGATCTGACGATTAGCCGAAAGATTTTCCATGTGGTTCATTATAATCTCGAATTCATTCTGGATTGTCTGAAAGAAATATGTTCTTTAATCCTGCAAAAAATTTCTTAATATCGTTGTTATAAAAAATAACTAATAAAAAAAGAGCCGATTCACAAAGAATCGGCTCTATACAGTAACTATTTATTTATTGAACTTCAGGTTGCGCGTAAATATATTCAAACTCCACTTTAGCGCCTTTTAAATCGAATGTGGATACGCTTACACCCACCTGACCTTCTGTCAAATCACGATCCGTGGTTTCACCAACTTTATTTTCATTTACCCAGAAGGTAAGGTTGGTTCCCACACAGGATGCTTGGAGAAGGTTTGGATCTGATTCTACCTTTATATATTTGGAGGCACCTTCTTTGAGTTTTTTATAATTTTCACCGAAGTACTTCCAAATCTGCCAATAACCACCGCTAGTGATACTGAATTCATACCAGCCCTGGTCACTTGCCCGGCAGATTACACTTACGTTCATCCGGTTCGGGCCGCCTACTTTTGTTTCTGTCGTTTCAACATAAACATCCGACGCCCAATAATTATCATTGAACAGAAAAGTAGTTGTATTTGAAGTGTTCACTTCCATATAAACTCGTCCTGGTTTTTGGGTGATCTGGTAATTACTGTCGTCTCCAAAAACGAATGTAGTCCACCCGCCCGCGGTGATATCACCATCAAAATTATCTTCCAAAATTGTCGATTGTGAACCACTGGTTCCGGTCGAACCGCTATTATTGGAAGCTCCACTAAGTCCGGCTACACCAGTTGATACCAGTTTGTCACCATTCAATGTGCCTTCCAGAATTTCATCTGTGCTTGAACGGTAGATCATAACCTTTAATGGATCGTCATCATTATGGCCACGCAGGATATCACAGTAATCTTTCATTGAGCCGTCTGTTGCGATCAGAATGGTTTCCACTTCGTGGATGATATCTCCTGGTAGAATTCCGGCTTTATCGGCTATACCGCCGGTTGTGGTGGATTCAACCCAGATACCAGGGTACTCACCATTGGGGCCAAAAACAACGGCTTGTCCTGCCAGTCCAACAGACGCGACATTCTTCTCGTCCTTTAATTGGTCAACGATAGGCATCGCAAGATCACCAGGAATTGCAAACTGCTGATCGACAGACGCACGTGACATGTAATTTACACCGACAATTTTTCCATCTTCGGTAACGAGTGGTCCACCTGAGTTGCCGCCATTGATCTTGGCGTCATGCCCATAAATATAATCCAGTGAAGCCCAATATGTCTCTCCACCTGCATCCACTTTGGAAACTATGCCTTTGGTTAGGTTGTACTCAGGTTCAACAAGGGGGAATCCGGCTGCATAAACATCCAATCCGGTCTTTACAGTGCCATCATACCACGATAGGAATGGGAAGTCGCTCCCCTGAACTTGAACCACTGCCAGATCAGCACACTCAGATGTGCCTAACACGGTGATATTCCTGGCTTTTGTTTCGCCATTGACATAAGCCTTGAGCAGGGCAGCTCCGGCGACAACATGGTTATTGGTAACACCGATGCCGGATGAATCGATGAAAAATCCGGTTCCACCCCACTCAGCATTCAACTGTTCTCCATCATCCACGGTATTTAATGTGCCTGTACCAATGATCTGAAAAACAGCACCTTTAACATCATCGATGTTGTTAACCGCTTCAGCAGACAAGCTGGAAGGTTTGGCTGGTGCAGCTTTTTCCTGTGTTGGTTCGTTGGATTGTGTTTTTTCCGGTACACTTGCTGGAGTGCTTGTTCCTGAATTTAAACAAGCAGTACTTACCAAAGCCACCAATAAAGCAAGAAAAATAAACGGTTTCATGACGCGATATAACATTGTTTTCTCCTCTCCAAAATTTATAATAGAAAATTCCCTAATTAATTATATCGACTATAACACCGGAATCAATCAATCAATATTTCGTGTATCACCTTTGTATAGAAAAGGTTGGAGCATAAATTTGATGTGCTCCGGCCTTAGTAGAATAGTAGGCTGATTAATAGCGCAGGATTGCAGCGATCTTCCCAGCTTCTTCCAATGCTTTACTATCATGAACGATCTCGACATCTCCACCGGATTGCAATACAGAGCGGACTGCGAAATCAACCACATCCAATATTCTATCCAATTTTGAACTGCAAACAGGGCAAATATCCTGCACTTTTTCTGTCACAAGACCACACTCAGGGCAATGAGCACCAGTGGAAAAAAAACCTTCCTTTACCAACAACGTTTGTACCCTGTGAGCAGTCACGAATTTTAATGTCTCTTCCAATCCAACCGCTCCATTCCCGGATTTTGCTGATAGTGCGATGGCCGAATCGACCAATCCCGCTTCCCGTGTTTTTTCCGCTGCCAAACCAATTTCATAAGCCTTAGCTTGTACCTCAGTGGCGTTGGCCGTCATTGCCGCCGGGAAAGTACCAACTACCAGGCTTTGCCAGGATTTAGGAAGAAAAGACTTGAAACTGGCAATATTTTCTTCTGTGCCGCCAATTAATACTCTGCGGATACGATTGATTTCAAAGAATTTTGCTGCAAATCTGGCAGCCTCTTTCATATTCCGCCCTATGACTTCTTCATCATAACCAGTCTGCCCGACTGTTCCCCCTCGCATTCCGGCAACAGAAGACGCTCCCCCGCTCTTTGTATGTTTTACTTCATCACCCAGAAATCCTTGTTGTTCTTCAAGTTCACCAAGTGTGAAATGGAAAAACCTGGCACCCTGTTTATCTACCAGAGCAACACCATAACCACCAAATGCATCCCAAAGATCCGCCAGCGGTTTAAAATGGGGATGATCGCTCACCCTCACCCGACTTCGTACGGGAACTGCCAGGGGATATGCCCGAAAATATTCCTGGTCTGCGCAGGAAAAAACAGCTACTCCACGGCCTGACCAATCATATTCATGATTAAAATACTGTTCTATCCTGGCATTATCCTTCGGGGCATCTACTTCTTTTAGCATATTCCGTAATCGTAGGCGATACGCATCGGCATTACCCGCTGATGGCTCGGTGTTAAGGTACAGACTCAATACTGGTTTGCCGTCAGAGTAATTTAGAATCTCCCGCAAATCTTTCTCGGTCAACATAATACCTCCTGAGTTGTAACTATAATGTGCGTGGTTTAAGGGCGTGTACCTAAAGTAAGTGTGAAATCCTTCTCCATCCCATCCCGCAGAACAGTCAATTTCACTGTATCATTCGGAGATTTTTGATTGATGAGATATTTGAGTAAATCACCGAAAGTGAGTATTGGCCGATCATCTATGGCAATGATCAAATCACCTCCTTTTAATAATCCCGGTATATCTGTTTTTGTAGTGCCGGAAATTAACCCGGCCTTATCGGCAGGTCCTCCCGAAACGATTTCAACCAGGTAAGCCCCTATTGCACGGTCCAAACCCAATGCCTCTTGAGCTTTAAGGCTGATTTCCGGCAGGCTGGAAAGACCAAGATATGGGTAATCATATTTTCCATTCGCGATCAATTCGGGGACAACCCTCTTGACAATGTTTATAGAAATTGCAAATCCAATTCCGATATTTCCAGGTTCAGTCCCAAATGTAGTATCGCTGGAAGTCCGGATGGCACGGTTGATGGCAATTACTTCGCCATTCAGATTCAATAATGGCCCTCCGGAGTTCCCGGGGTTAATCGCTGCATCAGTTTGAATCAGGTCACCGGCAGTATAGAGTGTGCCATCAGGTGAGGTATGCTCAGATTCAAGGGTTCGGCCGAGTGCAGATACAATCCCCATGGTCATGGTGCTATTCAACCCAAATGGATTTCCGATGGCAACGACCGTCTGTCCAACTTTCATCTGATCGGAATCACCTAATGTTATCGGGTGTAGTTTCTCTTTTGGAGCATCAACTTTTATCACTGCGATATCCGAATCAGTGTCCGTTCCAACAACTTTTCCAGCAATCTTAAATCCCGAAGGGAAATCCACTTCAAGTTCGGTTGCACCATCTACGACATGGAAATTGGTGATGATGTGGCCCTGGTCATCATATACGAAGCCTGTGCCAAGCCCACCCCCTGCATCCGTAATTACCTGGATCGCCACTACTCCAGGGCTTACTTTGTCATATAAACTGACCAGGATTTCTTGAGAATTGGACACCATGACCTGCTCTGGAAGGCTCTGTACAGTTGAAGACACCTGGGTATTCTGAACGGTCGGTTCATTAGTGGGGGCCAACACTAGAGTAGGGGAAATCGTTGGAGCTGCACAGGCAAGAATTGTCATTGCAATCACAAATACCGGTAAAAATATATTTAACTTCTTCATACTATCCTTTCAATACTACATAGGCAGAAGGACTACAAATTCCTGCCGGCTAATTTTCTAAACATCTCCCGTTCACTGTCGTTTAGTGTTCGGGGAATCATTACTTTTACTCTCGCATATAGATCCCCTGATTTTAACGGGTCTTTCAGGTGCGGCATGCCACGTCCTGCCAGGCGGAAGGCTTGCCCCGGTTGTGTTCCTGCTGGAATAGTAAGGGTAACATTTCCTCCAGGGGTAACCACAGCTGTCTGCCCGCCGAGTATGGCGGTATAAAGGTCGATAGCGACATCGGTATACAGGTCATTTTCTTTGCGCTCAAAGCGGTTATCTGGGATTACGTCGATAACAAGGAAAAGGTCGGAAGGTAAAGCAGATGAAGCTGTCCCTCCAGGTACGCGAATACGAGTTCCTGTTTTTGCACCGCGGGGAATCTTGACTTCCAATCTCTTATTTCCAATCTGAACTGTCCGCGTAGTCCCATTAAACGCCTCTAAAAAGCTGATCGACACCGGTTGCTGTACCGCTTGTGGAGCTGTTGCCCGGGTTGGACCACGGCGAACCTGGTTAAGATCCCCGCCCATTTCTCCAAATATTGTCCGAAAGAAGTCAGAGAATCCACCACCAAAAGCACTCCCCAGATCATCCATATCCACCCGGCGCGCACCACCTTGTTGCTGCCTGCCACCGGCGTACCATTGTTCCCAATTGAATCCATTGGGGTTTCCGCCATTTTGTTGGTAGTTGAAATAAGAATCCCCAAGTTGGTCGTATCGGGACCTTTTTTTAGTATCACTTAAGACCTGGTACGCTTCATTAATATCCTTGAACTTCTCTTCCGATTGTTTATTGCCCGGATTTTGGTCAGGATGATACTTCATCGCCAGCTTTCGATAAGCCTTCTTTATCTCTTGCTCCGATGCACTGCGTTCAACGCCGAGAGTTTTATAGTAATCTTTATAATCCATAGGTCTTTTAATTATGAACCTCCAGGCCGTAAAGTCAAGTAGACTCTATACACATCTAATACACTTCTAATAGATTCCTTAGAAATAATTAATGTGGGCGGGAATATCGGTAATAATTTAAATGAGGTGATGCATTCCATTCAGTTTATAATGAATCGTCGACTAAAAAGATTCATACGGTATTGTATTAATGCACTCCGTCGCTGAAGTGGAGGAAATATGAATAAAGCTCCGGTCAAAGCTGGTTTTGCAATCACCATACTAATGATCTCTTTAGCCTGCGCATTGTCTCCATCCATTTTACCATCCAGTGAACCTGAAATACTTCCAACAATTGAAATAATACCTACTTCAATTCCAGGTTGGGAAAAATTTGAAGCCAAAGGGGTGGAATTGTGGCTCCCGGAAAGTTACGATGGTGGAAATATCAGTGAAGACCTACAGACTGTCGTGAAAAAAATAAGATCCCTGGGTCCTGGGTATGAAAATATGGCCACAGTTATAGAGCAAAATCCAGATATGTTTGCTATATGGGCTTTTGATTCGAAAATCGGTGCATCGGGTTCGCTTACAAGTACTGCTATCACCTTTGAGAAGGTATTATCAGTAATAACCGTCGATACCTACCTGGATGCCGCCTCATCTCAACTTCCCGCAAGTTTCAAAGTGACCGATCGCCAGATCACGAAACTAAACAAATACGATGCTGGTAGATTGGTGATCGAATTTACAATTTCAGGCACCAATGGAAAAGAATTGATGTATGCTGTTAAAAATGGAAATATGTTCTGGGTGATCACATATGGGACCAGCGCTGATGAGTTTGATCAACGGCTTCCGGAATTCGAGAAAAGTGCTCTCACTTTTAAGGTAAATGATTGAACAACTTGTAGAAACAATAGAAAAAACAATTCATACTATTGATAATGATTTTCTAAATCGATTTAGGTGATTTTTCTCATCCATGCGTCTCAACTATTATGGGAGTGTTTTTCTAAGTAGAATCTGAAAAAGGCGAAAGAAAGGGGTAACCATAACTGAATCTCAATCAAAGGATATATTTACTGACTTGCTGGCATCTGCCGGTATAACGATCAACGGTTCAGATCCGTGGGATATCACCATCCACGATCCGCGGTTTTATTCCCGGGTGTTGAATCAACCTCACTTAGGCCTGGGGGAAGGATATATGGACGGTTGGTGGGATTGCCTGGCAATCGACCAATTCCTGACCCGTGCCCTTACTGCAAAACTGGATCAAAAAGTAATGGGAAGCTGGCGTATTAAATGGCATATTATCCGTTCACAATTATTAAATCTGCAAAGCCTTGCCCGTGCATATCAAGTGGGCGAACAGCATTATGATCTGGGAAACGATTTATACAGGACAATGTTGGATAAGAGGTTGAATTACACTTGTGCCTACTGGAAAAATGCCCGAAATCTTGATGATGCCCAGGAAGCCAAACTGGAGCTCGTTTGTCGTAAATTGGGGCTTGAACCTGGTATGAACGTGCTGGAATTAGGCTGTGGTTGGGGGAGTTTTGCAAAATATGCTGCAGAAAAATATGGCGTTTCTGTCCTGGGTGTTACTGTTTCCAAAGAGCAGGTAGCCCTGGGATCAGAATTATGTAAGGGATTGCCTGTGGAAATTCGTTTACAGGATTACCGGGAAGTGGAAGGGAAATTCGACCGGGTGATTTCCATTGGGGTCATGGAGCATGTGGGTTATAAGAATTATCGAACCTACATGCAGGTAGTAGACCGGTGCCTAAAACCGGATGGTTTGGGATTTGTTCATACCATCGGCGGTAATATCAGTTCCACCCTGGCAGATCAATTCACCCATAAATACATCTTCCCGAACGGAATGCTGCCATCGATTAAACAATTGGGGGCAGCAATGGAAGGTATTTTTGTTATGGAAGATTGGCATAACATCGGTCCAAATTATGATCCTACTCTCATGGCCTGGCAGGCAAATTTCGAAGCAGGTTGGCCGGAGTTGAAAAAGAATTATTCTGAGCGCTTTCACCGGATGTGGAATTTTTACCTGTTAAGCAGCGCTGCAGCATTCCGCTCCCGCAGCCAGCAGCTCTGGCAGATCGTTTTCACACGAACAGGCACTCCACAACCTGATTGCAGAATGGTGTAAATATGATTCGAAAAGAGGTCATCATCGTCGGAGGTGGCCCTGGCGGTTCAGCCTGCGCCAGGCGATTGCATCAAGCCGGATTGGATTGCCTCTTATTGGATAAGCAGGAATTTCCACGGATCAAGCCTTGCGCCGGATGGATCACTCCGCAAGTTCTTTCTGACCTTGATCTGGATCCAGCCCGGTACCCTCTCAGTATTTCAACCTTCAACTTCTTCGAAATTTCCCTTCGGGGGTTGAAATTCAAAATACCCACTCATCAATTTGCCATCCGCCGGATTGAATTTGACGATTGGTTATTAAAAAGGTCGGGTGTTGATGTAGTTCAACACCAGGTTAAAAAGATAATCCATGAAGAAGACGGCTATGTAATTGATGGTGAATATTACTGCAAATATATCGTTGGAGCCGGAGGAACATATTGCCCGGTCGGGAGGATTCTATTTACTGATCAGCCCGGTCATATCCCCGAAAACCAGGTAGTCGCCATGGAAGAGGAATTCCTCTATCCGGATGCAGACGACCGATGCCACCTTTGGTTCCTGGAAAACGGATTGCCTGGCTATTCATGGTATGTCCCTAAAGGTGGCGGGTATGTAAATGTGGGTGTTGGCGGAAAAGCATCAGTATTGAAGCAGAATAAGGATCTCATTCGCCGGCATTGGGATTTGATCACAAATCAAATTGACCAGATGGGTTTGGTCCGGGGACATATTTATCAACCGCTTGCCCATACTTATTATCTGCGCAATTCATTGAAGGAACTTCGAAACGGGAATGCCTATCTGGTGGGCGATTCAGCCGGATTGGCCACACCGGATATGGGTGAAGGTATCGGGGCAGCGATCCGCAGCGGGATGGAAGCAGCAGAATCGATCATTGGGAAAAAGGAATATAAATTGAGTGGCGTTCAGAGATTTTCTTTTTGGTCGATCCTCACAGCCAGAGGTTGAAATGAATGGTGTTAAACAGGTAGCAACAATTCCCCGTAAACATATTTTGCCAACGCATAACCCAATGTAACTGCCTTATCATTCACCTGAAGGGTGACGGTCTGGTTGAAGGGTAGGTTCTCTACCACCGTTACATTATTTCCAGGTTCTATGTGATTGTCCTCCAGGAAAGAAAGAACATCCCTGGTATCTTCGGCTAATTCATGCACTCTCCGAATTGTGCAGTTTGACCCTTCTGATAGGTCTGTCAAGGCGATCCAATCTCGTACAAGTGCTTCATTTCCAGGCAGTGGGTTACCGTGGGGGCAAAGTTCGGGTTGATTTAAGTCATCGATCAGGGTGGCTTCCACTTCTTTGGAAATTGCATGCTCCATAAAATGAGCTTCTTTATGTACCTTGGACCAGGAAAGCATGCGGCTAAGCATCCATTCAGCCAGCATATGCCGGCGCATGACAGTTTTTGCCTGCTCTAGGCCATTGGCGGTCAGGTGCGTTCCGGTTTCTGTGTTCATTTCAAGCAAGCCGTTCCTGACCATACGTTTTAATGTATTGGTCACAGTCGGGGCGGACACTCCTAACAATTCTGCCAGGTGAACACCATGGATGGGTTCTTTATCCCTTTCCAAAACGTAGATCACGCCCAGATAATCTTCAATCGTCGAACTGAGTTTGTTTTCCATGGTTTTCCCGATAAAAATCCATCCTGATTATTCAGAATAATATGTTATACTATTTTTATTATTAGTATATACTAATTATTATATTAGCATCATTTAAGTAATTATACTCCGTTGGATTTCACTGTCAAGGAAAGGCACTGCTATGACCATTTTACAGCAAACCACACAACTAGCAGAACTCGCAGCCGGTGAGCGGGCGTCCATTCTTCATTTGGGATATGGGAATGGAATTGCGAGCCGCCTCACCTCGCTCGGTTTTACCCCCGGGGTGGAAATCGTTATGACCCAAAATTATGGCCACGGTCCTCTGGTTGTCACTGTCAGGGGAACACGGGTAGCCCTTGGCCGGCAGGAAGCGCGCGCCATCCAGGTGCAAAGGAACCAGGTATGAGCGATTGCCACTCCAGCATGGATTCCCAAATTAGCATTAAAACACGGGTGGATACAGCCACCATTGCACTTGCTGGCCAGCCTAATATGGGAAAATCCACCCTGTTCAACTTATTAACAGGCTTAAATCAACATGTTGGAAACTGGCCGGGGAAAACCGTTGAGAAACGCGAAGGTCTATTTGAACGTAACCATCAGGAATACCATTTGATAGACCTGCCAGGGACCTATAGTCTCACCGCGAACTCACCAGAAGAGGTCATTGCCCGTGAATATATCATCAAAGAAAAACCGGACATCGTCGTGGCTGTTGTAAGTGCAGCAAACCTTGAACGAAGCCTGTACCTGGTTTCTGAACTGATCGCATTACCCACAAAGTTGGTTGTTGCACTGAATATGATGGATGTTGCAAAACAGGAAGGTATTGAGATTGATACAGACATCCTTGAAGCTGCCCTGGGTGTCCCTGTTGTGCCCCTCATTGCAACCCATGCGCAGGGAGTACACCAACTTTTGGATGTTGTAAATAAAACCTTGTGTGAAACATCTCAGGATAACCGGCGAATACCTGTAATTCGGGCGGATCATAAGGATATACAAAATCAAATTCGCCAGTTGATCGAGGGCTTCCTACCTGCTGCCTATCCACTGGATTGGAGTGCACTCAAGCTGCTGGAAGGGGATATTGAGATGGTAAACCTCATCCAGCAGAACATCCCTCATGAACGCTGGGAATTGGTGACAGATATCCAGAAACAGCACGAAGATGCCTTCCTGGCAATAGCATCCGGCCGGTACGAATGGATCGAACGCATGATGCGCGCTGCTGTGCAGCGGCCTCGTGCTGGTCAGATTGGAATGACCGATCGTCTCGACCGCTGGGCAACACACCCAATTGCCGGATTGGTGATCCTTGGAGTAATCCTGGGGTTGGTTTTCTGGTTGACTTTCACGATCGGCTCTCCCATCCAAAACTGGTTGGGAGCTAATCTGGTTAAGCCTTTGGGCAGCATAATCGATTCCTGGCTCTCCTCTGCACCATTTTGGATTCGCGGCCTGGTTGTGGATGGGATCATTGGCGGTGTAGGTTCAGTATTAACGTTCCTGCCGATCATCATGATCTTTTTTGCAGCTTTTGGTCTGCTGGAAGATATTGGATATATGGCCAGGGCAGCTTATGTGATGGATAACTTCATGCATTGGATGGGTTTACACGGTAAATCCTTTCTGCCTTTGTTCCTGGGCTTTGGTTGTAATGTGCCTGCTGTCATGGGCACACGGGTCATAGAGTCACGGAAAGCCAGGTTGTTGACCATCATCCTGGCTCCTTTAGTCCCATGCACAGCCAGAATGGCAGTCCTCGCTTTTCTTACGCCAGCTTTTTTCGGAAACCAGGCTGTGTTAGTCTCATGGGGGCTGATCATTTTCTCGCTTATTCTCTTGATCTTCGCCGGCGTTATTTTAAACCGGTTACTTTTCAAAGGAGAACGTTCTGCATTTGTTATGGAACTTCCCCTGTATCACATACCGAACTGGCGCACGACTGCATTAATGGTCTGGCAAAGATCGCTTTCGTTCGTTAAAAAAGCAGGCACAATAATTTTGGGAATTTCTGTGGCGGTCTGGGTGCTTTCAGTGCTCCCTAACGGGAATATTGAAACCAGCTTCCTGGCAATGGTCGGAAAATTCCTGGAACCTGTCGGACGATGGATGGGACTGGATTGGAGATTGACTGTCGCCTTGCTCACCAGTTTTATGGCAAAAGAAAATTCGATAGCAACTCTGGGAGTGTTATTTGGCAGTGCTCATGGTATCGAATTAGCTCAGACATTATCCACCACCTATTCGGCAGCGACCGGATTGGCATTCCTCACTGTTTCGCTGCTCTTTATCCCATGTGCTGCCACTGTTGCGGTCATTCGGCAGGAAACAGGTTCGTGGAAATGGACCGGCTTGAATATTGGTATGATGTTGTCATTATCGATAGCGATTGCGTCAGGTGTTTATGCACTCGCCAGGTTAATGGGGTTATAAAATGTTGGAACAATTACTGGATCTCATTCAGAAAAGCGGTACTACCTCGCCTGCAGAACTAAGTCATAAGATGAACATTGACGTGCGTATGGTTCAAGTATTACTTGAGGACCTTCAGCGGCGAGGTTTGCTGCATAATTTTGTGATGGAATCCGGTTGTGTTAGTGATGGCTGCGATGGATGTCAACTTTCAAGTGGATGTAATCATATCCAACCGCGAATTTGGGAAATCTCCAATATATAATTCATGCACTTGGCAAGGAGAACTCTAAAGATCCACAATATTCGGCAGTCTATTGTCTCTCAATATAATATCTTCCATTTGTAACATTTATGTTATAAGCAGACTGTTTTACAATAGCGAAAAGGACGGCTGCTCAGACCGTCCTTTTTGCATGAGGAGAATAATCAGGATAATGTTAGTGAGACCGCGCCGAACGGATCTGACGGGTGATCATAATCAATGCGATGAAAAGAACACCCAACCCAACCATCGATGGAATACCCATACCATCAGCAAATCCGGTCGTCGGTAACGCTGTAGCAGCCACGGTCGGGGCACCTTCTTCTGATGCTGCAGGTTTTCCACCTGCCGCCTGGGTTAACAATGCTGAGACTGTAGCTGTCATTGCCATATCTTCTGTTAATCCACCACCGGTACCGAGTTCTGGTGTGGCGGTAGCAGGTTCTTCAGTCGGCAGGGGTGTGAATGTCGGTTCGGGTGTGGGGGTATTGGTAGGCAATGGCAGCGGTGTGCTGGTAGGCGCCATCGCAGTCAACGCTGATGAGGTCGCAGCCATGACTGTGGCAGTATTAGCCGCATTCGCAATAGCAGCCCTCTCAGCGAGTTGTGAATTTCTGCCAGGGAGAACCAGGAATGCATATGCAGCCATGGCCACCAGGGCCAACAATATTACCGCGCCAAGAATTCCGGCGATGACCAAAAAAGTCCGGTTATTCTGTCCCTGGGGTGGTGGTGTTTCTTCAAACTGTGAATAATCAAAATCTGACATGGTGACCTCTCAATTTTTTCAAGCAAGTTGTTCCAAATTTGCCAGCGGAACGATCGTGTTCTCTCCATTTTCCAGGTGGATCATTGCGGCCGGGACTCTGAGTCCATTATTCAATGACGCCTGTTCTGTACGAAGTGCAATAATCTTGCCAATTGAACCATCTATCAGGTTGGTACTAATACGAACTTTTTGCCCGGGAGCCAGCATTTCTGCAGGTTTTGGGATATCGACATCACTTGTAGCAGGAAGAGGGATGATTACTTCCGGCCTAGAATCGGAGTATCTCTCCCAGCCATTCGCATTGACTGCAATCTCCCTACCCGCATTAGTGGAGAGAATTTTGAAGGCCATCGAATTCATCGGGATACGTCCGAATCCGTCCAACACAACAATTGGAAACTTACACTGGGCTGCCAATGGAACAAGATTAGCCGAGATGCTCGCCAGGATAAGTCCACGCACATATAAATGCTGTAATGCTTTTAACGTTTCTGATTTTGTAATATGTCCACCGAGCAATATCACGCCGCGCATTTCTGTATTAAGCATCTCTGTGGTTATTTCATCTTTCGGCGATTGCGCAAGCACAGTAAGCGTACCCTGATCAATATGCCCATTTCCCCAAACTCCCTGAATTAATGCTCCTGTTGTTTCAAGTATTGCACCACGCTCTGCAATAAGACCTTTAATAACACCCTCCATACCTGCCCGCAGCTGGAAGGGTTGGGTCTCCAATTCGAACAGGAGTTGACCATCGTTGAAATGTACAATTCTTCCATTTTGGGGGGCACGAACTAATCTGGGTATAATGCCAACTGGTCCAGCAAGAATATCACCTTCTGCCACGACTTGATTAACGCTTACTTTCAGAATTCTTTCTACCTGCTTGGGGTTTATTCCTAGAATACTCGAAATATCCAGAAGTATATGTTGGTTAACCAGCTTTGTCTCTGCGATGACATCCGTCGCGATTACTTTTTGCCCGGTATGCACCAATACTCTCCCGGGAATCGGAAGAAGGCGTTCTCTTCGAATTTTGGTTAGTGGTAAGAAATGGGTTACGGGTACAAACATAGTCCTCTTATCCTAAGAGGACTATGATGCAAGAAATATACCGTGTAAAATCAAACTTTAAGGGAAAGCAGCCAGCGGTTCAGCATTTCCTGGCGTTCCAATGTATCCGTAGATGTAACAATCGGCCGACCGCGCGCATCAAAAACAAGACCCATAATACCTGCCGAAATGCGAAAACTACCCCCCTTACCCGGACCTCCCAGACCAAGGTCGGCATTATTTACCGGTTCGATGTACATTTTTGCTGTTTGCCCCTGAGGCAGTGGGAGTAAGGTAAGATTTCCCTGCTGAATTTCCAGATCGATCTCTTCGTTTGTATCCAGGACTAGGTGCGCATATAGAATGGTGGTACCCGGCTTTCGGTTGCTTACCGGCGAAATCACTGTGCACAGGTTTTGCATAACCCCGCTTTCCAACACTTCCACTGGCAGGGCAGGCACTAATTGTCCGCAGGCACCCAATACCGGTAAAACATTATTATTGTCCAGAACCAATGTGGTTACACCAATTGGCTGTAAGCCATCCAGAATGATCATTAAACTGTGCGCCAGGGATGGCGCGCCATTCAAAGTAGTCCCGGATAATATTACCGGTTCAAATCCTGAATTCAAACCTTCTTTATAAAGCAAATTCAATTGAGGATAATTCTTACCGGTTGAATTGATCGCTTGCTTAATTCGATAACGGGCTAATGCATATTCAACTGCCAGATCTTCATTTGAGGTAGGTATACTTGCTGGAAATACAGCTTTGTTCATCAAGTATTCCTGGATATACTCATCCGAAAGTGAGTAATTTATCCATGGCTGCAGATCCTGCGGTTTTATCTTGAACATGGACTCAATAAAACTGTCCTTTTCTGTCCCGCAATGAGCTACCTGCATCGTCAATCCGCCAGATTTCCCGATTGCAACTGTCGTATTCGATGTGCCAATATCAATGCCCAGTACCCCATTCTGGCTGTTATACACATTACCAAGAAAACGGATCATCCGGCCAAATGAAGAGGCGGTTAGCATTAAGCGGTTGCTAACCATCTGGTTGAGTTCATATGCACCGCTGATCTGGCGATACTTTACCCGGGTTACGATCTCAGCAAGGGATAGTTGTGCAGGATCCATTCTCTCAGTTTCGGGATTAGGACGGATATTGGAAGTGTATACTACCGGTGCATGCACCTCAATGGATGATTTGACGTTTTCCTTCAATGCTCCATTCCCGGCAAACAATATTTCCGGCCGTAGCTCTTGCGGCAGGATGGAACAAGTAATTCCAATTGTTTCCAACATTTTTTGAATGGATCGTGTGGCTCCGTTTTCTGATCCGCCAGTAAGTATGATCACATCCGGCATGATCTTCAGGATCGAATCGATCTGGGTGTCTATTTTTCGTGAATCTGTAATAAACAGCCGATCACTCACCCGGGTATATGAAGTTTTCGCAAGATGTTCTGCGCTTTCCAGGGACACTTCTGCCAATAGACCAGCACAGATCGTTTTTATTGCCGGACCAACTGAAATAGTGGCGATCATGCCATCCACTCCGGCCCCTGTTGGTAATGACGGGATTACAAATCGTCCATCCGGACCGATGATCACTCTTTCGGTAATCATCTCCAGATTTTTGATCGCCAGCAATATCCCCTCACCAATGTCTTTGGTAGGTGCTTCGGCAGTCGTACGTGTTATTCCCTGTGCAATAAAATGGAATTTATCATCAGTGATTTCAAACAGGTATGCCCGTGTATGGACAGTACCCACATCAATTGCCAGGACAGATTCGATTTCCGTTGAAGAAAAGCTCATAGTGTGATCACTTTAACATTCCAATGAGAGTCCAAACTGAGTGCATCCGTTCAACCAGCGCGGTAATAGCAGTGATATAAACACCAGCATAAATTGATCCGAGGGTCACAAAAAGGAAAACCTGACCCACTTTTGCGATTGACTCTATCCAACCTGCTCTTTTGATCGGTTTCCCATTTTCAAACTTGGCACCAAAATAAAAATACATCAAGGTTGTCACTGTGCCTACTAAAATGACGATCCCTTCCAGAAGAAAACTTTCTCCAGTATTATTGCCAAATAAATTAATCGTAGCCTGACTTTGAGGCAGGATTGTTCCCAGCACTGCTCCACTTAAAGCAAATGCGGCTCCCGCTGCTACAAGTAATGCCAGAGGGATGCTTCCCATAAAAGACAAATTGCGAGATGGTTTGAAAAAGAGGAGCACTGATAAGGCTAATGGGACGAGCGTAAATGATCGTTCCATTGTGGAACCGGTAAAGAATGGAAATACCAGCCTGGGAAAGATAACCTGGTATAAAAGAATTACCGCCGCATACCCAGCTGTTACGCCAATAAACAAACTGGCAGCAAATCGGAATAGAGGGTTATCACCGATCAAATAACTAAAGATCATCAGAGAAAGTATAAAGCCAACTATCGCCCAAATAACGTCTAAGGTGTTCATGGTAATTTCTCGCTCTTATTACGGGCGCGTAAGATTGAAAAACCTATGAAATTCACAAAACCACCGGCGATGATCATGACCATTGATAATAAGAGGGCAGTATAGTAACCATTCCAGATTTGTGCAGCTGTACCAGGCTGTTGAATGATCTGTTCAAATGAAGCAGCACCATATACCCCTGAGATCAGTCCATCGATCTGACCGGATCGAACGTAAGGTCTGACCAAGGCAATCACCTGGCTGCTCACAACCATCCAAATCGCAGGTTTTGTCAGGGTGGGTCCGACCTGTTCCACCCAGGTCCTGGCTGTATCAGGATTGTCGGTAAGGATCATGATCGCTTCGAAATCATCCAATGTCTTTATCCCCGTCAGGCTGGTCATTTCTACGGTCTTCTCCAGATTCAATCCAACCGGCAGGCTGCCTTTAAAATCCCGTAAAAGGTTTTGCATGCCAGATTGCCCTCCCGGTAAATATCCGAGCACCTGGAACTTTTCCCTGGTGACATATTTCTCTGCCGCGGTTGGGTGCGTTTGGACGACTGACTTGAGTAAATTATCCGCCAGGAAAATATTGGTGGGAGCGGTAGATAGTGTAAATAGGTTTGCCTGCTTGACCATCATCAAGCTGATGGGAGCATTCACTGCCACTTCGATCTCACCTGAATATGCGGGATCGTAATCCAACACCAGGAGTATATTGGCACCCTGTGATAAACCTGAAACAGATCTGAAGAACGCCATTGTCTCTTCTGGAAGATTTTTAGGTAGCAGATCCGGTGGATTTCCACCCACCTGGATCAAAATTACCACCAGCAGCAAGATCACAGCGATTATCCACCGCACGATATTGGAGGTTTTGCTGCGTTTATAAATAGGTACTTTTTTTTCTTCGGTCTCTGTCTTTAATGTATTTTCAAAGAGAGAGATATTTGTTGGGCTGGTCTCCCGGTTTTCTTTCATGGTTGGCTGTGAATAATTGAATTCAACTTCCGAAACCGGGAGAATCCCTCGTATTCCGGCCAGCGGCCCACTATCTTCAAACCTTCTATCAGCTTCTTTTTGAGCTTGAACATCTCCCTGGGTTTGCTCAACCGGACGCATAGCTTTCACCCAGGATGGTATTGTCCCCGGTTCGATACCATTCCCGCCCCCTTCTTCATCCAAACCGGTTAATAAAGCGGATTCAGGGGTATTTTCGCCCTCGCCTACGCCGATGAATGATGATAACCAATCAGGCAGGCCTTTTGTGGTAATTTTTTCACTAGGTTGGTCACTGTCGTCGAACATCGCTGACGCAGACGGAAGGGTTCCGTTATCATTTATTTCCATTCCTTCCGGAATGTCTGATTCTTCAAGAAGGGTTTCTTCCGGACCATTTGTGTCTTCGGAATCTTTCGTTACCAATGAAAGAATGGAATCGGTTGGCTCTTCTGGTTCATTATTATCAGGAGCGAAAATATATGGTTCCAAATCCGGTAACCGTGACTCAAGTGAAATTCCTTCATTGCCAGTATCAGAAGAAGTACCCTGGGTTTCTTCACTTTCAGGGGTAAGTGAAAGCTCTTCTGTTTGTTTACGAAGCTTTGTTAACCAGTCAACACCCGGATCTGATGGAGTAGATTCATCGGGGGGTGGATTTTCTGTATTTATCTTTGAGCGTATGCTTGACAACCAGGCGGGAGTATCAATTCCCTCACTTTCGGGGCTTTCTTCTGCAGGTGGCGGCTCAATATTCGATGGTGTAGAATCCGGTTCTGGACTGCTGACACGTAGTTTTTCCAGCCAGGAATCCAGGTCTGAACTTTCCTGGTCACTGCTCACGGTTTCTTCAGGAACGGGTTGATTGACCCCATCTTTTTGTTTTTGATCTCGTATTGCAGCCAACCAATCCGGAATTGTTGGTTGAGTTTCACCCTGAACGATCGGTTCTGCGGCCAATGGCGAATTATCAACTGGATCACGTGGAAGAAATGTGACCAGGGGAGTATCACAATACTGGCAAATAAGCGCATCTTCCGGATTTGTTTTTCTACATTTCGGACAGGTTAATTCAGCCATATTATTCATTCACCTGCTGCTCTGTCCGGATCAATGTCCTAATGCCAACTGTCAAACTTCCCAATCCCACACCGATCAGAATTCCTCTAGCTCCTCCAATTGGAAGGGTATTCAAGAAAGATAATATAGGTTGAGTGAATTTTTGATCCTGAAATGGTACAAAGCCGGAGCCTGCCCAGAGAAATATAAGAGCAGATGCAATAAATAATATGGATGGAATACTGATACCGGGACGGATCGCGCGTATCAGCGCCACAGCCAATGTGACGCTTAATAAAGCCAACAAACTGGTTTCAACCGGTACGACCACAGCACTCACCATGGAATTAAAAAACGGGTGATCTGGTTTCAGAAGTACACCTATGATGAACACAGCCGCAAAAGCAATGATCAAAATAAGACTATTTCCCCAATCGCGACGCTCGGCACGCACTTTCCCGGCATGAACAGTGATCAGGTTGATGATCCCTAACACTCCCGCCACTCCGGCGAGTGTAATGATCCAACTCAATAGCCGTCCCCGGGCTAAATCCAGAACCGGATTCTGGATAAAGTAACCAGCTAACAGGATTAGTCCCACTATGGTGATGAGTATTTGAATTGGCTTGATCTTCAAATTGCACCCGCCATCTTCAGAATCGATCCAATCACTATACCTATTACAAGCAACACCCGTAATATATCCTGGGTCTTCAAACTGGCGTTTTGGATCAAGGTTCCTTGGTTATAAGCACCTGCTGCGAAAAATTCCTCGCCTATCAATGGGGAACGGCTGGTTGCGTAAAGTACAGCCTGAGCCAGTAGGTTATCTGTTCCTGCAATTGTGTGAGCCTGCATGCGTTCAGAAGTATCAGCCAGGAGGCCAATTTCAGGTCCAAAACTACCCATGGCTACTGTAAGGGTCCGGTTCTCATCACGTTGTGCGAGCATCGCCCCAACAACATAGGAATAAGCCGATACACCGGCAACCTGTCCCGAAAGTGGATGAAAGCGCTGCTGCAAATGGACTGCACGGTATGATTTTCGTAAGGCATCAATTGCTAGCAGATTTACAACCCCATCACCGCTGGTGGAAAGGGGTGGAATAT
Source organism: uncultured Leptolinea sp. (assembly GCA_964387025.1). GTDB lineage: Bacteria > Chloroflexota > Anaerolineae > Anaerolineales > Anaerolineaceae > PNON01. Next base: position 301,192 of record CAYLUZ010000001.1, on the reverse strand, counting down.
CTCCATTCAAACACAAACGTGAAAGATATGAGAGCATTTCCACGGCTGCCAGTGTGGATCCAGCCTGGGGCGATAAAATGCTGCCTCTGCCCACAGTAATATGTGCGCCTTTACCGCTCTCTACGATAAGATTGAGGGCTTTTTGCAGTTGTTCAAAGGATGGAATCACTCGCAGATTTCCACTCACTTTTTTCCTGTCCAGAAACCCGATAACGAGGAGAAGGAGAAGAGTGACTATGATGAAGAGGAATCCGCTATTTTCCAGACTCATCTGATTATTCCTTCGAGTGCAGCATAGTCATAAAATGATCCAACTCGCCTGAATCATCCATCAACGATCCGGCTGCTTTGATCTGAGATTCAGGTAAAACAAACTTAAGCAAAGGTGTTCCGGAATAGATCAATTGGGACGAGAAAAAGGTTAACGGTTTAAACGCCTGGAGCATAAATGATACAATCTCCGTCAGACCATTCCGTCTCAAAGAATTGACCCATTCCTGATGAATGGCTCTTGAATTTTCATCCATTTTTTAGCCAGCCCAATAAAGAAAAACACTATTATGATTGTATATGAACGCGAATCAAAGGTCAAGCTAAGGCAGGCGTGTTTCAAATTTATTATCTGATGTAGATAAAAGAACCATTATATTTATAAGTGTGAATCATTCGCAATGCTGGAAAAATTTAATGGAATAAAGAAGATTAATTGAAATTGATTAGCCAATACAAGATTACCATAAGTCCTGTCAGGCCGCCCCCAATACTATATAGAGCACTTCTATATAAATTATTGGGGGCTTTTAATATTTTGTTGAAATAGTTATCTGCGGCTTCCTTACCGTGTAGTTTTTCTATTAGAAACAAATGAATATTATAAGTAATATTTGTTCGATACTGTCTATCCTTCAGAATCAAAATTCCTCTTCTTAGTTCTTAGATTGAATAAACCAGCAGGAATGAACCTGCACATACTACCCAAATTTGCTGGTAATCAGACATATGCTACCTACTTTTTTGTATGGTTTATTTCAAAATAGGTTGATGATTAATCTTCTATTCCTGCGGAGCATGGTCTGGTATGGTAAAGCTGATCTTCGTCCCCACTTGTTCTTCACTTTCTGCCCAGATACTTTCATTATGTGCTTCAATGATTCCGCGCGAGATGGCAAGTCCCAAACCTGTACCCCCGGTTTTACGATTGCGCGACTTATCTCCACGGAAGAATCGCTCAAAAATATATGGTAGATCTTCCGCTTTGATCCCATCGCCATTATCGCTTACGGTCACGGTCACTTTTCCTTTATCCCTTACAGCAGATATATTTACAGTCCCTCCCGGCGGTGTGTAACGGATTGCATTACTGGTCAAGTTATTGAGGACCCTTCCAATTAATTGCGCATCTATATAGACAAGGTCGATCCCAGGGTGAATACTCCCATCCAAATTGATACCCTGTTGATAAGCCAGTTCTGTAAAACTTTCCAATGTATCAGATATCAGATCTGCCAAAGGTATGTACTGCCTGTCAACCCGCATCCCGCCAGCGTCGATTTGTGATAGATCAAAGAGATCATCTATTAATCGTGAGAGGTAGCGTACTTCTTTTTGGGCCATATCCAGATAGCGTTGAACAGTGATGGGATCTTCCACGATTCGGTCTGCGAGCGCTTCCAGGATCGCACGAATGGAAGTTAGGGGGGTACGCAAATCATGCCCCACCCAGACGATCAGGTCGCTGCGCATTTTGCGTAGTTCTTTCTGACGAATATCCATATCCTCCAGCTGGCGGGCCATATCATTGAATGTATTTCCGAGCATCGCTATCTCATCATTCCCCATGACAGGGACCCGTTCTGAGAGGTTTCCCTGGGCAATTTCCCGGGATGCCTGGCTGACCGAGTTTATCCGGCCGGAAATCGTTTCTGCAAGGATATAACCAAACGACAGAAAGATACCGCTTCCAAACAAAAGCAGTATTCCTGTTAAAAGCACATCATTTATACTGGCAAACACCCATTTAGCGATAACAGTAATAACCAGGACAACGACCAGCATTGAAATACCATAGCCGATGATGATCGTCCAGCGCAATTGCCGGGAACGGAAGATCCAACCTAAACGATAAGCAATATAAACCAGGATCATGGATACGATTGCTGCCAGGCTCATGATCACAGCTATAAAAACAAAATTTCCTATCGGGATTTTTAGACTGTAATACAGAGCCGCTAGTGAGACTTCAAGAGCAAAAAGGATACCAATAATGAATCGGATAAAACCCAATGTGGTTTTATCGGGTGGTTTGAAGCCAAAAAGTGATTTAGGATTCAAATTTGTACCCCACCCCCCAGATGGTTTGTATATGCATAGGATTAGACGGGTCCTGCTCGATTTTTTCCCGAAGGCGGCGCATATGTACTGTGACTGTTCCCGGGTCTATATATTCCGAGAGTCCCCAAACACGTTCAAGCAGTTGAGCCCGGGTGAATACCTGTTTCGGGTGCCTGGCTAAAAGGAGCAACAGATCGAATTCTTTACCCGTTAAATCGACCTCTACCTCTTTTACCAGCACCATTCGTTTTCCGGCATCTATTTTCAGATCGGTGAAGATCAGAGGTAATAACTGATTGGCAGGTGTGTCATTTCGTCCCCTTCGTAACACTGCCCGTACACGGCTGACCAACTCTTGCGGGCTGAATGGTTTGGTAATGTAGTCATCAGCTCCCATTTCCAACCCGGCGATACGGTCCCGCTCTTCACGCCTGGCAGTTAGTACGATGATGGGGACGTTGCTGCGCGCCCTGACCCAATTCAATATCTCCCATCCGTCTGTCGATGGCAGCATCAGGTCAAGTATGATCAGCTGGGGAAATTCGCTGTCAAGGATCTCCAGGGCATCATGCCCATCCTTCACATTGACCACGTCATATCCCACGCGGCGCAGGTACAAACATACTACCTCACCGACGCTGGGCTCGTCTTCTACAACTAGGATCTGGTTAGGTTCCATCAGGTTATCCCGTCCTTGTTACATTTTATAACAATTTCCGGGAAAAGCCACTATTGATTTATGGTGGAGAGAAATGAGAAAAGAGAATAGTTGAATAGTGATTAGGGTAAAACTAGGCCGATAAGCTTGCGTCCTCCCTTATTTGGGTCTCCCTTGTGTTCCCTCTCCCAAAGAGAGCATGAAGCCAACTTTACCCAAACTCCCATTAGGAGAGAGGATAAATTACAAAACAAAAAGCGCTCAATTGAGCGCTTTAGTTATGTACTACCAGTAAGTATTATGCGGGAACGCAGGCATCCACCGGGCAAACTGAAGCACAAGTGGCGCAAGCTGTGCATTTGTCTTGATCGATAACGTACTTGCTATCGCCTTCAGAGATCGAGCTCTCGGGGCATTCCGGTTCACAGGCTCCGCAGGAGATGCAGTCATCAGTAATGATATATGTGGCCATTGTTTATCCTTTCAGCTAATTAGCTAATCAAACTGAGTCTAGGTTATCATGCCTATAATTTTGAGTCAAGTTCATTTGTCAATATTACAGGATGAAGTTTGTCACATTAGTCGTTATCGGCATATAGCTCGATGATCTTGAGCACAACTTCCACCGCTTTATCAAGGGAGTGGACAGGCAGGTATTCATATTTGCCATGGCCATTGTGCCCGCCGGTAAAAATATTGGGGGTCGGCAATCCCATATAGGAAAGCCTTGAACCATCGGTTCCACCCCTTATGGGGATGATGATCGGTTTTATCTCCAGCATTTCCATCGCCTTTTTCGCGGTATCCACGACGTGCATGAAAGGCAGGATCACTTCTTTCATGTTCTGGTATTGCTCGGTTATTTCCAACTTGATGCGGTCGCTGCCAATGCGGTGATTCAGGTAATTGACGGCTTCACGCAACACTTTCTCTTTTTGTTCGAACTTGACCCGGTCGTGGTCGCGGATGATGTATCCGATGGTGGTTTCTTCCACGGTGCCTTCAAAATACATCAAATGGAAGAAGCCTTCATATTTATCGGTGTATTCCGGCCTTTCGTCCACCGGGAGCATGGCATGTAGATCCATCGCCAATTGGATCGAGTTGACCATTTTATTTTTGGCTTTACCGGGGTGGATGTTGCGTCCCTGGATGTGGATCTTAGCCGCCGAGGCATTGAAACACTCGTATTCCAGCTCTCCGAGCTCTCCTCCATCGATGGTATAGGCAAACTCGGCACCAAATTTCTTCACGTCAAAGAAATCCACACCATGCCCGGTTTCTTCATCGGGAGTGAAGCCAACGCACAGTTTGCCATGCTTGATTTCCGGGTGGGTGACCAGGTGCTCCAGCATCGACATGATGACTGCCACACCGGCCTTGTCATCCGCACCCAGCAGTGTCTTGCCATCGGTGGTGAGCAGGGGCTGGTGAATGTATTGCAGCAGATCGGGAAAATCGACCGGGGAAAGGATGGTCTGCGTGGCTGCATCCAGCACAATGGGTTTTCCATCGTAGTCGGGGATGAGCCGCGGAGTCACATTCTCTCCGGATGCGTCCGGACTGGTATCCATGTGCGCCAGCCAGCCGATGGCGGGAATGGCTTTACTGGTATTTGCCGGCAGGGTGGCCATAACGTAGCAATTCTCATCCACCGCGGCATCTTTCAGACCCAATCCTAACAGCTCCTGCACCAGCATTTTGGCCAGGTTGAATTGCTTGGCAGTGGACGGGTGGGACTCGGAATCATGGTCAGATTGAGTATCGACCTTGATGTAACGAATGAAGCGATCACTTGTTTTTTCCATTGGGTTCCTCGGAAGAGAAGTATTTTTATCGAAATTATTTCTGGTTCTATTCTAAACCAAAATTGGATTAGTGGAAATTCATGGCCGGGGGTCAATCCCGGTGGTAAATAGCCATGACAGGTCATGGCCATTGAATTCCATTGACTCTCCCTGCCGCATCAGGTTCAGAGCGTACAGCTTGAGTGAGGTAAATAGCTCACTATAGCCGAACAATTGAACCGAGAGTGCTGCTTTGAACAACCGCACCGGCCATTGATGCCAGCTTTGTCCAGGTGCCGGCCGGGGAATGTAATCCTTCTGTAGAAGATCCCAACCCCATGCAGCCGAGACCAGCTCCACACCTCTCTGGTATTTCCTAATGAATTGCGTATCCTGTTTTAGAATGGATACTTCACCTTCATAAACCGTCCACTCCAGCCCGTAGGCGCTGGGTTTGTGGATGGGGAAAACCCACCAGTCATAATGACTGGAGTGGAACAGTTCCCACTCCCCGTGTGCTGCCCATTCTTCAAAGGCTTCGATCTGTGCTGAATGGGTGTCTTTTAATCTTTCAAGCCCGGCAAATTTAGGTTCATAGTTCATTTTCATACCGGTCTCCTTATATGTTCGCTTTACCGAAAATGAAATTTGATTATGTATACATGGGCGAAATTAATAAGAGAAATAATTTATCTGGAAATCATGATTGGTCTATCCAAAGGGTTTGGTAAGGATCCAAAGAATAGTTTCCGGCAGATTGGGTCAGGGGTGTAACGTTTTGAAGGCACAAGACTTTCTGATCGCCATCTGGTGAGCTTCGCAAAACTGCAAACACACCGGGTCCAAGGTCCAATACCTTTTGTCCACCATGTGGATGAAATACAGAAGAAGATGAACGGCGCAACAACAATTGTTTATAGCGCATAAATACTTGTAATCTGAGTGATAAAGGATCATTCAGGTCATTTTCCAGGAGCTCTATTTCCAGTTTTTGACGGTTAATCGCCCGATAGCGCCCAGACTTCGTTACACCCTCGTTCCAATTTCGTGAACCAAACATACTATGAAAATATATTCCGGGAATTCCATTTAGTGACAACATAATTGCCTGGGCTGCCATAAACCGTTTGACTTGTAAATCAAGCGGCTCATCACTGGTGGGATCGGACAGAGCATCAAAATAGTTGATGTTCATTTCATAAGGGCTTTGGGTACCATCCGGATTTTGCTTATAAGATATCAACCCGCCGTGTGTCAATGTTTTTGTAACCAGGCAATCTATATCTGCATCATTTAACAACCCCCGAACGGGGTTCAACCCTATCCCGTCGTGTGAAGCTAAAAAATTCAAGAACGTGGTACGGTTCGATGGTAATTTCAAACTGGATGCCCAATTCGTGAGCTCAGTTGCATTCCCGGTTTGAAATGTGTGCAAAACGAGAGGGGGAAGTGCAAAGTTGTACACAATCTGGGCTTCATTATCTCCATTACCAAAATAGGAATTGTTTTCTTCATGCGGAACATTTGTCTCGGTAACAATTTGAACGTGAGGGGCTACCTCATCGAGGACTGAGCGCAATAGCTGGATGATAGCATGGGTTTGTGGCAGATGTATACAGCTTGTCCCAATCTCTTTCCATAAATAGGCTATCGCATCCAGCCGGATAAACTGCGCACCTTTCTGAGCATACATCAACAAGATATCGAAAATATCCAGCAAAACATCCGGATTATGAAAATCGAGGTCTGCCTGGTCAGTACTGAATGTCGTCCATACTTGTTTTATACCTTTTGGGGTTTGAAACTCAGTGGTCAAGGGAAGTGCACGCGGACGAACGACACTTGATAGATCGGGGTTACCGTCGATTGTAAGGAAATAATCACCATATGGCGTTTCACCACACAGAAACTTCTTAAACCATTCACCTTCAACGGAAACATGATTAATCACACCATCGAACATCAGCCGATAGGATTTCCCAAGCCTTTCAATATCCCGCCAATCGCCTAAGGCTGGATCAACTTTACGGTAATCTTTGACCGAGAATCCATCATCAGAAGACCAAGGGAAAAACGGCAGAACGTGGATTGTATCGACAACGCCCCGAAGATGTGATTCACAAAATTCTGCCAGCGTTTCCAGGTGCGGATGTTGTGCTTTTTGAAGCTGGTCTCCATATGTTATGAGGATCGAGCTCCATTCAGATAATTCCCTTGTAACTGGTACTGGGATCCGGCCTCGATAGCGATCCATTAAACTTAATACTCCCTGTTCGATGGGACCCGCTCGTTCATCGCCATAAATGCTGGCTAAATGCATATAAATAGTATTAGGTTTCATCCCCCTTATTGTACAGTATCAGTTTCGGGGTAATATAAGGTATGGAGAATGATATGACAAATTCCAGGAAGATCGGCTTTATTTCCACTCGCTTTGAAGGAACAGATGGTGTTTCGCTTGAGACCGCGAAATGGGCGGAGGTTCTTCAGCGGATGGGTCATGAGTGTTATTATTTCTGCGGTCAATGCGATCGTCCACCTGAACGTAGTTATATCATCCCGGAAGCTTTTTACCGTCATCCCTTGATAGATGCCATCAACGAGGAAGTATATAACGGAGACTGGGGACAATTGCACGAAAATCGCAAAGCGCACCCGGAAATTGAATCTCTGCATCAGGATTTCTTTTCAGTCTTTATCCGCCCTGCCAGAATAACGCAAACCATTGAGGAATTTAAAAATTACTTCAAGGAGCATCTTTATCAATTTGCTCAAAAATTCCAGCTGGAAGCGTTGATCGTGGAGAACGCTTTAACGATTCCGATCAACTTACCACTTGGTCTGGCGATAACTGAATTTATAGCTGAAACAGGCTACCCTGTAATCGCCCACCACCATGACTTTTACTGGGAGAGGCAGCGGTTCTTTAACAACTCAGTTCGCGACTACCTGGCTTCAGCGTTTCCTCCCAGCTTGCCTTCCATCCGCCATGTTGTCATAAACTCGGTCCAGGCCCATCAACTTGCCTCAAGATTGGGATTGAATTCAATGGTTATTCCCAATGTGATGGATTTTGATTCTCCTCCACCTCTATTGGACGAATATGCACTTACTGCCAGGGCTGATTTGGGTGTGGCACCCGATCAATACTTGATCTTACAACCAACCCGGATCATCCAGCGAAAAGGGATCGAACATTCCATCGAATTAACCCGCCGGCTTGGATTGCCAGCAGAACTGGTAATTTCTCATGCGTCTGGGGATGAAGGCAGTACATATGAACAGCGTGTGCACGAGTTTGCCGCATTACTGAATGTTACAATCAAATTTGAGTCTGATATTGTTTGTGATAAACGAAGATTAACCGCTGATGGCAGGAAGATATACACTCTGGCGGATGTTTACCCCCACGCAGACCTGGTCACGTATCCATCTTCCAAAGAAGGTTTCGGAAATGCGTTTCTCGAAGCGATCTATTTCAAACGTCCTCTGATCGTGAACAATTACTCCATCTATGAAGCAGACATTAAACCCAAAGGATTCCAGGTGATCGAATTTGACGGTTTTATCAGTGAAAAAACCCTTGAAGATACACGGTATATCCTTACGCATCCTGAAGTAGCTCTTGAACAATGTGAACATAACTATGAACTGGCTCGACGGTATTTTTCTTACACGATGCTGGAACGCCGTCTCGGTTTATTATTGGCTGATTGTTTTGGTGAGCAGATATGAGAATTGCCTTGCTTCACTATTCATCTCCGCCAATTGTGGGAGGTGTGGAAAGTGTGCTGGCGCACCACGCCAGGCTGATGACCAAAGCCGGGCATCAAGTGACAATTATTGTCGGGCGGGGAAAATCCTTTGACGAAAGAATTCCTGTCCATGTCTTTCCACGAATGGATTCCCGCCACCCGGAAGTGATGCAAGTGAAAGCTCTCCTCGACAAAGGCAGCTATACACCTGCGTTTGATACTCTTCGGGATGAGATCACAAGCGAATTATCAGACGAGTTAAAGAAGTATGATGTGTTGATCGCGCATAATATAGCCTCACTACATAAAAACCTGCCATTGACTGCGGCAATTAATGAAGCGAGTAAACAGCCGGTTTTTCCGAAGCTCATCCTCTGGCATCATGACCTGGCATGGACTACTCCACGTTACAGGCATGATATGCATGATGGTTACCCCTGGAATCTGTTACAGACACCCTGGAAAGGAGTTAAGCAGGTTGTGGTTTCTGAGATGCGCCGGCAGGAATTGAGTGCTTTATTCGGAATCGATAAGGAAGAGATTCTGGTTATTCCAAATGGAGTCAACCTGAACGTTTTCTATAAACTGGAAGCCCGAACCATTCAAATAGTCGATCACCTGAATCTGTTCGAAGCCGATCCGCTTTTCCTGTTGCCTGTTCGATTGACTCCGCGAAAAAACATTGAACTGGCTTTAAGGATCATGGCTGAGCTGGTGAATGATTACCCCAAAGCCATGCTGGTGATCACTGGACCCGAAGGACCTCATAATCCCGCCAATAAAGGCTACAAGGAAAAACTGTTACATTTGCGGAATGAGCATAACTTGCAGGGAATAGTGCACTTCCTGGCAGAGAGCTCCCCGGGCATGTTGCCCGATGCTGTGATCGCAGATTTCTACCGGCTCGGGAACGCCTTGCTCTTTCCCAGCCGCGAGGAAGGTTTTGGTATTCCAATTATTGAAGCCGCATTCAGTTCCATGCCTGTTTTTTGTGCTGATATTCAAGTGCTGCGTGAACTGGCCGGTAAGGACGTCAGTTACTTCGACCCGGAAGGCGATCCCAAAGAAATCGCCAGACTGATCGTAAACAGGTTGGAACGTGAAGCGACCTCGCGATTGTCTCGCCGCGTAAAACGTAGTTATACCTGGGAATCGATCTATTACAAACACATTGAACCGATCCTAAAGGAGGAAACTTAATGAGCGCTCCCCTTGGAAAAATAATGACAGCGCTGGTGACTATCGAACCCGAAGATTCCGGGTTGACAGCCCTAAAGCTGGCAAAAGTGATCGCTCAGGAAGTGATCCTGGTAGGGGTTGTGCCGATCAAGGAGGGCGAACCGGTAAGCGCTGGTGCGCTGATCGCCCGGAAGATCCGCAAGCGATTACTTTCATTAAGTGATTCGACTACTCACTTCAAATCAACAGTGATCGTCTCTGAGACACCCTGGATCGATCTTCAAGAGGTGATCAAACTGGAAGAACCGGATCTGTTTATCATTGAATCGAAGGATGGGCAGGTATCCTGCGGTATCGACCTCTCGGAGGTGTTGTCAACCTCACATTGTAACGTTGCCATCGTGCGCGGTGCAGCGATCGTAAAACTGGACCGGACCCTGATTGCAGTACGAGGCGGACCCCACGCAGATCTTGCCCTCCAGGTCTGTATGCGATTAAAGCCGGCCACCCAGGATGTTTTGCACCTCGATATAACCGGCGGGGTCAACGATGCACCCTTCAAAGGTATTAAGCATATTCTGGAGCAAATGCCCGAGGTTAACTTACGCTCGATCGTTACAGATGATGTTGCGAAAACCATTTTTGAAGAATCCAATCAATATGATTTTGTTGTTCTGGGTGTAACAGCTTCAAAAAGGATGGGCAGCTCTTCCATCGGCCCGGTTGCGGAAAAACTGTTGCGAGATTCAAAAGCCACTGTCATGGTGGTCAAAGCGAAAAGACCCATCTCAGAATCGATGTTCGATGAAACCGCCGGTGCCCGGGCGATCTCCATTCTTGTGGATAAATGGTTTGCAGAAAACACCTTCCATGCCGATGAATTCGCAAATTTGCGGCAACTCATGGAGTTGAAAGAGAAGCAGGGTTCTACCATCAGCCTGGCCTTGCCGGCATTGAATGAGGAAAAAACTGTCGGCAAGGTGATCTCAACCATAAAAAAAGCGCTCATGGTTGATGTGCCACTGATCGATGAGATCATACTTATCGATTCTGATTCGTGCGACGCAACCCGCCAGATCGCTGAAGACCTGGGAGTGCCGGTGTACATTCACCAAAAAATATTGCCTGAAATGGGCGCACGGGCTGGAAAAGGCGAAGCCCTTTGGAAAAGCCTTCTGGTCACTTCGGGTGACATCATCGTCTGGATCGACACGGATATTGTGAATATCCATCCCCGTTTCGTGTATGGCATTCTTGGTCCACTGCTCCTCAACCGTAGTATTCAATTCGTAAAAGGATTCTACAAAAGGCCGCTCAGGATGGGTAAGATAATGCAGGCCGGAGGCGGTGGACGAGTAACCGAACTCACTGCCCGGCCATTACTAAACCTCTTTTATCCCGGTCTATCCGGGGTGATCCAACCGCTATCCGGGGAATATGCCGGCCGCCGGGAGTCCCTGGAAAAGGCAACATTCTTTTCGGGATACGGGGTGGAAACAGGGTTGCTGATCGATATCTTTGAGCAGTTCGGCCTGCGTTCCATTGCACAGGTTGACCTGTTGGAGCGTATCCATCATAACCAGGGGCTTGAGGCATTGAGCAAAATGTCTTTCGCCATCATCCAAACGGTATTGCGAAAACTGGAAGCCCGGTATGAAAGAGCCATTATTGAAGATGTGAACAAGACCATGAAGTTGATCCGTTTTGCCAATGGCGGGTATTACCTGGATGTTGAGGAAATCGCCGAACACGAGCGGCCGCCCATGATCGAAGTCCCTGATTACATGGAGCGTTACAAAAAATGACCCATTTTTGTTTGATACGGCATGGGCAAACCGATTGGAATTTGGAAGGACGCTACCAGGGTCAAAGCGATGTACCCCTCAATCCGGTGGGGAAAGTACAGGCGCATGCCCTTGCCGGGCAATTGCGCGGCCAATCGTTTTCAGCCATATTTTCCAGCGACCTGATCAGGGCCAGAGAGACAGCCGATATCCTTGCCGCAGTTCTGAAAGCACCGGTCAAAGTTGACCTGCGCCTGCGGGAGATCAACCAGGGTGAGTGGGAAGGACAGCTGGTGGAAGTGCTGAGAGCAAAGTACAACGGATTGTGGGAAATGCGTACCGCAGACCCGACCGGTTTGCGTGCGCCTGGCGGGGAAACGGTCTGTGAAGTGGCAGCCCGCATGTATGCTGCCATGGATGATATTGCCGGCCAGTTCCCCGAAGGTGCAGTGCTGATCACCTCGCATGGATTCGCCCTGGCTACTGTGATCTGCAAAATAAGAGGGATGGATCTTGGGCAGGCATACAGCGTGATCCCCGGGAATGCTGAACCGGTCTGGGTTACCTGGCCTGTGCCTGGTTGATAAATTTTTTGCTTTCGTCTTCAGTAAAATCAATCCTACAACCGCATGTGTTTTGCCCTTGTGCTGGCCATCCTGCGTGTTAGGGTTCCACGGTTTCTGTTGGCACAGGTACAGGCTCAAAAAAGGATATTGAATCCAACACAGCCTCAAAATAGGGACGCAATTCCTCCCATTTATCAGCCGGTGCAAACGCTGTGATCGTGAAAATTTGATTTGGTTTAACCAACCCGCCTACACTTCGGCCCTTTACCTCAACCCCCTCCAGCGTGCCACTGGCATCCAAACTCACCGCGCTTACCCCTTTTACTTTAACGTTCTTCTGGTTGGAGTAAGTGAGCTCTGTGTCTTTCATCGCCTTGATCAGGTCATCAAGGGTTAGCCCTTCGGATGGTGTACCACCTATGAGTATTATAACCGGTCCAGTTCTGTCATCTGCGCCAGGGGCCGTCATGGTAGTGATGACCTCCCAGTCATTAATAAATGTGTAACCGGGAACTTTTTTATAGGAAAACCCGCATGGTTCACAGCGCACTTCATCCCCCATCTCTACCCCAAACAGGTTGGGAAGCTCGATAAGCGGCTCTTGGGGAGACACTTCTGATCCGGGGGACATTTCTTCCTGGGGTTCGTTGAATTCTCCCGATCCCGAAGGATTACTTTCAAACATCTCTCCAAACCCGGTGCCGCTGTTTTGCAGTAATTGAAAGCCGGCATACCCGCCAACACCTACAACGACACAAAGGCAGCATAAGACTACCAAAACGATCACAACAATGATCCAGACCTTGTTGGATTTTTTAGGTGCAGGAGTATTCTGTTGGTATGATAATGTGCTCATGGGACCTCTTTTATGGTTCCTGTATAAGATGATTTGTAGGGGTAAGTTTAATTATTGTTTGTTCAATCCAGTATACAAGTGTTTCGGTTTTATATATCTTTTGTAATCAAATATTAACAAATTACAATATCAAACTATCGTTTTTTCGGAGTTGTGACTCTGATTCTTCGGGACTTCATTCTATCCTCCCAAAAAAGTGACTCTACTATCGTCAACATTTCGTCCCTTTCAGTAGACTAACTTATTTTGGCAAACAGGAGCCACCGGGGATGACCCATTGACATTTGTTCTTGAAGCGTAAACACTGACTTTGAGTAGATAATGTCTGGCAAAAAGATGTTGTGGGGGTTGGTTTGGCTGGAGCCTGGCGGACAGGGAGATCATTGATATCCATATTGAGCTGACCCAACGATGCCGACAGCCAGCATTTTGCGCCGAGCACAGTACCATACAGCCAGCGGCTACCCTCATCTCGCGCATCGACCCTTATGACGTCACCTTTGCGGCCAGAGGTGATCACAGGGTAATCCTTTCCTGGACCGGAACGGCAATTAGAGTCATAGTCCAGTGTGAATTCCGGGTTGGAAAATTTCACTTCGAAGGTGCATACATCCGATTCTGCCGGGGCAAGCGAATCATTCCCCTGCCAGAATGCCTTCACCTGCCATTTTCCGGCTAGCTGCACCGTTAGATTATGCCTGTAGGCACCGGATGTACCCAGGTCGGCATTCCCAATGATCTTCTTCCCGTCCGGTTGGGTATATTCCAGCGCTATCTTCGCTCGGGTAGTGGCCGGGGATAGCTTTCCATCAATAACAATCCCCTGTCCGGGTTCTACATTGGTTCTATTAGGCTTGCAGGTTAGCTGTGCTGCCTGGACCACGCAGCTGCGGAAGGTGAATCCATCGACCGGAGCAATAAGGTCATCCATCATTGTGCTGACCACCACTCCCATGTCGACGCAATCTCCCGGTTTGGCATCCGGTGGGGGCATGCTTCGCAATTCATATTCGCTTTCCTCCCCGGGTTGTACGATACCCTGTAAACCGGAGATTTCCATTTGCCACACCCCTTTGAACTTCTCATCGATTACGAATGGGTTCATCCAGATGGGAAGGTCATAGTGGCAGTCATTGTTCGCGAGTATGTATAAGTTTTCGTGGGAAAACTGGGAGATGAATACGGCTCCTGCATTTCCCGTGCTAAGAGTCAACTGCTGTCCGGCATTCGGAGAGTAAGCCTCCTTGGCTGTATTGTTGCGCCAGGTGATCTCACCAGGCACCCCTTGGATATCTACTGTCACCAGGGCCGCAGTGTTCGTAGTTGGAGTCCAGGGAACCGATCCATAGTAAACCTCCCCCTTGTCAAGTTTATCGATGAGGACGCTGCCGACCAATTCATCCGCCTTCTCAAAGGTCTTCGGGCAATTAATCCCGGGAACGGTCACGGACAGGGGTTGACGGACATACACATTCACCAGCACATCCTCCGCTTTTCCATACCCGCTATTCCGAAGCCTGAACTTTATTCTATTCTCATGGTTAGCCCAGAATGTATCTCCATATCCAGTTGGCGCACCCTGCCCCCCTTCGCCGTTGAAAGTTGTATCCGTGTATGCATCCCAACCATTCTGCTGACTGTCGATCCAGATATCCCTGGAATAATACCCATTGGTCGGATTGTTTTCGGCATCGGGTTCATACATGCGGATCACCAAATCCGGGGCTGTGATCTCTCCCTGTTTTACCTTGACCGTGCATCTGTTGACGGAATCGCTTGAGATATAGTTGATGGACAGTTTGTTTGCCACATCTACCCAGGTTTCCCCGGGAGAAAGAGCAACATTGGTAAAATCATCCGGTCCACCGCCGTGTGTGAAAACGGCTTCTGCCGGTAAGCCCGGGTTATTCAAGGCGTCCACTGAGGAAATGACCACACCGGCTTTCGGGATATTAGTATCGAAATCGATTTTTGCCCGGCATTCGACGTAGTGCCCGATAAATTCCTTCACTGACGTGCTGTTTGTGAAGGGAAAGCGCAAAACATTAGAGCTGCCCTGCCGCTCCAGCGGGTCCAGCGTTACCTGTTCTTCGCAGGTTCCCTGGGTGCATATCGGAAAATCGGAGTACCCCTTGAGCCAGCCGGCATACACCTTTGACCAACCACCATAATGGGTCAGCACATCACTATTGCCGACTATGTCGTACGGTCCCATCCTGACATGCGGCAGGCCGTGTACGTGGCCTAATTCATGCCCGACCACCTCAAGGAAGCTCTCATCATCCTGATGCTCCCCGACGGAGAGCCGTGCAATATCCAATTGAATTCCGCCAGCCATCACCGGGCAGGTGACGTATTCCCCTGGATCATAAACCCTGCAACCGGCGGTGAACCCGAACTGGCTTTGAATGTTTTCCACTACCATTAAGATTTCATATTGTTGAACCTCAGAACCGATTGCGGAATACGCCAATTGAACAGCGTCATTAACAACGATTTCAGAATTTGTCAGGAGGTATTCTTCCATGGTATGCGGTGCTTCGAACCATCCATCCGGCCCATCCGGGTTCAGGATGGCCTCAAAAGTCAAATGGGAGACCCCGTAAGACGCCTTCTGTATGTAATCTGTCATGGTGTAGTTAAGCAGGTTGATGTAATGGGCAGGCGTGGCCCTTGGAGGAAGGACATTCGGGATAAGACCCGATATTCTGGGAGATAATTCACACGGGCCCCCGCTGGCACAGAATGGAGCGGAGTTGATGATAAAGACTACGCCCACCTTCTTTTCAATGACGGTCGTAGCATCCGCTGATATGAAAGATGTGCAAACCAGGAGCATGACAATAGAGATTATGGTAAAACGGCGAAAGAGTAATAGACCCATAGTTCCCTCCCTGATCAATTTCCAGACTCCGATATTGATTTTAGTATATCGATGGGGAATGCCAAATGCAATCCTGGAGACCTTGTGGTCAAATAGCGCGGTGAGGTCCTTTCCGCTTTGCTACACTATCAGGAGGCTTCGCACACATCGGCACGAATGGGGGGGGTTGCACCCCGACTACGTCAGATCGCATCCCTCCTTCGTTGGGGTGATGCCGGCGATGAAGGTTAGGGCGATCCACAGGAAAGGCATAACGGTTCCTGTTACTTCTCCAGGATTTTTTGGATATCGGGAATGAACATGGGAGTGGCTGCTTTATAGCGGGCGTATTCCTCGCCGAATTCCTGCAGCATTTTCCGTTCTTCAAATATTGCGCCGATCAGCAGGTAAGCCGTGGCCGAGGCAATGAAGGCGAGGCGGTTGACCGTCATCCACGGCAGCAGCCAGATGATGACCAGGCTGAGGGTGTAGAGCGGGTGGCGCATGTAACGGTAGAATCCATCGGTTTTTAGGCGACCCGGTCCTTCGTTCATACCCATGAGCTGGTTCAACCCCAGGAACGATCCGGTCCCGGTTCCACTCAAAACAACCAGCGCCCCCAGACCGGCTAATCCCTGCACCATTAATGTAATCATTATGAAAGGGTATGGAATATTGTACAGTGGCTTGTCCGGCAGGATTACCACCAGCAGCCCGGCAGGGATGAGGGTGACAAATCCGATAAAGTTATAGATCAACCGGTAATAACGGGCATAGAATGCGGGATTCAGCCTTTCGATGTTATTTTTGACCTGGTTCGAAGCCAGCAGGGAATGCAGTACCCCGTAATCCGCCATGGCGAAGATGATCCACAAAAATGAAAGGTCCATGCAGATAATTATAAGGTAAACCAGAGAATCGAAACTGGAAAATGGAGAAGTCCCGTGGAAAACTCACCGGGACTTCAGATCTACATTTAACTAAATTGTTACTTATTTTTTCAACCGGGCAGCATACTCGGTCACTGATGCAAGCATGAACTCTGCCAGGCGCGGATCGATCTTGTCAAAGTTGGCTTTGAAACGCGGATCATCGTTATACAGATGTGCCAGTCCCACCAACTGTTCCGGGCTGGGCGTCCAGAAGTAATCCATATGTTTGCGCCAGTGATCCACCCCCGTCTGTGCCTCTTTGGATGCCGGTCCAAACGGGATGGCTGCAACAATCTCACGATAGGCGGCATCGCCTTCCTCGCCAATGCGCTGTTTTTCCTCTTTGGTATAGCTTTTCCATTTTCGGTTCGAGGCTTTCACCACCTCGGGGTCGTACTTTTGCATGGCTTCTTTTTCGTATTCAGCCTGTTGTTCTTCGCTGAAGGGTTCGAATAATTGTTTTTTGCTCATTTCCTTTTTTCCTTTCATATACAGGATCGTATCTTCGACGGTGGTGATCAGCCGCTCCATTTTAATGATCCGTTTGTAAAGCTGCTCCTTGTGGCTTTCGAGCGCGGTCAACACGTCAAAGCTCCGGCGTCCTAAGATCTTTTTGATGTCTTCCAGCGGCATGTCCAGCTCGCGGTACAACAAGATCTGCTGCAAACTTAGCAGCGCTTCATCCCCGTAGAAGCGATAGCCGTTATCGCCGACCCGGGACGGCTTGAGGAGGCCGATCTCGTCGTAGTAGTGCAGAGTGCGTGGAGTGATGCCTGCCATCTTGGAAAGCTGCTTTACAGTAAACATGTCCCCAGTATAAACTATAACGTTACGTTAATGTCAAGGGGCTTTGTGAAAAGGAAATTAAAAAAATGAGAATCGAAAAAAGAAGAACCAGCCAGTCTCCTTCCTGCCATTTCGACGACTGAAGGGAGGAGAAATCTTGATGAATTGTGCATAAGATTTCTCTCTTCGGGATACTTCGCAATCCCTTCCTTCGAAATTACAGGCGTGGTTATGTATGGGAGCAGCATGTGGATTATTACTTATCTTCCAAAACAACCGAATTTTGGATGCCTCGCTCCTACTTTTTAGATTCCGACAGGTTCACTCATCTGCTAAATTTGCTACTATAATTTGATTGGAAGGTGCATCCATATAAATGATCGATCGAAGAACCGTGGTGATCATAATTCTGGTAATCGTAGCCGCACTGGCAGCGGGTGGATACTGGCTGCTTACCCCAAAGATCGTATCCATCCTTCCGGAACAGGATGCCACAGATATTTTTCAAAACTCGCCCATCCAGATCACTTTTTCCACAGCCATAAAACCTGAGGGAGTGGAAAAACTCCTGGTGATGGACCCCAACACCACGGGGATCTTCCAGGTGATCGGGAACACCCTGGTTTTCACTCCTTCCGTTCCCTGGGATCAGGACCAGATCGTTAAGGTGACCGTCCGACCCGGGATAAAATCCACCCTGGGAATACCACTCATCACCGGACGAACCTGGCAATTCACCACCCGTCATCCCTGGCTATTATTCCAACTAGACGACAACTCCCACAGCGATGTGTACTCGATCGACCCCAAGGGGTTGGTGGTCACAAAACTGGATACTGATGCCGGGTCAATCCTCGATTACACCATCACAGCGGATCATCAACTTTATTACTCCGCGGTTCTCGCACCTGATGGCAGTATCATCCGCAAACTTAATCTGCTCGATCAATCCGTGGAGGATATCAGTACCTGTCCGAATGCAGTTTGTACACAACTGCGCATATCGCCTGACCTGAACACCCTGATCTTTCACAAAGCTGATCGTTCTGGCACTTCCGGGACGGCTCCTGCTTTGTGGATGCAGAGACTATCCGGCGGAAAACCGGAAGGAGAGCCTGTTCTGGCAGGCATAATAGATCATACCACCCGCGATCCTTCCTGGTCTTCCACAGGTTGGCTGGCATTCTATGACGAGACTTCGATGGCTTTCCAGTTCTACTATCCCCCAACCGGGCATCGAGTCAGCCTGGCAAATGACACTGGCGAACCCGGCAGCTGGTCGGCTGATGGTACAACCTATGCTGCGCCGGATATCAATTATTCTACCGGGCAGGCAAATACACCGCTGTACTACAGCCAGATTATCTTATATGACCCCCAAAAAAGCACAACAAGCGAGCTTACCAGTGATAACCGCATGGAGGACCTGCTTCCGACCTTTTCACCGGTCGGAAACCAGTTGGTGTTAGCGCGACGCTTTCTCAACGCAGAGAATTGGACGCCTGGCAGGCAAATTTGGGCAATGAATGGCGATGGAACCAATCCGCGGCCACTGACTAAATCACCGGTGGATAACCACATCGGGTTTTCCTGGAGCCCGAATGGCGATCTGCTGGCGTATCTGCGATTCAACACGGCTTCACTGACCGGCGGCCGCGAATTATGGTTGATGGGTATGGCCAAAGGAACCAGCGAGAAAATCCTGATGGAAGCTTACAACCTGCAATGGCTGCCATAATAATCCAGTAAACCAAATCGCAAGGCAGACCTGCTGACCATTGGTATAATTACCTCATGGCCTTGACGATTGATGAAGTCTCCCATATTGCAGATCTTGCCCGACTGTCCCTCACAGCAGAAGAACTTGCGCTTTACCGGGAACAGTTATCCGCAATACTGGATTACGCATCGCATTTACAACAGGTCGATACCAGCGATATTGACGCCACCTCAAGCGTTTTACCCACAGAAAGCCTGCTGCGTGAGGATATCCCGATTCCAGGGCTTGAGTTAGATAAAGTTCTCCAGAATGCCGCCAAAACTGAAAAGCGGCAATTTAAAGTACCCCCGGTGTTTGATCAATGACAACAGATCTGCTGGAACTTGGAATCGCTCAAGTTGCCGCGCTGTTGAGGTCGGGGGAGATCAGCAGCCGTGACCTGACCAAGGCCTGCCTGGAGAGCATCCAAAATCAGGATGCTGACCTGCATGCTTTCCTTACACTCACACCGGAAGAAGCCCTGTTCAGAGCCAACCGGGCTGATTTCTTTTTCCAGCAAGCGCGGCACGGTCAGGAACAACCTCTCCATCCAATGCTGGGTATACCTTTGGCGATTAAAGATGTTCTGGCTCTTTCAGGGGTACGCTGCACCTGTGGATCCCGCATTCTCGAAAATTATGTCCCGCCGTTCACCGCCACCTCTGTGGATAAACTGTTGGAAGCGGGAGTGATCATTTTAGGCAAGACCAATACTGACGAATTTGCGATGGGTTCCTCCACCGAGAATTCCGCATATGGCCCTACACAGAATCCATGGAATCTTCTCCACACACCGGGCGGATCCAGCGGCGGCAGCGCTGCGGCGGTTTCAGCCAGGATGGCTTTCGGCGCATTGGGTACTGATACCGGCGGCAGTGTTCGTCAGCCAGCTTCATACTGTGGTGTCACCGGATTAAAAACCACTTATGGACGGGTCTCACGCTATGGTTTGATCGCGTACGGTTCATCCCTGGATTCGGTGGGCTGCCTGGCGAGGAGCGCAGAAGACGCCGCTATGATATTCTCAACCATGGCCGGGTTTGATCCGCGTGATGCTACTTCACAAAACATACCTGTCCCTTCGATTGACCTTGAAAATAACTCTGGTTTGAAAGGACTAAAGATCGGTGTACCGGAGGAGTATTTCATTAAAGGTATTCAGCCGGAAGTTGAGAAGGCGGTTCACCAGGCAATTGCTCAGTTTGAATTATTGGGAGCAGAGGTGCTGCCCGTTTCGCTTCCACACACAGAATATGCCCTGCCGGTTTATTACATCATCGCCCCGGCAGAGGCTAGCGCCAACCTGGCACGGTATGACAGCGTACGCTTCGGTCATCACCATTCCATGCCCGGATATATCGACCAATTTAAAGTTACCCGGGGAGAAGGTTTTGGCCCTGAAGTGAAGCGGCGCATCATGCTCGGCACATACGCGCTCTCTGCCGGATATTACGATGCATTTTATGGGCAGGCGCAGAAAGTACGCACCCTGATCAAACACGATTTCGATAAGGTGTTTGAAAAGGTGGACGTAATCGCTGCGCCAGTAGCTCCAACCACTGCATTCAAGCTCGGTGAACACAGCGGAGATCCACTGGCGATGTACCTGGAAGATGTTTTCACCCTGCCCGCCAACCTGGCAGGCGTCCCCGGAATATCCTTCCCGGTCGGATTTGATGATCAACGCCTGCCGATCGGGATGCAATTGATGGGCAGGCATTTTCAGGAAGATGTTTTACTAAAAATGGCACATGCATACCAACAGGCGACTCACTGGCATCAGATGGTGCCGGAATAAACTAATTTTGTTAGAATGAGTATGGAAAAGGATGGAACTATGACTTTTACTCTGCCAAAAACAAGTGAAGAACTGATCGGGTGGGAATGGTCTAATATTGAACCGGGTTACCAGGAACTTGAAAAAACCGCGGTTACTGCCGGCAATGTTGAATCCTGGTTGTCTGGATGGTCACGTGTTTCTGAGTGTGTGGATGAACTCTATAACCGCCTCTACATCGCCACCTCAATTAACACTGTTGATGAAATTGCAGAGAAAAGGTTTGCCAACTTTTTTGACACCATTTTTCCTAATGCCCAAGCGCATGAACAGAGACTAAAGCTGAAACTGCTGGAGAGCAAGCTGGAACCAGCCGGGTTTGAGATCCCTATGCGTAACTTCCGCTCTGAAGTTAACCTGTTCCGCCAAGAAAACCTGGCGTTATTTGCAGACGAACAAAAGCTGGGAACGGAGATCGACAAAATCATCGGTGCCCAGACTGTGGATTGGGAAGGAAGAGAAACCACCATTTCACAGCTTGGACCCTACTTGCAATCGGCTGACAGGAAAATCCGAAAACAAGCCTGGCTTGCACAGATGGAGCGTATCTATAAAGATCGTGAAGCAATCAATGGTATCTGGGTAAAGAATCTGTCCCTTAGGCAGCAAATCGCAAAAAATGCGGATTTGGAAGACTACCGTGATTTTAAATGGAAACAGCTTTACCGCTTTGATTATTCTCCGCAAGAATGCCTCGATTTCCAATCAGCCATAGAGACTGTTGTTGTCCCTGCCGTACGTAGGATATTGGAGCGACACGGCAAACAGATGGGAATTGAGTCGGTCCGCCCTTGGGATATTGACATCAAAAACTATGTGGATCCATTCGGCCGACCAGCCTTGAAACCATATAAAACAGTTGAAGAACAGGTCGAAAAGACACAGACCATCTTCTATCAGGTGGACCCGGTCTTAGGAGGTTATTATAAGCAGTTGATCAATGACAAGTTGGTGGATATTCCCAATCGTAAGAATAAGGGTGGCGGGGCATATTGTTCCAGCCTGAGTCTTATTCGTAAACCATTTGTTTTTTGCAATTCTGTAGGAACACACAATGATGTGCAGACTTTGATCCATGAAAGTGGTCATGCCTTCCATGTTTATGAGGCTGCCAACCTGCCTTATTTGCCTCAACAAAATATTACAATGGAAATTGCTGAAGTTGCATCAATGACAATGGAATTGCTGACCTCTCCTTACCTGGAAAAGAGCAAGGGTGGTTTTTATTCCGACAAAGAAGCTGCACGCGCCATTAGCGAGCACCTGATCACTTCGTTATTGTTCTGGCCATACATGGCAGTTGTGGATGCCTTCCAACACTGGGTGTATCTTAATCCCCAGCAGGCCATGAACCCGGACAATTGTGATGCAGAGTGGAGTAATTTATGGGACCGGTTCATGCAGGGCTATGATTGGTCCGGTTTTGAAGATTATAAAAAGACTGGCTGGCATCGAAAGTCCCACATCCACCAGGCGCCATTCTATTATGTGGAATATGGCCTTGCCCAGTTGGGGGCAGTCCAGGTCTGGGGCAACGCCCTCAAGGACCAGGCAAAAGCTGTTGCCGATTACAGATATGCGCTTTCCTTAGGTGCAACCCGGCCTCTGCCTGAACTCTTCAAGGCGGCCGGTGCCAAACTGGCATTTGATGTAGATACGCTGAAACAGGCTGTAGATCTTATGGAAAATCAGATCATGAAGATGGAAGCCCTCGCAGCCGAATAGGTAATCATTTGAAATTACTCTGGGATATTTTCGTACTATTTACCCGGGTGGCCCTTTTCTCGTGGGGAGGTGGACCAGCATCACTGGCGTTAATGCAGCGGGAAGTCACCGCAGTCAGCTGGGTCTCCACCGCGGAATTTGCAGATGCCGTCGCTTTTGGTAACGCCCTTCCCGGTCCGATCGCCCCACAAGTTTCAGCCTATATTGGATATAAACTGGCTGGTACCGGCGGCGCAGTAGCTGCCGTTATTGGAACAGTCGTACCAACCACTGTACTGATGCTGGTGTTGGTTGTCTTTTTCTTCGGGATCAAGGATAGCCCCAGGATCAAGGCGATGCTGACAGCCGTACGTCCAGTAGTGATCGGCTTACTTTTGTGGACCGCTTACGATATGGCCCTTTCGGTATTTAATGCCCGAAAAACTCCTCTCATCCCGGCATTAATTCAAGGCTGGGACAAAGCATTGATCGCATTAACAGCATTTGGCCTGCTCACATTCACGAGTGTCAATCCGGTATTCATCATTCTAGGTGCTGCAATTTTGGGCTTATTTATCTATCGCTAGTAAAAGGAGCAAGAATGGCAGAAACGCTGAAGATCATCATTCCGATGGCGGGGTTGGGAACAAGGTTAAGGCCGCACACCTGGAGTAAACCCAAACCACTGGTACAGGTCGCCGGAAAAACTGTTCTTGCCCATCTCATGGAGAGCTTTAACACTCTGCCTGATCCAACGAATATCGAACTGGTTTTTATCATCGGTTATCTTGGCGACCAGGTCCGGGATTATATGGCTGAGTATTATCCAAAAGTCAAAGCCCATTATGTGGTTCAACCGAAGCTGCTAGGCCAATCTCAAGCGCTCCACCTGGCTAAAAAGTATCTGAATGGACCAATCATGGTTGTTTTTGCTGATACCCTGGCTGATACTGATTTTTCGATGGTTGGCAAAGAAGATCTCGATGGATATGCCTGGGTTAAATCCGTCCCGGACCCACGCAGGTTTGGGGTGGCAGAAGTAAACGATAAAGGTTACATTACCCGATTAATTGAGAAGCCCACAGAGATGGACAACAACCGGGTGGTGATCGGTCTGTATTATTATCGGCAGGGCGAGATGCTGCTCAAGGCGATAGAAACACAGTTAAAAACCGGTAAGACATTTAAGGGAGAATACTTCCTGACGGATGCAACCACCATTATGCTGAATGACGGTGCCAGGATGAAGACCATCGAAGTTGACACCTGGTTGGATGCGGGTACTTCTGAAGCCATTCTGGAAACGAATGCCCATCTCTTGAACAGGCTATCTAAAAAAGAATCAATGCCAGCATTCGGAAATGACGTGAAGATCATTCCTCCGGTCAGTATTCACCCGAGCGCAAAACTTATCCTCTGTAAGTTAGGTCCGCACGTTTCCATCGCAAAGAATTGCATTATTGAAGACAGCACCATTGATAGTTCGATCATTGATGAAGACTGCGAGATCACGAATTCCAAATTATCAAATTCTCTGATCGGACGGAAGGTGATCATTGCGGGAGTGAATGGTGCGGTCGACCTGGGAGACAATTCAGTGGTGAAATGCAAGACACCTTAGTGGAGTGCCGGTCCGAGTTTACTTATGCACAGCAGCCGGTTCGATTTCTGTGGCAGGAAAATTGGCAGAAAGTGGAAAGTATTCTGGATCAATGGAAATCGCCGCAATCCAGTTGTTTTCGGGTCATGACTACCACTAAGGTAATTTATGAGTTATATTATCTGGAAGACCGGGATATCTGGCAGGTAAAATCAATCTAAAAGTTAAGGAGTCGGGATGCGAGAAACGTATATTAATCAACGTGTGGCTGGATTGAAACCTTCTGGAATACGCAAATTCTTCGACATAGCGGCGACCATGCAGGATGTCATATCTTTGGGAATTGGCGAACCTGACTTTTTAACTCCGCCAGCTATCAGCGAAGCCGGCATCCAATCGATAAAAAGAGGCGACACCCATTACACTTCAAATGCCGGTCTAATCGAACTCCGCCGCGCGCTGTCCCGTCACCTTGAAAAGAAATACCAGGTTTCCTACGATCCAAATACGGAATTGATCCTGACTGTGGGTGTTTCCGAAGCTCTATACCTGGCGTTTTCCGCCGTTCTTGAGGTGGGGGATGAAGTGATCATCCCTACTCCCTGTTTTGTCAGCTATCAGGCTGAAGTGATCCTTGCAGGCGGTGTTCCGGTAGAGGTGGCAAGCAAACTGGAAAATGATTTCAACCCCGATCCTGCTGCCATTGAGGCTGCCATTACCCCCCGCACCAAAGTGCTTTTAATTGGATACCCAAATAACCCTACCGGGGGAGTGGCGACCCGCGAGACTTTGCTAAAAATTGCTGAAATCGCAGAAAAACATGACCTATTAGTGATTTCAGACGAGATCTATGACCGCCTGGTGTACGGCTTTACGCATGTTTGCTTTGCCGGATTGCCAGATATGCATAAAAGAACACTTTTACTGGGTGGATTCTCCAAAGATTACGCCATGACTGGTTGGCGAATTGGTTATGCTGCCGGACCGGCAGATCTGATCAAAGGACTGGTCCGCATCCATCAGTATACAGTGATGTCGGCTCCAACCATGAGTCAGGTTGCTGCTCTTGAAGCGCTGGAACACGGGGAAAATGCCGTACTAGAAATGGTTGCTGAATATGACCGTCGCCGGAAACTGATCGTCAAAGGATTGAATAGCCTTGGATTAAAAACTTTCGAACCACATGGTGCTTTCTATGCCTTCCCTCAAATCAGTGTTACCGGAATGGATGAGGACTCGTTCGCTGAAAGACTTCTCCAGGAGGAGAAGGTAGCAGTTGTACCGGGATCTGCCTTCGGCCTGGGTGGTGAAGGGTTTGTGCGCTGCTCTTATGCCACATCGTATGAAAAGATCGAAGAGGCCCTGCGGCGTATAGAACGCTTTATGCGTCGAATGGGCTAGTGCACATTTGTCATGAAATATATTCCCGTCATCGGCCTGGAAGTCCATGCGGAGCTCAGCACTGCTACAAAAATGTTCTGTGGCTGCCGGGTGGTGGATGTTACCCAAACCCTTCCAAATAGTTCCGTCTGTCCGGTATGCATGGGTCTTCCCGGTGCCTTGCCGGTGATCAATATAAAAGCCGTGGAGCTTGGCTTGCGCGCCGCTCTGGCTTTGGAATGCACCCCCTTACCTTACAGTATATTTGCCAGGAAAAATTATTTCTACCCGGACCTCCCCAAAGGTTACCAGATCTCCCAATATGAGACTCCGCTGGCTGAAAATGGCCGGTTAAAGATCAAGACGTCGCAAGGAGAGAAAATCATCCGCATCCGGCGTACCCACCTGGAGGAGGATACTGGTAAGCTCACACATGTTACCAGAGAAGGTGGAGCCTACACCCTTGTGGATCTGAATCGGGCAGGAATACCTCTACTTGAGATCGTCACCGAACCGGATATGCACAACGTGGAGGAAGTAAAAGCTTACGCGGTGACACTGCAGCAAATATTAAGATTCATCCAGGCCAGTTCCTGCGACATGGAAAATGGCGCGATCCGTTTTGAGGCAAATGTATCGGTGATGCCTGAAGGCAGCGAGTTATTGGGTACTCGAACTGAGATAAAGAACCTCAACAGTTTCCGCTCCCTGGAAAGAGCCATTGAATATGAAATATCCCGCCAAATAAAGGTATTGGGAGATGGCGGCCAGGTGAGCCAGGAAACGGTCGGCTGGAACGAGGCCGATGGGGTTACGTTCTCTCAACGAAATAAAGAAGAAGCGCACGATTATAGATACTTTCCGGAACCAGACCTTCCTCCGCTTGTGGTTGACAAGGACTGGGTGGAAAGAATAAGAAAAGATCTACCGGAGCTGCCTGACCAAAAAAGTGTTCGGTTCTCCAGAGAATACAACCTTACTGAATATGATATAGCGATCCTGATCAGCGATATTCACATCGCTGACTATTTTGAAGCATTAATTCATTCCGGAATAGCCCCGAAAATTGCTGCAAATTGGATCAACGGTCAGCTCTTTAACGAGATGAATGCAATGACTTTGGATTGGGACCATGTTCCGGTAAGCTTTGAAGATCTGGCTGATCTCATTCATCGTGTGGAACGGGGGGAAATAAATTTGCAGACCGCAAAATCCGTTCTAAGCGAGATGGTTCGCAGAGGGAAAACAGCGGCCAGGGTCATAGAAGAAAAAGGATTAGTTCAAATCCATGATGTACAAATAATAAAAAACGCCATCCAAACGGTTTTAATGGAAAATCCGAAGGAAGTAGCCTCCTACCTTGCAGGTAAAGAGACTTTGCTGCAATGGTTCTTTGGGCAGGTAATGCGAAAAACCGGTGGTCAGGCATCTCCCGGAGTTGTAAAAGCAGAATTGGAAGCTCAATTAATTATTCAAAAAGACGATCAATCATCTGATTAGTAAAATGAATCAGGAGTGGTATCATATTATTTATAGTACTTAATCATATTGACTCAAGAATTAAATAAAAATACAATGTTAGTATCTCTTCAAAAGGCGGCATAAGTGATCATCTTCCAGCCCATTCAGAAGGAAAACCAGCAGAATTAAAGCGGACAGCCGTAATGTCCGCTTATTTTTTTCTTAATTGAGAAATATCAAATCTAATAGAATAGGAGAAACCGATGGCTGTATCAACCAATGCTTTTGAAATGGCACAACGACAGTTTGACCATGTCGCCGGATTACTGAAGCTGGACTCACAGGTATGCGAAGCTCTCCGCTGGCCTGCCCGGGAATTTCACTTCCGTATCCCGGTTCGCATGGATGATGGGACCCTGCGTTTTTTTAGCGGATACCGCGTTCAGCATAACGATGCACGCGGCCCTAATAAAGGTGGTATCCGATTCCACCCGTCTGAGACGATCGATACCGTTCGTGCGCTTGCCATGTGGATGACCTGGAAATGCGCTGTTGCAGATATTCCATTGGGTGGTGGTAAAGGTGGAATTATCGTAGATCCCGCGACTCTCTCTGTTGGAGAGAAAGAACGACTTGTCCGTGGATGGATCAATGTCATGTGGAGAAATATTGGTCCCCGCCAGGATGTACCCGCTCCTGACGTTGGAACAACACCCCAGATGATGGGCTGGATGATGGATGAGTACTCCAAATTAGTTGGCGAGTTCACCCCGGGCGTTATCACTGGTAAACCCCTTGGCGGTGGTGGTTCACTTGGCCGAACAGAAGCAACCGGTTATGGCGTGGTGTATACCATCCGTGAAGCAATGAAACACCTCAAAATGGATTCTTCCAAATGTGTAGCTGCCATTCAAGGCTTTGGAAATGTTGCTCAATATGCCGCGATTGGATTCATTGAACAGCTTAAAGGTAAAGTTGCCTGCGTTTCATACTGGGACCGTGAAGACAAGGTATCTTATACTGTCAGCCATAAAGATGGCGTTGACCCAAGATTCCTGATGACCATTACAGACCAATACGGATCCATTGATAAGAAGAAAGCTCGTGCTGCAGGCTATGTCATCGAAGATGGCAACGCCTGGATCACCAAGGAAGCAGATGTTCTCATCCCCTCCGCCCTTGAAGGCCAGATCAATGCAGAAACCGTTCTGAAGATCAGTAAACGTGTTCGAATTGTAGCAGAGGGTGCAAATGGACCGACTACACCTGAAGCAGACGAGGTTTTCAAGGCGAATAACGTATTTGTTATTCCAGACTTTTTAGCTAACTCTGGTGGTGTAACCTGCTCTTACTTTGAGGGTGTCCAGAATGATATGAATTACTACTGGACCCACGAAGAAGTGATCAGCAAGCTGGACACCAAAATGACCCTGGCTTTCCACGGTGTACTGGATATGTCATTATCTCAGAAAGTCTACATGCGCGATGCTGCTTATATGGTGGCAATCGCACGGGTAGTAAAAGCTATGGAACTTCGTGGTTGGATCTAAATCAACATTACTGGATCGCTTCTCTCCTTCCGTAAAAGACCCCCGAACTATCGGGGGTCTTTTCATTGAAGAAACAGTTACCAGTCTTTGGAGTATTCCTGCAGATACATCCCCAGATTCTCGCGCCAATAAGCCTCACTGTGATTTCCGTCCAGCATTTGCCATGAATGCGCAATGGAATTCTTGGTGAGCAATTTCTCGAATATACCTGCGTAATTAAATTCCGGGTCTCGGGTGCCTACATCCAGCATAACCCGAATAGGTAATTTTGAAGTTGAAAAATCGGTTAGTAACGTTGTCATGTTACGCCTATCCGCTCGAAAAAAAGCCGG
This sequence comes from uncultured Leptolinea sp., assembly GCA_964387025.1. Classification (GTDB taxonomy): domain Bacteria; phylum Chloroflexota; class Anaerolineae; order Anaerolineales; family Anaerolineaceae; genus PNON01. The sequence goes on along the minus strand of CAYLUZ010000001.1, from coordinate 272,072 downwards.
GCTATGTATACCTAAGATCGAAAAGAGTTCGGGGTATTTCAAAGCAATATGGAACGCCCAACCGGAACCCCTTGATACACCCCCGATTGCCCTGAATTCCCGTTCTTTTTTCACTGAGTATTGGCTATCGATCCATCGTATCAATGATTCGCCAATCGCCCGGTCGTATTTGCCTGTGTTTGGATCTTCCCAGCCCGGATCATATGGCATCACAACTATGAATGGAGGTAATTTACTATTTGATATCTGCTTATTCATGATATCCGCCAAACCCAAACGGACCCATTGATCATCCTGATAACTTTTGCCATGCAACAGGTAGAGTACCGGATATTTGCTTGAATCGGAATAGCATGGGGGCAGGTAAATTGTAAAATAAAGCCTGCCTGGCAGTTCTTTCGTATTAATATAAGATCGGGTCACCAATCCCCGGCTTTCAGGACATTTAAATTGAGGAATGCTTGTGGGTTGAACCGATGTCTCTGTGGCAGATATTTCAGGCGTGGTTTGAGCTGCGTCAGTAGGGGATATTTGGGGTTCAATCACCTGGGTATTCAGCGGAACGGTATTTGTTGGTAATGATTTAGGCCCAACGCAAGCGCTTAAAACAATAATGGATAATAAATGGATAAATATGTAACTACTTATCAGATTCAAGGATATTTTTGGAGTGTCTTGACGGTTATGCATACTTCGCATTATACTCTCTCTCGCCGGGGTGTAGCGCAGTTGGCAGCGCACCGCGTTTGGGACGCGGGGGCCGGCGGTTCAAGTCCGCCCACCCCGACTATATTATTTGAATACGAACACTCCCCTTCCAACAGTGACACCAACATTCATACCAGCGGGTAATTATACCTAATTACCAGGGAAATTCCTGCGGGTTAACGTTTTCTAATTTATAATAATGATATGGCTCAAATCAAATTTGATTACCTCGTAGAAGCAATACATTATTCTCCCTCAGGGGAATTGGAAAAGGTCCGATTGTACGAAAGAAGGGGTCCTTCCTTCTCCGATCGGGTCATCATTAACCGGGATCAATTAATTAGTTACCTCCTGGCTGGTAAAAAAGTGGCAGCTGGGAACAGAGTATCATCCCTGGCCAGCACATTTAACCAGACCGGTGTAATTCAAATCTCGGGATCGAAAGAAGACCCTGTTCTTGTTATGGGGGGAGAGATCGCCCTTAAAGATTCATTATCAGGAATTCCGGTTTATTAAATAAATCCGAGTCTTTTTATAATCAAATGGCTACATCTTCAGTGTACTTATCCATTATTTTTCCTGCCCATAATGAAGAAGAACGAATCTCTGCAACCCTCGAAAAGGCTATTTCGTATTTAAAAACTCAACCTTACAAATCAGAAATTCTGGTCATCGAAAATGGCAGCCAGGATAATACTTACCAGCTTGCCAGTTCATATTTGCCAGGCAGTCCGGATCTACGGGTCATACATGAAGAAAAACGAGGTAAAGGACTGGCTGTCCAAAGGGGGATGCTTGAAGCTACGGGTGATTTTCGGTTTATATGCGATGTAGACCTTTCCATGCCGATCGAGGAAGTCAACCGCTTCATCCCTCCGCAACTAACTGCTGATATATCCATTGCCTCACGGGAAGCTCCTGGAGCGAAACGGTATAACGAACCAGCCTACCGGCATTTTATCGGCAGGGTTTTTAATTTGATCGTCAGAATCCTTGCCTTGCCGCGATTGCAGGATACCCAATGCGGTTTCAAATGTTTTTCTGCCCGGGCAGCCCGTGAATTATTCCCATTGCAGACTATCACCGGATGGACTTTCGATGTTGAGATCTTATATATCGCCCGGAAACACGGATACTCCATCACAGAACTGGGAATCCCCTGGTATCATGATCCACATAGTAAGGTTAAAGTATTCCGCGACTCGTTCCAGATGCTGGTGGACCTGATCAGAATTCGTTTTAACAATATACGCGGAAAATATGCCAAAAAAGTTTGACCTTAGCCTGCTTCCTCCGCGACCTGATATTTCATTTGAAATGGACTTATGGGGCCAGGGAATAAACTTCATCGCAGGCATTGACGAAGCAGGCCGGGGAGCCTGGGCTGGACCAGTTTATGCTGCAGCCATAATTTTCCCAAGCGATCACAACTTACGATTCAATTTGCCTGGTATCGATGACTCCAAAAAACTGACATCAAAGAAGCGGGATGCATGTGCTATCCAGATCAAACAGGCTGCCCTTGCATGGCAAATCGGATCAGCATCTTCAGTTGAGATAGATCAATTGGGAATACTCCCGGCTACGCGCCTGGCGATGAAACGGGCTGTATTTGGGTTATCCATCCCTCCACAGCTCTTGCTGATCGATTTTCTAACTTTACCAGAGATAAACATTCCGCAAACCCCTTTGGTTAAAGGTGATGCCAGGTCGTTATCCATTGCCTCCGCATCGATCCTGGCAAAAACCAGCCGGGATTTCGAGATGGTGTCACTCATAAAAGACTTCCCCGAGTATGGATTTGAGCAGCATAAGGGATACGGTACTGCTCATCATCAAAAGATGATATACCTCCATGGACCGACACCGATCCACCGGATGACTTTCAAACCTTTGATAAAATCCATCAACCAATAATCCAACCAAAATCCATAAAGTAATTAATCAAAAAAACAGCCCAACCTCTTTTCAGAAAGGTTAAGCTGTTCTCTTAAAACAAGAATATTATATTTATAAGAATTGTTTGCGGGTTGGAGAAAAAAATACTTTTGTTGCTTCCGCCGCAATAGAAGGTACAAAAAGTATGGGAACGATAACTTTCCATTGAGCTAACCCTAATGGCTGTGTATTAAAGACATTGTTTAAAAATGGCTCATAAATAACCACAAGGATCAGAACCAATGAAGAAGCAACAGCAATATTCATCCATTTATTCGCGAAGACTCCAATTTTGAGCAATGGGAAATATTCTGATCGAGCTGTGTATGCTCGAATTAATTCTGAACAACTCAGGGTCGTAAAAGCCATCGTCTGTGCAATTTCGACTTGGTCAGGATAAGTGTTCATCCCGAAAAAGTATGCCCCCAGTGTCACGGCAGTAATCGCAATCGTCTGGATCACGACTCCGATCTGCATATATTTATTAATTATATTTTCCTTGGGTGGGCGGGGGGGTTGTTTCATGATATCCGGATCGCCTTTTTCTGTTCCCAGGGCAAGAGCAGGAGCACCGTCAGTCACCAGGTTCAACCAAAGTAATTGAATGGCTGTGAGGGGAGAAGGCCAGCCAAACAATGTTGCAAGGAAAATGATCATGATCTCTGCCATATTGCATGAGATCAGGTAATAAACAAATTTGCGGATATTACTATAAATGACTCGCCCTTGTTCCACGGCAGATACAATGCTGGCATAGTTATCATCTGTCAGGACCATATCGGCTGTTTCCTTGGCAACATCGGTGCCGGTTATTCCCATGGCTATACCGATATCTGCCAGTTTTATAGCTGGAGCATCGTTGACACCGTCACCAGTCATGGCGACCACATCACCGTTCGCCCGCAGTGCTTCAACGATCTTCATTTTATGCTCCGGAGATACACGGGCATATACATCTGTTTCCCTCGCTACTTGCTGCATCGATCCTGCATCAAGGTCCTGGATCTCGACCCCGGTTTTGACCGATCTTCCAGGTAATAAAAGTCCGATACTTTCTGCAATCGCCCTGGCTGTATTGGGATAATCACCGGTGATCATAACGGTACGGATGCCAGCGGTTCGCGCTTTATCCAGGGCAGGTTTCACTTCCACCCGGGGTGGATCGATCATCCCGATAAGTCCAGCGAAGACCAGATCTTTCTCCAATGTATGAGAGGAGATTTCTTCTGGAACTGTTGGTACTAATCTAAAAGCCAACCCCAAAACACGCAAGGCTTTTTCCGTCATTGTATCGTTGGCTGCAAGAACTTGCGAGCGCAACTGTTCATCCAATACCCGGGAACCTTTATCATCCATTTGTTGGATATGGGTGCAAAGCTTCAATACTTCATCAGGAGCGCCTTTTACTGCAACCGCATACCATTGTTTTTTGTCGCCCCCATAAATTGGTGATAAATCTTCATCCATTGGTTCTTTTATGCAATGGATGGTAATCATCCTTTTCCGGGTGGAATCGAATGGTATTTCATTTTCTCTTGGATAAGCAGCCAGAAGATGATTTGTATGTGCGCCTGCTTTAACAGCGGCAACCAATAACGCACCTTCAGTTGGGTCTCCTACCATGCGGAAACCATTTACCGTGTCAGATTTCTCAAGTAAGGCATCGTTATTTAAGACACTCACCCACAAGGCTGTTTCAGTGCCAGGGTACTCATCAAGATCAATTGTCTTTCCATCGATTAAGAATTCGCCTTCAGTAGAAAACCCACTTCCTGAAATATCGATAAATTGTCCGTCAACCCATAACCGGGTAACCGTCATTTCATTCTGGGTAAGAGTTCCCGTCTTATCAGAACAAATCACAGTTGCTGAGCCAAGTGTCTCCACTGACGCTAATTTACGGATAAGGGCATGCTTTTTGACCATTTCTCGCATACCCAAGGCGAGGCTGATGGTCACAATTGCAGGTAACCCTTCAGGCACAGCAGCAATCGCCAAGCTTACCGCGATCATAAAGGTATCCATGATCTCTTGAACGTTTCCATGATGGCGAATCACACCTACCACAAAAACGATCCCACAAATAATGAGGGCAGCAATCCCCAATAATTTCCCCAAAGCTTCCAATCGACGCTGCAATGGAGTTTCTTCCAAGCCTACTGATTGGAGCATGGTGGCGATCAGACCTAACTGGGTATGCATTCCAGTGCTAACAACAACTCCCTTCCCGCGCCCATAAGAGACCAGGGTGCCCATGAATACTGTGTTTTTTCGATCTCCTAGTGGAATATCCTGCGCCTGTAATGCGGCAACATTCTTTTGAACAGCTAATGATTCACCTGTGAGGGCCGCTTCTTCTACTTTTAGGTTTACTGCTTCAACTAGTCGAATATCGGCGGGGATAAAATTACCAGCTTCAAGGAAGACTACATCTCCCGGAACAAGTTCTGGAGCACGTACAGATACCCGCTTGCCATCCCGTAGTACCTGTGCTTCAGGTGCAGCAAGTTTTTTAAGGGCAGCCAAAGCTTGTTCAGCCCGGCTCTCCTGAACCACTCCCAATATAGCATTCAAAACAACGATAGCCATGATTACTGAAGCTTCAATATAATCACCCAAAACTGCTGAAATGATCGAAGCAACAATTAATAAGATAACTACAAAGCCTTTTAATTGGTCGAATAATTTTGAGAAGAAACCGGGACGAGGAGCTTCTGCCAGTTGGTTTAATCCATATTCAACCTGGCGTCGGATCACTTCTTCCGTACTTAATCCGCTTGGGAGAGGAGTTTGAAGTTTGTCGATGACCTCGTCTTGGGACAAGGCGTGCCAACTGATTTGTAGATCTATTTTTGTGCGGTTTTTTTCAGTGTCTGTCATGTGACAATTTTTCTCCACAATAAAATAGGTGATCCAATGTGAGGTGATGGCAGAATCTAAAACAATTTGATAAGTTTATCAGATATTACAAACAATACATAAGGATTCAATAATCTGACCAGGATTCTATAATCTTCCAAAGTAAATCCTTTTTCCTCATGAAAACACATATTATTTTTAGGCTTGAATTGCCAATAAAATGGTATATTATATTTAGCATAATAAATCAATTAAGATTATTAGAATCAGGAGGTTGATATGAAAGGTTCAGAAGTATTAATACAAATCTTGAATGAACAGCTTGCAGATGAGCTGACAGCAGTAAACCAGTATATGGTGCATGCTGGAATGTGCGCAAATTGGGGCTATGAAAAACTTCACGATTCCATTGAAAAACGGGCGATAGAAGAAATGAAACATGCAGAATCATTGATCGACCGGATATTATTTCTCAATGGAACTCCTACCGTGAGCAAGCTTAACAAGCTTTCCATTGGTGCAAAAGTGGACCTGCAAATCAAGAACGATTTGCAATCAGAACTGGGTGCTGCAGCTACATATAATGCGGGAATTAAAAAAGCTGTGGAAGTTGGCGATAATGGTACCCGTGAATTATTTGAATCCATCCTCAAGGACGAGGAAAGGCATATCGACTGGTTGGAAGCACAGCTTGATCAGATCGACCAATTGACTCTGCCCAATTACCTGGTGGAGCAATTAGGGTAGTTGTTCCTTCCCGGAATTTATTGTAACTTTCCCACAGAGTACAATAGTCCACGAATAGTGGAATCCTGTAAATAAACGAAATCGCTGCCAATAGGACCATCTGGCAGCGATTTCGCTAATTATAATTGCCACAATTTGGTAAACATAAAATAAACTCTGCTCCACCTTCCGGATGATTTCTGACAGTTAGATCGCCATTGTGCGCCCGGGCGAGCTGCCTTGAAATTGCAAGACCCAACCCTGTGCCGCCTTCCCCCCGGCTGCGTGAGCGATCCGCCCGATAGAATCTTTCAAAGATGTTATCCATTTCTTCCGCCGGAATACCATCTCCCTGATCCTTAATCGACAGGATGATTGATTTCTCCTGATTCCCTATCTTCCCCAGCACCGCAGAGCCATTGGGAGAGTATCTTAAGGCATTATTGATCAGGTTTTTTATGATCTGTTCGATCCTGAATGGATCAACTTGAATCGCGCGTGTATCGCCGGGTAGTTCAAGCTCCAACTTGATACTTTTTTGTTCAGCCTGAGCCTGGAATTGGGCAAATGTCTTCTCAATCAGTCCGTTAATATCTGTTTCAACTTTTTCCAATTTAAGCTCACCTGCATCAGCCAGGGCAAGCGTACGGAGATCATCCACAAGGTGGGTTAAAGATTGGTTTTGATCGTACACCTGTTGGATCTGTTCCAAATCCAGGGGATAAACGCCATCCTGAATGGCTTCCAATATCGCCCTTTGTATCGCCAGAGGAGTCCTTAATTCGTGGGCAATATCCGAGGTCATTGCCTTCCGGGTCGACTGCGCGTTTTCGAGGGATTCAGCCATCATATTGAAAGCCTTACCCAGGTCGGCGAGTTCATCTTTTCCTTCCACTGGTACCCGTTGGCTGAGGTCTCCGCCAGCTATCTGATTGGCGGCTAATGTTAATCTTTTTACGGGCCGCAGAATCAGATATCCCAAAAGCATGGCTAATAAAAGTGCAACTCCCCCTGCGAGAAAGGCTGCATTCTTGGCAGCTGAATTAAGCTTAAGGATGAGGGCGCGTTCTTCTCCTGGTTGAAATTGAACACCATTTGCGAAAAATAAATACCCTATCAGGTTGCCCCGGGTGTCTTTAAGTTGAATTGAGGCAATTTTTTCCTGGTCATCCAGTTGTGTTCCAATTCTCTGGTTGTCAGTATCGATCAGAATAACTCCGGATTCCTGTGCCATGATCAGGTGCTGCTTTGTCAGATCTCTGGCTCCTCCCGGACCTGCTTGACCCATCATTCCGGGCATATGGTTGTTTGTAGAAGGCCTTTCGTCAAACAAAGGAGCCACACCCTCCCAGGAATTATTTATTTCGTGAAACTGTTCCAGGTTATTCACCAGCACATTCAATCCAGCCATTCCCCCGCGGAACATGTAGGTGTTGATCTCTTTGGCTGTAGAAAATTGCGCAAAACCTACAACAGCCAGAATGGACACCACTGCAACCAGGATCAATGAGATGGCAAATCGAATTCGCATCCCGGTTAATTCCTTCGGAACTTGTAACCCACACCAAAGACAGTCTCAATACACTTTGGATTATGGGTATCATTTTCGATTTTTGATCGCAGGTTCTTGATATGAGTATCTATTGTCCGCTCATACCCTTCATAGGCAGTTCCCTGGGACATTTCGAGGAGTTGTAATCTGGTAAAAACCCGACCGGGTTGAGAAGCCATGCTGGCCAGAAGGTTAAACTCTGTTGGGGTTAAATCCAACACCACGTGATCTTTTTCCGCCCGATGACCATCCAGGTCGATCATCAGGCTGCCAATTTCTAGTATTTTGCCATCTGTGTCTACTGATTTTCCGGTCCGGCGCAGAACTGCTTTCACCCTGGCTACCACTTCGCGTGGGGAAAATGGCTTCGATATATAATCATCCGCTCCAAGTTCCAATCCGATCAACCGATCCATTTCATCCACCCGGGCCGTCAACATGATGATGGGGATATCAGACTTTTTTCTGATCTGTCGGGTAACATCCAGGCCGTCCATTCCGGGCAGGTTGAGATCAATAATCAATAAGTCCGGTTTACTCTGCTCCCAGAGGGTCAAACCCTGGTCACCCCTGACAGATAGCAAAACGGTATACCCTGCCTTCTCCAGGTAGAGTTTAAGAACCTTTACTAATTCAACTTCGTCTTCGATTATTAATACTGTGGTCATTCTGACATTATAGCATGCTGATCCTGCTCGTTTCATTTCTTCATGAAATCCTCACAAGAGGTACACACCGACTTCACAATTGGTAGATAAGATAAGAGATATAACCAAACATAATCAAGGAGTAAATATGAATAAAGTAGTAATTGCGGTTTTAGCAGTCGTAGCAGTACTTGCCATTGCATTTGGAGTGTTTAGTTTTGTAAGGGCAGAACGTTACCAGAGTCTGAATTATGCAGGTGCCCAGATCCAACAAGGATTTGGACCGGGTATGATGGGCAACAGGCTGGGGAATGATTACGGACCTGGTTTGATGTACCGGCAGGACAATGAATTCGGCCCGGGCATGATGGGCGGCAGAAATGGTCGTAATACAGGAAAAGGTATAGGAGTCATGTACGAATACCAAGTCGCTGCATTGGCAGAAAAACTGGGCATGACCACAGATGACCTGGCCGCGCAGATAAAAGACGGGAAGACTGTCCTGGACCTGGCTGCAGACAAGGGAATGACAGTGAAAGAATTCATCACCATGCAGGATGAAGTTAAAGTGCTTGCCATCGACAAAGCATTTGCAGCGGGAGTTATTTCTCAAAACCAGGCAGACGCAATGAAGGCGAACGATTTCGGTGGAATGATGGACGGATTCGGTCCCGGTTGGCGCAAGTAAAAAACAACTAAAACAGCAAAGAACCTTCCCGTGGGAGGTTTTTTGTTTTAAAGGTATAAATAAAATGTCATTATGGATTTATCAGAAAGGAAATCATGACAAAAGTAGAAGAATTCAGTGACAGACTCAAAACATTGGATGATTGGATTCCGTTTCTCAAAGCAAATTCAAACTTACCAGGACCGAGAGGTAATCTAGAGCTGGCTTATTCAGCAGCGCACACTTCAACCATTTACCAGATGGAATTAATGCTTGCAGAAGATTCCCCGGATGTTGTTGAAAATTCACCTGAGGTGTTCGTTGTTTTTTGCGGTGTTGTTGCACTGGGTGTCCACTATAAACCTGGGAATAACCAGCAAATCTCCACTTTAAGGCATTATGCCAATGATTCCCGATGGCGAATCCGTGAAAGTGTTGCGATGGCTCTTCAGGAAATAGGAAAAAGGGATATGCAGCTTTTGCTTTCGGTGTTGCAGAATTGGATGAATGGACCATATTTACAACTGCGGGCGATTGCTGCCGGGCTGTGTGAATCGGTATTATTGCAGAAACTTTCGGTGACTGGCCAGTTTCTGGAAATGCTCGATCAGATTACCACCCGGATCCAGGAAGGTCCGCTGGACGATAAAGATGGGTATTTCGCCCTTCAGAAGGGTTTGAGCTATTGCTGGAGCGTGGCTGCGTGTGCTTATCCGGAAAAAGGTAAAAGATTGATGGAAAAGTGGATGTCGTCGAATCAACCCGGAATCCGTAAGATCATGGGCGAAAACCTGAGGAAGAATCGGTTAATAAAAATGAGCGCGGCTTGGGTTGAAGGCTGCCTCAAGATAATGAGCAAGTAGTTGACCCTAATATTTCAAACGGCTGATCTTATCTAATTTATCCAGGCGGTGGACGGCTTGGATCTGGCGGACAGTCCCGGTCAAACCGCGCATCACCAGGCTGTCAGTTTTAGCGCCATGAGGGATGTAATCTACACCCCGTAAAAGATCCCCATTCGTGATCCCGGTAATTGCGAAGAATACATCATCTGATGATACCAGATCATCTAAGGTCAATACCTTACTAAACTCTGCTCCCATTTCCCGGCTATGCTTTTCTTCGGCAGGATTTCGGGCATAAAGCTTTCCTTGAATGTTTCCACCCATGCACTTCAAGGCACACGCAGCTATCACTGCTTCGGGAGTGCCGCCAATCCCCAATAACACATCTATTCCTGAATTTCCCCAACAGGTCATTAACGCACCGGCAATATCTCCATCCGGTAATAATCGAATCCGCGCGCCGCAGCGGCGGACTTCATTGATCAACTCTTCATGCCGCGGCCGGTCTAAAATGACCACCGTTACATCTTCCATATCCTGATCAATCGCCCGGGCAATTTTCAAAAGATTGTCCTTTACTGGCGCTTCAATGTCGATCACATCCTTTGCCTCAGGACCCACAGCAATTTTATTCATATACATAAATGGACCGGGATTATACATGGTACCACGCGGCGCCAGTGCAACCGAAGCAATGGAATTAAGTGCACCATTGGCAAGCGGGCGTGTACCATCGATTGGATCAACCGCAATATCAACCAGGGGAGGGCTACCATTTCCCAGGTGTTCACCATTGTATAACATAGGTGCATTATCCTTCTCACCTTCGCCGATAACGATCACCCCGTCCATTTGGACTGTATTTAAGACCAACCGCATCGCATCAACAGCTGCTTTATCTGCCGCCTCCTTGTTACCACGGCCCATAAATCTGGCTGCAGATAAAGCTGCGGCCTCTGTCACACGAACCAATTCCAAAGCCAAGTTCCTGGTAGGAGTTGTATCCATGTTTTCTGTCCTTGTATGATTCAGATCCAAAGAAAACTGATAAGGTAATACCCGATCACCCCAGCCCAAAGCCAGGAGTCGACCCGGTCGAAAACTCCACCGTGACCTGGCAGTATATTGCTAGAATCTTTCACCCCAACCTGCCGTTTGAAAACGCTCTCGCCCAAATCACCCAGGGGTGTAATGATGCTCATGGTTAACCCGATGACGATGCCTTGTAGCATTGTAAGTGCAGACATCCTCAAGCTCCACAACATGGTTAATCCAATGGTGCAAATCGTTCCGATTAAAATACCGCCAAAATATCCTTCCCATGTCTTGCGTGGGCTTAGCCGGGGAAAAAATTTTGTTTTGCCGAAACGTCTGCCAATGAAGTAAGCACCTGCATCAGCAAACCAGGCAGCAGGAAGGGCGATCATGAACCACCACAACCCATTCGGAAGCCCGCGGACAGAGATCAGGTAAGAGCCGAGCCATCCGATATAAAATATGCCGCCCAGGGTAATGGCAAAATCGGTGCCTGCTTTATCCCTGCCCTTTTCGTAATCAAACAAATGAGCAGCCATGGCAATCAGTATAATCAGGCTGAAGATCAAATCAGCATATTTGAATTCATTAAAGGCACGGGTAATGGCAATCGCTGCGGTTCCGCCTATAACCAGCCAATCGGCAGGCTGATAACCCCCCTTTCGGACGAGCTGAACATATTCCCAGGCAGAGACTGCTAATATTAATACAACAAACAAATTGAAGGCGATTCCACCCAGGGCAACCAAACCGATGCCGATGGGAATGAGGAAGATGGATACTATAAGGCGTTGTTTAAGCATGTAATGTTTTTTCTATTTTTCATTTTCGTTATCACTATCTTTTTCATCTAGGCATCCAAAACGGCGGCTGCGTTGGCAATATGCATCGATCGCCTTTTGTAATTCAGCTTTATCGAAGTCAGGCCAATAAGCGGGAGTTACATAATACTCAGAATAAGCAGCCTGCCAGATCAGGAAATTTGAAAGGCGCATTTCCCCGGAAGTTCGAATGATCAAATCCGGATCAGGAATGCCGGCAGTGAACAAATGCTGTGAAATAAGAGCTTCGTTGATATCTTCAGCCTTTGTTCCCTCTTTGATCAATTTTTCAACCGCAAACACGATCTCATCGCGGCCACCATAATTAAATGCCACAACCACGGTTAATGTTGTGTTATCCTTCGTAAGTTCAATTGCATTTTCTACTTTCTTACGCAAGGCTTCCGGTAGTTTCTCCAACCGACCGATATGCCGAAGCTGGACCCCTTCCTTGTGCAGTTCATTCAATTCTTTTTCAATAACACTTTCAAGGATCCTTAATAACCCCTCCACTTCTTCCTTCGGCCTGCCCCAATTTTCAGTCGAAAAGGCATAGATGGATAAGTATCGAATCCCTAATTCCACGCATGCCCGAATAGTTCGGCGAAGATTTTCGGTTCCAGCCTGATGCCCGGCCAGCCGGGGTAAGCTGCGCTGTTTCGCCCAACGACCGTTACCATCCATAATGATGGCCACATGTGCCGGAATGGAAGGTTTTTTTATGGAATTATTTGTTTTGTCCATATAGTCCTTCGATCAAACTTCCATGATCTCTTTTTCTTTCCTCGCTCCTAAAATATCGATTGTCTCAATATACCGATCTGTGAGATTTTGCAATTGCTCCTCGCCGTCTTTAAGTTCGTCTTCAGAGATAAGTTTTTCTTTCTCATATTCACGGAGGTCTTTGATCATATCCCTGCGGATATTGCGTACCGATACACGGCTTTCCTCAAGATGACCATGCACCACCTTGACCAGGTCGCGGCGTCTTTCTTCTGTAAGAGGCGGAAGGTTTAACCTGATCACCTTTCCATCATTGTTCGGTGTCAACCCTAGTTCGGATGCCAGAATTGCCCGTTCGATGTTCTTGATTGAAGAAGCATCAAAAGGCTTGATGAGCAATTGGCGTGGTTCAGGGATACTTATGCTGGCAAGCTGCATGAGAGGTGTAGCCATACCATAGTACTCAATGGGAAGCTTTTCAATAATTGCGGGAGAGGCTCGACCAGTCCGTATGGTTGCAAGGAGGTCTTCCAGAGCCACGATCGCACCCTTCATGTGTCCTTCTGCTTCTTTAACAGATTCCTTGATCATAGTTCCTCCTCATTGTGAAAAAGTTCTTACAGTATTATATAGTATTTCACGGATAGTATCATCTCAGATAACTCAAGACATATCATATTGTCGAGTATTAAGGAAATCCATGACCGTTTGTTCGGCAAACTATTCCTAGTGTATATCTCCATCTGCCAGTATTATTTGCCTTATAATTAATTCATGGCTTACATTGTATACAAACATAGGGGTTTCTATCCTTATGACGTCTGAACAGGACTTCCGCAACGGAATATTATTGAAAAGCTAATCAGAACGGAGAAGATATGTTCCAAACATTTGAAAAAGCTGCCGAATTTATCCGCGAAAACAACATTGAGATGGTTGACCTGAAATTCACAGATCTATGGGGAAGGTGGCACCATGTTACACTGACATCCAGGCAATTTTCGCCCCGCACGCTAACAGCCGGTGTAGGGTTCGATGGCTCAAGTGTCGGGTTAAAAAGTGTAAAATCCGGCGATATGGCCTTGATCCCAGACTTGACAACCGGATTTGTGGACCCCTTCTGGGAAGTTCCCACGTTGAGTTTTCTGTGCAGCACAGTTGAAGCAGATTCAAAAAAGCTGTTTTTTCGTGACCCGCGTGTAATTCTTCAGCGGGCAGAAGAATATTTGCTGAAGAGCGGAATTGCGGATGCCAGCTTATGGGGTCCTGAGATGGAATTTTACATCTTTGACCAGGTTTGTGTGGAAAATAATATTCATACCGCTTCCTATAGAGTGGAATCGAGTGAAGCCAACTGGAACAGCTGCCAGCCCGGTCTTGGCCATTTCATTCCCATCCACGGTGGATACCATGCCATTCCACCCCGCGACCAATTGTTTGGACTCAGAACAACAATGGTTACTATGCTCGAAAAATGCGGCGTACCTGTGAAATATCACCATCATGAAGTGGGCGGACCCGGCCAATGCGAGATAGAGACACCCATGATGGGCATATTGAAATCCGCCGATGCGGTAATGCTGGTCAAGTACATCTCTAAAATGGTCGCCCACAATGCCGGAAAAACGGTCACCTACCTGCCTAAGCCATTATTTGGTGAGGCGGGTTCAGGGATGCATTTTCACCAACAACTCTTCAAAAATGGTGAGAACATTTTTTATGATGCCAGTTCTCCCAACTTACTCAGCCAATCAGCGTTATTTTACATTGGCGGATTATTATCGCATGCACCTGCCGTACTGGGATTCACAAATCCTACGACTAACTCATACAGAAGGTTGGTGCCGGGTTACGAAGCCCCTGTCAATGCATTCTTCTCTTCAGGAAACCGCAGTGCAGCAATAAGGGTCCCGAAGTATGCCACCGAACCGGACCAGGTCCGTTTTGAATTTCGTCCTCCGGATGCCTCATGTAACCCGTATACAGCCATGGCTGCCATGTTGATGGCCGGAATAGATGGAATTCGCAAGAAGATCGACCCGACAGCAGAAGGATTTGGTCCGATCGATGTTGACATTTTCACGCTGCCGGAAGATAAACGTTCCAGGATCAAACACCTGCCCACCTCTTTAGGCGAAGCCCTCAATGCGCTGAAGCAGGATAATGCCTTCTTATTGGAGGGTGGTGTCTTCGAGGAGGAAATGATCGGGGATTGGATTGCGAAAAAGTCACAGGAAGAATATGATATCCAGATCCGTCCACACCCGTATGAGATCGAGCAGTATTACGATTTGTGATTGAGAAGATCATTTTCTACTCAATTTAATGTAATAAATTTGAGCTGCTGACCAATATCCATTATTCAGGTGCAAAATGAATAATGGAGGCCTATCGGTCAAAGACGCGCCCCGGACAAACCGCCGGGATCTCCGCTTCGCTACGACGCGCGGTGGGGACACCGGCGCGAACGGAGGTTTTCTACACAATTGGACGCAATTACATAAAATCAACCGACCAGGGTTGATATACTAGATCTGAGACTAGTGGACATCCTGTAAAGTCGAGGATTTACCCCAGGATTGAACTTTTTCATTAATGAATGAAACTGCATTTTCTACGCCAGTTTCCGATTGGATCAGTTTACCAATTTCTTGAGCGTTGGCAGACATGGCCTGGTTGTCAAATACTGACCTTATAGCTCCGGCCAGGTTTTGATCTGTCAGTTTTCCGCGGGAAATGGGTTTTGGACCTAATCCTTTTTTGGCAACGAGATTACCCCAGATATACTGGTCTATGATATGCGGAATGACGATCTGCGGAATTCCAGCCCGAAATGAGGCTGCCGTGGTACCAAATCCGCCATGATGCACAATGGCAGCACACTGCGGCAGCAGCCAACCATGTGGAATTGAACCAACCCCCAAGATTTTCTCGGGAACGCTTATCTTTTTCATGGCCGTTTCCCAGCCCTGGATGATCATCCGGCACCCTGCCTGGCTGGCTGCATCGATCATCAACTGAACCATTTGGTCTGCATCATGAGTGCTTAAACTCATGGCGCCCAGGCTTACAAGTACCGGTTTATCACCTGAATCCAGGAATTTGACCAATCCTTCCGGAGGCAGCCAGTTTTCAGGTTCCGGTGAAAACCAGTAACCTGTCATTTTATTATGCTGTTCCCAGCGTGGGTCAGGCGGCGTGATGTGAGGGGAGGATGCAATTAAATTAAGTTCTGTCGAGGATACCCCGTGTTCTCCCAATGGTGGCATGCCATACTTCTTCCGGAGTTGATTCAAAGGCCGTGTCATGAAAAGCCCGATAACACTCCCCATCATCCCACCGACTGTCTTTTCGACCAGGGTTTGCTTCGAGTGTGGTATCGGGATGATCTGCGCAAACAGGTTGCCGCTGATGATCCGCTTACCCAGGAGTTCTGCTTCAATGCTGCCGGTAGAGGTATGGGTGATGATGACCAGGTCTGCATCCTTCACAAGCCGCATTAGATCCTCATGCGATTTTTCCAGCAGGTCGAACGAGTATTTCATGACCTTGATGAAATTTCCATCGAGAGCATGTTTATTTTCACGCAGTTTTGCAGTGTCCACACCAAGATCGATATCCGGACCGAACGGGGCAAACTTCAACCCATGGAATTCCACCAGGCTGCGAAAGGTCGGATGAGTCGCAAAAGTAACATCGTATCCTGATTTCTGCAGCCCGGATCCAAGCGCGATGTAGGGTTGAATATCACCCCGGGAGCCAATTGTGGGAATGAGTACTTTCATAGTGTCAGACTCCGAACTTTCTTTGAATTGATGCAATCAATAATATTTAGGAATAAAATTTGCAAGGGGTGATCAATCTGCTCTTAATTAGTGAGCAGTCGTATGACCTGTAAATTTGTAGTTTTGCTAATCGGTGACCAAAGTTCCTGCCGGTTTTCCTAATAATGCATTGGTCAGAGCTGCTTCGTCCCAGAGGTTCAAGACCAGGATGGGGAGCTTGTTTTCCATACAAAGAGACAGTGCAGTGCTGTCCATGACTTCTAGGCGAAGATTGAGTGCATCAATATAGGTCAATGTATCAAATTTTTTGGCGCTTGCATTAACCCTGGGGTCGCTATCATAGACACCATCCACCTTGGTGGCCTTGATCAATACATCTGCATCAATTTCCATCGCCCGTAACGCTGCAGCCGTATCGGTTGAAAAGTATGGGTTACCTGTTCCGCCCCCAAAGATCACCACCCGCCCTTTTTCAAGGTGGCGGATCGCCCGGCGACGAATGTACGGTTCTGCAACAGATCTCATTTCGATTGCGCTCTGGACCCGGGTCATCACACCCTTTCCTTCAAGAGCATCCATGAGTGCAAGGGCGTTCATGACAGTGGCCAGCATACCCATATAATCAGCAGTCGCCCGGTCCATCCCGGAGTCGAGGCCAACTTTGCCACGCCAGAGATTACCGGCTCCGATCACAATAGCCACGTCCACACCCAGTTCACGGATATTCTTTACCCGTAAGGCAATATCCTGGGCCCGGGTAGGGTCGATTCCCGAACCATTTATTCCGGATAATGCTTCTCCGGAAAGCTTCAAGAGAATTCGGTGGTATTTTAAGGTTTCCATAGCAATCCTCCGTGTCTATTTTAACAAAAAACCAACCTTTCGGTTGGTTTTTTAAGTCATCAATCTTGTGTACTTTCGCCCAGTTCCCAGCGGTTGAATCGCCGGATGACAATATTCTCGCGCATGCTCACGATCGCATCGTTCAATAATGACTGGATGGTTACATTGTCATCGCGGATGTAAGCCTGTCGCAGCAGGACAGATTCGTTCTTGAACTTCTCGAGGGAACCTTCTACTATCTTTGGAATGATCGTTTCCGGTTTTCCGTCTTCGCGTGCCTTGGTTGTGGCAATACCACGTTCGCGTTCCATATCCGCTTCGGGGATGTCTTCTTCTTTGATGTAGCGTGGTGCTGCAGCTGCAACCTGAAGTGCAATTTCATGTGCAAATTTGCGGAAGTTTTCGGTGCGTCCAACAAAATCTGTTTCGCAGTTGACTTCCACCATTACACCTACACGGCCATCACCGTGAGAGTAAAGTTCTATAACGCCGGCAGAAGCGGTGCGGTCAGCACGCTTTGCGGCGGTAGCCAGACCTTTTTCACGGAGAAAATCAACAGCCTTGTTATAGTCGCCATCAGCGCTTTCCAATGCTTTCTTGCAATCGGAAATTCCGGCCGCAGTGGCTTCGCGCAGTTGTTTGATCATTTCTGTAGTAATTGTTGCCATTTGTATTATCCCTATATTTCGGTTATCGTTTGATTAGTTCTCATCGGTCTCTTCAGCTTTGACAGTTTTTGCTGCTTTTTTCACTTTTTTTACTACTGGAATTTCAGCAACAACTACCGGTTCTTCCACAGCTAACTCTTCTTCCGGTTTTGGTTGAACCAGTTTGGCCAGGGTAGCATCGCCGAACAGGTCTTTATCTTCCAGTTCCGGGGTTAAGTCGACCACAGGATGGCGAACGGCTGCAGCAGCGGTTTCCTCGCGGGTGGAAGCATCTTCCACCATGTCAGCATCTTCCTTGCGGCTGGCTTTGCCTTCAATGACTGCATCAGCAATCTTGGCGACCATCAATTTAATGGCCCGAATGGCATCATCATTGGATGGAATGACATAATCAACCCCTTTCGGGTTGCAGTTGGTATCCACCATGGCGATGACCGGAGTGCCGGTAAGGTTGGCTTCATGAATGGCGGTTTCTTCGCGGGAGATGTCGACGACAAATACCAGGTCAGGAACACGTTTCATTTGACGAACGCCGCTCAGTCGGATCAACAAACGGGTTACTTCACGGCTGATCAATAGCAGTTCTTTTTTGGTCAATCGGTTGGTATCACCTGTGTCGCGTAATTTTTCAAGGTTGTCCAGTTCGTTAATACGGGCAAACATTGTGGACCAGTTGGTGAGCATTCCACCCAGCCATCTTTCGGTGACATAAGGCATTCCGCAGCGTTCTGCTTCTTCTTTGATCGTTTCCTGCGCCTGGCGCTTGGTGCCAATGAACAGGATGAACCCGCCGTTGGCAACAGTATCTCTTACCAGGTTGTATGCAGAGTTCAAAGCCTTGACGGTTTGCTGCAGATCGATAATATGGATTCCGTTACGCTCGGTGAAAATGTACGGGCGCATGTGTGGATCCCATTTATTGGTGCGATGCCCAAAATGGACGCCGCTTTCTAATAGTGCTTTCATTGAAATCACTGTGGACATAATACTCCTTTGCGTTAGGCCTCCGGTCCTTCATTCCTGGCTGTCGCTCCCAATAGGGAGCACGCGCAGTCAGCTCGGGTACCGTGTGAGATAAGTTACACTTGTGTTTGCACACAAGCCGGAGGCAAGTATATCAGGAAAATTGAGAATTGAGAATGGAGAATCAATTCTCCCTCAATTTTCTGTTTATATAAAGTCTTACTTCTTTTTGCCGACAATGTAGGTAGAAGAAAAATCTCATGGATGAGGAGAAGGACGCATGGATGCGACCATTCACCAGAATATGCAGGATTTAATCGCTGTGCGGCGATTGTTGTTACATGCCAGCGAACTGGAAGCACGAAAAAAAGATCCCCACGCCAAAATTAAATCTCTGAAGGATGCTTACGAAGAGGACCAGGTCACTTTAAGTGGTGAGAGTCACAATATTGATGCGCCTAAAACTTCCCCCGGTAAAGTGGAAAATGAGAACATCCTCCTGAAAGACCTGATCCAGCAATTGGGCTTGATCCAAAACAGCCAAAAGGATACTGGTGGGCAGGGAACCCAGGTTACTATAAGGGAGAAAGTTTCCATTGTAGAAGAGTTGGAGATCAATTATGACCCGCTGATTCCTGTAGATGGGTTGGTGGTGAGAAATTCACAATTGGCGGAAACGGACCGCTACCGGTTTGAATTCAGCGACGGAACAACCTTGAAAATTGTGGACAAGTGGTCGGGGAAAAGCACCACTATCTGGGGTGACCCGCATATTGATTCATCGGATATCGAAGGCAACAATGACGGCGACTTTAAAGACCTTACTTCCAGCGACAGCCATACTACATTCATGCTGCAGGATGGTACCCGTCTGACGATCACCGCCAGGGATGCCGGGATCATTGAGGCAGTGGATATCTTCAAGGGCAGCCAGCATGTAACAGGTACCGGGGCAGGTTCAAAATCGTGGTCGGAGAAAAATGCGCTGTTTAACCTGGTAGTGGGAACAAGTTCAGGGACATCATCATTGGCAGTAGGTGACGTAGTATACGCCGGCGGGGATGGCAATGACTGGTTCGATGCAAGTCATAATCTGGTCTGGGGAAAAACGACCGGACCAGTGATTACCAGCCGACCCGCAGCCAGGCTACAGGTGAATTATAAGTATTCAGAAACCCGGGAAATCGCTGTAAGCGTCAACCAAAGCGTTTAAATTACAGGTTTCTATATGGTTATCTCTTCGCCCGGCTGTAACACTATTACTTTTGCATCTGTTTCCTTCTCCACCCGGGTCTTCCAGGCATCCACATCCTGGTTCAGAAGCGGAAAAGTATTGTAGTGTATGGGAACAACCATCTTTGGCTGGAGCAATTTTACCGCGCGCAGTGCATCGTCCGGCCCCATCGTGTAGTTATCACCGATCGGCAGCATCGCCAGGTCAACACCTTCTTCTCCTATCAGGTGCATATCACCAAACAATCCGGTATCCCCGGCAAAATACAGCTTTTCATCTGAAAGTGTCGTCAACAGGAATCCTCCCGGGTTCCCGCCATCACTCCCATCCCTGAGTGCTGAACCATGCAGGGCGAAGGTCATCTTTAAGTAGCCGAAAGGATAATTAAAGCCGCCGCCCAGATGCTGGCTATGGGTCTTTAATCCCTGTTTATCCATCCAATCGCAGATCTCAGCGTTGCTGATCACCATTGCCCCGCAGCGTTTTGCGATCTCAACCGTGTCACCGACATGATCCCCGTGCCCGTGGGTCACTAAAATATAATCCGGTGTCACCTCGGAAGGTTTAATGGATGCTTTGGGATTGCCGTTCAGAAACGGGTCGATCAACAGGGTTTTCCCACCTGTTTCCACCCAGAAAGCAGCGTGCCCTAAAAATTTTACTTTGGTTTGCATTTTTTTCTCGATGAAAACGAACTTATTTCTTGTGCCCGTTCTTTTTCGGGCAGAGGTGGCCGGCGGGGTCCATGGGTTCGCCGCACTGCGGGCAGATCATGCGTCCGCTGTTGATAATCGTTTGAGCATAATCAGCAAATATTGCCAGTTGTGTGCGGTTTACCCACAGGCGAACAACACGCAGGTCGTCCTGACCCTCCTGCGTAGTCAAGATCTCTTTGAGCAGGATGATCGCCATATCTTCGTCTTCAGCGTATGCCAAACCCACTTCCCCAACCCGGTATAGCGGGTCCACCGGCGGATCCACCGTCATGGAACCGGGATTGTATTTCAAATCAGGCTCTGCGAGATCAGTATATTTTTCTTTGATCTCCCCTAGAAAATCATCGATCCCCTGCACCAGTGATTGCAATTGGATCTTTTCCAGCAGTAACGACACTTTCTGGTCATTGCCGCGTGCCTGGATGAAGAAGGTTCTTTCACCGGGTTTTCCAATTGCCACACAGGAAATCCAATCAACGGGTTTGATCTCAATATCTTGTTCTGGCATGTATGATCCTTTCAGCGCGCCAGCATGCGAGCAATTTCATAATACTCGCTGCTCATTTCTCGATTTTTACCGACAATATCATTGAATGGAACAGGAATGATATCCCGGCCGCTCAATCCTGTCATCACACCGGTCTTACCTTCCAGCAGGTATTCCACTGCCCGGACACCAAAACGGGTGGCCAGCCAGCGGTCATAAGCGGACGGTTTACCGCCGCGCTGAATGTGGCCCAATATGGAAACACGGGTTGTAAAACCAACGTCAGCCGCTTCTATCATATCTGCCAGATCATTAATCTCTGTCTTAAAACCTTCTGCGACAATGATGATGGCATGTGTCTTCCCGCGCAGGTAGGCTTCGGCGATCGACTTGACCACATCCTCAGCCGGTATATCGACCTCCGGGATGAGGACCATTTCTGCGCCGCAGACCAACCCGGTCATCACCGCCAGGTAGCCGCAATGCCGCCCCATGGTTTCCACCAGGAAAGCCCGGTTGTGGGATGATGCGGTATCACGCAGCTTGTCGACAGCATCCATGATGGTATTGATCGCGGTATCCACGCCGATGCACATATCTGTGCCAACAATGTCGTTATCAATACTACCCGGAATCCCGACCACCTGGATACCCTGTTCGACTAGTTTGTTCGCGCCGGTAAGAGATCCATCCCCGCCGATCACCACCAGTCCGTCTATCCCCTCGTTATTCAGCATACGGATGGCTTCACGCTGGCCGGCAGGCTGCAAAAACTCCATGCTGCGCCGGGTTTGCAGGATCGTTCCACCACGCTGCAGAATACCCCCGACATCCCGCAGCCCCATCTCCTGGAAATTACCGTGCATCAGCCCATCATAAGCGCCTTTGATCCCGTAGACTTTCACACCTTTGGCGATACCAGTTCGTACTACGGCGCGTACACATGGATTCATACCCGGGGAATCGCCCCCGGAAGTCATCACACCTATTTTTGTAACCTGTTTTTCGCTCATTCTTTTTTCCTGATCTTATTGAACTATTATCGGATCGATCCGGTAATTTGATTTGCCAACCAGTTTTTCCAGGCGGTTCAGCAGTGCCGGTGTGATGCCGGTGGTATGGTTTGGAAATTCTATCAGACAACGCCGGCCATCTTCAATGATATGGAAGGAGAAATGATCTTTCCCCGGGCTGGACTGCATCAAACCCTGGATGGATTTCATCCGGCGAACGTCCTTTTCCTGGTCATGTGTGGAACGCAGGATCACAGAGATCATGCGCATTCCGGTATCTTCCAAGCTGGGATTCAAGATCGGTTCGGTGGATATCTGGTATCCCGGCAGTACCAACCCGGCGGAATGGTTAAGCTCTAAAAGTTCTGTGTTTTCCTGCTGAATTTCCTCAGGTGTGGACCCTGCCATATCCGTTGTTTCCCCGGAATCAGCCACCTCAAATGTTTTTGAATATTCATCCAAAATGAGTGGATTTTCCGCGTCGGAATCTGGCACCCAATTATCATCAAAGAAAAACGCCGCTGGGTCCATTTCGATTTTAGTATTTACAGCAACTGCACCTATCACCAAATGGTCATCGTTTGACCGGTTGGTGACAATGGGTTCGATAATGGACTCTGCCTTTACCGGGGCAGTTTCTATTGCTGTGGGCGGAGGGAGGTTTTGGACGTCGTCCAACTGCACCAGTTCAAATTTATCAGCCAGCAGTTTGGGGGTGGCGCTGGCATTATCCACTTTACCTTCAACCACTAGGACCGACTCGACCTTGATCATCTTCACGTATTTTTCCCACACCCGCGGGAAGAGTACCAGTTCGATCTCACCCTGGACATCCTCGATGGTGACAAAGCCCATGGGTTTGCCTTCTTTGGTAAAGTGCGGGCGGAGCTTGACCACTATACCGCCGATGGCTACTTTTTCCCCGGAATTCAGGTCGCCCAATTGCCCGATGAGGTGAGTGGTCTTTTGAGTCAGGACAGGCAAGTAAGGAGTCAAAGGATGAGCAGAAACATACAGACCGATCAGCTCTTTTTCCCAGCCCAACAGCTCCTTGCGATCCGGTTCTTTCACGGTTGGTAAATGGATCACCTCGGAAACCCCGGTATCCCCGCCAAAAAAGCTCAACTGCCCGCTGTCCTTGGCGCGGAAATGCGCTGCAGAAACATTAATGATTCGGTCCAGGGACTGTAATAATGCGCAACGTGGGCCAAAACCATCCAACGCGCCAACCTTGATCAGGCTTTCCAGCGGCCGCTTGCTGACTGTGCGCAGATCTAGCCGGTGAGCCAGGTCGGTCAGGTCTTTATAGATGCCATTTTCACGTCCGGCAATGATCGCTTCCACCGGGTTGACGCCGACATTCTTGACTGCACCCAGTCCGAACCGGATGGCAGAAGTCTTATCCTTACGGTCTTCGATGGTGAAATCCCAGCCGCTGGAGTTGATATCCGGCGGGAGCACATCGATACCCATGGAACGGCAGTCTGTGGCATAGAAAGCCACTTTCTCGGTTTCGTTCTTGACCGCAGAAAGCAGGGCTGTCATATATTCCACTGTGTAGTGCGTTTTCAGGTACCCGGTCTGCACCGCGATGACACCATAATCCGCGGCATGCGACTTGTTGAAGCCATACCGGGCAAAATTTTCCCATTCTTCGAAGATCGCTTTGGCAGTTTCTTCGGCAATATCATTCTTCACGCAGCCATCCACGAACATCTTGCGATGTTTTGCAATGGCTTCCGCCTTCTTCTTGGAGATGGCGCTGCGCAGGTTATCCGCTTCGGAGGGGGTGTAACTGGCCATCTGGATGGCGGCAGACATCACCTGCTCCTGATACACCGCGATCCCGTAAGTTTCCTTCATGATGGATTCCAGCGCAGGATGCTTGTATTCCACGCTTTCCTCGCCGTGCATGCGGCGGATGTACTGGGGGATGAACTCCATCGGCCCCGGGCGGAACAATGCCACCATGGCGATGACGTTGGCCAGGGTTTTGGGCTTCATCTGGACGATCCAGCGGGTCATGCCGTTGCCTTCCAGTTGGAACATGCCGGCGGTATGGCCTTTGCCGATGAACTCATAGGTGGCGGGGTCATCGGTGGGGATATTGCTCAAATCGAACGTGATGCCGTGGCGTTCCTTGATCAGTTTGCAGGCACGCTGCATCACAGTCAGGGTGGCCAGGCCCAAAAAGTCCACTTTCAGCAGGCCGAGTTTATCGACGTGCGACATCTCGTACTGCATCACCGATTTGATGGGAGATTCTTCTGATCCGTTGGTCGGGCGGTGGAGCGGAGCATATTCCACGATGGGTTTGTCCGAGATGATCACCCCGGCGGCATGCGTACCCGCATTACGGACTGTGCCTTCCATCTTGGAGGCGGTATCCACCAGTTCCTTGATGTAATCCACATCCTTGTAAAGCTGCAGCAGTTCGGGTGAATCCTGCATCGCTTCCATCAAGTTGACGGACTTGTTCGGGACGATGTTGATCATCTTGGCAACCCGGTCCACTTCGGAGAGCGGGATCTCCATGACACGGCCAACATCGCGCAGGGCAGCCCGGGCACCCATGGTGCCAAAGGTAATGATCTGGGCAACCTTATCGGAGCCATACTTATTGGCACAGTATTCCATGATCCTGGCGCGCTTGTCGTCCTGGAAATCCAGGTCGATATCCGGCATTTCGTTGCGGCCGGGGTTCAGAAAGCGCTCAAAGATCAATCCATGGTCGATGGGTTCCACCAGGGTGATATCCAGGGTGTAAGCCACCATCGATCCTGCGGCAGAGCCGCGCGCGTTGTACCAGACACCTTCCTGGCGGGCAAATCGGCACAGGTCCGAGACAATGAGGAAGTAGGTGTCGAACCCCATCTTGTGGATGATGCCCAACTCGTATTCCAACCGGTCGCGGACCTTCGGGTCTTTAACGCGGACACCATAACGGCGGATGAAGCCTTCCTCGCACAGGTGGCGCAGGTAGGTTTCGGAGGTGAACCCATCAGGAACTTCAAACAGGGGCAGGTGGTAGGATTTGCGCTCCAGGTCGATCGAACAGCGATCGGCAATCAACTGGGTGTTGGAGATCGCCTCAGGAACCTCAGAGAAGATGCGGGCCATTTCCTCCGGCGTGCGCAGGTAATAGGAGTTGTCGCCCATGCGCATGCGGTTGGGGTCGCGCAGGGTGGTGCCGGTCTGAACGGCCAGCAACACATCCTGTAATTTGGAATCTTCCTGGTTGATGTAATGTACGTCGTTGGTAGCCACGTAGCGCGCCTGGTAGCGTTCGCCCAGGCCGAGCAATGCCTTGTTGATGCCCGGCAGTTCGGCGATGTTGTGCTCCTGCAGTTCAAGGAAGTAGTTATCCTTGCCGAAGACATCGTAGTACCAGTCCAATTTCTTGCGAACGATATCCATATCCCCGGCCATGATGGCGCGTGGAATTTCTGCGGCCATACAGCCTGAGGTGGCAATGAGCCCCTCGGCGTGTTTTGCCAGGTAATCGCGGTCGATACGCGGGAAGTAATAGAAGCCCTCCACTTGCGCGGCGCTGGCGATCTGCAACAGGTTGTGATAACCGACCTCGTTCTGTGCCAGAAGTAACATGTGGTTGGAGTGCTTGTCCAGCTTGGAGTCGCGGTCCGTCATGCTGCGCGCGGAGAGGTAAGCCTCCAACCCGATGATGGGCTTGATTCCGGCAGCCCGGGCGGCGTTGTAGAACTCAATCGAGCCGAACATGGTGCCGTGGTCGGTCAGGGCGATGGAATCCATCCCCATGGACTTGGTAGCTGCGACGAGCTTCTTGATATCGCTGAAGCCGTCCAGCAGGGAGTAGGTGGAATGGACGTGCAGGTGGACGAAGGACATAGATAATATTTAACCAATAAAATGCAGGGTGTAGTTGATTCATTATAGCATCTCGCCAATGAGTTATGCACGGATGTGGAGGGGGAAATTCTTAAAATATTCCTCTCTTCGGAGTAGACAGGTTGGGTGGTATCGTCCGTAGTAGGGGCGAGGCGGCGCCTCGCCCCTACTGGCAATTCTTCCCTGTCATTTCGAACGAAGGGATTACGAAGTAATCCGGAGAAAAAGCTTATCAGCCAGACCCAAGATTTCTCCTCCTTTTAGTCGTCGAAATGACAAAAGGGACACCAGCCCCCTCCTACCTCCCCCAAATTCAGGAATTTGGGGGAGGTTTGGGTGGGAAGCCAAATAGTATAATAAGAACATTCATCCCGTTCAAAATCAGCCGCAGAAGAAGGAAACCATGATCCAATACAGTTTTCAAAATGATTATTCGGAAGGTGCACACCCCCGCATACTGGAAGCCCTCACAAAAACCAACTTTGAGCAACAGCCTGGATACGGAGAAGACCGTTATTGCCTGGCGGCAGCGCAGCTAATCCGCCAGGCAGTCGCCAGCCCCGATGCAGACGTTCATTTTGTGTCCGGCGGAACGCAGGCCAATCTCATTTTGTTATCCTCCTGCCTCAGATCATACGAATCGGTCATCGCAGTCGATTCGGGGCATATCCTCGTCCATGAAACCGGCTCCATCGAGGCCACCGGGCACAAGATCCACGGCGTCAAGGGACAGAACGGCAAGATCACTGTGGCAGAGATCGAGGATGTGGTCAACCTGCACGGCACCGATGAACACATGGTCCACCCGCGGGTGGTCTACATCTCCCATTCCACCGAGATCGGCACTATTTATTCTGCCAAAGAATTGAGGGATATCTCTGCAACTTGCAAAAAGCTGAACCTGTATCTTTATCTGGACGGCGCAAGGCTGGGCTCGGCGTTGACCTCCACCTCCGCCGACCTGGACATAAAAGAATTATCCGCCCTTGTGGATGCGTTTTACATCGGCGGCACCAAGAACGGCGCGCTGCTAGGTGAAGCACTGGTGATCAACCATCCCCGGCTAAAGCCCGATTTCCGCTATTTCATTAAACAGCGGGGCGGGTTGTTGTCCAAGGGACGTGTGCTGGGCATCCAGTTTTTGGAGTTATTCAGGGATGACCTGTTCTTTGACCTGGCGCGCAATGCCAACACAATGGCATCAAAACTGGCTGCCGGGATCTCAGCGTTGGGATACGGTTTCCAGAGCGATTCCCCCACCAACCAGATCTTCCCCATCTTCCCCAATGCGGTGATCAGGAAGCTGAACGAATCCTATCTTTTTTATGTCTGGAACAAGGTCGACAGCGAACATTCTGCCGTGCGCCTGGTGACATCCTGGGCCACGGGGGAAAAGGCGATCGACGGGTTCCTGGCGGCGCTTAAAACGGAATAGCTGGACAGCCGGCATCAAGCCCATCCAGATGCTGAGGTAGGTGGATAAGATCGAGGTGAACTGTAAAACCCGCACACGATTAGGACCACGGCTCGAACAGAGTTTCAATAAACGGATTACAATTGTCTCCAGGAACAAATAAAGCCATGGCTATACCTGTTCGCAGAGAGATCCAGCCCGGGCTGCGGGTGATGATCGTGGAAAAACAGAACCAATCCTCAGGTCAATTAACCGAAGGCGTGGTGTTGCGGCTTTTAACCAGCAGCCCCACCCATCCGCACGGCATCAAGGTGATGCTGGTGGGAGGCAAGGTCGGCCGGGTGCAGGCGATCGTTAATAATGAAAATCCCTAAAGGTTTTGGAAACCTTTAGGGATTATTTCTAACCGGTGAACCGCCCCAACGTATTATTTCAAATCAGCCAGATTGTTCCTTCCAGCCAGGATGTCTTCCCACAAAATCTTCTGCATTTTTTCGGGTTCTTCAAACAGCGGGCTGTGAGCAGACTGCTCGAATGTATAAAAACCTTTCACCGGCGCTTGCAGCACCTCAAAATACTCTTTTGCCAGGGTGTAGGAACAGGTGTAATCGTAGATGCCCTCAAAGAAATAGACTGGGATATCCAGTTTTGGCACTACTTTGGACAGATCGGTGCTGAATATAGTATCCCCCATTACTGTGATACCGGCGCGGGATTTGCCGCGCCACATATTGACCTTTTCCATCAGGGTGTAATCGCGGCTCATCCACGATGGTAAAAAAATGCCGGTGATCACCGAATTCATGTCACGGGTCGTGCCAACTCCCAGGCTGTGCATGGCTGTGTCCCGGACTGCACGGTAGGCATCCGTAATTCCACCCTCCAGGGTGACCGGGGCAGCTTCAAGTGCCTGTGCCATTTTTATATTGCCGTTCTTTTTGAACTGTTTGAGCATATAGTCGTACGCCAGCTTTTCAGACAAGAGCTGGTTTGACATTTGAGCCACTCCTATATAGGCATGGTATAACTCCGGCGCCCTTGCAGCTGCCTGGATGCCAACGAAGGTGCCCCCTGAATGCCCCATCAGGTAGATCTTATCCTGGTGGAAGCGGTCGCGCAGGTAATTGGTCACCTCCAGCGTGTCTGAGACCATCTGCTCCAGGTTCATCGTCCCGGGCGGGATATTATCGCTGAAAGAGATACCTGATCCACGCTGTTCCCACCAGACGACGGTAAAAATATCTTCAAGACCGGTGGGGTATTTCTGAGTCAGGAAGTAATCCGGCATGCCGCCATGCAGGTACAACAGCACAGGATGTGTACTATCCTTACCTTTGATGAACATCCCCTGTCTGACCCCGTTGATATTGACAAAAACCTTCTCAGAAATGCTGCCCGCCAGCGGTTTTCCGTTCTCATCCAGGTATGGCTGCGGTTTTCCCGGGCTGTTTATCAGCAGTACAGCCACGAGAATCAATAGTAGAGCCACTAAAACTGCTGGAATGATCCACAACATACGTACCACCCTTCGCACGATTGATCTCTTTGGAAGCCGGTTAGGATTATTGTTTGTCATTTATCCACCTTATAACCTGTTGGTTAATTATATGCCCGGTTCCGGGTCGACATATATATTTTGGGTCGACACAAAGGTCGACCCCTATGACCGGTCGACCTCAACAGCATGAAATATATTAATCCATATTCCTTAATTAATAGCGATTTTCCAATCAGGTGCTATTTCGCAGATCGGTATTTCCTTTTGAGAAGCTTGACAGCATCAATGACTACCAGGACTATTACACCTGCACCAAGGCTGATCGCGAGTTCCAGCAGTGAAAGAGCTGAGGTATTGAAAATTCCCTGCAGGAAGGGCACATAGATGACTGCCATTTGCAGGACGAAAGTCAGCAATACAGCCCCGAACAGGGATTTATTGGTAAGAATACCAATTTCCCAGAGGGTTTGGCTTTCGGAGCGGGTTGCCAGTGCGTTGCCCATTTGAGACATGGTTAAAGTGGTAAAGACCATCGTCTGCCAGGCAAACAGGTGGTTATAGTTGAATGCCCATAAACCCACCAGGAGGGAAACAGCACCCAGCAAGACACCGATCCACAGGACATCCACTCCCAACCCGCGGCTGAAGATCTTCTCTTTCGGGCTGCGCGGAGGCCTGCGCATGGTATCCGGTTCTGCCGGTTCCTGGGTAAGAGCCAGACCGGGAAGGCCGTCTGTAACCAGGTTCACCCAAAGGATCTGTAATGGCAGGAGCGGGAGCCCCAACCCCACGAACGGTCCGACCAGCATCACAATGATCTCCCCGAAGTTGGATGGAAGTATGTATTTGATGAATTTGCGGATGTTTTCGTAAATGCGGCGGCCTTCTTCGACGGCTGCAACGATCGTGGCAAAGTTATCATCCAGCAATACCATGTCGGCTGCTTCCTTTGAGACGTCTGTTCCGGTGATGCCCATGGCTACGCCGATATCAGCTTTTTTAAGGGCAGGTGCATCATTCACCCCGTCACCGGTCATGGCAATAATTCCACCCAGTTCCTGCAATGCTTGAACAATATTCAATTTATGTTCCGGCGAAACCCGCGCAAAAACTGAAGTGGTTTTCACGCGCTCTTTCAGCGCAGCCATATCCAGCTTTGCCAGTTCTGCGCCGGTGATAACTTCATCGTTTTCGGCAATACCCAGTTCTTTTGCGATGAACAAAGCAGTCAATGGATGGTCGCCTGTGATCATGATGGGTCTGACCCCGGCTTTCCTAGCAACAGCCACCGCATCTTTTACTTCAGGCCGGGCGGGGTCGATCATGGCGAACATGCCAACAAATACAAGATTCTGTTCGAGAGGTGCGCATGCTTCCCGGCTTTCCTGTTCTGAGCAATACTTGAAAGCCACTCCCAGCACACGCATACCTTTCAATGCCAGGTCATCATTGGCGTCCTGGATGCGGTTCTTCCAGGCTGAATCAAGCTTGACGATCTTATTTTCAGTCCATACCCGGTCAGATATATCCAGCAGACCATCAACAGCACCTTTTGTTATGGCAATGAATTTTGCGTTTTCATGAAATTCAGGGGAAGTGATCAAACCTTTCAATGCAGGGGGGAGCTGGTCTATTGCCTCTATCTGATGCACTGTGGTCATCCGTTTGCGGTCTGAATCAAATGGCAGTTCGGAAACACGCGGAAGAGCTTTTTCCAGATTTTCCTTCCACAACCCTGCCCTTACAGCAGCCACAACAAGTGCGCCTTCCGTCGGGTCGCCGACAGAGGAAAAGCCCTGCTCTGTTTGTTCAAGAATAGCGTCATTGCAAAGAGCGCCACCGGCCAGCATAATAGCAACCGCATTATTCTGGTCAATCACCGGTGCTGTGGATTCTGATGTACTCACACTGGGACTGTAATCCTGCAAGCTTTCCTGGAGATCGAATCTGTTACTTGCGACATCCACCAAAGTAACCGTCATGCGGTTTTCGGTGAGTGTACCGGTTTTATCAGAGCAGATCGTCGTGACCGATCCCAGTGTTTCCACAGCGGGTAATTTGCGGATCAGCGCATTGCGTTTCAGCATCCTTTGAGCGCCCAGGGCTAATGCAATTGTTACCACTGCAGGCAGGCCTTCCGGTACTGCGGCCACCGCCATACTGATTCCGATCAGGAACATGGTGCGAAGGTCTTCCCCCCGCAGCAGCCCCAATCCAAAAACAACAGCAACGATGACCAGAGCCACAACTGCCAGCATTTTCCCCAACTGATCCAACCTTTTTTGCAGCGGGGTGGGTTCATTTCCCACTGATTGGATCAGCTCGGCGATCTTTCCCAGCTCAGTATTCATACCTGTCTCTGTTACTACGACAGTTCCACGTCCAAAAGTTGCCAGGGTTCCCATGAACAGACGATTATGCTGGTCACCCAAGGAAGGATTTTCTTTTTCGATAATTTCCAGCCGCTTTTCCACGGGTTCGGATTCGCCTGTCAGAACAGACTCCTGAACACGGAGATTGGCGTTTTCCACCAGGCTGCCATCTGCCGGCACCGAGTTTCCAGCTTCCAGGAAGATGATGTCACCGGGGACCAACTCCTGGGCACGTACCTCGGTTACCCTGCCGTCCCTCCGGACCCTTACTTTTGGCACCGCCATCTTTTTGAGAGCTGCCATTGCCTGTTCGGCACGGTATTCCTGGCTGAAACCCAATATGGTGTTCAGAATAACGATCACCAGGATGGCGATGGCATCTGTATACTCTTTTAAGAAGAAGGTGATGACCGCAGAAATAAGCAGAATTACGACCATGGTGCCGGTCAACTGCTCCCATAGAATTTTCCAGGGACTCTTCGTACCACGATCCACCAGCTCATTGAGGCCGTATTGTTCTTGTAGTTTGACAGCCTCCTCAGAGGAAAGCCCTTTTTGAAGATCGCCCCCGATTTCCCGAAGAATTTCCTCCACACCTTTTGAGTACCAGTTATTCATATTCCACCGTTCCTGAACTGAAAGTAATTCCATTGTAAGACTATTTTAAGTAAAAAAGACCAACACATTACACTGTATTGGTCTCGCAAATGCTCTTCGCATACAGGTTACCGGGGTTTTCTAATCCGTCTTGACGATAACCCATTCCCAAATGGGAAAGCTACTCCCCAAATATTCAATGAGTATATATTCTGTAATAATTGTTGTCAAGCCTTTGTTTATGCTTATGGGCGGCAAATTTCGCCGGGTGCAGGTGATCGTCAGGGAAGAAAATCCCCAAAGGATTCTAAAACCTTTAGGGATAACTTTATTAATAACCACGCTGCTTGATGTATTCCTCAGAATTCACGTTATATTTCATTTCCTCGAGTGTAAAATATGCCCAGGGTGTGCCCTGGTCGAGCCAGGTAGCCGATCCCTCGCTGTTGATCTTTGTGCCGGGGAACATTGAATCGCCCACATTGCGGGTGATCCACAAGATTTTGTGTTTCCCTTCACCGGCTTCGCGGTAGCGCATGGCTTCCATAGAGTCAACCAAGCCGGTCAGGGGGTTGAATCGGACGACAAAGTTCTCGGTCTCATTACCGTAAGGGACGAACAACAGCGCGGTGGTGTCATCCACGGCCTGCCAGCGGACGCGCGGGTCGGTGACCCAGATGGACGGGAACCAGCCGGCTTCCGCCCATACTGCCAGATTTGCTCCCTGGTTAGTGTTCGGGTCATCCACATACGTTCCCATCGGGCTTTCGAAGAAGCTTTTGCCGTCAATGATCCCCTCGTTGACCTTGAGCAACGGAAGACCAAAGAAGGTGGCTTCGAAGTAGTGGCGGTAGTCTTTCCCGGTATTATGGACAAAGACATAACGGGCTGGCAGCCAGATTCCGAATGGCTTGATCCGCCCGCGGCCGGTGATCACCACCGTTTCGATGACTGGAATCTGGTCTCCATAAACGGTCCGGTAGAACTTGTCTACCGGTGCAGGTAGCCCGGTTGGCAGGGGAATGGTTGAAACGTTGCCTTCTTTTAAAGCAGGGAATGCAAATGGCTTGGGCTTGACCTGCAAGCCTAACCAGGCCGCAACAACGATCACAACAAGAATGAGGAGAATGACATAACCGATTTTCATGAGCTATCCTTTTTTGAGTAGATTCAACAATTTATTATATGAGGAAGAGGAAAATACAAAACTCACAAGAAATACGTGAAAATATCATATTTCGTTGCAAAAAATATAAAAGAGAAGGGGTAACAAAGGAGGGTTACGATCGAGGCGGAGTGCAAAAATTATAGAAATATTGTATATTCTGACAAAAAAGGCATTCTTGTCAGGGATTTCCGGTCATCACCCGATCAATATGCTATGGCAAAGAACATCGGGCTGAAATAGGGGATCAACCAGATAAGCCAGACAAATATGCTGAACTTGTGGAAATTACGGATGGCATTTTCGTCCTTCTTGAGCAAAACTACCAAAGCCCAGACGGCATGGATTAGCATGAGTAATATTGCGATGAGTCCGGATATGCCGTGGACGTCAAAGGCCATACCGCCTACATATTCGAACATCATGCCGGTACCGACTGTGTCGCAGATAAGGCCGAGAACAAAGAAGGCAAAGTTCCACCATTTGAGGCGGCCAATGAGGCGCTCGCCCCATACGCCGATGGAGTAGAAAACCAATGCTGAGGTGATGATGGTGCTGGCAAGCGGGTTCATGCAGGCTCCGGAGGAAAAGAATTGTACAATTATAGTGCAAATCGAATTGAGGAGTGCGGAGGCCTTATCCCCTCTGTGTTTTGAATCGCTCTGAACAAATATTGATCTGCTTCGCTGCAAATTCACGGAGAAAACAACATGTTTTCGTTCATTTCCAGGTATAAAGAAGAGAACCGAATCGCCCGCAGCCACCTGCTGGCAGGAAGCCAGTTGATCAATACATCCATAGGTGTGATTGAAGCTGTGGTCACCGGTCAAGGGGGTGCTGTATTGATATCCCACGGCAGCGGGGGCGGTTACGACATGGGACTCTGGCTGGCAAATCTAATCGGGGGACAATTCCACTATATTGCTCCATCGCGTTTCGGGTATTTACGATCGCCAGTACCACCCAATCCATCACCAGAAACGCAAGCCGACACCTATGCAGCATTACTTGATACTTTCAATGTTGATTCCACTATTATTATCGGGCTATCAGGCGGGGGAGCATCTGCTTTGCAGTTTGCACTGCGCCATTCGGAGCGCTGCCGCGGGTTGATCTTGATCTCAGCTGTCAGCCGCTCTTTTCCTTCGCTATCGCCATTCTTGCGCGCAATATATCCCCTCATGCTGCAATCAGACTTTCTCCCCTGGCTGCTATATTCCATTGCTCCGAACGCAGTTTTTCAAGGAAATGGAGTAAGCCGCTCTTTACTCACTAAGATCAAACCTGATCTCGAAAAAATGCGTCTGCTGGATGCTCTCTACCACACCACCTATCCATCCACCCCGAGGCGGGACGGTTTGATCAATGATATGCAGCAATTATCAAATTTTCCGGTATATCCATTAGAGCATATCACAGCTCCAACCCTGGTGATTCATGCCGTGAATGACCCGATCATGCCCATAAGCATGGGAGAGTTTACCGCAAGCACGGTCCCAGATGCGCAATTCCTAAAAATGGAAGACGGAGGCCACTTTACCTGCGTGACCCATCGGGAGGAAACATTACCTGCAATTCGAGAGTTCTTAATTCAGAACAGCGTCAGAGAGAAGGTAGGGTTTTCATAAAGTAAAAGCAGATGGTTGGTCAGCTCATTCATACCATTTATAAAAGTTCAAAAACTAACTGTTTCCCGATTCTGGTGTTTAATAATCCAGAATAATCCCTTCACCTCAACGAGGAAACCTGCATGCGAAAACGCCTACCTACTATCACAAAGCTTATCTACGGTTTTGGTGATTCTGGATTCAGCCTTACATCCACCATCATCGCCGTATATTTTGCCATTTTCCTGACCGATGTGATCGGGATCTCCCCAGGCACGGCTGCAATAGCCATCTTTATCGGCAGGACATGGGATTATGTGAACGATCCCCTGATTGGTCACCTTTCGGACCGAACCCGGTCACGCTGGGGAAGGCGGAGGCCATTCCTGCTTTTTGGTGCACTGCCATTCGCCCTATTTTTCATACTCATGTGGATGCGGCCGCCTTTCGAAAACCCGGTGATGCTGGCAGTCTATTACGCGGTGGCATATGTGTTGTTTGAATCTGCCGCTACTTTCGCATATATGCCGTATTTTGCCCTGACCCCCGAGTTGACCTCCGATTATGATGAACGCACATCACTCACTACCTACCGCATGTTCTTTTCCATCCTCGGCAGCCTGGTTGCCTTCACCCTGCCAATGATGATCATCGGTAGTTTAACACCAGTCAATTCCAGTAATGTTGAAAAAATGGGAGCCATTTTCGGTTTCGTTAGCGCCATCCCGCTCCTATTCGTTTTCTTTTTCACCCGTGAACGCAAGGAGTATACTGAGCAATCACAGCCAAAAATCCTCGAATCGATAAAGGCTGCCTTTAAGAACCGGCCATTTGTGTTCAGTGCAGGGATCTTCCTGTTAACCTGGGTATCGATCGATATCCTGCAGGTGTCACTGCTCTATTTCATAAAGTATATTGTCATCCGCGAACCACAAAGCGATCTCATTATGGCTTCCATTTTCGTTTCCGCCATGCTCGTCCTGCCGTTCTGGGAATGGGTATCGCACAAATGGAACAAACGTGTCGCTTATGGGGTTGGGATCGCATTCTGGGCAGTGGTTCAAATTCTTTTGATCACGTTGAATTCCGGGACGCCCATATCACTGATCTTAACGCTGTGCATACTGGCTGGCATCGGGGTCAGCGCTGCTCATGTACTGCCGTGGTCGATCATCCCTGACGCTGTGGAATGGGATGAATACCATACCGGTAAAAGGCATGAAGGCATGTTCTACAGCCTGGTCATGCTTTCCAACAAAATGGCTTCCTCCATCGCCATCCCTCTGGTGCTGCTGGTACTGCAAGCCACCGGGTACCAACCTAACTCAGCCATCCAACCGCCATCTGCCATGCTGGGTATCCGCCTGGCGATCGGTCCCATCCCTGCTTTGCTGCTCATCGGCGGGATACTGTTTGCCATATTTTATCCGCTGAACCGCGAAAGCCATGCGCACATTGTTGAAGAATTGGAATCGCGCCGAAAAATTGCTGTTGAGGAAGCATTATGAGCGGTATCGAAGTCCGCCCGGTAAGCAATAAAAAAGAGCGGGAGATCTTTTTACATTTTCCGTGGAAGATCTACGCGAACGACCCGTTGTGGGTTCCGCACTTGATCCCCGACTGGCGTGAACGGATAGATCCTCAAAAAGGGGTGTTCTTCCAGCGGGGTACTGCGGATTTTTTCATCGCATGGAGGGATGGAAAGCCGGTAGGCACTATCTGCGCGGCGGAGGATTTCAAAGCGAATGCTGAACGCGGTATGAAGGAATGTGTTTTTGGTTTCTTTGATTACATCAACGACCATGATGTTTTTCTGAGCCTGTTGGGGACGGTGGAAAAATGGGCGGAACGACACGAAATGGATACCATCGTCGGTCCCTATAACCTGGATTACGAGGACAGCTATGGGGTGCTGCTGGAAGGGCGTGACCGGTCTCCGGTGCTGATGTGCGGGCATTCACCCGAATATTATGCCGGTTTCATGGAGGATTATGGCTTTGAATCCGCCCATGGCGATAATATCGCCATCGCACTGGACCTCACCAATGATAACCCGGCTATCGATCAATTGGCCATCATGGCAGACCGCGCAAGGCGGCACAAAAACCATGTCATCCGCTCTGCCAATCTGACCCACTGGGAGGAAGAGATTGACCAGATTCACGCACTGTTGAATAAAGCCTTGGCGCACCTGCCAGATTTTCGGGAGTGGCCGCGCGAGGTGGTATATAACAGCATGGCTCCTTTCCGCAAGATTGTAGACCCGGACCTGATCCTGTTCGCTGAAGTGGATGGCCAAACCGTCGGTTGGCTGCCGGGCATCCCGAACCTGAATGAGGCATTCATCCATGTGAACGGGCTGCAACATCCATGGGATTATGCCAGATTGTGGTGGCTGATGCGCCGCCAAACAGATTGCCTGTCCCTCAAGAGCGTGCTGTTACTGCCCGAATACTGGGGTACCGGAGTTGCGGTATTGATGTTTGATGAGATGGCAAAGCGTGCCCGTGAACGTGGATATAAATGGGTCGACGCTTCACTAACATCGCTGGACAACCCGCGTACTCCTGCCCTGGCTCAGAGGTTTGGCGGGAAGATCTACAAAAGATACAGGGTCTATCGGAAAAAAATATGGTGAGGTGGTGAAAATACAGCCTCAATAAAATAGTGCAATCAAATCTCAATGGCAGAATGATGGAGCGATGACAAAAACCTCATAGACTTAGATAAGAAGAGGTTGACAGCTGTCAACCTCTTTGGGTGTATTAGAAACCTTCAGGGTAATTGATCAGGGTTAAGTTTTCTTCCACGTCGTGGTTCGAAAAGACAGCCTAGAAGCGGGGGGATTTCCGTCTTTTGAAAAGGAAAGTAAGTACGCGCGTTATGGAATATGCATGAATAGCTATTCGACCGAATTAAATTCAATGTGCCCAGTTTTCACCCGGGTGACTCCCAAATGGATTAAGCTGTTATCATTCTCTTATGCCATTTGACTCATTAAAACGACAAAGCCGTTCATTACGCTTGGATAATTATGATTACTCTCTGACAGGAGCGTATTTCATTACGATCGCCACACTGGAAAGAAAGCCCATCTTTGGGCAAATCCAGGATGAAAAAGTTCTGCTGAATAAGATCGGTAATATCGCCTCCAAAGAGTGGGAAAGGCTGGCCAAACGATTCTTCCACATTAAACTAGGTGCGTTCATTGTTATGCCAAACCATATCCATGGAATTATTTTCATCATGGGCAAAGAATCGGGGCAAACCGCTGTCCAAAAAAGTAAGGATTTCCCATCCCATTTACCCAAAAGTGATATTGGAACACCAGAAGCTGGATCCATCGAAACGGTCATTCGTTTTTACAAATCGTCGGTTTCACTGCACTGCCGGCCATTATTGGGTAGAGGCAATAAAACCATTTGGCAGGGTGGATATTCTGAACAGATCATCCACGATGCTGCAGAGATGGAAAGTATCACAACCTCCATCAGAGCAAATCCGTCCAATTGGGAGAAGGACCTTCAAACAGGAATTCCGGATTATTATTAATAGTTGTGGGAATCCAGCAAGACAATATTGTCCAAATTACCTTAATTACAAGAGGGTGGTTGTCATCTGCCCCTAAGGTGTTTAGGTTATATCCCTGTCATCCAACTTTCTCCATGTTGATATAATTAATCGAGGAGAAAGCTAATGTTCGAGAACCCGTTCACGCGTAGAACCGATGAGGAACAAAAACGAAAAGAAGGGCGGCTGCCGCCAGGGCAGGCGTTAACCAATAAATTCCCGGTGCTGCATTATGGTCCGGTGCCCCCATTCAATCCTCTGGCGTGGTCTTTCAAGGTTTGGGGCGAGGTGGAGCAGCCAGCTGAGTGGAAATGGGACGAGTTCAACAAATTACCACGTACGCACCTGGATATGGATATTCACTGTGTGACCCGCTGGAGTAAATTTGACACAGATTGGGAAGGTGTATCCGTTCGTGCCATGGTGGATGCCGGATTTATAAAAATAAAACCGTCAGCACATTATGTGATGCAGCACGCTGAATACGGCTTCACCGTTAACCTGCCGCTGGAAGTGGTGCTGGCTGAAAACTTCTTGATGGCTACGCATTTCAATGGCGAGGTGATCTCACCCGATCACGGTTATCCGCTACGAGGCATCGTCGGGGCGATCAAGAATCGATCCGACCTTGTAGTACCGTACTTCTGGAAGGGTGCAAAATGGTTGAGGGGGTTGGAGTTCATGCCGCAGGATAAGCCAGGTTTTTGGGAACAGGCCGGATATCACAACAATGCGGATGCATGGAAAGAAGAACGCTTCTGGTAGCGATGGTTTTAGCGCCGGCGTTTGGAAAGCCAGAAATAAATTCCCAAACCTGCTCCTCCCAACAGAAGAACCAAACCGGCGATCCCAACGATGGGATTCCTGCCTCCCTCCCCGGTAGTTACTGGTTGAGCCAGTGAACTGAGCTGCGCTCCAAAGTTCATGGTGGTCTGATCACCAGCAATAAGCTTGATGGGTGTATTGGTAACTGTGGTCGGGTTATAACCTTCCGGGACAGCCACGCTCAAGTTGTAATCACCTTTTGGAACATCATTGAAACATATCGGGGCGGTACCGGAAGTGGTCATAGCAGTCTGGTTGTAGGTTCCGATATTATTAACCAGGCTGAGAGCGCCATTGGCAAGGGATAATTCTTCAGGCTGGCGGACAGAATCGCCATTCACGTCATCATATAATAAGACGCAAATGATACCAAAACCTTCCACTTGAGGAGTGGTGATCCCGGGTGTGGGTGTCGCCGCTTCAGAAGCGGGCAAAGGCGGTGTTGGAGTGACCACGCCAAGAAGGACTTGTTGACCTTCAAGCAGTTGATCTTCCGGTTTGGCATTGTTGAGCAAATATAATTGTGTTTCTGCGACACCCGTTTTGACCGAGATGATCCACCAAGAGTCTCCCGGTTGGGCAACATAAATGATCCGGCCATCCGGTTGAGCTGTGGGAGTTGGCAGAACTGCCTGGGGCTGTCCCCTTTCCGCTGATGCGGGAAAAGCTTGAACAGCTACCAGAATTGCTGTCGCCAGGATCACCAGTATAGGAACGAGTTTTATTATGCGCTTCGTCATTTTATTGTTCTCAATCTATTTGGATTATAACATTATTCAATTTTCTGATGACCTATCCCTAGATTCTGTAAGATTTATCGGACAAAAGTATAATGGTAGCCATGCATAACAATTCGCTGCGAAAAAAATCGGCATTGATAACAGCACTTCTTTGTCTGTGCCTGGTCATCCTTTCTGCCTGCCAACCGGCAGCTTCCGCCTTTGAAACGGAAACACCTACGCCTTTGACTGAGACGCCGACACCAACCGCTACACGGATCTGGTTTCCAAGCACAGCCACACCGACAGTCTATTTCACCCCGCAGCAAACTCCGACACCAAATGAAGGTCCAAATTTTGGCGGATTGGTCATCACGGATGACTTTTCTGATCGTACCTCCTGGGTAACAGGTGTGTCTGCTGATGGTAATGTGGCATACGGCGATAATACCCTCAACCTGGCAGTTTCCACACCCGGCAGCGCATTGACCAGCTTTCGAAAGGATACCTATTTTTCAGATTTCTACCTGGAGACAACCATCACTGCCAACCTGTGTTCCCCAACCGACACTTATGGTTTGGTCTTCTGGTCGCTGAACGACCGTACATATTACCGAATAACCTTTAACTGCAGCGGTGAGTACGCCATGGAAAAAGTGAAAGAGAGCCGGATATCGACTTTGCTGGACTGGTCACCATCAGGTCAGATTCCTCGCGGCGGATTATCACCGTTTCGGGTGGGATTATGGGTAGGTGGCGGGTATGTTCGACTATACCTGAATGACGTGTACCAGAACGGTGTGTACCTGGCACCAGCAACCGGAGGGATTGGTGCTTTTGCGTATTCTGCTGGAGGACCAGCTGTGAGCATTAGTTACTCCGACATGACCATATATTCAGTTTCCCCGGGCGATTACCCGCTCACCCCGACACCCACAAAAAAGCCAACCCAGAGACCGTATCCCACCCTTGCGACTCCCTGATCTTCAAAATTAGTGCCCAAAATCATTTGCGTCACATGAAAAATTCCATAAAATTAAGTTAGGTCAGGACACAAATAGTATTAATTCTGTAGATATTTATCCTGACAAAACCATTACCCAATTTGGAGGAAAACATGTTTCATACTATCATTGTTGTCGGAAATTTAGGCAAGGATCCAGAGATGCGCTACACGCCATCCGGCCAGGCCGTAACCACCTTTTCAATTGCATCCAACCGCCAATATACAAATAATAACGGTCAAAGCGTGAAGGAAACCATCTGGTTTCGAATCAACGCCTGGGGCAAGCAGGGCGAGTTTGTAAACCAATACTTCAAAAAAGGGTACAAGGTCCTCGTGGAAGGCCGGCTGCAGCCAGACCCCAATACCGGTAATCCGCGTACATATACCCGGCAGGACGGTACCACTGCAGCAAGTTATGAAATTGTAGCCAACACCGTGCGGAATTTAACCCCCAGGTCAGATGATGACTCTGGCGGCGCAGGTGGAGCATCCACTGAAAATGATGGGCTACCGGTTGGTGACGATAATATACCTTTCTAAAGTCAGCCAAATAAATCGACGGAGGTTGTTGAATGCCTGAAAACACACAACCTCCGTCGTTCAATTTTATTGATGCACCAGATTTGAAACTTGAATATGCCAATCTGGTGCGGATTGCTCATTCCCCGCTGGAATTTACGCTTGAATTCGCCCGCTTACTGCCCGGTGAAACTAACCCGGTCATTGTCTCCAGGATGGTGATGTCTCCCCTGGCAGTCAAGATGCTGAAGGCGGCGCTCGGAGAAAACCTCTCGAGGTTTGAACATGCCTTTGGAGAGATCAATCCACCCGGGGCAAACACTCTCGCCAGCCAGCTTTTCCGACCAAACCCGGAGCCGGAACCACCCAAAGAATAAATGGAAACCAAATGGATGAATTAGATCAGATCGTTGAAAATATACGAACAGTATTTGACGCTCGAAACCAGGCCCGCGATGAAGCCCTGGCGGTGTGCAGGTTATTAACCCGGCATTGCGCCAATGCCATTCGGGCTGTCCATCGGGAAGAAACTTTGGTTGTCAATGAACACCTGCAGGAAGCCGGGAAGTTAGCCCGGCAGCTCCAAATCTCGCTGAAAAGCTTCCCGGACCTTT
The DNA here is from genome assembly GCA_964387025.1 of uncultured Leptolinea sp. GTDB lineage: Bacteria > Chloroflexota > Anaerolineae > Anaerolineales > Anaerolineaceae > PNON01. Next base: position 230,069 of record CAYLUZ010000001.1, on the reverse strand, counting down.
ACTTTTCGGGTTACACGCAGGATGCTCTGAAAGAATTTGTTGAAGCGACCATCACCCGAGCGCTGGTGCTGAACGAACATCTTCCCGCCCCGGAACAGATCGGTGTGGAAGGAGCAACCTATCTCAATGGACTGGCAGAAGTCACCGGAGAACTCAGGCGCAGGTGCATGGACATACTGCGGCAGGGATATTCAGCCGAAGCAGAACGCCTGCTGGGCTGCATGGATGACATCTATGCCGTGCTTGTGACCATCGACTATCCGGATGCAATCACCAGCGGTTTGCGCCGTCAGACCGACCTGGTGCGCGGAATCGTGGAAAGAACCCGCGGGGACCTGACCATCAGCCAGAGGGAGCAGCACCTGGAACTCGCTCTCGAAGACATGGCCCGAAAACTGAAAGAGGCAAACCCGAATAATGCGGATCATCCGAGCGTCTGAGATCGGTTCGTATCTCTACTGCCAGCGATCCTGGTGGTACCGCATCTCCGGAGTGGAACCGGAAAACAAACGGGAACTGCAAGTTGGAACGGAGATTCATTACCAGCACGGAAGGACTGTGCTGGTTTCTGCTTTTCTACGCCAGGCTGGTTTCCTCCTGTTATTGGTAGCCATTGGTGTATTGATCTATTTCCTGGTGACCGGGTTATGATCTGGCTCGTACTATTCCTCGTTCTCGCTGCCGTATTGCTGCTGTATTTCTCGACGAGAATGCGCAAACAAAGCGGCATCCCCGGGGGAACGATCATCTACTCTGACGTGAAAATGTGGGGCAAACCGCTAGAGAAGCCCCTGTTCGATGGCAGCATCGGCCTGGTGGGCAAACCGGATTATCTCATCCAGCAAAACGGACTGGTGATCCCGGTGGAAGTTAAAAGCTGCCGGCCCCCGGATGCCCCCTATGACTCGCACATCTTCCAGTTGGCGGCTTACTGTCTGCTGGTGGAAAAGGTCTATCAGAAACCGCCAACGCACGGCCTCATCCATTATCCCGGGCGGACTTTCTCGATCAATTTCACTCCTGCTCTACGGGAACAGACGCTGGTATTGGTCAGTGAAATGCACAAGAAAGAACGAAACAAGGATATTCCGCGCAGCCACGAAGAACCAGCCCGCTGTAAAAGCTGTGGGTATAAGAGCCTGTGCGATCAACGTTTATAAACCAATCCACAATTCCCTTGAACCAGACTATAATAATTGAATGATGGCTCAACAGATGCCTGTTCCACAAAATGTAATAATCCTGGCGCATCCTGGTATGCCGGATGCAGTGCAGGATCTGGATATGGTCAAAACCGCCCTGCTCGAAAATGGTTTGAAAACCACATCGAGCCAGCTAAACGATCACTTGATCCATAAAAGGATTGCTGCCGGAGAATTTGACCTGGCAATCGTCCTGGGTGGCGATGGAGCGATATTGCGCGCCGGTCATCTGTGCGCCGGGTCTGATACACCCATCCTCGGCATCAACTACGGCCGGTTTGGTTTTCTCATCGAACTGCAGCGCCAAAACTGGAAGGATTATATACCGCGGTTGATAAAGGGTGATTACCACTATGAATCCAGGATGATGCTGTGTTCGGAGCTCTGGCGTGGAAAAGAAAAGATCAATGAATGGGAAGTGCTAAATGAGGTGGTCGTTTGCCGGGGTCAACTGGTCAAACCCCTGCACATCACCGCATCAGTCAATGGCGAGTTCTTAACCACCTATGTAGCCGATGGATTGATCGCTGCCACACCTACCGGTTCCACTGCTTATGCACTCGCGGCTGGCGGACCGATATTACCCCCCGAATTAAGAAATATCCTGCTTGTTCCGGTCGCACCGCATCTATCTGTCAACCGGGCGATCATTTTAGCCGAAGGAACCCGGGTTAGTATGACTGCGCACAGCGACCACCAGGCAGTGTTGAGCGTGGACGGGCAGAATCCGGTCCTGGTGACAGATAATGACCGGGTGGATGTTTACGCCGGTGATCATTCCCTTCGATTTATCCGCTTCTTGGGCGGGGGATATTTTTACAGGAGTTTGATGAGCCACATGGAACAAAACCCCGCCACCGGATTAACCAGATGAGCGAATACACCCCGCCTGTCCTATTCTGCGCCAATCATCCGCAGCGTGAAACTAGTTTACGCTGCAACCGCTGCGAGAAGCCGATTTGTCCTGACTGTGCAGTCCTGACACCGACCGGATACCGCTGCAAGGAATGCGTGCGCGGTATGCAAAAGATCTATAACACCGCTACATCGATCGATTACGTGCTGGCATTCATCACTGCGGTGGTGCTCAGCTACATTGGCAGCCTGATCACAGGGTTCCTGGGATTTTTTATCCTGCTGCTGGCGCCCCTTGTCGGTATCGTGATCGCTGAAGCCGTTCGCTATGTGATCCGCAAACGGCGCTCGCCCGGTTTATACCTGACAGCCGCCATCGCCACCGCGTTAGGCAGCCTGCCCGGGTTGGTCCTGCCGGTCCTGACATTGATCATAGGCTTTTCCTCACCTGATCCAGTATCCTTCCTGGGAGGCGCCGGACTTTCTCTCATTTTCAAGGTGATCTACACCATCCTGGTGACATCCAGCATGTATTACCGGCTAACAGGTTCACGACTGAAATTATAAAGATGATAGATTATGCTTAGCGAATTACGGATAGAGAATTTTGCAATCATCGACAGCCTCCAACTGGAGTTCAAGGCCGATTTGATCATCCTGACCGGTGAAACCGGCGCAGGGAAATCGATCATACTGGATGCACTCGTAGCCCTGTTGGGCGGGCAATTCGATGCCACATCCATCCGCGCGGGAGCATCCAAGGCTCGGGTTGAAGCTGTCTTTCAATTGCACGATTGCCCGGTCGAATTAACCACCATCCTGGCACGTGAAGACCTGTTGGATAACGAGAATTTTGTGACCATCGAGCGGGAAGTCCGTTTGGAAGGCCGCAGCAGTGCCAGGATCAACGGGCACGGCGTGAACTTGAACGTCCTGCGTGAAGTGGGCGATTTTCTAGTGGATATCCACGGCCAGTCCGAACACCTGTCCTTAATGAATAATAGGCAGCATATTGGTTTGCTGGACAGGTATGCAAAAGATGAAGATGACCTGAAGAGCTACCAGAAGCTGTACCACCAGTTCCTGGATAACCGCCGCGAACTGAAGGAACTGCGCATCATCGAGCAGGAAGCCTCCAGCCGGATCGAACTGCTCAGCTTCCAGGAACAGGAGATCGCCGCGGCACAGGTTGAAATTGGCGAAGACCTTCTATTGGAGCAGGAACGCACCCGGCTTTCTAACGCTGAAAACCTGGCATTATCTGCCCAACAGGCACTCACCCTGCTTGATGAACCAAGCCCCGATATGCCTTCCATCACGGACCTGCTTGGGCAGCTTGCCCATCAACTGCAGCAGTTGGAACGCTTTGACCCGTCTCATAAGGATTTTGCAGACACAGGCGGGAATCTGCTCGAACAGGCCGAAGACCTCAACCGCGAGATCAGGAATTATGCGGAACAGATAGAATTTAATCCGCGTCGGCTGGTTGAGATCGAAGAACGCATTGGATTGCTCAACAACCTCAAACGCAAATACGGCGGCTCCATGGAGAGTATATTGGAATTCCGCGAAGCAACCAAAGCGAAGCTGGAGAAAATAAACTACTCCGGTGAGCGCATCACTGAACTGGAAAATTTTGAGAAGAAACTGCTGGAAGACCTTTCCAGTTTTGCGCAGGTTTTATCCGGCATCCGCAAAGTTGCCGCGGAAAAGCTATCGCAGGCTATCGAATCCGAACTGGATGAACTCAAAATGGAAGGTGCCCGATTCCAGGTAGCCTTTGACACACTTCCGGTATCAGAAGATAAGTCATCCGGACAAGCCGGGTTGGATCTCAACGGGATGGACAAAGTGGAATTCCTGATCGCGCCCAATCCGGGTGAAGGGCTCAAGCCGCTGGTGAAGATCGCCTCCGGAGGTGAGACTTCCCGCCTGATGCTGGCTTTAAAGAACGTGCTGGCGCATGAAGACCGGATCCCGTCTTTGATCTTTGATGAGATCGACCAGGGGATTGGCGGCCGGGTGGGCAGTATCGTTGGGCAAAAGCTCTGGCAGCTTGCCCGCGCGCACCAGGTGTTCTGCGTGACGCATCTTCCGCAACTGGCAGCCTACGGCGGGCAGCATTTCCACGTCGCAAAAGAAGTGGCGGATGGCCGCACCATGACCCGGGTCAACTTACTGGGCGGTGATCAGCGTGTATCGGAATTAGCCCAGATGCTTGGCAATTCTACGGAAAACACCATGCGGTCCGCACAAGAACTGTTGCAGCAGGCTGCCTCATTGGCAGCGAATTAGTCTGACCGCAGGCGGGCAACGGTCACCCCGTCGCCGCCCTCATTCTCCATCCCGCTTTCAAAATTCTTTACGTGCTGGTTTTCCTTCAACGCTTCGCGGATCACCTGTCGCAGCCGGCCGGTGCCTTTGCCATGAATGATGCGGACAAAAGGCAGCCCGGTCAGGTATGCCTTTTCGATGTAGCGGTCCAGCATATCCAGACCATCTTCCGCCCGCTGACCGCGAATATCCAGCTCCATGCCCGGGCTTTGCCGTGCCAGTTCTTTGGCTTTTGCGCTGGTGTCCGCCTCCACTTTGCGGCTTTTTCGTTTTGGTTGTTCAGCTTCCGGTTGTTCATCCGGCCGCCGAATTTCGGATAACCTGGCGCGGATGCGTAAATTCCCGACCAAAACTTCAGCCTCGCTTTCGGTCAGGGAAGTAATTGTGCCGTTCATATTCAGGGATTCCAAAAACACCTTGCTGCCCGGGTGGAAGCGTTCTTCACTTTTCTGGCGCAGACCCGGCAGATCTTTTGGCAGCATGGATTCGTCTTCCATCTGGTCCACCTGGTCTTGAACTGCCTTGACTACATCCAGCGGCTGGCGGGCTCTCAGCAACTCTTTCTTCAGGTCATCCACTTCGCGCTGGAAGAGAGCCATCTCCTTTTCGGTTTCCTTGCGGGTCGCAGCAAGGATCTCCTGCCGTTCGGTTTCAATGCTCTTCAGGCGCTGTGATAACTGGCGTTCCATCTCTTCAGCTTTCACCCGCAGCGATTCGGCGTGCGCGCGTTCTTCGCGCGCCGCACCGCGCTGATGATAGATCTCGTCCAGCAGATCTTCTGCGCGCAGTTCATCCGGATGGATGGTTGCCCGGGCGGCTTCGATGATCTTTGCAGGCAGCCCGAGCCGTTCTGCAATGGACAGTGCATTCGACCTGCCCGGTAATCCCAGCGACAGGTGGTAGGTGGGGCGCAGGGTTTGCAGGTTGAATTCCAAACTGGCATTGACCACTGCAGGGGTGTTGTGGGCAAAAGTCTTCAGTTCAGGGTAGTGGGTGGCTACCATGCTGGTGATGTTGGCTTCCAGCAGGTCTTTCAAAATGGCCATCGCCAGGGCAGCACCTTCCTGCGGATCAGTTCCAGCGCCAAGTTCGTCCAGCAGCACCAGGCTGTGGGAGCTGGCTTTTTTCAAGATGTGAATGATATTGGTAATATGCCCCGAAAACGTGGAGAGGGATTGTTCAATGGATTGTTCATCCCCGATGTCGGCAAAGATCTCTTTGAAGACGCTGATCTCTGAACCGGAAATGGCCGGGATGTGCAGGCCAGACTGGCTCATGAGGGCAAACAAGCCTACGGTCTTCAGCGTTACCGTCTTGCCGCCTGTATTGGGGCCGGTGATGACCAGGATGAAGGTATCCTCATCCAACACCAGGTCGATAGGGACGACTGAAGCCGGGTTCAAGAGCGGGTGCCGGGCATTGTATAACCGGATGCGGCTGCCGGGATGGGCATTCGCAGGTTTATTCGGGATAGGGAAAAGGATTGGTTCCACTGCGGAAAGCGCATCCGCATATTTGGCGCGGGCAAACACCAGGTCAAGTTCTGCCAGCATGATCAGCAGGGTACGGATATCGGCGGCCTGCGCTCCAACCTGTGTGGAAAGACCCGCCAGGATGCGGCGTTCTTCATCCCGCTCTGCCAGCTGCAGTTCCTTGTACTTGTTATTCAGCTCCACCACCGCCAGCGGCTCCACGAACAGGGTCGCCCCGGATGAGGACTGGTCATGCACGATCGATTTGAGCTGGCCCTTGAATTCCGAACGCAGCGGCAGCACATAGCGGCCATCACGCTGGGTGATCAACCCTTCCTGCAGCATGGGGGAACTGTGCGGGTCGTTGATGTAGCGCTCCAGCCGGGAGAGCAGCCTTTCATGGGACAATTTCATATCGCGCCGGATGACTGCCAACTGGTCCGAGGCATTATCCAGGATATCGCCGCGCTCAGAAATGCAGCGCGAGATCGCATCCACAATGCCGAACGGCTCGGGCGGATTGAAAATAATGGTCGCCAACGCCGGATAATCGTTTTCGATATGGTCCAGGGTGCGCATCAAGATTCGGGCACAGATGAGGGTGTTCTTTACGTCGAGCAGTTCGTTGGCGGCCAGGACTCCCCCGCGGCTGGCCAGGTCGACATAATGGCGGATATCCGCAGCCCCGCCGATGCTGATATCCGGGTGGGTATTGAGCAGATTACGTCCTTCGCTGGTTTGTTTCTGCCACAATTGTGCGATTGAAATATCGGTGGTCGGTTTCACCTGCAAAGCCAGTTCATTGGATAAACTGAACGACGTAAACCCGGCCAGTTTTTCAAGGATCCTGGGAAATTCAAGAACATATAATGTTTTTTCGTCCATAATGTTTAGTTGTGTGAATAAATAAATTGAATAATGGTTCTCACAGAACCCGCATCCGCCCCGGCAAGATGAGTTTACCACAACTGCAGGTGGTTATAATAGTATTGGAGCTATGAATCTGATGTCCACATTGATCGAAATAATAGATGAAATGACTACTCCCGGCCAACTTGTCGAGAAAATGGACGGGCAGACTCTTCACTGCCTGGCCTGTGCGCACCGCTGTGTGATCCACGAAGGTAAAAGGGGAATCTGCCGGGTGCGCTTCAACCGGAACGGGCAGCTGCAGGTGCCGCGCGGATACGTGGCCGGACTGAACGTGGACCCGATCGAAAAGAAACCCTTCAACCACTTCCTGCCCGGCAGCGGCGCACTAACCTTTGGCATGCTGGGCTGCAACTTCCACTGCGAGTTCTGCCAGAACTGGCTCTCCTCGCAGGTATTGCGCGATGCTTCCATCAGTTCATCCACCGGCATGGCGCAGAAGATATCCGCCAGACAGATCGTGGATATCGCCCTGAACCATCAGGCCGGGGTGGTGGCGTCCTCTTATAATGAACCGGTGATCACCGCAGAATGGGCGCATGAAATCTTTTCGCTTTCCAAAAGCAAAGGCCTCAAGACCGTGATGATCTCGAATGGATATGCCACCCGGGAGTGCCTGGAGTACCTGCGCCCGGTCATGGACGGTTACAAGATCGACCTGAAATCCATGCAGGAAAAGAACTACCGCGGCATGGGCGGGCAGCTCAAACATGTGCTTGACAGCATTCAAACTGCACACGACCTGGGGTTGTGGGTCGAGGTGGTCACGCTGGTCATCCCCGGTTTCAACGACAGCCCGGCAGAGCTTTGGGATGCGGCTCGCGCCATTGTGTCGGTTTCGCCCGGGATCCCCTGGCACGTGACCGGTTTCCACCCGGATTATGATATGCAGGACACTCCCCCGACCAGGCCTTCTGAACTGCAGCAGGCAGCCGATATCGGCCAGGAAGCAGGGTTGAAGTTTGTGTATGCCGGCAACCTGCCCGGCAGGGTGGGATCACTGGAAGATACTCACTGCCCGGCATGTAATACTGTTCTGATCAAACGCAGGGGGTATTCAATCAGGGAAAATAAGATCCTGCCGGATGGCACCTGCCCCAATTGCCGCCAGGTCATTCCGGGAGTGTGGAAGTAATAAAGCTCTATAATTAATTTGTGGATCGCAATCTCCTCATCCCTGCCTTCTCATATGGGAGAAGGTGCCCTGGGGGTGAAGGTCTCAGGGTTGGTTAATACTATTGGTGGGAATAGGAGTAAATGGTCCATTTATGGAGTCAGTTATGAAGAAGAAATCCATGTTTTGTCTTATGATCGTTTTCTTCGCCGTTATTTCGAGCATGTCATTTCGGTTCCAAGAAAAAATTCTTCAAAATTATTCATCAGTAAATAACTCACAGCCTTCAACTACTTCTACCTCTACCTCTACATCTTTACCCACCCAAATTTTGACACCTGAAAATCCACCATTACCTTCCACCGACCTTTTCGACATAAATGATTTTCATATGGTTGATGCTGAAAATGGTTTTGTGGTCGGGTTTGCTTTTGGCTACGGAACCAGTTTATATAAATCAAATGGCTTAGCTAAAGACTGGACGATTCTTTTTCGGGCAGACCCTGATTATGGAAAAACCAACAATTATACGAAAATGATAATAGATGTTGATGGATCTAAGAATATCTGGCTCATGATGGAAATGGATTCGCCTGATAATTTAGAGGAAGTAAATGTCAAGTACTCAAATGATGGGGGGTTAACTTTCAAGAACAGTGAGCCTCTCCCACTTTTAATTATCTATAAAAATATAGAACCCGTTCAACTTTTTTTCCTAAACAGCAGGATCGGGTGGTTGTTGACCATCGTTACAAATTCACAGAATAAACAACATATTCTTTTTTTTCATACTACAGATGGTGGAAAAAACTGGGAACCTATATATGAATCCTCAATAAATACTACGTGCTCACATCGTTTGCAAAAGAAATATTTCCACTTTGTTGATGAATATAATGGGTACTATTCGGGTATATGTTCATTCCCCGGAGAAGAAGTGATTTTTACAAATACAAATGACGGTGGGAAGTCGTGGAAAACTGATAATGCATTTGCATTTACGGGGGAATTTTCAAAAAGATATAATGCCACATGTGAACCAAGTAGTTTTTATCAAGATTTCGATGGTATTTTACGAGTTTATGTTACTTGCTATAACGATTCTAGTTATTCACAAACTTATTCTTTTTCGAGGGAAAAAGATAGCGATGAATGGGTAAATTTCGTGTCTAAGTTTAATCGTTTTTATTTTACAAAAGATAAAATGTTTGAACCAAGAACTGGTTATGTATCTAACAATGGTGGAAAGGATTGGAAACGGTCGTTTTATAGTAATTATCTCGACGCAGAAAGTATTAAACCTGTGACTGACCAGCTATTATTTGCTTTGGAATGTGATGGTACTCCTTGTTGGATGATGAAATCAACCAATGGGGGCAAAACGTGGCAACATTTCCCACCATTTCAAGAATAATTCCTTCGTATAATCTGCTTGCCCCAAAGCATGCAGGGATTGTACCCCATACTCCGCGGATGTTAGCACTATAATTAACAAGCTCCCTCATCCCACCTTCTCCAAATGGAGAAGGTGCCTGTCAGGTAAAGGGTCTTAAGGTGAGGTTAATAACATTCAGGTAAGAGAGGGGAAAGCGTGAAGAAAATCGTTTTGCTAATATTCACCGCCATAATAATTCTATTTGGCATTTGTGTTTTTATTGTTGTACTCATTTCAACCACCCATAACAAAATCAGAGTTGACCAAAATAATCATCTACAACTACTCAACCGTATTAATCTGGGAGCAGAAATTGTTTCTACCCCCAAATACATAAATAACACTATTTACGTTCAAACCACAAAAGAAATCATAGCGATCAATGAATCAAATTGGACAATAATATGGAGAATAAGATGTCCCGGAAAAATCACAAATAGTGGATTCATATTTTTTGATGATGAAATTTATGCACCAGATGACGAAGGAAATATTTGTCAAATAAATCTCAGAAATGGTTTATTGGATAAAATTTATCGAATGCCAATGTCCCAAAATAGGATTAGTGTAACTGTAAATGGATTGCTAGAGAGTAATGGAGAACTTGTTGTAGCTTATGATAGTTTGATATTAATATCCTGGAATACCGATAATGAAATTGAAAATTGGCGATTTTACCCAACAGATAAAACCTTAATATTAATTGATGAAACTTCAAAAGGGATTGTATCTGGTATGGATGACGGTATTCGGATATTTTCACCGAATGAGAAGAAAATAATTTCTGATCATATAACAAACCATCCGGTCACCTGGTTATCTGCGATTAACGAAGACAATATTATTTTTGCCACCACAAAAGATGGCATAAGCACGATCAATTTTTACAATTCAGATACCAATAAGATAACAAAGCAAACCATTCTTTCGCTTGATAATATCAGTTGTATTACAGAAGGGAATGGCGATTATTTCCTAAGTGGTAATGAATTAATACGGCTGGATCAAAACCTCCAAAAGCTGTATTCCAATCCCAAAATCTCGAATTTAGGGTGTATTGACCATTATTTGGATTATTCCTTTGGAATGGAGAATAGTTCCTCGCTGGTCTTTTTCAATCAGGATACAGGCGAGTTGCTTTCCCGACATAATTTTCTATCCAATATCCTGCAAAATACCTTACTTGTGCTTGATCCTTTATTGGTCAATGATCACCTCATTATTCCTGCAGGGAATAAACTTTGGGTTTATGATTTTATCAATGATTAATTTTGGGTGGAGCAAATGAGATTGAGCAAGTTAGTGATCAATAAATTATTCTTCGGAGCAATATAGATGAGGACTTATTCCTTACTAATTATCTTTCTTTACTTTGCTTTTTGGAACATTGGAATAGTATTTTTCGGTACCTATACGATTATTAAAGAAAAATACAAACCAAAATTGTTCGCTTCCTTGTTTTGTTTTGGCTTAGGATTATTATTTTGTCTTCCATTACCGATACTACAAATTATTTATTCTACTTTAAAGCCATCAGCAATTTTGTATTCAATTATTGGTTTAGTAATCATTAATTTGCTTTGTTATCCCGCTGCTTATTTTGGATACAAGAATTTCTTGATGAAATTAAAAATCAAGCATCAAAAAAGTAAGTAGGGTGGGTTCCAGCCCTCCAACCCAAGCAGCCGTTGTTCATAGGGCTTTGTCCCCCCATCCTCCGTGGATGATTGAACTATAATTAATTCAGCCCTCATCCCAGCCTTCTCCCAAGGGAGAAGGGGCTCGATGGGTGGAAGAGGTCAGGGCGAGGTGAATAATAAATGACGGGGAGGCGAGGATGACGGAGAGAAGAAGGCGCAGAAAGTTTACTGCTTTTCGGCACTGAAGGTGAACCCCCAGACCTCGTCCGGGTCCTCCGGATCAGGCCGGGTGATGCCGGTGAGGGTATCGCCATTGAGTTTAATATCAGCCAGTTGAGGAAAGCTCCCTTCATAGCCAGGGGTGAAATCGGGGCAGTTGGTGAAATTCTTGGCGAGCAGGTTTTCGGTCAATGTGATGACTCCGCTGCCGCCTTCCAGCCGACCGCTGATGGTGCCGTCGATCCAGTGCTCCCAGTGCCCGGAACAATCATGTTCAGTGTTATGGTAAGTGATCTCCACATCGTGCATTTTCAAGGTGCCTGTGACTGTGCCATCATCAGCGATCGAAAGGATGATCTCGCTTGTGATGCTCTCTATCTTGCCTTCCCTTCGATCTGAAAACCATTCCCCTGTGCCTTGATAGGTCGTCAGTTCGGCATCCCCCTCTTGTGTCGGCGCAGTTTCTTCCGTGCCAGTCCCGGGTTGATCGACATCTTCCTTGCGAGGACAGGTGACCGGGTCATACTCATAGCTAAATTTTTTATCATGATATTCATATATCTGGCTGGAGGTTTTGGGACCATACCCCCGCATCCAATCTTTGACATCAGCAGGGTTTTCCGTGAGAAGGGTGGCTGAATCGCAGGACAGGTAGGAGTCGGTAAAGTATTCGAGGGGTGAAGAGACCAGGGTCATGCCGTGCATACAGAACGCAGCCGCCCAGCTGCCGCAGCCGTGCCGCCTGTTGCATTCATCATAGCAGGCATCGTGTTCCACACAAGCGGGGTGGAGACCGCAATCATAAACATAGACGAGCGAAAAGAAGCCGGAATTGTCACCATCCTGGTTCTTTTCACAGCGCTCATCGATCCTGAATTTACAGTTATCATGGGTGCAGTCTGGCCCGCAGGCACCGCGACACTTTGCATTGCACGGACCCCATTCGTCTTCGATGGGATCTGAACCAGCGGGATGTAAGCCGGGTGACGTAAAACTGGCGTCAGAGGTTGTAAATGGCGGCCAAGTTTCCGGTTTCAGGCAAGCAAGCCTGGAACCCTTCTGCGCAGTTAGTGTTTCGACCGCACCTACCTCATCAAAGGGAAAATAACCAAACACGACCGGGACAGGATTGGAGGGGGTCATCATGATGACAGAGGGGTGTTGGACATCGGTTTTATCGTCACTGCCAAAGTTGCACTTCGAAAGGGCGAGCAATTCAGCAGCCACGGCAGCACGATCAGAGATCTGATACTTGAAACGCATCTGCAGGGGATACAACAGTGCAGCCATCTGTGCAGGGTCGGGGCTTTCGTCACCCTGGCAGGCAGCATCCAGGGGGATCATCGATATTCCGTGGGCAAGTTCGCTATTATTCAACTTGTCAAGAAGTACCTGTTCCTCGCCGCTCAGCGCGCCCATCCCATCCAGATCTGTACCCTGCCAGCTCATGCCGGGGTTCTCTTTCGAGTAGAGATCAATAGTGAGTGTCTGTTCTTCGGGGGCACCTTCCATACGAAAGTCAGCTATTCCATCGGGGCTAACGGAGAAACGGACTGTTTCTCCACCCAATTCACTGGAATAGCGATAGCTGCCGTGGATGCTGCCATCAGAGGCACTTTTATGCATTTGAAGGCCGGTGGCTTGGGAGGGGAGGAATCTGCAAGCCAAGAGGGCCAGCAAAAGGCTCAGGGGAGCTAACAGTAATAACGGAGAAAGGGGGTTGGTCTTGATCGTCATTTTCCCTCCTGATTAGGAATCACACAGGTGAAAAACAACACAGGTTAGCAGTTAAACATCAGGCTATTGCCAGCACATCCATTATACAACAAGCCCCACCAGGATGATCATGATTTACTCTCAAATCTGCCTATCTCCGGTTTGGACCTCCTGCAATAAGCGCTCAAACCCGCCTTTGTTCTCTCGGTGTTAGCAGGTGTAGATACTTTTGCTTCTGCTTCACCCTACAGGTAAATGCTATAATGAAATCTGGATGGTTTCCTGAATAGGAGGGCGACATGGATAATAATACACGTCAGAAAAAGGTGATTTTGAGTGTAACTCTGGCCATTCTTGCCATGGCCTGCATGTGCAGCCCAACCTCACTGCTTATGACAATCACTCCTTCTCCTGAGGTTTCCATACCCGAAACCGTGACTAGTCAACCGGACATATCACCAACAGATACCGATACACCGACTGATGTAGCGGTGGTTCCGACTACCATTGCATCCAGTGTCGAGGGTTTGCAGCCGGATGTTCCCTGGTTGATCATTTCCACCGATGATGGTCTGTGGGCAGCCAATATGGATGGCTCCAACCTTGTCAAGCTGGCAGAAAAGTCCTATCTGGAAATTGACCTGCAGCGGGCCATCTCATCACCAGCGCAAAAAATCGCCGTGCTGACTTCAGCGCAGGATTATTACCATGAGCTCGCCCTGCAAGTGATCTCTCTGCCCGGCGGGGAAGTCGTAAAAAACATCGATCTAACCACCGTGGATACCGAACCGGGAACGGATTCTGCCCCTGGTGATTCCAGCCTTGAGGCGATGCGGGCTGTTGCCGAACAGTCGTCTTACTCCTGGTCACCGGATGGCACCAGGCTAGCTTTCACCGCCGCGCTGGATAAACCCGATGCGGATATCTATGTCTACGATCTGGAAAGCCAGGATATTCAAAAGGTTTCTGATGATGCCGGGCAGGATTACTTCCCGTCCTGGTCGCCCGACGGTAAGTCTGTCCTTTATTTTGAGGCGGAAGGCTTCGGTACAGGCGCTGGGTATGCCATGTCCGGGATCTGGCTGGCTGCTGCTGATGGTTCAGGTGCTAAAAAGCTGGCAACACCTACAAGCAGCGGCGAACAGCTAGTCGGATGGCGGGATAATGAAACGGCTGTACTCACAAGTTGGAGCCCTGCATACGGGACCAACCAACTGCGTTTGTTCAATATTCGCACACAAAAACAGACCGTCCTGGTAAAAGGTGCGGTGTCGGGTGCGGCTGTTGCCACCGGGATTGAAGCGGATTCCGGTGCGGTCCTGTATGGCTCAGAGGATGGGCTTTACCTGCTTCCCCCGGCTGCCACAACACCGCAAAAGCTCAGCGGAGAGAAGGTTTATATCTACGGTTATCCGTCTGCCATCCGCTGGCAGGAAGATGGCAGGATTTTCATCGTCTATTCAGAGGGTGGAGTCATCTCCACTTTCATGGCGGATGGTTCCCAAAGGACAGACCCGCCGTTCAATTCATCCGGCGGTAGCCTGGATGTGAGCTCTTTCGGGTTGATCTGGGGTTGGACGAACAAGGGCGGCGAGAATGAAGGCGCATGGATCAGTGGACCGGGGTTGACCGATTCGCAGGTATTGAGCGGGCCGGCATCCAACCCAAACTGGAACATAGATAACGACCTACTGTTTTTCGTCGGGCAGGACCTCTACCGGACTACCTTCAACAGTTATTATTCCGACGCCGCAAAGGTGGGCTCCCTGACCGGGAATGTCATCGACACTGCCTGGATGGGATTCAGCGAGGCATTGGATATCAAATACGGTCCGTGATCTTTGTTTCAGGGATGATATCGCAAACACCGGCGTGAACAAGAAAACCACCTCACCCTCCCCTCTCCTGTAGGAGAGGGGTTGCTCATTCTCCCTAAAAGGAAGGCTGGGGTGAGGGATATTTGAGACCTTGTTAGTTTGCTGTGCGACCCTTCTGGGGTTGGCTTTCTCCTTCTCCCTCGGGAGAAGGTTGGGATGAGGATGTGGCATTATTCTATAATGCTAAAATATGAATATGGATGTTCCGAAAAGCAGGCGAGCAATTTTATATCCATCTGCAATCATGCTTCAGCGGGCTCGAGAGTTACGCAAACATCAGACTCCAGAGGAGCGGAAATTATGGGCTGTTTTGCGTAACCGGGGATTGGATGGGTATAAATTCAAACGCCAGGTTCCAATTGACATATTTATTGTTGACTTTTTGAGTGAAGAAGCCAACTTGATCATAGAATTGGACGGGGGGCAGCACCTTGAACAAGAGGAATATGACACTGCTAGAACTCAATTTCTAGAGGAGAACGGCTTCCGGGTGATCAGGTTCTGGAATAACGATGTGAAGAATTCCTTCAATGAGGTGATCGTGGCGATCCAATTGGCACTGAAGCCCTAAAGCAAAAACCACCTCACCCTACCCTCTACCCTTCGGGCACGACGTCCTAAAGGAGAGGGACTACTCCTTCTCCCTCGGGAGAAGGTTGGGATGAGGGATATTTCAGATCTTGCGGTCAATACCACGCTCACTGTGCGGACACCGGCGCAAACAGAACTCCTCAAATACCAGCACGAACCAGATACAAAATCACCTCACCCTCCCCTCTACCCTTCGGGCACGACGTCCTAAAGGCGAGGGTTTGCTCCTTCTCCCTTGGGAGAAGGCTGGGATGAGGGGTGCTCCGCAAACACCGGCGCGGCCGATGAGATTTATTGTGAATACCAGGATGGATTTACTCCGCCATCAACAACCTTTTCTTCGGTATCCTTATTAAAATCAAAGATGTAAATGCTATATTCCTCTATCGAAGTACACTGATTTGCAGGTGGTATTCTGCATTTATGATAAATGATTCTCGTACCATCCGAAGACCAAATGGGTTTGGTGGATAAACGTAAACCAAGGTCAAGCTTGTTATCATCATCGGAAAACCAGTATGGGACGACCGTTTTATTATTTTCACCGCTTATCTCCATAACATGGATTCCATTAGATTGAACATAGGCAATTCTTTGCTGATCAGGAGAAATTGCTGGGTTAATCCCTTCTATGCCGTAATCAGTATAGGTCTTGCCGGGTAAATTCACTTGAAATAATTCAAAAGATTCTAAATTTACATTCCAAAGCGAAACAATAATATATTCACCATTTTTTGAGAGAGTGAATGAATTAATACTTGATCTATCTGAGATGAAGTCAAGATTGGCTTGTGTCAGCAAAGTGGCTTTGATTGTACAGTCATTGCCATCGATTTGAAGTATCCCGTCATAACTGTTTACGATAATATCCGTGCCATTAAATGGCTGGATTCCTGATCCTCCAATATTATTGTTTATACAAATATCATTTAGTGTTTGTTTGGATAATATTGCCAATTTTCCTGTATTATCTTTTACGATACCAAGGTTTCCTCGTTTATTATTACCGATAAGTAGATCGGGGTTCAGATTAGATGGATATTGCAATGGCATCTGGATATCCACAATCGAGGATGTGTTTTTTTCAAGGGAGAAAAAGCCGAGTACGTCTTTGCGGTCGATTATGGTTTGATATATGATATCAGCTTCTGGTAATGAAACAACTTGTTTGCTCTCTTGGCAACCGGAGATCATTATTGTAATCGCAATAAATAGGGTAATTGCTTTCTTCATTAAGGCCTACCTATATTAATTGTTCTCGCGAAAATGAACAAATGGCTCTCCTTTTACTTGGTGGAAATCGGTTTTACCATTACTCATAGAATTCTTTCGATTCGAATTGTATACAGGGTTGTGAATTAACTCCTTCAAATTCTTGGTAAAAACTCTCCACGTCATAATTTGAAACCTGGTCTATTTTTTTGAAACTTCTTATTACGCTCGGATAAATAGAACTGATATTTAGTTCAGATAATTTAGGTAAATCTATCTGTTGGTTTTGAGGCCATAGAGAAAGACTGGAATCTTTCTGGAAACATGCTTTAAATATTTCCTTTTCCATTTCCTCATCACCAACTGTCGAATAGTGCTCTGACATAAACCCAAATTGTGGATAAAACAATTTGATACCAACACCATAATAATCTGTAACCTGGGACTTACCCGTGGTAACATAGATTTGGCTGGGGAGCCCATAATCTGTAAGCATTTTCGGTATAGTATAGTTTTCTAATGTCCCGGTATTGACAGAAATGTAATCGACAAGAAATGTTTTGATATTGATCACAAAGTTTATAGCATTTAATGATTGATTTACGTTTTCTATATTGGTCCCAGGAACATCAAGATATACGGGGAAGTACATATAACCAGGGAGGTATGTAGATTCTATTAATAAGATCTCCCGAGGAGAGGTGTTTGTAGCAAACCGGCCGAGAAATTGCCAAGCTTCATTCCAGTTAGTATGCCCAGGTGTTATCCCCCACCAACATGGAAGCCGACAATTATAGTTTTCGTAAAGATCCATAACTATCTTGCGTGCTTGTTCTGGGGGGTATTTTGGTAATGGAGTCCATGTTGGGGGCAGCCCGGGAGGTGCTGGTGGTGGAGTACGCGTAGGGAAGTGAGTTAGCCAAAGGGGTAGAAAGGTTTTTGTTGGTTCCCGTGTGGGTAATGGTGGTGGAACTGTATTTCTTGGCTCAATCGTTTCGGTTTTGGCTGGAGAGGCAAGGAAAGTAGTTGGATCTTCAGGTGTAACCAAAGATGCTTTGTAAGTGCATCCATTTAGGATGTTCAACAAAATAAATATTATCGTTATATATAAAACTTTGTTCATAAATTGTCCTATGTTCGCACCGGTGTTACTGCCCCCTGGCTATCCCACTGTTCCATACCGGCATCAACGACCCCACCCTAACTTTCCACACCGGGCACCTTCTCCCGCTGGGGACATCGTGCCGTCAGGTAGAAGGTTGGGATGAGGGACTAGCGTTCCGTAGGTTAATTATAGTGCAAACATCCGCGGAGACCTGCGGTCAAATCCACGCGCGCGGTGTGGTCCCCTCCGTTTCACTTCGGGGATGCTTCGCAAACACCAACGCGAACAGACAAAACCACTATACCGGGTCAATCGCCAATTGCGGAGCGCTCCCACCTCCCCTACATTCCGGGGATGATATCACCAACAACTATGTGAATATAGACCGGGAAGATAGATTCTTAGATAACCCTCGATTAAACAATTGTATTATTTAGGATTATAGAATGAGAAAAAAAGGCCGATGCAACAAAAGAGGAAGAAAATAGATGTAACAATTCTGCCAAACCATAAATTAATTGGTTCATTGTTATTGAAATTTATAAAATCAATAAACCAGTTTGGAAGAAATGAATACACCTTTTTTAAAAGAACTTGAGATTTTTTCCTTCTAACGATATATCTATCAGGGAAAAACCAAATATCTATGGAAAATCTTACCCATATTATTAAACTTAATATCGAAGCAAAAAACATCAAAGGGTCTCTCAAACTATTTTCCTCTTCTCGTCAAGACCTGGCTCTTTGAATCCCTTTTTAAGGTCAGCCCTTTTTAAAAAAATCCTCAAGAATTCATCCTTATCAAACACTCTGTGTGATATTCAAAAATCCTTATTTATTATAGTGCAAGCGAAAGAATATATATGCTGTCAAAAACATACACGATCTTTCTCTTTGCTTAACTTCATCGATGAGAAAACCAGAGAAAGCGTGTTACCCCTTTCAATAGATAGCCAGCACTCCCTCTTGAATATTCTTATTCCGGGCAGACATCCACCTGCGTCCTATCAGCCTGGTCAGCAGGGATACAGGGATCAAAGCACCCACTTTCTGCATGATCCAATTCATCAGCCCGGGGATGACGACAGCCTTCCCCGCCAGGGCGGCATTCAAGGTCATATTCGCGACCCGGCCTACATCCATGGTGGTGAGCTGTCCCATCCAGCCCTGGGCTTCGATCCCGCGGATGCAGTCCGGATTGGTGGGCATTCCGGCCGGGCAGAGCACCGTCACCGTTGCGCCAATCCCCTTGATCTCCTCGCGCAGGGCGAGCGAGAAATCCAGCAGGAAACGTTTGGAAGCGGCATAAGTAGCCTTTACCGGCATCGGGTAAAAAGCTGCCAGGCTGGCCACATTGATGATGCGGAAGGTCTCGAGCGGATTGCGAAACTGCAGCGCGGCATGTGTCATCGCGATGGTGCCTTCCACGTTCAGCCGGATGATCGACTGGATCTGCCGGTTGGATTGTTCATAGAATAATCCTTCGTGATCGATGCCCGCGACGTTGATCAGGGTTGAAAATACCAACTGCTCACTCTGGATGCGGTCATAGAGGGCACTCCGCGAGACAGGATCGGCCAGGTCGCATGGATGGGTGATCACTTTCACCCGGTAGCCGTTGCGCAGCCCGGCTGCCAGCACATCGAGCGCCCCGGTGGATAGGTCGGTGAGGAAAACATCCCAGCCGCGGCTGGCGCATTCCACGGCAAAAGCCTTGCCCAGCCCGCCGGATGCACCTGTGATCAAAGCCATCTTATTGCGGGTGTATTTTAGTTCATAGTCATTCATGCTGTTCATCCTCATTCAAGCCGCACATTTTTTCCGAAAGTACCCATAGCTTTGAAGCCATCGCTCCGTCCATGGCTTTGGGGGATGGAGCCTTCGGGAGGCTGTCTTTCCAGTACATTTCTTTAGAATGCTGGATGGACGGTTCGGTCAGCAAATAAACGATTCCCCTGGCGGGCACTTCAGGAGGAGTCCCACCCGAACGCCGCAGCTTCCAAACCCATCCTGCCAGCAGGGGTGTTCCCTTGAACCCGATGTCGGTCTTGACCAGTCCAGGGTCCGCGGCAAACGCGTGCAAATTGGAGGTTTCACCAAACCGGCTGTTCAATTCTGCCGTGAAAAGGACGTTGCAGAGCTTGGTATTGTTGTACGCCTGCAGGCCATTATAATGGCGCCGCAACTGGGGATCATCCCAGTTCAGCTTGCCGCCATAATGCGAATCGGAACTGACTGTGACCACCCGGCTCAGAGGAGTTTGCTCCAACAGGGGCAGCAGCTCATGCGTTAATAGGAAGGGGGCCAGGTGGTTGACTGCCCACTGCATTTCAATGCCGTCTGAGGTTTGGGTAAACCAGTAGGTAAAAGTCCCGGCGTTATTCACCAGGCCGTTGAGTGTAGTTGTTCCCCGCGAGGAAAGAAGGTCCCGGATCTGTTCTGCCAGGTGTTTCACTTCGCGCTGTTCTGCCAGGTCGGCAACAAGATAACTTACCTGTGCGGTTGGATATTTTTGCTGCAGGCGCTGTTCGGTTTCCCGGCAGCGTTGGGATGAGCGCCCGACCCCGATCACCGCTGAGCCGCCCGATAGCAGCGCCTCCGCCACAGCCAGGCCGATGCCCGAAGTAGCTCCGGTAACCACGTATGTCTTTGTAGATAAATCGATCTCCATTTTTATTCCTATCTGAAATAATGAATTTAGCCAAATAGTAGCTTCGTCCGGGGTGGAGTGTCATCTATATTTAGGTGGAAAAAGGGGGTGGAGAAGGGGGGGTGGAGAGGCGGAAAAGAAAAATATCACTGATTCTGGATCAGGTGCAGATCCCTGGCGCGGTTGACGGCCTGTACCCGCGACTGGACCCCGAGTTTGCCATAGATATTATTGATGTGCGTCTTGACGGTGCTTTGGGCGACGGAAAGCCGCATAGCGATCTGCTGGTTGGTCAAACCCTCATCGATCAACACCAGCACTTCGATCTCGCGGCTGCTGAGTGGTTCCAGTAAATAGTTCGAGATCTCGTCTGCTGGTGGAACGGTGTTGACCCGTGGAGATGGTTCGGAATTGACTTGAATAGCTGCCGGTTTGCGGGTTTCATGGCGCATCCAATATACACCAAGACCCGCCAGGATGATCAGGATGGGCGCCATCACCTGGATGAATATCCCGCCGGCGATCGCGCCAAAGACCACGAAGAATGTGATCCCGGCGATGGCCATTCCCCAGCCGGTCAAGGTGACGGCGGTGTGCCAGTACTTCTCCCGGCCGGCCATCACCAATCCCACCCCGATCCCGGCTACCAGCAGCAGCCAGGCGTAGGCCCATGATCTCCAATCACCGGTTAAGACATTCAGCAGAAAAATGACGCCGAAGGAGATCAGCAATGCCCCGGGTATATAGAACAGGGAAGCCCAGTACCACCTGGGTTTCCAATATGGGACCAGGAAGAAGAATCCACAGCCAAGCACCAAGAAAACCAGGGGCAGGGCGATATTCAACGTCCAACCCAGGGCAATATTGACCGCGAAGAGAATAACCCCAGTTCCGGTTAGGATATAGCTGATGACCCTGGCTGGTTTACTGAATAAGCTCATTGATCTCCATGAATGCGACTAATGACAATTATATAGGGGATTTTCACATATAGGTGAGCTGTTATCCACATCTTGAAAGCATTATCATGAATTGTGGAAATTAAAATATTAATGGAATGTATTTATTAATCATTTCAATTAATCCTAAGACACCACCTAATCCAATTAACAAAATGACAATTCCCGATCGTTTTATCCTGGTTTTATTATTTTCTACATTTTTCTTCAGATGCTTCTTTGCAAAGAATTCAATAATAAGCCTATCAAACCCGAATTTTGAAAACCTGTTCTTAATTAGGTTGAAATATGAAGTATAAAAACAGTTTAAGGTTAATATTGAATATATAAATAAAGACACTAAGTAATAAATCTTTTGACCGTCATTTAATGGTTCCATAGTTCTCTTACCAAATTTATTCTTAATTATTTTGTCGTTTTGGTAAATTGCATGATCTTGTGTTCATATTATCCCCCTATTCTCTCCTGTAAGAATAGAGTCATATTCGCTTATTTGCCTCGTAACTTAATTGTTTGATACGCACCTACTTTTTTTATTGCCAATCCATTTTCATCAATCATCTCACCTGAAACGTAAACGAGAATATCATAGCTGTTGCTTTCAAATGGAATTATTGGGTTTGCACCAAACGAGCTCAACCTGGAAACATCCTTACCATGACCTAATATTATGTCAGAATAAGAGTAGACAATTGATCTATCTTTTACCTCTAGCCAGCCATCTTTATGTTTTACATAAATCAATAGTCCGTAATATTTACCCATATTAATATTGCGATCACTTATATTAGTCAGATTAAACCACAAATAATCCCCATATTTGTAGGAGCCCATGCTGTTATTTTTTGAAATTATTATTTCACTATTGAGATCCACTTCGGGAATCGGAAATACCGGCAAAGCCTCCTTATTTGGTTTTCCGCAGGAAGGAAGCAAAAATGGTACTAATAATATTAGAGCTATTGAAATTTCAAATCTTGTAATTAATTTCATTATTGCTCCCAAATACTGAGGAGTACCATATCCAAGCTTACAGTTTCCCTGAGTAAAATGTCGGGTTTCGATCCAGCTTGCCGGAGAATACTCCCACTACCCTACTGCTGACACGATCAGCGAATCGATGGCCACTTCCAAATCACCCCCGCCGCTTTTGCTGTCCTCTTCGATCTTCATCAATTGGTAATAGATCTTCTCCAACTTGGGCATGGAAAAACTTGCTGCCTGTTTGTTCAGGTTCCTGGCAACATACGGAGCCACGCCCAGTTCCCTGGTGATCATCGCTTCATCGCCACGCGCATCCAGCACCTCTCGCGCCATCAGCAGCAGCCTGAACTGCCGGATGATCATCGGGAAGATCTCAAATTGAACATCCTTGGTTTCAAGCAATTGGTGAAAGAGCAGCATCGCCCGGTGCGAGTTTTTCTGCCCGATGGCATCCACCAGGTTCCAGATCGTGGCAGATGATGTGGAAGTCGAGAGCGCCATCACGTCTTCCATTTCCACCGGCCGCGTGCCCCCGACGTATAATGACAGCTTCTCGATCTCCAGTGCTGCCAGGCGGGTATCGTTGCCCACATACTGCGCCAACTCGGCAGCGGCATCGGGTTTGATCCGGCAATTTTTCCTGGCCGCCTCTTTGATGATCCAGTCGGGCATGTCCCGCGGGTCCGGCAGCGGGAAGGATTTAATGAGCACCTTGCCTGAATTCTGGCTGGCCCACTTCATGAGGAAGTGTGAACCTTTCAGGACTTCCCAGCTTCTGCCCTTGGTTTTGCTGTCCCAGGAGAGGGAATCTTCCACGACGAGGACCAAAGCCGTTGAGCCGGGCAGTTCATTCAGTAAACTGATGAACCTTTTCCTGATATCTCCTGCGCTGCCTTCATTGCCCCCTGACTCCGATTCATCTGAATCGTCTCTTTTTCCCCTGCCCATCTTCGCGAGAGGATTGGCCAGGATGACCAGGCGCTTCTCCGAGAAAAAGGGGGTTGACCTGACAATATTAATAAGGTCATTTTCGCTGGAAGTTTTTCCATCCATTTTGGTGATGTTGACATCCCCCATGGCGCCATCGCCAAGCTCACGCTCAAGCGTATGGATGTACTGCGAAATGGCAATGTCATCATCCCCGTGGCAGATGATGACATTCTCTAAAGGCAAAGGCATATTTATGTTTACCGATCTTAGTAGCGCGGTTTACGCATGACCAGTGTTCCGGCAATTTTGTCGTGCAAACCCTGTTTTTGCGCTGTCCAGGCCACCATGAGATAGCCGATCCCCAAAAGGAGGGAAGAAATATACTTGCCCAGGCATCTGCCGGTTGCAGTCCCAAAACCGACGCGGTCACCATCCATGTCTGTGACGATGATGCCCACCAACCCTTTTCCGGGAGTCGCCTGCAGTCCGGAGCTTTCAAAACCTGCATAATAGAACCAGTAGACAAGGAATGATCCCAGGCTGGTAAATAATAACAACTCCAGCATCGGTCCCATCATGACATTTAATACAGCCTGCGGGTCCTGTCCGGCCATCGCCAGATCATTTACAAGGCTTGGGGAAATGGAATCGCCATACACCCGGCCGATCCCATAATTCACTCCATAAGCGATCGCGCCAAGGATGATGCTGTCGATGATATACGCACCAAACCTGCGCCAGAATCCTGCATATTCCCTTACAGCTTTAGCACCGGTGTCTTGAAATGATGTTTGCGGATACAACGAAAGATCCAAATTTTCCATGCTCGCCTCTTTTAACCTTTGGTACTTACCCGATAGGCTTTGGTTCCCCCGCGGGGATAAACCGATATTCCGGTAAGTTCAAGTTGGCCAGGAACTCCACTGGTCGTTACTTTGGATTGCAGTTTATATGCCAAAGGCTGGGCAACCATGAGCGCCAGGGTAGAAAGAATGATTGCATTGGGCAGGCGGTCCAGCTTGTCTCGCAGTCCCTTTTTCGCACCCAGCATGGTTAACCACGCGGCGAATCCGGCGAAGGCTCCCATGGTGGCATAGTTGGTGCCGCAGTTGGGATGGATCGCCAGGTTCTGTTCCCCGGCGCGGAGGCGGGCAAGGGCAGCCACAACAGCATCGGTGAGGTCATCCAGCTCCACGTTGCCAAGGATCCAGAATCCGCCTGCATCAGACAGACCTGCCAGGCCGAGCCCCGGAAAACGGCTTCCCAACACATGGAGTGTGGCATGCTCCAAACCATGATTACGACGAACCCTGGATAATATTTTGTTATCGAGAAGTTTATTCATTTTCGCCTTCCGTTCCTTTCTGACGCTTAACCGCTTTATTTTCCGGTGAAGGGTTTGCCCAATCCTGGACCAGGGCATGATTCAAAGCTTCACGCAGTGACCTGGCTTCGATCACCTGGATACCTTCGGGATAAGATTCGCCGCCGCGCAGCCGTTTGGGCACAACTGCTGAGCGAAAACCCAGTTTGGCAGCTTCCCGCAGCCGGATCATCATATGGCTGGCCTGGCGCAGTTCCCCGGAAAGGCCGATCTCCCCGATCAGAACAGTATCCGCTTTGACCGGGATATCCCGATGGGATGAGGCAATGGCCGCAGCCAGAGCCAGATCGGCGGCGGGTTCGGTGATACGCAAGCCGCTGACCACATTGGCAAATATGTCCTGTTCGCTGAGATTAATTCCCACCCGGCGCGTCAGCACCGCTGCGATCAAGAGCAGCCGGTTCAGGTCAAACCCGTTGGGAGTTCGGCGCGGGTTGCCAAAGTTGGTGTGGTTGGTGAGCGCCTGGACCTCCACCAGCAGCGGACGCGTCCCTTCCATGGTGACAGCAATGGCAGAACCAGGTGCATTCACCATTCGTTCGATCAGAAACGCCTCGGACGGATTGGTGATCTCGACCATGCCGCGTTCGCGCATCTCAAAGACGCCGATCTCGGAGGTCGGCCCGAAACGGTTCTTCACTGATCTCAGCAGCCGGTAGGACTGGAAGCGTTCGCCTTCCAGGTAAAGTACAGTGTCGACAATATGCTCCAGCACGCGCGGGCCAGCGATCAGGCCTTCCTTCGTCACATGCCCGATGAGGAAGACGGTAATGTTGGCTGTTTTCGCCAGCTCCCGCAGGCGGGATGCTGTTTCGCGCACCTGCGAGAAAGAACCGGCTGATGATTTCATTTCAGGCAGGTACACTGTTTGAATGGAATCGATGATCAATATTTCCGGCTGCACCTGGCTGACATGGCTGAAGATCGTATCCAGGTTCGTTTCGGTAACCAATAACAGGTCGGTGGGCAGGTTCTCAGGGATGCTCTCGTCTTCGGTCAACAGGCGCAGCGCCCGCATGCGGATCTGGCGTTCCGATTCTTCGCCTGAAGCATAGAGAATCCGCCGGGTGGCGGACATTTCCACGGCGAGCTGCAGCATGAGGGTTGACTTGCCAATGCCCGGGTCGCCGCCGATCAGGACGATCGAACCGGGGACTATTCCACCGCCCAGGACCCGTGCAAATTCACCGATCGGAAGCAGCATACGGGCTTCATCATCGCCTGAGATCTCCGACAGGCAGCGGGGTACAGACCGGCTGGAAAGGTGCCCCGCTTTTTCGACCAGCGCCGGGGTGGCTTCGACCAGTTCCTCGATCATGCTGCCCCATGCGCCGCAGCGCGGGCATTTCCCCATCTGCTGGGCGGAGCTTTTTCCACAATTCTGGCAAACAAACCGGCTGTGTGTTTTTGGCATAGGATAATTATAGCCGCTCATTGAATGAGCGGCTATAAAAATTAACAGATATAAAATATGGGCACGATGTATCGTGCCCATACGGGGAAACTTGTTACACCTTTTCTTTTTCTGCTTCCGGTTCTTCCAGGTCGAGTCCTTCCTTCTTCAGGATGATCTCTTCGCCTTCAGCCAGGTCAACCAGGATGGTATCGCCGTCCTCAAAGTCACCTGAAAGCAAGGCATCAGAAAGCGGATCTTCCACGTACTGCTGGATCACCCTGCGCAGCGGCCGGGCACCCATATCCGGGTCGTAACCCAATTCGCCCAGTTTCTGTAACGCGGCAGGTGATGCATGCAGCACGATCTCATGCTCCTCCACCCGACGGGAAACCTTATCCAGTTCAAGTTTTACGATGGTCTGGATGTGATCCTTGTTCAACGCGCGGAATACCATGACACCATCCAGGCGGTTGATGAACTCCGGCCGGAAGACACGCTTAAGCGAATCGAGCAGTTTCTTGCGCATTTCCTCATACTCTTCCTGTTCTTCCATCGATTGGTCACGCTGAACGGAAAAGCCGAACGAGGTCTGACGCTTGATCATGTCCGCGCCAATATTGGAGGTCATGACAATGATCGCGTTGCGGAAGTCCACTTTACGGCCGCGGGCATCCGAGAGATGCCCTTCTTCCATGATCTGAAGCAGCATGTTATGGGCTTCTGGGTGTGCTTTCTCGATCTCGTCAAATACGACGATCGAATAAGGCCGCCTGCGCAATGCTTCGGTGAGTTGACCGGATTCTTCATATCCAACGTATCCCGGAGGAGCACCCACAAGACGGCTCACACTATGCCGTTCCATAAACTCAGACATGTCCAGTTGAATCAGGGCTTCTTCGCTACCGAAAAGGAAGCTGGCTAATGCCTTGGTTAGTTCGGTCTTGCCTACCCCGGTTGGACCAAGGAAAATAAAGGAACCGATCGGGCGTGCCGGGTCTTTCAACCCTGCCCGTGCCCTGCGGACTGCTTTCGCGATCGCAGCGATGGCTTCTTCCTGCCCGACGATATGCTTTTTGAGTTCTTCTTCCATTTGCAGCAAGCGCGCGGATTCTTCCTGTGCGATCTGCATGACGGGAACCCCGGTCCACATGGCGACCATTTCAGCAATATCATCTGCAGAGACGATCGGGCTGGTATCCCTGTCCCAGGTATTTTTTAATTTATCGATCTGAACTTCCAATCCGTTTTCGGTATCACCCAGTTCGATCACTTCGTCTGCCAGGTTATTTTCCACAGCCAAGCCGCGTTGTGCGCGGACGGATTTTAATTGTAATAGCAGGTCTTTGAATGTTTGGGCTGTTGCGCTTTTATACATCCTGACCCGTGAGGAAGACTCATCGATCAAGTCGATTGCCTTATCCGGCAGGAACCGTTCCGTCACATACCGGGCCGAAAGCTTTGCGGCAGCATCAAGTGCTTCATCAGAAATGCGCAGCCGATGGTGTTCTTCATAAGCGGGGCGAATACCTTTCAGGATCGCGATGGTTTCTTCCACGGATGGCTCATTCACGATCACCGGCTGGAAGCGCCTTTCAAGAGCCGCATCCTTTTCGATATGCTTGCGATACTCATCCAGCGTGGTGGCGCCGATCACCTGCAGTTCGCCGCGGGATAAAGCCGGTTTCAGGATGTTGGCTGCGTCCACTGAGGAACCAGCCGCACCTGCTCCGACCAGCATGTGTACTTCATCAATAAAGAGGATGGCTTTGGATGCTTTCAACTCGTCAATGACACGCTTCAGGCGTTCCTCGAACTGGCCGCGGTACATCGTACCGGCCACCAGGGAACCCACATCCAGCTGTAAAACCCGTTTGTCGAGCAATGGCGCAGGAACGTCACCGGAAACAATACGCTGGGCAAGTCCTTCCACGATGGCGGTCTTTCCGACACCGGGTTCACCGATCAACGCCGGGTTGTTCTTATTCCTGCGGGCAAGGATCTGGATCACGCGTTCAATTTCCATCTGCCTGCCAATGACCGGGTCCAGCTTGCTCTGTTCAGCCAGGTAGGTAAGATCGACAGCAAGCTGATCCACCAATGGTGTCTTGGATTTGGAGGCTTTTTCCTCTTCCTTTTTACCGGTTGAGGTTTGATTTACAGGACCCACCACTGCAGATGAATTCTCCTGCAGTACTCTCCTGGTCTGACGCCTGATCTGTTCTGTAGTCACGCCTAGTTTCTTTAATACATCCACTGACAAACCATTGTTGGCGTTGACCAATCCCAGTAGCAAATGTTCAGTACCAATATAGTGATGACCCATCCGACGAGCTTCTTCGATGGCCCCTTCGAGGACCTGCTGTGTATCGGGCCCCAATTCGATTTGAGATGGTTTAATGCTGGTCTTCTCCGTCAGGCGTTCCACGATCTCTTTAATGCGGTCTTCTTCAAGGCCAAGATCATGTAATACACGGCTGGCTACGCCACCATCTTCCTGGATCAATCCTAAAAGAAGGTGCTCTGTACCCACCTTTTCCTGATTCATTCGTTCTGCTTCTTGATGCGCCAGGCTCAACACCCGTCTGGCACGCGCCGTGAACCGTTCCATTCCTGCCATATGTACCTCCATGCCTGTGTTTGAGACGATATTTCACAGACGACAATTAATACCTATAAACCACTGGATGCATCCAAAATGAATTCACTTTACATCCAGTCCCCGTTTGACTCTTTCAATCAGATTCTACCCTATTTTCTCCGCATTTTTACGATATTTTCTGCAATGTATAATAAGAATCGGATTGTCCACTGATAAACCCCATCGTTTGTCAGCTTTGGTATCCAGTTAAATTCAAATAGACCCACCTTTTCGATTCCAGGAATCCTCAATTTGGTTACATTTTATTGTCTATCTCAGTTGATTTATAGATTGGCTGCGTAAGTAATTCGCGGAAGCTTACCTTCGACACCAACCAATCTTCAAGGCAGCTAAAGCTGTTCAAAATTTGAAATAGCATTCCGCCATTCATCAGTCACGCGGATGGTTGACAGGGTATGGTAATTGTAAGCTACCATTACCGTTGTTGCAGTACTCATCACCATGCCGTTGTCCGCATCCTCGATCTGGTAATCAAAATCAAGGCTCTTGTTGCCGATACGGGTTACCCTTACTCCAACCCGAATATTCTGATCCAGCTCGATCGGCTTCAGGTAAACCAGGTGGGCATCAGCGACGATCAATCCCAGGTCCCGAAAAGATTTCCCATCCCAAAGGTTGAGATGCTGGATATAGGCTAACCGGGCAGATTCAATATATGTCAGAAACCTGGAGTTATTGACGTGCCATTGTGGATCCAGATCACTGTACCGTATTTGAATGGGGTAATAAAACTTGTAGTCTGTCATTTTTTCTTTGCCCGTTCCAATCATATATAGAAACCTAATTGTAGAGGATTATTCCTGAACTGTACATGATTCTGTAAACAATCTGCAAGAATCGTTTGCTTGTATATTATGATAAAATAATGGATAATTGATAAAAATTATCTGGTTATTGAAATAATCATTAGGGATTTCTATGCAAATCACAAGGCAGGCAGATTACGCGATCAGGGCAATTTTATATTTATCAGCATTGAATCCTACCGATAAAGCTGCCACCAGCCTCATCGCGGAAAAACAGGAGATCCCGCCATCATTTCTGGCAAAGATCATTTCGCAGCTTTCGATTGCGGGATTAATCCATACTTCCCGCGGAGCAAAAGGTGGTGTTACCCTGGCAAGAGATCCCGCCACAATTTCCCTTTTGGATGTTGTTGAAGCAATCGATGGTCCGGTGTCATTGAATGAATGTACGATAGATCCCCGCGCCTGTGTCCGATCTTCTGGTTGCGCGATGCATTCGTTTTGGTGCGAAGCCCAGGAAGAATTGGTCGGCCGGCTGGGTAAAACAAACTTCGCACAGTTCGTAAATTAATACCTAGCAGCTCATTTTCAGGGTATTCACATACCCCTGGAGGATTTTATGGCTTTCGGTACTCCTGTCAGTCGGCACTGCGTAATCACCCTTCGAACCAACGATATTGTTGTCGATATGGGGGATAATAACTATCTGAACATTCATACCGGTGGTTTTGTTAAATGCAAAGAGGACGATATTTCACACACCACCTCCGATTTAGAACTGGAAGTTCTCCGGTTGGCAAAACTGGTCGATAGTTATGATGCGAATAAGGTGTATATAACTGCCTTACAAGACCCTCCACGCGGTTCATTGGAATAGCTTCTCCTTGTAACAAATACAATATAATTTTCCTCTCAGCAAAACCTTTCTTTTTTGACTCAAGCACTTTATCATAAGTTATCTTGTTATGGAGTCTTATATGAAGCGCTTGCGGATTTCAAATCGCGGATTGGTAATTTCCCTTATTGTTCTGTTTTGTTTGACGATAGCCATTACTTTTCTTACCCCGCTTGAGCAGACCCTCGGAGGTAATCTTCGCCTGATTTATCTGCATGGTGCCTGGGTATGGACCGGGATAGTAACTTTCTGCGCAGCGGGAATCTTTGGCCTCATCGCTTTACTGCTCCAGTATCAAAGCTTGCCTGCCTGGTCAAGGGCGGTTGGCTGGACGGGATTGTGTTTTTGGGTCACGTACCTGCCCATGTCACTAGCCGTTATGCAGATCAATTGGAATGGATTGTTCTTTGACGAACCCCGCTGGAAAGTGCCATTCACTTTTGCCGTGATCGGAATTCTATTACAAGCCGGGCTGCTTTTTATTAATACCCCCTGGATAACCTCCCTTTCTAATTTGTTTTTTGCTTCTGCCCTGATGTTCAACCTGATGAGGATGGATAGTGTCTTGCATCCCGATTCACCGGTTTTTTCTTCGGGCTCATCTGGTATAAAAATAATATTTATCCTTCTGCTCATTTCTACGATCATCATGAGTGGAGTGCTATCCTATCTATGGATACAATATTTTCCATGGCAAGCATCTGTTCCTGCGGAGAAGGAGAAATAATATGCTAATCCATTCTGCTTCTCAATTATTAACCCTGGCCGGTGGACCACAACGCGGAGATCAGTTGGGAACCCTGAAAATCATCCAAAATGGGGCAGTATTAGTACAAAACAGCCTGATCATCGAGGTTGGCTCTACTGATCTATTGCTCAAAAAATATCCGGAAGAATCCCGCCTGGATGCAGGTAATCAGGTTGTCATGCCTGGGTTCATTGATCCGCACACGCATCTCATCTTCGCGGGAGACAGGGCACGGGAGTTTGAAATGCGTCTGCAGGGTAATACCTATATGCAGATACTTGCTGCCGGCGGGGGAATCCTCTCGACAGTATCTGCCACCCGGTCAGCTTCAGAGGAAGAATTAACCGCCCAATTAAAAAAACGCGCGCACATGATATTGCGCTTTGGAACTACAACCTGCGAAGTCAAAACCGGTTATGGACTCACGGTTGAATCTGAATTATTACAATTAAAACTCATTGCTAATTACCAGGATACCTTCAGTCCCGATTTGAAGCCGACCTTCCTGGGGGCACATGCTGTTCCCCCGGAATATATAGACGATGCATGGGGGTATACAAACCTGATCAACTCCCGGATGCTGCCGGAAATCCTGGATCATTGGAAACTGGCTTGTCCCGGAAAACCGCTGCCCTTCGTGGATGTCTTTTGCGAACGCGGCGCATTCAACCTTGAACAAAGCCGGAGCATCCTGGAGACTGCAAAATCCCTTGGATTCCCATTAAAGATCCATGCAGATGAGTTTGAAAATCTCGGTGGAGCCACTCTAGCTGCACAATTGGGGGCAGTATCCGCGGACCACCTGGTAAGAACCAATGCATCTGATATTGCTGCGCTTGCAGCCAGTTCCACTATTTCGGTCTCTCTCCCATGCACACCTTTCGGTCTGGGGGAGACAGATTATTCGCCCGCCCGGGCAATTCTTGAAGCGGGTGGATTATTAGCGCTGGCTTCGGATTTTAATCCGGGCACGGCCTGGTGCGGAAATATGCAGTTTGTGATCGCCCTGGCTTGCAGGTATCTGAAACTCTCACCGGCTGAAGCCATTGCAGCGACCACAATAAATGCAGCTGCAGCTATACAATCGGATTCACTTACCGGTTCTATTGAACCCGGGAAAAAAGCCCACATACTGATATTGAATGTCGACGATTACCGCCAGTTGGGTTACCGGTTTGGCGGGAACCTTGTGCATACAGTAATCAAAGATGAATATATCATTGAAAACGAAGATGAGGATTGATGCCAACCATCGAACAAGCTAGAGAATGGTACTCAGACACCGACCCAGTGCACGATTTCGGGCATATCCAACGTGTATACTGGATGGCCGAGAAAAT
Source organism: uncultured Leptolinea sp. (assembly GCA_964387025.1). Classification (GTDB taxonomy): domain Bacteria; phylum Chloroflexota; class Anaerolineae; order Anaerolineales; family Anaerolineaceae; genus PNON01. The sequence continues at coordinate 197,676 of CAYLUZ010000001.1, read as the reverse complement.
TGGTTCAGCTGAAGGCGCAGATATGGAAATCATCCGGGCAGCTGCCTTATTGCACGACGCAGAAGATAGTGCTCCAGGCGGGGATGGCAGCGAACGGGCCAACCACCACAATAGTTCTGCTTTATTTGCCCGTCGAATCCTGGAAGCTAAAGGCTGGAGCGAAGAACGCATCGCCTTAGTACAGCACTGCATACGCGCCCACCGCTTTCGCGGCAAAGAAGAAGCTCCCTCTACAATAGAGGCAAAAGTGATCTTTGACTCAGACAAGTTGGATGTTTTAGGCGCTGTTGGGGTAGCCCGGACGATTGCTTATGCAGTCCTCGACCATAAACCGGTTTATTCCGAACCCTCTCTGCAATTCATCCAAACCGGAAAAGAAATTCCCGGCGAGTTGCACAGTTCATATCATGAATATCTCTTCAAGCTATCCAAAGTCAAAGACCGGTTGTTCACCGGGACCGGGAAGAAGATCGCTGAATACAGGCATGCCTTCCTGGTGGAATATTATGAGCGGTTAGCCAATGAAATGAAAGGGCTGGATTAATTCATGCTTGAAAAAGAAACAAAACCCACCCTTCAAGAGGTCGAACAGCTTGCCCGCGAGGCGGGAAAATTACTCATGACCCGCTATGGTAAATCCCACGATATCAAAATGAAGGGTGAAGTGGATCTGGTCACAGAGGCTGACCGCCTTTCAGAAGAGCTCATTCTGGATCATATAAAGAAACACCACCCGCTGCACAGTGTAATTTCTGAGGAATCCGGCTCGAATCACATCCATTCTGACCACAAGTGGTATATCGATCCATTGGATGGAACAGTCAATTTTGCGCACGGAATCCCCATGTTTAGTGTGTCGATTGCCTATGCATTTCGTGAGAAGTTAGAACTCGGTGTGGTTTATGATCCAACCCGGGACGAGTGCTTCTCGGCGGAAGTAAATAAAGGGGCCTGTTTGAATGGAAATTCAATTCATGTTTCCCAAACCAAAGCCCTGATCCGGTCACTGCTTGTCACTGGATTTCCATATACAAGAGACGAAAACCTTATTACCAATCTTAATCACTTTAGCTATTTCACCCTAAGAACCCGTGGTGTGCGCCGGTTAGGGTCAGCGGTCATAGACCTGGCTTATATTGCATGTGGAAGATTGGACGCCTATTGGGAACTTGATATTAATTCGTGGGATATTGCCGCAGGATGTTTAGTTGCCAGCGAAGCAGGAGCGATCGTTACTGATGCGAAGGGGCAGCCATTAGATTATCGGAAAATATCAACTGTTTTGGTAGCCAATCCTTTTCTGCATTCTGATGTCCTCCAGGTCTTGCTTCAACCCAAGGAATAGTCAATAATATATCTAGTTATTATTCTCAGTAATCTCAATGGAGGGTGCGATGTTTCTGAAAAATTTTTCTCCAAACCAATCCAAGAAAATTAGTATCCTGTTAGTGGCAATTATTGTTATCGTTGTTCAAGCAGCCTGCTTGACTACTTCTGCTCCTCCGGCAGCTCCCGTTGTGGATGAGACCAAGCAGGCTCTCGGGGTTGCTGCAACCTCCAATGCTATCCAACAAACTGAAGCAGCAAAAGGTGAAGAGGAAAAAAAGGCGGCTGAAAAAGAAGACCTGCAGAATACTATAGACGCTATCAGCGTCCAACAAACTGTACTTGCAATGCAGGAAGAAAATAAAACCAATTCCACACAAGAACCCGTAGTCGTCGATCAAGCCACTGCTGAGCCCGCTCAACCAACAAGCACCACCGATCCTTTGGCTGGCATGGATGAGAAGATCAGGAATGCAAAAGTGCTGATCTTCGAGGATACAAACGAATTGGGCATTGGTCAGTGGATCGAAGAAACTGTCCGCCGAATGGGAATCAAGAATTATACCCAGACCAATGATTTCTCCGGGGATTTCATGGAGCAACTGGCGTCACCTACCAAATGGGATCTGATCATCGTTGGAGCAGAAGCAAAAACCAAAGTTCAGGGGGAATTCTGGGAAGTAATTATGAATCATGTGAATAATAAAGCTGCCATAATAGCAGAAGTCTGGTATCTTGACTTACTGGGTGGCGGAAAGATAAAGAGCTTTACAAGTGAATGTGGAATTGCTTATGCCAGTAATTATGACCTGGCAGAATCGATCTACTGGTGGGATACCGAAAGCCCGGTGTTTACCACTCCTAACAATGTCGCTTCTTTAATACATTACAACCGCTACTGGAATGCTCAGTGTGGTGATAAAGTAAGAACTACAGGAGGTGGTGATGCTCAACTCCTTGCTGGTTGGAAATCAAAACCAGACAGCCGAGGAGGGTTGATTACCTCATGCATGGGTGGCCGTACCATCATCCAGACCTTCTCCAACCATGATTATCATGAAGACCAGATCAAAGACCTCTGGGAGAATTACATCACCTATACCCTAACGAATCACTTCTTAGCTATTCAATCAGGAGAATGAGCTTTTGAGTCTTTCTCCTTCGCCTCAGGCAATTGGAAATAAATTATCTTCCCTGCCGTTGGATAGTGTTATTCGTGGGGATTGCATCGCAGAAATGCAAAAACTGCCGGCGGAATCCGTCGACCTTGTTTTTGCAGACCCCCCATATTATCTGCAACTTGAACAGGATCTGTGGCGCCCGAATCAAACCAAGGTGGATGCAGTTAATGCGGATTGGGATCGTTTTTCCAGCTTTGCTGATTATGACCACTTTACCCGTGAATGGCTTACTGCATGCCGCAGGGTGCTCAAGAAAACCGGGGCGATCTGGGTGATCGGTACATACCATAATATTTTCCGGGTGGGGACTATACTGCAGGATTTGAATTATTGGATCCTGAATGATGTGGTCTGGACGAAGACCAACCCCATGCCAAATTTCCGCGGAGTAAGGTTTACCAACGCTCACGAGACTCTGATTTGGGCACAGAAAGAACACGGTGCAGCTTACACATTCAATCACCATGCCATGAAAGCGCTCAACGAAGACCTGCAAATGCGCAGTGATTGGACACTCTCCATTTGTTCGGGAGGCGAACGTCTTAAAAAGGACGGCAAGAAACTCCACCCGACTCAAAAACCGGAAGCGTTGCTATATCGGGTTTTGATGGCCAGCACCGATACGGGTGATGTAGTACTCGACCCCTTTTTTGGAACCGGCACAACTGGGGCGGTAGCCAGACGCTTGCATAGGCGATTCATCGGCATTGAAAAGGATACGGAATATGCTGCCGCCGCAGAAGAGCGGATCAACCAGATCCAGCAGGTAGAGTTCGATCCACCCATTTTTGTCAGCCCGGATCCTCGCAAAGAAGTGCGCATCCCCATCGGTTCGCTGCTGGAAAATGGTTTACTCGAACCTGGTCAAACCTTATACCTCGGTGAAAAAGGCTTATCTGCCAAGCTGCAAGCGGACGGGTCGCTGGAGTATAATGGAGAAATTGGATCCATCCACCAGCTTGCTCAGAAGATCCAACAGGCACCTGTCAATGGGTGGGATGCCTGGTTTTACGAAGAACCTTTATCCAAAATGCGCCTTCCTATTGACGTGTTACGCAAAAAAATAAGATCTGAATCCAAAATTGAAACGAGAGAAACCACATGACAACTAAAATCTATACCCAAACCCGCTGGAGTCTGGCTGATCTTTTCCCCTCTCCTGACGGACCTGAGATAAATACTGCTTTCAAATCCATGGAAGAGCAAGTGGTGGAGCTGGAGAAGGAACGTGAGTTCCTCAACGCGAACATCAGCCCAGAGCATTTCATGCAGATCATCTTGAAAGAGGAAAAGCTCACCAAGCTGGGATACCGGCTGTTTGGCTTTGCCGAACTTTGGTTCACCGAAGACACTCAGAACCAGGCGGCTCAAACCTTGATCGCCCGCATCGACCAATTGATGGCTGAATATACCAACCGGACCCTCTTTTTTAACCTGTGGTGGAAAAGCCTGGATGATGCTGCAGCCAACCGGTTGATGGACACAGCCGGAGATTACCGCTACTGGTTGGAAGAAATGCGCCACTTCAAACCACACACCCTCACTGAATCCGAAGAGAAGATCATCAATATCAAGGATGTCACTGGTTTGAATGCCATTAATATGCTGTATGACTCCATCACCAACCGGTACACATTCAAAATCGAAGTGGACGGTGAAGTAAAGGAAATGACGCGAGGCGAATTAATGGTATATGCCCGCCACCATGATGCTGACCTGCGCTCGAAAGCCTACCAGGAGCTATATCGAGTTTATGGCCAGGATGGACCGATTCTTGGTCAAATGTATCAAGCCATCGTTCGCAACTGGAGCAATGAACAGGTAAACTTACGCCATTTCAGTTCACCGATCGCCTCCCGTAACCTGGTCAATGATATTCCGGATGAAGTTGTGGAGACTCTACTATCTGTCAGCCAGGAGAATGCAGTTGTATTTCAACGTTTTTTCAAGCTCAAAGCACGCTGGTTGGGTGTTGAAAAACTGCGTCGGTATGATGTTTATGCACCCGTAGAGAAATCCGACAAGTTGTTTGCCTACGAAGAAGCCGCACCTTTTGTTTTCCAGTCATTTAGAGATTTTGACCCGCGTATGGCTGAACTGGCTGAACGAGTGTTCACAGAAAAACATCTGGATAGCGAAGTCCGTAAGGGAAAACGCAGCGGCGCCTTTTGCTCCACCATCAATCCGGAGCTCACCCCCTGGGTGATGCTCAATTATCAGGGTCGTTCTGATGATGTGGCCACCATGGCTCACGAACTCGGGCATGCCATCCACTCTATGTTAGCCAGCCATCACACTCAGTTTACCCAGCATGCCTGCCTGCCGTTGGCAGAGACTGCCTCCACTTTTGGCGAAATGATGCTGGTGGATAAGCTGCTCAGCCAGGAGAAGGATGAAAGTGTCCGCCGTGATTTGATCTTCCGCCAGGTGGATGATGCATATGCCACTATTTTAAGGCAGGCATATTTTGCCATGTACGAACGTAAAGCACATGCCTTGGTGGTTAATAATGCTTCGGTGGATGAGTTGGCTGCTGCATACATGGAAAATCTGAAAGAACAATTCGGCGATTCGGTGGAGATTGGTGAAGAATTCAAGTGGGAATGGGTTTCCATCCCGCATATTTATAATGTCCCATTCTATGTGTATGCTTATTCCTTCGGGCAATTATTGGTGCTTTCACTATATAAACAATTCAAGGCTGAAGGTGAAAGTTTCAAGCCGCGTTATCTCAAGATCCTCTCCGCGGGTGGTTCTGAAGCACCGGAAAAAGTACTCAAAGACGCTGGGATCGACTTTCGTCAGCGTTCCTTCTGGCAGGGCGGCTATGATGTGATCAAAGACCTGGTTGTTCAGCTTGAGAAGCTTCCCATAACCAAGTAGCCTGACTATGAAATGACCGGGGGTTTTTTACACGTTCTTGCAAAATTTCCCGGTCTCCACGATTAATTTTGGATCCTTGTTTGTTGTGGGGTTATTATGTATCTTGCGATAGAGGGCGTGATCGGGGTGGGAAAAACCACCCTGGCGCGTACACTACAGTCCATTTTTAATACGCAACTTCTCCTTGAAGTGTTCGAAGAGAACCCATTTCTCTCCGATTTTTACTCCGATCGCGCCCGTTACGCCTTCCAGACACAAATTTTCTTTTTGCTCAGCCGCTATCGTCAACAACGCGCCAATGTTCCACAACTCCTGACGCAGGGGTTGGACCTGATCGCGGATTATACCTTTGAAAAAGATTCTCTTTTTGCTAGAATCAATTTAGCCGGGGATGAACTGAATATGTATCAAAAAGTGCATGAAGCCTTGGCAGAGAAAATTCCACTCCCCAACCTGGTTGTTTACTTACGTGCTTCCACCAATGTCTTAATGCAGCGAATCGTCATGCGCGATAGATCTTATGAACGCAACATTGAGCGAAAGTATATCGATGAACTTAACCATGCTTATGACGATTTTTTCGCTGGATATAGTAAATCCGGCCCGACATTGATCATTGAATCTGACAACCTGGATTTTGTTGCCCGGCCGGAAGACCTCAAAATTATCGAGAGCCGCATCCGACATGCATTGGAGTCTCTCCCGTTCCAACCGGAATTGCCAATGGGTGTAAAATTGAGTCAGGAAGAGTTGTAAAAAGGGAGCCATGAGAAATACCAGGGATTTTCTACACAAAACTGCAATGGACCATGTAGCCAAACGGATCAAATCCGATCGTGACCTGGTAGGTGCTTACCTTATCGGCTCAGTCTTATCAGATGAACCATTGAAGGGTGGAACGACTGATATCGACCTGGTCATCATTCACGCTGGTGAATTAAAAGTGAAACGCGAGATCTTCCGGGTCAACGATGAAGTACACCTGGATGTTGTTCACCACGGCGAGTCGGTTTACCAGCAGCCACGTACTCTACGGGCAGATGCCTGGTTAGGTCCAGCTGTTCAGAATCACCCTGTATTACTTTACGATGTGCGCCATTGGTTTGAGTTTACCCAGGCGAGTGCTGGCTCACAATTCTATCGTCCAGATCACATCCTGGCGCGGGCGCGAACCCTGAGCGATAAAGCCCGTTCCATCTGGACCGAGTTGAACGAAGGCCGCCCAATCTATGTCAAGAAAGTACGTAAATTCATGGAAGCAGTGGAGTGTGCAGCCAATGCTGCTGCCAGCCTTACTGGAGCACCACTGACTCGAAGGTGCTTCCTGCAGGAATTTCCGGATCGCTGCAATGAGATCGGTGCATCCGGTTTGGTAACCAGTCTTGTAAATTTACTGGACCTGCAAAATCTCACCACAGAAAATATCTCTTCAATGCTGCCCGTTTGGGAGAAAGCATTTCGTTCTTCGGGAGAGCAGGCTGAAACCTCGCCGGATCTGCACCCGCTGCGCCTGGGCTATTACAGTAAGGCGATCCAGGCGCACCTGGAAGACGGCGAAGTGCTGGCCGCGGCATACCCTATGTTCTATACCTGGGCCAAGGCAGTCTCATATCTTTATGCCACCTCACCAGAATATATCGCCTGGTTCGACACGCTAAAAGAGATGGGGTTGGGAAAAGATCAGTTCCCTGAGAAATTGCAAGCGCTGGATGCATACCTGGACCATGTCGATGAAGTGCTGGAAGACTGGGCGAATAAATCCGGCGCGTAAAATAGTTTAATTGGGGGTCGTGATTTTCCTAATTTGAAGCTTTAGATACATATACTTTTACGGTAATTTCCTTTGCACTTTGTCGTCCAACACGGTATCTGCTGCGATCTTTTGCAGGATCAATGCAATAGATTTATCCAACTTGCCATAATAATCCACCCTCGCCGGACTCTCATGGAAGATGACCGCATAAAAAACACATGCCGCCAGGTATGTTCCGGCTGGGCTCGGATGGCTTCCATCGTCCTGCCAAAGATTGATCTGGGGGTATTGACTATGGGCTGCCTGCCAGGCGAAACCTACCGGGGCGACAGCAATATTCAGTTCCCGGGAAACTTCCATATATCCAGCATTTATTGCGTTTTGCATACTCTCATAATCCGGAAGCCCGTTATCCAGCCAGCCTTCGCGATGCCCCCAGGTATTGAAGAGGATCGGAATCGCACCTGTCGGGTAGATCAGCCCGGTTAGTTCGCGGACTGCCGGTAGCATGAACATGGTCCGGCTTTGTCCAGAGGCCGGGGTCTGGCTTTGTTCCTGAAGAACGACATAATCCCACTTTTTCGATGCCAAACCATCCCTGATATCTTTTGATAAAACCGCATCAGCTAGCATCCACCCTCCATCGGCTGCAATACCGGTTTCCACTTGATGCCCACCAGAAGATGATAGTTTGGCAAACACATCGGGCAGGTTGTTTACATAGGTGTAACTGTTCCCGACGAAAAAGACTCGGGTGCATTTTTCTTCTGGACCAATATTCGAACATCCCTGCTTTGGTGTACATGAACTCATTAGGAAACTGCAAATAACGAGAACCCTTATTAGTTTCATTACAAGATGCTCATTTAGAAATACAGGTGAGAGGAGAGTTTTTTGGGTAAAACCTCTCGCAGATTACCATAAGTAAGGAACGAACTTCTTCGTCCTGTTCTTATACGCCTGGTAGGTCTCCCCAAAGTATTGAATATCTTCCACCTCTTCTATGTTGGCGGTCAACTCCAGGGATATGATCACAAGAAGAAGGATAACTAATCCCAAAAATGAAGGCGCTTTTAAGAATATTCCAGAACCAAGGAATAGCAGCGAACTATACATCGGGTGGCGGATATACTGGTAAATGCCGCTGGTGACCAACTTTGTCGTCTTTTCCAACCCCAGCAAGGTTTCGTCAGCCCTGGATTGTTCCGGTTTTCCTTTACGATTCAGCGTTGATAAACTCATTACCAATAGGGTTATTGAAATTATGAGGAATCCCCAGGAAATGAGCTGATTGATCGAGAATGGATTCCGGAACCAGTACCTCCAATTCAGTATAAATAAAGCCCATATACCCATCCAGACTACCAACCTGTAGAGTCCATGGGAGCGGACGGATCGGATAGTCTTCCATGAGATAAATAGTAGAATAAGAAAACCCAAAACGAGGAAGATTATTTCCGTCATTGTTAATTTCTATTCAAAGTACATATCATAAAAATTATACTTTCTGTGGATAACCCGGTATAACCTGTGGATTAGTCATATTCTCAACAAAGATTGTTTCTTCCTGATATTTTAATTGTATACCTGACTGAACTCAAATGATTATATAAATATCTTGTGTCTTCTCTACCACGAAGTAACTAAATATCTTCTTACATGACGGTCATCCATTTAAAATGAATATATACCAGAATATATTACAATTGATTCTTTATTTCCCTTTGTATACTTTTGTGGAAAAGTTGTTCATAATAAAGGCTTTATCCACAAGGAAAAGAGTTATTATCCCAACAACCTACTTATCCAGATTTAGTACACCGCTCGGATAATTTAAGGTGATTATTCTGATTGATTGTAAAAAGGTATCATTAGCAAATTACATTTATTTCGTGCTTATTTATAATTAATTAATTTTCAAATTTGTGAATAAGTTCCTCTGCAATTATTATCCACTTTTCAACAAGCCCTTCTATGAATACTATACTGATTAACTTCATATAAATACAATGCTATTGAAAACACTACTTGAATCTTGTACAATCGATTTAAGATATTGTCTAGTCCACTAAACAATATGGCAGATGTTCACCAAGGGAGAAGATAATGGACATCATTAAAGTATCTGCAACTTCACGTACTGCAGCAGTTGCTGGGGCGATAGCGGGAGTTATGCGAGATCATAAACACGCTGAAGTTCAGGCGATCGGAGCTGGAGCTGTAAATCAGGCCGTCAAAGCGGTTGTCCTTGCCAAGGGATATCTTGCAGAAGATGGAATTCCCATTTATTGCATTCCAGAGTTTGTAGATGTGGAAATTGATGGAAAAGTTAGAACGGCGATAAAAGTTGTTGTCGATCCGTTTCCAGCGAAAGAATAATTATTACTCTGTTCAACTGATTTCTTCTGGAGAAAAATCAACTATTTCTTTACCAGTTAATTTATCCTGGACTTTTTCCATGATTAATTCTAGGTGTGCCGGAATTTCGACATAATCCATATTATCGGCTGGAATGGTCAATACAGGACATAAAGTAAATTCAGATATCCACGAGTTATAAAGAGTATTTAGGTCATCAAGATATTCAGATGCAATATTCTTTTCATAATCCCTCCCACGCTGATTGATACGTTTGAGAAGGACTGGAACCGAAGCCCGTAAATAGATAACCAGATCAGGGGGAGGAAGAAATTCCAGCAGGGTCTTATATAAGTCACAATAAGTATTAAAATCCCGCGAAGTGATATATCCCTGCAGATGTAAATTTTTGGCAAAAATTTCCGCATCTTCGTATACACTTCGATCTTGTAATACTGGTCTGGAATATCTGGATATTTCGTGATGAGATTTTAATCTCCTGGAGAGAAAGAACACCTGGGAGTGAAAGGCCCAGCCGCTCATATCTTTATAAAAGTCAGAAAGGTAAGGGTTGGCTGCTTCAGGCTCAAAATAAGGTTCCCAATCCATTTTTGCTGAAAGCAAACTAACCAGGGATGTTTTCCCGACTCCAATGTTACCAGCTACGATGACGTGTTTTTGATTCATTTATTTATTCCTTCGGAAAGTTCTTTGATTCTAAAATGCCCACTATAAAAACCATGGTATTTTTCGGGGAGAAGTGCTGCAATACGGCACATGATCTCGTCGGTATTGTGAAGTAGTGATGACTCACGATCGACACGGTCTATCGTCGGCAAGAGAAAAGATTCACCAAAGTTTAAATAAACATTCGGGCGCTGAAAGTGCCTTAATTTGAACATGGTGTCTTCAGAACCATAGATTCCTACCGGAATAATAGGAACGCCTGCTTTTTCAGCGATTAAAGCTATTCCACTCTTTGCCAGGATCAATTTACCGTTCCTGCTGCGGGTACCCTCTGGCGCAATACCCAAAACTCCTCCATTTTTAATATGACTCAATGCGGCGCGAATAGCTTGATAATCGGCGATATCACGATTGATCCATATTGAATTGGATACTCTTACAAAGAGGGCAAAGAGCGGATTATAGCGGTATTTGTGGGTCACCAAACCGGAAAGATCTTCCCTTTCAACAGCCATAAAAATCAGCGGCGTATCCAATCGACTGAGATGGTTAGTCGCGAGAATACAACCTCCTGTGGGCGGAATATTCTCCAATCCACTGAAATGGATATTCATCAATCCGGTAAAAATGGTGGTGGTAAGTGAGCGAAGCGCTCTTCGAGAAGTTATACTCATCTTTTAAATTGTAGCCTCACAAAAATAATACCGCAAATATAACAGCTATGAGTATTTTATTACCATTTTTTGTAACGTGGTCCGGTTACGAATTGTTGCAGGCATTCCCAATGTTTTTTCAAGTTGTGCACCTGAAAAGACCGAATCGCTGAAACGAGTCCGGCACAACCAGTACACTTCCCTGTCCTGGATATGGAAATGGTTATCTTCCGTATCATTTGCATACAATTTATCGCGAGCCTGTCCATCAGGAGACCCAGAAAGGAATGCAATATAGATGTTTGCATCATCGGAATCCGAAAACTGTTGATTATTAATGATTGCCGATAATTCTTCCGAGTTCCTAACAAAAGTGGACACCTGGTATCCAAGCTTTTCTTTTAAGCACGTTTCTATTGTTTGGGGAATCTTTTGAACGTCATCAATCCGGGAATCAAAAATAACATTTCCGCTGGCAATAAATGTTTCTACATTTGAGAATCCGCAGCCTTGAAAAAGGGATTTTAATAGATCCATTTTGACTGTATGGCCGCCGACATTGATCGCACGCAAAAAGGCAAAATATCTGCTCATGGCATGAAATATTAAGATTTATATCCAGGCAACAGCTGGGCTTGGCCGCCTGAAAGTACCTGGTAATATGGCAGCCAAATCACGCCGAATGCTTCTGTGAAGATGTTCGATCTTGAAGGAACAACCGGTATGGAAGTCGTTTCATCTGCAACTTTTTTCCATTTCTCCTGAATGGCTTCCTTTTCGGTTTCGTAAACCTTTTCGAATTCAGCGATCTGTTTCTTAATATCCGCAATGGTATCGACAGATTCTTCCACATTCGCTTTTGCAGAAGAAGTCATCCGCCGTTTGGTTAAGTTTGTGCTTACGCTGCGCTTCCTGCCGCCAAAAAGACCCAAAACAGTCTCCAACCCTGAGCCGACCTCTTCCATCGTCCGCTGGCTTAGTTCGGATTTGTCGCGGGCCAGCTCCCTTTCTTCTTTGTCCAGTTTATCCTGGAGGACTGCCAGTTTTTTCTTATTTGCATCAGCCAGTTTTGACAAGGCTTCTTTGAGGAATGACTCTGCAGCAATTCGGCAGAGATCCTTGAATTCAGCTTCACTTTTATCCGGTGAGGCAAATACCTTTAGCGATAAATTAGCCAGTAAGCGCATTTCTCCCGTTTGAAATACCCAATCCGCGAAATCTTTTTGAATTGACCCCATGGCTCTTACGTCTGACAATGGCTGGTCAAGAGATGCATAAACCCCGCGAGGATCCAATCGACCGGTCAAATCATTGGGTTTAAACGGCGAAGAAGCAAAACTCTCCCAATGGATCATTCCGCGCTTATCCGGATTTATTACCAGGACCGCTTTACTCACCACTTGGTCAAGGTTATATCGGCGGTCCAGATAGCGTATCTGTACCTGGCCAATGATCGCCGGACGATAAACCAAGCGCGGTTCAGTTGACCCAGAGGACAAAGATGCTTTGGATACAGATGCACTCTCTGAAAGGGTCAGATTATTTGGCATGAAATATTCGTCAATTCCTTTTGGAACGGATGGACGGGTGCTGGTGAATTCACTGGAAGAAGAAGTACCATTTTCCTGCATGAAAACAGGTATAGCGGAAGCTCCTGCTGAAGAAGGTCCGCTATTCATCGTGGAAGAGGAGGAAGAACCTTTGGTTAACGAAGACACAACGCCAACAAGCTTGTTTAATGCTGGAATTTGAATGCGGGTCAAAGGACCTGCGAGGAAGTTCATAGCCCAGCGGGTTTGCATGACCTGGGGTACAGATTCGTGAACATTGTGTAGCAGGAAAGTCCGTTTCCCGAGGGATGAAATGAGGTTATCAAATCTATTACGATCCAATCCTCCAGCCACACCTTCCAATCCATCCAATAATCGCTGCTTATCCTGGTCAGTTTGAAGCTTGCCAATGAACCAGGTCCCTGCATTGGAGAGTGCCTTGTAATCCACGTCGATCGGGTTTTGAGTAGCCAGGAGTAACCCCACCCCAAAAGCACGCGCCTGTTTCAATAATCGCAGAATTACGTTTTTAGAAGGTGGATTGCTCACGGGCGGCAGATAACCCATGATCTCATCAAAATAGACCAGTGCACGCAATCCGCTTGTGCCAGTTTGCTGCCGCATCCAGGATTCGATGGATGAATACAGCAAGGTGACAAAAAACATGCGCTCTGTATCAGATAAGTGCGCGATATAGAAAATACAATGCCGGGGAGTACCGTTAGGAGCGTATAACATCTTTCCAATATCCAATCCATCACCAGTCATCCAGATCTGAAAGGACGGGGAAGCAAGGATATTATTCAGCAGCATGGCCAGCTCAGTACGGTCTTTTTCCGGGTAGAACCTATCCATTGGAAAGACCCCCAGTTTTTCAAAAGGCGGACTCTGTGTCTGCAGGATGAGTTCTGACAGATCGAGGTCTTTACCCTGGCTCCAGGCATTCTGAAAAATATTTGTCAGCAGAATATGTTCCCGCGAACGGACCGGGTCAATATCTTCCAGCCCTACCAGACCAAGCAGAGCGGAGACCGTGCTTATGATCTTTTCCATCAGCACTTCGCGGTTTCCTTTCCAGGAAAGTTCAGGGGCTTTCAAGTTGGAGAGAATACTTACCGGTACACCGGAATCGGATCCGGGAGTGTATATACAAAATTGAACAGAATCAGACAAGGCTTTGATACGATCCGAACCTATTCCCCAAGCGGTCAAACCATCGCTCCAGGATTTGGCTGTCTCCTGTGAGAGCGTTTCCACGGTTTTACCAGCCTTCCGAGCCGCATCCGGGTCAACCCAGGGTTGAAAATCTGAAGGTAAGAGATTGGGGAAATGGAGCACAAGGTTGGTCAGGTCGCCTTTGGGGTCGATGATGATCGCAGGGATATGCTGTAAAGCCGCTTCTTCTAATAAACCGATACATAAACCCGTCTTGCCTGAGCCGGTCATACCGGTGACTACTCCATGGGTGGTAAGATCGGCTGGATCATAATAAACAGTATCCGATGTGGATTTACCGGTGGATAGATCGAATTTTCGGCCTAAATAAAACAGCTTACTGGGGTCCATAGTATCTCCTCTGCGGGAAATGAAGGTATAACCTGATTAAGTATTATTATAGCAGAATAGAGTTTTCAAAAATTTGAGCTATCGAGTAAAATATGTCTGAAACATTTCTTAAATTCCACATTTTCTTGTATACTTATTTAATAATCTCGAATAATGAGGGTTAATAATGAAAGTATCCGTCTCGCAACAAAACCTGGCACATGGATTAAGCATCGTTTCACGAGCAGTAGCTTCTAGAAGCACCCTCCCGGTTCTTTCAAACGTATTATTAGCTACCGACGAGGGGAGATTACGCCTTTCAGCAACAAACCTGGAAATGGGTATAACCTGCTGGATAGGGGCAAAAATTGAAGAGGAAGGCTCTATTACCATACCAGCAAGGACATTGACGGATCTGGTAAACACCTTACCGAACGAGATCCTCTGGTTAACATTAAATTCACGCACCCAAAGCATCGAGATTAAATGCACAACAACTTCCAGCGATATTAAAGGAATCGATTCGCAGGAATTCCCCCCCATGCCCGTCCCGGATCCGGATTCAGGCGTAGTTTTGAATGTCGCAGATCTGAAGGAAATGATCCAACAGGTAGTTTTTGCAGCATCCCCTGATGAAGCCCGACCGGTGCTTATGGGCGCACAATTGTCCATTGTTGATAACGAAATGACCATGGCGGCAGCGGACGGTTTTCGCATTTCAGTGAAGACGGCCGCATTATCATCTCCGGTGGCCGCTCCTCTTTCGGTCATTATTCCCGCCAAGGCATTAAGTGAACTGGCACGGATAGCTGAGGGAAGTGAACAATCTGTCACCATGACCATTCCGGCCGGAAGGGGACAGGTGATATTTACTCTTAAGGACGTAGAACTTGCTTCGCAGATGATAGAAGGAAAATTCCCGGATTTTAATCAGATCATTCCGAGAAACTATAAAACCAGAACCATTCTATCCACTTCTAGCATGCTCAAAGCCTGTAAACAAGTGGAAGTCTTTGCCCGGGAAGGATCAAATGTAGCCAGGGTAAACCTCAAGCCGATGGGTGATGACCAGGTCAGTATTGTGGAAATGAACGCCGCCAACGAAGAAACCGGTTCTTCTGATGTGGTGCTAGATGCAACCATCGAAGGAATTCCCCTGCTCATTGCATTCAATGTAAGGTTTCTACGCGAAGTGTTGGAAGTAATCAAATCGCCGAATGTCGCCCTGGAGACAACAGCTGCAAATACACCGGGCGTCATACACCCCGTAGGTGATGATAGCTTTACTCACGTCATCATGCCAATGCATTTGTAAGATATAAGATTATTCATTAAGGTGGCGGTTATTTCCGCCATCTTTTTATTTTCCGGCACGAACCTTATTCATCCTATAAACCATATCCATCAGTTTGCTATAATAAAAATATGCTACCTTATAATTTTCTCCCTGCTGCATCTGATAGACTATTGACAACGCATCTCACTTTAATCCAATACCCAATTCTTGGTGGAAGAATTCGTTCTAGAATGCGAAAGACGATGTATTCACAGGGTATTTTACAGAGGGAATTTTTCGAAGATGAAGTGCGATTGGCAGCTACACAATCTCAGCAGCGGGAAGGAATAAACGACCCACTGCAGGAAGAATCAAATGAAATTTGGGAAATGCGCCTTTGTTTTATGCGCGACCAACTAACAGATTATTATTTTAGCGTAAACCTTGATATTCACGCTCTCGAAGATATCATAGCAAGTGTATTACAGGAACATGGTGTCGAAGCGCGGGATTCGCTTTTATCCATTAATCCGGAATTAGCTCCCCAGGACCTTATCCTTGAACAAGCCATGATTATCGAAAGAATGCCTGATGAGGATAAAGTAAAGCTTATCCCCCGATTAAGTGAACTGAAAGTAGTTCTTATTCGCAACCTCATTAGCGACCAGCTAAGGTATATCAATGTTGCCCGAGAGTGGTTTACTGTAAACGACCTGTATGAGATACGCCGCCACAAGATTGGCAACGGGCGGATAGGAGGAAAAGCAGCGGGTATGCTGCTTGCTTTCAGAATACTTCAAACTCTTGCAGAAAAAGAAATTAAATCAACTGTTAGCATTCCAGAAACATTTTATTTAGGTGCTGATATATTTTATTCTTTCATGGAATTAAATTCTTTAGTCCACTGGAATGACCAGAAATACAAACCAGAAGAACAAATGCGGTCAGAGTTTCCGGATATAGAGAAAGATTTTGTAAAAGGAATATTCCCGACAGAGGTGATCGATAAGCTGGAAAGTATTTTACTAAAGATCGGGAATAAACCGCTCATTGTCCGATCATCGAGCTTATTGGAAGATAATTTCGGGACATCATTTGCAGGAAAATACGACAGCTTCTTTTGCGCCAACCAGGGGAAGGTGGATGAAAACCTAGCGGAAATTACCAGCGCAATCGCACGGATCTATTCTTCAACGCTAAACCCTAACGCATTATTATATCGTCGAAGCAAAGGATTACAGGATTACGACGAAAGGATGGCAATTCTTATCCAGGTTGTAAAAGGCGAAAAGTTTAGAGATTATTTCTTTCCACAGTCAGCCGGGGTGGCATTTAGCAGGAATCTTTATCGGTGGGCCCCGCAGATTCGGCGCGAGGATGGATTTATCCGACTGGTTTGGGGAATGGGGACAAGGGCAGTTGACCGAGTTGGAAATGATTATCCAAGGCTGGTTGCTTTAAGCCACCCATTGCTACGCCCGAACTCATCACCCGAAGCCATCCGCAGGTATTCACAGCAATTCATTGATCTGATCGACCTGAAGAAGAATGAATTTTCTGTGGTCTCCATAGCCGACGTACTTGATGAAAGTTACGAAGCATTAAGATATATTGCCCAAGTTGATCAGGATGGATACTACAGTTCCATTCGTTCAACGGTGATCGGGGGGAAGATCTCTGATCTGGTAATCACGATGGAAGACTTTCTGAAAAGAACCACTTTTGCTGCAGATATGCGGCACATACTTCATACACTAGAAACTCAATATCAAGCCCCGGTTGATGTTGAGTTTACAGCCCAAATCAAAGACCTAATGGCGGAAAAACCGGAAGTTGATATCACCATCCTTCAATGTAGACCTCAGAGCCAGCTGGAAATGGCAGCACACGTTCAGATCCCAATCAATCTAGAGGACGATGAAGTCATATTTTCCACTAATTTTATGGTTCCCGAAGGGTTAATTCCAGATATTCAATATGTTATTTACATCCCTCCTGAGAAGTATTATGCCCTGGAATCTGAACAACAACGGGTGGAACTGTGCCGGGCAATTGGAAAACTGAACACACTACTGATAAAAGATGTGTTCATATGCGTTGGCCCCGGCAGGTGGGGAACTACCAATACAGACCTGGGACTCAATGTAAATTACGGAGATATTTATAACAGCCGTGCATTAGTAGAAGTGACAGGCGAAGGATATGGAAATGCACCAGAACCATCGTTTGGAACGCATTTCTTCCAGGACCTGCTTGAATCGCAAATATATCCACTGGCAATCTACCTGGATCATCCGGATATGCAGTTCAATAGGAAATTCTTTGATGGGTTACCCAACCACCTTCTGGCTTTTTTACCAGATACGACAAAACTGGAAGACTACTTACGGGTGATCAACGTGGCAGATTATCGTCCAGAGCACCGGTTGGTATTAGCGATGGATGATATCAAAGGAAAAGCAGTCGCTTACATTAAGTCTGTGCTATGATCCGCTTGAGTGTACCCGTTGACGGCAGCTTCCCCTGGGGTAATAAAACATGGAGGGTTGTCCCGCCTATACCGCCATTTCTCACAGCCCAGATCTTCCCACCATGCATATTCACTATTCCCCTGGCAATGGTCAATCCCAATCCAAGCCCTTCGTGCGTCCGGGTAAGATGCTGTTCAATTTGGTAGAAGTCTTTAAATACATTCTCAAGATCTTCTTCAGGAATACCCACCCCGCTATCGGAAATGGATATCAGTACAGTATTGTTTTCATGCTTGGCATCTATGGATATTTGACCATTGTCCGGGGTAAAACGAATGGCGTTATCTAGGATATTGATAAATACCTGGGTAAGAGCTTTCTCATCCGCTTTAATAATGATAGGCTGCATGGGAACATGCCATTCGACCAGATGCCTGTGATCAATAATATCGTGTCTTTTTTCTTGTAAAGCTTTCTCGAGAATTCCCTGTAAGGGCTGTAATTTGAACGCGGTTTCCATTTTACCCTGGCGGATCAAGTCAAGGCTGGTCATTGATTCTATGATTGCCTTCATCCGGTTGCCGGCCTTCACAACATGGTCGGCTTTTTCAATCACATCCTGGTTTTCAGATTCGAGCAGCAAACCGGCATATCCGAGTACATGCTGCAAAGGAGTCCTCAACTCATGAGATGCCAGAGCGAGAAAACGAGATTTAATATCATCAGCCCGACGAATTTCAGAATATGCATTTTGAAGTGCCTGCATTTGACGGGCATTCTGAATGGCTACAGCAGCCTGAGACGCGATGATTGCCAGAATATCAGCATCATCCTTAGAGAAAACACCCTCCATTTTGTTTAATGCCTCAAGTACTCCAGTAACCTGATCCCGGATCAGCATTGGAACACACACCATGTTTCGGGGACGAAAGTGAACTTCTTCACTGACCAGATCGTAATGCCTGGGATCATTATGGACATCAGGAACCAGGATTGGTTTCTTTTCCCTAAAGACATAACCGGCGATACTCTGATCGCTGGGAACAGGAATCTCAGCCAGTAATTGTTGATTGGTGCCAGTTGCAGCAGCAAAATGAAGCTTCTTCGATTCCGGATCGTAGAGTAGTATTGATGCAACTTCACAATCCAGTAAATCGGTTGCTGTTTGAATGATTGATTGAAGCAATTCCTCGGGTTCTTTGGTGGAGTTTAAAGTAAGGCTTATCTCCACCAGTTTGATTAATTGATGGAGATAACGCCGGGTATCTGTATCTAATTGCCCTGTATTTCGAGGCGGCATAGATAAAGTGTAATCTAATTATTTTATTTTGTCTAATATCCTAATAATATTGTAAGTAGAACAAAAGTTCTATGAATTATAGTCTGGTCTGGACCGCCTGCGTCTTTCGAACTCCGACAATGGCCGTTTCGCAATGACAGTTATTGTGCTGCTGGGAGTAACAGAAGCCGAGACAACCTCCCAACCCTGCTCCCCCCAGAGGTTTAATTCGGCGGCCATTTCTTCTGGTTTATAAGATTTCCAAACGTTTCCAAAATTCTGCACTCTGTATTCCCAGAGTAACTGCTCTTCCATATAATACTCCAATCTTATAGTTTTCCAATTAATTGACTACGCTTGAACGCCTTCAAACAAAACCAGATCAACACCGCGTCGATCAACCAAAACACCAGTCCAACCAGCATTCCTATCGGAACATTCAAGTAAATAATTCCAGTTGCCTGTCCAACGACCAAACCCAAAACCAGAACGACCAACCCCGCTCCTGATTGATATGCTTCCATAAATGTGTTGACTTTGGAAGAAACTAAAACAGTAACAGAAATACCTAATACTGCAATTGCGGGAGTGATCCAAAAGATTAAAGGCCACCAGGAATTGAGCGGAAACCAAACCTCGCCCATCAAAGGATATCCAAGCGCGTTGATAATGACCGTATACACTATAAAACTGATCCAGGATACAAGTAGAGCAGGAAATAATGCCGCCAACACCTTCCCCAAGAAAAGCTCAATATCTGAAGCCGGGCTATAAAGAAGGCCTTCCAATGTCTTTCTCTCCCTTTCCCCGGCGAACGATTCTGCTGCAACAATTGAAGATAGCATCAATGGCATGATAAGGAACATAGGCGCAAAAAGATAACCCAGAAAAATGAAAGGAAAGATTTGGGCATCTGTTTTCCCGGCAATTAATGAGAGGATCTCAGCCGGAAGAACCGACCGGATTTGTTCAATGGAGACATTGGAACTGAACGCCTGCTTTTGAAAAAACGGTATTCCAGGCATTACTAATATCACAACCGGAATCAGGACAAAAAAAACAAACGGTACGATGATCGCCGGTTTCCAAGCCATGGAATTCTGCTGCACCTCCATGAGGTCCTTACGGGCGATCGCCCAAATACTTCTAGTTTTCATAATGCACCTGACTGATGATTTTGTAATGCAAAATAGACCTCTTCAAGGGTGACTTCTCGAGGAGTAACACGCGTGATCCTGGCGTTGACCGAAGATAGGCGCATAATGATATCCGCTATCGCTGGCTTGTCTGCCACCTGGATATGCAGCACACTTCCCTCCGGCTTTAGTTGTTGAACACCAGGGAGATCATTAATTTCCACAGCCATATCTTTAGCAAGCTGGTGCAGGAACTCAATCTCCACCCAGACTCCCGGAAATAATGATTTTGCCAGGTCTTCCATGGTACCCAGCGCCAACAACTCTCCATTATTGATCACTGCCACCCGGTCACACAACCTTTGTGCCTCCACCAGGTTGTGCGTGCATAAAAATACTGTTTGTCCGTTTTCGTGGCTGATCTTATCGATCAAGTCATTTACTTGTTGTGCAGATTCTGGATCCAGGCTGGAAGTAGGTTCATCCAGATAGATCAATTCGGGGCGATGGAGCAAAGCTCGAGCCAGTGCCATGCGCTGTTTCATTCCCTTGCTGAAACCGGCACATTTATCTTTTATACGATCTTCCAGATCGAAGAACTTCATTATCTCTGATATGCGCTGCTCCAACTCTGTTTCAGGAACGCCGGCTAATCGACCAGAGAACAGCAAGTTTTCATGAGCACTTAGTCGTTCATACAGGGCTGGCGTTTCTGTGAGCACTCCAACCCGCGAGCGGACCATCTCCCCGGAAGTAATGGGGTTTTCCCTAAATATTCGGACCACCCCGTTTGTTGCTGGCAGCAACCCATTCAATACTCGAATGGTGGTTGTTTTCCCTGCCCCATTTGGACCCAGCAACCCGAATACTTCACCTGGGCTGACCGTAAACGATAGATTATTGATGGCACGTTTTGACCCAAATTCCTTTACCAAACTAATCACTTCGATGATGTTATTCATAATTCAACCTGATGTTTCACGTGAAACAATTAAGCCAAGCCTTTATGCAGGCTGCGATAATAGAGGTATGAGTAGAGGATCAATCCGAATGCAGTACCAAGCAGCGGGATCAGCAGGAACCAGATAGCCAACCGCGGGAAGATCAATCCTAATAGGCTGATCGCACCACATATTTTAAAGGCGATACCACCAATCTGGTGAGTCTTTTCCCATACCCGGTTATCGCTCAATGTCCATGGAGTACGGATACCGATAAACCAGTTGGACTGGGCTTTTCCCATCACCAGTCCTGCAAAGAAAAGCAGTACCGTAAAGGCAGGAACCATCCAAACCATCAGGTCAAATTTCCACCCAAGATTCCATAACAGGGTGAGAACATGGACGTAAGACATGAACCCCAATATTACAATAACGAACACATTGTATAGCGGGCGAAACTTACGGATGTTCTCTTTGCGGGGATCGATCAAAGGTACGCCTAATAACAACACTACCAGCCCCAGTTCCATCCCCGGAACCAGGAATAAGGCTGTATTCTTATCGCTGTAACCATTTACCTGCCCCGCGGCATTCCAGTGGGAAGCCATTTGTTCGGGCATTTGGTTTCCCAAGATCAGGCTGACACCCAGGGTGAGTGCGAGCAGCAACACGATAATGATCAAACTATTCTTTGTTGACATTCTTCTCCAATTCTAAATTATTTAATCTTTTGTTTCACGTGAAACATTTCCTTGTTACAACTTCATCTCTGGTGGTAGATTGTTCTGCGCCAGGGAGACCATGCCGCTTAAGCCGCCCAGGTTCATGGTATCTACAGCACTGCTGGGGACAATGACCAGTGCGCCTTTTTGTTTCAGACCTTCAAAGAGCATGTTCATAGCGCGCAAGTGCAATGCGGTCGGGTTATTGATGTAGGCTTTTGAAGCTTCAGAGAAACTGTGGGCGATCTGCATTTCGGACTCACCCAGAATGACGCGCGCCTGGCGTTCACGTTCTGCCTGTGCCTGGCGGCTCATGGCGTCTTCCAGGTCGCGGGGGATGACCACATCACGGATCTCCACCGATTGAACGGTGATACCCCAGGGGGTGGTGCGCTCATCGATGATCTTTTGCAGGTCTGCATCCATTTTCGCACGCCCGACCAGGATATCTGCCAGCGTCATCTGGCCAATAATCTCGCGTAAAGCCGTCTGGGAAGCCCAGGATATGGCTGCCCGGTAATCTTCCACTTCCAGGGCGGCTTTTTCTGCATCCCACACCAGCCAGAACAGTACCGCATCCACATCCACCGGAACGGTGTCTTTGGTAAGCGTCTTCTCTGCGCTGAAGGGGGTCACCATCACGCGATGATCGATCCAGGTCGGTGTCTGGTCGACCAATGGCAGCACCCAGAAAGCGCCGGGTCCTTTCAACTGGCGGAATTTTCCAAAGCGCAGTACAACTGCTTTTTCCCATTGCTGAGCTACTTTGAACGAGAAAAGGAAGATGAACCCGATGAAGGTTAATCCGGCCACGAAAATTCCGATGATCCAATCAGCAACTTTGGAATCCATCAGTGCCGCTCCGATGATGCCTATAACCATAAATACAAAGAATATAGCCAGAGCAATCCCGTTGATATGGATGTTGTCGATCTTGGGCAAATTTCCCTTTTGCCCTTTTTTATTTACCATACTTGATAAAGTCATTTTTTCCTGCCTTTCAATTTGTTAATTCCTCATTTGTTATTTTTTCGTCACCAGAGTTTTTCAGGACTTGTAAGATCTCGTCCAGGGAAAAACCCAGTTGTTTTGTTTCATGAATAAAAGTTCTTGCCATCTCCAGTAAAGATTGTTCTTTAATGTTACGGCTCACTTCCGGGGTGGTTTCCTCCAGAATATACGTTCCGCGCCCCTGTTGGGTCGATATCAAACCAACTTCGTCCAGGATCCGGTATGCTCGTGCAATTGTATTAAAATTTACCCGCAGCTCGGATGCAAGTTGTCGCACGGTCGGCAGTTGGTCGTTCGGTCTGAGTTCACCTGAGGCAACCTGCTGCCGGATCTGTTCTACGATCTGGATATAGATCGGTGAGCCTGCCCTAAAGTCAATCTGAATGGCTTTCAATTCATTCATCTCCGTTTCTACAATCAACAAATTGTATCATTGTATCTTTGTATTATTGTATACCGATTTATTGCGTTGTCAAGGGGGTAAAGAGAGGAGAGAATGGATGGAAGATAAGTGATTAGTGAGGAGTGATTGGGAATTAGTCGATAAATAGCTTACATAATCCAGAAAGACTTTGGTATATTTCAACATAAATTGCGAGATCGGCGATCGTTTCTCAATGAAACACGTACTCTAGTTTGGTGAATTTGGGAGATTTACTGGGAGATTTGATCTCGAATGTCTGTAGCCATTTCCAGAGCGCGCTTTTCTGCAATACCCGTATAACTTTCCACCCTGAACAGTTCATCCAGTTCCAGTTTTGATATCTTGTTGCTAATCACCGGGTCGGAACCCACCAGACTTTTTAATGGATTATTCTCCCCCCGTTGAACCGCGTCCCAGGCATTCAGGCTATGATTCCGCAGCAGGGCGTGTGCAGCCTGCCTGTCCATACCATTTTTCACCAGCGCCATCAGTACCCGTTCCACTGCTGCGAAAGGACCAAAATTGGCCAGAGTCCTGTCGATAGCCTGAGTTCTGACTTGCAATCCTTGAACGATCTTCGTAAACGATTCAAGGATCTCATCGACGATCAGGAAGGACTCGGGTAAGATGCTGCGCCGGTTGGCGCTGTCATCCAGAGTGCGTTCCAGCATTGAATGGGCATAATTGTTCCAGGCCACGGCTGGCATGGCGGATAACTCCCGCGCCAGCGAGGTGATCTTCTCCAATTGGATGGGGTTGCGCTTGAATGGCATGGCGGAAGAGCCTACCTGCTCTTCCCCGAATGGTTCCGCGACTTCCCCGATCACTTCAGACTGCAGCAGGCGCAGGTCAAGGGCGAATTTATACAGTGTTGCCCCCAGGCTGGCCAATGTATTCAGCACGGATAGATCCTGTTTGCGGGTATAGGTTTGCGTGGCGGCCGAATAAAAAGGCAGCTCCAACTTTTCGCTCATGGCGCTTTCAAAGCGATCAAAACCATCTTCACCCAGCAGCATTGTAAAAGAAGCTGCATTCCCCACAGCGCCTTTGAATCCCTTGCCTTTAATTTCTGTACTTAATACTTTAATCGACTTCCAGTCAGCAAGCAGATCCTGCCCGGTATTGGCCAGGCGGTAGCCGAGAGTGGTCGGTTCTGCCGGCTGGAGATGCGTGAATGCCATGACCGGCAGTGCGGCATATTGATCCATTGCCCCGGCCAGGTTGTCCAATAAGACAGCCAGCTTTTGACTGACCAATTCCAGTCCTGCTTTCATTTGCAATACTTCAGCATTATCTTTGATATCCATCGAGGTGGCACCCAGATGGATGATTCCTCCACCGCTCTTGCATTGCGTAGTATAGACCTTGATCTCAGCCATCAGGTCGTGATGCAGTTTCTCTTCTATCTTTATTGCACCCGGGATATCGATCTCACTGGCGTGGTCTTTCAGGTCCTGCACCTGTTGTATTGACACTAATCCAAAATCGACCTGCGTCTCCGCCATTACCACCCACAGTCGGCGCCACAGGAGCCGTTTGTTTTCCTCGCTCCAGATACGGCGCATTTCGATCGATCCATAACGCCAGCTGAAAGGACTTTGGTAGCTGCTGTAGTTTTCCATACTTAGTTCTTCAACACTACGGCGTTACGTTCGGGTCCGACTGAGATCATCCGTACCGGTACTCCGCACTGCTCTTCAATAAAGCGGATGTACTCTTTTGCGGCTGCCGGAAATCCAGCATAATCGCGAACTTTTGTCAGGTCTTCCTGCCAACCGGAAAGGGTTTCATAGACTGGTACATACTGCGCCATACTCTGGGCATCGGCGGTTCGTTCCAACTGGTGTAACTGTTTGCCATGTATTTTATAGGCAACACATACCGGGATTTCACCAACTCCGGAAAGGATGTCCATTTTTGTGATGAACAACTCGGAAATACCATTGACCTCGATCGCGTAACGCAGCAGCACCAGATCCAGCCAACCGACCCGGCGCGGGCGGCCGGTGGTGGTGCCGAACTCGTCCCACGGGTTGCTGCCTGTGCCGCGCAGTAGGGTGGCTTTTTTATCCAGCAGTTCTGTCGGGAAAGGACCTGATCCTACTCGTGTCTGGAAGGATTTTGTAACACCAACCACACGATTGACCGGATAGATTCCCAATCCCAGCCCGCTGAATACGCCGGCTGCAGTGGTGCAGGAACTGGTTACGAAAGGATAAGTGCCCTGCTCCAGGTCTAATAAAGTTCCCTGTGCCGCTTCAGAAAGGACGGTCTTGCCAGCATCGAGTGCTTTTTTCACGATGGGACCAATCCTGCGGATGTATGGCTGCATAATGGCAGCTTTCTCCATGTATTCCGCGATGGTTTTTTCCACATCCAACCCCGGATGCTGATACAACGCTTTGAGAGTAATATTTGTTGAAGTAAAGTGGTCCATCAATCTTTGTTTGAATGATGGCAGGTCCAGGATCTCACCAGTGCGCAAGCCGCGCCGGGCTGCTTTGTCTACATAAGCTGGACCGATTCCGCGCCCGGTGGTGCCGATCTGGGCTTTACCGAGGGCGGCATCCTGTGCTGCATCCAACAGCCGGTGGGCCGGGGTGATCAGCTGGGCAGCGTCAGAAATGAACAACCGGGCGGGAGAAACTTCCACACCTGCCGCCTTCAACATTTCCATTTCTTCCACCAGGGTGGATGGATTGATCACCATGCCGTTCCCCAGAACACCGATGGTTTTTGGATGAATGAACCCGGACGGGATGATGTGCAGCTTGAAGATCTTCTCGCCGACCGTCACAGTGTGGCCTGCATTATCACCGCCATTGTAACGGGCAGAAATATCTGCTTTTTCTGAGAGCAGGTCAACCACCCTGCCCTTTCCTTCGTCACCCCATTGGGCACCCACAACGATCTCTAAAGGCATGATGATCTTCCTATTTCTTATATTTATTCAAGTCAACCGAAGCGATATACGGCAGGTTGCGGCCTTTTTCGTCGATATCCAGTCCATATCCGACCACGAAATAATCCGGGATGGAAAACCCCAGGTAATCGATT
Source organism: uncultured Leptolinea sp. (assembly GCA_964387025.1). GTDB lineage: Bacteria > Chloroflexota > Anaerolineae > Anaerolineales > Anaerolineaceae > PNON01. Next base: position 171,423 of record CAYLUZ010000001.1, on the reverse strand, counting down.
TGGATATCCACCTTATGCCGGACGGGCTTATCCAGCAAAGCACAGACTTTCAGGCTTTTGGGCTGCCTGTCCAATAACAGGCGGGATACGGTTTTAATGGTGTAACCCGAATCGACAATATCATCGATCAGTATGACATCCCAGCCTCGGATATTAGTCTTATGATCGGAATCTATGCGCACAAAACCGCTGGATTCGGAACCGGAGTAGGAGGAAACCGACATGAAGTCCATCGTCATCGGCCTGGATACGTGCATCATCAGGTCGGTGATAAAGACAACGCTTCCGCGCAATAATCCCAGCAGGAGGAGCTTCTCTGAATCTTTGTAATCGAGGGCGATCTGCCGCCCAAGATCTTGTACGCGCTTTTGAATATCGTCTTTGGAAATGATGACCTTATCTATAAAATCATACGGGAATTCGGGATTAGTATCCATGATAGCTTTTACCTGTCCAGGGGAAAGGATGAATTCTAAGATTATTGTACCAAATCTTAATCTTGTCTGCATCAAAAAGAGAATTGATATTTATTAGAATTTGGGTATTTTCAGCTGATTCCCAGGTATTACTTTTCTTTATTTTCCGTTCGCCCAATCGACTGTCGGAAGCACCCACTCGTCCATCGGTTTATAAAGAATTCCGTGCCCGGTTCCAACCTGCAGGATAAGTTCGTTGTGGTTGGCGAGACCCTTACCTTCGGAAAATGAAAATAATTCATCGCACGATCCTGATAACTCATCCACTGAATCGCGAATTGACAACACATTACCCGAAAGGGAGATATCGTTCTGTTTGTAGTATTGGATGTTATCCGGATGGCAAGCTCCAAGAATGACATAGTTGACCCCGTCGTTTTGCATAAGTTTTGAAGCCAATATCGCTATTTCTGCACCCTTCGATGCACCAATAATGGTGATATTTTTGGGGGATACGCCGCCATCAAGAAGGAATTTAACCTGGTCAAGAACTTTGTTTGCATATTCTATGGGGTCAGAATTCTTTTGCCTTATTTCGCTGATAACCACGAAACCGTAACTACCCAGTTTCTCTAGTATGGCTTCATATTCATAAAGACCATAATCGGGACTGACAGCATTGAGCCCCTGGTCTTCAATGATTTTCCCGTGCAAATAAAACATGTATTTTCTGGATGGATCCATGGATTCAGGGAATTCATACCGACGGAGAGAAGGAGTTTCAGTTATTTTCGGGAGAACTGTGTTGGGAACAGAGGTATTCGTTGAGGCCACAGGAAGTGTTGAAGTGTAAGTTAGCGTTGGGACTGGCTTTACCTGATTTGTTGTACATCCAGCGATGAGGAATTCCAGCACGATAATGGGAAGAACCAGTTTTTTACTTGGCATCAATTTCCCTCCATTGATAGATAATTAAAACACCCCGCAATTGTTCAGATACCTCCGGTACTCCTGGTCACTGCCCAATATATGACCGGTTAACCAATCGGCCAGGAATTCGAGCATATCCAGGGTCACTTTTTCGTCTGATGAGTCGAATCTCGTCTTGAATTCATTTACCTTCTGTTCATAGAAGCGGTGTTCAAGAGCGTGCGTAGCAAGAGCGTGATATTTATATTTTGAAAACAGGTCTTCTTCGGATTTAAAATGAACCTGCGCGTATTGTTCCAGTTCAGATAGCAGAGCCCCTACCTGCTCCCTTTTATCTGGACTATCGAACAATTCATAAATGGTATTTAGGTGGCCTACCAATACCTTATGCTGCTCATTGAGTGACTGGACTCCCACAGAATAAGATTCTTTCCATTCCAATGATCTCATTAAAGAACTCCAAATGACAAGATGATTGTTATTATCGGTCATTCAAGAGTATTTATAACTGATACCTGAAATCATTGCAACTAACTCTTCTTCCGCGCGTATACATAAATAGAAATCAATAAATCATTAATTAAAGAGGAAAAAATGTCTGACCAAATTGTTATGCCAACAAACCAATCCACACCTGGAAAAGTCCAGGCGATAGCCATTATCATGCTGGTTAACGGTATCTTGAATGTATTAGCAGGTTTATCAATCACCGGTGCGGCGATCGTTAGTATTGTCGGTTTATTATGCCTTCCCGTGGCAGTGCTTCCACTGGTATTGGGTGTCTTTGAGATCGTATATGCATCAAAGATGCTTTCCGGTAAGTTAGTAGCCGCAAATACCATCAAGACCCTAGCCATTTTCGAGATCGCCAACATCATTTACGGCAATGTGTTATCAGTAGTAGCCGGTATCTTGAACCTGGTATTCCTGGATGACCCGCAGGTAAAGACATATATTCAATAATTTGGACTGAAATTCCAGAACCACATCATAATGTAGGGGTCGACACACAGTTCGGCCTCTACGCGTTTTAATTAATAATAATAACCGGGAACATCATTCGGGTCGCGGCGCTGACCTTCCAGCTCCTGCCCCCCACCGCTGCCGCGTTTCCACCAGATGCTTTCGCGGCGACGCGGGGCCAGACATACCTCAAACCCCTGGAGAACATCCACCCCCAAAACCCCCTGTGAATGCGTTTGATCCAGCATGGATAACAATGGTTTCGGCGGGATCCCAACCTCCAATTCCACATCAAAACCGGCAACCCAGATCGTGACTTTAAAGATGGGTGTCTCAAAAGCTCCCAACCCCGGGTAATAATCGGTTGCAGTGCCAGTTGGGTTTGTATTTTTCAATAGATTCTGTTTCAGATAAGTTCTGCGCGAACCTGTTACGAAGAATAACCGGATATCCTGGTTGAACACAGAAACGGGGGTAATCGGCACACCATTGAATAGCTCGAAATAATTACAATAACCGTATGGGTGGAACTCGCCGATTGTAAATACGACTTGCATTTTTTCGGGCAGCAATTTGAAATCGAACTGGGTAAGGATATCTGCGCCCAGCATAACGTCCACCGGAGTGCCTAATTGTTTCTCCAGACTGGCAGGAGTCAATCTGAGAGTGGTATTTTTTAACGAAGATATTTTGTCGGCAATGGTTAATTCACCCGGCACCCCCATGCTTTCCGCTGAGCCGGTGTTTAGTAATACTTTCAATCCATCCATATTCAGGATGGGATACCCATTGATCAGTTGATAGCTGTATTCCTGCATTGTAAATACCAAAGATGATCCCTATAATTAGCGTTTTTAATATTCCCGCTAAAGACAATTATGTTAAATATTCCACCAGCAAAGAATCAGAACAGTGGGATATCAGGAGAAATCCGTGTTCCGGCCGGGATTTCAACATCTTTTGGCACAACAACAATGCCATCCCTTACCACCCAGTCATCCATATCCATATCGGTTCCCCGCGGGAATTTTCGAATTATAACTCCCGCACCTAACCGGGCATTCTTATCGATGATGGCACCTTCGATCTGGCAGCCGGGGCCAATTCCTATCGGAATCTTGTGTTTGGACCTAAGCCGGGCTTTTTCGTAATAATCTGCACCCATAATGATACTATCCACAATTTGGCTGCCATGTTCTACGCGGCTGCGTACACCGATACTGGAGTGCCTGATGGTGGCATTATCGATCCAACAACCATCCGCAAGGAGGGTTTGCTCGAGGGAACTATTAATAATATGCGAACAGGGCAGAAACAACGGGGCTGTGTAGATCGGGTTATTGGCATCGAACATGTTGAAAGGCGGTTCGGGCAGGGTCAGCGCCAGGTTGGTGTCGTAAAAAGATCGGATAGTTCCAATATCTTCCCAGTAACCGTCGAAATCGTAGCCAAACACTTTTTTCTTGTCCAAAGCATACGGAATGACATCGCCGCCAAAGTCATCAAAGGTGGTATTGCCAATCAGTTCCATTAATACATCCGTTTTGAACATGTAGATACCCATCGACCCCAGATAAGGTTTATTCTTATCGTCGCGGCTCACCATTTCCTCGAGAATTTTGGGATCTACGGGTTTTTCAGCAAAATTTGTAATTCTACACCCTGGATCGCGCTTGAGGATTCCAAAGCGATTGGCATCATGTCTAGCAACCGGCTGGACGGCCACGGTGATATCGGCTTTATTCTGGCAGTGGAAATCTGCCATAGCCGCATAATCCATCCGGTAAAGATGGTCACCAGCTAGAATAAGTACAAAATCAGCGTCAGCAGATTTGATCTGCCATAATTGTTTACGAACTGCATCAGCGGTGCCTTGGTACCAGTCCGAGCTACTGGAAGTCTGCTCAGCTGCCCAGACCTGAACATATCCGGTGTGGAAGGAATCGAAACTGTAGGTGCGTGAAATATGCCTGTGCAAAGATACTGAATTAAATTGTGTCAAAACCGCGATCCGGTACAACCCCGAATTGATGCAATTACTGATGGGAACATCGATCAGCCGGTATTTACCGCCCATCGGGACGGCAGGTTTGGAACGATACTTTGTGAGGGGATACAACCTTGCGCCCCTACCGCCTCCAAGAATGACAGCCAGGATATTATTCATCGAATCCATATCTGCCTCCAATCCACCATTAAGTAAAATTATTGAACGTACTTTAATGGTATCACAACAGGAAAAATATTATTCATAGAATATTCATTCCCCATCAATATAAATGAAAACCCCCGCAACGCTGTGAGGGGGTCATGTTATAATCGAGGTGCCGAAGGTGGGAATTGAACCCACATACCCGAAGGTACACGATTTTGAGTCGTGCGCGTCTGCCAATTCCGCCACTCCGGCATCTATAACGAATTGTAGTATATCTAAAACCACCGCTCCGGTCAAGATGAGCGGGAATCACAGGAAAATATTATGCGCTTAGGTATCATTGGTTTACCACAGTCTGGAAAAACCACACTTTATAATGCTCTCACCCGCGGAACTGTACCTACCGGAGCCGGCGGTAAGTTGGAAGTGCACACCGCCGTGGTGGATGTTCCCGACCCGCGGGTGGACACGCTTTCCGCGATGTTTAACCCCAAGAAGACAATTTACACCAAGGTCACATATGCCGACATTGCCGGGTTGGATGGCAGTGCCGGGAAAAGCGGTATTTCTGGCACATTAATGAATCACCTTACCCAGATGGACGGCTTCATCCATGTGGTGCGCTGCTTCGAATCAGACGAAGTGCCGCATGCCGCTGGAAGCATCGACCCGCAGCGCGATATCGCCGCCATGGACACCGAATTCATCCTGAATGATCTGATCGCTGTTGAACGTAAGCTGGAACGACTGGCGGAGGAACGCAAGAAAGGCGCCGGCAGGGAAAAAGCAGTCATCGATCGCGAACACGAATTGTTCGAACGCTTCCATGCAGTACTCAGCGAAGAGAAACCCCTGAAAGACATGGAGATCAGTCATGAGGAGGAGAAAATGCTCTCCGGGTATGGCTTCCTCTCACGGAAACCCACCCTCATTGTGCTGAATCTTTCCGAAGGTCAAAAAGAACCAGCAATCACTTACGCCCACAAACACAGCCAGGTTGTCTCTCTGCAGGGGAAACTGGAAATGGATATTGCCCAACTCCCACCAGACGAGATGCAGATCTTTTTACAGGAATACGGCATCGAAGAACCCAGCCTGAATCGTATGATCCGGCTGTCGTATGACCTGCTCGGGCTGCAATCTTTCTTCACAGTTGGTCCGGATGAATGCCGGGGATGGACTGTGCATCGCGGGGCAACTGCTCCTGAAGCAGCGGGTGAGATCCATACAGATCTGCAGAAAGGGTTCATCCGCGCAGAAGTGGTGGCTTATAATGACCTGGTCGCCCTGGGAAGTATGAATGAAGCCAAGAGCAAAGGAAAGTTCCGCTTGGAGGGGAAGGAATATATCGTCCTGGATGGGGATATCCTGAATATCCGGTTCAATATTTAATTTGAATTTTTGTAAACATTAAAAACCTTCTGAAGTCGATACTTACTTCGGAAGGTTTTTTATTGGGTCGACACATAGGTCGACCCCTACCGATTGACTGAATCCATTGAGAGCAACTCTTTATTCCAGGCCGGCTTTTACGGACCGGGCAACCTGAAGGGTGATCCCTTTCACCGCTGCCAACTGCTCAATGGTCGCTTCCTTGATAGCTTCGATCGAGCCGAATTGGATCAATAACGCCTTACGCCGGTTGGGGCCGACTCCGGGGATGGAATCCAGGCGTGAAGCCAGACCGGTCTTTGTGCGTTTCTTGCGATGTGCAGTGATGGCAAAGCGGTGCGCTTCGTCGCGGATCCGTTGAATCAGGTATAAAGCCTGGCTGTGTCTTGGCAGCAGCACAGATTCGGATATACCCGGGCGGAATAGTTCCTCCTGCTGTTTGGCCAGCCCGACCACCGGAACACGTTCCTGCAATCCATACGTTTCCAGCACTTTTACAGCCCGCCCCAATTGGCCTTTGCCGCCATCCACGATGAGCAAGTCCGGCAGGATCGAAAAGGCCGGATCAGGTTTCTTCCCCGGAATATTCTCTTCTTCGGCTGCCTTCCACCTTCCAAAGCGCCGGGTCAACACTTCTTCCATGCTCGCGAAGTCATCGGGACCATCTACACTCTTGATGTTGAACTGGCGGTAATTCTTTTTGTTGGGCACGCCCTGTTCGAATATGACCATGCTGCCGACCGAAGCGGTTCCCTGGATATTTGAGATGTCATAACACTCGATCTTATTGATGGGAACCAACAAACCCAGGGCATCGCGCAATTCCCCCAGTGCTTCAGCCTGCTTGTGCGTATCCGCCTGCCAGCGGGCACGCAATGAATTCAATGTGTCGGTGGCGTTTTCGGCAGCCATCTCCACCAGGTCGTGATTAGCGCCTCGGCGCGGAACCAGCAGTTCCACCTTGTGGTTGTTATTACGGGAAGCCAGCCATTGTTTGATGATATTTGCTTCTTCAATATCATTGGGCAGAAGGACTTCTGACGGCAGAGTAGCTGCCTCGGAATAGAACTGCTTCAGGAACTGCGAAACCACTTCTGAATCGCTTGAATCTTCAGTGCCTTCGAGGATGAAATACTCGCGGCCGATCAGTTTTCCAGCCCGAATGAAGAAGATCTGCACACAGGCTTCATTATCGGCACGGGCTATGGCAATCACATCCGAGTCTGTCTGGTCCGAACTGATCACCTTCTGTTTTTCCACCACCGTATTGATCGCCTGGATCTGGTCGCGCAGAGCGGCTGCTTTCTCAAACTTCAGGTCCTCTGATGCTGTATCCATCTCTACCTGCAGGCGGGAAATGATGGGCTTGGTATGCCCTTCCAGGAAGAAACACAGGTCTTCTATGTTCTGGCGATAAGCTGCCATGGCGATCACCCCTATGCAGGGAGCCGAGCAGAGATGGATATCATAGTAAAGGCAGGCGCGCTCATCCATACCGGTGATCACGCGGTCACAGGTTAAGAAAGGAAATATTCTGCGCAGCAGATCCATTGTTTGGTGAACAGCCCATACGGAGGTATATGGACCGAAATAACGGTTGCCATCCTTTTCCATCTCACGTGTAATGGTGACCTTCGGGAAATCATCCATCCAATGCACTTTAATATACGGATATTTCTTATCGTCCTTCAGCCGGACGTTGTAACGCGGCCGGTGCTTCTTGATCAGGTTCATTTCCAGGATCAAAGCTTCCAACTCTGAACCGACCACGATCCACTCTATATCAGTGACATTGGGTACCAATTTACGGGTTTTATGGTCCCATTCCGCCAGTTTATGGAAATAACTGCGCACCCGGTTGCGCAGATTGATAGCTTTCCCCACATAGATCACCGTCCCGTCGCTGCCTTTCATAATATAACAGCCGGGTTTGAGGGGCAGGTTATCCAGTATGCTTTGAATATTTGGTGTGATTTCCATTTCCATATATTTTAACACCAACTCTTTGTGTGGGTCGACCGTGTAGAGAGGGGATCGCTAAAAGATATGGGTTTTCGTCTCACATTTTAGGTTAGAATATATCTGAACGGAGAACTTAGTGGCGATATTACTGGAAGAAGAAATCGGCGGGCTACTCAAAACCAGGGGACTGAAACTGGCAGTGGCAGAATCCTGCACCGGCGGGTTGATTGGACACCGCATCACCAATATTCCCGGAAGCTCTGATTACTACCTAGGAAGCGTGACAGCTTATGCTTATGAAGCAAAAGAAAAACTGTTGGGTGTAAACCATGCCACCCTGGAGAAGTACGGTGCGGTGAGTGAAGAAACCGTGCTGGAGATGGCACGTGGAATCCGGCAAGCTCTCGCTGCCGATATTGGTGTTTCAGTTAGCGGAATAGCCGGACCCGGGGGTGGACTGCTGCACAAACCGGTGGGAACAGTCTGGTTTGGATTGAGCACTCCGACGGGAGAATGGGCTTTTCGATTTCTGTTCAAAGGGAACCGGATCCAGATCAAAGAGTTATCAGCAGAAAAAGCGCTCATACTATTGAGTCATTACCTGACCGATGGACATCCATAATCATCGTTAAGCACAATTTGCCCTCATCATTTGGTATTATGAGAACGCCATAATTTGGAGGGAAGATGAACTGCAGAAAAAAGATCCTCATTCTCTATGCGGACGCTGGTTTTGGGCATCGCAGTGCGGCATTCGCGATCAAGTCGGGACTTGAAGAAAAATATGGCAAGCTGTGCCACGTGGATATTGTCAACCCATTGCAGGATGAGCGAACGCCATTTTATCTCCGCGATAGCCAGTCAGATTATGACAATATTATCAAGTCCGTTCCCGAGCTCTACAAAATCGGATATGATGTCAGCGATGCCACAGTACCAGCGCTTTTTGTGGAGACAGCACTTACCCTTATGTTGTATGAGGTCATGAGCGATCTGGTGAAACGTGTCAAGCCGGATATCGTTGTAACCACCTATCCTGTTTACCAGGCACCGTTGGATGCGGTATTCACAATGAAGCAAACCAGCCTGCCCATGGTGACAGTGGTAACAGACCTGATCAATGTGCATCGGGTCTGGTTCAATAGCGGGACGGAACGGTTGATGGTACCCACCCAAAATGTCTTTCAGCAGGCTATCAAGTCGGGTTTATCCCCCGATAAGGTGCTTGTTACCGGTATCCCTGTTTCCACTTCGATATGCAAAGAAAAACGGTCAAAAGCTGAGATTCGGGCAGACCTGGGGTTGAATCCGGACAAGTTCATCATTCTCGTGGTCGGTAGTAAAAGGGTGGATGGACTGCCGGAGATTCGAAGGGCTGAACCACAGCGGCCATCCCGTTGAATTGGTGCTGGTTGCCGGAGGAGACGATGAGCTGTATCAGTGCATGCGTCAGGTGGATTGGCACGTCCCGGTACGTATCTACAACTATGTGGATTTCATCCCCGCTTTATTGAACGCATCTGACGCGGTGATCTGTAAAGCCGGCGGGCTGATCGTTTCGGAAGCCATGGCTGCCGGATTACCCATGATCCTGGTCAATGTTCTCCCCGGGCAGGAAAGCGGGAACGCTGAATTTGTAGTTTCGACTGGAGCGGGGGAAATAGTGGAAAATTCTTCAAAACTGCTGGAGGTCATAGCCCACTGGCTGGAGAATGACAGGCTGGTCTGGATACAGCGCAAATCCTGTGCGAGCGAGCAAGGCAAACCAGATGCGGCTTTTAAGATCGCTGACGAGATCATGCAGCTTTCACAAGTTGAGATTCAATTTCGTTCCGTCACCCACTTATTTGAGCGATCGCACCTGGCCAGCCTGCTCAGGAGGAAATACCGGCACGACCAGAGGCAAAAACTTGAACAGTCAGAATAATCCAATTATAAAAAACCCCATTGTCGTATTAATCTCCGCCAGCCAGGAATGGCAAGCTGTGCTGGGATATTATCATCCTGCAAACCTTGAACCTACCCCCTTTGGCGATTGCTTTCACTTGAAATTATCATCCGGTGATGAGCTTGTCTTCCTGCATGGCGGGTGGGGAAAGATCAAGGCTGCTGGTTCGACCCAGTATGCCATCTCGCGATGGAACCCGAAGTTGATCATCAACCTGGGAACCTGCGGGGGTTTTGCCGGGCAGGTGGATATTAACGAGGTGATCCTGGTGGAAAAGACCATTGTGTACGACCTGATCGAACAAATGCTAGATCCGGATGTGGCAATCCGGGCCTATACCACCGAACTGGATCTATCCTTCCTAAATGAACCATATCCGCAGCCAGTACGCAGAACGTTGCTGGTTTCGGGAGACTGTGATCTTGTGGCAGGTGAGATCCCCGAGTTGATGCGCAAATACGGCGCGGTGGCTGGAGATTGGGAATCTGGGGCAATCGCGTTCATCTCCAAGGCGAACAATGTGCCTTGCCTGATCTTGCGGGGAGTCTCCGACCTTGTGGGGAGTGATGGTGGCGAAGTGTACGATAATATCGACTTATTTGCCGAAAGAGCAACAGGAGTGATGTTGAACCTCCTGGGACACCTTGAGGGGTGGGTAAGACAAAGCGGAAAAGCTTAATTTTTAGCGCCTACCTGCTTATATTCTTTTCACAAGCTCAGCAGTATGAACTGATAATAAACTAAAAGATGCACAATATTCGATTGTGCATCTTTATTTTGTTCAGACAAATGTGGTTACTTGATGAAATGTATGCTTAATGGATAATGGATTGGTTTCTCACTAACAGCTAGAATCGTATTCCTAATAGCTTGAATGATCGAATAAATCCCAATTAGTATTAAAGGGAGCATACTGACCGATACGAGGACGGTTAGCAACAAGACGGGAGCATTCGCATCCAGGATCAATAATGCCACACCTCCTAACTCAATACCCATCCGTAGTAGTACTGCCCCGAAAAGCAGGAGTGTCATCGTGATTTGAAAATTCAGTACCTCCCGTCCCTGCCTGTCAATGATGGTGCTAGTTTTTCTCTTCCAGGACCAGATCAATAGGGGGATGATCACCATCAGCAGGGAGCTGCTCAGGTGCATCACCACCAGCCAAAGCATATCGTTCTGGGTGGTGTCTTCGCCAAAATCAAAATCCAATACATTGCTTAGGCTGGTGCGAGTAAAAGAACGAGGTTCAACCTCCCCGCTTTCAATACGCTGGATCGTCCTTGTACTGACATCGCACAATTCTGCCAGGCGTTCCTGTGTGAACGATTTTTGCTGCCGTAATTCGGCTACTCTTTGACCGATAATAGGTTGGATCATTTTTGCCTCCGTTTTGCGTTTACTATACTCACGAAGGGCGGCTGGCTCAATGTCGTAAGCACGACATTTACCTGACACTTAATAAAAGTATACGACATTATTAAGGATCATAAATAGAGGCACGATTATGGATCTATTTATATATTATGATTTTGCAGTCAATTGATTTCTTGTTTAAACTCCGAATCGAATTTACTTTTGATCGTTCACATCCAATTTGACATTAGCCAACAATTCTAGAATTCCAATCACAGCGGAATTGTCCTGGTTTCCGAGGTTCAGTTCGACCATCGAGTTATACAATTGAGCGTCAACTGCCGCTGAAGGAAGGGGAATGCCATATTCATGCGCGGTTTCTATAATGATATTCAAATCCTTGGCCTGCATCTGAGCCTTAAAACCGGGTGTTCGGACCCCTTTGAATAACCTGGGCGTTTTCACGTCCAGCGTCCAACACTGGGCAGCCCCGCCTTTGATCGCCTCAACGACCTTCTGTGGGTCAGCCCCTGCTTTTTGTGCGAAAATGATTAGTTCCCCCATTGCGACCATCTGAGCTGCGACCATGATCTGGTTGGCTGCTTTCGCTATTTGCCCGGCTCCCGAATCACCAACGTGTGTGATCGTCTTTCCCATAGCCTTGAAAATTGGCATAACGATGCCCAGCGCATCTGCCGGACCACCTACCATGATGGCCAGGGTACCATTTTGAGCGCCGATTTCACCGCCGCTGACGGGCGCATCCAATGAATTGACCCCTTTTTCATTCAGCTTTGCAGCGATCTGTCTGGCGACAGCAGGTTTAATGGTGGAGTTATCCACCCAAATTAATCCCTTTTTCGCCCCGGTGATAACCCCATTCTCTCCAAGGATCACTTTTTCCACATCCGGGCTGTCCGGCAGATTCGTGAAGACTACATCCACCAGTCCGGCAACTTCGGCCGGAGTTGATGCACGAATCGCACCTTCCGTAACGAGCTCATTCACAGCAGCCTGGCTCCTGTTGTGGATCACCAGGGGAAATCCCGCTTTCAGGATGTTGCGTGCAATATTTTTCCCCATCAATCCAAGACCAATATAGCCTACTTTTATCATTATTAACTCCTATTCAAAAGTATCAATGTCTTTATAATCTGAATCTTTGTACCTGTGTAAGATTAATTGCCCATGACCGATTATACCTTTTACGGATCGGCAATGTTTTTTGTGATCAGTTGTTACCTTGACAGTGAAAAACCGAGTGCAGCAGAGGCAGTTACTAATTGCCTCTGCTCATCTAGATTGAATTGACCCCGCAAGACCATGCCATGATAGGAATTGTATGGTCCCGGTAATGGTCATATGTATTATTAGCTAGAATTTCACCTGGTACCCAATCCGATGGCATGGATTCATACCTGGCAGCCTGATTCAATTCTTCGTCGCTGCAAAGCTGCAACTGTAACAAAAGATCATCATGCACCGAATTGGATTCGGACCTTACGACTGCTAGGGGTACTGCCTTGTTTTGTTCATAAATTATTCGGTTGCGTTCATCCTTAGACAGCTCCCACAATTTCGAGCCCGCCAGTTTCCTGGCCTTCAGCATGCCCACCATCTCCCGTTCAAACCAGGTGACATGTGCCAGGATATCCTTTACCGACCAGGTTCCTTCCACACCTGGCAGCTCCAACTTGGACCAATCACATAATGCGATAGCCGCCTGAAAGGCATCCCAGGCTACATTTACTTCGTCAAAAAACTCCAGCTTCTTGTACAAATGATAAAATCCTTAACGACCTAATAAAGAATTAATTGCATATAGTCGCCCATTCGAGACAGCCAACATGCGAAATGGCAGGACGAATGCAAACTCTTCTACAATTTGGTTGATCCTTAGCTTTTGGTGCAATTGGGCACAAGCCTGGTTCATTTCCCTTTGGAGTAAAACCGGAACCAGCCCGGCAGGTATTATCCAATGCATACATCGCTTTCAATGGATAAAAGTCTTTATCGCTCTTTGTAGGTGAACCAGCATCAACATAGGTGAAATAATCATTATGGTCAAACCTATCAAACTGATCTGGCCCAAGGATTGACCAGGTTCCCCAAAGGAACTTTTGTGATTCATCCAGGATAGTTTTCTTAAAGGCGATTTCGATCATGGTGGGATCCAACGGCGAGATACGCGACCAGGCCAGGTCCGGGTCTGTCCCAATTCCGGAGTCGAAGATATTGAGCTCATAACCATCGCCACCCGCAGGAGTATCGCTGAACACGGGCTTTATGGCGCCAATGCTTTTGTTTGTATCCTTCAAAACACGCACTCCCTCAACAGACCATTCTGTGCTTTTTGGCAGCTTCGTCCAGACGAGGTATTCACCACGACCATCCAGGTTGACGTCCAGTTCAATTCCAAAACCATACTCACCATCCGGTGCGAGAGACGGATTTTCCAACAGGAAGATGTCCAAGTAAATATATTTGTTGTCTTTATTGCGAATCAAGTTGGATTGTTTAATATCAATGAATGGGATATAGAGCATATTCTGATCAAACGGGCGTTCATAGCGACCTATCGGAAACTGATCACCTGCATATGCTTCTTTCTGCTCAGCACTAAGGATGGATTCCTGGTCATAGGTGACCTGTGGTTTATCCTCCGGCAGGGTGGCATCCGGGAGGTCCAGGTGTACGATCGCGGTGGGTGAAGGCTCTTTGGTGGGTTCAGCTGTCGCCGTCGGCTCAGCGGTCGGTTGAGGCGGCAGTTCGGTTGGATCATCTACCACCAGGGGTGTCTGTTCCCCTGTTACAGGTATTTGATTTTCTTCTTGTGAATTTTTGGAAGGGGCTGAAAGACTGCATGCGAGAATAAAAGTCATGATCACTATGATAGGAACGACATACTTAGAAACACGGAACATGGCATACCTCCTTTAGTAATAACACGGACGATAAAAACACCATGGCTGGGATGAAAGAATGACGATCAGATTAACTCATTATACAAATCTTTCGTTTCTTAAAACAATACACAGATTTGGCCTTCATTTCCCCCCGAGACCTGAAACCGAGAAGGTTCAATATATTGAATTCACGGGATGGCCAACCGGTTGTCGTTCTGTGCACAGCGACACATGCGCTGCACGCATGTGCAGTGAGCATCTCTACCTTTGTTGGAAAAAATAATAGCTGGGTGCGTTGGAAACGCACCCAGCTACCTACCCTTTAACGAAGTCAAGGCTCAATTCAACCAGCTTCTCAGGTTTAGGCTGGCCGGTGTTTTCATCCCAACTGCTGGATGCATAGTATTCCTTTAAAAGAACGTCCATATCCGGCAGATGACCTTCCTGCCCACCATCAGGTAGTGCCAGTAATAATAATTTGGGCAATTTCTCTGTTGCGCGGGTCAACCCCAACCGGATATTGATGGCCCGTTTCAGGTTCCAGGCACGCTCTCCGGCTTTCATCATCCGTTCGACATCCCAGTCTTCCCCTAATGAAGCAGAGAGCATGGGAGCCAGTTCGGATGGGTTCACCACTGCAAAGAAACAAACCACCAAACTATTGCAGGCCGTGCGCCAGTGCTGGTGGAGCATAACCTTCTCAGCTTTCCCGGCATCTTCCCAACGCTCACTCGCGAATATTCCGATTTCATCGATAGTACCGCCCAATTCCACGTTGAAGAAATCTGATTGGTTGTGGCAGGCCCCCCGGGGCGAGGTAACATATGCCAGTGCTTGTCCAGAAAATGCGCGCGGGTCATGCATGGCAATATCCAGTCCATTGACCTGCACAGCCAGATCCGGGTCGCCATAACGGGTCGCCAGTGCCAGACTGCCTTCTGCAAGCTCCGCACCAAAGGCTTCTTTTCTGGTCATTTGTTCCAGTAGAGCAAATGCTGGCAGACCATCACCCCAATGCAGCGCCATCCCTCCGGTTTGGGACTCGTTAATGATCCCGCGGTCAAAAAGCAAGTAGGCCAATCCGATGGCACTGCCTGCCGAAATGGTATCCATACCGTACCGGTCGCAGATATCACCCAGTTTGGTGATCATCGGGAGGTCGTCCACTAATAACTGAGAACCAAATGCGCAGATGGTTTCATATTCAGGTCCTTTGCTTTTAGGTTCGGTCGCATATGGACCTTCCTGGACGAATACTTCCCGCCCGCAGCCGATGACACACCCTTGGCAGGATTTCGTCCCGGTTAATATCGTAGCCTGCATTTCTGATCCACTGATCTGGCCTGCCCCTTCGAAGGTGGGTGCAGTCCAGTATTTTTGCGGCATATCTCCCAGCATCTGTAAATATTCAGCAGAACCGCCGGTACCCACGGCATGGAAAATGGAAGTCATGTTCTGGTCAAGGAGAGTTTTGTTGGCGGCCGAACGCAGTTCTTTGTAATCCATTTCCTGTTCCACCGGGACAGTTCCTGTTCCGCGGATGGCCACCGCCTTCAAATTCTTACTGCCCATCACCGCACCCATCCCCGTACGTCCGGCTGCCCGGCCATGGTCTGACATGATATTGGCAAATGGAACCAGGTTCTCGCCGGCCAATCCGATGGAAGCAACCCTGGTTTGAGACTCACCAATCTCTTCTCGGATCATTTTTTGAGTTTCATAGGTGTCCGTTTTACCCCACAAGTGGCCGGCCGGGCGGATCTCAGCCGAGCCGTCCCGGATCAACAGGTAAACCGGCTGTGGAGAGCGGCCGGAGATCCATAAAACGTCAAAACCGGCACGCCGCATTTCAGGGCCTACAAAGCCGCCAATATTCGATTCACCCCACAACCCGGTCTGGGGGGACCTGCCGCAAATGGTAAATCTACCCGTTGCCGGGCCGCCAGTGCCAGTCAGTGGTCCTGTAACCCATAGGAATGGACTTTCCGGATCAAGGGCATCCCGCTTCGGATCAATATGATCCCATAATAAACGGGCAGCCAATCCACTAGCACCGATAAAATCATTCACCCATTGGGCAGGCACCTGTTCCTTACTGATATTACCGGTGGATAGATTTACCTTTAACATTCGTCCAAACATATTCACTCCTCTGATTCAGAGTAGAAATTGATACTAAAAATCCACTTTTTTTCCATCATACGCGCAGATGAATAACCGGCGCAGATCATCTTCCTCTGGTACCCTGGCAGCCATGATCGTCTGGGTATCGTTCATCGCGTTGGATATGAGGTGATCCAATTCGCGCTCGAAAGCCTCCCGATCGATACCGATTTCTGAAAGGGTCAGCGGTTGATCGATCTCGCGTTCCAATTTTCGAATGGCTTCCACCAAGCTGGCTGCGGCTTCTTTCTCGTTTCTTGCTGGCAAGCCTAGAAACCGGGCTATGGAAGCATAACGTGTACCTTCTACTTGAGCACAGTATTCAATTGTATACGGCAAAAAGAGGGAGACAGCGCATCCATGCGGGACGTGCAGAGCACCTCCCAGGGCATGCCCCATACCGTGCGCCAGGGCAGCCATGGAGTTCCCGAAACCCAACCCGGCAATGGCTGCAGCATTTTGCATGTGTGTGCGCGCTTCCATATCCTGGCCGTCATGGTAGCAGTGCGGCAGATAATCAAACACCAGTTTCGCAGCCTGCAGGCATAACCCGTCACAAAAATCATTGGCGTATGTGCTGGTGTAGCCTTCAATGGCGTGGGTGAGCGCGTCCAACCCTGTCTCAGCGGTAACCTTCTTTGGAAGATCACGGATGAATTCGGGATCCAGGATGGCAATATCGGGGACGGCCTCCCGGTTGCCGAGGCCAAGTTTGCGCTGCTCAGCGTGGTTGGTCAAGACGATCGCCCAGGTTGTTTCAGAGCCTGTCCCGGCAGTGGTCGGGATCGCGATCAATCGTGCTTTCACCCGCAGACCGATCACGTCGATCGGGTTGATCGACTCGGGATCGAAATCCGGATGCTCATAGAGGATCCACATGCCTTTGGCTGCATCCATTACGGAACCGCCGCCCAGGGCAATGATCCAATCCGGATTGGTTTCCAGCATTCGGGTCGCGCCGGCTTTGACCGTTTCGAGCGAAGGGTCCGGCTCGACTGCGTCAATCACACTAATCTGCATACCTGTGGACGCCAGAGCGCTTATTACACGATCCACGTAGCCAAGCTTCACCAGGTTGGCATCGGTAACAATACAGGCGCGCTGACCCCGGATCGTTTCAAGGTTGCCTAAAGCGCCGTCACCAAATACAATGGCAGGACTGGAGAAAAACCACATTTTGGTTCTCCTTTTAACGTATATTGAGGATAAGTAAAAATGATTTAGACAGGATAATCGGTTTCGATCCTGGTGCAGCTTTCCACAAGCTCCTTGGCGGCGCGCACGTTCTTCATCACCATGGACATGTTCCCCGCCAGCTTGAGCTTTCCGGTCATCATGGCTTGCATGGGGTCCATCTGTTTGGTCATCACTTTTTTCCAGTTTTCAGCAGTCCCCGACAGGCGGAAAACGGGCTTGCGGCTTTCCGGGTCGGTCACCATAAAGGCATCCCGGCATTTGCCATGCCAGAGATCCATGTATAGCATAACGGGTTTCTCGGTCTTTTCCTTGGGATCGATGATAAAGTAAAAATCACCTTCCCAATTCTTGGCTGCTTCCATGTAGGCATCAGATTTATTCAAATCTTCCATCATCATCTTGACCCATTCATCGCTCGGAAACTTTACACCCATTGTGAACCTCCTCAAAATCAGTGGAATGAAATTTGTATACCTATTAAACATAGTATACAACTAGAAGATGCAATTTCTCTAATTGGACTTGTGAATTTTTGAGTAAAACATATTTGACAATCGATCACAGATATTTGTTCATATCGTAGGGGAGGTTCGCCAACCGACCCAATTGAGTTAAAACACGGGTCGATTGGTCATATTGCATAGGGGTGGACACGCAGGTCCACCCCAACGATGGTAATATCAACGTTAATTCCGCATGGTTTTATGCATAGGGTTGCAAAGAAATCGTTAATCTCTTATAATGCTAAGACATTTCGCTGAAAATGGAGTCTTGTAATCATATGGATCAAACCGAATCCCACCTCGAGCAGGGGGAAACAACCGAAAATCACCAAAACATGGAATCACTACTCGCAGCAGAAGGTTTAGGCAACATCGAATCTCCTGTCCAGGGCGAGACCCGTAAGGGAACTATAGCCAGCATCGGCGCAAGCCAGATCCTGGTCAGTATTGGCACCAAGTCCGAAGGTGTCATTACGGGCAAAGAGTTTGAAGCCATCCCGCCGGAAGTACTGGCGAAGATGACCGTGGGCGAAGAGATTGATGTTTATGTCATCAATCCTGAAGACCAGAGTGGGGATGTTGTCCTTTCATACATCCGCGCCCGCGACGAAGCCAGTTGGAAGGAAGCCGAAGAAAAACAGGCCTCCGGAGCCAGCTTCGATTCAGAGATCATTGGCTATAACAAGGGCGGACTCATTGTTCCGCTGGGTGGTTTACGCGGTTTTGTACCGTCATCACAGATCAGCCTCACCCGCCGCGCTGGAATGACTGGCGACACCCCCGACCAGAGATGGTCCAAAATGGTGGGAGAACCCATCACTGTGCGTGTCATTGAAGTCGATCGCGAACGCCGCCGATTGATATTATCAGAACGTGCAGCCAGCACTGAAACCCGCGAATCTGTTAAAGACCGCATCCTTGAAGAACTCAAAGAAGGCGATGTCCGCACAGGTCGTGTTACCAGCCTGGCTGATTTTGGCGCTTTCGTCAACATCAATGGCGCCGATGGACTGGTTCACCTTTCAGAGATCTCATGGGACCGCATCAACAAACCCGATGAAGTCCTCAAGATCGGTGAAGAAGTCAATGTTAAGATCATTTCCATCGACCGCGAAAAGAAACGCATCGGCCTATCCATTCGCCAACTGCAGAATGATCCCTGGGGCAACCAGGTTTCTCACATCACCGTTGGACAGCTGGTGGAAGGCAAGATTACAAAACTGGCTAAATTTGGTGCTTTTGCGAGGCTCGAAGGCGATATCGAAGGTCTCATCCATATCTCTGAATTATCAGAGAAACGAATCGAGCACCCCAAAGAAGTATTAAAAGAAGGCGATGTCGTTACATTGAGAGTCCTCAAGATTGATACAGAAAACCATCGCATTGGCCTGAGCCTGCGCCGGGTGGATTCACCTGCTTATTCCGAGATGGACTGGCAGACACTGGCTGATCAGATGGACGAGATCACCGACGAAGATAAAAAAGAATAATATTTCCAAATTGAAAGCGCACCAGCCGCTGGTGCGCTTTTTTTATTCATAATATGGCAGAACCAAAACCCCCCAAACCAACTCCACTGATGGTCGATTCTCACGAAGATCTGGCCTGGAACATGCTTACCTTCGGAAGGGATTACCGTTTATCCGCTTTTGAGACAAGGAAGAAAGAAAGAGACAGTATTATTCCCGGCGTAAACGGGGATAGCATGCTGGGTTATCCTGAATACCAAGCGGCAAATACGGCGGTGATCTTTGCAACCCTTTTCGCCGCTCCCATTCGTTCCAAGGAGGGCGATTGGGATATCCTTTCCTTTAAAAATACACCGGAAGCTCACCGACTATATATGGATCAGATCGAGGCATATGACCGGTTGACCGGTGAAAGCCCGGATATGTTCCAGCCGGTTTACAATCGCCGTCAACTGGACAACCTTATCAATGAGCATACTACCAGCAACTCTTCACTAAAAGATACCCCGGTCGGATTGATCTACTCGATGGAAGGCGCAGACGGTGTCCGCGAACCGCGTGAAGTGGAAGAATGGTTTGAACGTGGAGTGCGAATTTTTGGACCTGCATGGGCAGGCAACCGGTATTGTGGTGGAACAAAAGAACCCGGACCGCTCACACGTGACGGAGTCGAATTGGTAAGGGTGATAGAATCCTTGGATGCCATTCTTGACGTCAGCCACATGGATATACAGTCAGTTCAGGGAACATTCGATCACTATTCCGGCAAGATCATTGCAACTCATTCGAATCCCCAGACTCTCATGAAAGCCCGGGAGAGCAACCGCTTCCTCTCAGACAGGACCATTGTTCAACTGGCAGAGCGGGGCGGGGTCTTTGGCATAGTTCCATACAACCTGTTTCTGAGCACAGAATGGAAAAAAGGCGACCCCAAGGAAGATGTGACATTGGACGATTATGTCAACCAGATCGATTATGTATGCCAGCTTCTAGGTTCAGCTGACCAAGTGGGAATCGGCACCGATTTTGATGGTGGTTTTGGTTATCAAGCCACTCCCGCCGAATTAAATTCAATGGCAGATATCGGGTTGATTATTCCAATGCTAGAATTAAAAGGGTACACTCAAGGAGATATAGCCAAGATCTATGGGTTGAATTGGATCGATTACCTTCGAAAGAATTTACCGGAATCTTAATATGGACAAAGGTCAAACTATACCACCGAAGCTAATAATGAATTTACCCTGGCGAATTCGTTTCGGAATTATTTTGAGCCTGGTCGGCTTGATTATTTTCGTTTTTGGTGCAAGACCCGCTCTCTTTGGTTTGGATCGCAGCCCCGTGGTGGGTTTTGTACAGATCGTGGTTTTTTTGGTCGGACTGGGTATTATTTGTTTTGGCGGATATGTAAGCCTGGGCAGCCTGTGGGGAAAACAAACGCGCAGTATTAAAGCAGATTTTGGACTCAGACTTATCAGTACCGGATTTGTCCTGGCAGCTTTTTCAGCAATGGCGGATGTATTTGGATTTGGCAGCCACCCATTACCAGGCACACCCTATTTTGGCCCCTGGCAAGCACGCGGGGTAGAGATCGGTGAATTAGTAATAGGCATAGGATTTTTACTCCTTATACCCGTACTCAAAAAACCTTCACGAAACAAATCCAAGTGAACAAATAAGTAAAGTTTTTGGCGAAACTGGATCAATAATTATTGGTCTGGTCGATCAAGCCGCGTTCGCGCGCCTGCCAGTCAAATTTCTTCCAGGCCCACACACTGACAAACCCAAAAAATATCGTCAATCCGATCAGGATCAGCATCAGGTCTGAATTGGAAAAATTTGTAAAAGTTGGGAAGGCTTCGGCAACGCTCCCCACCAATGCCCGGCGGATCAATTCCAGCCAGTAAGAGATGGGCATAATGTAGCCGATAGGCCGCAAGAATGCCGGCAGTACCTGCAGGGGAAAAATTGCACCGCTGAAAAGGTAAAGTGCTCCCGCGACAGAATCCCCGATATTAAAACTGTACTGTGCCATCCGTAATGTTGCCCCTGCCAGCAAGAGCCCCAGCATGGCCAGCATGATGATCCCAATGATCACGCTGATGATCAGCAGTACCCAATCGATCTTTGCCGGGTCAAAGGGGATCTTGAGGAAAAGCACCCCGACCAGCATGATGATGAATACCGAAAAGGTGGTGATAATGATGCGCGAAACCCCGCGCCCTAGAAGGTAGAACGGAATACTGATTGGTGAAACATACAAATACTTGAGGGTGCGATAATGCTCGCGGTCATCCACTATTGCCCACGAGACACCGACCATCACCATACCCACGTACTGGTAGAACGCATTACCTATGAAAAGATAGGCAAAAACCGGAGAGCCAAACTGGCCCTGGCTGATCACCCCATACATAACGACCAGGATCATCGCGGCAGCAAGCGGTTTGACGATGGAATAGACGGCAAACAGGAATGGATCCGTCCAGTTGCTTTCGATCTTCCAACCCAGCCAGGTTGCCATACGAAACGATCGCCAGGCAACAGATCCATTGGGAGTTTTAGAATTCACATTAAGCTCGACTTTCAGTCAGCCGTCCCTCACGGACAGCCAGCCGTTCCATGTAATCCAACAGGATTCGGGCGCAGATAAGAAATAATACAGACAAAACCACCAACCCGATCAATTCCAATTTCACACTGATCCAACCCAGGCTGGGTCCGCTGGTGAAAGCCAGTTGGCGCATAGCATCCATTCCCATGGTTAACGGGATGATAGACCCAATGACCGGTACCCATGCCGGAAAGCTTTTTATAGGAAAATAAAACCCTGAGATCAAGAATATGGGTTCTTGTGCTAGGTTGGAGAGATGATAGGCTTCACGGCTGAGAAGTAGATAAAGGGATGCAGTCATCATCCCCAGGCCGTACAATGCGACCATCGTAAGGAAGAAAACCAGGAATAGCTGTCCGAAACTGACAATGACATAGTGAACCTGGAACAATAGGCTGCCAAGTATGACAATACCCAGGGCACGCAGAGTTGTAGCGAAAAGACCGCCCATAGCCATACCCAACAAAATTCCCATCATTGGTCCAGGAGAGATGATATACAAGGCCAGGTTGCCGGTTTCTTTTTCCCAGTAGAGCTGGGAAGACATGGACCATAGGACATTCATCCAGTAGGCCATCATTGCTCCACCCACTACCACAAAGCCCACGTAATCTTCCGGTGCTTTGATTGCCCGGTAGACGAAGACATATGCCACGACGCCCAGCATGGGAAGGAACGTATCGAAAAAGATCCATGACAATTCACGCTGCATACCCACGACGCGCGGATAGGAACGCCCGATGACCGTCATCAGGAAAAGCCGCCAGCCAGTCTGACGTTTTTTAAT
Organism: uncultured Leptolinea sp.; assembly: GCA_964387025.1. GTDB lineage: Bacteria > Chloroflexota > Anaerolineae > Anaerolineales > Anaerolineaceae > PNON01. Next base: position 148,662 of record CAYLUZ010000001.1, on the reverse strand, counting down.
TGGAGGCAGCATCATTGCCATGTTCAACCTCTTCCATACGTTGACCAACCAGGCGGACAAAGACGTCTTCCAATGTTGGTTCGCGTTTCTGCAAGGTTATGATCTGAGCTCCCAGGCTGGTAGCAGCAGCGATTACATTGGCAAGTACAGCTTCTTCACTCAGAGCCAAATCCATCACGGTTTTGCCTTCTTCATCATGGAGCTTGACCATATTCACACCAGGTAATTTTTCGAACGCGGAAACCTCCAAGCCTTTCGGGGAATCCAGGTCGATCTGGAATATAGCTTCGCGCTGCTGAGATTGTTTGAGGCTTGCGGGAGTACCGCATGCCAGCAGCTTGCCTTTATTGATGATCGCCACCCGGTCACATAATTCTTCAGCCTCAACCATATAGTGAGTGGTCAGCAAGAGTGTGCGCTGGTGGTTTTCATCCATCCAGCGGCGGATAAAATCACGGACCGAGCGGGAAGCTCCGACATCCAGACCCAAAGTCGGTTCGTCCAGGAATAGTATCTCAGGATCAGTCAGGAAACCGCGGACAATGTTCATCTTCTGGCGCAAGCCGGTGGATAATGAGGAGGAGCGGGTGTTGGCCCGGTCTTCAATACCCACGATTTTTAGCAGAGTCTTAATCCGTTCGTTGGCTTCCTTGCTGGGGATTCCATAAAATTGTGCGAACATCCAAAGGTTTTCGCGCACTGTCAGCAGACCATACCCGGACGATTCACCACCCGAAACCATATTGATCCGGCTGCGCACATTTTCCGGATCTTTGGTGACGTCAAACCCGGCAACATGGGCAGTACCGTGGGTTGGCGAAAGCAATGTGGTCAGGATCTTGATCAGCGTCGTCTTGCCGGCGCCATTCGGACCTAATATTCCAAATAACTCGCCGCGCTGAATTTGCAGGTCAACACCTTCCAAAGCGGTTAACGTCTTTGCTTCCTTTTTCCCCGGGTTCCGGATCTTGTATACCCTGCCCAGTCCCTGGGTTTCAATTGAGAAACTTCCGTCCATATAACACCTGTTCGTTGATGAATACAAAAATCAATATTACAACGCGAATTTTAATGCGCAAATTTTAATTTTACCGCAAATCGGCGGAGAAATTACCGGATATTTACTTAAAACAGTATTAAGCAATTATCTACTGCAGCAGTTGGATATGAATTACCGGGCTGGTTATTTAAGGGTAGGGTTAGGCGATCAAACCGGAGCGAATAGCCATCAGCATCTTTTCATTGGTGTCAAATTTAAACTCTTCCAGACCCAACTCTGCCGCTTTTTCCTGCTCGATATGTTCCAGGAGTTGAATATCTGCATAGTCGACACAGTTTGAACAATGCATCAGGGCTGCTTCCATAATATCTACGATATTTGTTGTGGGCACTGGTTTTTTATCCATAAGGTAGGCATCGACTGCTATGGAGGCATTGATCGCATCTTTTCTGGCTATTCCGACCAACCCTGTACTGGCCTGCCTGGACCATCCGGCAAGGAAAATCCCTTTCATTGTTTTACCGGTACCTGGATCAGACACCTCATAAGATATACCTTCCTGAGGATATTCCGGCTGCTGGTTGTGGATGAATTGACTGCCCTCAAACGGTAGGCCTAGATTCTGATCCACCTGATCGCCTATTGCCAGGATTACCGTATCCACATCCAAAGTATGCTGAATTCCGGTACTTACGGCTTTCATAGTTCCGTGGGACTCCTGCAGCCTTGTATCTTCAACGATCAAACCCTTTACCCTACCATTTTCATCATCAACAAGGAGCTTTGGAGCTGAAAGAAACTTTAGGATAAAACGGGTGGGGGCATCATGTGGTACTGCTTTGTGTGAAGCAGCCCGATAAAATTCGCGGGCTTCTTCTGGATCTTCACCAACCTCTTTCATGAAAGGAGCAACCCTTTCCAACTCGGTTTCGAGGGTAATGATATCGAGGTAGGAGATGACATTTTCCAATTCCTTTTTATCAAATTTGACCTCTGCCGGGCCGCGCCTGATTACTGAAATCACTTCATCCACCTTGACCATTTCGATGAGCCAATGCGCCAGATCCAGCATGACGTTACCGGCACCCACGATGGCCACTCTCTTCCCCACGCTAAAATCCTTCTGGCTGTATGGTGGGAGTTCATTATAGTGATAAACCACATCCTTGGCGTGGTATACGCCTTTCAATTCTTCTCCGGCAACACCCAGATGCCGGGCTGCCTGGGCTCCGGCAGTTACGAGAATGGCGCTGAAACCCATCTGTCGAATTTCATCGAAAGTAATATCACCCACCCGCCCCACTTCGATATTTCCAAAATAATGAACTTTGGGATCCGAAAGAATGGAACGGAACTGATTCCTTAATCCTTCTTTCATCTTATGTTTGGTGGGGTAAATACCATACTCAGCTAATCCACCCGGTTTAATATCCTTGTTAAGCAGAACAACTTCATGTCCATAAGTAACCAACTGCTTGGTGGCAAAGATACCAGCAGGACCGGCTCCAATTACCGCTACGATATATCCAGAATCCACCATCAGTGTTGCTCCCTCATACTTTTAATGTCTAACAATTATATCTGGTTTCATTATTCAGATTCCGAACGATATGATATAGTGAATATTATAACGACTGTAATCAAAGTTGCTTATATTAATATTTAACAATCACTCTGATTTTACCGATTGATTTATCAAAAATAAGTATTTCAGGTAATAACTTAATCATACTAAAGGCTAAGGATTGAATAAATGGAGCAATTAATCACACAGACCAAGCTGGACAATGGCTTGCAGGTACAACTGAAAGAGATCCACTCATCGCCCATCATCAGCAGCTGGGTCTGGTACCGGGTGGGTTCAAGGAACGAGACACCCGGAATCACCGGCATTTCGCACTGGGTGGAGCACATGCAGTTCAAGGGAACACGCCAGTTTCCGCCAGGAGTAATGGATAAGATCATCTCGCGGGAAGGCGGTATGTGGAATGCCTTCACTTTCCTGGATTGGACTACCTTTTTAGAAACCATGCCGGCTGAAAAAATCGACATTGCCCTGAAGCTGGAATCGGATCGGATGGTCAACAGCGTCTATGATCCGGCGGAGGTTGCGTCAGAAAGGACAGTCATTATCTCTGAACGGGAAGGGAATGAGAACGAACCCATGTTCCAGTTGGGGGAGGCGGTTCAAAAAACTGCCTTCAGCACACATTCTTACCATTATGAGATCATCGGAGAAATGGCTGACCTTAAGACGATGCAGCGTGATGACCTCTACAATTACTACAAAAAATATTACACACCGTCCAATGCGGTACTGGCTATTGCAGGGGATTTCAACACCAAAGAGATGTTGGTCAAGATCAATGGATACTTTGCTAGCCTGCCGTCCTCAAAACCGGTTAAACAAACCATAACCCCTGAACCCGCAGCTTCAAGCGCTCAACTGGTTGAAGTTTCCGGACCGGGCGAAACGGTCTTCGTTCAGATCGCATATCATGCCCCAGAAGCCAATCACCCCGATTTCTTTCCGTTCACAGTCCTTGACAGCCTATTGACCGGACCTTCGGGATTAAATATGTTCGGCGGGGGAGGAATTTCCAACAAGACCAGTCGGTTGTATCAGAAATTGGTCGAAAGCCAACTGGCAGTCGGTGTGCACGGCGGGCTATCTGCCACGATCGACCCCTATTTGTATGAGACCACAATGACCATCCACCCCGAACATAAACCGGAGGAAGCGATCAAGGCCTTCGACGACGAGATCGATAAAGTACTCCAGAATGTTGTGACCGATGCCGAGATACAACGGGCGATCAAACAAGCGCGGGCGTTATTCGTTTATGGCGCAGAGAACATCACCAATCAGGGATTCTGGCTGGGGTATTCAGAAATGTTCGCAGACTACTCCTGGTTTACAGAATACCTGGACAGGCTTTCCAAAGTACGGCCGGAGGACATGCTGCGCGTTGCCCGTAAATACCTTAATGAGCAAAACAGGGTGATTGGAATCTATCGGCCTGATGCGGCGAAAGGAATGTGATCTGATGAACACAATGAATACACATCCATACAATACCCTGCCCGGCGCCGATGACATCACCCGCGAGGTGCTTCCTAACGGGATAACCATCCTGGTAAGGTCCAACTTTAATAATCCATCGGTAGTTATTAATGGTTATCTGAATACAGGCGCAATTTTTGATCCTGACGAGAAATTGGGTCTGGCAAATTTTACAGCGGCGATGTTGATGCGGGGAACTGACCAAAAGAACTTTATTCAAATTTTTGAGATCCTGGAATCTTCCGGAGCCAGTCTTGGGTTCGGTGGAAATATCCACACCACCAGTTTCTCGGGGAAAGCACTAATCGAAGATCTGTCCATGCTTTTGGGGCTGCTTTTTGAATTTATACATTCACCAACATTCCCCGAAACCTATGTTGAAAAAATGCGGGCTCAACTGCTCACAGGCTTGGCCATGCGCGCTCAAGATACCGCGGAAATGTCTTCCCTCGCTTTTGACCAGCTTATTTTTGCCGGGCATCCATATTCCCGACCCGAAGACGGCTATCCTGAAACAGTGGCTAAGATCACCAGGGATGATATTGCCCGATACCATAAGAAGAATTTTGGTCCAAAAGGAATGGTCATCTCAGTTGTTGGTGCGATCGAGGCGAACAAGGCTGTGGACCTTGTTAAATCCATTTTCAGCAACTGGTCAAACCCAAATCAACCCGACCAGCCTGAGCTTGGTACCTATTCTGGACTATCCAAATCGGTCAAAAAGAAAATTGTCATCCCGGGAAAGATACAATCGGATGTCGTGGTGGGCTGGACTGCACCACTCAGAAAATCACCAGACTACATGCCCATATCTCTTGGAAATAGCATTCTGGGTCAATTCGGGATGTATGGACGGATCGGGGACGTGATCAGGGAGCAATCCGGATTAGCTTACTATGCCTACACGCGATTGAACTCCGGCATCGGTCCCGGGTCATGGGAAGTCTCAGCCGGGGTGAACCCGGTGAATGTGGAGAAAACAATCGCATTGATCAAAAAAGAGATCAAGCGCTTTGTCACCGAGCCGGTTTTGATCGAAGAATTAAAAGACAGCCAGGCGAATTACATCGGCAGACTGCCGTTATCGATGGAATCAAATGCTGGCGTGGCATCAGCCCTGGTCAGCCTTGAACGGTACCAGTTGGGATTGGATTATTATCGGGGTTATGCAAGTTTAGTTAATGCAGTCACTCCTGAACAAATTTTGGTGGCCACCCAGAAATATCTCCTTCCCAATAAAACTGCCACCGCAATAGCTGGCCCCTAGATTCTTAACAGGAGAATAATTCAAATGAACCTGGTTTCAGGATTGGACCTGGTTGAAATCCACCGGATCTCTTCCATAAAAACTTCCATCAAAGAACGATTCATACAACGGATCCTTACAGAAAACGAACGTAAGGAACACCCGGAAGATCGATCTGTTGCGGGGATATTTGCCGCAAAAGAAGCGACAGCCAAGGCTCTTGGTTGCGGCATTGGCTTGATCTCATGGCATGAGATTGAAATACTACCAGATCAGCTTGGTGCACCAAGGTTAGAATTAACCGGAAAAGCATTACAGAGATCCTTGGAACTGGGCATATCCAATTGGAGTGTCAGTATTACGCATACAGCAGAGTTAGCAGCCGCACAAGTTATGGGCATTGGTCAGGGGAATGAACCTACTTACCATCAGTGATGAAGAACTGAGCCAGCTCTATGGCTCACATATCAAAGAAAGATTCTCGGGTGTCGATATCATCCTGAGCTGTGGAGACCTTTCCTATTCCTACCTCGAATATATCGTCAGTATGCTGGACAAACCATTATTTTATGTCCGCGGAAATCACGCCAACCTCGTGGAACATACCGTAGCAGGGCCAAAATTATTTCCAAGCGGCGGGGTGGACATTCACCGAAAGACAGTGTTCTGCAATGGATTATTAATTGCCGGCATTGAGGGCTGCGGACAATATAATTACGGTCCGTACCAGTATTCACAAAATGAAATGTGGTTGTGGGCTTTTTCCCTGGTTCCCGGATTATTAGCGAACCACCTCAAATATGGCAGATACCTGGACATTTTCATCACTCACGCCCCACCGGCTGGAATTCATGATATGCCGGACCTGCCTCACCGGGGTATTAAAGCATTCAACTGGATAGATCGGGTGTTTAAACCAAAATACCATTTTCACGGACATATCCATGTGTACCGGAATTCCACCCAAACCAGCACAAAATATTTTGAGACCACGGTGGTCAATACCTATGGATATAAACAAACCAACATCGCCATTCCAACAATAAAAAAGAGTAGAAACCAAAGAGAAGATGAATAAGAAACTTGAAGATCCTTTAAACCATACTATTCACGGCACTGCCCGGTTGGATTTTGAGCGGGCACATTTCAAAGCCTTTATCAACAGAATCCTGAGCCGCCTCAGAAGGACAAATAACGACCTGCTGCCTTTTGATGATATCCGTAAGGTTGTTCCGCTGAAAGGCCAGTCAGACCTGGGATATTCTGAGGTGCTGCTGGATCATATCATTGGATCTGTCGGCCGCTACCAGGATTTTGACCGTGCTTTCCTGCCAAAAATGAATTTCATGCGCTCCCGATGGGAAAATATTGACAGAGCTCGGATGAGGGATATCGACCTTCCACCGGTTGAGCTGTATAAGATCGGGGAAGTGTACTTTGTAAAAGATGGTAATCACCGTGTCTCTGTGGCCCGTGAACGCGGGCAAATATATATCGATGCCTATGTCATCCAGATCATTACTGATGTGGAAATGACCCCGGAAACCAACCTTGAAGAGCTGATCTTAAAGATGGAAAATGTCCATTTCCGGGAAATTACTAAATTGAACGAGATATACCCCGAGAGTGATATCCAAATAACCCAGGCAGGTCAATACGAAAAACTGCTTGAGCATATCCAAGTTCACCGCTGGTATATGGGTGAGAAGCACCACCACCCCATTGATGAGGGCCGGGCTACTAGGTCCTGGTATAAACGGGTATACCTGCCGTTGGTCCAAATCATCCAGGAAATGAATATCCTGTCTGATTTCCCGGGGAGGACCGAGGCAGACCTGTATTTATGGATCATCGAACACCAGTACTTTCTGGTGCAGCGATCCAACGAGTTTGTTCCGCTTGAACAGGCGGCGCTCCACTTTGTGAACCGTTACTCGCGCAGGCCGCTGCGTAGATTCATGTTCTGGCTCTCGAGATTGCGGGGTATCCTGTTCTCTGACCCCGAAAGGGAAATCGAGCTGGACGACGAGGATTGGAATAAGCTATAAGGAAATCGAGGGTGAGAATGGAGAAATGAGCATAAAAGGCAGAGATGGATGCCTGCTGCCACCAAAATGGTGTATGTGTGGAACCGTTCTGTATAATTATTAGTTGGGCAACCACCTCATGAATTTCAAAGGGCATGATATCTTTTATGGCGATTATCGAGTCACTCCAGGAATTCTTCCCGAAACGACTGTGGCGATGGTTGAGGTATTTCAAGATGTGCGATAACTAGGTGAAATAAAAAATGAGAAAAGTTGTCTTTGCCATCAATATCACCATTGACGGCTGCAGCGGGCATGAATCGGTAATCGCTGACGACGAACTGCACGAGTACTATACCGGGCTCCTGCAGGATTCAGACGTTGAAATTTTCGGGCGCAACACTTATCAGCTGATGTATCCGTACTGGCACGATGTCGCCATGAATCAATCGGAATCAAAAACGATCAACGAATTTGCCCGCGCGTTCGATTCGATACCGAAGATCGTCTTTTCAACAACATTGAAGAGCGTGGAGTGGAACAACACAACGCTTTTGCGCTCAAACCTTCAAGAAGAGATTGTGAAACTGAAACAACTGCCGGGCAAAAATATTTCCATCGGCGGGTTGAACATTGCATCGCAACTCGCTCAGGCTGGTCTGATCGATGAGTATCATTTTCTCATTCAGCCAATCGTTGCAGGAAAAGGTCCCCGCTTGTTCGAATCGGGCAAGGATTTTACATTGGAACTTATCGGATTAAAAACGTTTCGCTCAGGCGTTGTAGAATTACACTATAGGAAGATTAACAAATAATAAAGAAACGACAATATCATTATCGTTCGCGAAGCCGCCACACTGCTAGTTTGACAGAAGAGCTTTTGGCATTTTAATCGCCAACGTTCTGGCAGGTTCGTGGTTGCCCAACCAAGCATGCACTGGACGCTGTGGATTTTACCGCATTATCGAGCGTTTTTCTGGCTTCGGTTTTTCCTGCTCCCTAACATTGTCTGTAAACGCCAACCTGCCAGAAATATTAAGTACGGGGACAGACCAGTGGATATCAGGTCCAGCTCTCGGAATCAGTTGAGTTTTGCCTGAAAAGTGCCATAATTTAAAAAGAGTTACATTAAGTCGAATCCTCGCCAGAACCCCACGGGGTGTTTCGCTAACATACCCTTGGGTGGCTGAGCGAATGAGATGAGGTAACCAGATCGAAAATTTGAACTTTGTCATCAAGTTTTTAATTTATCTGTTGGTTGCATCTCCAATCTGCATGGCATTACACGAACTGGGACATGCCAGTATGATTTTGGCTCTGACTAAACAAAAAGTCTCGTTTCAAATGGGAGTTTGTGGACCTAAGCGGGAATTTCAATTGGGTCGCATAACGAACTTAATATATTTCGAACCGAGTGCGTTGTTCTTTTGTCGATACCGGCTTGAAAACAAAGCAGATCTATCGTGGTCTCAGGATTTCGGAATTACCATTGGTGGTCCACTCACCTCTTTGTTATTTACAATAGTATGCCTGATCTTATGGTGGGTATCTAATGGAGCAGATCCGTGGACCGGATTAACAATAATCAATTTGTTCAATTTTCTAAATACGAGTATTCCAACCCATTATCCCAAATGGCAGGGAATACAAGCTGGTATTCCAACCGATGGACTTCAATTGGTACAACTTTTAAGACAATCAAGAGCATGAAAGAAGATGCTATAGAACGAATAAACAATATCTCCCCGCCCAACTACCAGATATGTAAATGATTCTTCTCGAACGCAATCTGTTAGCCCTCACGGCATTAATTTAATTGGAGATGGATATGTTCAACCAGGTAGTCAAACCCCGTAAATGGCTTTACCAGTTCCTCTATATAGCGTTCATTATTTTGAGCATGTTGCCGCTCTACACAGAGAAGCCATATGCTCCGCAGGAAACACAAGATGTGATCATCAAACTTTTAATGATAGTCACAACCCCATTTAAAGCTTATGCCCCGATTTTTCATGTCTTGACTCTCTTGATGGTAACTTTAATCGCCTGGCATCATGCAAAGATGGGACGTATTTTGGCTGGTTACATGGGGGTCAATTACCTGGTCCTCGCCCTGGTCCAGACAATGGGGACAACCGCAAAATATGGTTTTGTCATTCACACAGGCGGAATGGTGTTATACGTCGTACTTGGGCTAGTCTGGCTGATCGTTGCCTTTCGCAATGAACTTCAGGTTTCTTTTAGTTCAATACCTTGGCAATATCTATTTCTTCTTCCGCTTGTGCTATTGGCATTTTGGGCACCATATACTACCTTTGGCAACGGGGTACGACCGGATTTCAGTCCAGTCTTGCTTCTGACCTCCCCGGATTACGGGTTGACTTTTTGCTTTACTACACCATTTTTTTTGTTCATGTTGATCCTGTCTTATCCGCATGTCAACATGCTGGCCTATCGGATAACAGCATTTAATGGCTTAATATATGCAGTGTTTAATCTAACACATTGGTTCAACCCGGAATTACGCTGGATGGGGGTCCTGCACCTTCCATTGCTCATCCTTTCTTTATTCGCACTCATATTGCCACAAATTCACAAGAAACAGTCAGTGAACTAACAACAACCGTAGTGAACACCAACTCTGCCGCCACGGTTCGTGTGGAGCATTTCGTAAAAGCAAGGCTTCGGGTATATACTGCTTAATAACAAATACTTATTTAACCCGCTCTTGAAGGTAAAGTAGCCCGTTGGTGGTACTCACGAGGCAAAATGAAACTTATAATAGGGAACTCATTATGAATATCCAGCTTCACATACCGTCAAAATCCGAACGCAACCTGGTTAGACACCTGATGGAATTGTATCAATATGACTTCTCTGAATTTGATGGACAAGACCTGGATGAACACGGTAACTTTGGTTATGGTGACCTCGACTACTTCTGGTTTGAATCAACCCATACAGCATTCCTAGTTACAGTGGATGAAAAACATGCTGGCTTTGTACTAATCGACAATGAAGTAGTAATTCCAGGCAACGAGAGGTCAATTACCGAGTTTTTCATCATGCGAAAATATCGTCTCCAGGGAGTAGGAAAACAGGTTGCCTTTGAAGTCTTTCGCCGTCTACCTGCCAAATGGGAAGTGCGGATAATTAAGCAAAATCATCCCGCACAGGCTTTTTGGCGACGAATAATTGCAGAGTATACTCAGGAAAAGTATCAGGAGAAAAATCTTGATAATAATGATTGGGATGGACCAGTGTTTTATTTTGACAATCGGATGAAATAAGGTAGTGAAAATGTCCATCAATGCGTCCCAGGTAAACCAACAGGCATATTAGATTGGGCGTGTAGGATTTTTATACTTTTCAAGACGCATCGTATCTTTAGAGTGAATCTTTCAAAGGGTGGAATCCACACCCACCTGCACACAGGTTGAGGAAACTGTTGGGTGGTTTCAAATGAGCGTTCCACATTCCCAATCTTTATAGGAGCAACAAATGTATGGGTTGATTGGAAAAATGAAAGTTGTATCAGGTCAGCGAGACGCATTGATTTCCATTTTGATTCAAGGCGTAGCGGGTATGCCTGGATGTCTCAGTTATGTTGTTGCGCAAGATCAAACGGATAAAGATGCTATTTGGGTCACTGAAGTTTGGACTAGTCAAACGAGTCATCGAGAATCGCTCTCTCTTCCATCAGTTCAAAATGCGATTACGCTTGGAAAACCACTCATTGCTGGTTTTGGCGAACGGTTTGAGACAACACCTATTGGAGGTCATGGACTTTCGGACGACTCGCTTGCCCACCTGCAAGTACCCCGCAAATAACGCATTAGGCTAACACAAGCCACCGGGTATACAGAAGGGATAAAAGGAAAAATGTTGTATAGCTTATCCCTCGAGTGAGTTCTTTCTTATCAACCTTCAAATCCTTTTTATAAGATTAGGTGAGAAGTATGGCAAAAGTCATAATACATGTAACAATGACCCTGGATTGTGATATTGCCAGGCCGAATGACGAAATTCATTGGGCATTTAAATATAGCTAAGGCGAAATATTGATTTATTCGTATCAGGCGGAATAACGAGTCTGCGTTTTACGGTTATCAAATAACAGGTTGTGGATTTATCAGAACTGATTGAGTAAATATCCGTAGAGACCTCAGCAATAGTGAGATCTCGTTTATCGGTGTTGTCCCATACTATATGATTTACCATTGCTTTACCCGTTCGCTTGTCCTCTGGCATACTTTTTTGGTTAGAAGTAGTTGGTGTTCTACACAAGTTGATAGCTATGCTTACTGGTGGTAAACTTCTTCAGTACACAAATCAATTCGACCGTACTGGTCATGTAAGGAAACAGGATGCCAACAATTTTTCCCTTCACTGCGATAGTAGGACAAGAACGAATGCTGCGTGCGTTGATATTGAACGCGATCAATCCCCGAATTGGAGGCGTATTGATCCGCGGCGAAAGGGGAACTGCTAAATCCACCGCTGCCCGGGCGTTAGCCGCCTTGCTGCCGAAGGTGCATGTTGTCTCGGGATGCCGTTTTAGCTGCGATCCCAGCCTGCCTTTATCCTGGTGTACAGAATGTAAAGAACGGGCAGCCAAAAATGGCTCACTCCCGGAGGAGCTCAAGGCCACTCCATTTATCAACCTACCTGTCTCGGCAACAGAAGACCGGGTGGTGGGTACACTCGATATTGAAAAGGCAATTCAGCAGGGCGTCAGGCATTTTGAACCCGGTGTTCTTGCCGCAGCCAACCGCGGATTGCTCTACATCGATGAAGTCAATCTGCTCGATGATCATGTTGTAGATGTCCTGCTCGATTCGGCTGCCATGGGAATGAATATTGTTGAAAGGGAAGGAATTTCTTTCACGCATCCCGCCAGGTTCATCCTGGTGGGTACAATGAACCCCGAGGAAGGCGACCTGCGTCCTCAGTTGCTGGACCGCTTTGCCCTCTCGGTGGAGATCCGCGGGATCCGCGAAACACGCGAACGGGTCCTCATCATGGAGCGCAATCTGTCTTTCGAATTGGATTCTGATGCTTTCCACCGCAGTTTTGTACCACAGGAAAAAGAACTTTCACAGAAAATTGAAGCTGCGCGGGTGCTGCTGGACAGTGTTACTTTCACAAAGCGTGACCTTCTCTCGATTGCTGCTTTGACAACCTCCTTAAATGTGGATGGCCATCGCTCGGACCTGGTGATCTTAAAAGCCGCCCGGGCGCAGGCCGCTTTTGAAGGCCGAAAAGCGATCAATGAGCACGATATTGCCCTTGCGGCAGAACTGGCTTTACCTCACCGCATCAAACGCGGGCCATTCCAACAGGTGGAGATCTCCCTGGAAGACTTGCAGGAGCGGATCAGCCAGCTTGAAGGCCAGGTGAGCGAGGAAAAAGAGACCCAGCATGAGACAGAAATGGATCAGGCTGACGAGGGCGAGGCTCAAAAAAAAAGCCTGTAGCTGAGGAAGAGGGGGAAGAGAGCAAACAAACAGGCGAACCACGCCCGGTGCAAAGTGTTTTTGATGACCGGAATGCACGCTGGTGGGAAGGGGGGCAGCAGGTAAAGACCGGCGAAACATTTATGCCGCGTCGGCTGGATACTCCGTTAGATAAACTGGTACGTCAGCACGGGGGAAGACGATCTCGAACTCACACAGACCGGAAACGCGGCCGCTATATTCAAGCCCGGCCGGCAGAAGGTGATATCAGCGACCTGGCTTTTGACGCAACCATCCGGGCTGCTGCTCCATTTCAATCCCGCAGGACGGAACAAAGGAAAAAGGTCGCCTTCGCAGTTCAATCCATGGACTACCAGCGCAAAGTGCGGGTTAGGAGGGCTGCCAACCTGGTGCTTTTCCTGGTGGATGCTTCCTGGTCCATGGCGGTTGCAGAACGGATGGCAGCCACAAAAGGTGCGATCCTCTCATTATTAACAGACGCATACCAGCGCCGTGACCGGGTTGGATTGATCGTATTCCAGAAAGATCGTGCTACGATGGTCCTTCCACCGACCAATTCCGTATATCTGGCTCAAAAAGCATTGGTTGAGATCCCGGTTGGCGGAAAAACACCCTTACCTGCAGGGTTAAAAATGGCATACGAAGTTCTCCAGCGTGAACATATCCTCCATCCGGATGTACAGCCGTTGTTGATCGTCTTAACGGATGGGGCCGGCAATGTATCCATTGGCAACCTTTCGCCGCAGGAAGAAGGATTCCGCTTCGCTGATATGATCTCTTTTGATGGCATCCGCAGTGTGGTCATCAACATGGAGCATGCTGCCTTTGATCAGGGTCTGGCCCAATCCCTGGCTGAACACTTGAAATCCCCCTGCTATTCATTGAGTGAACTAAAAGCTGAAAACTTGTACAGCGCTGTCAAGAAAGAAATGAAAGCCGGATTGTAGAATACATCTCGAACGGGTAATTCTTAATCGGATATAATTAATTCAGGAGAAATTAAGGATGGCAACGTCGAACGAGAGATTAAAAATATTAAAAATGGTTCAGGAAAGGAAAATCTCTGCTGAAGAAGGGATCGAGTTGCTGGACCTGATTTCTGAAAAAAATCCCAAAGGAAACGCTTCTAATTCTGACTCCGACACCCAAGCCCGAACCGCTGCTCAATGGTTTCGGGTCGTTGTTACCGATACACAATCAGGCAAGACACGCGTTAACGTGCGATTGCCTGTCAGCCTTGTGAATGCCGGCATGAAGATGGGCGCCCGTTTTTCTCCGCAAATTGATGGCCTCGACCGTAAACAGTTGTTGGAATTTTTGCAAAGTGGCACAACCGGCAAGGTGATCGATGTTTTGGATGATGATGGCGGGGAACACGTGGAAGTCTATATTGAATAAAATTGAAGCAACGGTTGTACAATTTATTATTGAAGGATAGGATCGCGCATGAATGATGAATCCCTGACATTATTGCTGAAGATCGTTGGCTTTGCCGGTTTTATTGCGCTGCTGTATTATTTTTTCAGAAAGAAAAAACCTCTCGTCCCAAGTTCAAACACAGAGATCGAGAAGAAATTTGAAGAGTTGAGAACACAGGGTGTGCCCGAGGAATTAGCCCGTAAGCAGGCTGTGACAGATTACCAGTTTGCGATGAAAACCAGGCAGAAAAAGGTATCCATCATCATGGGAAGTGTCTGGATCGCCTTCGGGGTATTCTTTGCGATCATCAGCCCGATAGATATTTCCAGTATTGCTTTGATCGGATTGGGTGCAGTCCAGATCGTTACTGGACTGCTGATCAAGACCGATAAACAATAGCTTTGAGGCACCAAAAAAGACCCTTACCATGGGTCTTTTCGTTTGCTTATTTTTAGAATTGTTTATAACGGAGATTCAGATTCAACGCTTTCGACTTCCGGGAAGAATTGCTTGATCGTGCCTTCCACCCAGCCGTGCAGGGTGTTTGGGGACAGGGGACACCCCAAACAGGCTCCGCCCAGGCGAACTTTTACCGCTTTACCATCAAAAGATACAAGCTCCACTGAACCGCCATGATAATGTGCAATGTAAGCATCCAATTGCTGAATGAGTGCCTGCAAGCGTACTTCTTGAGGAAAATCCGGACTATTTATTGTCATTATTCCTCCTTTTCAAAAATTCTTTTTTTCCAACCAGGTTCTGCGACAACAACAGCATGATCTTCTCGTTGGTATTTGACAGCCGTTCAGCAATGACTGCCGCTAATCTTTCCATAATGATTATACCTGTATCGGGGAAGGATTCACACAACTTTTGAAGTTCCCTCCCGCGGAAGCGGAGAGTTTCACTGGGTTGGGTACAAATGGCAGCAGATGTGTAGATTGCGCGCCCCAGCACTGACGACCAGCCGCATATTCCACCTTCTGTCACCCTGGCAACAGTGATCTCATCGCCATCATGGGGTTTAAATTGGATGCATATCTCCCCGCTTAGAACTATATACAGAAATTCTGCATATTGATTTTGTTCAAAGACAACATCTTCCAGTATGTAGTTACAGGGGACGGCCAGACGGGTAAGGGCATCCAACTGGTCATCAGAGAGGTCATAGAACAGGGAAGATTTAATGAGCTTGTCTTTTATAATCATATTTGTAAGGATAAATGAATACGGTGTGAATAAAAAGTGGCACTTATCCACAATACAAGGATTATCATCCTGACAAAGGTCAAAATACATCTTTTTCTCGTAAACGTCATCTAAGAATTAACTAAATAATTGGAGGATACATATGGAATTATTAATAGATTTTCCGGGTGGCGCGAAGGTGGACGCCCATTTTAGCGATTTTACAGTAAAAACTGACCAACCCCCCATGGGTGGTGGTGAAGGATCGGCACCTGCACCTTTCGGGTTGTTTCTGGCATCTATAGGAACATGCGCCGGGATATATGTTTTGGGTTTTTGCAAGCAGCGCGGTTTGTCTGTGGAGGGTATAAAGATCCTTGAAAAAACGGAATCCAACCCGTTGACAGGAATGGTGGAAAAAATAGCGTTGGAAATTCAGGTACCGGAAAGTTTTCCGGCAAAGTATTATGACGCATTGATCCGTTCAGCTGATCAATGTGCTGTGAAAAAACATCTCGAGAAACCACCAAAATTTAACGTATATACGGTAGTAAAGTAAACCAATAAATACAAGCTGTTGATCAGTCATTATTGCGCGGCACGTAAAAGCCTGCCGGAATTGTTGCATCATTTCTGGTAGAGTATTTTCGTGCCGCGTATCATTTTTATAATTCAGTGTTTTATGAAGTGTTACAATTCGTTTCGATTAAATTCCAAATCCCGTATAATGGTATAGGTATAAATGATATATAGCCACGGGAGGAGAATATGAAAACACCCGCTCAATATCAACATGAATTTAATGAACTTACAATAATTCCACTAAAAGACCTGGATGAGGCTGCACGAAAAGAATTACTTGAGAAATTGACCCATCTGGAAAACCAGGTTGCATTGGATCTGAGATCACTTGGCGTCCAATTTCAAGCGCGAGCCATTTCCCAGCTGAACAATTCCAACTTTAAAGCCGGCAAGGGAAAAGCGACCGCAGAGAAGCAACTATTGGAAGACCAGAATTCAAAGCTGAAACCCTACCAGGATATTTTAGATAAAATCAAAGAACTGGTAAAGAAACCAGAATAAAGGTTCATCGCCGCCATGCGAATTTATTACATCAGGCATGCTCAATCATCGAATAATGCCCTTCAACAGGAGACAAATTCGCGCATCGGCAGGCATTTTGATCCTGAATTAACGACTATTGGGCGCCAGCAGGCAGAAGTGCTGGCTAATTTTTTACTCGATAACAAGGAAGACTTCCATATCGATGTGATTTA
The DNA here is from genome assembly GCA_964387025.1 of uncultured Leptolinea sp. Classification (GTDB taxonomy): domain Bacteria; phylum Chloroflexota; class Anaerolineae; order Anaerolineales; family Anaerolineaceae; genus PNON01. The sequence continues at coordinate 131,964 of CAYLUZ010000001.1, read as the reverse complement.
TTCCAGCCTGATGCAGCGTGCCATCCAGACAGCGTTACCGTTATCCCGAAATTTAAATTTACCATTGAACGGTTTTCTCGACATACACGAATCAGGCGGGGTTTACCTGGATGATGAAGAAACCAATCAACCCGTCGGAATACCCGGTTTCACTCCGGCGGAATTGCAGTCAAAATACCCGGAATTGATCCTTCCCGAAAACCTCAATGAGACCGGCTGGTGGAATCGTCCCTTTGAAACAGTCAGCGAGAGGGTCGAACGGGCCAGGCGGTTGATCTCTGACCTGACCAGTAAACACGGTGACAGGAACCAGGTCATTGCCCTCATGAGCCACCAGGGATTTTTCAACCATTTCTTCTTCGGTCTGCTTCACCAGGAGCGTCCACCTCATTTCTGGTTCACATTGAACAATGTCAGCATCACCTGCCTGGATATCACCGGGGAGGATGTGAATGCTGTTTATATCAACCAGTTAAGTCACGTGCGCGACGAACTGGTAACCTGGTAACCGCATCAAGTTGAAAGGCTGATTATGACATCCCGCCTGGACGAATTTTCACAATACCGTAAAAAGATGAATGACCGGATTACCGACATTGATCACCTGGGGATCAAACGCTTCTTCAACCTCGATTCAAGCGCTTACAACGATGGCGCTCTGGATGGGAAAACCAAGGAGTTGTTGGGATTGACTGCGTCAATGGTGCTGCGCTGTAACGATTGCATCGATTACCATATTTTGCAGTGCGTAGAAGCAGGCTGGACTGATGCTGAGCTGTATGATGCGTTCAACGTGGCTTTGGTGGTGGGCGGCAGCATCGTCATTCCACACCTTCGCCACGCGGTGGAAACGCTCGATCTTGCCCGCGCAAAAGGGTAGTACCTTTTATTGAAATTCTAAAATTCATAATTTATAGAATTGGTAAACGTTACAAATAAAGTAAAATACCCTCGAAAAACGAGGGACTTTATACGTTTTCTGCGCCATGAAATTAATCCCGCCAGCGTGGTAAAATTAAGAAGACGTAATATGTAATCAGGAGGAAGTAATGGAGCAGCAAACAGCAACATTTGCCATCAAAAAAGGACTGGCACAGATGTTAAAAGGCGGTGTGATCATGGATGTGGTCACCCCTGAGCACGCAAAGATCGCTGAAGATGCCGGTGCTTGTGCCGTTATGGCGTTGGAACGTGTCCCCGCGGATATTAGAGCTTCGGGCGGCGTTGCCCGTATGAGCGATCCGGACTTGATCATGAAGATCATGGACACCGTAACGATCCCGGTTATGGCGAAATGCCGCATCGGGCATTTCGTGGAGGCACAGATCCTCGAATCGATCGGCGTGGATTATATCGATGAATCCGAGGTTTTAACCCCGGCCGATGAAGCGCACCACATTTATAAGCACGATTTCAAAGTACCTTTTGTATGCGGCTGCCGAAATCTGGGCGAAGCTCTGCGCCGTCTGGGCGAAGGCGCGGCGATGATCCGCACCAAGGGTGAAGCCGGGACCGGTGATGTAGTTGAAGCGGTTCGACATGCACGCTCGGTACTGGGTGATATCCGTAAATTACAGAATATGCCCGAAGAAGAACTGATGGCCATGGCCAAGGAATTGGGTGCGCCATATGAACTGCTTGTTGAAACCAAAAAATTAGGGCGAATGCCTGTAGTCAACTTCGCCGCGGGCGGCATTGCCACACCTGCTGATGCTGCCTTGATGATGCAATTGGGTGTTGACGGTGTATTTGTGGGATCCGGAATATTCAAATCCGGTGATCCTGCCAAACGTGCCGCTGCCATTGTAAAAGCCACTACGCATTTCAAAGATGCTGCCATTCTGGCAGAAGTCAGCCGCAACCTGGGTGAGCCCATGGTCGGCCGGCAGATATCTTCCATCCCGGATCAGGAACTTATCGCCACACGAGGCTGGTAGTTCAATGGTTGTGATAGGAGTACTGGCTTTACAGGGCGATGTTATTGAGCATATCCATGCACTCCGAAGGATTGGCGCAGAAACACGCGAAATTCGACTACCGCAGCAGCTGGCCGGATTGGATGGTTTGATCATTCCCGGTGGGGAATCAACGACCATTGGCAAACTGGCTGTCGCTTATGGATTAATGGAACCCCTCAAGGAGTTTGGAATAAAGCATGCCATCTGGGGAACCTGTGCTGGAGCCATCTTTCTTTCCAAGGATGCCCATCGCCACCAGCCTTTACTCGAATTGATGGATATTGTTGTGGAGCGAAACGCTTTTGGCCGCCAGGTGGACAGCTTTGAAGTGGACTTGAATGTCCCCGCCCTGGCAACTGAAGATAAAGAGAATAAGCCCTACCACGCTGTGTTTATCCGTGCACCACTGATCGAATCGGTGAATGGAAAGGTGGAGGTACTGGCGCGGTTGGCCAATGGTAAGATCGTAGCTGCCAGGGAAGGACATCTTCTGGCAACAGCTTTTCACCCTGAATTGACTCTGGACGATCGTTTCCATCAATTATTCTTGGAGATGTCAAAATCGGATTAAGATCAATCGACCTTCTGGATTTGCCTGCAATGCGCCGGTTCCGCGAACATGTGCTGCCGCTGGATACTGTCCAGCTGCTTACGCGCGGGAACCCGCTCAGAGCGAGTGCCTTCCTTGAATATCTCAATCCGGCCAAGGGCATTTACACAGCGATCAGCGAAGAAGCTGGAAATATCTCGATCATTGGGCAGATCACCCATTCAGGAAATAACCGCGTATCGCATTTATCTTTCATCTCTCCGGGAAGGGGAATTTTTTCACCTCATTTGACCGAGATGATGGATCACCTGGCTGTACAGGCTGGAGAATGGGGTACCTTCCACCTGCTGGTGGACGCAGATGAACACTCGCAATATTTTGATGCCTTGCGAAAGAGCGGTTTTTCCGTGTATGCCTGGCAAAGGATCTGGAAGTTCCAACCCAATACCACCAGTAGTCATTTGCCCGGATTCGAAGTACCCGTGGGAACCTGGCGTGCGGTTGAGGACCGCGATTCAATAGCCATTAAATTACTATGCCAGTCCCTCATCCCGACCCTGGTTCAGCCGGTGGAGCCATTGTTTGACCGGAAACTGGATGGTCTTCTCAGGCGAACGGATGGCACCATTACCGGTTATGCGGAGATCATTCAGGGCAGGGAAGGTTTATGGATACAGCCATTTATTCACCCGGCAACGGAGAATGTTCCCGGAATACTAATGGATCTCTTAAACACGATCAGTAAAAAATGTACTACAACTATATATATCTGTGTGCGTTCGTACCAGGCATGGATCGAATCAGCATTGGAAGAGTTACCCGTTCTGGCAAGTCCACGCCAGGCACTGATGGTGCGCCACCTGGTTGTCATGGACAAGGAACTGAGTCCTATAAGAATGCCTGCGTTTGAAAAAACCGGGGTCAAGCCAAGTGCACCAGTTGCCCATTCTGAGACCAGAAAACAGGTTTAAGGCATATGACACAACGAAGAATTACAGACGATTTACATATACTCATGGGAGTACTTCCGCCAGAGATCGCAGATGCAGTTTCAAAGGCAAATAACAGTGATAATCTGATCGAGATCATCATGGATCTTGGCCGCCCGCCTACTGCCCGCTTCGTGGCTGGAGAAATTAAGCTGCTAGACCGGGAAGTGACCAGTGCAGATATCTCAGCTGTGGTGAAGCATCTCGGTGATTTTGATGCAGATAACCGCGCCGGATTGGAACGAACGCTTCACCGAATTTCAGCTTTGCGCAACCGGCATAATCAGATCGTAGGCCTTACCTGCCGTGTAGGTCGGGCAGTTTATGGCACCATAGACATCATCCAGGATTTAATTGAGTCGGGTAAAAGCCTGCTTCTGCTTGGGAAACCCGGAATCGGTAAGACCACCATGCTGCGCGAAGCAGCTAGAATGCTGGCCGAGAATCGCCGGGTGATCATTGTCGATACCTCCAACGAAATTGGGGGTGATGGTGATGTGCCGCATCCCGCTGTCGGTCAGGCACGACGAATGCAGGTGGCGCGTCCATCCCTTCAGCATGAGGTGATGATCGAAGCGGTCGAGAATCACAACCCGGAAGTGATCGTCATTGATGAGATCGGCCGGGAATTGGAAGCTGCTGCAGCCCGAACCATCGCTGAACGCGGTGTCCAGCTGATCGGTACTGCGCATGGCCGGACGCTTGAAAATTTATTATTGAATCCCACGCTCTCCGATCTGATCGGTGGAATCGAATCGGTCACTCTCTCTGATGAAGAGGCCCGGCGCCGTGGAACCCAGAAAACAGTGTTGGAGCGCCGTGCTCCACCTACATTTGATGTACTGATCGAGATATTAGACCGTGATCGGGTGGCAGTTCATCCGGATGTTGCCGGTGCAGTGGATGCATTGGTGCGTGGATACCCCGAGCCGGCTCAAATTCGTTTTCGGAAGGATGATGGCAGTATAGGTACCGAAATGCAGGCGCCACCGCCGCAAGCATCCAACCGGCCGGGAGGCAGACCCATTCGGCGGGGAGGTGATTTTGGGCAGGAGATATCCAGCCAGGGTTACCGCCGCCAGGAAGCATCGGGTGTGGCCGCACCGAATGGTTCTTCGAGATTACAGGAACCCGGTAATGGAATTGATAAGATCCGCCCCGACCAACCCATCCGTATTTATCCGTATGGTGTCGCGCGGAATAGATTAACCCAGGCAGCCAAGCGTCTGGGAGTTCCAGTGGTGGTGGTGCGGGATATTGCTGATGCCCAGGCGCTGATCACCTTGCGAGCATATTATCGCAACCGGCAGGCGACCATCATGGATGCCGAAGACCGGGGAATGCCGGTATACGTACTACGTGCCAATACCGTCAGCCAGATGGAACAATTCATGGCAGATATTTTTAACTTGGAAGATAATACCGGTACATCTGTGATGATGGATGCGACGGTCCAGCAAACCCAGGCTGCGATCAATGCAGTAATGAACGGTGAGCGCTATGTGGATCTACCCCCGGCAGCAGCAACGATACGACGACTGCAGCACGAGCTTGCCAAGCAGAACCAGCTTGTTTCCCAATCCTATGGGAAAGAACCATATCGCCGCGTGAGGATATTTAGGGAATGAGCGGATACTTTATCTCCCTGGAAGGCCCGGACGGCAGTGGAAAGACCGGACAGATAATGCCGCTTGCCGAATATCTTCGCTCAAGTGGCTATGATGTTCTAACAACCCGTGAACCAGGCGGAACCATAATTGGCGACCAGGTGCGGAAAGTCATCATGGATCTGGCGAATAAAGGAATGAATCCGCGAACCGAGATTTTGCTTTTCCAGGCATCACGAGTTCAGATAGTTGAACAGGTCATTCGTCCTGCACTTCAAGCTGGTAAGGTGGTCATCTGCGACCGATATGCCGATTCCACACTGGCATACCAGGGTTATGGGCATCAAACAGACCTTGATTTTTTGAAGCAATTATTACATTTTGTCACAGGTGGATTGAAACCTGACCTGACGCTGCTCCTGGACCTGGAAGTGGAAGAAGGATTACGCAGAAGACAAAAAGGCGGCGGAGAATGGAACCGTTTGGACGATTATGATGTAGAATTCCATCAAAGAGTTCGAGCTGGCTATCATCAGCTCGTTGATCTTGAACCAAAGCGCTGGGAAGTGATCGATGCCCGGCAAACCAAAGACACGATCCAAAATGATTTAAGGAGAATTGTGACGCAACGATTATCCATCCCTGTTTCTGAAAGGACGAAATGAAACATACATTACCAAAAGTTTTATTGTTAATAGTGGTTACCTCGATGGTACTTGCTGCCTGCATACCTAGCCAGTCAGTGATCACTGTAGTACCGACCCAGGCAGCCACACCGATACCGCAACAACCGACCACCGATTCAACGGCTGCTCAACCAGCCGTGGTACCAACAATGGGACCGGCTGTTTGTGAACCCGGATTAAACGCCATTCAACCTCCAACTGCAGAACAAGTAGCCCTGGTTGCCAATATCCCGCCAGTGAATGAGACTGACCTGGTCCGTGGTCCAGCAGATGCCGCTGTTACCATTCTGGAATACAGCGACTATCAATGACCATACTGCGCCCAGTTTGTTCCCGTGTTGGAGCAACTCCTCAAAGAATTCCCGAATGATGTACGTGCAGTATTCCGCCACTTCCCGCTGCCTTCTCACCCAAATTCGTTGTTGGCCACCCAGGCAGCAGAAGCAGCAGGAATGCAAGGCAAGTTTTACGAATTGTCAGATCTAATACTTTCACAGCAAGCTACCTGGAGTCCCATGGATGCTGTTGCTTTTGAAACCTGGCTGGTTTCTCAGGCAGAACCACTTGGATTAAATAAAGACCAATTCCAGGCCGATATGAAGAGTGCAGCTGTTGTTCAAAAAGCACTCGACTATCAAAAACAGGCGACCGATGCGGGGGTCAGTTATACCCCATTCATCATGGTCAATGGTCGTATATGGGAGGGTATTGATCTCCCCAATATGCGCATCCTGATCAAACTTCTCAGGGAAGAAAAGAACCTTTTCAAAGAATGCCCGACTACTATACTTGAAGCAGGAAAACAATATACAGCCACCATCGAAACTGAAGTGGGTAATATTGTCTTGAAACTTCAAACCGATAAGGTTCCCCTCTCAACGAACGCGTTTGTCTGGTTGGTCCAACAGGGCTGGTATGACAATACTTCGTTCTTCAATGTGATCCGTGGAGACCCGACGCAAGTCGAGGTTGCCTTGACCGGCGATCGTACCGAAACAGGATATGGCACCGCAGGGTTTAATATTTCTCCTGAAATTGTGCCTGACCTTAAATTTGACAAAGCCGGAAAGATTGGTTTTGTTAATGGCAGCCAGTTGTTCATCACTTATGGTGCGTTAGCCAATATGGATGGCCGTTACACCGTCCTCGGCGAAGTGGTAGAGGGAATGGATGTGGTTCAGAAACTGGCAGTCACGCCCATGGATGCAGAGGGTAACATGGCGCCTGGAACCAAGATAATAAAAGTAACCATCGCTGTTCAATGATCCTTAATAAGCCAAAACCCCATATTATAAGCATATTCCAATTCGCCTTCAGCGGATTGGGTATGCTTTTCTTATGGGGATTGGCTTTAGTTAATGTGTTTTCCGGAATCATACAATTGGTAAACGAAGGTCAACCGGCAGATACGGGTACGGTTTTACTGGTTGCCATTGATTTTGGCGTTCTTGGATTTATTGTTTCCGCATCCACTTTCTTCAGTTTCATGCGATTGATCAATCATCCGGTGCAGATTAATCACCGCGTGTTTCCACGTGGTTTTCTGGGGATCATCTTCATTTGGCCTCTGATCCTTTGGCTTGGCAGTACGATATTGCAGAATCGGGGCTGGACAATTTACCTGTTTCCATTTGTACAGGTGTTGACAGTCTTGTTGCTGGTCCTCTGGTTCTACATGGTAGCTTCCGCAGGTCTTCAAAAAATGAGCCCCCAGCGCAATTGGGGATTACTTTCTGCCGGCATGCTGGGGGGAACATTCCTATCCATGCTTGCAGAGATCATCGGGGTTATTCTTCTACTGGCAGGATTTACTCTCCTGGTTTTCTTTTCGCCATCGCTGCAGGATGAGGTTTCAAGGCTGGGTGAACGTTTATCCAGCGCGGGTAATGATATCAATGCCCTGATGCGGATATTGACTCCTTATTTGTCACGACCAGCAGTTATTATCACATTGATATTCTCCGCTTCTATTGCCGTGCCATTGGTGGAAGAAGCATTTAAACCAATTGGATTATGGTTCCTTTCCCGAAAGAATCTCACTCCAAGCGAGGGTTTTATTGGTGGAGTGCTCAGTGGAGCGGGATTCGCCTTAGTTGAAAGTTTATTCAATACCACCCGTTTGTTGGACGATACCTGGCTGATGGTGTCATCGCTGCGTTTTGGGGCTACCCTTATGCACATGCTGGCTTCCGGTATTGTAGGTTGGGGATTGGCATGCGCCTGGACCCAGCGTAAATACTTGAAGCTTGCAGGGGCTTACTTGGTTGCAGTCTTATTGCATGGGGTGTGGAATGGTATGGCTATTTTATTGGCCGCAAGCCAGATTGCTTCAGGGCAATCCACCGACATTTTTTCTGGATCCGGAAAGTATGCGGTAGGGGGATTGGTTTTATGGTCGCTTCTTCAGATGGTGCTTTTGCTGGTGATCAATTCCCGCCTCAGAAAAAAAGCACCGATTACTGCAGTAGAATGAACCTGTCTTTTCGTGCTATAATCCCAAAACTAAATCAAATTAATTAGGACGATCATGCAAATTATTACATACTTTATCGATTTTATCCTACATCTGGATGTTCACCTGGCAGAATTGATCACTCAATTTGGAAGCTGGACTTATGTGATCCTCTTTCTGGTCATCTTCATGGAGACCGGGGTGGTAGTTACACCGTTCCTGCCAGGAGATTCATTGCTTTTTGCCGCAGGCGCGTTGACTGCACTAAAAGGATCTCCGCTTAATGTTGTATTGCTCTGGGCTCTACTGGCTATTGCAGCGATCGTGGGGGATTCAGTCAACTACTCCATTGGAAAATACATCGGGCCAAAAGCATTTACCTCAAAATCCCGTCTGCTCAAGCGAGAATACCTGGAACAAGCCCAGGCTTTTTACAAGAAATACGGCCGGATCACCATCTTTTTAGCCCGCTTTGTCCCCATCATCCGCACCTTTGCCCCTTTTGTGGCGGGAATAGGCGAAATGCCTTACGGCTACTTTATCAGCTATAACATTTTTGGCGGTATTGTATGGACCGCACTATTTACCTTTGGTGGTTTTTTCTTTGGCAACCTGCCGTTTGTAAAGGAAAATTTCTCCCTGGTCGTCATAGCCATCGTGGTTATTTCTGTGCTTCCTGCAGTGGTTGAAGTGGTAAAAGCTAAGCGAAAAACGGCTACGACTACGATCTCGGTTGAATAATATCTGATGGATAAAAAAACGGTTCACTCGAACCGTTTTTTTTATCTTTAAATTCAATAATCTTTATCTACGTACACAAGCAGGAGCAGCAGTTCCTCCCCACCTACAACATTGGTTAGCTTCACATGATTTTTCATCCCCATATCCACTGCATCTTACACCCTGGCAGGGATTATCCTTCACGCACTTTTGCTGATCTTTGTCCCAATGTGTCCCAGGTGGGCAGCTCTCCGCACAGGATGGAACCGTCAAGTTAAAGCTGGTGCAACCCGCACCCATCGGTACAAATGGGATGCATTCATTTACAACAAAGACATAACCGGGTGGGCAGTTCTGTTCTACAGGGTATGGCAGGCATTGTTTGAACTGAGGGTCAAAAATATAACCCTGTGCACAGCAGTCGTCCGTGCGGTCCAGGCACATCCCAAGGTATGGATCGAAGTATTGTGACTGGGTGCACTGCCACTGTACCCCATCCATCACGATCGGCACACAGCCCATCCCCGAGTTGGACATTTCATAACCATCGGGGCAGGGTTCGGTTCCCTGCGGGAAGCAGCCATAAGGGTTATTAGGAGTTGAGGAAGTTCCAAACGGGCATTGCACATTCGATATGCAATAAGTCCCATCCGGGCTAGGGTGACTATCTGGTGGGCAAACAATCTCTACGGGCGGAGGACAGTCCGAAGAACCCGGATCCCAACCCGGTTCGGAAGCCAAGGTGCCGGGAGGCAGTTCATTGATTTGACCGTCAGGAACACCAATACAATCCGAGTTATCCGTGCCCGGTACTGGGACACAGCAGCCGGTCCTTGCGTTGAGCATATAATTCTGGGGGCAGCCAGTCCAGGGTCCGGTAGTCGGCAGGCACTGCTTCAAGTCAAGATCAAGATAAGTTCCCTTTGGGCAGCCATCCTGGGTGAGGGCAACACAAATCTCCAAATTGTAATCGTAGTAATATCCGTCTTTGCACTGAACAGGTGGGGTGCCAATGTCGCTGGTTACACAACCCTGTCCCTCAACATAATTTTGTCCGGGTGGACAGGTGACATGCAAATTACCTTCCTGGCTATCAACCTCGCAGGTTTTACCATCATTCGCAAGGTGAGTTCCGGGTGGGCAGCCAGTTGTTTCTTCCCCTTGGTGAACAGGCTGCATACAACCCAGGTATGGATCGTATTCCCAACCGGCCGGACAGCCGTTTTGTTCGATTGGAATGCACAGGTCCGCAGCCAGCGAGTAGTAATAACCCGGCTCGCAGCCACCATTATCTTCCGTTCCCGGTACGCAGCATAACAGGTTGGGGTCCAGCACATAACCCAACGGGCACATCCCTTCAGTACCAGGAGCTGGCTGGATGGGAGTCGCTGTATTCTTCACGCACTGCTGCGACTTGGGATCCCAGGTGGTCCCCTCAAAGCATCCGCCTCCCCCTCCATTAAGAGGCATTTTTCCTGGAATTAAAGCCAGACCCGCCAGGAAGAAGGGGTTATCATCTGTTTCGTTCACCGTGATCGTATCGCCAATACTGGCAACCAGGGTAAATGATTCGCAGCTTGTCAGATGAAGCCCAAAGTCGGGGTTGAAGCTGGTAATTCCAGAAACAAGACAAACATAAACTTCAACTGGTGATCCTACTGCCGGCATCATCCCTTCACAATCGTAGTTGCTGTTTGGTCCAGCAGAGCATGCGACTGCATTTCCGTTAATGCTTACATTTACATTTGCCACAGATTCACTGACGGTGATATGCACCTTGCCAATTCCGTTTGCATTCGGGCAGCTGATGGTGACCCCGGTTTTTGCGTCACCAATTAAAGTACCCGGATCACAATTATCGGGTGGATTCCCTGGCCGGGGTGGCCGGCAGGGAGACCTGTAAGATGCAGAGCAGAACGGAGCATAGATCATGCTGTTGGGAACGCAGCGGAAACCGACATCGTCGAATTCTCGTTCCGGGTCATAGGCAAAACGAGCGCTTGATCGAGAGTCACGGGCAGAATCAAGATAGCTGCCTCCACGGACCACTTTCATCTTTCCTGTTTCTGGTCCATTGGGCATAAAAAGGATGGCAGTCTGATACGCATCAGCCTGGTACCAGTCACTGACCCATTCGCGGACGTTACCCGCCATATCCCTTACCTCGAATGGGGATTTGCCATCATCATATGTAGCTACCCTGGCAGTATCTTTCACACAACCATTGATATTGGCAAGATTACAGTCCGCTTCGGCAGTACCCCAGGGATAGGTATTTCCAAAGAAGCCGCGGGCAGCTTTCTCCCACTCTGCCTCTGATGGCAGATGGGCATCCTGGGCCTTGCAGAATGCATCTGCCTGGTTCCAAACCACACCGACTACTGGGTAATTTTTGAATGCCGGATCGTTATAGTGGCTTTTAGGACCTGTTTCTGCGGTTGCCGGTGGAGTGCAATTTCCGGCTGCGACGCATTCGGCGTATAGCTCGTTGGTTACTTCGTTCGTGAATATCCAGTATCCGGGCAGACGAACATCATGTTTTGGAAATTCGTCCTCTTTGGCGAGGGGGTCATCCGGTTTGCTGCCCATGGTAAATTGTCCGCCGGGAACAAATTGATATAACGGCAATTCTGGTGGAACGGTTGTGGCAGTAGGACTTGCAGGAGCAGCTGGTGCGGGGGCTGCCGGTGCACTGGTTGATCCAACCGGTGGAGCAGCGGGCACTTCAGGAGGTGCAGCTACATCAGGCCTGAGGCAGGCTGATAAAGTTAAAGAAAGAATGATAAATAAAAAGAAAATGATTCGTACACGATTGTTAACCATAATTCCCTCCATAATGCTGAAAGTTCTAGACACATATTGAAAGAACATTAATACAACATTAATCTGTTTTGATTATACGACTTTGATGTTCATTTTCAATGGTGAGTAACCGTCAAAGGCTGATATTGTTAAGCACTGGACGAAAGAGAAATCCGTGCAAGGATAGGGAATTACTCCCATTTATAAATTCAAAATTCCCCACTTCCCTTCCGCGAAGAGAAAAAATAATCTTTCCCGGGAGGGAAATTTAATTTAATTAGAATTATGCATTATTAATAATTCGTTTAGCTACTTTTTGAGCGCCAACCATTACGTTCAAAATCCCGCCAGTGCTCTCACTTTGGGCACCAATGAACCACAAATTCTTGATGGGTGTTTTATGGGCAGGGGGTTTGTTGCCTATGATTGGCGGTATCCCGCCGAATGAATGGTGCTTCAGGTTAGTGCGGTGGCGGAAGTCAGCAGGCGTCAGGATCAAACGGGTCTGAGTATGCTCTTTCAAACCGGGTACATATACCTCAGCCTCGGCAACTAATTTATCAGCTAATTCCTCTTTGCGCGTGGACCAGGATCCTTCGGATAAAGTGTCAGGTGCTATGGTATAGATGGTCACACCATGCTTCCCGGCTGGCGCCAGCGAAGGCGAATGGAGTGAGGGGACATAGATCAGGAAGCCATCCTTCCCCTCATGGTAAATCCCTGACCGCAGCCGGTGGACGACACCTTCCAGGTCCAGCGTCTTGTAGTAATAACAGAGGGCTGCTGGTTGATAAGCGATAGGATCAAAATCTATACCCAGTTGAACCATCAGAACCGATTCCATCAACCGGTTGCCTTCGATTTGGGCGATAAAGTCGGCTGGCAGGTGATCTTTTCCGATAAGATCAAAAAATACTTCGTTCATCCCGCCAGAAGTTAAAATTATATCTGCGGATTCGATATGGCCGTCAGCCAATTCTACACCGGTTGCCCGGTCAGTCTCGATCACGATCCGCTTTACCTTACTATTCGCAACCACTTTTCCGCCGTGTTCCAGGATCACTCCCATAACAGCATTTACCAGTATCTGGCAACCGCCAAGAATGTAAGAATAGGCTGTCTGGGCACTTTTTATTCCAGGAAAAGTGGGGATTCGTTTATCGAAAGCAGTTTCAAGATGTATCGATGGGACTCCCAGGGCAGGGAATTCGCTTGGTGCAGTAACGAAATCGGCAAGGATTCCCAGGAAAAATGTCTTCAGGACAGGAGACTGGAAATAGTGATCCATCAATTGTGCCGCATTCCATTTCACCTTCTCCTTCACCCCCTGGAATGCCAGGAATAAACGCAGTTTGAGCCACAGGGCAGTCAATCCACCTGATGACTCCAACTGGCGGGAGAGGGACATCAGATTCATCATTTGGTCATAGAAGCGGTAATAGGATTCCAGGTGCTCGCTTTCATCCGGGAAGATCACTTTAAGTCGTTCCCGACGCCAATAAGGACCCTCGTAGTCTTTTGGATGCCAAAGGGTAAATTCGGACATGGATAAACCGCGGTCTTCGTGAAAGGTTTTTACCTGCCCGCTAACCCCCAGTTCCTCCAGGATGGCACGCCCTTTATCACCAGGGGCAAATCCTTCCAGCAGCAATGGGCCAATATCCCAGCCATAGCCATCCTGATTCACCGTGGCAGTCACTCCACCGGGGGTGGAGAACTGCTCTAATACAGTGACATCATGCCCGGCTTTGGCGAGATAGGCTCCAGCAGTCAACCCGGCCATACCAGAACCGATAATGACCACTTTCATACTTGCCTCCTAAGGATTAATAGCTTTTCTATCCGCGAGTTCCTTGACCAAATCGGCATGTTTTTTACGGGTGATGGGATACCAGATCAGGAACGGCAGGCTGATCAACAAAACAATGGCTGGTACGATGGCGAAGAATAAGCGGATGCCGAACAAAGCCCGCGTCGTCTGTTCCATGTTGGGTACATATCCAAACAAACCTAATGCCCACCCACTTACAGCGATACCAAGTGCGCCGGTGAATTTGGACAAGAATGCCCAAAGACCATAATATATGCCTTCCCGCCGTTCACCGGTCATCTTTTCGTCGTATTCGATTACATCAGGCAGCATACTCCAAGGGAAAACCCACTGCGCAGAGAAACCCATCCCGGCTACGGCCGCTACAACATAAATGAGAGGAGTTTCGCCGCGTGGCAGGAAGAAACTGGTCATAACCGCCAGAGAGGCGATGAAAAGCCCGAGCGCGTAGGCAGGTCCCTTATTAATTCGATCGGAGATGAGCTTAGCCGGAATCAGAAAGACGCCAATGGACACCAGCATTGCCAGCAGTACAAACGAGACTTGATCCGGCATATTCAACTGGTATTGGATGAAATAGGGTACCAGAGCGGTCAGGATGGTGAAACTAAAGCTGCTCAAGATAAAAGCCACCATCAGGATAATGAAAGGTTTATTCTTAAATGAAGTCAGAACAGCTTTTATCGGTGGAAGTTGAGAAGGTTCTCCGACAAGTTCGGGATGTTCCTTGATCGAGAAGGTAGTCACGAGTGTGGTAATAATGGCAACTGTTCCGAAAACTGCTCCGGTGGCGCTCCAGGCTTGCTGCAAGTTCAATCCGGTTCCCTGGAAGATACCGGCAAGGAGCGTGGTTAACGCAGCTCCGAGAATGTAACCAAAAACACTATAAACCATTCGGATCGAAGTCAGACTGGCACGTTCGGAATAATCACGGGTCAATTCAGGAGTCAGTGCGTAATAGGGGGTGGTGGTCATAGTGTGGAAAGAATCCACTAGCCAAAAACTGAGCAAAACTGCAAAGAAAGCCCCGGCGCCAGTCAAACCTTTTGGCAGCGAAAACATAATCCATGCGGCAATCCCAAGCGGAACAGCACCGATGAGCATATAGATCCGCCTGCGGCCAAAACGGGAGCGGGTACGATCCGACCAGTATCCAAAAAGGGGATCATTGACCGCATCCCAGGTTAACTTGCCAACCATCAAAGCCAGACCGGCTAGTCCGGGATCAATTCCCGCCACATCGGTGTAATAAAAAAGGAGGAAAAACTGCATAGCCGAAGTGATCAGGGCAAAACCCATATCAGCTAATCCATACCGGAACTTACTGCCGAGCGTCATTTTTTGGTCCATGGATACCTCAGGGAAAGATGATTATGAGTGTTTTTTGAAACAATTGTTTCGGGTTAAAAACCCAGAATACTTACCAGCGTATGTGAAGAATTATAGGTATATTAAAAAATGAAGTCAAGCGAGAGGCGAGCTGTTTTCAATCTACTCATCGAGGGAAATTAAGTGAAACCCTTGAACTGATCCATTTGCAGCCTTAATAGTAATATTCGAAAAAGGATTATTGAAAACCTATAACAAAATATTAGTGCTTAAAAAAACATTATAAGCGCATTAAGATTTTGTTAATTCACCCGCTGGAAGGTTGCGTAAAGTCAAAAAATATGTAAAATATATATGTGGATGGTTTACCATTCATACTCACGTCCGGCGCCCCCCTCGTCGGACGTGTAGTTTAACTGAATTCAAAATTGATGTCGTAATGTCAGACCATTTTTTCAAATCCATGCTATGATAATTCTTTAATCACATGAACAGGCAGGTAAGTATGCAGAATCATTGGCCGCATAAGATCATTGGCGATAAAGTAGTCATTCGTACCAGGGACCGCGTTTGCGAGAATGCAGATGAGCTCCTCTCGAGTAAATTATGTTTCAAGATCATTAATCGATGTGTTCGCGATCTCACCCGGCGTAACTCGCCGATGGCGAAGATCTTCGATCATAATGTCATAACAGATGAAGATATTCAACTCCTTGTGGAAACGCTCCAATTTACGATGAAGATCCAGGTGGATCTCATACCAAAAGTGCTACCTGGAGCTGAACAGTTCCTGAGGGACCGTGACCTGTTGAACCAGTTTGTGGAATATGTTTACAACTACTGGCGGCATTTTGCGCGGGTGATTGTTTGCGACTCTGAGGGCAACCGGTTTGACCGCCGCCCTTATCAGACCTTCAATCGCACAGTCGAAACATTGACAAACGTGGTTCGTAGCACATACCGTGACCTGCAGGAAAACCTCTCCGGAAACCATCCCCGCATTTATCGGCAGGTACCAGCCGGGGCAGAGATCGCCACCATCGCATTGCCCAGGGAAATACCTTACCCAACCCCATTATATAAATCGCTCAACGAGATTGCTGTCATCCGGCAGATCCTGATCTACCCGCCCCTGATTTTCAATCCACCTATGAACAAGCGTAATGGCACTTTTGAACAGGTGGATCAGAACCCGCTGGAGGGATTGGAACTCAAAAAGGAAAACTGGTTGTGTTATCCAGCCAAAGTGGGTCCGCTGCTGATCATGGTGTACTTCTCACTGAAATTTGCAGAACTCGGATTTTCGTTATGCAACTTATTTGAACTGGCAGAGGAAACGGACATCCAGAAAAAACCGGATGCTGCATTCCTTTTCGGAGTGCCCGAAGATGAATTCCCGGATATGGGTAAAGGAAAAACGATATTCTTTGATGACCAGAAGAACGATATGCTCTTGGCCGCGATACCCGATTCAGATGTTTTCGGATACTTTGGCTACCTGAAGAAAATGGTCCTCACCCTGCATAACATTGTCATGATGAAACGCAGCCGCATGCCTTTCCATGGAGCATTGGTGTCGTTGAAAGTACGCGGTGGAGAACCGCTAACCATCCTGACCATGGGAGATACCGGCGCCGGAAAATCTGAATCTCTTGAGGCATTTCGCCAGATTGGTGCCGGGGAGATCGAACAGATCACGATCATTGCGGACGATATGGGCTCACTGGTGCACCAGATGGATGGGAAGGTTTTAGGGTACGGCACTGAAACCGGAGCCTTCATTCGTTTGGATGATCTGCAGACCGGATATGCCTTTGGTCAAATTGACCGCACCATCATCATGAGCCCCGACCAGGTGAATGCTCGTGTTGTTTTGCCGGTGACCACTTACAACACCATCATGCGCGGCTACCCGATCGACGTGGTGCTATATGCCAATAACTACACACCTGTGCCTGAAGGCAATTCAACCATCCGTTGGTTCGACCAACCGGCTGATGCCTTGAAGGTTTTCAGGGATGGAACCGTAATGAGCAAGGGAACCACAACCACCACCGGACTGACCGCCACCTACTTTGCCAATGTTTTCGGGCCTCAGCAATATCAAAAGGTACACGAAAAAATAGCTAAGGAATATTTCAACGCTTTTTTCAAGAATGGAACCAGGGTTGGTGAGTTATACACCCAACTGGGCATCAATGGATGTGAACATACCGGGCCTGAACTGGCTGCCCGTGAATTACTGGATCTGGCGAAGGGCAAACCGGAGAAGTAAGCTTAATCTGAAATCACACGCTCAATATCAATTATGCTAACGTGATCAAGACGGTCTACCAGAAGGTCGGCCGTCTTTGATTCTTCGGGAGTCAACAATGAAGACACGGCAATACAATGGTAACCGGCACGATGAGCCCCGAGCACCCCGGCTGGCGAATCTTCGATCACGATCGCAGTTCTGGCATTCACCTCCAACTGTTTTCCGGCTTTCAGGAACACCCATGGATCCGGTTTGCCTGGCATGCCAAAAGCAGATATGATCGCTTGAAAGTAAGACCTGATACCGGTTTCATCCAGTACAGCATCAATATTTTCCATTGGCGCAGAAGAAGCAACCGCCTGTGGGATCTTATTGGCGTAAAAACACTCCAGCCATTCACGCACTCCCGGGAGAAGGTTCACCTTGCCATTGATCGCCGACCTGAAAGCCAGCTCTTTTTCATCACTCATTCTAGAAAGTTTATCATCCGGGAAATCATTACCGAAAAGGCGGTGAATAATGGTTTGGTTATTCATTCCAAAAGTAGTATTAAATGTTGCCTGGTCAAAAACAATTCCGTAAGGAACCAGGACATCTAACCAGGATTGGTAGTGTCCTGCAGCTGTATCAACGAGGACTCCATCCATATCCCATAATATACCGGAGGGTCTAATTTTTGAAGAAACAGTGACAGGAGTAAAGTTCATTTAATCACCTTGATGGGAAAATATTGGCTGTATTAATCAACGTGAAACTTAGGGCTGTTTCATCGCGTATAATGGTAAAACAAAGTAGTTCAGGCTCAGTGCCTGATTATGCTATGCTTTGCTCAATTTCGGAAGGGATGATATGGATAAACCGGTTATCGATTCAGTGATCGCGAAATTTCCAAATGACGTTCAAGGCACGGTGAAGACCGTCTGGGAGAGCCTGTCGCCCTCCGAAAAGAATACCTTTACCGCATTGGTCAAGGGATTTCCATCGAATTCCAACCTGGCAAAGCTGCTGATCAAACTGTCGGCCGCCCAGCTAAAACAAACTTTTGGAACCCTTTCCCGCGTGGCAATCGTCGGCCCGGCCAATGTAGGAAAATCAACCCTGTATAACCAGCTGATCCACGAACGCGGGGACATTGCCAAAGTGAGTCCACTGCCGGGCACCACCCGCGTGAACCAGGAAGCAGACGCCGGCATCTTTGAAGTGGTGGATACCCCCGGGGCAGATGCCGTGGGAGAGGTAGGGGAAAAAGAAAAGGAAGAAGCGCTCAAGGCAGCCCGGGACGCAGATTTTTTGATCATTCTGTTTGATTCCATCCAGGGTATCAAGAAAACAGAAATTGAGATCTTCCAGGAGCTTTCCACCCTCGGGAAACCATTTGTTGTGGCATTGAATAAGGTGGACCTGGTGAAAGCAGACCAGGTTGGGATTCAAAAACTGGTGGCATCGCACCTGGGTTTGGAAGTGGAACAGGTCATTCCCATATCCGCAAAAAGCGGAAAAGGATTGGATCAATTGCTGGTCGCCATCGCTGCGATCGAGCCGAGGATCGTCGCCGCCCTGGGGAAAGCCTTGCCTGAATTCCGCTGGCGGTTGGCATGGCGCAGCATCATCAGTTCAGCATCACTATCAGCGGTCATTGCCCTCATCCCCCTGCCGGTGATCGATTTTGCCCCCCTGGTCATCAACCAGGCAACCATGGTGCTGGGGTTGGCCAGGATCTACGATTATAAGATCAACTTCCAGCGGGCTCGCGAACTGGTGGTCACCTTCGGGCTGGGATTCCTCGGGCGGGTATTATTCCAGGAATTGAGCAAGCTGGGCGGGCTGCCAGGCTGGCTGCTTTCAGCTGCGATCGCCTCTTCCACCACGGTTGTGATGGGGTATGCTGCCGCGCAGTGGTTTGAGAAGGGAGAAAAAGTGTCAAAAGAATCGCTCAACCAGATGACACGCACTGTGACCGCAAAGCTGCTTGAATCCCTCAAGGGATTGGGAAAGAAAAGACCTGACAAGCAGAAACTCCAGGATGTTATTGCAAAATCATTGGAAGAGATCGAACTGGAGAAGTAAAAACGACCTCATTCCAACCTTCCCCCAGGGGGGGTAGGAGTTTTCCCTCTATCCTAAGGGCACGATGTACTCGTGGGCAGATTAGGATGAGGATTCCCTACTTCACCCAACCGGTCACCACCCCGCCCCAACCCGGGACTGTTTACACTCAGCATTTGCACCTCTGAAGTGTGGAATGAATTGTTCTAACTTATATAACGCAATCCAATGCAGATAAGGGACATTCGTGGTGCTATACCTTCACCGCGCTTATATTCCGTTAATACCGCTATGCTATAATCCACCTGTATTTAACCACATATCTTAAGGACTCCTATGTTTCAGAACTTTATCCGGGTTTTGGGCGGCGACCCGAACAAAAAAGAAATTGACCGCATGATCCTGAAGGTTGACGAGATCAATGCGCTGGAAGCTGATTTTGAAAAGTATTCCGATGAAGAATTAAAGGGTAAGACAACCGAATTCAAGCAGCGTTTGGAAGAAGGTGAGACCTTGGATGACCTCCTTCCGGAAGCATTTGCTGCGGTACGTGAAGCCTCCAAGCGTACCATTGGATTGCGCCATTATGACGTTCAAATGATCGGCGGTATCACCTTGCACAGCGGCCGGATCGCAGAAATGCGCACCGGTGAAGGAAAAACGCTGGTTGCTACTCTCCCACTCTATCTGAATGCGCTGACCGGTAAAGGCACACACCTCGTTACAGTAAATGATTACCTTGCCAGGCGTGATGCTCGCTGGATGGCCCCGGTATATATGGCGTTGGGCATGTCGGTCGGTGTACTGCAAATGGCATCACGCACTGAAAATGGGCGTATGGCGTTCATCGTTGATCCGGGAGTTGTTTCCCCCCATGAAGACCAGCACCAACTGCGCATGGTTCCCAGGCAGGAAGCTTATCTATCAGAAATGATCTACGGGACCAACAGCGAATTCGGTTTCGATTATTTACGTGACAATACCTCGATGCGAATGGAAGACCGTGTCCAACGCGGACACCATTATGCCATCGTCGATGAAGTGGATAATATTCTCATCGATGAAGCGCGAACTCCACTCATCATTTCCGGACCGGCTGCTGAAAGTGCTGTTCAATATCAGCGCATGGCAGGTGTGGTTAAGCAGCTTAACCCGGAAGATTATGAGATCAATGAGAAGGACCATGCCGTCAGTTTGACTGAAGGCGGCCTTGTGCACGTGGAAATGATCCTGGGTGAATCGCTCGGGGATCCGGAACGGCCGGAAGACAGCACACCCGAACAGGAGTCACTGCTGGGTTATTTGGAACAATCCCTACGTGCACAATATCTGTATAAAAAGAACAAGGAATACCTCGTCCAGGCTGGCAAGGTCGTCATCGTGGATGAATTTACCGGGCGATTGATGCCCGGACGCCGCTGGTCTGATGGTTTGCACCAGGCCGTGGAAGCCAAAGAGGGTGTCAAAGTGGAACCGGAGAACGTCACATACGCCACGATCACCCTGCAGAATTATTTCCGTATGTATGAAAAGCTCTCAGGCATGACCGGTACCGCGTTGACGGAAGCCGAAGAGTTCCACAAGATCTACAAACTGGACGTCCTCCCCATTCCGATGAACCTGGAATATAACGCGACCCGTGATAACAGTCCACTGATCGAAGCCCAGGATAAAGACGATAAGGGGTATAAATTTTCATATTACGCCCGCCGCGACGACTCTAACAAGGTTCCGGTGTTCTGGCGCAGGCAGGACTTCCCCGATGTGGTTTACCGCACAGAAGAAGCCAAATTGCGGGCAATATCCCAGGAAGTGCTGCGTTTCTATGTGATCGGCCGGCCGCAGTTGGCAGGGACGACCTCGGTGGAACATTCAGAACGACTGTCTCTCAGACTGAAGGCAGAACCGGTTCGAAGGTTATTGTTAACCCTGCTCCTGCGGCATGTATGGCTGGTGAAGAACGATCGTCTGGAAGATGAACGCGAGATCCCGGAATTACTGTTCCTTAACAAACCCATAGACGAACTGAATACCAATGAGATGCGCCAACTGGCGCGGCAATTGGAATTGTCGTTCAACCCGGAGGATCCGGAAAATCTTGCAACGCTGCTCAAACTACTTGAACTGCCTCCCGATAAAGCCGAGCGTCTCTCCACGGTTATTATGGGAGGCGTTCCCCACCAGGTATTGAATGCCCGCAAACATGATGAAGAATCCAAGATCATTGCCCAGGCGGGTGCTTTTGGTGCGGTGACGATCGCCACCAATATGGCTGGACGTGGTGTCGATATCAAGCTGGGTGGCGAACTTCCTGATGATGCCCTGCGGGATGCCAACCGGGTGCTTTCCAAATCCGGGGTGGACGATCCTTACAACATGACCATGGAAGCCCGGCGTGAAGCTTTACGGAAGATGAATCCGGAAGATTTCGGCCTGTACGAAGAAGGAGTCCATGTTTTACTGGACTATATGGACAATATGGAACGGGTTCGCGACCTGGGCGGACTGCACGTCATCGGATCGGAACGGCATGAAGCCCGCCGTATCGACAACCAGTTGCGAGGTCGTGCTGCCCGTCAGGGTGACCCCGGTTCTTCCCGATTTTACCTATCACTTCAGGATGAGTTGATGCGTTTGTTCGGCGGCGGCCAGGTGGAAGACCTGATGGGCCGCTTGAAGTTGGACGAATCCCTCCCTATCGAGAGTGGTATCGTCGCCAGGCTTGTGGAACAATCACAAACCCGCGTGGAAGGCTCTAACTTTGACATCCGAAAACATTTGCTGGAATATGATGATGTTCTGAACAGTCAGCGCGAAAAGATCTACGGACAGCGCAATCGTGCGTTTACCAAAGATGATCTCAGCGAAGATATCATCGAAATATTCAGGGATGAACTTTCCAAACGGATACCGGAATCACTGAAAGACGAAGAAGGACCCTGGCGATTGCTGGCATATCTTGAAAGTGTTCAGCCGGCAATCTACTTTGATGGTAAATCCTACCCGACTTTTACCCAGCGCCTGTTGTTGGATAAAGTCGACCTTAGCGGTGACGAAACAGCAATGAAGGCGTCATTGATCAAGATAGCCGAAGATGCTTTTATTGCAGAACAGGGAAGGCTGATTGAATCTGCCAGGAATATCATCGAAACTCAGCGCGCTACACTTGAAAATCAGATCACTGAGCGCACGGATGGACTGGAGAACTTTATCAGCAGTCTCACCGATCGGGACGAGACAGACATCCGAAAACCCGTGGAACTGGCCGATGAGTTGGGAATGGCCATTGGCATTCCGGTGCGGTTGACTAATGACCAGATGCGGTTGCTTGGTAATGATCCTGAGAAGCTGAAAGAACCACTGGAAAATCAGATCGTCAACCTGCTTACCGGGTTGACAATTACCCGCCTGATCATGGCATTTGAACGGCGCCTGGAAGATACTTTACCCGTAAAGGCTACCGATTTCCAGGATAAAAATTGGGCGGATGTAGCCGATGAACTAATGCACCAGGTGGAAGAACTATTCAAGCGCAACCAGGTGAAACTGTTTGGCGAAAATGGGCAGATTGCCCGCGATATCAACACCATGTTGGACCGCCTCAACCATCCTGCTGTCAATGAAGACCTTGCCATACAACTGATGGAAGTGATGACTCGCGGCGTGCGGATGATCTTCGATAAGAAAACGCACAAACAAGCCTGGCAGCCTACCACCCGCCTGCATTACATTTACCTCGCTGCAAGTATGCTGCAGGGTGAAACCTCAGCCAATGTCACAGCGGATGTCCTTGAACACCTCAATGGTGGATTGGATGCCTTGCGGGAGATGTGGGGACGCAGTGAATGGAACCGCATCCAGCAATTAGGTTTATTACCCGGTGAGACTTTTACCAAACGGTTCGCCTTGGAAGTTGGAGAAGAAGAAGCATCCCGGTTAAGTCAATTGCCGCTCACTGAATGGCCTGAAGACAATAAAGGTGTAGCCCGCCTTGTGATCGGCGACCAGGTGATGAACGAGATCAACCGGCACCTGCTGCTTTCAGTGATCTCGGAACTGTGGGTAGAATATCTGACCCGGGTGGAATCGCTGCGGGTTTCGATTGGACTTGAAGCATACGCCCAGCGTGATCCGCTAGTGGCATACAAAAGCCAGGCATCTGAATTGTTCACCAACCTGCTGCGTGATATCCGCGCGGGAGTGATCATGCGCGCTTTCAATTACCGTCCCCGCCAGGCTGTTCAAACCGTGGAAGGTGATGCAATCCAGGCGCCGCCCAATGTGACTGAATCGGCTGAACAACCAGTGATAGCTTCTGCCAGCAAAGGCAGGAAACGACATCGTCATTAAACAATGATCCGATGAAATATTTCATAGTAGAAATCACCTATAGAGTCCCCTGGCAGCCGATGGAAGCGGAGATCTTGGAGCACCGCAAGCTTCTCGATAAAGGAATTGCGGAAGGATGGGTGCTGGCAGCAGGTCCATGTGAACCGAGAATGGGTGGTATAGCCATTGTTAAGGCGAATTCCATTGATGAACTGGTCGAATTTTTCGCCAACGGTCCATATATTCAAAAAGCTCTGGCAGATTACAAATTTACCGAATTCAAACCCCTGAAAATGCAGCCCGAATTTATCCGGTGGCAGGAAAGAATGTGAAATGACAGAAAAGCATATTTTAGTTACCAATGACGATGGAATCAACGCACCCGGTTTGCTGGCCCTGGCACAGGAAATGAAGAACCTGGGCAAGGTGACAGTGCTTGCACCAGACCGCAACTGGTCTGCTTCCGGGCATGTGAAAACGCTCGACCGGCCGCTGCGTGTTCGCGAAACCCATTTAGCAGATGGCACACCAGCCTGGTGCTGCGACGGGGCACCGTCAGATTGCGTCGCCCTGGCATCCCTCGGTTTCTTCCCCGAGAAGATAGACATAGTGGTTTCAGGTATCAACCCCAATGCCAACATCGGGCATGATGTCACTTATTCCGGCACAGTTACCGCTGCCATGGAAGCAGCTATTTCAGGGATTGTCGGATTGGCATTTTCCCTCGACCGCCCCGAAAATTATCATAACCATATCGACTACGGGCCGGCAGCAAGAATCGCAGCCCGGGTGGTAAAGCTGGTGGAACAGAATACCATCACGGCGGATGTGGTCTTAAATGTGAATATTCCATATGGCCAGGACGATGAGATCAAAGGTTTTCGGGTGACACGGCAGGGATTGCGAATCTACCGGGATGAACTCGTCAGGCGGCAGGACCCACGCGGCAGGCCTTATTACTGGATCGGCGGCGACAGCCCGACCGGGTTGGCTGATGAAGGAACCGAATTCGGTACTTTAAAAGAGGGATATGTATCCATCACCCCCATCCAATTGGACCTGACCGCCCACCACATGCTGGATATACTCAAAGAGTGGGATTGGTAGCCCGGTAGTGGCTTTATTGACCGACTATTTATCCGAACCGCTGGCAAATGCCATCCTGGAACAGTATCTGTTAAATCTGGATGGCACGCATGGCCTGAAGCACTGGATCAGGGTGTGGAATAACGGCGAGGCTCTCTCCAGGGTCACGGGGGCAAATATTGAAGTGGTGAAATATTTCGCATTTCTGCACGATATCTGCCGTGAGGATGATGGCATTGACCTTTTCCACGGCGTCCGCGCAGCAAGTTTGATCAAAGATGTACTGCAGCCAAATTTTCTGCATCTTTCGGAGCAAGACGCCATAATGCTGGAAATTGCCGTCCAACGCCATACCTTTGGGATGACAAAAGCCGATATTACAGTGATGACCTGCTGGGATTCAGACCGGCTGGATCTTGGCCGGGTTGGGATCAAGCCGCATCCCGGTCGATTATGCACCGATGCCGCCAAAGATCTGGAGATGATCCGGTTCGCGTACGAAGCAAGCCAATTGGATGTGTTCGATTAATGGATTTAATACGAAGATTCCCTTGCTGGATATTACCCCGAATAAGATTTCATGAATATAACAAATAACGCGGATGAAAACAGCTACGATCAAACATCGTATAAATAATCGTTGTTATTTTCTACCAGATTTATTCAGTGTTTTACGTAAACTATTTATATAAACACCCGTAATTACAAATTTCCAGTATATACCCACCATAACAAATAGACTCGGGATGGCAACATGTCCCATATCGATTAATAATGAATTAAAAGTCCATTTGAAATTTTTATCTAGAATACTAGCAAAAATTATTATTCCCATGAATAATAACCAAAATACCAAACCAAATTCAAAACAGGTAATAACTTTCTTGGCTTTGCTAACCGTTGTCAATATAATTTCATCAACATGACGCATTGCCATCCTTGTGATAAATATTATGAGTGAACAATCAGCCAACAAAATAAATATTTTCACCACCATTTTTCACCCACCGAACTGATTGATAAAATCACTTAGATTCATATAGACTGAGGTCGTAACTAATAATACATTCAAGGAGTATCCACATTAGTTTTAATAAACTTAACGTCGTAATTTGGTAAATATCCAAATATTTTATGCACTAGAGCAGCAAATCATTTGGCTGATAAAAAAATTAATTAATTCTTTGTCGATCATGTAATACCTAAAATTAAACGTCCAATTTAAGGTTATTCACCCCTCACAGTTACACCTCTGTTCTCCCACAACCGCAGGAAGACCACACCGGTCACGATCAAGGCACTGCCAATCACCTGCACCAGTGTGAACCTCTCCCCCAACAGAAAATAAGCCCATAATGCTGTAAAGGCTGGCTCGGTGGTGACGATCAGGTTGACCACGCTGGATGGCATCAGGCTGAGGCTGACGTTATAGAGCCCAAAACCGGCAACTGTGGGAATCGCGGCCAGGATGAACAGGATCAACCAACCCAGCCAATCTGAACCCAGCCACAACAATCCTTTCAACCCCTGAGCAGTTCCAGGCAGAACACCATTCCCGACCAGATCAATACCAAGTAGCCACACAGCACCAAACCCGAAGGTGTACAGCAGGGTCGTCCACGGGTTCAACCCGCGGTTGGAGGCTGATCTGCCCATCAGGGTGTATATGGCATAGAATAAACCCGACCCGATACCGGTAATGATCCCGACCAAGTTGATCGACCAGGCGGCCGGGTCGAGTGCGCCAGCAACCAGTACACATCCACCCAGGCAGAGCAAAACGGCAAGTACCTTGACCCAGGATAGGCTTTCCTTCAGTATCCACCAACCCAGAAGTGCGGTGAATGCGGCGGAACAATAAGCCAGCACTGTACCCACTGCCGCACCGTTTAGAGATACCGAAAGAGTCCATACTGAATTGAAGACTGCCAGCACGAACCCATAGATGATCAAATAGTAGAGATTTTGTCTGGTGATGCGGAGCAATCCGGGTCGGATCAGGACCAGAATGATCAGCAGCACGATCGCCACGAAAAGATCGCGCCAGAAGGAAAGGATGATCGGCGGGAGGCTGTATTTTTCAGTGAGGTGGCGCACAAAGATGGCAGAGGTGGAAAGGATCACAGCGCTCAACAGAGCGATCGGGTAACCCTTTTCGGATGCTTTTTTGGATGAATTGGCCATGAAAATTTCCTATGAACGAGATGATTAATTATATCCCCGGATGGATTTCAAATTGCATAGGCAGTTCGTGAACTGCCCTTACAACAATTCCGTATTTATCAGGTAGAATCCATCACATGGATCAGGAAACCCTGGAAAAATTATTACAAGATACTCCCGTTACAGGGTTACGATACTTCGATGCTGTTGGCTCGACCAACGACATAGCCATGCAGTGGATAGAATCTGGTGCCTCTGATTTCTCGCTGGTCGTCGCAAACCAGCAGACTGCTGGACGCGGCCGCATGCAGCGCAAGTGGGTCACCAACCCGGGATCTGCCCTGGCATTCAGCCTTATCCTGCACCTCACACCCGAAGAAGTTCCCCATGCCGGCTTGATCCCGTTCCTGGCTGCCGTCAGCGTTTCATCAGCTCTCGAACAACTCTACCAACTCCAGCCGCAGATCAAATGGCCAAATGACATTCTGCTCAATGGAAAGAAGACCACCGGTATCCTGGTGGAGTCGGTTTGGAAAGATGCCAGCCACGTATCAGTGGTGATCGGGATCGGAGTCAATATCACCCCAGCCGCATTGCCTCCAGTTGAGAACCTGGACCTCCAGCCTACCTGTGTGGAGGAAACCGCCGGCCACCCTGTCGATCGTTGGCAGCTGCTTTCAAACATCCTAATTCGTTTGCATCAATGGGGACTGGAAATTGGAAAGGAATCACTGATCGATTATATTAATATGAGGCTCGCTTACAAGGAACAGCAGGTACGGATCGTTGAAAATTTTGGAGCAGAGCTTCATGGGCAGCTTGTGGGCATCGATCCATCAGGTGCTCTGTTGATAGAATCAGATTCAAGATTGATATCCATCAACATAGGTGATGTGCAATTAAGGTTGCTTAATGATTAACTTGTGGTATATTGGATATTGTGAATTGAACGGGAGGTGAAGTTATGCTCAACGATCCGCAGGATTCAAACAACAGCTCACCCTTTTATGCTGAAGAACCGGTGGTGATGACCACTGAAACCGATCAAAAACCGGTGCGGCGAGAAGGATTACTATTTGGGATGACCGCAATTCAGCGGTTCGTTGTAATGCTGTTGATTTTCTTCCTTACCTGTATACTGGGGAGCATGTGCCTGTTGCTCACCGGAAAAGTGGTTCTTTTCTAAGGTTTCCTTAAAAAATTTGACCCGCGGAGGACATCCCGCGGGTCTCTTATTATCTATTCTTCTGTCTTTTCTATTGGCACATCTTCATGGTCATCCTCAGCACCGTTTCCATTTTCGGTACCATTCCCGTTTTCCACCCCGTTGCCATTCGCCGCTAATGGAATTTCCTTGGCTGAAATCCGGGCAATCGAAGCAACCTTGTTCCCCTTTTCCAGGTCCATCAGTTTGACCCCGCGCGTAGCCCGGCTGGTTTGTGAAACCTTGGCTGCCCGCATGCGCATCACAATTCCTCCGGCTGAAATGAGGGTGAGTTCATCGTCTTCAGTGACCACCCTCGCGACCGCGATCTTACCGATCTCCGGGATAGCTCTTTGATTAATGGTCGCCATTCCTTGTGAACCGCGGGATTTGGGCTTGTATTCCGCGATTGGTGTCCGTTTACCAAATCCACCCTCGGTAACCACCAGCAGATCGGCGCCATCTTCCACCACTTCAGCACCGGCCACCTGGTCTCCAGGGCGCAGCCTGATACCCGTCACGCCACCGGCATTCCGTCCCATTGGACGCATCTGGTTCTCTGAATATTTCAAAGCCAGGCCATTGGCAGTGACCAGCATGATCTCATCCTTGCCGCTGGTTAGTTTTGCCCAGGCCAGCCTGTCACCTTCACCAAGGTTGATGGCGATCAGTCCGGAAGGCCGAACGCTGCTCAATTCAGAGAGCTTCATCCGTTTCACCCGTCCCCGGATGGTGACCAGGGTGCAGAAAGCTGAAGCATTAAAATCAGCCACATTGACAGCGGCTGTGATCTTTTCAGTGGATTCCACAGCCAGTACATTACTGATGGAGATTCCCCGGTCAGTTCGTCCGGCATCCGGGATCTGGTAGGCTTTTTCTGCATACACTTTACCGCGATCCGAGAAGAAAAGCACCGTATCCAGTGTACGTGCCGGGATGATCGTTATGATCTCGTCTTCATCCCGTACATTCTGTCCGATGATGCCACGACCGCCGCGGTTCTGGTTGCGGTAAGTGCCGGCAGCCACCCGTTTGATATATCCACGCTGGGTGATGGAGATCAGCACTGATTCATCCGCCACCAGGTCTTCTTCTTTGAAATCTTCCCTGGCTTCCACAGTGATCTGGGTCCGGCGGTCATCGCCAAACTTCTCTGACATTTCAGTCAGGTCTTCCTTGATCACATCCAGGATCTTCTTTGGATGTGTGAGCAGGTCTTCCAGGAAAGCGATACGAGCCATTACTTCTTTGTGCTCGTCTTCGATCTTTTGACGTTCGAGGGCTGCCAGCCGGCGTAACTGCAGGTCGAGAATGGCTTGAGCCTGGATTTCGGTAAGTTTGAAGCGGTCCACCAACCGTGTCTTGGCTGTTTCTGCATCCGGAGATTCGCGGATAGTCTTGATGACATCATCCAAATTGGCAAGCGCGATCAGGTAGCCATCTAAAATGTGTGCCCTGGCTCGTGCTTTTGACAGCTCGAATTCAGAACGGCGTTGAATGACCACCTGGCGATGTTCCACATATACCTGCAAGGCGCGCCGCAGGGATAGAGCCCGCGGTTCGTTATTTACCAAAGCCAGCATGTGCACGCCAAAGGTGGTTTGTAATAAGGTGTATTTATAGAGTTGATTAAGAACTTTCTTGGGCTGAGCGCTGCGTTTCAGTTCCACATAGATGCTCATCCCGCGCCGGTCGGATTCATCTCGCAAATCGGAGATTGCATCGATCTTGCCTTCATGAACCAGGTCGGCTATTCGTGAGATCAGAACCGATTTATTCACCTGGTAGGGTAATTCGGTAATGATGATGGCGTTCTTACCATTCTTCTGTTCCTCGATATGCGCCACACCGCGTATGGTGAGCTTGCCGCGCCCGGTGCTGTACATCATCCGGATGCTTTCGCGACCGATGATGATACCGCCGGTTGGGAAGTCTGGCCCGGGCAGGAATTCCATCAACTGTTCGGTGGAGACATCTTCGAGGTTGTCAAAGTGATCGATCAAAAAGAGCAATGCATTGACCAGCTCTTTCAGGTTATGGGGAGGGATATTGGTCGCCATACCGACAGCAATACCCGAGGATCCGTTTAATAGCAGATTTGGCAACCGTGAAGGTAGAACCACGGGTTCTTTTAATGATCCGTCAAAGTTATCCGCGAAATCCACAGTGTTCATGTCGATATCCCGCAGCATCTCTTCAGCCATCTTACTTAAGCGGGCTTCGGTATAACGCATGGCTGCGGGAGAGTCGCCGTCTACAGATCCGAAGTTACCCTGGCCGTCCACCAGCGGATAGCGCATGGAGAAATCCTGTACCATACGCGCCATGGCATCATACACCGACATGTCACCATGGGGATGATACTTTCCGAGCACTTCACCTACGATACGGGCGGATTTTTTGTAAGAAGCATTCGAGCGCATGCCAAGATCGTCCATGGCATACAGAATACGGCGGTGAACGGGTTTGAGCCCGTCACGGGCATCAGGTAAGGCACGGGCAACGATGACGCTCATTGCATAATCGAGGTAAGCAGAACGCATCTGCTGGTCGATATCTACTTGTTGTACTGGGTTCATTTCCATAAAATGGTCATCCAATCGGGGTTAATTAACCTTACAATTATACCCTATACAGTCCCTTTTTGCCGTCTTCCACGCATGACCGTGTTCTTAACATAAAAAAAACCGGTGATCACCAGATCATCCGGTTATTATCAAATTTCAAAAGTCACTTATAAGAAAAAGTTAGAGTTGATAAGTGTTATATGCGTTTTCACACGGGTTTCCCCAGCTGGCATGCAACTGGCGTTCGGAAAGATCGAAAACAAGGGACGTAATTGTTTTTTCTCGATCGAGTGGTTTATCTCTCTGGTCAATGTGATTACATACAGAATCAGGAAAATTAACATGGTCCTTTAATATGGATTGGATGGTTTCCACAGTATGCTCCCCGGTTTCTTTGAGCCGCCTTAATGCCCGAAAGTAACGAACTCGTGTGGACACCAGGACTTCAGGCTCATCCTCGATTTTCTGCATAACCGGGTCAAGGAAATGATTCGTATGGGCGATATAGCCAGTTTCACCATTTTGGATCGCAAACTGGCGTGATGAAACTTCCACGTTATAGATTTCACCGGACTCGTGGGCGATCAGGTGGTTGTATCCGGCTGCCCGCCTTGGAATGAGCGTCATGCGGATGGCATCACTGATCGTTGTAGCAGATAACACCGCACGCGACACGATCACCCGGGGAACCCCGATGCGGCTGTCCTTAGGGTAAACAGTATCACAGCATTGACATATACCGTGTTCGTTAATCCCGATATTTGGTAATAACCCGCCATAGGTCATTGCCAGAAAAGACGGTTCATCTTCTGGTGTCACTTTTAGCAATACTACATCAGGCTCATCCTCTGGAATCCAATCTTCATTATGGCCAACCAGCACCTTATTGTTGGCCGTGCGTTGTTGATTGACAGCCATGCTCGTACATTTGGTTAAATGCAATGCATCACTGGCCACAGCCTCCATGACATTCAGGACTACAACCTCGTCGAAGGGGACATTTGCTCCTTGCGCAATCCCAGCCATTTCCTCTACATATTGCGGATAATTCTCTTCTGCAAACGGCAGGTATTTGTGGGATTGGATTTGAGCACCTTCCCAGGTCAACTCAAGATCATAATAGGCTTCATCGAGTAAGACACGGGCATTTTCAATTGAATGCGCAATCTGCTGGCGGCAAGATTCTCCCAGCTGACGACCGATCTCTTTATGAGAACCCGATAAATGGATGAGGGGTAACTGTCGATTTGAACTCATAATCACCAACTTTCGTAGAATGTCTTTAACCCTCCAGACTAATTATACTTCTCCTGGTTCAGTTATCTTGAAAACGCATTATGCAAGGGATAATGGGTATTGTTGTGAACTACCAGAGAGATAGCTAGGCTGTAAAAGCGGATTAATTCTATCAAATATATTTTTTACAGATCTTCTGCAAAGACGGTGGCAACCTAAAATACAACGAATCCATACCAGTTAATATCATGGAACGATGGCGGGGGTATCCCAGGCCTGGTTGTACCAGATCAAGTAATCATACACATGGTTTGACCAGTAGGTTTCGGTGTGGCTGCCAGTATTGAGATGCCATTCATGGGGATATGAATATTCAGATAAGCGGGTCTCAAACACCCGAGCTGTGTCCTTAACAAAATCTAATAAACCGATGTCCAGGTATATCCTTGGAAGGATTACATCGCTGGTTCTTTGTCGCCATCCGGGCACATAAAAAAAATCACCTTTGAATTGAGCCAGGGAGTGACCTCCGATGCTACCAAATAAATCTGGGTGCATCAGGCCCATCCTCATAGCCCAACCTGCGCCTCTAGATAAGCCGCCTATAGCCCGGGTCTGCCGACCGGGTATGGTCGGATAATTTGTGTCGATCCAGGGTATTAATTCATCCACTAAAGCATAGCCATACTTGGAGATTTTCGGATCTTCCAAATAATATGTTTCCTGAGGCATCACAATGATCAGCGGGACAATGGTTCCAGTGCTGATCAATTTATCGGCTGCCTCGTCCATACCAAGGCGATCCCATTGATCATCATTGAACGATTGGCCATGCAGGATGTACAAAACCGGATATTTTACAGTCCCGTTGGGGTCAAAACATGGTGGTGTATATACGCGGAAGATGAGAGGTTTTTTTAAGAGGGTTGAGTCAAACTGGGTAGAGATGATTTCCCCGTGAGAGGATTGACATTTCGGAGTTGGATCCGCCGTGGGAGTAGTTTGAATTGTATAAACCATTGCTTGCGATGGGGTAGAAACGAGTGGTCCGAATAATGTCAGGCAAAATATAAGAAGGATAATTTTAATCCACCATAATTTCTTAGAATTGAGTATTATGATTGATGTTTTCATCCCTACAATCCTCCACAAGTTAAATTATACTCTGGTTAGCGCAAGGATTTATTGTTGTCATACCCCCTCCTTCCGCGAAAACTGCTATGATATCAATATGGAAATCAAAGATATGACTCAATTAATGGATAAATTTGTTCGCAGCAAAGGCTGGTATGACCCATCCAGCCCGCGACCACAAACCGCCCGAAACCTGGCCATCTCACTCAACCTGGAAGCGGCCGAGGTGCTGGAGTATTTCCAGTGGGGAGACCAACCTGTAAAGCGGGAAGAATTAGCCAGCGAACTGGCGGATGTTTCGCTCTACCTGCTGCAGCTTGCCATGGTCAGCGGCATTGACCTGGAGCAGGCAGTGCTGGACAAGTTGGAGGTAAATAATCATCGGGAATGGGAATGATAATGCTAAGAGGATTGAAAACCGAGAATCGATAAGAGAGATTGTATGAAAGAAATGCGATTCTTTCGATTTTCAAAATCCCATTCTCGGTTTTTGACATTTTCCCTATTGACATTGTTACGTAGTACTGTTATAATGACAGTATAACTGGTTAGATGAGAAAGGTTTATTATTGATGGATGAGCAGTACTTGATCCATGAGGTGGCTGAAAAAGCCGGTGTTTCGACCCGCACGATCCGATATTACATCACCGAAGGATTGCTGCCTGCTCCTTCCAACCGCGGTCGATATGCATCTTACGATCCGGCATATATTGACCTCATCCGATTGATCCGCCAGTTAAAGGACTCTTTCCTGCCGTTGAAGGAAATCAAGCTGCTGGTGCATGATATCTCACCGGAACGAGTACAGGAGCTGTTGAGATCCAGTGAGACATTGCGGAGGCTGCAACATGAAGTGGGTTTCAATGCTGAAAATGCAGAGGAAATAGATGATGACTCTGCCAAAGGGTACATTAATCACGTGATGCAGCGCCGGCTTGTTAAGCGGGTTTCAGATGAGATGGTCAACTATGACCAGTCGCCTGCATTCCAGGAAGATAACCTGATGATGAGTTCTCCCCGGATCACTGATGCAGATTCCTTTGAGAAACCGGCTTTCATCCGAAAGCGCTCACAGGCACCCAGTGCAGCACCCGCACCAATGGAAGCAAAACCAGAGAAGATCTCTGCTGAAATGAAAATCAAAGCACAACAGGTACTGAATGAGGAAATAAACCTCAACACCTGGCAGCGGTACGAAATTACGGAAGGAGTGGAACTCAACATTCGCGGTGATTTGGAAAAGCAGTCTAGCGGGAAATTAGCAGACATCATTATCACCATTCGCCAGCTATTCAAGTTAATCTGATCAGGAAGAGCGCTGTGCTCCTATCCTCCTGACCCAACCAACAGGGGCACAAGGAGGTAATTCAAATGACTGAACAAGCCATCTTATTAAAGTTGTCACCGGATTCAATACTGGTAAACAGAACCATTGAAACCAAACGTATCATTGAAGTGTCCCTCAAGGCACCGGTTGCAGTAACAAATAAAACACGCACCCCGGTAAACCTGGCATTGGTCATTGACCGCAGCGGCTCCATGGACGGCGAAAAGCTGGAATACGTCAAACAGGCTGCCGGGCATGTTTTGGACCTGCTCAACGAAAAGGACCATGTTTCAGTCGTCGCTTATGACGATGAGATCGAAACCCTGGCCCAAGGTGTGAGGATGACGAGAACCAACCGGGATGAAGTTAGAGCTGCGATCCAGAGATTGTTCCCCAGAAATATGACCGATCTGGCGGGGGGGTGGATGCGCGGATGCCAGTTGATCGCTGATAATTTGAATATGGAGGAAATCACCCGTTGTCTACTGCTTACAGATGGTCTGGCCAACCGCGGGATCACTGATGAGGAAGAACTCTCTATGCACTCCCGCGAACTGCACACACGTGGTGTCTCCACATCCTGCTTCGGGGTGGGTGAAGGCTTCAATGAGCATTTGCTCGAGGCAATGGCCAACCAGGGAGGCGGAAAATTCTACTATATCAGCAAACCGGACGATATCCCATCCATATTTGCCAAAGAGTTGTCTGAGCTTACATCCGTTGTGGCACATCGGGTGGAGATTAAAACCACACTTCCGGATGGTGTCGAAGCCCAGGTTCCCGGAGGATGGAAGGTGGAACGCACCAGCTCAAGCATCTCTATCTTTCCCGGCGATCTCTACTCGGGGCAGGAGTCGGAGTTCTACCTCAAGTTGAATGTACCTGGCGAGGGGACCAAAGCAAAGATTACCCTAAAAGTAGAAGTATCCTCTCAGGGAGCCGATGCCCCGAAACCTGTTAGCGATGATCTGATCCTCGTCTACGAAGACGATGCCATTGTTGATAGAGCTCCACTGGATGAAGCCATGCTAGGCCGGTTCGCGGTGGTTGAGGTGGCCGAAGCTGCTAATGCTGCTCTAAAATTGGAGCGACAGGGCAGGAGACAGGAAGCACGGATGACTCTTCACCAAAGTATTGATGGCCAGGAAGCGTACCTCCCTGCTGCCAGTAAAACTTTGTATCAGGATATGTCGGAACGAATGGCGCATGGTATGGAAGAAGCTGACAGGAAACAAAGCCACAACCAGAACTACCAGGACCGGAAACGATTCAATAAATAATAAGATTAAAATAAATATCCAACAATTCAGGGGGAAAACAGGGGAAGCGGAAAGATCCTGGAGGTCTAGATTGACCTTCAGGATCTGGCCGAAAATTCCAGGTTTGTTCCCAACGATTTCTCCCTAATGAATGGCAAAAGATAGGACTTATTAGTGGAACGATGATTCTTAGGATTTTGTTATAACAGGAGGCAACAAATGGAAGATCGATTTTACGTCAGGCTTACAAATGAAGAACAGATTGCAGAGTTTGTGAAAGAGTTTGAAC
This sequence comes from uncultured Leptolinea sp., assembly GCA_964387025.1. Taxonomy (GTDB): domain Bacteria; phylum Chloroflexota; class Anaerolineae; order Anaerolineales; family Anaerolineaceae; genus PNON01. Next base: position 96,142 of record CAYLUZ010000001.1, on the reverse strand, counting down.
AAAAAGGCTTACTGAATGTAAAGGTACGGCTGGATGCCAATCCGGGGAACTCGTTAAAAGAAACCATGATTATTGAAGACAGGTGGGAAAGCTTTTCTGAGTCAATAATTAAATTTGGTAATGACCCCGAAGAAGAAGTAATCAAGCTTGAGAATAAAGCACGGGCGGTGTAATGAAACCAACCTATTTGGAAAAGGAATTTCCCTTCAGTATTCTCATGTGGTGGAGATGAACCTGAAACCGAAATTGCTGGATTGGAGGAGATAGTAAGGAATGCTAGGTAAAAAAGTTAAACTACCGTATTGGAAGACGGATTTTGATGATTGAGGTTTTTCAATATATCACCCCGCGGGGCTTGAATCTGGACTATTCCCTTTCTCCAGAAGAAGCTATTGTTTTACCTGAACCTGCAAACACGAGGTTAGCATCCATATTGGGTAGATACGACCGAAAGATACCGGAATGGAATTCGGAACAGGCATTTTATATCAGTAAACACCGCAATTTTCCGTTTGCAACCATTTACTTTGACCGGGAATACCCTTTGGGCGGACATATAATCTCGAGTCGTTGGGATCGATATGAATCGCCATATCAGGCATTTACCATTCCCCCCCAGGTTGATTTGGGTTATGCCGGCTGTTGGTGGTTCCGGACGAAAGAACGGCTGCAATATGCTGCGCTGCGTTCCACATTGGCCGCCCAATCATGGGAATTACTGAAAGACAAAGATGGAACCTCGCCCTGGGTGGTATTTCTTGATGAACTTGATCCTGAGTTCGTAGAGGTTGCCACCAAAATGAATTTACACATCAATGAGCTTCGACAAATGGATGCTGATCTTGAAAGGATATTTCCTTTCAACGGTGAAGCGCTGGATTCGGAAAAGGATAAAGTGTTGGTTAAGGAAGCTCACGGAAAGACCATTTGGTATACCAATCCATATGCTTTTGAAAAGCTTGAAAAGATCATGCAGTTGTATCAGCGCAATGTTGAATTTCTAATATTTTATATATCCAGGATATATAACATGGATAATATCAGTCCATGGCTCACTGTATGCCTGGAGAGGGAACACGACCTGACCGAATATTTCAGCTTCGACTGCAGAATAACTGGAGAGGAGCTGCATGGTCTTACCTATACTGTGGATTTTCACCTGACTCCGGAGGAATTTGGACATCATTATCCATTCGGTATTTTCTATTTTAATACAAAAAATGAAATTCGAATGTGTGCTGAAAAATCATCTCTCATTGCCAGATGGTGGGAAAAAGTGAAAGAGTTACGGGAAGACCGGGGTTGGATGCTCCTCCCATCAGAGGATTTGAGTGAGTATGAGGAATCGGATATTTTTTCTGGAAATTCGATTTTGGAATAATATAATTATCTTTAAAAAATTCTTACATCTCCTGCCTGCCTGCCAGGGCTCGCAGCAGGGTATTCTGATCAGCATATTCCAGTTCACCGCCCATGGGTAGGCCACGTGCCAAACGGGTCACCCGCACGTTTAGCCCTGCCAATTGCTGCTGCAGGTACTGCGCAGTCGCATCCCCTTCCATGCTCGGGTTGGTAGCCAGGATCAATTCCTTCACTACTCCCTGCCGGATACGTGTCATCAGTTCGTGAATGCGCAGGTCATCCGGGCCGATACCTTCAATGGGAGAGAGAACTCCGTGCAGCACGTGATACTTGCCAAAGAACCCCTGAGTCTTTTCGAGAACCAGCACGTCCAGCGGTTTTTCTACAACACACAGACTGGTACTGTCACGTTGAGTCGAATCACAGATCTCGCATTTCTTCTGATTTGAAAGAGTGATATTAAAGCACTCCTCGCACAGTGCAATACCTGTTTTCAACCCAAGCAGTGCATCGGCAAGATTTTTTGAATAATCTTCCGGCGCGGTTAACAGGTAAAAAGCCAGGCGTGAGGCGGTCTTTGGACCAATGCCGGGCATCCGGGAAAAAGCATCTATCAGATCTTGAACTGGTTCCGGTAAACCGCCCATTTAGAACCCCAAACCGCCCAACCCTCCCGCGAGTGGTCCCATCTTTTCAGATGCCATATCACGGGATTGATCCAAGGCAGCATTAATTGCGCTGAGAACCAGGTCTTGAAACATCTCGGGGTCTGCATCCTTTAAGATCTCAGGGTCTATCTGGACCCGCTGACAATGCTGATCACCGGTCATTGTTATCTTGATCACACCACCACCCACACTGGCGGTTACAGTTTCCTTAGCCAATTGTTCCTGGGCAACGGCGAGCTGGTCCTGCATCTTTTTGATCTGCTGCATCATGCCGCCGCCGGCCATAGCTCCACCTGCGGGACGATTGAATCCTTTTGCCATAATCTACTCCTGTTTCAAGGTTGTTATTTTATTTTTCATCATTTTCGTCGATTTCCTGCACGTCCACTACCTGGCCGCCCAGTTCACGTAAAGCTGTGCTTACCATACCATCTGAATTTAATTTTAGCTTGTCCTGCTCACCAGTTGCTTTTACACCTGAAACAATACAGCGGACGGGGTAATCCAATCCGGTTACGACCTGCACAGCCCGCCGTGTATTTTCGAGATGATCGTTACCTTCCATCTTGGTTTTCAGAAGATCAATTGAGAAAGTAAGGTACAACACCCCATTCTTGATAGTGGATGGTTTACACGAATTCAGCAATGCCTGGGTGGCAGGATTAAATTTGCGGACGGTCTCACCGATTTTCCGCCAGTTATTGGCAATGGTCGTAAACTCACTTCCGACAACTGGTGTTTGGGTCGGGGTTTCTTCATTGATTTCTTTGGTCGGTTCATTTTCATTGGGAGCCTCTTGAATAGGGCTGCTTACCGGGGAATTTTTTACCTGTGTCGAAGAAGTTGAATTGTTCTCCGTTTTCTTGTTTGCGGGGGGTTCATCCGCTGTTTTGGATACGGGCTTTGCTGTAATGGGTTTTTCTGACATCGATTCGATGGTTTCAGCCAATGCCAGCTCAAAACCGAGACCGGGCTGCCAGCCACTCCGGCGGGTATCACTTGCCGCTATGTTAAATCGCTCGATTGCCTCGAGCAGATAGTTGGTTTGGATCATCTGTGCCTGCCTGGCAATCGTCTCACGGATCTCAAGGGTGGTATCCACCAGACTGGTGTTTCCATTTTTGGACAACAGCATGTTGCGCAGGTATTCCACCATCTGACGGGCAAGCTGACGGGCTTCAGTACCACCATCCAATGCCGTTTGTAACTGGTCGATACCCTTGCCGGTTTCCTTTGCAATCATGCTGTCGACAATGTTCATGATGGCTGTGTTTGTCGCAGTCCCCAGGGCAGAAAGAGCCAGATCAAGTGTAATATTGTTATTGGTGGAGGATAGCTGGTCCAGCAAAGATATGGCATCACGCATACTTCCGGTCGCCTGGCGCGCTATCAGGGTGAGAACGTCCGTATCAACTTTGAAGCCTTCCTCATCAGCCTTCTTATGGAGAAGGTCAGCAATGGTAGCGACCGGTATCCGGCGGAATTCGTACCTCTGGCAACGGGACAGGATGGTGGCGGGAATTTTATGCAGCTCAGTTGTTGCCAAAATAAAGATGGCATGCGGAGGCGGTTCTTCGAGAGTTTTCAGGATGGCATTGAATGCACTATTCGAAAACATATGAACTTCATCGATGATGTAGATCTTATATTGACCCAGATTAGGCGCAAAGTTGATCTTATCCCGCAGATCGCGCACATCTTCCACACTGGTATTGGTTGCGGCGTCGATCTCTATCAGATCCAGAAAGCTGCCTTCATTAACTGCCAGGCAGTTTGGACACTTGTCACAAGGTTTGCCCGTTTCAGGTGTCCCGGTACAATTCATTGCTTTTGCTAATAATCGGGCGGTGGTCGTTTTACCGGTGCCACGTGGACCGGAAAATAAATACGCATGTCCAACCCGGTTTGCGGCGATGGCATTCTTCAATGTCTGGACAATATGATCCTGTCCAACCACTTCCTGCCATAATTTAGGGCGCCATTTTCGGTAAAGTGCTTGTGACATAAGGTTTAGGGAATCTTGTAAGTCGCCTGGATGTTGCCAAGCGGATCGATCAGGGTGGCTGACTCGCCAATCTGCCATACCGATTCGCTTTTGTTCCAATAAAGGTCGATAACGGTATTTAAACCTGCAGTTGTACGAATATTTATCGCCCCGTTATACAGAGTGAGGTCAGGGAAAACGAAAATATTGCCATTGGAGTCTTCCAGTTTCCAGTTAGCCATCGGCAGTTCGCCTTCACCTTCACGTTGGATGATCACTACTTCACTGGTAGCGCTGCCCGCCCCAATAATATTTTTTATACTTATCGATCCCTTGGGATATAGCACTGGTTTAGCCGTTTCAGTCGGTAATATGGTAGAGTCACTACTGGCTGTGGAAATGCTCACCGATTCGATGGTTGGGATTAAAGTAACTTGTTGACCTGAGAGTAATCCTTGCAGCGGTTTATCAGGCCTATCCCACAACCAGAGGATGGAAAGGATGGTGCAGGCAGATACGATCACGTTCACAAGCAGATATATCATTAACCGTTTTGTCTGATTCATGGTTTAATCCCTAAGGAATAATGATAGCATAAACTTAGATGAATTAGAAAATCTTTAACAAGGAAGAATCTCAAAAAAGGTTGCGTATTTCATGCCATATATTATAGATGGTCATAACCTGATCCCCAAGATCCCGGGTATAGATCTTCAGGATTTGGATGATGAACAAAAATTGATCGACTTGCTGCAGGAATATGCGCGCGTCAACCAGGATGCTCTCGAGGTGTATTTTGATCGTGCTCCGTCTGGACATGCAACTTCTCAGCAAAAGGGTAGAGTAAAGGTAATATTTGTCACCGATAAAACCATCGCAGATGAACGGATCATTAAAAGGATAAGGACTCTTGGGAACTCAGCTACCGATTGGGTGGTGGTCACTTCTGATAGAAGGATTCAGGCAGATGCAAAGGAATCCCGTGCAAAATCAATGAGCTCGGAGGAATTTTCGCAAAAGTTGGCAAGAACTCTGGAGAAAGAAAGAACCAGGAGATCACCCGACCAGGCAATGAGCGATAGTGAGCTGGAGTCATGGATGAAATTGTTCACTCAAAATAAGTAGAGTAATTGGGTACAATTACTAATATATATTTAATGTAAACCTATAATTATTATTTATAATACTCAATATAGATACCAAAAACATTTATTGGTTCGGTATCTAATATTTCAAAGAAAGAATAAGCTCGTCCCCCCCGTGCTTGCCTTTCAGAGAAATAGAAGTTTATAATAAGAACATCAGGCACCTTAGGTGCCTGATGTTCCATTAAAGGGTATTAATTACTTTGCAGAAATATAATTAACTGGAGCGCGTTCAAATTTCTTGACTGGAAGAACATCCACCAGTTCGTATTTTCGTGAGCCCAAACCTAGTTTTTCCCCATATTCGACTACTTTATAAGGATCTTTTAATGGACCATGCAGCCATCTAAATGGATGACCGACCCGGGTATGCACTTCCATTGAAGTGGGCAGATTCTCTTCATACAGCGGAGAGTTCATTGTCATATCGAGCACAGCTTGATCAATGGATACAATATCGTCCGAACCGAAGATACCAGCATCCGGCATTATGGGCATGGTGGTGAAACCGAAGCAATCGCATACCGGGGTCATATGAGTAGCCAGGCTTAGAAAAGTCACTTTTTTAGGATCGAATGTTGAAAGGGTGATATCTGTCGAAATGGCGCAAGCCTCTTGAAAGGCGTGAAAATTTGCTGCATCGATCTTCAAACTTCCCGGTGGGGCTACTTTTAAGCACCGGCCGCACTGATTGCACTGCTCAATATGCAGATGCAGTTCCTCTGGATGCTCCTTATCTTCCACCAAAGCTGTGAATGGGCAGGCATCCATGATCTTCTTACGGGTTTCGGCATCCGGGCAATTCTCTTTGAACCAATAATGGTCGTAATGACAGGTATCATGGATAGCTCCGCGGGTTTCACCGATCATGCAACCCAGAGCAATGTTTTTAAATGCTCCTCCAAATCCGCAGCTCGGATGACCTTTGATATGTGAAAAACCGATCAAGAAGCTGGCATCCTGGATCATACCAGCCAGTTTCCATTCATTCATATTCTTGAAATTACGCTGGTAGGGATATGAATATCCATCCTTTGGTCCAGCCGCTGGATAGATCGGGCAACCCAGTACTTCGGCAGTATATCCACGAGTTTCCGCGCCTTCCACATCCCAACTCACATCAGCGATAAACGGTTTCCCGCCCCCATCCTTTACCGCCTTAACCAGTTTCCTGACGAAGACAGGGTGAATGGTGGAATAACAGATATTATTTCCTGTGTGCATCTTAATGACTACCGATTCGTTTTTTACCCGTTCACGGATATTCAACTTTTCGATGATTAGGTCCAGCTTGGCAGGCAGAGTTTCATTCGCCTCAAGCAAGGTTTGACGCGGCGAGCCGTAATATATTTACTTTTCATTATTTGTCCTTCACAGGGATGTTTGTTATGCCAGCCATTGGCCAATACCGGACCAGGCATATTCCAAATGCTCACCGAGCTGTTTTCCAGCTTTTCTCTTCACCCGGTAAAACACTTTCCACATTAATTCAATCCCGGCAATGGCATTGAGTTTTTCACCGATTTCACGAGTCCGACGATGATGGCAATGGCCATCAAATGCTCCACCCGGCCGTTCAGAGAGGAAATCTTCTTTAATACCGATCTCGATTAGTTCCCTGGTGTAAGTTTCCACATCCTTTTTTTGATCAGGATTAAGGATTACTTTATACTGGTTATTTCCTCCAGAAAAAAGATCCGTTATAAAATCAAACATTTGTATGCTCCTCGATCAGCGAAAGTGCCTTTGTTGTGATTATACAGCCAACTGGATACTCACGATGAATTACTTGTAAATTATGTTTTTATATCCCCAATATTTTCCGGATCGCAGGCAGATTTTCTTCAGCAGACTTTTCTCCCTCAGCGATGATCTCAGAAGCTTTCTGGAACCCCATAAACATAGTGATTTCCCTGGCTATATTTGGGCAGATATAAAGATCTGGAGGCGTGATCTGCCTGTTTACCTGAGTAATGCGGGCGCTCATCATCATTGCAGACCATAAGACCTCTTTGAAGGTGGTTGGTATGTGCAAAGGTAGACGGGTTGGAACTGGAAGCTCATCCCAGGGAGTTGTTTCAAATGGATTGAGTTGCACGTCAATGGCAACGATTTTCTTTGCGCCCAGCTTTTTAACCAGATCCACTGGCAGGTTGTTCAATACTCCTCCATCCACTAAGGTGTAAGGTGGATAATCCACAGACGGAAAAATACCTGGTACGGCGCAGGAAGCCATGACAGCAGATAGCACCTCACCCTGGTCCAGGGTAATGGATGAAGCATGGATCAAATCAGTTGCACAGACTGCCAGTGGTATTTTGAGATCAGCAAAAGTCAGCGCTTCTGGAATAAAGCGTGTAAGCAAGGATCTGACCTTGCTAACTTCAAGGAAGCCGCGGGTTGGCGGAGCCACATTAACCAGGCGCATCATGCTGCGGGTTGTGGTGGCTTGCAGAATTTCATCTTCCATCTCCGACAGGTCCATGCCGCGGGCGTAAGCTGCGGCAATGATCGAGCCCATACTCGTCCCGGATAGGTAGTCCACCTTGATCTTTTCGCGCTGTAACACTTTCAGAAAACCCAGGTGAGCCAATCCACGGGCTCCTCCGCCGCTTAACGCCAGCCCCAGTGTATATTTTTGTTTACGCTCAGATTTAGCTGTTTTCTTCCTTGATAGCCACATTTCCACCTCCACAGCAGGAACAATTAGCTAATCCCGATGATGGTGTTCCAATAAACTAATAATAACTCAATCCAGAGGGATTTGAACGAATTAAAAAACCTTGTGGGTAAACGCACAAGGTTTTTTTAATTCAATTTTTCTTACAAATAATCTTTCAACTGCCGGGCCCGCCTTGGATGTCGTAAACGACGCAAAGCTTTGCCTTCGATCTGGCGGATACGCTCACGAGTGAGACCGAATTTCTGGCCTACTTCCTCGAGTGTGTAGGTGCGGCCGTTATCCAACCCGAAGCGCAGACGCAGAATGCGCGCCTCACGTGGAGATAGAGTTCCCAATACCTCATCCACTTTTTCCTGCAGCATATTGCGATATGCGCTCTGAATGGGAGTGGGGGTGATCTCATCTTCCACAAACATACCCAACTCGGAGTCTTCTTCATCGCCAACAGGGCTCTCCAATGAGAGTGGCAGCCAGGATACGCGCAGCATCCACTGTACCTTGTGTTCGTCCAACCCAAGCTCATCAGCCAGTTCATCCACCGTGGGGACCCGACCCAAGCGCTGCTCCATCTCATGGGTCAGTTTGTATAATTGGCGAATGCGGTCGATCATGTGGACTGGTACGCGGATGGTGCGCCCCTGGTCGGCAATGGAACGGGTGATGGTCTGCCGGATCCACCAAGTGGCATATGTGGAAAAACGAAATCCACGGTGATAGTCGTACTTTTCAACAGCCTTCATCAAACCCAGGTTACCTTCCTGGATTAGATCCAGGAAAGGCACGCCCCGGCCGATATATTTTTTGGCTACGCTGACCACAAGCCGCGTATTAGCTTTGATCAGATGTTCACGGGCGGATACACCATCATTGATCAAGGAATCAAGTTCATGCCGCCGGTTGGGGGTGTCTTTCCCACAGTGTGAAATTATCTCTTTTTTCGATGCCCGGCCAACTTCGATTCGGCGGGCGATATCCATTTCTTCATCTACATGCAGAAGAGGGACACGAGACATCTCTTTCAAATACAAACCCACCGTATCGTCGGTGGAAATACGTTCAAGGTCGATGAAGGAATCAAAATCACTGGAGGGAATCTGTTCTTCATCTTGAAATTGGAGGTCGTTTTCATGATCGAGGATATCCACGCCACGTCGGCGTAGTGCGACCATGATTGCTGTTAGATGCTCGTTGTCTTCGTCTCCCTCAGGGTAAAATTCCATGAGGTCTTCGGTTGTAAGATATCCCTGCACATCTGCTTTTTCAAGCAGCATACTCAAAATCTCTGTGTTCTGCCCGTGTCTACCAGAATATGTCACTTGCACCCTCCTCCAGATCAACCTGTTATGTATAGACCACTCACCGTGTTACCCGCCTTGAAAAGCTGGCTGTGGTCATTGTGCCGGATATGCTAATTTAGGTGCTAAATACCCGGCTGTTTGGTTTGGTGTTCACACAACCTGTCATTGAGATTCTCACCGCATTCAATGCATAACCCTTTACAATCCGGTCGGCAAAGGGGACGGATGGGGACCTCCAATGTCAGGTACTCTCGAAGCAGAGGTTCCAGGTCGATATGCCCGTCTTCTGGCAGGATCAACCCGGATTCTGATACACTCCTGGTAGTAAATGCATACAGTTCATCAAATTCAGTCTGCAATGGAACGATGGTTTCTGTGAGACAGCGGACACACTCTGTCAGGATAGTGCAATGATATTTAGCTTGTAAAATAAGGCCTTGTTGGGTTCTGCCAATCCTGGTGAATCCAGAAAAATCATTCAGATCCAGTTCAGTCGATAGGTGCAGGTGGGCAATATCGAAGGCGAAATCCCGGCTATAGCCGATGGGTTGGCTAATTATAAAACCTACATTGAGCCGCAGCTGATTCCGAGATTGATTCACAGGATTAATTCGGACAATAAAAGGATAATTACAGAAAACACTATAGCACATTTATTCTTCATTGTCAATTAATTACTATTTTTATCATAAATATTAATTATTACAAATGAGAATGGAAAATAGAGAGTGGAAAACGGAAAATTAAAAAATAGTGAATAGTAGATTTGGGGGTTGGAAAAATCGTGTTTGTATGGAAAGGTTAATAAGCAATATACATATCAGTAGAGCATGGACAAAAATGTGGTTTAATTTAATCATGAAAATTTGCCTGGCAACAGAGAATAAAGGGAAAGTAGTTGAAATTCAAGCCATATTGAATGGGCTGCCTATTTCAGTTTGTACTTCATATGAACTGGGTATCGAAATGGACGTAGCGGAAACCGGGAATTCGTACCGCGAAAATGCGTACATTAAGGCATCTGCATATACGGTACGAACCAATCTGCCCAGCCTGGGTGATGACAGCGGGCTGGAGGTTGCTGCTTTGGATGGCTCCCCGGGACTTTTTTCCAACCGTTTTGCGCCTATTCCGAATGCAACGGACCACGATAGACGGGTATATTTACTCTCATTATTAACATCCAAACCACGCCCATGGACAGCATTTTTTACCTGTACCATTTGTTTTTGCCTGCCTAACGGCAGGCATTGGTTCTTTACTGGCCGCTGTGATGGAGAAATTATTCCATTAGAAAGAGGAACAAATGGATTCGGTTACGATCCGATCTTTCTGATGAACGGATCCGATCAGACCATGGCTGAATTACCTGATAGTGAAAAGAACAACGTAAGCCATCGGGCGCGAGCTTTGCAAAACACACTACCATTGCTGCGAAAATTAATCCACCAGGGAAAGTATTAAATACATCCCCTTGATACACACTTCAGCTCGACTTTTATACGCTTGTAATAATATTAGAATACGACCATTTGAAAATAAAAAGGCTGGTTTGATCACACTTAGTGACCATTTCCAGCCGGGATTTGTTTGTATCCCTTGATTACATACAAATAAAAAATTTATTAGATTTGCACTAATAGAGACAGGATCCAGGAAATAATGATGATCAAGGCGATGATCGAAAAGATGATCTTTTGGGTTCTCTGTCGCTTTTGTTCCCGATTTAGACCGGTTTTCTTTTTTTGATTGGTATTGTTTGCCATAATAACACAAGCTTTCACTAAACTATGGTCTGGGCGAATTTATGGCCAAAGTCGAGTAATTCTTTCACCATATCTTCAGTCCGGCCTTCAGCATATACCCTTAATACTGATTCTGTGCCGGATGGACGCACCAGAAGCCATGAATCATCAGAAAAAATGTATTTTACGCCATCCAGTGTCTGAACTTCCAACAGTTTTTGACCACCCAGTTCCTGGGGCGCTTCTTGTGTCAAACGATGTGTGATCACTTCTTTGCTAACCGGATGTTTCAAACGCAGATCAGTTCTTTCATAGAAGGCAGGACCGACATCCTTTAATAATCCATCGACCAATTCATACAGGGTGGTTTTGGATTCGGCGATGAGTTCAGTCAAAAGGAGACCCATAAGAATGCCGTCTCCTTCAGGAATGTGGCCTTTGAAAGAAATTCCACCAGATTCCTCACCACCAATAAGCACATCTTCTTTGAGCATGTAGTCAGCGATATGGTTGAAACCGACCGGTGTCTCCCGGCATTCCAACCCATAACGGGCAGCCAGGCGATCGACCATCCGGGTGGTGGAAACAGTCCTTACGACAGAGCCGCGCCAACCCTTCTTTTCAACAAGGTATTTTAATGATAGCGCCATGATCTTGTGTGGATCAACAAAATTACCACGTCCATCCATCGCTCCGATTCGATCAGCATCTCCATCCGTGGCCAAACCGAAATCTCCCATCCCCATTGAGATAGCACCAGCCAGGGCACCAAGGTATTTAGCGATCGGCTCAGGGTGTACACCCCCAAACCCTGGGTTTAGTTCGCCACGGATCTCGTGGATCTCACAGCCGCTTCCTTGAAGAAGACCTTTGATCACACCGCGACCTGCTCCGTACATGGAATCAACTACAAATCGCTGTGGATTTTCAGCGATCAGATCAAAATTGATCATTTTCCGTAAATGTTCGCCATATTCCAAGATGGGGTTGAAACGTTCAATACTGCCATCTTTTCGGGCATGATCGAAATCCATCAAATTTGGACCGCGAGCTTGAGCCTCATTATCCGAGAGAAATACTTCCACCCGCCGGCATTGCTCGGGCAGAGCAGAACCCCCATAGGCTGCTTTTAACTTAACACCATTGTAACGAGGTGCATTGTGACTGGCTGTGATCACGATCCCGCCAATGGCATGCCTGTTTCGGACCACATAAGAGATGGCAGGAGTTGGTGCATCGGCCTGAGTTAGAAGAACTTTATAGCCATTGGCTGCCAGGACACGGGCAGCTTCCTGGGCGTAGCGATCAGAAAGAAAACGTGTATCGAAACCGACTATCATCAAATTCGGATCAGCCGGAACATCAAGCTGGAAACCATTTATCCATTGCCCTGATGCGATCGCATCGGAGATTGCCTGAGTTAGTTGGCGCAGATTAGTGAATGTGAATGTATCTGAAATGACGGCACGCCAACCGTCGGTTCCAAAGTGTATCGTCATGAATAAGATCTCCTGAATTTAAGTTTTTATCAATCCTGTGTGGGAGTGGTAAGTGCGGAGGGTGTGGGTGTGGAGAGAGTTGAGTACACCATCCAGCCAATTGTACCATCAATGGTTTCCACTTGCGCCCAGTACACTTTATCCTTAAATTCTATGCCGGGTAATAATTTTACCAAAAGTCCATTATCAATAATTTTGATCAATTTACTGGCAAATCCCGGCCGTTCTCGCAGGCGGGCACCGGTTTGCCCGGTTGCATCCACCAACAACATTACAGGTGTAGGGCCGGGTGTGACAATGGCGGTTGAGGTGCCTGTTTTCGTAGGTGTAACGGTGCGGGTGGAAGTGGCAGATGGCCGAAGAGTTGAAGTGGATGGTAGTGTATTTGAAATACTAATTCCCGCTTGTACCGGCATTGAAGGATCGGTAGGGATTAACAAACTCGAATCAATTGGGGTGGATTTTGCGGCCATTGCGGGAATGAAATTACTACCAGTAAACGTTTTCTGTTGAAAGATCATTATTCCAGCTAAAGCCAGAACGACGAGCAATAACCCATAGCCTGTAATTGTCCTTGATCGAAAACCAAAAACCAGGAAAATGATTGCGCCGAGCAGAGCGCTGATCATCAGGTAAATACCCAGGGTAAGGCTGCCATCCAGTGCAACTGAAAAATTCCCCCTTCCGAGGTTAAAGCCGATTCCACCTGCAGTCGAGAATATTACATAAGCAATTGCAGCTGATGGTAGCACTGGCTTTTCTTCGCTTTTCACGAGCGACAAAGACGTGAGAACAACCCCAAGAAGCAGGATCAATAAGATATCCCAGGTGACATGGGAGAAATTGACCTTTTGGGCTGCATATGCATCAGGCCAGATCAGACTGGCGACACCTGCCAGTGAACCGACAATGAATACCAGCAGGCCTGCAACAAAAACACCTGCCAACGATAAGAAAAAGAACCGCACCGATCCGATGGCTCCTGCCAGGCTTAGTCCTATGACCGGCGACATGATGGGTGCCAATAGTGCTGCCAGGATTAGAAGTGAATACGAGTTAAACAGAAATGCGATCGCTGTTATTGCACCGGATAAAATCGCAAAAAGAAAGAAGTCTAAGTTTGGCGAAACCCTTTTTGCCAGGTTTTCCACCAGTTCTGAACGATGCGCATCATTTAATGAAGGGAAAAACCTTCTCCGCCTGTGATGGTGCGCGGGGGTTGGCGGTTCCGGTTCTAAAAATGGCTCGCTGGTAAAATTCATATGCGCAAAGAGGCGATCAGCCGGGTGGGGTGGAGTAAAAGCTGCAAAGCTGAATTTCCATCCGGACAGACTATTTTGGCGGCGAGCAGGGTTGGAATTGCAGTCCCTTCAGGGGAAAGTACACAGATTCCCAACACAGCTTCTTTAACCATTAATTCATCGTTCGCACCTTGACCAAGCGCAGCCACTTTTAGGGCTCCTAATTTTCGAACATATGCAGCTTTTTGTTCCCGTTCATTCCCAGGCTTGAGAATGGCGAATTTAACCCCCAATGAATTGGCAATTTCAGCCCCTTTTCCGAAAGTGTCTGCTGTCAATAGGTGAATTTCAACCAGGCTGAGTAATGATGAGATGGAATCTTTGATTCCCTCCATGAGTACACCATCAACAGCCAGAGTACCATTCACATCGCAAACCAGATATTCGATTTCAAGGGGCGCTTTACCTGGAATCATAATATGGATCATATAATTATTATATAACATATGTTAAATCCATTCACCGTATAGGTTACAATATCCATTATGTTCAGAAAACACCTAATTATTCCCCTGCTTATTTCCATTATCCTTATAGCCGGTTGTACAGGAGGTTCAACACCAAATACCACCCAAACCAGTGTTGAAATCCCATCCCCGGTTCCACCCACTGAAGCACCAACAGCCACTGTAGTTCCAATTGCAACCAGGGTGCTCATCTCAACTGGATCTCAACTAGCCGAGGCAGATGTCCAGAATATTGTTGGGGTTGTCCAATCATTAGCCGGGCAGACTGGTTTATCAGTTGAGACGACACCCAACCTGCCCCCCGAATTGTTGACAGCAGATGTAAAAGTGGTGGTTGTGCTGCCACCTGATCCCGGCGTCAACGATCTGGCTGGCAGATTTCCTGATATTCGGTTTATTTCAGTAGCCATGCCTTCCATCCAACCGGCTACGAATTTGTTTGTTGTCGGTGCAGATGGGACACATCCGGAATGGTCCGGTTTTATGGCAGGTTACATTTCCGCCATCCTTACCAATGAATGGCGGGTAGGCGCGCTCACCCAGGCCGGTACCAATGAAGGATTATTGGCAGGAGACGGATTCCGAAATGGAGTGTCCTTCTTCTGTGGATTGTGTCAAAAGAAATATGCACCTTTCAACTATGACTCCCCGATTTTGGAACTTAATCCAAACGCATCACAACCGGAATGGCAGCCGGTTGCTGATGCGTTCATTGCAAGTGCAGTAAAAACCGCATACATATATCCGGGAGTGGCAATCCCCGATATGATGGCTTATCTAGTCCAGTCGGGAATGAAACTAATCGGATCACAGTCTCCTCCGGATACGCTGAGACCGTCCTGGATAGCAACCATAAAGATGGATTATGCTGCCGGTTTGCAGGCAGCATGGACGGATATCCTATCCGGCGCTCCAGGCAAGGTGGTACCGGCAAGCCTCAGCGTAACTGATATTGATTCGAATATGCTGACAGACGGAAAAATGAGATTGGTGAATGAATTGATCGGTGAACTGACTGCTGGAGCAATCGCCCCGAATACAGTTCAATAATATTTCAGAATTCGTCAGTTGATCTCCCAGAATTTTCTTCGGGAAATTTTTTTACAGCTCATGAAGTTGATCAAAACCTGCAATCATGGTTCTAAAAGCAGCATTACCTTTAGGAAGATGGATTCTATATTACAAGAGTAAAGCATTGATATAATGGTCTAAACCCGTAACACAAGGTGGACCTAATGACTTACTACAATCAACCAACCGGCATACTGGAAAACGATTTTCTATCTCTCGAATACCTAGCCCAGGCAGGTCCGCGCATCGTTCGTTTGATATATAAAGGCACTAACAATAATGTACTGGCCGAAACTCCTGACGCAAAATTAAACTCACCATATGGTGATTATACGATCCATGGCGGCCACCGTTTTTGGGCAGCACCCGAATCTCCCGAATTTACTTACATTCCAGATGATTTCGGGTTAAAGGTTGATAGGTCGGGGAATTCTGTAAGTTTGATTGGCGAGGTGGAAAAACCCACCGGACTACAAAAAACACTCTATATCAATCTGTCTGAAACAAACCCCTGTGTCTCCCTGGACCACATCCTGACAAATTCCAACAATCATTCAATAGTTTGTGCAGCCTGGGCTATCACTGTTCTCCCGGCTGGAGGAATAGCCAAAATGCCACTGCGCGGCGAATCCGGCTCCAACTTATTACCTGATAGGCAATTAAGTTTTTGGCCTTACGGAAAGTTCTCAGACCCACGCTTTCATCTAATGGATGATAATCTGCAGGTAGATGTTACGTCTGCTGAGGAAATATTCAAGGTAGGGGCGCGCTGCCCACAAGGATTATTGTCTTATACAAACAACGGCATTATTTTTCGAAAGGAATTCTCATTCGATCAATATGCTCATTATCCGGACTTTGGGTGCAATGCTGAAATTTATACCAATGGATTGATCGTTGAGTTGGAGTCATTAAGCGGCATAATGGAACTCGAACCTGGTCAATCCATTCATCATCATGAAACCTGGCTGATCAGTGATGTCACTTGATATTGAAATTTGTGCTATCTAAGGTAATAAAACCCAGAATTTCTATTGGTAAATCTTGGGAGATAGACGACCCATTCCATTAGATTAGTATTCACAATAAAAAAGTCACTAGACAAACTCCACTAATGTGATTTTCCATATTGGATTGGTAACTCTAATCTGGAATTAATGCATTATTTATTGAATTTTCCTAAAAAAGATGTATATTGTGAGTCCAAAACATCAACAATTCAAAAGTTGGATGCAACGCTCCCGGATTCTTCCTTCTATTCAACGCACATGGTCCTGAAAGTATCCCTTATGGATTGCTCACCATATTAAAGGGAGCAAGATCATGTTTTTAGCAAACTCACCTAATTCTAATCAAAAGTTCTCGTTGATGAACTTTCTAATAAAAGCAGGCGAAAAACTATCCATTCTAATTCCTTATAAAGCTTTGCTCCTAAACCGGGAAGTGAGAACAATTAAAATTGGTAAGGATCATATCGTTGTGCAGGTACCCGACCAACAGATTTGTTCAACTATCCGTGAGCGTGTTTTCCTGGTTACATCCAGTTCTCCACATGGGATGGTTGCAAATGTACGGGACATCGATTTTCAGAAAGGGATCATTACCCTTACCAATCTTAATTTTTTCGAATCGCCCTGGTATGAAAGAAAATCCGAAAGGGTCGAACCTAGGAATCCGATTTCAATTATAATTTCCATGGCGAATCATCGACTCAGGGGGAGATTGGAAAACTTATCATTACATGGACTTGGAGCCTTACTTTACACTAAATATATATCGCAGATCCCCGCTAAGATCGGGGAAACCTTGAAAGTAGAAATAGATCTAGGAAATGCCATTCCTGTAATGAGAATGAGAACAAAATTAATCGCGGTTTGCCCTTTAGGGCATTATTTGACACATTTGGGTTTTGAAATGCAGCCTCAGCGGACACAAAAAAAGATCATTTCTGAATATATAAATTCACGTAAACACGATATTATATCTGAAATTGAACACAAATCGATCCACGCCATGGAACCTATCAGCTCGATGGATTTATATTATTAATTACCGTAAACTCACAATCTCATTCTCAGGTCGTGCTGTTAATCCGCTCGAAAACTTCCAGATATCTTAATTCTCGATAATAATTTTGGTAATTAAATATCATTGTATTCATTAAGTAAACACTCCTTTTCCCATTCAAAGGATGGTTAAGCTCCTGAAAAGTCTTGGGTGAATTCCTTTCCCGATTATTTTAAAATTGACTTACACAAAATGGACATTAATAAAAACGTATTTGATTTCATGGTTCGTTGGCTGCTTGAAAAAACACTGGCTTGGGAAATTATTTCTTTATGGATTTATATAAATGGCAATAAACTTGCACATTCTCCCATGAATCTTATGGTGATTACACCAGATCCAGGAGAATACTATGTTAGCAAAAATTAAGAAATGGTTTATCGAATTTATCCTGATCACTCTCGCGATATCCGGATGTACCAGGTCAGCACCGGTCAATGTTTCCAGCCTGGATAATGGCGAAAAGGCTGGCAAAGGATTTTCTCTTCTTCCGGAAGGGTTAATAAAGAAAAAAATTACGGTGACACCACCAGGCGATTATGTTCAGACCTTGACAGTTAAAGAAGAAAAACTCGAAGGCGCTAAAACCAGAAGTTATGGATTGCATGTTCCAGCCCTTTATGACGGAAAAACAGCAGTTCCCCTTGTGATCATGCTTCACAGCACGGGAATGAGTTCTGCTGATTTTGCGCAAATTACCCAGTTTAATGCAATCTCTGATTCAAATGGTTTCGTGGTTATTTATCCGGACGCATTTGGTGAACAACCGATGTGGAATCCCGGATTTTTCGAATCCAGTGGAGCAAATGATGTGATTTTCATTTCCTCCCTCATCGATCACATGCAGCAGAACTTTAATGTTGACCCTAAGAAGGTATTTGTCGGCGGGTATTTTGATGGCGGAATGATGGCCTATAAGTTAGCTGCGGCTTTGCCGGAAAAAATTTCTGCGGTTGGAGTGGTAGGTGCATCCATTGGGTACCAAAAAGCAGCTAATGAAGTAATCACTTTGGAACCAGCTCTGGCTCCAGTATCTGTTATAGCAATTCACGGCATAGTGGACGGAGTCGTTCCATACGAAATGAATAAATCGTTAAAAAAAGGAACTGCTGGTTATATGCCCGGCAGCGATGCGCTGAAATATTGGTCTCAATATAATGGTTGCGATCCAAATGGTACGATTAAAAAGAGAAAGAATGAAAATGTCATCACGACGTCATTCACCTGCCAGAATAGCACGGCGGTCAGGTGGATTTCCATCTGGGATGGAACTCATGAATGGCCTGGAATGACTGAGAAGAAAGCTAAAAAAGCGATTAATGCTTCAGTGGCTATTTGGGAATTCTTTATTAGCCACCCAAGACCGTAAACAATCCTGATCTTTAAGACCGGACCCGAAAGAGTCCGGTCTTTTTTAATTTTCAGAGATTGCTCCTTGTATTTTGCGGAAAGCATATTTATAATATATGTAACTCTCGGAAAAGAAAGTTGGTGTTTATGTTGAAAATAGACATAACCGACAAAAAGATTTCTGATCTACTGATCGAAGATGGGAGAATGAGCTGCTCTGAGATAGCCAAGAGAATTGGGGGTATTTCCGAAAGGGCAGTCAGGTATCGAATCGAACGCCTTATTGCCAATAATGTTATCGCTGTACATGGAAATGTGAATTCCCGTGGTCTTGGTCTGGAAGTGTTCGCCGATGTTTTTGTCGAAGTAGAGCCGTCTCAGGTGCAGGAAATTGCAAAAAAATTAGCAGAATACGAGTCAGTAAGTTATGTAGCCTGTTCCACTGGTGAACGGGATATTAGTATTCAGGTATTTGCTAAAAACAATAACGAACTATACAACTTTGTAACTGAAATTGTAGGACAAATTCCAGGTGTTAGGAAAACGCATACCTCACTGGTGCCATGCATAATTAAGGACGATCATATATGGCATATTCCCACTTACTGTATACAAGACGAAAAACCATCAAAGACAGAATGAAACAACAAAGTTACATTTTTCCATTCACAATTCAATTCTTTGGGTTAATTCATGCTTTTGATAGAAAGCATGATTTTATTATTTCTTGTAATACAAGTCGCTAAATAAAGGAGGAACAAATGTCTGTTGACGCTGGAGCAGTAAAAGTTGTGGGCGCTGAGAAGAGTAAATTAAAAAGAGAACTAACCCTGCTGCCTCTTTTTGGTTTGATCTACTTCACAGTTTGTGGTGGTGCATTTGGGGCAGAGCCAATGGTAGGTTTGTCCGGACCAGGATTGGCATTGGTCCTGATGATCGTTACGCCACTGGTGTTTAGCATACCCAATATGCTGATGGTGCGTGAAATGCAATCCATGATGCCGGTGGAAGGTGGTTACTATCATTGGGTGAAACAAGCTTTTGGCCCATTCACCGGGTTCATGTCCGGTTGGATGAACTGGGTTGTTTCCTGGGTCGATGTATCGATCTACCCGGTATGGACAGCCTGGTATTTAAGCTATTTCATCCCTGCCCTAAGTGATGGTGCCACAATATTCGGGATTGAATTTTCTTCAGACTTCCTATCCTGGCTTGTAGCAGCTGTCCTGATCATTTCCATCTCTTTATTGAACATGCGGGGCGCCAGATTATCAGGTCTGACTGCCAACTGGCTTGGTGTTTTGATGATCATACCGCTGATAATCATGTCTGGCTTTGGCATCTATGCATGGATTTCTTCAGGCACGACTCCTCAGATACCTTTCCTTGCTGGGGGCGCAGATGTTAATGCGAACAATATTTTTGCTTCGATGAGTGTTGGTCTTTATGTGGCTATGTGGAACTTCATGGGGTGGGAATTACCCACAGCAGCCGGTGATGAAATTAAAAACCCGAAGAAAACTTACCCACGTGCAATGGCCCTGGTCCTTGTCGCTGCAATCCTGTCATATTCGATCCCCACTATTGCCGGTCTGTATGGTGGTGCGGGTGAAGATGGCAGGTATAACGCCTGGGGTATCGAAGAAAACGAATCCGGTGAAGGTATTGGGGTCGTTCTGGCTGATCAGGGAGTTACCGAAGAGCAAATGACAGCCTGGGGCGTTGACCCTGCCACGGATGCCGGTTGGGAATTCCCAACCATAGCCCATGTAATTGGAGATAAAGTGGGGGGTAAAGATAGCCCATTATCTTACTTCCTGGGCGGCATCGTGGGTATATCAGCCATATTCTCCATGATCGGTTTGTTCATCGGTAATGGATTAGGCGGAACACGCGTACCATATGCCATGGCAGAAGATGGCATGATGCCGCGATGGTTGAATAAGGTCCACCCAAAATATGGAACCCCATGGGTATCCATTGTTATTTGTGGAGTGTTCTTTCTGATATTCTCAACGTCGGCATTTCAGAACCTGGTCGTGATCGATGTGTTTCTGAACATGCTGGTTTTGATGGCTGAAATATTTGCACTGGTTGTCCTGAGATATAAAAAGCCGGAATTACCAAGGAATAGGGTTCCAGGCGGGGTGGTTGGATTGGCATACATAGTTATTGCACCACTCACAATCATTATCCTTGCAATAACCAGCCAAATCTCCGATTTTGGGTGGGAGTCCTCCATTGGATGGGGTTTGATCGCCATGGCGGTTGGTGCGATTTTATACTTCCCTATCCGTAAATGGGTCAAACCAGGTGTTCCGGATGTCAATCCATACGATACTACACCCGCAGAAGATTAACCAATCCTGAAATATTGTCTAATAATCAAAATATTTGAGTCAAGGAGAAAAAATGAAGGTATTACTCGTTGGTGTAGGTGGAGTAGGTGAATCGATTGCTGTCATTGCATCAAAGCGACCCTGGTTGGAACTCATGGTGCTGGCTGATTACAACAAAACTCGGGCAGAAGAAGTTCAAGCCAAACTAAAAGATAAAAAGAAGTTCCCGGCTGAGTTTGTAGATGCAGGGAAACAGGAAATGATCGAATCCATTGCAAAAAAGTATAAAGTTGACCTGATCATGAATGCCTGCGATCCGAGCTTCAATATTCCCATCTTTGATGCTGCATTCAATGCTGGCTGCAATTATATGGATATGGCCATGACCCTTTCCGAGTTGCATCCAAGTGATCCTTATCATAAGACAGGGATTAAACTTGGTGATTACCAGTTCGAACGTGCCAAACAATGGAAAGACAAAGGTATTCTTGCTTTACTTGGCCTTGGAGTTGAGCCCGGAATGGCTGATGTCTTTGCCCGTTATGCTGAGTTGCACCTGTTCGACGAGATCGAAGAAGTGGGCATACGTGATGGCGCAAACCTGATTGTAAGAGGTTATGACTTCGCACCGAACTTCTCCATTTGGACGACGATCGAAGAATGTTTGAATCCTCCCGTGATTTGGGAAAAAGGTAAAAACTGGTTCACCACCGCACCATTCTCTGAGCCGGAAACCTTTGATTTTCCGGGTGGCATCGGAAAAGTGGAATGTGTCAATGTCGAGCACGAAGAAGTGTTGTTGATACCACGTTATGTAAAGTGCAAACGTGTAACCTTCAAATATGGTCTGGGTGATGAGTTCATAGGTATTCTAAAAACTTTGCACATGCTTGGTCTTGATAACAAAGATCCCATCAAGGTAAAGGGAGTTGAAGTTGCTCCACGCGATGTAGTGGCAGCCTGCCTGCCAGATCCTGCACACCTTGGACCGTTGATGGAAGGAAAAACTTGTGCCGGTACCTGGGTGAAGGGGAAAAAGGGTGGTAAGGAAAAACAGGTTTACCTCTACCAGGTGGCTGACAACAAAGAAAGCATGGATCGCCTCGGATGCCAGGTAGTGGTCACCCAAACAGCGTTCAATGCCGTTATTGGCATGGAACTCCTGGACACCGGTGTTTGGAAGGGAACAGGCGTGGAGGGTCCCGAGGCATTTGACCCGATTCCATTTATGAACCTGATGGGAGAATATGGATTCCCGTGGGGTATTAAAGAGTGGTAAATAGAGTATAAACATCCATAAATATCATGATTAAAATGAGTTCCCCTTTTTGATAGCCCCTCGTAAAATGAGTATAGGCTATTTGAAAAGGGGAATTCTCTTGTTCGTTTCAAATATGGTTATTAATTAAGGAGGCTCACATGCCATTCGGATATAACGGAAAAGTTTTACATGTCAACCTCACTACTGGAAAGCTTGTTATTGAAGAACCCCCCGAAAGTTTTTATCGAACCTATATGGGGGGCAGTGCATTTGGACTGTACTATATTCTTCGGGAGTTACCCAAAGGTGTAGACCCACTTACCCCCGAAAATATATTGACTTTGATGTTATCAGTTACGACAGGGGCGGCCATTTCGGGACAGAGCCGCATGAATGCAAATGCGAAAAGTCCGATGACAGGGGGAATTGGCGATTCACAAGCCGGAGGTTTTTTCCCTGCTGAGTTGAAATTTGCAGGATTTGACGGGATTGTATTCCGCGGGAAATCTCACAAACCTGTTTACCTGTCCATTATTAATGGCAAAGCAGAATTGCACAATGCGGATCACTTATGGGGTAAGAACACAAAGGATGTAGACGAGACCTTAAAATCTGAGGTAGGTGACCCGAAAGCACAAGTAATGCAGGTCGGGCCTGGTGCAGAAAATGGAGTACTTTATTCCAGTATCGTTAATATGGCCAACCGGAATAACGGTCGTACCGGGATGGGGCTGGTGATGGCCAGTAAAAATTTGAAGGCTGTGGTTGTCAGGGGAACGATGCAATTCAAAGCAGCTGATCCGCAAGCTCTTGCCGCGCTGGCAAAATCAGGCGCCAAGATGATGCCCGGGAATCCGGATATGGATGCGATTGGTAAGCTGGGTACTGCCAGTGTAGTCATACCACAGAATGCTCTGGGCACTTTTCCCACGCGCAATTATTCTGAAGCGCAATTTGAAAACGCAGAAGACCTTAGCGGCGAAACAATGGCGGACACCATCCTGAAGAAACGGGACACCTGCTATGCCTGTGTAGTACGCTGCAAACGGGTTATCGAAGGCGAATACGAAGACAATAAGCTCGATCCGTATTATGGCGGTCCGGAATATGAAACATTGGGTACATTTGGATCCATGTGCGGGATAAAAAGTATGGAAGCGGTTTCCCATGCGAATCAGATTTGTAACAGTTATGGCGTCGATACGATCACCTGCGGTGCGACTATCGCTTTTGCCATCGAATGTTTTGAAAAAGGCGTGATCACAACAAAGGAAACCGGGGGTATTGAGCTTACCTATGGCAACGAAGCAGCAGTATTAAAAGTACTGGACCAGATCGTAAATATGTCCACGCCACTTGGGAAGATCCTTGCAAAAGGATCAGCCAGGGCGGCAGCAATATGGGGTAAGGATTCGAAAAAATACCTTACGACAGTTAAGAACGAAGAAGCACCCATGCATATGCCCCAATGCAAGAAATCTCTCGCTCTCATTTATGCAGTGAATCCATTTGGGGCTGACCATCAGTCCAGTGAACACGATTGGATGTATGAGGCAGGCACCGCTGACCTTTATCTGGATCGGCTGGCATTATTAGGGTTAAACAATGCTCCACCTCCCGGTGACTTTGGACCGGAAAAGGTGAGATTTGCGTATTTATCCCAGATTTTTTACAGCATGTTGGACAGCTTGGACTTATGCCAGTTTGTATTTGGTCCTGCCTGGACATTATTTGGACCATTGGAAACAGTGCAAATGGTAAAAGCAGTCACTGGCTGGGATATAACCCTGGACGAGTTGATGAAAGTTGGCGAACGCCGCTTAAACATGATGCGCGTATTTAATGAACGCGAAGGATTTTCCAGCGCAGATGATGTATTACCGGAGAAATTCTTTGTTCCCCTGGCCGGAACTGGACCCACTGCGGGTGTTGCGGTCGATCGAAAAGATTTTGATTCCGCATTAAGCCAGTATTACTCAGCCATGGGTTGGACAAATAATGGCAACCCTGCGCCCCTTAAATTGCAGGAATTGGGCCTGGAGTGGGCAATTCAATAGGCAACCAAATTTTTAGATCTCGGATTACTTTTAGGAAAAAATATGACAAACTACAAAGAAAATTTTGACCACTTATCTCCTGTTTGGACGCACTATTCCGATGTTATCGTAGACCACGGCGAGGGGACATATCTATATGCGACCGATGGAAGAAAATTCATCGATTTCACCTGTGGCATAGGTGTCACCAATACCGGGCATTGCCACCCGAAGGTAGTGGAAGCCATTCGAAAGCAGGCAGGTTTACTTCTGCATGGACAGGCAAATTTGGTCACTCATAAGCCAATGCTGGAGTTGGTGGAAGAAATGCTAACCATCGTTTCTGCATCGTTGGATGGCTTCTTCTTTAGTAATTCAGGCGCTGAAGCAGTCGAAGGAGCTCTAAAACTCGCCCGACATGCCACAGGCAGACCGAACGTGATCGTTTTTCAGGGGTCGTTCCACGGACGAACGGTTGCAACCATGTCCATGACCACCTCCAAGACAATATACAGGGCAGGGTATCAACCGCTCATGCCTGGCGTCTTCGTTACACCCTTCCCTTATGCATTGAAATATGGCTGGGATGATGAAAAGACCAGCCAGTGGTGCCTGGATGAATTGGAGTTTTTGTTATTGACTCAGACTGCCCCGCAGGAAACTGCAGCTATCTTCATTGAACCTGTGTTGGGTGAAGGTGGTTATGTGGTTCCCCCGACCTCCTTTATGAAAGGATTACGGGAGTTATGCACACAGCACGGCATACTATTGGTCCTGGATGAAATTCAAGCAGGATTTGGCCGTACTGGAAAGTGGTTTGGGCATCAGCATTTCAACATCGAACCAGATATCATGACGGTTGCCAAAGGGCTGGGTTCCGGCCTGCCTATTTCGGGAGTTGTCAGTCGTTTGGATCTCATGAAGAAATGGATTCCGGGTTCACATGGCGGCACCTTTGGCGGTAATGTTCTTTCAGCTGCTGCTGCTGTTGCCACCATTAAAGCGATGAAAGATGAGAAGATGCTTGAAAATGCTCAGGCAAGAGGCAGTCAATTGGTTGCCGGATTGGGGCATTTGCGTGAGAAATTCCCCCAGATTGCAGATGTGCGTGGATTGGGATTGATGATTGGCACTGAATTCCGTGACACAAAAGGAAAACCCGACAAGAAAACCGCAAAAAGCGTCGTTCACGAGTGTGCCGACCGCAACCTGATGTTGTTAACTGCCGGACCCTGGGATAATACGATCCGATGGATCCCGCCACTGATCGTCAGCAAGGAACAGATCGATGAGGCTTTAAATATTTTTGAATCATCGTTGGCGACTGCGGTAAAATAAAGCACGAAGAATATTTGATCCGAATTTCGGATCAGTTGTGAATAAATTTATTTATGGAGGAATGGAAATGACAGATAATTTGGACGAGATGGTTCAGAGGGCTCGAGCTGCACAGAAAGTAATAGAATTCTGGCCTCAGGAAAAAGTGGATGAGATGGTTCTGGCTGTGGGCTGGGAATCATATAAACGTGAGACCGCTGAGGCCTGCGCACGCATGGCAGTCGATGAGACCGGTCTGGGTGTTTATGAAGACAAAGTTGGTAAGCATCAGAAAAAAACGCTGGGAGTTGTTCGTGATCTGAAAGGTATAAAGACAGTTGGCGTCATCGAAGAACAACCGGAACTTGGTCTGGTAAAGATTGCCAAACCAGTTGGAGTCATTGGGGCGATCACCCCCATGACCAATTCATCCTCCACAATGCCCTGCAATGGGCTGCCCATCCTCAAGACCCGTAATGCAGTCATCTTCGCCCCCCACCCCAAGGCTAAAAAGACCTGTGAATTGATCTGCAATGAAATGCGCAAAGGCTTGAAAAAAGTTGGCGCACCGGAAGATCTCATTCAGAATATCAAAGAACCGACCATGGAACTCTCACAACAATTGATGGGAATGGTCGATCTGGTGCTTGCGACCGGCGGCGCCGGAGTAGTTAAAGTGGCTTACAGCAGTGGGAAACCCGCTTATGGTGTTGGAGCTGGCAATGCGACAGTCATAGTTGATGAATCGGCTAATCTTGAGGAAACCGCGGTAAAGATATTCAAAGGCAAAACCTTTGATAACGCCACATCCTGTTCTGCAGAAAATAACGTGATCATTCACAATAGCGTGTTTGATGCGTTATTAGCTGGTTTGAAAAAACAGGGTGGTTACCTGGTTACCGGTGAAGAACGAGCAAAATTAAAAGCAGCCATGTGGCCGGATGGCACCCATTTGAGTGGAAAGATCGTCGCAAAAAGTGTAAAAGTGATCGCAGGAGAAGCTGGATTGACTGTACCTGCAGGTACCACTTTCCTAATGGTCATGGGCGAACATATTGGAGCTGAAGACATGTTCTCAGCGGAAAAACTTTCACCCGTGGTAACCCTGTGGAAGTACACAGATTTCAGTAAAGCTGTCCAAATGGTGATAGATATCACAGCCTTCAGTGGTTACGGGCACTCCTGCGGCATCCATTCTACCAATCAGGAACATATCATGGAGTTGGCAACGAAAGCCAAAGTCAGCCGGATGATGGTACGCCAACCACAGAGCTATGGCAACAGTGGAGACTGGGTAAATGGAATGCCCTTTACAATGACATTGGGCTGTGGCACATGGGGAGGCAATATCACTACCGAAAATGTGACCTGGAAACATTTTATGAATGTTACCTGGGTTTCTTTCCCCATCCCGCCGATCATCCCCGATCCGGAAGTTTTATTCGCTCCGCACTTCAAGAAATTCGGCAAGGAATTGTAGATTAAATACGAAAACGTTCAGAGGAGAACCTCTGAACGTTTTTATTTTCCGGAGAAAATCTGATGTTTTTCGTCCTCAGAAAGGAAAGCAGACTCAAGTCCATTTATTTGGACTAATTCCAATTCTTTTCTGGAAAGCCCCATTTGCTCCTTGGCGTTCAGATACTCTTTTTGGATCGTAAGATTTCCCATAAAAGCCGGATCATCTGAGTTCAATGTAGCCTTGATTCCGTGCTTCATAAAAATAGGCAAAGGATGATCTTTCAGGCTGGGGATGGAGGCCGTAAGGTAATTACTGGTTGGACAGCATTCGATGGCTATCCCTTTTTCTGCTATCTCATCCATCAATTGTGGATCATCGACTGCCCGAACAGCATGCCCCAGGCGTTGGGGGTGTAAATGCTTGATTGTTTCCCGGATGCTGTCTGCACCGGCAAATTCCCCGGCATGGGCAGTTATCTTTAATCCGGCAGCGCGGGCACGGTCAAACTCAAACTTGAATAAATGTGCTGGCCAGCGTTTTTCGTCTCCGGCAAGGTCCACACCCACCACCCCGTTATTTGTATTGGCAAGTGCACAGTCCATTTCGATCGAGCAGATCTCTGGACCATAAGTCCGTGAAAGTATGACGATCAATCGGGAGACAATGGAAAATTTTTGAATGCTTTCCTGCCAGGCTTCACAGACAGCGGTGGTAACAGCTTGAGGGGATAAATGGTGCCTTTCTGCCATAAAATATGGACTAAAACGCAGCTCAACAAAATCCAACCCTTCCAGAAAGGCGTCTTCGATGCATTCAATGGTTACTCTTTTACATATCTCTTCGCTTACGAAAGACTGCCGCAGCATATCGAAACGTGGAAATATCTTGATAATATCTGAAATGGGTTGGTCGATCCAAACTGCTTTTTGCAGGTCAGGTAAATTCCATGCTGGCAAGGGAAGGTTGAATTTCTGACACACATCAAGTGCAGTCGTCAACCTCATCGAGCCTTCCAGGTGGCGATGCAGATCTACAATTGGCAGAGATGGGTTTATAGTGATATATTCATCCATATGTTCCTCATTCCAGGAATTGTATACTAAATGATGACAGTAATCTATAAGCAATTGAAAACTCAACAACTTTCCTGCTTAATTATTCTACTAATCGGAGGGTTATATGGAAAGAAAAAAGCAACTCATTCGATTATCTAATTATTCCTTCGAAGTATTACATGAATTGATTGCCAATACTCCAGTTGAAGAACTTGTAAAATCTGGTCAGGTCAATCAGTGGTCTTTCAAAGACCATATGGCTCATCTAACCCATTGGTTGGATAGATTTAACCATCGCTTGATTAAAAGGGATAAAAACTATAAAGAAGTGACCGATTTTGAAAAAGAAAACTCCCATATCTGGCAGTTGATGCATAATCTGGAATGGCAGATGATACTCAGCAATCTAGAGAAAGCCTACATGGAAGTGACCCAGTACCTTCGATCCCTCTCAGAGGAGGATCTGATTGCGACAGATATGCTGTATCCGCCTGATAAACGCCCATTGTGGGATGCCATTTTAAGCAACACTTGCGCACACACAATCACTCATGTTGGATTGATTTACAATGAAAGAGGGAATTTTCAAAAGTCGGTCGAGCTATTGGAAAAAATAATGGATGATCTGCAGGAATTTGACCCCTCCCCAAAATGGAGAGGTACAAATATCTATAACCTGGCCTGTTTAAATGCACTAGCCGGGAATCAAACCAATGCACTGGAATTATTGCGGGAATCACTTACCCTTAATACCGCATTGGTTGAATGGGCACCGAAGGACACGGATTTATTATCCTTGCGGGAACTCACGTCCTTTATTGAAATGACTCACACCGGAAAACCTTAATTACACGATTGTGCTCAAAATATTTATCATGTGATAAAGGAAAATATTAAATGAGTATTCCAACTTATACA
Organism: uncultured Leptolinea sp.; assembly: GCA_964387025.1. Lineage (GTDB taxonomy): Bacteria > Chloroflexota > Anaerolineae > Anaerolineales > Anaerolineaceae > PNON01. Next base: position 67,114 of record CAYLUZ010000001.1, on the reverse strand, counting down.
ACGTACCATCCTGTAATGAGCAAAGATCTAAACCACCACGGCACGCTATATGCCGGTAGGACAGCCGAATGGTTTGTCGAATCGGGTTTTATCGCTGCAGCCAGTCTGACAAAACCAGAAAATATCGTCTGCTTAAAGATCCACGGCATGATGTTCACTGCTCCAGTTCAGTTAGGCGCTCTTGCACGCTTTGACAGCAAAGTCGTTTATACTGGCAAGTCTAAAATTACTGTTTTTATAAAGCTCTCCATTAAAGATGTGGATGTGGTCAAAGGATTTATCACATTCGTTAATGTAGATAAAGATACCAAACCATTGCCGCATGGTGTTACCATAGTTCCTGAAACTGATGAAGAGAAGAAATTGTATGCAGCGGCCCAACTTTTGAAATAACCGGGAAATTGGAAATGGCAAAAATTGCAATAATCGGAGCAGGCCCAGCCGGAATGATGGCAGCGATCTTTGCATCCCAGGCAAGGCACGAAGTGGTCATCATCGATACCAATGAACACGTTGGACGCAAACTACTGGTCACAGGCGCAGGCAGGTGCAATCTTACCAATGCGGATGTAGCTGCAGTAAGATATGCTTGTGATAACCCGGTCTGGTTGAACCAGGTCTTGAATCATTTCAACCGGGATGATCTGCTAAAATTTCTCGAATCCATTGGAATTCTCACCTTTTCGACATTTGATGGCTGGTATTACCCGATCAGTGAGTCGGCTCATGCGGTAGTTGACGCATTTGAAGCTGCTTTGAATGTTCACCATGTGCAACAGCTCCTTCGCAAACAGGTTACCGGAATAATAAAATCCGGAGATGGATTCGAGGTGATGCTTCACCGCGACGTTATCAAAGCAGACAGAGTGATCATTGCCTGCGGCGGCAAAGCCTATCCGTCTCTGGGGTCTGATGGAAATCTGCTGGCTATCATTCAGCAATTGGGTCACTTGGTGCACCCTGTTCTTCCGGCATTAGCCCCAGTAACGGCGGATATGCGCTTGCTCAAAGGATTGCAGGGTGTTCGTCTCGATGCGGATGTCACTTTGCTGCAAAGCGGTCGGGCTCTCGGGAAAACGTTTGGCAATATCATCTTTACCCAATGGGGATTAAACGGTCCGGGGGTCATGGATCTATCTTACCTGGCCAGCACATACCCCTTGAAAAACATGGTGCTGGAATTGAACCTGGTCCACAAGTTTGAAGAAAAACTTAAGGAGCTTTTTACAGCCCCGATTAGCTCCTCCATGCCGGTCCAGGTGGCGATCCAGTCGGTACTCCCGCCAAAGATGGCTATTCATGTGATCCATGCTGCAGGTCTTTCCCCGGACAGCATGCTTTCGAAGATCAAGAAACCTCAGAGCGACATATTATTTCAACTATTAACCCGCTTTCAGCTCAAGGTGACTGGCACGCGTGGATTTGATTATTGCCAGGTTTCGACCGGCGGAGTGTCTTTAATGGAAGTCAACCCCGAAACCATGGAATCGCTGGTCGTGCCGAATCTTTTCTTCGCCGGCGAGGTCCTGGATGTGGTTGGTCCGTGCGGCGGATATAACCTTCAATTCGCATTCAGCACAGGAGCGATCGCCGGTATGGGTGCTGGCAGACAGGTTGGCTGAGAATCATGCTTTTATTGTGGATAATCCTGCTCATCCTGATTTTTTTCGCTGCAGCCGGCACATATTTTGCGCTACGCATCCTCAAACCCAACGTTCAATCAGCTGAATTGTCATACCAGAAAAAAATCTTGGCCGACAGATCGATCAATGATTTCTACCAGGCTCTCGTAAAACAGGAATTGTGGATACCCTCGCCATATGGTTATAAACTTCACGGTATCTACCTGCCGCTGGAGGGATCGCATAAAACTGTCGTTATCACCCACGGGATTGAAACCACTCTCTTTGCTTCAGTCAAATATGTGGAATTATTCAGGTCAATAGGTTTCAATGTGCTACTCTATGACCTGCGGAATCATGGTTCCAGCGGCGGGAAGAACACCACTTTTGGGTATTATGAAAAATACGATTTAAGAGCTGTTGTTGAGTGGGCATTCATGCGGACTGGTCCGGGTGGTCTGGTGGGAACCATGGGAGAATCCCTCGGCGGGGCGATAGCAATCCAGCACGCCGCCATCGATTCCAGGGTTGCCTACTGTATTGCCGCATCTTCATTCTCTGATTTCAGGCAGTTGTTGATCTACCGCTTTAAATACGAATTCAAGCTGCCGGTGTTTCCTTTTTTGCAGCTTGCCAACTTTATGACCGCCATGTTTTCAGGGATGTCTTTCGATGCGGTTTCCCCGTTGCGGGATATCGGAGAGATCAGTTTACCAGTAATGCTGATCCATGGAGCCAATGACCGCTATGTGCCTGTGCAAATGAGCAATGAACTGTATGAAGCAAAGAAGAAAGGAATCCGCTCAATTTATCTGGCCCAAAAAGCAGGCCACGCGGATTCCTTTACCATTAACAGGGAGGAATATACTCAGCAGGTGGGTTCCTTCCTGGAAAAAATAGGAATGCTCGATTGATCTAGAATATCGAGCGCATCATCAATAAGAAACCGAAGATGATCAATGGAATTCCAACGATCAATCCCACAATAGTTAAACTTGCTACAATTCCAACGATCATTAATACCAGCCCAATGATTGCCCCAACCAGCCGACCGGTAAACAGGATGATCCCGGCAACAAGCTTCCAGATCAACCAGAACGGGTAGAGAAACCATGGTACTTTATTCTTTTCGCTCATTTTTACTCCTTCACAACAATATACGGAATAGTCTCAAAAGAGTTGCTAAATGGGAGAGATTAGTGGAGAAGTGATTGGGGATTAGTGATTAGTAATACGAGAATTGAGAATGGGGAATTGAGAAAAGGGAATAGAAAATGGAATAGAAAATGGAGAATAGAGAAATGAAATTGGAAACTAAAATCATCAAGGGAAATTAATACTAGAGATTAACGAAGCGAATAAATAAACTTCGTAATTGTTTCGATTCTCGAATTTCAATTCTCTCAGCGTCCCATCTCCAGCATTAATATCTCCATCACCAGGCGCGGGTTGTAATAACGCTCTATCCGGTTGGAAACCTGTTCCAGGCTGCGAATGATGCGCACACTTTTACCCGACCCCAGCCGGGCTGCCAGGCGGGCAATATCTTCCTTGCGGTCGATGTTCATTGGTCCAGCTGCAGTGGTGTTCGTAGCTAGAAGAACGTCCCTCACGAACGAGGTCCAGCAATCGATCATTGCGCCGAGCATTTCACGCTGCTTCTTCAGTTCCACCCTGCGGGAGAGCTTATTCTCAATATATTTAAATCTTTGTACGCGGGTCATTCCAAACAGCTCAATCCACTCATCCAGCCAGGTGGAACGCTGCTCCAGCAGATCCTGTTCTTCAGCCAGCAGACGGGCATAGCCATACCTGCCGCCAGAAACATGCCCCAGGAGTTCCGCATGTAGGCCTTCCACGTTCAACCGGCTCACCAACGCGAAGGCGACTTCCTTAGCAGGTAATGGCCGCAAAGTCAACACTTCACAGCGGGAAACGGTGGTTGGCAGCAGGTTATCCACGGAATCAACGGTGATAATGATCATCGAATTTCCAGGGGCTTCCTCCAGGGTTTTGAGCAGCGCGTTCTGGGCCTCGGTGCTTGCAGATTGAAAATCGATTAGGATGGAGGCCTTCGATTTTGATTCATAAGGGGACAGGGACAGGAATCGGTTCACCTCATCCACCTGTTCTTTTCGGATCTCGCTTTTATCCTCCAGCTTTTCGACCACCTGCAGATCGGAATATTGCATGGCTTCGATCTGCCGGCAGGATCGGCATTCCATGCATGGATTGCCATTTCCTTCTGCTTTAGTGCAGTTCAGTGCCTGGATGAACCTGATGGCCAGGGTGCGCTTGCCAAGCCCATCCGGCCCTGCCAGAATGTAGGCATGACGAGTGGAACCGTGCACCACCTGCTGCCGCAGCATATTGACTGCCCATTCATTTCCGACATAATCCCATTCCATACGCTGGATTGTAGCTTATGGCGGAACTTTCCGCAAACCATCCATCTGGTTGTAATTAGCAATTTGTACAGCAGGTAATCCACTTTCAAACTTCATGCTAAAATCAAGGCATCTTGAATTATGAAAGGCTAATCAAATGACAGACTCACCCAAAAGCTGGGCGAAAGCCCCGGAAATGCTAATAGACAAGAAGAAAAAATACCAGGCAGTGTTCAAAACCGACCTCGGTGATATTACATGCGATCTATATGCCAGCAAAACTCCACGAACCGTCAATAACCTGGTTTTCCTGGCTCGCCAGGGATTTTACGATAACACCATCTTTCACCGTGTTATCCACAATTTCATGGTTCAAGGCGGCGATCCGACCGGAACCGGCATGGGCGGCCCCGGCTACCAGTTTGACGATGAATTTTATGACTCCCTCAAACACGACAGCCCGGGCATCCTATCGATGGCCAATGCTGGCCCCCACACCAATGGCAGTCAGTTCTTTATCACCCATGTGCCAACCCCCCACTTGAATAACAGGCATAGTGTTTTCGGCAAAGTGGCCGACCCGGAAAGCTTGAAGGTGTTGTTCACCATCCCCGAACGCGACCCTGGTAAACGCTCCAGCCCGGCTGTCAAACTGCTTACGGTTGAGATCATTGAGTCTGAAGCGTAATACAGATCAGGACGGAAATACGATCAAATTTGAGCCGGGTTACATCACCCGGCTCATTCTTAATCTTTCCTGGCGCTGGCTGTTAATTTGGTTTGTTAGCGCAATGGCTGGGACTCTAGCCGGTTACCCGGGCGGATTGTGCTTAACTCCGTTGATCTGGATCGCGTCAGTTGCGGTCGGGATCCCGGTTTCGCGTGCTGTCCGGGCTGATAACTACCCGCACCCTGTTCGTGCAGCAGCAGTTGTCGGCGCAGGGATTGGCATCAGCTCGACCCTGGCAGCATACATCACCATCCTTTTACCAGGTGTGGAAGATGTGCAGGGGCCTATCATTTTTATCTTCATCGGCATTGCTGGAACGCTGTTTTGTACAGGGCTATCCGCCCTGGCGGCTTGGCTAATCAGTAAACAATAATTCGTCTGAACGTCAGCCTTTTAGGCACAAATTTTCCTATAGATAAAATGCCAGCTCAAGAGAAAAGGATAATGGGGGTGATTTTCCCTGAATTCCATTGAAATAACTTCATTCCACAGGTATGATAATTTCATCTGTTTTACACGTAAAATCTAAATGATGGAGACTTCCCATGTCAAACCCAATTATTCGCATTGCAGACCCCGAGCGGGATTTTAAACAGCTGGCTGATTGGTTCACTATACTGGAGGATGAACCTTCGACCGAAACAGCTTTACTGGAGTTTTACTCGAAAAACCGGGAAAATTGCTTCTCCAAAGTCGCTGAAGGTGACGACGGGATTCTGAACGGTTTCTACTGGGTGGACCGTTCACGGGTGGACCCGGACCTCGGTATTTTGTATCTTTATGTATTACCGGACAACCGCAGAAAGGGATTGGGCACCCGGCTGTATGCGGATATGCTCCCGAATATGGCTGAAAACAAGCTAAAAACTCTGCGTGTACGGATCAATTCTGCCTGGACGGATGGGATGGCATTTGCGAAAGGTCGCGGTTTCACGGAACGGGGACACTCGATTCGCATGGGACTGGATTTGGAAAAGTTTGATGATCAACCTTATGACACCATCATTTCCCGTCTGCAAGGAGAGGGATTCAAATTCACTTCCATGGCAGCGCTGGGGAATACGCTGGAAGCGCAGCAGAAGCTGTATGAACTGAACGATGCCACTTCGTCTGATACACCCGGTTCGGAAGGTGAGCATGCCTGGCCTTCATTTGAAGATTTTCAACAGAGTGTGTGCCAGGCAAAATGGTATAAACCCGAAGGCCAGATGGTGGTCATTGATACTCACACAGGCAATTGGGTGGCAATGAGTGCCATTACCCGCATGGAAGGCAACGACTTCGCCTATAACCTCCACACCGGTGTTCAACGCATCTATCGCGGCCAAAAGCTGGCTCAGGCGGTCAAAGTGCTGGCATTGCGTTTTGCGCGTGATGTGTTAAAAACCACCCGGGTGGAAACAGATCATAACTCAAAAAACCTGCCAATGATAGCCATCGATATCAAGCTGGGGTATAAAGAGCTATTCAGCTACTCTTCGATGCAGAAGGTGCTCTCCGGGTAACTTCCTTACTAATAAAAAAGTGCTGTCTTAGGCCAACCAGTATAAGATTACACTCTCCTTAAATCATTTCAGCGTATAATTAACCGGTAACTTACAACCGGAGGATGCCCATGTCTGAACCCCGCCCAGTTCGTGCCCCGCGCGGCACCCAACTCACCTGCAAGTCCTGGCAGACCGAAGCTGTTTACCGCATGATCCAGAACAATCTGGACCCGGAAGTGGCCGAGAAACCGTTGGAGCTGGTGGTGTATGGCGGACGCGGTAAGGCTGCACGCAGTTGGGAAGCCTTCGATGCTATTTTGGACTGCCTGCGTGAACTCGAAAACGACGAGACCCTGCTGATCCAATCCGGCAAACCCGTTGCGGTATTCAAATCGCACACGGACGCACCGCGGGTGCTGATCGCCAACTCCAACCTGGTGCCGCACTGGGCCACCCAAAAACACTTCGATGAACTATCCACCCGCGGATTGATGATGTACGGCCAAATGACTGCCGGCTCATGGATCTACATTGGCACCCAGGGGATTCTGCAGGGTACTTATGAGACCTTCTTTGCCTTGGCTAAAAAACGCGGCTGGCCCTCTTTGAAGGGTAAGCTGGTGGTTACAGCCGGTCTGGGTGGAATGGGCGGTGCACAGCCCCTCTCCGTAACAATGAATGAGGGCATTGCCCTGGTGGTGGAGGTGGACCCTGCCCGGGCCAAGCGCCGCCTGGATATCGGCTACGTGGACCGCATGGTGGATAACCTTGAAGAGGCCATGACCCTGGTGGAGGAAGCCCGCGAAAAAGGGCAGCCGCTGTCCATCGCGCTCATCGGCAATGCCGCCGAGATCCTGCCTGAAATGGTCATTCGCGGGGTGACGCCGGATGTGGTCACCGACCAAACCTCCGCTCACGATGTACTTATGTACGTCCCGGCCGGGCTGAGCGTGGAACAGGCGAATGAGCTGCGCAGATCCGACCCCGTTCAATATGAGAAAAGATCGCTCGATTCCATGTCGGCGCACGTGCGCGCCATGCTCGAGTTCAAACACCGTGGCGCAGAGGTGTTCGATTACGGCAACAACCTGCGCCAGCGTGCTTATGATAACGGAGTATCTGACGCTTTCGAATTTCCCGGCTTCGTGCCGGCTTACATCCGCCCGCTGTTCTGCGAGGGCAAAGGCCCCTTCCGCTGGGTGGCGCTCTCCGGCGACCCGGAGGATATCTACCGCACCGACGAAGCCATTTTGGAGCTCTTCCCCGAAGATGACCACCTGCGCCGCTGGCTGGTCATGGCCCGCGAGAAGGTGCCCTTCCAGGGGCTTCCAGCCCGCATCTGCTGGCTGGGTTACGGGGAACGCGCCAAAGCCGGCCTCAAATTCAACGAAATGGTTGCCAACGGCATCCTCAAAGCCCCAATCGTGATCGGACGCGACCATCTCGATTCTGGCTCAGTGGCATCACCCAACCGCGAGACAGAAGGCATGCTGGACGGCACCGATGCGGTCAGTGATTGGCCGATCCTCAATGCCATGATCAATGCGGTCAACGGCGCCACCTGGGTCAGCTTCCATCATGGCGGTGGCGTGGGTATTGGCTACAGCCAACACGCCGGGCAGGTGATCGTAGCCGACGGCACACCCGAAGCCGCCCGCCGCTTGCAGCGGGTGCTCACCTCCGACCCCGGTATGGGCATTGTACGCCATGCAGATGCCGGCTACCCCGAAGCCATTGCTGCTGCGAAACGGCACGGCATCATTATCCCCATGCTGAAAGGCACAGGCAAATAACCGGTATGGTGCGCAGACTGATCTTCCTCATTGTCATCCTGCTCAGCCTGGGAGTTGGGCTGTTCTTTGGCTGGGTCATTAAACCCGGCGTCCAGGTGGGGAGCCCGCTCAGCAGCCTGCGCGAAGACTTTAGGACCGATTACATCCTGATGGTGTCCGAAGTCTATAACAAGGACGGCGACCTGACTGCTGCGGCTGCCCGGCTCGAAGAGTTGAACAGCAAGGCTCCCACCGAGGCTGCCCTGCTGAGCGTGGCTTACGCCCGCAAATCCGGCTATTCTGTCAACGACATTGACCTGTTGATGGCACTGGCGCGTGATATGCAGAACCTGATGCCGGTCTCGGCGGAGTTGAGCAAATGAGGCGCGAGGGCGGCTATCTCTTCGTGGTCACCGCGCTCATCATCGGGCTCGGGTTGGGTCTGCTGATCTCGCTGGTCATCAGCCCGGTGAATTATCAGAATGTATCGCCTTCCATGCTCAAACCGGCGGATAAAGACCTGTATCGCGCCATGATCGCCCTTTCGTTCAATGCTCGCGGCGATATGGGTCGCGCTCAGGCACGGCTGGGCCTGCTGGAAGATGAAAATCCGCAGGTGGGGCTGGCTGCCCAGGCGCAGCAATCCATCGCGCAGGGAAAACCGGCAGAAGAAGCCCGCAGCCTGGCATTACTGGCTGCCGCTTTGGGTAAGGGTCCACAGCCTGTGGTACTCCCCACCGAACCCGCTCTCACCGTACCGCCATCGACCCCTTCCACCGCGCTGACCCCCACGCTGGATATCCCGGTGACCCGGCCCACCAACCCGCCCCTGCCGCCCGCCCCGCTGCCATCACCCACACCCGGCGACCCGTATGTGCTGAAGGACCGGACGAATAATTTCTGCGATGTGGAATTCTCGCAGATGCTGCAGGTGTATGTCATTGATAAGGCCGGCAAATCCGTGCCCGGAGCCGAGGTGATCGTGAGCTGGTCGGACGGCGAGGACCACTTCTTCACCGGTATGAAACCCGCCATCGACGTGGGCTACGCCGACTTCAAGATGGACGTGGACGTGCCCTACAATGTGCGCATGGCCAACGGCGGGCAGACCTCCACCAACATCGTGGCGCCTAACTGTAAGCTGGATTCCGGTATGGAGTACAAGGGCGGCGTCAAGTTGATCTTCGGCGCGCCGTAAAATATTCAACGCGAATATCACCAATCACACAAATTAGAAAAAACTCACGAAATCCTTTTATTACTAGAGAAATCTCAATGCGCGATGAAAGAAAAATACTGCCTGCTAGAGGTTATTTTTAATTGTGGTTGTTATGGTCAGGATGGTCTTCTAAGTGGATAGTATATTGCGAGCATCGGTTGTAGGCATTTGAAAATAGGCAACCCTTGCTTTACTGCCTGACCCAGGGACCGCTCTCGGTTGTCGATGGAAGATCCATGCCTACATCCACGGTGCTGAAAAAGAGGCTGTCGCCATCAATGGAGACTTTCATCACCTTGGACGGGCTGTCGAACCCCCCGTAACTGCCGTTGATGCGCACCCACTTCAACTTGATATCCAGCATCCCGTTCAGCCAATCCACCGATTGGATCTCGTAAAATGATTCGCGCACATAGGCGTCGCCCGTTGTGTTCGCTTCCACCAGGTAGATGGATTTTTCGGTGAAGGTCAACAGGTCGCGCTGCTGGTCGTGCTCTTTCATCCAGAGGCTGTAGAGCTCCGGTTGAGCGGCTGCTCCGCAGGTGGTGGAGGACGTTTCCGGCACAGGCTGGAGTGCTTCCGGCATAACCGCGGTTGGGCTGGTGAAGGTCGGTTCGACCGGTTGGGGCTGCGGCTGGGCTGTCAACCTGCAGGCTGCCTGGGTGATGGTGAGGGTTAATAGGATAAGGATAAATCCGGCTTTTTTCATGGTCCGCTCCCGGGGATGGTGATGGTTTGGAATGATTAATTATAAACCCTCCCCCAATTTCGCGAAATTGGGGGAGGGGGGAGGGGGAGATTAAATAAATTGTGGGCGCGGAGGGGCTCGAACCCCCGACCTCACGGATGTGAACCGTGCGCTCTGACCAGCTGAGCTACGCGCCCTAGAGAACACACATTTCCTGTTCCTGAACTAAATTGCAATCTACAGCTAATTCGCAACCAGCTGAACTGTGTGTACTGAAGATTCTATCATAGGACGCATGGCCATTCAAGGCGCCAATATTGTATTGGAAAAATTAATTAAACTTACCAGGCAATAAAAATCATTGTAAGCCAGTAATATAATTTCTTAATTGAACTGTAATGATTCAACTACCATTAGAACTGAAATTACACATATAATATAAGGGGTAGGGAATCATACTATAATGATCTTCGAGATATGGGGAAAAATTGTCGTTAATTGATCACATTTATCCGCCTGTCATAACAACATCTTCACATGACATTATTGAAGATTTCTTTATACCTGCATTAAAGGATGCTGTGAAGTATGATCGAGGAGTTGGTTTTTTTAGCTCTGGTTGGTTTCGGATAGCTGCAAAAGGAATGGTGAATTTTGCTCAGAATGGTGGTCACGCTCGGTGGGTAACAAGCCCAATTCTTGATGAGAAAGATTGGGAAGCCATGCTTAAGGGGGAAATCGCACGTCAAGATATTTTCCTTTATGAAATTCTAAAAAAAAATATCGAAGATCTCATAACATCCCTTGAGTCGGATACCCTATCTGCAATTTCATGGATGGTTGCTGATGGGTGTATTGATTTCAAGTTGGCTCTACCCAGAAATAAGTTAGACCACGGAGAGTTCCACGATAAATTCGGGATATTTACTGATAGTTCTGGAAACCAACTCGTTTTTAATGGCTCATATAATGACAGTATTCAGGGCACACGAAATTATGAATCCATTAAAATATTTTGTTCTTGGGATCCCACTGCCAAAATGTGGATAAAAGATGATGCGGAACGATTTGAAACCCTTTGGAATAATAGTGATCCCAATGTACAAGTTTTTGATCTTCCTTCTGCAGCGAAAGAACAAATAATAAAGTTAAGGAAATTTGAAAAACCGTACCAATTTATAAAATCAGCAAACCCTATTCAATTTAGCCGGCCGATTAGTCCACAAATACCTCCAAGTATTCAGATTCGAGATTATCAAAATGATGCAATTAATGCATGGTTCGATGCAAATTGTAGAGGTTTATTTGAAATGGCCACTGGCACAGGGAAAACGATTACAGCTCTGGCCGCATCAATTAGATTACTTGAAAGAGAAAATAATCTTGTCGTAATAGTTGCTTGCCCATACCAACACCTAGTGGATCAATGGGTAAAAGAGGCAAAAGAATTTGGTTATATACCTCACAATGCTTATCAAAGTAAAAATACTTGGCTAGATGAAGTAAACGAGAAAATCTTAGTGTTTAATCACAAGGATATCAATTCAGTTTGCATAATTACCACTCATGCAACATTTTCTACAGAACACTTTCTAAACACTATTAATAGGATAGAAGGACCACTTTTACTCATTGCCGATGAGGTCCACCATTTAGGATCCGCAAAGCAAAAAGCATTTTTACCAGAAAAGGCTCAATTTAGATTAGCTCTTTCGGCAACTCCGAACCGATGGTTTGATCCCGAGGGTACGAATGTATTACATCAATACTTTGGAGAAATTGTTTATTCTTTACCCTTGCCCGAAGCTATTCAAAAAGGATTTCTTACTCCGTATTACTATTATCCAATCCTGGTTGAATTAACTGATGATGAGATGGTTGAGTATAGTGATCTTTCGGCCAAAATTGGATCACTTATAGCACAAGAAAAAAATAATAGCATACAAGATATGTTGGAGAGACTATTAATTAAGCGTGCTAATATTCTGAATTCTGCATCAAATAAAATTGGGGAAATATCTAAACTTATAGGTAATCAAAAAGATATGAAGCATACGCTTTTCTATTGTGCACCCGGACAAATTGATGAAGTTGTCCAACTTTTAGGGTGGGAAAAAAGGTTAAGAATTCATCGTTTTACGGCAGAAGAGGATATTCCCACGCGTCAAAGATTGCTCAAAGAATTTTCCGATGAAAAACTTCAAGCATTAGTGGCAATGCGATGTTTAGACGAAGGTGTTGATGTACCTAGTACCAGAATAGCTTACATTCTTGCTAGCAGTAGTAATCCAAGAGAGTTTATTCAACGACGTGGTAGGATATTGAGATTATCACCAGGGAAGGACGCCGCAACTATTTATGACTTAATAGCAATTCCACCTGCGAAGTCTTTTTCAGATGAAATTAGCTTTAATGCAGAAAAATCTTTACTTAAACGGGAACTTCGGAGATTCTCGGAATTTGCTGATAGTTCATTAAATTCCCAAGCAGCTTGTGAAGTAATTTGGGAATTAGCCAAAGAATTTGGTGTCCTAGGTTTCTAATAGGAGTACAAAAGTGATGAGAGAGAAGCTTATAGAACTAATAAGACAATTGGACCCAGATATGCAGGAGCTTGTAACTGAAGTTATTGAAAAAGAGAGGGATTATATAGATCTATTAAGGCCAAGAGGGGTAAAAGAGGATATTCGAGACATAATAGATAAACACGCTAAGTACCCAGAATTGAAAGGAGAAGACGAATGAAATTAGAATTTGTCCGCCTTATCAATTTTCGTCAATATTTTGGTGAACAAACTGCCGATTTTTCAACTTTCGGAGATTTAAATGTTAGTGTTTTCCACGGGTCAAATGGTGCCGGTAAAACGTCATTATTTTGTGCAATCAACTGGTGCCTTTACGAAGCAGGCGTAGAAGGAATTGGACAATTAGTATGTAAAGAGGCTGTTGCCAGAGCACAGGAAGGTGAATTAATTCCGTGTGTTGTATCAGTAGGATTCATACATAATGGTCACAAATATATTGCGGAAAGAGTAACCAATTATATAAAAATAGGGCGAGTAGTTAAACTTGAGAAGTCCGAGTTTTATCTCACACAAACAAAAAAATCAGGAGATTCGGAATCTATTCCAAATCCCAATGGTGTTATGAATTCTATCATGCCATCAAATATTAGACCTTATTTCTTTTTTGATGGGGAAAAGATGGACGAATTAACAAAAGCAGGAAGTAACGAAATTGAAGATGCTGTTCGCAATATCATGCGGTTACCAACAATTGAGAGAGCACAAGCACACTTACAAGAAATAGCAGATGAATTTAGACGAGAAATAAAGAAAAAAGGCTCACATGAATTAGAAGAGTTAATTACAAAGGAAGAGAACATTCGTTTGAGGAAAGAACAATTCTCAAAGAGAAAAGATGAAGTTCGCGAAGCAATTCGACTTGGTCGACAACAAATAGAAGATATCGACAACCAATTAAGGGGAACTGAAGCTGCAAAAGAGCTTCAAAACCATCGAGATTCCATCCAGAAAATGTTAGTAGAGCTGGAGAAAAGAGAGGAAGAAGTTCTCAAAGCAATTCAAAAACTAGCTAATAGGAATTATTTGGTTATGCTTTCTGCAAAGTCAGAACTAGCGCTCGTAATTGTTAATCAAAAAAGAGAAAAAGGTGAAATCCCAAGCGGAATCAGAGAACAATTTATTAAAGATTTACTTGCAAATGGTATATGTGTATGTGGAAGAGAATTCTCATCAGAAGATGATGCTTACCAACATTTAACTTCATTATTAAAACACACCGCATCAAGCAAATTAGAAAATGAGGTAAGTAAATTAGGTGGGAGCATCCAATCTATGTCGATCACCTCATCGGCATCGTTAGAAGCTTTAAATGATCGATGTAAGGAAATGGCAAAAATAAAAGAGACTATTAACCGATTGTATGCTGAATTAGATGATGTAAAGCGTCAGCTCATTGGAATATCTATTGAGGACATTGTTGCACTCGAACGGCGTCGAGCAATTTCTCAGCGTCAATTAGAGACCAGTCTCGCTGAACTAGGGAGAATCGAAAGTGACTTGGTTTCTAATGAGCATCAATTAGATGATATTAAAAAATTACGCGAAGCCGCAGAAAAAAAAGAAATAGAAATAACCTTACTATTAAGGAAAGAAAGTTTAGCACAAAGAGCTTCTGATGCAGTAGCCAAAATAAAAGATGAGTTCTTTGAAAATACAAGACAGGAAATTGAAGCTGCTACCAAAGAAGTTTTTTCAAAACTTGCTTGGAAGCAAGATCATTTTCAGGATGTCTGTTTGGATCAAGATTTTAAACTAGAAGTTATTGATCGTTGGGGCACTCCTACCCGAAAAGAGCTATCCGCTGGAGAAAGACAAATACTTAGCCTTTCTTTCATAACAGCTATGTCTAGACTATCTGGGGAAGAGGCTCCATTAGTAATGGATACGCCTTTCGGGCGTCTTTCTGGGAATCATCTTACAACAGTAGCGGAAAATTTGCCAAATCTTACTCCACAGCTAATTTTATTTGTGACTGATAGAGAATGGGACGAGGCTTCAAAAACCAAACTTGAACCCAGAACAGGCGCTCAATACGATCTTTGTTTCAATGAAAAAACCGGATGCACTGAAATCGCGGAGACATGCTATGAATGAAGTTAAGGGAAGTGATCGTGTAAGCATAGAAAAAAGTGTTCATGATATTTATAAACAATTAAGCGATAGATCCAGCCAATCCCCAGAATCAGCCCCCTTTCTATTGATGAAAGATTTATTTATGTGGGCTGTTGCAGTTGGAGTGAAGAAAGGCAAACGACGAATTTTATCGGGGGATAAAGAACAGATTTTTAGGTGGGATCAATTTTCCCAAGATATTGATGTGCCAGCGTTGAAAACCATTGCGCTGGCTGAGACAGAAGATGTGGAAATATTATTGCAAGAAGACCAAATATTAAGAATCGCAGAGGAGTTTGCTAATGAGGGAATTAGAGAATTGAAATCCGATTTAATTGACCAACCGGGGGAAGCATTATGGAATTTAATAAATATCTGTAGATAATCATTGAAGATTATTATTGGAGATCGTTGATGACAAATTTGACCGGGAATGATCTTGAAAAAAAAGGTCGAACTGTTTTTGAGGGAATGAAATTAATTTGCATTAACCCGCTAAATCAAGTTCAAATTAAACTTTTGAATCCATCCGGACCATATAACAGTGATGAACACTTGGAAATGGATTATTTAATCCCAATAAATGATGTTTGTGTGGTGGGAGAAATTACGTCAAGATCGACTCCAAAAGATCTTCAAGGCAAGTACACGAAATTTAAGAAACATTTTAATATTCTTTCTTCAATGGACCTAACTAGACAGGATTTATGGGAGCAAATTGGGGTTCCAAAAGATAAATTAAGAAATTTTCGCCGAATTAGATCTTTAAAAGGGATCTTTATTGACACAAGTTTGCAAAGATTTGATGTTTCTCTCCAGAAAGTTCCCAATATAGTTCTATATTTTAAAGCAGAGTGGGAACTATTAACTAATTATGTATCGTGCATTGGTGAGTACTCAAAGCATTTATTCTTGGATACTCTTAAATTGAAAAACATACCACCTAGACGACCTTTCGAAATAAGTGAGGAATCTAATTGCCTGATTCGTTCCTGTGATAAAAAAATAGCAAGTGGGGCCTTCGGCCTTTCTGATTTATATAGTTTTGAAGCATCACCATACGAAATTCTGCCTTATGCTTGCGTTTACCGACATGATATTCTGCCAAACCTTGATTCTTCAACTCCTCAAAACTACCAAAGACCATTAATTCCTGAAAAGTTAGCCAAAATTCGCGAGAATTTATTAACTTCCGAGGACTTCATGTTTCCTAATAGTATTTTGGTAGTCCTCTCAAAAGATTGTAAATATCAAGAAGATAGCCACATATTGCGAATCCCTGATAATTATGGCGCTATTTCTGTAATTGACGGTCAACATCGTCTTTTCTCATATGCTGATAACAGGGTAAAAGATAGAATAGGTGATGACAGTAAAATCATGGTTACGGCTATTAAATTTCACACAGAAGAAGATCCTACTCTTCGGAGATTTAGTGCAAAGGCATTTATAGAAATCAATAGTACACAAACCCCTGTAAAAACTTCTCATATTGATGCAATTGCTTTTCCTATTCTTGGTGAAGTATACCCAAAAGCGATTGCTGCTCAAGTAATATTAAAGCTTAATGAAAGAGGTGGTAAAAAACTATTTGGCTTGTTTGATACTAACCAAACAAGTCTTGGAAAAATACAGACTAGTACTGTGATAACAGTTTTACAATCATTAACAAATATTTCATATATTAAAGGTATTAAAGGTGCCAAACGTGGTAAACGGATTCAAATTAAGCAAGGTTATGAGAAATTAATTGCAAAGGATATCAATAATTTAGATGACCCAGAAATACTTATAGATAATTGCGTTATTGCAATCGAACGGTTTTTTAATTTATTAGCACAAGCATTCTCGCCTGATTGGATTTCGAGAAATAACACAAATGGATCATCTCTTGAATTTACTAAATTCTTTTCTGCATTTATTAGGCTTTTTAGGCAATTTGTTGAAGAGGGTATGGATTGGGACCAGGTAAACCGTGAATTGTCATCAATAAGAACTAATATAATGTTATTAAGAAATATAACTACTTATAATTCAATCTTGTTTGACCCAAAAGACAAAAATATCCCAAATGCTTCTCCTTCAGTATCACATGATTTTAGGTTTTTAAACAATAATAGAGTTCACCCCACATCAATTTTAACAATTTTGCCTGTCAGGAAATAGATTTTTCATTTAAAAATAATGTAATGAATAGTTTGAAATCACTTTATTTTCATACTTAATATTTTCTGATAAACTTTATAATCAACAATGGGTAATTAAATGAATTAGTAATTATGTGAGCAGTGAGGATAACCTCAATTATTTAATTCATTTAGGCGTTGTTGAAGCAAATTGATTTTTCTTTCAAGCATAGAATTAAGTTCCTGAGGATAATAATAATTCTTAAACCTATCAATATCACCAAGAATCTTCTTTTCATAAGCTAATTTTACGATAATAAAATGAGTACCCGCTTTCGCAAGAATTTTCTGTAGCTCTACATCTTCTACTAAGCCACTTGAATTAATTCTTAAGCCTTCTAGTTTTGTTGATATATCTAGTATTTGTTCAAAAACTTCCTTATCATTTCCTTGTAGTTCTTTCCCATTAAGCAATTCTATTAATGTTACCCATTCATTTGGTTTATTATAAATGAAGACATTTTCAAATAATTGCCTGCTAGTCTCAAGGAGTTGTTGATATGGACCATAAAACTCATTCAGTTTTTTATATATTTCTCTTCTTTCGTCTTCGTGTTTCTTCTCAACCAGAAAACGATTATTGTACTCAATTAATCTTTTATTACTAAAATAAGAAAAGATTATTGTACATAATGCAATAATTACGGTAAGGAAACCAGATACAGTTGTGATTATTGAAATAATTGAATCGCTTGACATTTCCAATTCCTCCTATTAATTTGAAAGTGAACTGCAGTTTCTTTATTCAGTTATCTTTCTCTCAACTATAATTGATTAATCAATACCATTATTTATTTTTTCGTAATAGTCAACAAAATTTGTTTTTTTATCTGAGATTTCTTAGTTCAATTACAGTTTTGGTTAGTATGTCAATAGCATATTCAACTTCTTCCAGTGTTGTAAATCTTCCAAGTCCAAATCTTAAAGTCGAATGTGCTATTTTTTCATCATGATATAAAGAGTAAATTACATAAGATGGCTCAACTTTTGAAGTAGTGCAAGCAGATCCAGATGAGATTGCTAAATGGTTTTTTACCCGCGTTAATAATGCACGACTTTCAATCCCAGAAATCGCTATACTGAGATTATGCGGAAGTCTTTTTGCATAATCTCCATTTATTGTAACGCCATCAATTTTTGATTGAATACCATTCCATAAGACATCTCTTAGATACCGTAATCTTTTCGTTTCAGATTTCATTTCCTTCTGGCAAATCTCCATAGCTTTACCGAAACCAATAATCCCTGGCACGTTTAGAGTACCAGACCTCATTCCTCCTTCATGACCTCCACCATGCATCTGTTCAATTAATTTTACCCGCGGATGATGCTTCCTAACATATAATGCTCCAATCCCTTTCGGTCCATAGACTTTATGTCCAGATAAGGATAGAAGGTCTATATTCATATCTTGTACATCCATTGGAAGATATCCAATAGCTTGGGTTGCATCTGTATGAAAAATGACACCAGCATTATGAGCTATTTTGCCGATTTCAGAAATTGGCGCGACTACACCAATTTCATTATTGGCAGTCATAATCGAAATCATTTTTGTATCTGCGTTAATCGCTTTCCTAACATCATCAAGGTTTACCAACCCTTCATGGTCAACCGGTATGTATGTGATTGCCCATCCATGCTTTTCTAAATAGCTGCATGTATCTAAAACAGCCTTATGCTCTGTTACGCAAGTAATAATATGGCAGCCTTTGCTTTCATATTGATTTGCCACTCCTAATATCGCCAGATTATCTGATTCTGTTGCTCCACTAGTAAAAATAATCTCTTCTGGGGAACAATTAATTATTAAAGCAATCTTCCTACGGGCATCTTCAACAGCTTGAAGTGCCTTATTACCATATTCATGATCGATACTAGCCGCATTACCGTAAATTTCTGTGAAGTAGGGGATCATAACTTCTAATACGCGATAATCGACCGGGGTGGTCGCTTGATGATCCATATATATGGGAAATTTCATAGATAGGATTCCTCTCCAACTTCAGTAGTTGGTACCAAATCCACCCTAGTTTCTTCAATTAGGCGACAAATATCATTTAGATGTTTTACTCGTTGGAACATTAAAAGTACACCTCTGTTTATGTGGGCTCGAAATTGTTCTTCAATATTCTCTGGAATAAATATTTTATCTTTTGCACAACGTTGAACCAATAATGCAACAAATAAACTATCCCAAGCTCCAGTCAAAGTATATCGATTGAATTCACGGTTACTATTTTCATCATATACAGATGGATCAGGAATCCCCGGTTCACGTAGAGACAAACAAAATCCAATCCGACACAATAAATTAGGTGTCAACCCTGTTTTTGCTTTTAATTGTTTAAGTTTTTGATCTACATCTTCTGATACCTTAATTTTATTCAATTGCATTATGCCCTCCATCCCAGAAATATCCAGAAGATACATTGGTTTTACCCTCGACAGGGTCATAACCAAGGTGATATGCGTGGGAAATAACAGGCTCAAGAGCAGTAAAATACTCTTGGTCAATTTCTGTATCAGTGGAAAACAAAATAACCTGATGGCTAACTTTTGGAAAGTATTTATTGATGAGGTGGTCACGATGGTCACTATCTAGACGACCTAGAGGTGTATCAATAATTACTGGGAAAAGTTTACCAGATAGCTCACGCAAAGCCCAAAGAAGAGCGATAGCAAACATTTGCTTTTCCCCAGCTGATAATAAATCCTTTGGAATTGAATTATCAAGATAATCAAACAATTCAATATGAAAACTTTGTGGGTTTATTGAAACCCTTTTCACTAAGTCAGGTTTTCTACTAATTTCAGTAAACTTACCGACCACCTTATTCTCAAGATCAGCCATTTTTCTCTGGGTGATTTCTGACAGATAGTCACTTAGTGCTTCTTGTGTTTTTTTAACCATCAATAAGCGATCTTCAACACGTTTTCCGGATTTTAGGCTATCAAATGCTTTTTTTATTTGCCTCCCTGCTTCTTCTCGTTCGTTATATTGTGTTTCTTTCTCTAGTGTTACGCGATTAATTAATCCATTCAGTTGACCTAACTCCTGATTCATCTGGTTTAGGTTTTCCATTAATGGACGTAAAACGTCATCTTCAGGAATATTGCGAAGTTTTATCGTAATTTCTTGACGAGTTCGTTCTAGATTTGCTAGCCGATCTCCTATATCTTTTATTTTTTGGGGGGTTGAATTAATACTATCATTGATCCACGTGATTAATTGATATCTTTCAACATCAGATACCTGATGGAGTATTTTTAATCCATTCCGACTTTCATCTGGCCCCAATAATTCTTCAAGCATATATGAGATTTCATCAATCATCTCCTGACGTATTGGCATGGGTAAATTCCCATTCAATCTTTTCCAAAACTCATTTGAACTGATAGTTTGACGGATATTTGATATTTTTGGCTTGAGTAAAGAATTTGATGCTTGCCATTGTTGTAGTTTACCTTCGGATATAAGTTGTGCTTCTAATTCTTGACATAATTCAGGAACCATCGCAAATGGTAATAACCCTGCAGACAATTCGTGCAACTGCTTTTCTACAACCTCTAGCTCAAAATCTGTACGTGAGAGTTGGGTTTTTAAATTTTCCCGCTGAAATGCATATCCACTACTTTCTATACTAATTTGCCTTTCAAGTTTTTCGATCTGTCCTTGAAGGTATTCCACTTTTGTTTGAAGGTGGCTTACTTCATATAATTTTTCTTGGTATTTTTGATCAATAATTTGAAAAGCATTTTCAATATCATTTAATTTTGACTGAAGTTCAATAACGGCGTTCTCTTTTTGTTGCCGATATAGATATGTATCCAAATCTGCCTGTAATTTTTCAATAACATTTAATCCAAGCATCCTCTTCACATCTACAGCAAGGGCGTGTTCGTTGAAATTATCAATTATTAATTCTTGGATTTTTTCTCCATCAAAGAAAAAGAGTTCGGCAATGCTTGGGGGAACTAGGTCGTCAATATATTCCTGCCAGTGTTCTTCAGAGACATTGTTTAATAGTTTTCCGTCAAGTAAAATTAATAATTGCTCATTAAAACTTTCTGGCTTCACCTTCCATGAACGAATTACTTCGTAATTATGTTCACTCCCAAATATAGAATAATCAAAAGATAAACTGATCGAAGTATGATTCAGAGGTATTACTGCTTTTCTATGACGATGAATGCGGTTTCGTATGTGTGTTTCATACTCTTTATGTCCGATCTTCTTATTAATTCCACGTGATCCGTACAAGCATAGTTTTATCGAATCAAGAATTGTCGTTTTCCCTGAGCCATTTTTCCCTCCAAAAATTATTATGGGCTTATTGCTTGATAATAGGTCAAAAACCACCTTACCTTGATAAACACCAAAGTCGTTGAGGACAAGTTTTTTTAATTTCATTGATCAATACCTAATTTGATTTGATATTCTTTATCCGCAACGATTCGTTCCATAATTTCTTCTTGGTCGGCCCATTCTTCTTGAAATATGCTGCTAATTTCACTAAATATTCCTGCCCTCCTGCCCATACCTTCCATTCGTTTTTCTGTCTCAATAAGCTTAGTAATTAATCTTAGCGGGACAGAATTTTTCTCACTGACTTCTTTGATAATCTCCAATTCTTCCCCAGTTATCGATCCTGTTTCATCTTGCGTCCAAGCAAGATCTTCGCCTACAATATCGTGATATAGATACGGAATCGGATCTCCTAAATCTGGTAACTCCTTTTTCCATATCCTTCGTATTTCATATAACTCAGCAGGAATGATTAAGGATATTCTCTGGTCAGGACTGTCTCTCCGAAGTTGAACCTGCAGTTTAAGAAGTTCTTTTAAGAATTTAATCCTGAATTCAGGTTTATAAGGACCAGGAATAAACTTATCATCCTTAACTATAACTTGACCATCTCGTCGTTTAAATTCCCGATAGACTAGTTTGTTCTCGGGTTCTTGGGTTGCTTTTAGCATATCCCGAAAATCGAGAAGAGGTTCCATCCACTCTTCTCCGGTATCAATAAGTGTCTGCATCGTTTTATCTTTATCAACTACTGTACAGACCCAGCAACCGAATCTACTATTTCCACACGATGGTGTAGATGTATCGACAACCAATGGGCATTCTCCCGATTCCGTTCTTCGATAAAGAGCAGCAAGATCTCTGTTATTGCTTCCCCAAGGAGAGGCAACTTGAAGTAGATAAGTCCAAATGTCATCTGTAGTAAAATCTTCAACCGGAGTGTATGTATATGCTCTGTTCAAGGAAGAATGTCTTCTCAAATTTGTTCCAGCAATTTGTCGACTCTGATTACTTAATACTTGTGCTCGCGACATTCCTTCTGATTTCCGAGCACCTAAAACCATAACAACTTCTCCAAATTGAGCAGCCTTTTCTAAAATATAGAAATTTGCAGGCTTAATTTTCATTCTTTCAGTACACCATCGAAACCTCTTTGATGGTGCTGGGTAGCCCTTCCCAATTAAATTAACCCAAAAAGTATCTTCAACTTTCGGATTAACTTTTTGAACTTGAATTGGAAGGTTTAAATCCTTTGCTTTATTCGAAATCAGTTGCAAAGTTGAATTTATTTGATCAATTACTACTGGGGTTTCAACTAAAGTATCTGATGAGATCACAAAAATAGGTTTATTCCATTCTTCAGATTTCATCTCAGATAGCGCATACCAAATTGCCTGCAAGGTGGCAGTTGAATCTTTTCCGCCACTATAACCAACTACCCAAGGATAATCGTTAGCTTTATATGTCTGACGGATTTCTTCATACAAATCATGGATTGTGTGTGTTGTAAAATAAGATATTAATTCTAATGGATTAATGTAAGTCATAACTTAACCCCATAATCTGAAATAAATATATCTTCTATAACCTGTTCATCAGGTGTCAACGACAATTCTAAAATTGATTTTAAATAATTAGCTGTTAAGCTGACTTGACGTTGGGCTTTGTTAATTCTTCCTTGAAACATAGCTCTACCTTCCCAAACAGTTGAATTGTGACGCGACCAATCAATTGCACGCAATGCAGATAACTTTCCTTTCCAATCACTTGGAAATTGGGCAAGAAGTTCTGATCCGGCGATTCCTAAAGCTTGGATAGCGACACCATGAGCGTGAATAAATTCTTCACGCAAAGCTGCACAGGAAATTTCTTTTCGGCTTGCCATACCCCACTCTGGAATAACCTTAGCAATTTCTGTCCAGAATTGATAAGCTAATTCTTTTTCCTCATCAGTAATTGTGTCTTCCCTCTTTTTTCTAAGCAATTCCTCAGTTGCCTGATAGATTCCACTAAGTGTAAAGAGCTTTATTGATCGATTAGAAATGCTTGTTTTTTCTTTTTCCGTTAAACCCTTAAACACCTCAACTTTTTCGGATAATTGTCTAACTAACTCAGCGAGGGGTTCACGATGTTCATAGAGGACACCAAGTGACTGGGATGGACGTACAGCATGTTTATTAAGATCTGCAAACATCTGTTGTGATCTTCGTAATCCAGCATCAATAAAGAAAACAATAGCTATAGATTCATCAGCCAACTCAGGTCGTTTTTTTAATGCTTCGTCAATAGCTGCTCGCCTATGTTGACCATCATTAATTATTATTGTGGCATCCATAGGAATAGTAAGTGAGCCAATATTCAATGATTTATCTATTTCATCATCTAAAGGTGTAAATTCGACATTCGCATCAATTGATGCTGTTAAAGCAGAAAACACATATTCTTTTGGGTTATCTGTTATATAATTAGTTATCTCAGGAACCCTTGCTTTGTTTAGTATTCTCTGAGCCCTTAATTCAGCAGGTACACCTACTTCATCGTAGAGAAATAACTTGGAAACTAGCTTTAATGGACACATAGCAAGGTAATATTCTCGACTTGCCTGAATTCCTCTAAGCGCAGGGAAATTATAAGTTGGTTTCATTATCCTCCTGGTTATTCAATTCCCCATCTTATTGATTAGTGTTTGGAAGTTTATTAATTGTTAAATGGAAGTATATAACTAATATATAGGAAGTCAAGTATATTGATTATTTTAAATAGAAATGATTAATTCATGCGAGAAGAAGTAATATTATTCAAATTCCACGGCAATTAATTAAAAAACCGACAAAACACTCACTTTCAATCTTAAAACACACGGGTTTTGCAAAGCTGGGGTTTCACCTTTTGGGTGAAAGACAAAAAGTTGAATAAGCCAGCTTTCACACCTCTATCGCATTTTAATATTGAAGTAGATAAAATAGCATACGCGAAGAGGGATTAAATTTAAGTCAACATAATTGATTTTGCAGCCAAGAATCTGACTTCAAATGCATACCTATTTTTCTCCTTGAAAATGCAAAGGCCAAAATTACTTTTGAAATCATTGACAGCGGCTTGGTATTCGATAATGAATCAACAAACGAGATCAAGGGGTATTATATTTACATGATGCTCTGTGGTCACTTAATTGGGATTGAAAAATTGGAACATCTCAAACTTCTCCAAACGGATCCACTAATTAACGAGGTTGAAATTTCAATGAATGAACCTGATATGGTATCAAGATTTTGGGACCTACAGCTACAAGACAACACAAACGTTCAGAGAAATCAAATTCAAAGTCTTTGAGCCGCTGATTGATCGTAGCGGACTCAAATTTATCACCAACGGCATTGGCAGTAGTGTGAGCAACGAGGAAAGCCATCAAGAAGGTATAGCGAATGGGAATTATCCCTATAAACTGGGAAACCTGTGTTAAAACATCCAGTTTGGTTTCTTGGATGAGCTCAAAGCCTACGTTTCTGGCTTTATGAGAAGCGGCAACACTTATGTAGCCCATGGCGCAGCTAAAATGATCAAAGAAGGTGTTGCTATTAATAAAACGGATGAGATAGAGATCCTATTCCGAATGGATAGCTGTACTTTGAAGAAGACATTATTAAAACGATCGATTTACTGTGTTGCCGGTATTGAATCAAGGGATGAGAATAACCCATTCTGGCTTCACCTGTAATGGCTGCATCTATTTTATTTGTAACAAGTGATGATGGCAGGGAAACCGTTGAGCTTGTGACGAAATTAGACACCTGTGACAAAGACCGAAGGTATGTCGTATCGCATATCGAAGCCAGAAAAAGAAAGGGCACAATTATTTCTTTTGGAAGGAGACGAATACGAATACTATTTTTGTGATCAATCCTGAATACCTTTGGGAAATGTGGTCATATCTTTTGGAAAACGGAGAAACGCTGAGAATTACATCAAAGAAGACAAATATGATAAGGCGATGGGAAATCTTTTATTAGAATTGTTTTGGGTAAATGAAGCCATATCTTCGATGATGACCTTGCATCCAATCGATTTTTGCTATTCAGGTTAAATTCTCTCCGCATTTCAGAATATAGACAGCAAATTAATACATTCCGCTTGAAGTATGTTTTTCTGGCTGCGAATATCATCAGATCAGCCGATATGTGGTTATGAAGTTCTCGGTAAAATATCCGTATCAAGATGCGTTTAATAAATTTCTGGCATGACTTTTCTACATAAATATACTTTACTGTTTTATTTATTTAAACAGGAATACGAAAACGTTTCAGAACATTCGGTTTTGAGAAATGGTTGGCTATAAATTATGTGGAATGACAAAAATAATGCTACACTTAAGAGGGTTCTGCCACTTTTTTCACCCAGTTTGAGTAATAATGATGGGAAGATAATGATGGCAAGATTATTTAATGTGAAATCTCGGCGATATACTCATTCGACGCAGGACCTCAAATATACTAATTCAGTATTATTTCTTAGCAGTCTAACGGGTTATTTATGATAAGTTCTAAAAACAAAACTAAAAGCATGGTGTTAAGTGAAAACGAGAAAATGGATCTCAATCCGAATGAACTCATAGAAATTCTTAGTTCATATGTTGATATATTCCGAGCAATTGAAAGCGGGAAAAATAAATTAAGCCTTGATATGATCTCTAAAGAAATTATTAGTTTATTGGGTGTAGATTTGTGTGTTTTTCTAAAATACGATCAACTAGAACAAAGTTACACGCAAGAAGGTATGTTTGGGACGATGCTTTCAGCAAAAGAATATAAGTTCTCGATTAGCGCGATAACAAATATCATTGAAAAAAATAATCCCCAGATTCTTTATTACAATAACTCTGATGTGTTAGAGAAGTTCAGTAATTTATTCAAGGAAGAAGGTATCGCTACTGTAATCATTTGTCCTTTTCACATTGAAAGACAATCCAATGGATTGCTAATTGCTAACTCTCGCAAACTAAAGAATTATTCTAAAGAGGAATTGAGTGCTCTTAATATTTTTACAACACTATCAGAATTATCACTTCGAAAACAAACAGTTCAATCTCAACAAATATCGAAAGTACAAAAGAATAATAGAGAATTTTTCATAAAATGGATAGGTACGAGCAATGCTGCATTACTTCATGAAATGTATTCGAAAATTGCCACGATACGAAATTACGCTGAATTGATACAACTTATCATCAAGAAAAGTGGTAACCCCTCACCACAAGATTTGGAAATCTCTGAATATGTAAAAAATATCGAAGAGACTATAGAGAGATTTGAAGCACCTCAATCTCTCATTCCTATTTCTTGGAGAAACGAACCTGACCGCATAGAATTGGGAAATCTTCTTCAGAAAAGTGCTGATAATTGTTTAAATAATATTTCAAAATATAAGATTACCGATATTAGCTTTTGTATGAATATCAAGGATCTAAAAGGATTTCAAATTAACGGTTATGAAACCTCGCTTATATTTGCTATAGATTCTCTTCTTGATAACGCATTGCGGGCTGTATATGAAGGAGGAAAAGTCGATCTCATCGGAGAAAAAAGGGGGAAATGGGCAGAAATACGAATAAAGGATACGGGTCCTGGTTTTCCATTGGCTATTAGAGATTTGATTTTTAAAACGCCAATTCCACAAAAAAATGCATTTGGTATGGGAACAGGATGTCTAATTTCTGCAGCAATTATTGAACAGCATAAAGGCACAATTAAATTAGAAGATTTAGATTCGAATAACACAACAATATTAATAAAATTACCAATTGCGGACGAGATTATAAAGCGTTAAGATTCAATAGTAATTACAACTTAGAAGAAAAATCATATTATATTTTATTAGGTTTATTGTGTATTACATATCACAAACAATTTAATTTTGTTGATAATCAATTTATTGGTAGATCTAAATATTGGCGAAATTGTAGTTAGAAATATCATTTTTATAAATAACAATCTAAAAAAATGAATGATGTAGGATTAACGGAAAACAAGGAGGACTTGTTTTTATGAAGACAAAAATATTGTTAGTAGATCCTGATGTTGAGGATAGGGAATCGCTTCGATCTCTTCTAGAACGACATCATTATGAGGTAATCACCGCTTCTACGATAGATGATGGGCTGGCAAAAAGCAGATGGGTACATCTAGCTATCCTTGAATTACACTTCGGAACGCACACCCCAAAAGATTATGATGGTGAAAAACTTGCGATCGCGCT
Organism: uncultured Leptolinea sp.; assembly: GCA_964387025.1. Taxonomy (GTDB): domain Bacteria; phylum Chloroflexota; class Anaerolineae; order Anaerolineales; family Anaerolineaceae; genus PNON01. The sequence continues at coordinate 39,765 of CAYLUZ010000001.1, read as the reverse complement.
ACAAGAACAGCAAATTCCAATAATTTTCTATACCAGGAATATTATTCTCGATGATTATCGTAGATTATTAGCTTCACGCGGCGGGAAATCTTTATCAATGGAGGTTGTTACTAAAGATGAGGGGCCTCAAAGAGCTCTTGATGCAACTCAAACTATAATAAAAAATCTAAGATTAGACTGTCCTGCAATTGTTCATATATCAGATCTTCATTTTGAACCAAAAGAAGTTTCTGTTCCATACAATCAAGAAAAATCACGCAAGGAATTAATTAATGACTTGATCGAACTTAATCTTCAGCGAAGAATATTAAGTCTCGTCATTACTGGTGATATCAGTAGAATGTGCTTAGAAGGAAGTTATGATGCCGCAGAGGATTTTTTATTTGACTTATCACAACAGCTTAATATTCCTAAGAAACATATTATCCTCACCCCTGGCAACCATGATGTAAATCGTTTTAAAGCTTTGGAGGAGAAAAAAAATCTAGATTATCGAGCCGCCAAAGGTGTTGTAACAAAAGATTCTAGTATACTTTTTAAAAAATTTGATGATTTTTTGAAATTCTCAATGAAATTCTACAATGAACCATCTTTTGAGCCGGATAAATTATGGCGTTCATATAAATTTGCAGACTCAAATCTTGTGATAGTTGCATTAAACTCTTCCCTTCGGGAAGGGGATCCGAAATATAGATGTTCCACCTGTTCCAAAGAACATTATTACGGATGGCTTGGGGAGATCCAAATTAAAGGGGCAAATCGTGAGATGGAGTCATATGATAAAGATGTTTTTCGCATTGCTGCTTTTCATCATCATGCTCTTCCTCGTGAAATTAAATTAGGTGATACTTCTTGTTTTGCTGATTGTCTTTGGGATTATCAATATTCTTCTGAAGACGCGAAAAACCGTTTAGCTGATGCTAATTTTAAAATACTGCTGCATGGGCATCAACATAAAGCTCGATTATCATCAGACATAAAGGACCCCAATCATCATATATTTGGATCGGGTACACTATTAATTAGAGACACTGATGAACCATCAACTAGCGTTTGGGACAATAAATACTTAATTCTCGATCTCTCAAACAGACAAGATGAATCTTTTGTGTATACCCGTAAGTATGATCCGACAATTGGACGAGGTAAATGGGTCTCAGATGGAGAACCAAGCAAGGTAACTCTGCCGGGTACAATTTTGAGGTATAAATGATAGAGCAAGGTGAAGAAGTATAAGAAAGGAGAATCATTATTCCTATGAAAGGTCATTTGTTAATTGTTGATGATGATAATACTTATAGACGCTCTTTGAGATCACTTCTTGAAATAGAGGGTTATGAGGTTGATGAAGCAAATTCAATTGTTGAGTTTCATAAAAAAATTAATATTCAACAAACAGATTTAGTTTTAACTGACTTACGTCTAGGTAACCCCAAAGACCCCAATGATTTCAGTGGTTTTGAAATTGCAAAGATATTAGTAAAGATGAAAATTCCATGTATTTTCATCACTGCCTATCCCTCACAAGAGGCAGTGGTTTTAGCACTTCGTTCTCGAGGTTCAGAGCCCTTGGCAGAAGATTTTTTTATAAAAAATACAAGCTCCCGGGGAGTTATTGACACTATTAATAATGTGTTAATACGATATAAAGAAACACAGAATGGTCATGAGCTTGAATAAACTAAAACGAAATAGTGATTTACAGAAAATTATTACACACCAATACTAATATGTTTTTCCAATAAGATTATATTTTTGAATTAAGGTTTAATTTAGTAAAAATGGTATATATTACTTACCTAAATCAATCCTATGGTTTGAATGGCTCAAGTCGATTATGTCGATGATGTGTAAAGGGGAGATTGCTTCGTTACGGTAAGATACTCGATTCACAAATAAATACTAAAATGGGGTGAAACTAGTATGAGCAATTTAGGCTGGGATGCATTAGGAATCAAATATATCGTTCCCATAGCGTCGGGACAACGAAGACATCAATACCAGTGCGATTATTCATGGAAGTGTCATTTGTTCGATTGTTTTGGTCTGTATAGTTTTTACCCTATATTTACGCAATGACTTACGCACATGTCTGGCAGAAAAATCTGAACCGTTTTCTGGACGAATATTATCTAGGTTAAATTTAGTATAATATAGCTCTGTCAGACACTCAAGAACATTCTCTGGTTTTAGATAACATTTAACTTTGATATCTAAGCTTCCTCGGGCAAAGTCATCATTTACAATTAATGTTCATAAATGACATTCATCACGGTTTTTTGTCCATCATAAAATCATTATTCCAAACAAGATTAGGATGTACTTCTCGGAAACGAATATAAGATACGTCATTTAGCCGCAACCACCCCCTTATTGGTGGTTTTATTGCATTACTAGCCCTTCAGTACATCAAAATGCTAAACCCTCTTGTGATTGATCTGCCAACCCTCATAATGTAACATTCCTGTAATTCTTTGATTTCCCTTGAGACCATATTTTGCAACTAAGGGGTAATCTTTTAGGTCAACAGCTCTTTTTTATTTTTTATCAGTGGTCAGTACCTTTGAGTAGATCTAGGTAGTTGGATAGCCCGGCAAGCCCGACGTTCAAAGATATTCAATACCATTTGATCTCTCCCACTGCCTAACTCCATCTAGCCGGGAAGATTATTTTTCTTTGATGTCTTCCTTTTGTGTATATTCATATTTTTTGGTCTTTTTCTAATTTTCAACTTGAATCATTTTTTTGGGGCAGGTCAAATCGCTAGGATTATAAGCAAGTGACTATTATATGCAGAGCGGTAATTGTGGATACTTCCCATTTATTACTGAGCCTACAGTATAAGTACTAATATTAAAAGCTCCAGCAATTTGCTTATAGTTCATATCCGAATTTCGGGCTAATTCAAGTAACAAATATACACGTTCGCCACTGAGAATTAGTTGTCTATTTGCCCTTCTTCCTTTAATAATCATATCTTGTACGTTGTCTTTGATAGTACCCAAGAATAAATGACTAGGATTTACGCAGCAACGATTATCACAATGATGAAGTACGCATAATCCTTCAGGTATCTCCCCCTGACTAATAATAAAAGAGATGCGATGAGCGAGATAGGTTTTACCATTAATTGAAAAACTTCCATAACCTTGTGATTGAGTTGCTCCTATCCATTGCCAGCATTGATCAGTATCTGTCTGGATAACTTTCTTCCAAAAATTAATATAGAAAATAGTTCCTTCCCTTAATAAATCTGAAATTGACATAAAAACTCCTTTCGTTTTATTATATTTTGACTAGTACACCTCCTATTTGTTGTGATCTTTTATATGTACTAATTCAATTTTGAAAGTAATTATTTGATGATTTATATGTTTTTCGATAACCGATGATTCATTTATTAGGATTAATACACCATTAAAACGGGAATATTTTGACCTAATTTATGAGTTTTGTGTTTCGATGATTGGGTTAGACTCCCAGTCTCTCGCGGAATATTTATCTTTAAAGAATATATCCAGAAAATATTCTGTCCCCAGAAAGTAACCAAGAATTACCCTCTAATAGAAATGGTTAATATTAAGTAAGGAATAATCTAGAAGAGTAATAAATTATTTGCTGCCATATGATTAATTTATCTCTTAAATTTTCTATTAGTTATCTATTACTTTATATATTCATGAGACCCATTGTCTTACTTATGAGACTAATGGACTAACCATGAAGAATACCTGTCCATTAATAATTCTGGTTGTCTAACTGTCATGACTCACTGTCTGGATAAGCAATTAGGCGAAGCGAATCACGCAAATATATATTATCATCCTTATCTTTTTCTTTTCTTTTCTTCAATTTATCATCGATGTCATCTATTTCGTCAGATAGCGTATAAGTATGAGTTCGATTTCGGATCCCAGGAGTTTTGTCATATATATACTCATATTTTAGAAGTATATTTATTCTCCTTTCCACAGTTTTAGTAGATAATCCTACCTCTTTGCCTATCTTACTTTTTGACGCATAACATTCTCCGGATTGACAACAATAACTCCAAATCCTCCCATATACAGCAGCGGTTTCTAAATCAAACATCTTGCAAATTGCTGTCGAAGTAGGGAAAAAGATAAATGGAATTTTGTTTATGTTATTTAGTGTCATATAAATCTCCTTTCGTTAAAATATTGGAATTTAACTACATGTATTATTTGTGATTGTGATTAAATATTTTCTGGTATTTCCAAAAATTATTAAAAATAAATTTGCATAATAATTTCCTCCTTTCGAATAAATTAATTTTCCATGTTTAAACGCACGTAGAAAAACAACGTGAAATTGCGTATAAAAAACAAATGTGGAATATTTACGGGGGCAAATGGTGTGAAATATTGACGCGGTCAAACAGCGAGGAATATTTACACGGTCAAATTACATGTAAAAATATTTATGAAATTTTGCGTGAAAAATTTTACGAAAAATTCTTACTTGGTATCAAAATTTAGAAAATGTGGAACCGTGTCAGGATATATTAAAAAAACAAAATTTCCAACAAAAATTAATTATTGTGGAAATAAAAATTTCACGTAAAAATAATTTATAAATTTCAAACAGAAAATCAAAAATATTTATTGTTTTTGACGTGCGTATAGTTTATCATGGGATCTAAATTTAGTCAAGAGTTAAGTCAAGTCAAATTATACGAAGACTTTTTGAACCTAAAGTTTGAATTTACTATTAAAAAATAATAACTGGCTCAATTCAAGAGGACAGCTAAAATAATATTACCTAAAGAGACAAAATATTTTGATCGGGTTTGCTTTATTTAGAAATAATAAACATTGCCTGGTCTTTATCATTAACTCCACTGGAACAATCTAAGAATTGTGCTTTATTTGGGTCTTCATAGCAACCCTGCACGCTCCCCGAAGAAGATGCATCAATGACATATCTATAATTACCTTTTGGCACACAATAGTATATTTCAACTGTGGCTTGCTGCTGTGGATTGAGATACACTGATGAACTAGAACGCTCTAATATATCGATATTGCCAAACCGCGGGTAAATGTTTCTCTGTCTAACGTCATAATAACCATTAAAGCTCATAGAAAACATTCCATTGAAGTTCAAGTCTTCGTCATTATCACTGTTATTTCGTATTCTAAACTTAGTAACTATAAAAGTTGTTTCTGTGGAAGAAGGATTGAAATAATTTTTACAGCTTGAATCTGCGCTTTGAGATTCGAATACATCGCTTTGATATGCTGATAATAATGTATAAGAAATATCATTACCATAATCAGGAGCGCTTTTGGTTACCCCAATATCGCTACCTGATAATGTAATCTTAGGGATTTCGGTAATTTGATACTTCTGAACTTCTCGATTTATTATTTGCGATTTTTGTGGGTAATCTTCAAGCCTACGAATTAATAGTTGGGTGTAATATAGAGCACTCTCTCTTTGAAGAGAAAATAGTTTCTCAGGTCCAATTCCATAATCAAATGATGAAACAATGACTAACCCTACCATATTTCCTTTACGAAAAATAAGATAGTAAAGCGCGCCTACAATTCCAGCTGAATTGTTTGAATCCGACCCGACCATTCCTCCTATTTGATCTACACTTGATGATGACAGACTAGTTGTGTCATAAGCAGTCTGTACACCCTGATCTGAAAATGCTGACGGATCATATAATGTTAGAAAATAGGTTTTTGCATCATTTACAGTATCCATTCTATTAAGAGAAAGATTAACAGCTATTTCAGGGCTGAAATAGTGATATTTTTCCACATCCTCATCTCTATAACCAACTGTATATCCATTACCGTTATCCCCACTGTACGGGTATGATTGGCTCTCGTCAATAACGAAACCACTAGGCATATATTCGCTTATCTGCAAATATTGCATCGGATCCTCAAGATACAATTTATCTGATGGGGGTAATGGAGCAGAGGTAATCTTTTGACCAATATATTGCGGAAGGATAACAAAAGCAGCGATTAGTACCATAACCACCACAAATCCAATAGTGATTGTTTTAAATAGTTTGTCATCTTCCACGAGTTTATTGACAGTTGCATTCACCTTTCCCGTTTGTCTCTGTCCTCCGGGCTGGACGGGAGGCTGGATGGATTGAACAACTGGATTAATAGTATTTGTTTTTATAGTTTCGAAATTCTCTGAAGGTAGATACCACCTTTTTACTTTCGAATCAGAAGTCTCGTTTTCAATCGTCTTTAGTTGGTTTGTTAGGCGCAATTTTGCTTCTAGGGATTGGACAAACTCAGTCTGGTCAAACTGAATAAGATAGTCTCTTGTTTTGGGATTCGTCGGGTTTATCTCAAATGCTTTTTTCAGACAATTAATCGCAGCTTCTCTAGTCGGAGCGCAAGCAGCCAACCACGTCCAAGAAGTTTCCTCACCAGGATATTTCTTCGCAATTTCAACAAAAATCTTTCTAGCTTCAACTAGATTTTTGGCATGATAATAGGCGATGCCTTGCTTTAATAATTCATTATCCATAATACCCTCCTTCACTGCTAATACTAATTATAGTAATTATTACTATAAAAAATATACTTACTAAGGGAACAGGTATTTTAGTAAAATGGCTGAGCAAGTCCGTGTGCTTCACCTACTTTATTTTTATCTTCCGCGTCTGTGGGGTACACTACCGACTATTATGCAGATAAAAGTGTGATATTTTTTGAAAATTCGATTATTATGAAATATTAAGTTCTATTCTCGTTTTCTTCTCAAATTATCTAAGTCTCCACCGATCAGCAGGACTTGCTCTCCTAGCACTTGTTTCTAAATCAACCTGAGCGAGTTGGACATATCTCTTTGTCATGTCTAAGTCAGAATGACCTAATAATTGTTGTAGCTCAAAAACATTTCCACCATTCCGTAGAAATTCAATAGCAAACGTATGCCTAAACTTATGCGGATGAACATTATCTACACCTGCATTATTACCTAATCTTTTCATTAGCAAAAGTACACCTTGTCTTGTTAGTGGATGAATTCCATAATGATCAACAAACAATGGGTCATCCACTGGTGGTTTTTGACTCGGATACCTTTCTAGTAGGTATGACCAAAGAGTTTGACGACTTACTTTTCCTAAATATACAAATCGTGTTTTTGAGCCTTTGCCAGTAATTACTAACCTACCACTCTCTGAAATAAAATCCTTTATCTGAATACCACATAACTCACTAACACGCATTCCGGTATCAAGCAAAGTCAAAATTATAGCTTTATCTCTTTTATGAGTGTTACGACTTGCTGAGTATGCCTTCATGTTTTTAGGTGTTTTATGTGTCTGCTGGCAAGCTTTTAAAAGCAATTCAATATCACTTTCATTAAGAGGAGAAATAGGTTTTGAATATGATTTAATGCGAGGTACTTTGAATGGGTTTGATATAAGAAATTCTTTTGAGACCCACTTCCAATAAACAGCTAATATACCGTGGGCATTACTTAAAGTTTTTTGTGAGATTTTTCTCGGAGCTACCCTTGTAGTGGCGACGTGTGTTATCTTAAAATCATTTCTAAGGTATAACAAATAATTTTCATTATGCTTTGAATCAACTTTATTTATTTCAATGTCACCAATCCAATCAGTGAACCTTTTTAACTCAGCACGATAATTTCTGATTGTATTTGAAGACCTGCCGGCAGCTGTGATGTTCAATAAAAAACCTTCAACAGCACGTGAAACAGATGGGTATAACATATAAGCCTCCTTAAGTAATATGGAGGTTCCAAACTAACTGTATGTGCTTCAGGTCTTAAAGAGGGAATCTTTTTTATAGCTAGAGAATAAAAAGAACCCTTCTGAGAGGATTCTGTGTGTACCCTAGGTGCTGTATCTGGTTTTGAGCTGTAGTACTCACGGATGTGAACCGTGCGCTCTGACCAGCTGAGCTACGCGCCCTGGGTAATGGGATTATAGCAGGAAGAAACAGGCATTGCAAGGAACGTGACCCTTCGACAAGCTCAGGGTGCGGCGCTCTGACCAGACTGCCCTTTACAGGGTCTGCGAAGCGTCGCGCCCGGGTAGAAGGTCTATAGCAGGAAGAAACAGGTATTGCAAGGAAGGGGAATCTCTTCAACTAACTCGAGAAGCAAGTATGGTAGATCATTTCAGAAAATAATCCCTGAGAAGATCGTCCACAGGCGCCGAGGCGAAGTGGCGGCGGAAGGCGGTGGTCTCAGCCAGGGCAGCGCGCAGCCTTTTTTCAGCGGCAGCCACATCGCCGAACGGGATACCATCCCCTTTGATCAGGGTCAGGCTGCCGGAATTTTCCATTGCGTATACAATCCGGCCGGCAGACTGCAGTACATCCAATGCCAGGCGGATGACTGTCGCACGCTGACCCATGTTCCCAGCCAGGCCATCCAGGGTGAGCTTTCTATCACCGGTGGAGACCTGATGTTTGATCAGGGTCACCAGGTTCTGCAACAGACGCGGGTCATCCCCGGCAGGGTTGGCAGGCAGCAGGATGACTTTTTGGGGCTTCACACACGCCATGGCCGCCTTGATCTCGTCCGCGCCAGGAGGGGTGAAGGCGATCACCAGGGTTCCGGCGGGATGCAGGCGGGTGCGGTCCAGCAGGTCGACGCCCTCGATACGGAAACCTTCACCCCAGATCACGGTATCCGGCAGTCCGGACATGGGAGTCAGGGATGCTGTTCGATCTGCACCACGCAGGTCTTCCACGTCCAGGCGTTTGCGGGCTGGGAACTGCGTCAATGTAGAATGCGCAGGGCGGGAATCGACCCACTCGAACTGCAGCTGCTTCCTGCCCTGATAAGTGGAGGCACGCGGGGTGTAGGCCAGGTCAAATGCGCCATCCGGCAGGGGAAGGTCGGCTCCATGCCAGCGCAGGATCATGAAGGATGAACCGTTCGCATCTTCAACGGTAATTATTTGATGTTCCTGTGAGGTACCGATGGGCAGCACCTCGATCACACGGTGATTGGTGCTCATGAATACCGGGGAGGGATTGCCGTTGCCGTAGGGAGCCAGCAGTTCCAGTTCCTGCACGGTGGGCAGGCTCACCTGTTCGAGCGGCAGGATGGCATCCAATTTAAGCAGATATTCGGGTTCCAACCCTTCCGTCTGGCGGTCGATGGCATACGAGAGGGCCTGGCGAAAATCGGGGATGCGGTTGGAGGGCAGACTCATGCCGGCAGCCATGGGATGCCCGCCAAAACCAAGCAGCATGTCACGAAGTTCAGTGATGGCTGTGGTGATGTTGATACCGGGGATGGAACGGGCTGAGCCGCGGGCATTGCCTTCCTCAGGGGCGTTGAAGAGGATGACCGGGCGGTGGAAGCGTTCCACCAGGCGGGAGGCGACAATGCCGATCACCCCGGCCGGCCAACCCGAACTGGCCAGTACCAACGCGGAAGTGTTCAACAGGGAGGGGTTGGCTTCGATCTGAGATATGGCTCCGCGGTAAACCTGGTCGCAGGCCAGGCGGCGCTGGTTGTTGAGTGCCTCCAGCTGGTTGGCGAAGATGACCGCCTCCGAATTGGAAGTGGTGGTGAAAAAATCCACGATCAGGTTGGCATCACCCAGGCGTCCCAGGGCGTTCAGCCGGGGAGTGAGCGCAAAACCGATGGTCTCTTCTGAGAAAGAGGCAGTATCGACACCGGCGATATTATATAACTGCTGCAAGCCCACCCGGCGGGTTTCCCGCAGGGCGATCAAGCCACGCTGGAGCAGGTAGCGGGCTTCGCCGCGCAGTTCAGCCACATCGGCTACGATACCCAGGGCTGCCAGGTCGAGCAGGGATGCAGTGTAATCGTCCATTCCGGAGCGGATGAGGAGCTCTTCGGCGAGTTTATATGCCACCCCGCAACCGGGCAGCGGGTAGAGAGGATGATCAGGAGGCAGTAAGCGCGGGTTGACGATGGCATCGGCGGCTGGCAAAATCTCGGGCATTTCGTGGTGGTCGGTGATGACCACAACCATGCCATTGGATTTGGCCCAGGCAGTCTCGGCTACGGCGCTGATACCGGTATCGCAGGTGACCAGCAATTTGACACCCTCCTCTGCCAGTTTCATCAGGGAAGCAAGACGGACGCCGTGCGATTCAGTCTCACGCAGAGGAATATAATGGCGGACACGGGCATTCAGGTGACGCAGGGCAGAGACCAGGATGGTGGTGGAGGTCTGGCCGTCCACGTCGAAATCGCCCCAGACGCAGATCTCTTCGCCGTCGCGAACAGCTTTCAGGATGCGTTCTGCTGCAGCACCCATCCCTGGAAAGTCAGTCGGGGGTGAAGGCAGGTACTGGCCGGGGAAGAGGAAAGCACTCACTTCGGCTGCATCGGTGATGCCGCGCCGGACAAGCAATTCAGCAGCCAGGCGGCTGCCATTGGCGAGGTCGATCAGCTCCTGCGAGGGCTGCACGGGTGGCGGATCCACCCACTGACGTAGGGTCACGTCTTCCATTCGCTACAGCTCCAGCGGGTTGGAATCGGTATTGGATTGGATATCGTCATCATCCCACGAGGGGATATCCAATGAAGTATCCTCTTCCTCGATCTCTGACCATTTGCCGGGGGCGAAACCGCGTTCGCAGTAGGAGCGATAGGTACAGAAACGGCAGCGGCGGGTATCTTCCGTCAGGGTAAAATCGGTATCGGCGAGGGCTGAGATGTGATCGAGCAATTCACCCAGGTCACGTGTATCGATCTCGTACTGTTCGAGTGAATATGGGAAGAGCAGCTGCTGACCAGGCTTTTGGGCGAACCAGTAAGTCATCAGGACCTGATCGGGGGAGATGGGGCTGCCGCTGTTGAGGTGTGCACCCGCGTTGACGAGCATCCACGAATACAGGCGGGTTTGAATGCGCTGCTCCAGCTTTTCGCGGGGCGGGATGGAGAGGCTGGTCTTCCAATCATAGATCCAGAATTGCTTACCCGGCAGACCGGCGATGAGGTCATACTTCGCAACGAGGCGATGATCATGGATGCGGGCGGAGAGTGAATATTCAGGATGCAAAGTGAAGCCGGGAGTATGGTCGATCAGTGCTGCCCAGGGAAAATCCCTTGCACTGTTCAGGAAGTTGTCCCACCAGCTTTGCAGCAGGCCATCCTGGATGGAAGCCGAGATGATCTCGACCGGGATGCCGGTGTAGTATTGCTGGATCTTGCGATGAAAGACCTGTCCCTGCTCCTGGTGGTGTTCGAAGGCTGACTGGTCATCCGTCTCGGCGGCTGGCCAGGCAGTGTGGAGCAAATACCGGAGCTGGAAACGGCGAGGGCATTCCAGAAAATCCTGCAGAGAGTTTTGGCTGAAAACAAAATCCGGGCTGATCAATTTTCCCTCCGGTCGGGTGAGATATTCTTGAATGTCAAGTAATCTTTGATCTCGATGAGCGCCAATGCTTCGGTGGATTTCTGCTTCTGGCCGGTATTCCAGGAGAGCAGCAGTTCCATGCGGGCGCGGGTGATGCCCACAAAGAGCAGGCGCATCCTTTCGCTGATGAGGTGGAGGCGGTCGACGCGGGTGGCTTCGCCTTCAACATAGTCAGAAGTGTTACCTTTGGCGGCATTTTCCAACTGGGATAACACTTCGGCCTGCAGGTTGAGCTTATTGCGCAGGAACCAGCGCTCGGAGAAATATTCATCCCCTTCAGCGCCGGACGGGAAATCATAATTGTTGAGGGCAGTCAGGTACACCCGATCCCACTCCAGGCCTTTGGCCTTGTGCATGGTGGAAAGCACCACCTTTCCTTTGTGCGCGGTCGGATCAAAGCCGGAGTCCTGGTCACTGAAACCGGTAAACTTGCGGTCGTGGGTGCAAAAATCCGCCACCTCGCGCGAGAAATCCAACAGTCTCCACTCGGGGTGAATGTTGGCGGATCCGCGCAACAGGGCGGCGATCTTGTGGGCGACAGCCAGGTCGGCAATATCCACAAATAATTCCTGGCTGAGGAAGAGGATCAATTCATCGATGGGCAGATTGGCAGCGTCCAGCCAGGTTTGGGCGACGGGACGAAACTCACGCAGCAGGTTCTCGACCTGCGGCTTCTCTTCCAATGGCTGTTCCTCGAGCCAGTCGCGCATCTGCGGGTAGAGATAGTCTTCGGTGAAGGTGCATTTTACGAGCAGACGGGAAGCTTCCTCATCCGGACCAGTGAGGTCTTCCGAGTTGAGGACAGCCGCGCGCCAGGATTTGAAAGCGGCCGCCAAAAATGCGCTGGTGCGGGGAAAAGAAATAAACTTGATCACCCCATCCAGGCGGCTGGCTGCTTTGCGTGAAGCCGAGGTGGACCGCAGCAGTTCGATGTATGGAATATTCTTCGTCTTGAACACATCGGCCAGGTTCTCGAGATGTTTGTTCTGGGAGCAAAGCACAGCCACGGTCTTTTCCTGGTTTTCGGGCAGCCAACGGGCAATGGATTCAGCGACCTTGACCAGCTCCTGATCGGGTGCCAGCTTGGTATCGAGCACGCGGATGATGGTGCCGGAATCGGGCGGATTGGGGTTGGCATCGCCGGGCGGGACCGGGCTGATAAGGGGCAGATCCAAAGCGTTGCGAACTTCCGGGATGGGGTGACTGGCACGGGTCCATTCGATGATGTGGTTGGCCAGGTCGATGATACCCTGGGTTGAACGGCCGCTGTCCGGCAGGGTACGGGCGGTAACCGAGGGGTCTTTGTGGATGAAATCACGTAGATATTGTGGATTAGCGGTCGTGAAGGTGGCATAGATGGCCTGGTTCGGGTCGCCTACGCGCACCCAATTGCCGTCCACCCCGGAGAGCAGTTCCAGGATCTCCTGCTGCAGCCGGCTGCTGTCCTGGGCTTCATCCTCGAGAATATACGGCCAACGCAGGCGCAGGCGTAATAAAAGCTGCTCATCCTGCCTCAGCGAGAACAAAGCCAGCCGGATGAGGTCGTCAAAATCCACAGCTCCGCGGTAATGCAGGGCGCGGTCGTATTCCTGGTAAATGCGGGAGCACATGTAGATCAACTGGTAATCGGGGAGATGCTGCACTTCATCCCCCATCCGGATCACGTCCTCGGTGGTAAGCTGCATATCTTTCACCGTGCGGATGAAAGCAACAGCAATATCTCGCAACAAATCAGGAAGATTGGTTTTACGGATTTTGTAGATATTGGATTGAGCCACGCCAAGATCAAGGTAGCTTTCAATTTCATCAATGTGTGATCGATACCAGGCAATTACAGCCTGGGTGATGATCTGGGTGGTATCGCGTTCGTCGAGGATTGTGTAATCATTAGCCAAACCGGCGATGGATGGCCTTTCGCGGATGATGTCGTTGGCAAGGCCGTGAAGGGTGCGCACGCGGTACTGGAAACCGGGCAGGTTTCCGGAATTGTCCAGGAATTGTTCCACGCGCTGGTTGAAATTTTCAACGGCTGAATTGACCAGGGTCACCACCAGCACTTCCTGGTCTTCTTCGAGTGCGCCATTACGGATGATCTGTGCAGCTAAAGCCGAGAGGGTGTGCGTTTTGCCGCTGCCTGGAACCGCGGCGATACCCATCCGGCCGTGGGTATATTCAAGGATCTGACGCTGAGCGGGACGGGGATCAAACATGGTTTTTCTCCCCGGTATTGGCTGGTATTTGAGAATTTAGCGCCAGTTTGCGGATGCGCTTGAAGGTGGTAAACACGGATTTGATCAATACACCCTGGTGCTCAAAACCCTGTTCATTGAGTTCGGAATACATCAGGATGATCTGCTGGGTGCAGCGGCGGATCAACCCTGTAGCAAGCTGGGTGAGGGTTTGCTGATTGGAATTGAATTCGAGCGAGTCGTCCCAAATAGCACCATCCTGCCACTGGCGATTGAGAACATATGGATGCGTGAGCGGTTGTTCGAGGCGTTCAAACCAGGCATTACTGCCTGCATCCAGCCAGATCTGCACTGCGACCGGGCGGTTTTGGAGGAGGAAGGTAAAAGCCGGGGCAATGGTCACCGAAGGCTGGGTGGGTTCCTGCCAGGAACGCAGGTATTGCGCGGATACCAGACCGGACTCCACTGCCTGAACGAATTCCCGGGCGATCTCGTAGGGTGCCATCGTAGCCTGGGCAGCCTGCCTGAATTTCCTGGCGCTTTCCATCAGGTTGGCGGTGATTTCCCCGGCAGCCACCTGGTTGTGAAAACCGAATCCCGGCTGGGTCAGCAATTCGCCGAACACCCGGCTGAAGAAAATATCCAAGCTGACGGGTTCTTCGGAAGTGTAGAGATTGATCCAATTTCGAAGCTGGTTGTAGCGCTCCCCGGCCAGGTAGGTGACCCGGTCTTTCATAGCAGTATTGACAATGCTGAAATCACCCAAAGAAACCTTATTCCCCGCGCGCCTGAAGACAACATCCGCCAACAAACCAGCCCGGCACAGGTCAAGGCCGTTGATGGCTGTGCTGAGCATGGAGATCAGGTCTGCCTTTACGACATCCAACCCCCAGCCTGGATGCGCCATTCGAGCCAGGGTAAGGAGGCAGCCGGTGAATGAGTCTTCCTGTAGGGACCGGGATGGACGCAACACCCGGGAGGGGATATCCAACCGAGATAATCTCTGGGTGAGCCCGAAACGCAGCCGGTCCGAAAGGAACGGAGCCAGGATGGTGATCTGGTCTGGTGAGATGCCCTCTTCGTTGACGAGCCGAGAGACCTCTTCAGCTGCTCTGTCCAACATCTGAGGGAAAAAACGGGCGGCCAGAGGTTTGATATGCTGGAGCATGGCACCATCATCATAAAGGTCTAAAACAGGTAGAGTATTGATATCATCCACCGGTTTTTGCCCGAGTACGCCTGAGAATACTGTTTGAAAGGTATGCAATGTAATGGGGAGCGAAATGGTTTCGTGGAATTCGATCTTCTTCGGGCAGAGGTCTTTGAGGCGTAATGCACTGACCGGGTCTGCCCCCAGGAATTTGCGGTAACCAGCATCAGCGTCCATGATAAACAGGGCACTCTTTAATTGAGGAAGCCAATCGATCAGCAGGTCATGGCTGACGGGAGTGTCTTCTTCAAGGTTATCAAAGATGACATGCCGGTACTGGGTGGTGAGGACCTGGCGGCAGAGAAATGCCGACCAGAGATGTTTGCTGAAGACTTCAAGCTGCAGGGAGAAATCCAGAAGGTTATTGCCCAGGCAGAATTGGCGGAAGAGGTGGATGGCTTCCTGCGCCTGATCATACACCCGCAGCTGGCTGGATGCACCACTCCAGGCGGATTTCAAACGCGATGTAATTTCCGTGTATGAAAAACCAACCAGGGCCGACTTGTTAAGGTTATCCAGCAGCTGGCTGTATAAGCGGTTGGGAGTTAGAGTCACTGCGCCAAAATATCCCTGCTGCAGCAAAGGATTGACGATCTTAGACATGTAGTACTGGGCTGTCTCCATGGTCAGAAAAACCGGCGGCTTGTTCGGCTGTTTGAACCCGGCAGATGCTGATACCAGCGGCCAAAACAGGCTGATGCTGCGCTGGGCTAAGCCGTTCAGGGTTAGGATATCCGGCCGGCCGCCTGGAGGAAATTCGGGAGATGCCAATATAGATAAATACGGTTGGGCAAGGGTGCGCTGGGGCAGCAGGATCAGGATCTCATCGGCGGTAATACCCTCCTTCACCATGGACAGAAGCCGCATTGTTGCAGCGGTGGTTTTTCCGCACCCGGCAGGACCGGATACCCAAAGATGACTATCCAGTGGTTCTGCAATACATTCCTTTTGATAGGGAGAGGGATCCAGGGATTTTTCGGGCGACGTAATAACCATAAGGATATTATATGTTGAAACTCGTCCTTGGAATTAACCCTTCCAAGAGTGTGTACTGATGGTCATCATGCAAAGTGCTGACCGTTGTGTTTGGAAAAAGCTGCAAATCAATGTAAAATAACAATATAAATAATCAACTAATGAGGGTGAATATGAAACCAAACAGAGGAAGAATACCTTTTGCGCTGTTGTTAATCATTGCAGGGGCCTGGTACCTGGCAATTGAAATATTCCCGGGTTTAAAGAACATCGCCTACGGGACAGGGACCTGGCCGCTGCAGATCATCGGTCTGGGGCTTCTTTTTGCAGTTGTAGCAATCCTCTCGTGGATGCCGGCATTCTTCGTCCCGGCCAGCATCATCACCGGAATAGGTGGTTTGTTGTACTGGCAGAACTCCACCGGCAATTGGGCAAGCTGGTCATATATGTGGACATTGATCCCCGGTTTTGTTGGTTTCGGTTTGTTATTATTCGGACTGCTTGCCAGAAAGCGAGGTGCTTATCTTTCTGGGATGTGGAATCTTTTTAGCAGCTTAATTCTTTTCGGAATTTTCGCTTCAGCTTTCAGCGGGTTGGATTTTGCATCCAAACTTTGGCCGGCCGGCTTGATCCTTCTAGGATTGATCGTATTAATAATGGGCTTTCGGAAAAAGAAGATCACTACAAATCCGGTTGTAGAGGATTAATCCAATGCCCTGAAGCGGTAGCCCACACCGGCTTCAGTTAAAATGAATTCCGGTTGGGCTGCTTCCTTTTCGATCTTGTGGCGCAGATTACTTATATTGACCCGCACCAGGTGCGGGTCATTTTCATACCCGATTCCCCACACCTCGCGCAGCAGCATATGGTGAGTGACCACCTTACCTGCATTGCGGATGAGATATTTAAGGATCTCATATTCTGTGGGAGTCAAACTGATCTCTTCATTCCCCAAAAACACCTGTCTTCGCACAAAATCCAATTTCAATTCACCAGCCTGAAAAGTGGAGGGCGGCTCACCCGCCTTTTGAGCATGCCGCAAAGCAGATCGGATTCGGGCAGATAATTCGCCCACACTAAATGGTTTGGTCAGGTAATCGTCAGCGCCAGCATCCAGGGCTTTGATCTTTTCTTCTTCATTATCCCGTACAGAAAGGATAATGACCGGGGTATCACTCCATTCGCGCAACCGTTTCAGAATATCGATCCCATCCATATCCGGCAGGGCAAGATCGAGGATAATCAGATCGGGATGCCTGCTGGTCATATAATTAAAAGCTTCCTGGCCATTTTCAGCTTCCAGAACTTCGAAACCATGCGAGGAGAGGGAAGCCCTTAGGAACCTTCTGATCGGACGTTCATCATCCACAATTAAAACAAGACCCGGTTTTTCGTCCGTCATTCCAGACCCTCCTCAGCTTGCAAAGGTAGAGAAAAGCGAATCGTGATACCCTGCGGCGAATTGCTTTCTGCCCATATCCTACCATGATGCGCCTGGATTATCCCCTTGCAAATTGATAATCCCAGGCCGCTGCCGGAAATTATCAGAGCTTCTTTCGTCCGGTAAAACTTATCAAACACTTTTTCAATCTCTTCGGGTTGGATTCCCTTTCCATGATCGCGGATGGAGATAAGCACTTCCTGCGGATTCCGGGATATAGAGATGGAGATGAGCTTTTCATTTGCTGAATACTTGATCGCGTTATCCACCAGGTTGTATAAAACCTGTTCGATCAAACCGGGATCAAAACGCACCTGGGGAATGTCTGAGGGGATATCCACCTGTATCTGGAAATATTCAAGCCTTTTTTTCAACCGACCGAGGACCGCTCCGATAATTCCTTCCAAATCACCATATTGTAAGTTAAGCTTCAAGGCACCTGATTCCAACCTGGATATATCCAACAAATTTCCGACGACCCGGTTCAGTCTTTCAGCTTCTTCCCACCCGGTATCGATCAACTCAAGCCTGGTTTGTTCATCCAGCGGAAATGCCCCGGTTTCCGGTTGTTCAGATTCACGTAAGCTGGAAAGGACGCCGGTAATGGTGGCAAGGGGAGTGCGCAGGTCATGTGAGATCGAACTCAGCAGCGCGTTTTGCAAGCGTTCAGTTTCCAGGGTTAATTGTGCGTTTTTCTGCTCCTCAACCAAGCGGGTACGTTCAATCGCTAGGGCAGCCATACCACAATAGGCCTCGAGCAATTTACGCTTTTCTGAATTCATCAGAATTGTACGGGAAACATCTTTCACCTCAAGCACTCCGATCGCCTGGTTTCCAATGACCATGGGGTAGAAGCTCGAATGTGAATCTGCAAAGGTATCTGTACCCCTTCCTGCAGGGAGCCGGTTGTCAATTACCCAAGAAACCAAAAGAATAACCTGATCGTACTGGTACCAGGGCTCGGGTTTGGGATAGGGGAGGTAACTTTTGCCAGACGGAATCCAAATGACACAATCGCGCACAAAAGTCTGTTGGATTTGATTTATTACCACTTTGAGGACAGAATCACGGTCATAAGCATTGGTCAATTCCTGGCTCAATGTATACAGGGAGGCAGTGTGGTCTTCCCGTTGCCGGCTGGCATTGACCTGGGAGCGGATCTGCCCAGCCAGCCCACTTACCACCAGGCTGATCACGAACAACCCGAAGAAAGTCAATAAATATTCCGTATTGGCAACAGTCAGGGAAAAACGGGGAGCGACCATAAAATAATCAAAGGAAAGCACACTCAAAACACTCGCTACTATTCCCGGACCACGACCGAAGTAGAAGGCACAAGCCATCACAGCAACAAGGTAAAGCATTACCAAATTTACCGGTTCGATATAGAAATGCAAAGGAAAGCAAACAGCAGTCGTAATTGCTACTATTCCCACAGCTTTCAGGTAATTTAACCGCGGGGAGGAATATTCTGATATTGAAGGAATTTGGAAGGATTCTCTGTTATTGACTTCGCCTTTGATGATCACAATTTCCGAAGAACCTGCAAGCTTGATCAATCTTTCGAGAGATGAATTACCGATCCAGTCATTCCAAAAATTGCGACGAGGAGCGCCAAGGATGATCTTTGAGATATGATTTTGTCGTGAAAAAGATGAGATCGCAGATGGAATATCGAGGGCAGTTTTCCGGAAAATTGTTGCACCAAGCTCTTCAGCCAGTCTGAGCGTATTTTCCAACCGCTCACGTTTTGAGAACAATGGAATCACACGATCCGGGGTCTCAATATAAAGCACAAACCATTGTGAATGATTTTCGTCCGCCATCCTTTTCCCGGCGCGGACAAGTTTTTCGGAGACAGGATGAGAACTGACACAAACCAGGATATTTTTATTCTCGAGAATCCGTTTCGTGATTCCAGGAACACCTGCTTCGATCGGGGGATAGGAACTTTCAATGATACCTGCGGCCCTTTTTAGGGCGATTTCCCTCAAGCGGGATAAACGTTCCAGTGACAGGTAGGGTTCAAATTTCTCCCTTGAAATTTCTCCTGTGTCAATCTTGTGAGACAAACGCTGAATGATCTCTTCCGGGGGAAGGTCAACAAATTCAATGATGGATGCATTTTGGAAGACTTTATCAGGAATCGTCTCTATTGTTCCCGGTCCGATGATATTTGCAACCAGATCACGGAGACTTTCCAGTTCAAGAACATCAAGGGTGGTAAAAACATCGATTCCAGCAACCAGTATTTCTTCCACATCCTGGTACCTGCGTGGATGCCTAAAACCAGCAGGATTGGTGTGAGCAAGTTCATCAATAACAACCAGGTCCGGTTTTTTGGAAAGGACATCATCGAGATCAAGTTCAGTGGAAAGCGGAAGTAAACTTGTTCCACGAAGCTCTTCAACCAAGGGCAGCAGGTCAGTATTTTGTGAAATATCCAGGCAGCCTAAAATGACATTTCCGCCATCCAGCTTTCTTCGGTTGGCGGCATCCAGCATCGCGTGACTTTTCCCGACAGTCGGCGCGTAACCGAGAAATATTTTCAACCTGCCAGATTCACCGGTTGGTTTTAGATCCATGAATTAATTATAGTCTGCCCGGAAGAAATTAACTAAGCTGTTCATTCCAGAATTACTTACTCTTCCGGGCAAATACCAATAAGGAATTATTTTATCTGATAGGGTACTTCCAGAATGACGATTCCGTCACGGTTAAGCAGCGCTTTTCGTAAAACCTCTGCAGTACGGGTGTGGAGGAAACGCGTCCACCACCGGGGGGGATTAAATTGAGGAACAACAATTGTTATCACTTCATTTGGTGAAAGAACGTCTGAAATCTGATCCACATATTCCAACATTGGTTCCAGGAACTCGCGATATGGCGAATGCAGAACGATCAACCTGACGCCATCACCCCACCGGTTCCACTTCTCTTCAATTTTATCGGTTTCTTTGGCATCAATACTAATGTGAACTGCGGTGACATCCATGGAGAGGGTACGAGCATACTTCAACGCTGCCAAGGTGCCATTGTGAACACCACCAATTGGCATGATGACCCGGTTGCGGGTGATGCGCCTTGGAGTTACATGGTTTTCAAGAGATAACTGTTTGGCAAGGTTTTTATAATGGTGGTGTATCGAAAAGAATCCAGCAACGAGAAGGGGAGTTAATACAACCACAACCCATGCGCCATCCTTGAATTTTGTGACGGCAAAAATGATCATGACTACGAATGTCAGAAAGGCACCCAATCCGTTGATGAGCATTTTATGGACCCAGCCTTTTTCATACACCACCGTTGAACCCGGTTCCACAATCTCTTCACCCGGTTTTAAGTGTCCTGATTTCCACCAGCGGCGGGCCATGCCAGATTGTGACAGAGTGAAGGAAAGAAATACTCCAATGGCGTACAGCGGGATTAAAGCGGTGACACTGGCTTTGAACAAGATCACCAAAAGGGAGGAAATCACTGCCAGGGTCATAATTCCGCGCGAGAAAACCAGGCGGCTGCCTTTGGCAGTGAGTTGTTTGGGTAAAAATCCATCACCCGCATGGAGAGCACCAAGGCGGGGGAAATCGGCAAAAGCAGTATTGGCTGCCATGATCAGGATGATGGTGGTGGATGAAATTGTTGCCAGGTATAAAATTCCACGATTTGAGTAAACAGTCCTGGCGAGCTGTGAAATAATAGTTTCACTCTCTGCCGGTATTGCATGAGTATGTACCGCTAAAAATGCAGTACTAACCAGCAATAACCCGAGTATACCTGCCATCCACATCAATGTTTTTCCTGCATTCTTGCTGCGCGGTTCTTTGAAAGCGGTTATTCCATTGGATATAGCTTCTACACCAGTCAGTGAGGTGGTTCCATTTGCAAATGCACGCAGGATCAGGAAAAGGGCAATTGGCTGCGTCAGGCCGATCTCGACCACCGGAGGATCGATCACCACTCCCAGGCTGCCGGTGGCATATTTGATCAAACCCAGAATTAATGTGATGAAGATCATAACAAGGAAGAAATAAGTGGGTATGGCAAATGCAATCCCCGATTCTTTCACTCCGCGGAGATTGATGACCATGATGAGTCCAATCATTGCCACAGCAATTTCGACCCGATAGGGGAAAAGGGCTGGATACGCTGATATTAGTTGAGCGACTCCTGATGAGATTGAGACTGCAACCGTCAGAATATAGTCAGTCAATAATGCCGCACCTGCAGTTTGGGCAGGAAGTTCACCCAGGTTGTCGCGGGCGACAATATAAGCACCACCACCACCGGGATACGCATGAATGGTTTGTTCATATGAGAATGTGAGAATTGCAAGAAGGACTACAATCCCAATGACCAACGGGAGGGTCAAATGAAGGACTGCTGTACCAGCCAACATGAGGACCATCATCAATTCCTGTGGTCCATAGGCTACAGAGGAAAGGGCATCTGAAGAAAAGACCGCCAATCCAACAACTTTACCGATGAGCTGGTGAGCCGCATCGGCGGTTGAGATCGGTTTACCAATAAAGAACCTTTCCCATTTTGGATTGGGCAGGCGTTGAATGGTTTCTTCAAAGATATTTTGGTATTTTGTTTCTAATTCCATAGTATTTGCATCCTTTATCCGAAATTACTAATGAATTAATAACCGATTCGGTATAAAGGGAAGGGCAAGAAGTGCTGTCTGGGTGTCAAAAAAGTGTCAAGAAGGGGTGGGGAGAGGAGTTGACCACGAATTACACGAATAGACACGAATAATATGTACAGTTTCAATTAATTAAGGGATTATCTCGGTCATACAGACCGTTTCCTACCCTGCGGGCACGATGTCGCAATGACGAAGAAGACAGACACATAGGTCTGCCCCTACGGGGGATGGTTATTTATTGGGACAGGTTCCCAAAGGAATCTATATAATCAATAATGAATTTCCCCGGATCTCCCAGATTTCGGTGGCGAAGTTGTGGATAAAATATCGATCATGCACAACAGCCAGGATGGTTCCCTCATATTCTTTGAGGGCTTCCTCGAAGCGGACCCTCGAAGCGATATCCATATGGTTGATGGGTTCATCCAGCAAGAGCAGGTTGGTACCCTGCGCTACAAGTTGCGCCAGCATCAAGCGGGAACGTTCTCCATAAGACATCAACGCTGCGGAGGTAAAGACGGCATCCCCGGTAAAAAGGAATTTTGAAAGGAATGAACGCGTTTCCGTATCATTCCAGCCATGGATACGCTGGATCGCCTCAAGGGCATTCTCAGCGGGGATGAGCGTGTCCTGGTCCTGGGCCATAACGCCGATTTTCACATTGGTGCCAACCCTGAACGTGCCTGCCAGTGGAGCTATTTGATCTGTGATCGTCCTCAGCAGGGTGGTTTTCCCGGAACCATTGGAGCCGATCAGGGCTACCCGCTGACCGTACCGCAAGGTCAGGGAGATATCCTCCAAAAGTGGGGGTGGTTGGTATCCCACGCACAAATCGTCCATCACCAGGACATTCCGCCCACTGGGTGCACTGTCATTGAAATCGATCCTAACCTGCCAGGACGGACGGGGCTTTGCGACACGCTCATCGGTGAGGATGCGCTCCAGCCGCTTTTCAATATTTTTAGCGCGTCCGACAGTTCCTTTTGAACGATTACCAAAAAACCCGGCGGCGAACTTATCCCCGCTATCCGCTTTACCACCTTTGCGAAACTTGGCGATTCCCCGCAGATGGGCTGCCGCTGACTTTAACTCCTGGATTTCGATCTGCTGTTCATTGTAATTTTGCAATTGATTATCCCATTCCCGCTGCTTTGCATCCAGGTAGGTGGAATAATTCCCGGCATATTCTTTTACGTTATGGCTGACCGGATCAAGCTCGAAAGTGATGCGGGTGACATTATCCAAAAAAGCCCGATCGTGGGAGATCACCAGGACAGTGGCGCGGGTTTGCTGCAGCCAGCTTTCCAGCCATTCCAACATCTGAATATCCAGGTGATTGGTCGGTTCATCCAGCAGCAAAATATCAGGAGAAGAGAAGATCACCTTCGCCAGGGCAAGGCGTGTTTTTTGTCCTCCGGAAAGATGGGCGATGGGTGTGGTCATGTCCAAATGAGACAACCCAAAACGATCGACTATTTCGGTCGTATAAGTAGTTTGCGACGTTTTACGGGAGATCTCATCCAGCAGGCGGTCATATTGTTCCTGCAGACCGGGAGAGGAAGGTGAACGGGAAATTTCTGCAGCCAGTTGCTCCAGACTGGATAATAGATCATCCAGGCCGTCCTCACCATCCATCAGGAAGGATCTCAATGTATCTTCATCCTTGAAGACCAACCCCTGGGGCAGATAACCCACCTGGAGGGATGATGGCGTGAAATGAACCGTGCCTGAATCCGGCGGATCCATTCCAGCCAGGATGCGCAGCAGGGTGGTTTTCCCGCAGCCATTCGGACCCACAAGCCCGGCCCGTTCACCCGGTTTCAGGGTGAATGAGACCTGAGCTAAGATTTGTTTAATGCCAAACGATTTTGAGATATTCGATACAGCCAGCATGATCAACCTTTTAAGAAACCAAAACCGGGAGCAGGAGCTCCCGGTGAATAGACAGTAACCTGACAGGCAGGTAGAAATTCAGCGCAGAATTCTGCTTAAAAAGGGGATATGTTTAGAGGTTGGTATGCATGTATGCCATTTCCTAATAGTGTTTTGCTATTATAGCATATCAAATAATGATAAAAAAGAAAGATCAATTCTCAAATTTTCAACCAATTTTGGTTGGGTTTTTAAATAAGGGTTATTTACTAAATTGAACCGTCCACTCCGGGCCATACTCCAGTTGACATAGATCTACCAGGCTGCCCTGGTTGACTGCGACAGAGATGCGGTTCAATTCATTGTTGTAAATGAGCACCTCACCCTTTTTCGCAAATCCGAAGGACTTTTCAAACAGCAGGTTCTCGCTGAAAACCATTTTCCCGTCATGGTAGATGGTGGTTTGCAGATGATCACCATAACGGAACCCGGCCTGTTCAAAGACAGCCAGGGGAATATTGGTCCATAAATTCCCGAAGTTGGGGTCGCCAATCTCGAAGATACCGCTCACTTTTTCCTGCCCGACAACCGGATCCTGCATCGGCAGGCTGACGATCTGCGCCGGATCATAGGCTTGGCCAACGCCTTCGTAGCTGATAATTCCACTGGCCAGCCGGGCTGCAGTATAGCCGAATACATCCCGGCCATGGAAGACGCTGGTCCCCTCGGTATTCTTGCCTCTCAGGCGGTTGACTGTTTCGTCTATTTCCCTGATTTCAGTAATGCCGATCATTTTCTTTACATGGGTCAGCGACCCGTTATCCGGGGTGACGACAAAATAACCATCCGTTGTCCTGGCAACACAGGCCTTGCGGGATGTGCCCACACCCGGATCGACGACAGATATAAATACCGTACCTTCCGGCCAGAACTGCATGGACTGGTAGAGGCGGTAAGAGGCAGACCAGATGTCATACTGCGGGATCTCGTGTGTGCCATCGATAATTTCCAGTTCGCGGTCAACGCTCTTTATCACGCCATACATGGCGCAAACCGCGCCTTCCTTATAAGTGAAATCGGTCTGGAATACGAGGATGGGTTTCATATTCGAATACCTTTCTTAAATGAACGGGTTATAAAAGCGGGAATGATTGATGAAAGCGGAAACAGCCAGGGAAAACGCGAAAATGAGAGCAGATACGACGATCGATAAGTAGTCCGCCCTGGTCATTTTCTTCGCCACATACCAGGTGCGTTTTTTATCTTTGCCAAATCCACGCAGGTCCATGGCGTTGGTGATCAACTCGATGCGATCCAGGGTGGAAAATATCAACGGAATGATGATCATTAGCGAATATTTAAAACGGTCGATCATGCTGGCTTTGCGGGACATTTCCAACCCGCGGGCCTGCTGTGCCTGGCTGATATCGTTGTAAGTGCGCTGGATATCGGGGAAGTAGCGCAGGGTCAATGATATGGCGAACGAAACCTTGTAATTGGCACCGACACCGCTTATGGAGGATGCAAACTCGCTGGGATTAGTGGTAAGGATAAATATGATTCCCAGTGGAATGACGGATGCATACTTGAGAATCTGGGTCACCTGATAAAAAAGCTGTTCGGAGGTGATGTTGTATCGTCCGAAGAAGGTTGCCAGGACATGCCGGGTGCCATAAATTTCCACACCGTATTCAGGTTTGAAGAAAAATGTCAGGATCGCGTTGATCAGGAGGAAAACCAGAACGTAATAAACCATCACCCGGATCTGTTTAAATTGGATACGTGATAGAGCCATGATCAAGGCAGAGAATGCCATGATGAAAAGGATGACGCGAATATCAAACGAAAACATACTGGCAAAGGTGAGGAAAAGGAAGCAAATCAACTTGGATAGGCCGGATAACCGGTGGATGAAGGTATCGATATAGTTATAGGAGAACAGGCGCGCCTTCATTTTGCCACCTGGCTTTCGTAATCGATAAAGCGCTGCACAAAGCTGGTTTCATCGGGCAAACCTACCTTTTGGGCGAGGTAGTATAGTGAAGTCTCCTTCAGGTTCGCCTGCTGGATCACATGAAGATCAGTCAGTACATCCGAAGCCCGGGTGTCCGCTATCTTCAGCCCTCCAGAGAGCACCACCGCCCGAGGAGTGTATTCCAGCATCAGGTGCATATCATGGGTAATCAGAATGATGGTGATACCCAGGCGGTTGATCTCACGCAGGAAATCCATGATGTCACTGTAATGGCGGTAATCCTGCCCGGCGGTCGGTTCATCCAGGATAAGGATACAAGGATCGAGTACCAGAATGGACGCAATGGTGACACGTTTCTTTTGCCCGTAACTAAGGGCGGAAATGGGCCAACTAATGAACGGGGATAAACCGCAGACATCGAGCACTTTATCAACCCGCGATATGATCTCCTCCTCAGGGATTTTGCGTAGCCTAAGCCCCAACGCAACCTCATCAAATATCAACGATTTGGAGATCATCTGGTTGGGGTTCTGCATGACAAAACCGATGATCTCTGCCCTTTCCTTGATCGAACGGCTGCGGATGTTCTGCCCTTCATACAATACTGCACCTTTGTCTTCCCGGACGAAGCCGCATACCACTTTTGCAAGAGTGGATTTTCCTGCACCGTTGCGTCCTACAATGGACAGCATCTCACCCTGCCTAATGTCGATATCCAAGGTATCCAGGATCGGGCGAATGCCGTCATAGGAGAATGAGAGTTGATCCAATTTGAGTTGTGATGGATTGTCGTTTTCGTTATCCAGCGGCTGGACGGATTTGTACCAGTCGCGCAGGGCCTGGCTGATCTTATCTGTTTGCAGGCTCCAAATATGGCCGGGTTTCAACTCCGGTTTCACTTCGATCCCGGCGTACTTCATGGCGGTAACATAGAGTGGTTCACGGATACCATTTTTAGCCAGGATATCCGAGGAAACCAGCGTATCCGGGTCCATATCTGCCTGGATGTGGCCATCATTGATCACGATCACACGATCCACCCCGCGATGCAGCACGTCTTCCAGGCGGTGTTCTATGATAATGATCGTTTTATGGGATTGTTTGTGGATATCGTCGATGATCTCTATCGCGGTTTTCCCGGTAGCAGGATCCAGGTTGGCCAGCGGCTCGTCGAAAAGCAGGATGTCCACATTATCGATCATCACCCCGGCGAGTGCAGTGCGCTGCTTTTGACCGCCCGAAAGTTCATACGGAGATGAATTGAGCAAAAGATCCATATCCACCATCTGAGCCACACGGGCAACCCGGTCATGCATCTCCCCTTGCGGTACACAATCATTTTCCATGGCGAATGCTATATCTTCACCAACGGTTAAACCAACGAACTGGCCGTCGGAATCCTGCAAGACCGTACCGATGATCTTGGAAAGAGCGAAGATATCCTGCGTATGAGTTTCCACCCCTTTGATCTTCAGGTTGCCCTTGCTCTCACCTTTATAATAGAAGGGAATCAGCCCATTGAGGCAGTGACCCAGGGTGCTTTTACCGCTGCCGCTAGGACCGACGATCAATATCTTTTCACCAGGGTAGATCTTGAGGTTGATATTGTGCAGAGTCGGTTCGGCCTGGCTGAAGTACTGAAAGCTGAAATTCTCGAATTCAATTATGGGGGCTTCATTCATGCAGGGACATCCATGTTGGTAATAAGATTGATATGGTTATTATACCGGAGGCAGGGATGAAAGTAGGCTTGTAATACCAAATCAAAAGGCGGCATTGGCCGCCTTTTGATTAATGGTGGATATGTGACTGGTTGGTGGATTAACCGGCTTTGTTCAGGCTGCCCTTCTTGGTGCGGGTGGCTGCGTATGCGATCAACAGCAGGGTGCCAATGACACCAGCGCTGATGATGTTCATTCCACAGGCAACAGCGCCCTGGACGAATACCTTATTGGCGGGTTCTGCATAGATGAGGATATCCAGTACTGGAGCGACCACAAGCCATGCGACTGCGTTACCAGCGATCTGATACAGGTTAAATGTGAGGATATCCTTGAGGCCAAAAGTTCCTTCTTCCACACGGGTGCGCTTGTAAGCCAGACCAAAAATAAAGCTGGCAATACCGCTAGCGATCACCCAGCTCCACCAGGGAGTACCATACTGGAGGAAATCACTGAGCGCGTGGCCGATAAAGGCCATGAGGAAAGCAGTGATGGGTCCAAACAGGACGCCAAAGAATGCGCTGAGCCCATAAGCGGTTTGAAATTGGGTTTCAGGTACCCAGGAGGGGATTTTGACATACATGAATAAAAGCATAAAAATGGCAGCGCCCAAGCCTGCAGCAACGATCGTTTTGGTTGTTACTTTAAATAGACCATTCATAACTCATTCTCCTTTTGTATTAACATGAGATTAATAATGCATACTGACTATAGTATATATTTTTTTACCATTGTCAATCTTAATAACCCTATTAATTCCTACTGGATGCTATGCTATCAATGCACTCAGGGTGGCAGAACAGGCGGACATATCATGCCCGAAGGGTACATAGGTCCGCCCCTGCAAGGGAAAATTTTATAGTTTGGCTATTTGAAATACTACAGGAATGCCGCCATTTACCAGGTGCAATTTGGACTGGAAAGTGAGACGCGTGTGACCGACCAGGATCGGATCTCCACACAGGATTCCCGCCTGCCAACCGGGGCACTTGGATCGTAGCACTTCACCCAACTGTGAGTAAAGGTTGCGCAGGTCTTTCCCCGAACTGACGCGAACACCGTAAGGGGGATTGGTCACAATCCATCCTTTTGTTTCAGGGGGTTCGATCGCTGAAAAAGCCTGGCATTTCAGATCCAGGTTTTCCAGCACCCCCGCACGTTCTGCATTGGCGGTGGTGATGCGGATGGCGCCTTCATCCCGGTCTGACGCCAGGATGGGTGGGCAATCCATGGTTTCATTGGCGGCTGCTTCTTTGTACAGACTCTGCCAAAGGGGCGAGTCGAAGTTGGACCAGTCAGTAAAGGCGAAGCGCCGGTTTTTACCGGGAGCTATTTTTCGTGCCATTAAAGCGGCTTCAATGGCGATGGTGCCTGATCCGCAAAATGGATCGAGCAATGGTGTGGATGGATCCCAACCGGAGGCAAATATCAACCCGGCAGCCAGGGTTTCCCGCAAGGGGGCTTTGGCGGTCTCCAGGCGGTAACCGCGGCGATGCAGCGAGGTACCGGAAGTGTCCATGCTGATGGTGCAGACATCGCGCAGCAGACGGACCACGACCAACTGGGGTACAGGACGAATATCCTCGTCAAATTTCACCAGAGTACAGGGTTTGGTGAGTGTGGTGTTTATGGCAGCCAGCACTTCGCGGGCAACGGCGTCTGAATGATACAAGCGGCTTTTGCGGCATGTGACCCGCATGGCGATGGGCTGACCATGGCGCAGGTACTGCTGCCAGGGGAGGCGGGCAGCTTTCTTCTGAAGTTCTTCAAAGCCGTTGGCAGAGAATTCACCCAAACGGGCAAGCACACGGTTGGCGGTGCGGAGGTGCAGGTTCACCCGGTACACATCCGCTAGGCTGGCATCAAATTCGACGCCGCCGGATTCCTCGTGTGCTTCACCGGTTGAATCATAAGCCACCGGCGGCGTGGATGGCAGCCCCAGCAATTTCAGTTCCTGCTTTAAATATGGTTCCAGACCGGGTTGGGTGACGGCAAACAATCGATACATTAATACTTTCTCTTTCCGGCAATACGCAAACGGGAACGGCGGGAGTCAGGCTCGGGAGCTTTTTCCACAACGATCTGTTTTTGCTTTTCACGCCGCATGGGGTCTTTTTCCACAAACAATGGTTTGAGGGTGAACGGGTCCAGGCCGGTGTAGTACATCAGGCTGGAATAGGTGGATGGGGTGGGAGTGAAGATCTGCACCTGTTCAGGCGAGATCTGCAGTTCCTGGCTGGCAAATGTTTTCAGGCGGCGCATATCGATATCGGTACAGCCGGGATGCGCGGCGATCATGTAGTAGGTGAGGAATTGCTTCTTCCCGGCCTGGCGGGAGAGGGAATCGAACTGATCTTTGAACTTGAGCAGGCTGGCCTGGCCGGGTTTCCCCATTTTCTCGAGGACAAGTTTTTCGGTATGTTCCGGGGCGATCTTTAACTGGCCTGAAACGTGTTCTTCCACGATCTCTTTCAGGTATTCGCCGCCGTGATCAGTATCGGCATCGATCATATCGTACCGGATGCCGGATGCCACGAAAGCTTTTTTGACACCCGGGATCTTGCGCAGCTTACGCAGCAGCTCCACCTGGGGCAGGTGGTCCGGTTTGAGGGCAGAGCATACCTCGGGATAGATGCAGCGTTTATCCACGCAGACGCCGCTCTTCAACTTCTTCTTGCATTCGAAACCGTACATGTTTGCTGTGGGGCCACCCACGTCGGAGATATAGCCTTTGAAGTCCGGCAGTTTGGTCAGCGTTACTGCTTCATTAAGGATCGAGTCCTGGCTGCGCCAGCGGACTGTGCGGCCTTCATGGACTGCAATCGCGCAGAAGTTGCATTCGCCATAACAACCGCGATGGGTACTGATCGAAAAGCCGATGGTGTCCAGAGCCCGCACCGGACCCTGTTTTTCGTAATATGGGTGCTGAACGCGCTGAAATGGCAGGGCGTACACTGCATCCATTTCTTTCTGGGTGGCATATGGCGCGGGTGGATTCTGCACAAGGAACCGGTCTGCGTGCTGTTGAACCAGTCCTTTGGCGGTGATGGGGTCGTTGTTCTGGTAGAAAACATGGAACATATTAATGAAGGCCAGTTTATCCGCGGCAACGGTTTCGTAATCGGGGAGTTTGAGGTATTTTTCCGGCGGCTGGCGAGTGATATAGCAAAGGCCGCGAATCGAGCTGGGATCGTCGCCTAATTGCAGGGCACGGGCAAGCGCCAAGGTTGACTGCTCGGACATGCCGTACAGGAGGAAATCCGCTTTGGCATCGAACAGGATGGAGCGGCGGACGGAATTTGACCAGAAGTCGAAATGTGCCACCCGGCGAAGGGAGGCTTCGATCCCGCCCAGGACGATGGGGCGGGTATTCTTGTGAAAGCGGCGGATGAGGTTGGTATATGTGATCACCGCGCGATCAGGACGGCGGTTGTTCTCGCCGCCGGGAGTGTAATCATCGGTACGGCGCTTGTGTTTGTTGGCGGTGTAATTGGTGACCATCGAATCGACGCTGCCGCCGGTTACCCCCCAGAATAAAACCGGCTCACCCAGGCGGGTGATATCGGCATTGGAATTGGCATCCGGCTGGGCAATGATCCCCACCCGGAATCCGGCACTTTCCAGCACCCGGCCGATCACAGCAGCACCAATGAATGGGCTGTCGATATAGCTGTCGCCGCTCACCAGGATGACATCCAGTTCATCCCAACCGCGGGCATGCATTTCTTCGAGAGTGGTAGGCAGAAATCGTGTATCCATAGCTATTTTATTGTAACATGACCGAAAAGAGGGGGAAATAACTATTGCGGAAATGTAACAAGTTATAAGTTTGTGTCAAATGATTTATTCGGCATGATTACTGCACCATACCTCTTTACCAGCGGATCGGAGGCAGGAATGAGCAAAGAGGATGCGATAAAATCGGCGATCGAGATCTTGAAGAATGCGGGTATCGATGCCAAGATGGTGCGGATCTACGGATCAACAACTGAAGCGATCATTGTGCTGCCTGAAATGAAGTTTCCACAACCCACTCACGCCAAAACACCATCCACAAAACCACTCATTTCCATTAGCGCCTGATGTTGCTAATTTAATTAATACAGCCCGGATAAAAGATTTTTCTTTGTCCGGGCTTTTTTTATGTTGATATCTTAATCTTTAGATATGTTTTCTGTCTATTCCTGGGTGCGCGCAAACTGAGAAGAGAGATTGGTCGCCACTTCCACGTCCCGGCTGGAGATGATGTCTATTCCGGTATCCAGGACATTATGGACAACTACTGCGCCCATTTTTATCGGTGCCGTGAGTTCGACTTTACGCAGCTTTTTCTGCAGTTCCATGATGCGGGGTTTGGGGAAAGGGGCAGATGTATAGACCGGCAGCAACGGGTGGGCACTGTTCTTGAGGCGAATGGACGTTGCCACCATACGGCGGGGATCCACCAGTTCGCGTTTCGCATACTCATGCCCGCGTTTACAGCCCGGCTTTACTTCAAGGACGGTATCACCTTGTTTGGTGACTTCAAGAGAACATCCTTTGGGGCAGGTGACACATAAAATTTTCATTGTGGTTTGATCCATATTTACTCCTAGCGTTGCACTACGGCAACTGTTAATTCTTCTGCGAGCTGAACTTCATCATAAGCGCGGATGGGTATTTCGAGGGTGATGATCTCGCCAGGCCGGGCATATAGCTCACCTTTACGGGTGATCAAATTTCCACGGTTGCGCACTTCGACCCAGACCGGTTTTTCGATGGGTGTCTTCACCCTGAGCTGAAGTCGGACGATCGATTCAGTCAACGTTTCGCGATCCATTTGATGCGGAACCACATAGCGAACATTTTCTCCGGCTCGTAATGGCACCAACCGGTTTTCAAGCCGGCGTAATTTTCCGGCAAATTTGGCAGCACTCTTGCCGGCTTCCTTCCCGGCTTCAGATACCCAATCCACCAGGTCATAGACATGCACCACATTGCCCGCCGCGAAAATTCCTGGAACATTAGTCTCAAAGTGGTCATCCACGAATGGGCCGCCGGTGATCGGGTCCATTTGGACGCCAGCCTTGCGGGACAATTCATTTTCAGGGATCAATCCGACAGAGAGCAGCATCGTATCGCAAGGGATCACCAATTCTGTACCTTTGACCGGATTCCATTTTTCATCCACTTGGACGGATTCGACCGCTTCGACCCGGTTGCTGCCGATGATCTGTTTTACGGTATGGCTGAGGTGAAGGGGAATATCATAATCCATGAGGCATTGAACATAGTTACGGGTCAATCCGGTCAGGAAAGGCATGACTTCCAACACCCCTTCCACCTTGGCGCCTTCCAGAGTTAACCTTCGGGCCATGATCATGCCAATATCACCGGAGCCCAGAATAACGAACTTCTTACCGGGCATGTAGCCTTCCACATTGACCCATCGTTGAGCTGTTCCTGCGGTAAAGACACCCGATGGGCGGGAACCGGGGATGCGGATCTGAGCGCGGGTTTTTTCCCTGCAGCCCATGGCCAGGACGATCGCTCGAGCCTGGATATCCACAACACCAACGTCCCTACCAGTGGCAAAGATCCTGCGCTGGGGACTGATATCCAGAACCATTGCATCCATCAAAGTATCCACACCGACGGATAAGGCTTCATTGATAAAGCGTTGGGCATAAGCCGGGCCGGGAAGATCCTGCTGGAAAATCTCCAACCCGAAGCCGTTATGAATGCATTGATTTAGTATTCCACCCAATTCCTTATCGCGTTCAATAATAAGGACATCTTCGGCACCATTTTGTTTTGCAGCAATACTGGCTGCCAGTCCGCCGGGGCCGGCACCGATGATTACGACGTCGTATTTTTCCTTGAGTGTCATGTTACGCCTCCACTTCTTTGGTCTTGCGGTAAAGGTATTCCGAGCCGGGACCTTTTTTGGTTATTGATTGGGGAGGTACACCCAATTCTTTCGAAAGGATATCCACTATACGGGGCATATCAAAGGATCCCAGGCAGCGGCCTGTTCCCAGCCAGGTACGGCGTTTGATCGCGTCATAAGTAACCGCAGGAATGATGCCATGGATCTCATTGATGATCTCCATCTCGGTCACAGTCTCGCACCGGCAAATCACGCGGGCATAGCGCGGATCCGTTTTGATCAATTTGATCTGTTCCTCACGGGGTAGTTTGCGGAAATGCGGCCGCGGGGGGCGGATGGGGTTCCAACTGCGCTTGAGGTGCAGTTTTTCTCCAGCATCCACCAATAACTCAACCACGCGTTGCGCGATGGCAGGTGCAGAGGTGAGGCCGGGTGATTCAATGCCGCCCAGATTGACCAGACCGTGAACTTCGTAGGGGATCTCAATAATGAAATCCGCATTATAGTCCACACCGGGGGTCTCACACTGGGCGTTTCCGGTTGCCCGCAACCCGCTAAAGAGAGAAATGGTAAATTTTGGATTGAGCGAAGGAACCAGTTTTTGGGCTCCACTCCAGACGCCATCCAATCCTTCTTTGGTGGATATACGATCGTCCTCACCGGTTACATTTTCTGAATTGGGGCCGATCATCGTGTTGCCGTGAGCGGTAGTTGTCACAAGAATCCCTTTTCCTTTTTTGGAAGGAACCGGGAATAGAACGTTATTGATCTGGATCTCTGCACGGTCTAAAACAGCATATTCACCGCGTTTTGGGGTGATGACGAATTCAGGGCGAATACCAGCTTTGTGCATTACAAAATCCGAATACAGACCGGCTGCATTGATGACCCATCGAGAGCCGAATGTGCCGTTGTTCGTTTTTACACCGACGATCTTGTCCCCGTCGATCAAAAAATCTTCAAAATCGGTGTTGAGCATGAGGGTGACGCCATTTTGAACAGCGTTTTCGGCAGATGCCACCACTGCCATGAACGGGTCGCAGATACCGCCGGTTGGAGCCCATAATGCACCACTCACTTCGGGATTGATGTTTGGCTCACGGTAGCGGATCTCATCGGCAGAAATGATATGCATGCCGGGCACACCATTCTTCCGCCCGCGTTCGATAAGGCTGTCAAGGTGTGCAAATTCCTCTGCACCGATGGCGACCACGTAATCTCCCCGGCGGTCATAATCGAAGCCAAGCTCACCTGACAGGGTATCCCACATCGCGTTTCCGGCAACATTCATCTTGGCTTTTAATGATCCGGGCAACGGATCATAGCCGGCATGAACGATGGCCGAATTGGCAGAACTTGCGCCTGTGCCAACGTCGGACGTCTTCTCAATTAACAGGATATCCAATTGATAGCGGGAAAGAAAACGGGCAGTCATGCAGCCGACAATTCCCCCACCTACGATAATTACATCATATTTTTTCATAGTTTCCTTTTTATATCCTTGATCTCAATCTGGTAATTATTCCCCTGGACCACAAATGATATTTGGTGGCAGGGGTTATCGACTTTCAGATAATAAGGTATAGTTATTAATAATAAGGAAAATATTTCAAAGCTTATTTTATCATAGTGTGTTCTCATGGAAAAAGAAGTAATAATCATCATCCTTTTTGCGATTTTCTTCGCGACCTTCGTTTTACTTACCATTACCAGGACGGAAGTAAGGCGTCTGGTAGCGCACCACTATGGTCAGAAGGTGGATTTCTTTCGACAGGTCCCGATCAAACCCGGTGATATTGTGTTCGTGGGTGACAGCCTGACCGAAGGGGCGCGATGGGATGAACTCTTCCCGGATAAACCGGTAATTAATCGCGGAATAAATGCCGATACAGTCAACGGTGTATTACAAAGGCTTGACGATATCATTTCAGGTAAACCTGCAAAAATTTTCTTATTGATCGGTACGAACGATTTGACCTGGTTCGAGTACCGCACCCAGAATGAAGTAATTAACAAATACCGGCAGATCCTGGAAAAGATCAAAGCCGAAATTCCCGCTACCCAGGTTTATGTGCAGTCGTTATTACCCCGGCATGTCATCTATGCAAGCCGAATTGGAAAGATAAATAAAGAATTGAAAGCTTTGGCGGAAGAGTTTGGTTATACTTTTATCAATTTATTCCCGGCATTTGCCAACGCTCAGGGTGGACTAAAACAGAAGCTCACCAACGATAATATCCACCTGCTGGGAGCCGGGTATTGTATATGGGTGGAAAAAATTAGTCAATATCTATAAAGCACTAATCTAATCTCAGCAAGAATTCGTTTAACTTAATTCCATCAGGTAATTCATGCAATTTGCACCCTTCCTGTCAATGGGGGGTTGTTCATATAAGACACATACAAGTATATGCCTGGTAATGCTTAATAAATCTACACACGGATAGATGTTGAATAAACATGGAACGGTTAAGCTTACAACACGATATGATTTTTGAATTTCAGCAGTCATAACTCTGCAAAGAGGTTTTAGTGTTAATTGATAAAACAATGTATTGGTTATCACGTCCTGTAATTGGGACTTATACGGGTACTATGTTGAAAATGGATGTAAAAAAGCATTGTGAAATGCCGAATGGAGCAAAAATAATTGCTGCAAACCATCCAACCACCACCGATCCCTTTTTTGTTGCTGCGATGGTAAAGGAACAAACATATATCCTGATCAACAATCTTTTATTCCAGGTACCAGTTCTGGGTGAATATTTGCGGAGATCCGGACATATCCCGGTGATTGCCGGAGGCGGCCCAGCGGCCATCGATGCAGCCCTGGCTCATCTAAAAGCCGGCCATAATATCATGATATTCCCAGAGGGAGCGTTAAGTCCATCTGAAGGCGGATTTCTAAGATCCCGAAGCGGAGTTGCCCGACTGGCGATAGAAAGCGGGGCACCCATAGTCCCGGTGGGAATTTCGCTTGTCAGAGAAAAAATCCGGTCTTTCAGGTCAGTTGTACAGGGGAAAGAGGAATACGGGCGATGGTATATACAGGGACCATACCATATGACCGTAGGAAAACCTGTCCAATTCCATGGAGATGTAAATGATCATGCCTACGTTATGAAGGTTGCTGACCATGTTATGCATTTGATCATTGAATTGGCATATGAAAGTGAGAATCGTTTGAAATTCAGCCCAAGCGGTCTCGCAAAAGCGATCAACCCGGTTTAACACATTCCAATATTAGTATACGAACTCCTTTCGTGTTGAAAGGAGTTCGTTTTTGAGTTCTAGTTCAATACAATTATTTGTGCTAATATTAATATTAGATGAGAATAGTATTTATCGGATAGGTTTTTGTGGAGGATGTATGACTGGTAAACCTAATTGGTTCAAAAATTTCTTCTTTCCCCCGGCTGAACGATCTGTGGGATTAAAAATCCTCCCCTACTTTGTAGTGGTTCTTGTTTTGATCCTGCTCCTGGTCGGTGTCTCTGCTGGTTGGGAAACCACCAATACCACATCTTTTTGTGGTCTAACCTGCCATACAATGCCGCCGCAACATGTTACCCATTCCATATCAGACCATTCCAGGGTAACTTGTGAAGAATGCCACCTTGGACGGGCTCCATTAATCATCCAAATCCCCCGCAAGATCAAGTATTCCTGGCAGACAGGAACTTCGCTGGTATTTAATACATACGTTTATCCGATCCGGGCAAAAGACATGCGCCCTGCCATTGAAGCCTGTGAAACCTGCCATTACCCCCAGACTTTTACCGGGGACAAATTGTTGCAAATTAATAGATATGCCAGCGATACCGATAATACTGAAACGACCGTAAACCTGTTATTAAAAACAGGCGGTGGTTCCAAACGGGAGGGACTGGGGAATGGAATCCACTGGCATATCGAGAATCCGGTTTATTTTGCCGCGACTGACGCAGAACGACAGGATATCCCCTACATTCGGGTGACCCTGGCTGATGGCAGCATCAAAGAGTATGTTGATGTTCAATCCGGTTTTAAGGTTGAGAATGTTAAAAGTGAAGACTTGATCCAGATGGATTGCAACACCTGCCATAACCGAACGGCGCATCAGATCCTCCCTCCCGCTACTGCTATGGATCAATTATTGAGCAGGGGATTGATCTCCACCTCCATTCCGGAGATCAAGAAAAAAGGGGAAGAGATACTTGGCAAAGTCTATGCGACCGATGAAGAAGCGCATGCCGCCATCCTCGAGCTGGATACATACTACAAAACTACATACCCCGAGTTCTATCAAAAGAATGAAGAGCGAGTTTCAAATGCCATTAAAGCATTACTGGATAGCTACAAGGTATCAGCCTTTACAGACCAGAAAATGTTCTGGGATACACACCCCAATAATATTGGACACGATAATTCACCCGGATGTTTTCGCTGTCATGATGGCAAGCATCTGACACCAGACGGAGAAGCCATCCGCCTGGAATGCAACCTGTGCCATTCCATTCCGGTATCTTCAAAAGCCGAAGATCTGGTTGCGAAAATTGAATTGAATCGCGGTGTAGAACCACCATCCCACTTGAATACAAATTGGATCACCATCCATAACCAGGTCTTTGATAACACCTGCCAGGCCTGCCACACAGTCGATAATCCGGGTGGAAAAGATAACACGTCCTTCTGCTCCAACAGCGTTTGCCACGGTTCCAGTTGGGATTACGCGGGATTTGATGCGCCGCTACTTAGAGAAGCGCTAAAAGACCAGATTCCAGTTGCACCACCCACGTCCACTCCGGTGGCTTCCATTGTTCCAGCTGCTCCTGGGGCAACAGCTGCGCCAGCAACGGCCATCACATTTACCAATACGATTGGCCCGATCTTCCAAAGCAAGTGTTCCGCCTGTCATGGAGAATCAGGCACGGCTGGATTAACATTAAACAACTATGCTGGAGCAATGAAGGGGTCAAGTAAAGAAGTGGTTATAATTCCTGGTGATGCAGGAAATAGTGAAATTGTGAAAGTTCAAAAGAAAGGTCACCCCGTGGTGCTCACTGGTGATGAACTAAATCTTCTTATTGCCTGGATCAATGCAGGTGCATTTGAGTAGGTCGATATAAAAAAAATAACCCGCCGACCGGTTTTTCCACTGGATTATGGAGTTCCCGAATCACTCGACGGTACTCTTCCGTGGCAGCATGTCACTGAGAGGCTGAAGAAGGCTCTGCACTACTGGGTAAGCACTGTGGACAGCAACCAAAGACCGCATGCAACTCCAGTATGGGGCGCTTGGGTCGATGAAACCTTTTATTTCGACGGCAGCCCTCAGACCAAGCGGGGGAGGAACCTGAAGAGTAATCCCAATATTGCCATACACCTTGAAAGTGGAACGGATGTATTGATAATCCACGGAAAAGCGATTGAGATCATCCCCAATAAAGAACTGGCCATAAAATTATCTGAAGAATATAACCGGAAATATCAATCCGATACATATACTGCCTCACCGGACTTTTGGCTGAAGGGCGGATTGTATCGTGTGGATTTCTCCGTCATATTTGCCTGGACGAAGTTCCCTGACGATGCCACCAAGTGGGTGATTGACTGAATCCCTTCTAACGATAAGTTTTCACAAAGAAACATGCTTGCGTTAAACAAAAAAATCCCCCGGGATTACCCGGGGGATGATCGAGATCAATAGTGTTATTTGCCGATCGGATTATTTTTTGCCCAATCATCACCCAGCACCACGATCACATCCACCGGTGAATTGGGATCGTAGCTGGCATTACGGATCTGGGCAGGTGAAAGCTGTAATACATTTGTAAAGTACGCCAACGTGTATGGTTTGCCTGTAATGTCAATGATATAGGAAAAACCGGATGGATCACCAGTTCCTTGTTCAGCAACGTTTACACCCTGCTGCTGGAAGTATTGTGCTGATAGTGCTGCCAATCCTTCCAATGATGATCCATTTCGAATGGAAACCCTGGCGCTTTCGGCTTTCATCAGTTCAGTCGGATCGGATGACACAAGTGCGGGGCCAAGAGGTCCACTGGTGGCAAATGTATCGTTGCGAACCGCCCGAACTTTATCCATGATCGGGATCAGAATGGACTGACCATCCGGAGACATTCCACCAAAAGCTGCATCTTCTGGAATCAATCCGTGAGTGATACTCTCTGCGGGGATTTGAGCAGCGTATAGCGCCAATTGGATTATCTGGTCAAGCGATAGGTTCGTATGAACACCTTTGGAAAGATCAGCATACAGCCGGGGAGCTTTTGTGATCAGAGATGGAAGCATATTAAAATTGAGTATCCTGGCACGAACTGCATCCACCACTTGCTGCTGGCGCGCGGCCCGGTCATAATCTCCTCCACCGGTATGTCGATCCCTGGCATATGCAAGGGCGGTTGCGCCATCCATGGTTTGTAGCCCTGCCTTGATCATTTTCTCTTCCCTGGTGTAGGTTTTATTATTTATTTTATCGT